>CAWFQJ010000001.1:0-318209 GCA_963817995.1 uncultured Alphaproteobacteria bacterium
CAATGCCGCTGAGAGGGATGGAGCGAGAGGCCGGTTGGGACTTTTTGCTGAAATTAAGTAGGTCTAGGTCCGGGCGATAGACCTAGCTCCGTTTTGCGGTGGACGCCCCAACCCACCAGGCAAGGGTTGGGGATGCCCCCTTCCGTTTTCGCCGGCACCCTTTCGGCCATCGCTGCGTCTGCTATATTGGCGGCATGGGCTCCCAGCACGAGCCTGACGCCCGCCAGGCCAAGCCGTTAGGCAGTGCATTGATCTCATCCAGCCCATGTCATCACCGGGCTCCAGAGACGTTGGCGGGCGGCGTATCTGATGGGCCGGGAGATAGACATGATCGACGGACTGCGTCCGCTGTCGCTTGACGGCATCAAACGCCTCGCCAGAACACTCAAAGCCGAGTGTGGCGTCACCCACACCGAAGCTCTGGAGTTGGCCGCGCGCCAGGCAGGCTATCAGAGCTACACCCACGCCCGCCGCCAGCTGGAGACCAAGGCGCCGTTGGTCGGTGTTTTCCCTGACCGGCCCAAAGGCGGCCCGAAGGTGGGCCGCGATGCGTTTCTCGACCTGTGCCGCAACGCCTGGGTCCAAACGCTTCAACAGCTGAACCCCGCGCGTTCGGCTCGGGTCACCTGGACCAATGCGGTCGCCATCCGCGATGTCCTGGCCCGCGTCCTGGCCCACACCCGCAGCCATGCGCATCTGCCAACCGGCGGTGGCCTGGATTTCGAGGCCATCGGTTCCTCGACCGAGCTGGGCGTGTTGGAGTTCCAGATGGAACACGACTCCATCCATCTGGCGCGGCCGCGGAGCCTGACCTTGGAATGGATCGACCGGCGGCCCTTGGAGTCCTTCGTCCTTCTCGAGCTGGGCGAGCTTTCGCCAAGCGGCGTTTACGCGGCGAACGACGACCCCGACTACCCGGCCGACCACTGGACGCGACGCCGGGAGGAACTCCTCGAACTCGGGCACGGTGACTATGTCGAGCGCGCCGTCTGGGACCAGGGCGACCTGGGTTACGACGACGAAGGTGTCCGTATCCCTCTGCCTGAGAAGTCCCGGCTGGTGACCCGCTGGTTCAATGGCCAGATGCTCTTCGTCACGAAGGGGGGCCTGTGGAACGGTACCTCGGCGACCTACGACGGACGCCACGACCGGATGTCCGCCGACCAGATCCGAACGATGATTGAGCGGTCTTTGCCGCCCGATCTTGCGGCGGAATGAGCGCCGTGCCGGCGCTGGTCGACCTGTTGAGCACCATTGCACGGGGTCCGACCCGGCAAACTTTTACGTTCGACCATCCGGCTTTTGTCGCCCTTCGGAGCTGGGTGCAGGCCCAATATCCTGCGGCGGGTTCGAAGGACGGCCTGAACTTCGCCTTGAGCGCGGCGCTAGACCGCCTTGGCATCCCCGGCGCGGCCCGCGCCGGGACGATGTCGGACGACGCTCTGTCGGCGGCCGCGGACCGGCTCACCACGGGGCTGACCGCGGAGCGTGTTTGGCGCACACACCTATGCCCGCTGGACGTGGCCGACGAACTGCCGTCCCTGAGTTTCGGGCCGAACGTCGTGCGCGAATTCTCAGTTGCGGACCTGCAGGCTACGTTCGCTCCACTGGGCGGCCTGGGCCCCCTGTTGACCCACGGTTCGCCGAGTTCCGATGGCTGGTCGTGCGCGAGGAGGCTGCTCTGGAGCATCCACCAGGCCGCCGGGCCTTCCCTTATCTCCACATCAATATGAGTAGGGACTTCGCGGAGATCGAACCGCATCGGCGCCAATTCCCGCTAGCGGTCGAGACCGCGTTGTTCGCCCTGCTGCTCGCGCCTTGGGAGGACCTGGTGACTCACGAAGACATCAACTGGCGCGCCTTCCAGACGCCCTGGGTCTACACCATCGACGAAGACCTGTTCGTTCGGCCGGAGCGCCTACCGGCCGCTGACAGCCTTGGCTGGGCACCCGACTTCTACCAGGGTCACGACGGCGAGATGGTCGAGTACGAGCGGCCTTTGACCTACGCCTGCTCCGAAGCCCTCGCCGGCCTAGAGCCCTGGCTGAATGACGCGCGCTGGCGGGCGATCGAGGCGGCCCTGGCGTCCGATCTGTTCTCCACGCCGGTCGTCCACTTCCTCGTCTCGGCCTTCTCGGCGAAAGGGATCGACGAGTTCATCGGCCACCTGACGACGCTGGAGGCGGGCCTGGGGTTGCGCGCCGACCAGGCGCGCGAGAAGACCTTGGGCGCGCGCGTGGGTGCTCTGTTGGGCGATCCCCATGCGGCGGTGACTTACGGGCGGCTGTTCAACCTGCGAAGAAAGTATGTGCACGGCAGGACGATGACCGAGATCAGCGGCGCCGACCGCAACGACGCCCGGCGCCTCGCACGTCGGGTCGCCGATGGCCTTGTCCAACAAGCGCAGGCCCCGGTGACGTCCCGGGCTGATGCGCTATTGGCGCTGGCGCCGAATCGTCCGCCCAAGACCTAAAAGGCGTCGCCCTACGCCGACAGTGCGGCCCCCTCCTTGTCGATGGCTTTGAACAGCGCGCGCAGCGGCGCGTAGTCCGAATCGCGGAGATAGGAGTACCTGTCGCCGTTGGAGAACAATGACCTAAAGCCGCTCAATCGCCCGCTCGATTGGATCGTACCCAAGGTCTCCGTCGAGTGCGTTTTGACCAGCAAGAATCTCCCACACAAAGCTGCAGAGTAACTTGCTTTCGTCATAGCCCGGCCCATTCCGCAAAATGCGCTCGACTAGGATGTCCAGTCGAATGAAGAAGTTATAGGTCTGTGGGTCGTCGCCAGGACTGACGTCGATTAAACGCGCGGCGGCGCGGGTAATGGTTTTTAGATTGAAGACGATCTCATCAAACTCATAGGTTTTGTCGCTCATCTGATTTTCGAACGCATAGAAGCCTTCGTCGGCTTCATGCCCACCTGCGAACAGGCGCCGAAAACCTGGGATGGTGAGCGCCTTGTCGATGGTCTCAGAGTTGGCTACCAGATCGCTTCGCCCGCCTTTCTGACTGGCCAAGATTACGGCCAGAACGATGTCGTGCTTGGCGTTATGATAGGTGCGCCGCAAGCTGTCGCGTAGAAGCTTGTGTCGCCGATGCTCAAGCCTCTGGTTCACCAAATAGTAGAAGGCAAACGAGACTAAGCTCGCCCGTCCCGATGGACAGGGCTGCGTTGAAAGCTGGTGCGTATTTGGTCGACCCCAGAGCCGGTGAGATCAGCGGTAGGATCAGCGACGCAGCGGCAAGCGCCAAAAATAGCGCGAACCCGAGCAATTCAGGTCCCTGGCGAGAGCAGCCACTCCATAGTCCGTTCGCTCCACAAGGAATTAAGGGGATCCGGGACAGGAGTGACTGTCACCGTTTCGCCGCACTTGTTATCCCACGTGTTTACGCCGCTCTTCGGCCGATCAGGTAGATTGCAATTAAGACCCCGAAATTGGCGATGATCGGTGGTGCATTGACCCAATTGTTGATGGGCATGGAGACGAACGGCGATATGCCGAAGATATAAGTCGCGCTCGCTTCGGATGCGGCAAGGTTTAGAAGGAGGAGCATGATTGCAAACGTAAATGTAGGAAGTTCCAACGATTTGAGAAATTGGGCACGGCGAAGCAAAATTAGACTTAAGGAAGCATAAACGGTAAACGACAGAAGAACAAAAAGCACTCCCCACCCCCAGATGTATACTTGGATCCAACCGGTCTTCCGCTGCATTGTATCGAGCGCGCTGGGTGCAGGTTCGATCCCTTTGAGGTTTACCACTCAAGTCTTCCAGTTCAGCGCCGGGTCGCCAGGCGGCACGGTTGGCTCAACTGTATCATTGGCTAAGTAGATTGCCGCCCAGGCTTGGTCTCCGGGGTTGAATAGCGCGGGCTGTGCGTCAAACTCGGTCTCGCTTACCTTGGTCCATTTCAACGACACTAGACCTGATATGTCTTGATGGGCGTTAGCAACTGCCACAATTCGCCAAGGTGGTACTGTTGTGACCGCCAGAGGCTCAACGAAATCGCTCGGTAGGATGGGTGCCTTGCCCAAATTCTTGATCGTCGCTTGAGCTAGTCTAAGTGTTCGAATTTCCTTTTCGCCTGCCCGGACCGAAATTGTGAGACTGCTGCCGGGGGTGCGAAGGTCGACGAGTGGGTCCGCAACGCCGAGCGGTTCGATCACCATCCGCTTCGGTGCATTGGTGCCGCGGCTCCAGATGTCATGGGTAGCGTAGACCCCAATCACGGCGGCCAAAATTGCCGCGAATGTCGCCAGCAACCCGACGATGATATTGCTTTTAGAATCTTTCACTGTCCCACCCTTTGGCAACTTTATCCTAAGCGAGCAGTGGTATGGTCGCTAGGGTCGGTCCGCGCCGGCGAAGTTCGCGTGTCGAAGTCGCATTTTCGGGCGACCGACCGGTAACCCACGTCGCGCCCCACCGCCCCACCGCCCCACCGCCCCACCGTTCGGCCGTCTCCCGCCACCCTATCGCGACCGCTTCACCCTCCTCGGATGCACCGTCTCCCCCCGTCCCAGCATCCCCACCATCTCGGCGATCTTGGCGGCTCGCTTTTCCGGCGTCTTGGCCTGCTGCACGCGGTAGAGGATCGCGAAGCGGTTGGCTGAATCCAGGGCGTCGAAGAGTTGGCGCGCCGCCGGCGTCGGCGTCGAGCGCGGCGTTGAGGTCGGCGTCGGCCGCGGCTTCGCTCTGGGCGGGGTAGGCGCCCGCCCAGCGTCCGTCGGCCTTGGCCTCATCGACCCGCGCCCGGCCGCGCGGGCGCATGCGGCCGGCGGCCTCCAGCCGCTCGACCCGCTGGCGATTGATCTGTGACCAGGCGCTCCGGGGCGCCTAGAGCAGGATGATTTTAGACGGAATCGTCTAAAATCTGAATCCTGCTCTAGATTTAAAAGTGTAGAGCCCGATTCAGCGTTCAGATCTGTTCCGTCTGAACGCATCGGGCTCTTGGCGTAAAGCGGGTCTTGAAGAAATGGGCGTCCACGGCGCCGAGCTGGCCATCGACCCAGCCGTGGGCCAGGGCGCGGTCGATGGCGTCCGATTTGCTGATCGTCGTCTCCGGCGCGCCCTGTTTGGCGAACCTGAGCCAGGCGCCGGGAGAGGCCTCGCCCTCATCCTCCAGCCACCGCTCCAGCGAGGCCGCGTCGGCGAAGGTCAGCAAAGGCAGGTCATCCTTGGGCATCGGCGTCTCCCGCCTCATCCTCAGCCTGCAGGATAGCCGCGTTTGGCTTGGGGGGTAGATGAGGGCGCGGACGTTTCAGCCTGGCTGGAGCCCCCTCCACCGCTTCGCGGTCCCCCTCCCCCACGCCAACGGGAGGAGAGCGTTTGGACCTAGGCGCCAGACTCGAAGGTGTAGGGCCTTGCCTTGCCGGTGAAGAGGGCGTTGAGGTCGCCGCCCCTGGCGCCCCTGGCGAAGGCGCCGAAGGTTCCTTCCTCGGCGATCTCCTTGGCGGCGCGCAGGAATTCGCCCCAGGCGGTCCGGGCGAGCGCGCCGCCGACGCTGATGCGGCGAACGCCAAGGGCGGCCAGGGTCGCGACCGGCGCGCCGGGGCTCAGCACATTGACGGGTTTTGGCGCCACGGCCTTCACCACCTCGGAGATATCGGCCTCATTTCTGAGGCCGGGGGCGTAGAGGCAGTCGGCGCCGGCTTCGGCGAAGGCGGTCAGGCGCCGGATGGTCTCGGCCAGATCGGGGCGGCCAGAGATAAAGCCTTCGCTGCGCGCGGTCAGCACCGCGCCGCGGCCGGCGGCGTCGATCGCCGACCTGGCCGCCGCGATGCGCTCGACCGCCAGGGGGAACTCATACAGCGGCGTCTCCGCCGAGCCCGTGGAGTCTTCCACCGAGAGCCCGGCCACGCCGGTTCCGACCGCCAGGGCCACATTGGCCGCCACGCCCTCCGGCTCGTCGGCGAAGGCGTGCTCGAAATCGGCGTTGACCGGGATGTCGACCGCCGCCGCCAGGGCCGTTAGGTGGGCGAGCACGGCGTCGAGAGTCACGCCGGTGTCCGGCCGTCCCATGGCCCAGGCCATGCCGGCGCTGGTGGAGGCGAGCGCCTTGAACCCGAGGCCCTCCAGGGCGATGGCCGAACCGACATCCCACGGGTTGGGCAGAACGAAGCAGCCGCTTTCGTGCAAGGCTCTGAAGGCGGCGCGTTTTTCATCCACGCTTTTGGTCATCGTTCCGACTCCCGGTTTTTTGCAGGCGCCAGACGCCTTACGCCGGATCGGGCCGACGATCACCTAAGCCGGACGAAAAAGGGCGGCCGTGAGACCACGGCCGCCCGATCATCGTTCTCGTAAAGACATCGGTCCCTAGAACAAGATCCCGGTTTCGATCAGGCCTCGCACCTGGCTGGTGTCGCTGAAATTGGGGCCAAGCGCATAGCCGTCGGTGTGGCTGCCGATCGTGGTGTAGGAGAACTCCGCGCGGGCGAAGAACACCTTGTACTGCCAGGTCGGCGTGATGGTGATCGAAAACGCGTTGCTTCCCGGGCCATAGAGCAGGCTGGTCTGCGGATAGCAGTAGATGTCGGCGGGCCGCACCGAGTCGCTGGGCGGGGGCGTATAGTTGTAGCACAGCGGGCTGCCGGCGCTCGAACTTACATATTCCAGGCGGCCGGCGATGCTGATCTCAGGCGTAATGGAATATTTCGCCAGGATGGCGCCGCTGACCGTGGAAGCCGACGAATAGAGGCCGATCCCAGGTTGATACGGCACGTTGGTGTACTGGAAGTACGGGGTGATCGTGAACGGCCCCTGGCTATGCGTAAAGATCAGATCGAAGATCTGGCTGTTGTTTTGCGGGATCGGCGTGACCGTGCCGGCGTAGGTGAATGGACCGGTGAACGGATTGCTCGACATATATCCGCCTGCGGAGAAGGTCAGAGAGTCGCGCGGGTTGATCGTCCAGGTGGCGAGGCCCGAGATCCAGTTCCATTTGTTGGAATAGAGGCCGCTGTTGATGGAGACCGAGGCGCTGAAGGCGCCATGGGAGACGTTCACCTGCACGCCATCGCTCACGACCGGCTCCTGATTCCACAGCAGGCCACGTTCGATATTCATGTTCTCGAAGGTGAAGATCCCCTCGGCCCCGATCAGGGTCGGCAGCTTGCCGGCCTCGATGCTGAACCATGATGTCGGCGCCAGCTTGCCATAAGCCACCGGCACCACGCCGAAGGTGTTGGGCACCTCGGAGCTCGATTTCACATAGGCGGTTCCCAGGGCGGGCAGCGAATAATCCCCGGCCTCGACGAAAAATTGGAACACGCCATCGGTTTTCTGAACGAAGATCTGGGCGTTGGTGATGTCACCCCAGCTCTGATGGTCGCCGGGCGTCACATTGTTTTGCGTCATGGCCATGCCGGTCAGGGCGCCGGTCACATAGATCTTGCCGGCTGGACCCAGGGTGAAGTTGAACGGGTCCGGATTGGCCGAGAGGGTCGGACCCATGGCCGGGGTCGCCATCGGGTTGGCCGTGGGCGCGGCAGGCGCGGCGGGCGTGGCCGCCGGCGCCGGGGCGGCCGCCTGGTCGTCGGCCAGCGCTTGCTGGGCGCCGCCCAGCGCCAAGGCCGCGACGCCGCCGCATAGCGCCTGTTTCCAAATACTCATCTTCGATCCCCTGTTCATTTTGATCTCGCGCACGGCACGGCGCCTCATTCTTGAGACGCTCCGACCGCTTCGATCATTTTGGCGGTCGGGCGAACTTCGCCACAGGTTCCGAACCTGCCAACGCCAGACCCATGCTCAAGAGATGAGCATTTGTGCATCGCAGCATGAAGCGTGAGTGTTTTTTAGGCGCCGCCGCGCGCGCGCCGGCGCCTGGGGCCGAATCAGCGCATCGCCAACGGCGCGTAGCCGAGGTGCAGTCCGGCGTCCGCCAACAGAGTCTCGCCGGTGATGTGCCGCGCGGCGGGCGAGGCGAGAAACACCGCGGCGCCGGCGATATCCTCGGCGGTGGAGGCCGCCTTGAGGGGCATCGAGGCGGCCACGCCGGCGCGCATTCGCTCCAGGGAAGCGGCGTCCACGCCCTTGCCGAACCAGGGCGTATCGATGAAGCCCGGGCACACGGCGTTGACCCGGATCTTCGGGGCCAGGGCCCGCGCCAGGGACAAGGTCATGGTGATCAATGCGCCCTTGGAGGCGGCGTAGGGCACCGAGGAGCCGATGCCGAGCACGCCGGCCACCGAGGCGGTGTTCACCACCGCGCCCGCCTGAGGCGGCCGATTCGAGAAGCGGCCGCGCCGCGCGGATCATCTGGAAGGCGCCGATCACATTGACCCCGTACAGCCGGACGAAGTCCTCGGCGGAGACGGCGTCCAGGTCGGCGTGATTGTTGGCGAACTTGGTGACGCCGGCGTTGTTGAACAGGGCGTCGATCCGTCCGAACGGCGCCGCGGCGGCGGCGATGCGCCGGCAATCCTCGTCCTTGGCGACATCGCCCCGGGCCAGGACGCCCTTGGCGCCTTGGGCTTCCACAAGCCGAACCGTCTCGGCCGCCTCCGCTTCGCTGGAGGCGTAGTTGACGATCACCGTGCCTGCGCCGCGTTCGGCGACCTCCACGGCGATGGCGCGGCCGAGGCCGGTGGAGGCGCCGGTGATCAGCACCACCCAGCCGTCGAAATCCTTGCCCGCCATGACCGCGCCTCCGTGTTTCACGCCCTCCGGACTTGATAGAGGCGCCGGCGAATTTTGTCGCGGCCCGTCAAAGCCGATCGATGCGGGCGAAGAAGCAGCCGCGCCTGGCGCTATGCGCGTGCAGATAGTCGACGGCCGGGTCCTCCAGCAGCCGCTCGATCAGGCCCGTCGCCTCGGCCCCCTCGCAGAGATCGGCGTCGGTCATCATGCCGGCGCCGTCGAAGGCGCGGAGGGAGAGGATGCGGCCCACGAAGACATCCGGGATTTCATCGACAAGGGCGCCGCCGCCTTGGCGATCTCGCGGACATAGATGGCGTGGGCCGAACGGTAGGGCGTCGGCGCGCTCTGGTGCTCGTGGTTGAGGAGCAGCACCGTTTCTCCCGGCTCGGCGTCGCGCAGGGTGACGCGGCACGGCGCCACGCGCGGCGCTTCGACCAGGACGCGTCGGACGCCGAGATCGGCGAGGTCTCTATCGGAGCGGCCGAAAAGCGGTGAGAAGGGTTCGACCGGCAGGCCGGAAATGGCGAACGACATGGATGGCTCCTCTTCTGTCCGAGCGCTTTCTCCCGTTTCGATGCGCCGCCGCCCACCCGTTACTTGCGGTTTGGGCCTTGCGGTCTGGGCCTTGCGGTCTGGGTTTTGCCGCGAAGGATTTTGGCGCTACAGGCCAGGGCCATGAACGAGGTTCCTCTCACCCAGCTGGGCCGCGCGGTTCAGGCGCCGGCGAGCCCGGAGGAGGCGGTGCTCGAGCGCGTGGCCAACCCGCAGGCCGGCAGCCTCTATCTGGCCCGGTTCACCGCGCCGGAGTTCACCTCCCTGTGCCCGGTGACCGGCCAGCCGGATTTCGCCCAACTGGTGATCGACTATGCGCCGGCCGACTGGCTGATCGAATCCAAGTCGCTGAAGCTCTATCTGGGCGCGTTCCGCAATCACGGCGCCTTCCACGAGGACTGCACCCTCGCCATCGCCAAGACCATCGTCGCGCGCGCCGAGCCGCTGTGGCTGCGCATCGGCGGCTACTGGTTTCCGCGCGGCGGCATCCCCATCGACGTCTTCTGGCAAACGGGGCCGGCGCCCGAAGGCCTGTGGCTGCCCGACCAGGGCGTGGCGCCCTACGGCGGCCGCTAGAGCAAACCTCGGTTCGACGGAATCGTCGAACCGAGGATAATTTGCTCTAGATTCAAAAGTGTAGAGCCTGATTCACCCTTCACATCTGTTCCGTGTGAAGGGATCAGGCTCTAAGGCGCCCAGACCCGCGTGATCGCCTCGATGTCCGGCCGGACCCGCTCCAGCGGGATCCTCGGCGGCCGTGCCGATGTGGACGAAGCCGGCCACCAGTTCATCGTCGGCCAGCCCCAGAAGCGCGGTCGCCTGGGGATCGTAGGCGTACCAGTCGGTGATCCAGTTGGCGCCGAAGCCCATGGCCTGGGCGGCGACGATCAGCATCGTGCATACGCGCGCCGGCGGAAAGCCGCTGCTCCCATTCGGGAATCTCGCCGGCGACCTGGCGGGAGATCACCGCGACGGTGAGCGGCGGCGCGCGGATCTTGCCGAGCTTGGCCAGGGCCTTGGCGCGCGTCGGGCCGGCTTTGGGCGATGGCCTCCAGGGCCGCGACGAAATCGCGCCTTGGCGTCGCCTGACAGCACGACGAACCGCCAGGGCGCCAGCTTGCCGTGGTCCGGCGACGCGCGCGGCCAGCGTCAGAAGGCGCTCGCAACTGGTCGCTCGTCCGGCGCCGGCGCGCGCAGGCTCATGGCCGAGGCGGATCGCCGGCGGGCCAGGAAATCCAGGGCCGCGGGCGCGGCCTGATCGGCGCGGCCTCGCCGAAGGCGAGAGGCGTCAAGAGGGTTTGCGGTCAAGGGCGGCGCGTTCCTGTCAGGATTGTCGAAAGGTCTTCGCAGGTATAGAGCCGGCGCCGCCTTCGCAATGCGACGGCGGGCGTCTTCGAGGGGCGCCTCTGGCGGGAGCCGGTCCCGGCGCGCCATATCGGCTTGTTGAAGCGCGTCGAGGCTGGGCTGAGGGAGAGGCGAGGGATGGCCAAACACCTGGAAGTCGTGGACGTCGACGCGGCCCCGCCGGTCTGGGCGGCGCTGCGCAACGAGGCCGCGCATATGGCGAGCCAGGAGCCGAGCCTCGCCTCGGTGCTGAACGCGGTGGTCATTCGCCATTCGCAGTTTTCCAGCGCCCTTTCCTATCAGCTGGCGCGCAAGCTGGGCGACCAGGAGCTGCGCGCCATGAGCCTGCGCGAGACTGGCCGAGGAGGCCTATGCGGCCGATCCGACCATCATCGAGAAGGCCGAGGCCGACCTGCGGGCCGTGTTCGAGCGCGACCCGGCCTGCAAGGGCTATGTGCAGCCCTTCCTGTTCTTCAAGGGCTTCCAGGCGCTGCAGACCCACCGGCGTGGCCCACTGGCTGTGGGGGCAGGGCCGCGAGACCCTGGCCTTCTATCTGCAGAGCCGGGTCGTCGGAGCTGTTCCAGGTGGACATCCATCCGGCGACGACGATCGGCCGCGGCGTCTTCTTCGACCACGGCACCGGCATCGTGATCGGCGAGACCGCGGTGGTCGGCGACGACGTCTCCATGCTGCAGGGCGTGACCCTGGGCGGCACCGGCGCCGAGCGCGGCGACCGCCATCCCAAGATCGGCAAGGGCGTGCTGCTGGGCGCCGGGCGCCAAGGTGCTGGGCAACATCACCATCGGCGACTACGCCAAGATCGCCTCGGGCTCGGTGGTGCTGAAGCCCGTGCCGCGCGGGCTGCACCGCCGCCGGCGTGCCGGCGCGCCTGGTCAACTGCCCGACCTGCGCGGAGCCGGCCCGCACCATGGACCACACCCTCGCCGACGCGGTCTACGACTACGTGATCTGACGGTTCGATCGGCCCGCGCGCTTGCAGCGCCGCCGAATGACGCTAGGTTCGCGCTCCTGATCAGATCGAGGAGCGTCGCCGTGGACCAGAACGACATCGACCGCGTCCAGGCGCACCTGAAGCGCACCTTCGGCAATCCGCACATCGCCGTGAAGGCCCGGCCCAAGCAGAAGGATTCCGCCGAGGTGGAGCTGAAGGGCGAGTTCATCGGCGTGATCTACGAGGACGAGGACGAGGACGGCTCGTTCATGTTCGAAATGGCCATCCTGCCGGAGGATCTCGACGGCTGAGCCAGCTTGCCCTTGATGACCAGATTGACTAGTATGACCACTCTGGTCAGGAGGCCATGATGGCGGATGGAAACTGGAGCCTCGCGGAGGCCAAGGCCAGGTTCAGCGAGGTGGTGGACAGGGCCAGGAACGAAGGTCCTCAGCACGTCACCAAGAACGGCAAGGAGGCGGTCGTGGTCGTCTCGGCCTCGGAGTGGCGCCGCCGCGACCGGGCGCCGCTCACGGTGCACGAATTTCTCGAACGCTCACCCCTGAAGGGCTCCGGAATCCAGCTGGACCGCGCGCCTGACTTCGGCCGAGACGTCGAGCTTGAATAGCCTGCTGGACACCAATGTTGTGTCCGAGTACCGCCGCGCCAAGCCCAATCCAGGGGTTGTCGCCTATCTGAGCGGCATTGAGGTCGGCGCCGCCTACCTCAGTGTCGTGACCCTTGCGGAAATCCGCTTCGGCATAGAGCGCCTCGATCCGGGCGCGCGTCGCGCCGCCCTCGATCGTTGGTTGAGTTCAGAGCTTGCGAACGACTTTCATGATTGCATTCTGCCGGTCTCCGATCTGATCGCCGACATGAGCGGCAAAATCCGCGCGCGAGCCCTGGACGCCGGGCGGCCCATGGACATCGCCGACACCCTCGTCGCGGCGACCGCCCAGGTCCACGGTCTCACCCTGGTCACCCGCAACACCAAGGATTTCGAAGTCTGGGGCGGGGCGGTGTTCAATCCGTGGCTTGAAGACTGAGCCCGTCCGCTTATCGTCAGCCCCGCTCCAGAAAGCTGTCGATCACCCGCTTTTCGCCGGCATGCTCGAAGGCCACGGTGAGCTTGTTACCCTCCACCGCCGTCACCCGGCCGTAGCCGAATTTCTGGTGGAAGACCCGGTCGCCGCGGCCATAGGCGCTGGGGCTGCCCGGATCGGAGGTGGCCACCAGGCGGCCCTCGCCCTCGATCACCTGGGTGCGCCCGGGAGGGCCGCCGGCATAGCCGCGCGACTGGGCGCGCTTCCAGCCCGGGCTGTCGTAGCCGGAGCCATAGTTGACCTCGTCCCAGCGTGACGCGCCTTCGCGCAGGCCCGGGCCGCCGCCGTAGTAGCCGGTCTCCGAGGCCGCCTCGACGCTGGCGATGGGCAGTTCGTCGACGAAGCGGCTGGGCAGCTGGCTGGTCCAGCGGCCATAGACCTGCCGGTTGGCGGCGAAGGAGATCTTCGCCTCCTCGCGCGCCCGGGTGAGGCCGACATAGGCCAGGCGCCGCTCCTCCTCGAGGCCCTTCTCGCCCTACTCGTCCAGGCTCCTCTGGCTGGGAAACACGCCCTCCTCCCAGCCGGGCAGGAAGACCAGGGGGAATTCCAGGCCCTTGGCCGAGTGCAGGGTCATGATCTGCACCGCGTCGTCGCCGGCCCCGCGATCGAGATCCATCACCAGCGAGACGTGTTCGAGATAGGCCTCGAGACTCTCGAAGGCGCCCATGGACTGGACGAGCTCCTTGAGGTTTTCCAGGCGCGTCTGGCTCGTCGGTCCCTTGTCGAGGCGCAGGGCGTCGATATAGCCGCTCTCCTCGAGGATGGTTTCGGTGAGCCGGGCGTGGGGCGTGGCCGCCTTCTGGCCGCGCCAGCGCTCCATATCGCGCAGGAAGTTGGCCAGGGCGGTGCGCGCGCGGCCGGTCAGTTCGTCCGAGCGCACCAGATCGGCGGCGGCGGCGCTGGCCGAGACGCCGCGGCCCCGGGCGAGCTGCAAGAGCTTTTGCACCGTGGTGTCGCCGATCCCGCGCCTGGGCGTATTGACGATGCGCTCGAAGGCGAGGTCGTCGTCCGGGCGACTGGACCAGGCGCAGATAGGCGTGGGCGTCGCGGATCTCCGCGCGCTCGAAGAACCTCGGCCCTCCGACCACCGTGTAGGGGATCTGCAGCAGGACGAACCGCTCCTCGAAGGCGCGCATCTGGAACGAGGCGCGCACCAGGATGGCGATATCGCGATAGCGCCGGCCCTTTTTCCAGCGCTCGATATCCTCGGCGACCAGGCGCGATTCCGCCTCGCCATCCCAGACGCCGCGAACCTGGACCTTCTGGCCGCCGGCCGCCTCGGTCCACAGGGTCTTGCCCAGCCGCCCGCGGTTGGCCGAGATCAGCCCGGAGGCGGCGGCGAGGATGTGTTCGGTGGAGCGATAGTTGCGCTCCAGCCGGATCACCCGGGCGCCGGGAAAATCGCGCTCGAAGCGCAGGATGTTGTCCACCTCCGCGCCGCGCCAGCCATAGATCGATTGATCGTCGTCGCCGACGCAGCAGACATTCTGCCGCCCCTGGGCCAGCAGCCGCAGCCAGAGGTACTGGGCGACATTGGTGTCCTGATATTCGTCGACCAGCAGATAGCGGAAACGCTCGTGATAGTCGGCCAGCACATCCGGATGCTGGGTGAACAGGGTCAGGTTGTGCAGCAGCAGATCGCCGAAATCGCAGGCGTTGAGGATGCGCAGCCGCTCCTGATACATCGCATAGAGGGCCACGCCGCGATTGCCGGCGAAATGCGCGCCTTCGGCCGGCGGGGTCTTTTCCGGCGTCCAGCCCCGGTTTTTCCAGTGATCGATCAGGCCGGCCAGATGCTTGGGCGTCCAGCGCTTGGCGTCGATGTTTTCGGCTTCGAGAAGCTGCTTGATCAGGCGCTCCTGATCGTCGGTGTCGATGATGGTGTAGCTGGACTTGAGCCCCACCAGCTCGGCGTGCCGGCGCAGGATCTGGGCGGCGATGGAATGGAAGGTGCCCAGCCAGCGCAGGCCCTCGGCCGCCGGCCCGATGATGTCGGTGATGCGCGTGCGCATCTCCCGCGCGGCCTTGTTGGTGAAGGTGACGGCCAGGAGCTGCCAGGGCCTAGCCTTGCCGGTGGCCAGGATGTGGGCCAGGCGGGTGGTGAGGACCCGGGTCTTGCCGGTGCCGGCGCCGGCCAGGACCAGAACCGGGCCCTCGGTGGCTTCGACCGCCGCGCGCTGCTCCGGATTGAGCCCCTCCAGATAGTCCGCCGCGCCGGCGGGCGCGTCGACGCGGGCCAGATCGGAAATGCGGGGCGAGGGAAGATCGGACACGAAGCGGCTTTCGGGATTCGGAGCGAACCGAAGTCTAACACGCCGCTAGCGCGCCTTGGCGAAATCCAGCGCGGTCAGGCGACAGGCCGAGGCCAAGGGCGCGTCGCCGCGATGGGCGTCGATATCGAAAACCAGGCCGGCGAGGCTGAGGCCCCTGGCCTTGGCGCAAGCCTCGAGAACCTCCCAGAACGCCGGCTCCAGGGCCAGCGAGGTCGCATGGCCGGCGAGGGAGATGGAGCGTTTGCGCAGGCGCCTCAAGGCTCGTCGCGTCTGGCCTGATCGAGCCTTCTGGCGGCTAGCGCCTCGAGAGCGGCGCTTTGCGCGCGCTCTTCCTTCGTCCGCCCGAAGCTGACCCGGTTCGCCGCCGCTTCCTTGCGCGCGCCTGCCCGCGCCTTGGCCTTGCGGGTCCGATTGAGGTTGACGACCTCGCTCACGGCGCCTTGGGGGCGATGATCAGGGTGGTCGACAGCTTCAAGGATGAGTCCTTGGCGAGGGTGCGCGGGCCGCCGGTGGGGAAGACGCAGTTCTGAGCCGAGGTCGTGTTGCGCAGCACCCAGTGATTGAGGGCCGCGTCGTCGGCCTTGCACGATACCGTGAGGCCCCAGGCCGGGCCGGACGCCGTCCAGCCGAAGCCGACCGAATCGCCGGTCTTCACCGGCCCGGGGGTGGGCTTCACCGCCGCGCCGTCGGAGGTGAAGGTGAGCGAGGTGGGATCGATCAGCCGCAGGGTGAGGCCGCCGTGCTGGCTGGGATCGGCCGAGGCGGCCAGGGCGAGGCCATCGACCTTGGAGGTTATGGTGGTTTCAAGCTCCAGGCGGCGGGTCTTGTCCTTGGTGGGAAAGACGTGGATGCGCGTCACTTCGGTGGCCAGGAAGGTCAGCTCATCCTTGGCGCGGTCGATCCAATCGGTGGTGACGATCAGAAAGGCCGAGCCGTCATCCTGGCCTTCGAAACGGGTGGAACGGACGAAATAGGTCAGGCCCTGCAATTCCGAGCTGTTGGCCTCCGCCTTGCCGTCGAGAAGGATGCGGTCCCACGCCCAATAGACGCCGCGCTGGCTCGGATGATCGGCCGGCGCATCCTCGGTCAGCACCACGCCATCGGGCGCGTAGAGGGGGTGGATATAGTTCAGGCGCCCAGGCGCGGTGTCCGGATTGGCCGACTTGGTGCGGTAGAAGAAGACCGGCGCGCCGTCTTCCAGCACCGTCACCCCTTGAGCGTCGAAGGTGGCGTCGACACCGGGCCGCGCCGCGGCGGGTCCGGCGAGCAGGCAGAGCCCGAAAAGGGCCAGGACGACGGCGCGAATCATTCTTGGGCCTCCCCAGGCGGCGCTTTGGAAGCGTCGCCGGGAGACTATCGGAACCGGCGTGGCGGTCAACGCGACGCCACAGCGCACCCCGTCTTCAGCGCAGGGCGGCGCAGAAGCGCTGGATGCGCGAGCAGGCGTCTTCCAGCAGGTCGTTGGAGGTGGCGTAGCTGATGCGGAAGAAGGGCGAGAGGCCGAAGGCCTCGCCGAACACCACCGACACGCCCTCGGCCTCCAGCAGTTCGGTGGCGAAGTCGGCGTCGGTGGCGATCGTGCTGGCCGCTGGGCGCCGTCTTGCCGATCAGGCCCTCGCAGGAGGGGTAGACGTAGAACGCCCCTTCCGGCGTCGGGCAGCTTCAGGCCGCGGGCCTGGTTGAGCATGGAGACCACCAGGTCGCGCCGCTCCTCGAACAGCTTGGCGTTGGGCGCGATGAAGTCCTGCGGGCCGTTCAGCGCCTCGACCGCCGCCCACTGCGAGATGGAGGAGGGGTTGGAGGTGCGTCTGGCTCATCACCTTGCGCATGGCCGCGATCAGCGGCTCGGGGCCGCCGGCGTAGCCGATGCGCCAGCCGGTCATGGCGTAGGCCTTGGAGACGCCGTTCATGGTCAGGGTGCGGTCGTAGAGCGCCGGCTCGACCTGGGCGATGGTGCGGAACTCGAAGTCGCCGAACACCAGGTGCTCGTACATGTCGTCGGTCAGGACCCAGACCTGCGGGATGGCGCAGCAGCACATCGGCGAGGCCGCGCAGCTGCGCCTCGGTATAGGCCGCGCCGGAGGGGTTGGACGGCGAGTTGAGGATCAGCCAGCGGGTGCGCGGCGTGATCGCCGCCTCGAGGTCGGCCGGTCTGCACCTTGAAGCCGTCGGCCGCCGTGGTGGGCACGAACACCGGCTCGCCGCCGGCCAGCAGCACCATGTCCGGATAGCTCACCCAATAGGGGGCGGGGATGACCACCTCGTCGCCGGGATTCAGGCTGGCGACCATGGCGTTGAAGATCACCGGCTTGCCGCCCGGCGAGACGTTGATCTGGGAGGGCTTGTAGGCGAGGCCGTTCTCGCGCGCGAACTTGGCGCAGATGGCCGCCTTCAGCTCCGGGATGCCGTCGACGTCGGTGTATTTGGTCTTGCCCTCGCGGATCGCCTTGATCGCCGCTTCCTTGATGTTGTCGGGCGTGTCGAAGTCCGGCTCGCCGGCGTCCAGGGAGATGATGTCCCGCCCCGCCGCCTTGAGCGCGCGCGCCTTGGCGCTGGCGGCGGTGGTGGCCGAGGGCTTGACCCGGCGCAGGGTGGCGGATTCGGCGAACATGGGATCGACTCTCGGGGAGGGGATTGCGCCGTGCTCTCTAAGGCTTGGCCGGCCCGCTGGCAACGTGGCCTCGCCGACCCCGGTGGGCGGCCTCGGCCGCGCCCTGTCGACGTATTTCCATCTCGTCCTTGACACCCTTTCGCCACACTGTACTTAGCTCTGAAGAAATTATTCGTGATAAGGCGAAGCTTTATTGGGTTAAGGCAAAGTTTTATCTGATTGAGGCAAAGCTTTAAAGGGAAGAAAACAATGTCGATCAGATACGCAATTGTCGCCGCGGCCGGCGCGCTTTCACTTGCCGCCGCCTCCGCCGCCTCGGCCGGCACGGGCTATCCCGTCTCGCCGCTGAACAATACCCAGACCTTCTTCGACGGTGGGCTGGGCGGTCAATCTGGCGTCGTCACGATCAGCGGGGCGTCCTACGCCTATAATCCGGCCGCCGGGGATCTGGTCATGGAAGTGGTGGTGACCAACCAGGACAACGTCCCCAACGATACCAGCAACGGCTATTTCCAGGCGGACTATACAGGGACCGATGTCGTGCGGTCTTACCTTGTCACCGACGGGGCTCCGAGCGGACCCGATACCGGCGCCCTCGTCACCCAGTTCAACGCCGGACCCACTCTGGGAAGCCCGGACAGCGGCAACTGCTACCCTTTTAACTGCAACGATAGCGGAACCTCGACCGGCCAGTCGATCGACTATTTCGAAATCTACAGGGCGGGCGCCTTTAGTGGCCCGATCAACATTTCCAGCATTTCCTTTTTTGACGCCGGCCTCGGCACCGGCGACAACGTGCTGAACGGCACCTACGACATCACCTTCTCCACCCTGGCCGTTCCCGAGCCGGCGGCCTGGGTGATGATGCTGGCGGGCTTCGGCGGCCTGGGCTTGGCCCTGCGCTCGCGCCGTCGGCCGTTGACCGCCGCCGCATAGGGTTGATCGACCGCCTAGGTTCCGGCACCGGGGGCGCCGGAACCCAGGCGAGCCGCGGCCGTCGATTGACGGCCCGGTTCGTGCGTCGGCCGCGAGCATAGCCCCAGGGCCTTCCAGGAACCCGTCGTCGCGGCCTCAGCGCTCCCCGATCAGCTTGCACGCCAGCTTCACCGGCGCCTTGCGCGCCACCGTGACCGTGTCCTGGAAGAAGGCGCAATCGAGCAGGTTATCCGGGCCGCTGCGACGAGAAGAAAACACGTTCACATTGACCTCGGGCGCCGTCGTCGCCAGCCAGGCGAGACGTGGGCGCCGCACGCTGGCGCCGGGGATCACGGCGCGGCCGCCGGCGCCAGGGATCTCGACCCTCGCCCGGCCGAGGTCGATCTGGCCCACCTCGTCGGCGTGCTTCATGGCGCCGGCCGCCGGGTCGCCATAGTAGGACGCCGAGACGGTGATGGTCTCGTGAAGCCTGGCCAGCCTGGCTTTGGCCTTGGGCGAGAGCGACACCTCCACGACAAAGCCATAGGGATCGGCGGCGCCGGGCGGGATCGCGCGGGCCGAGGGCGCCAGCAGGGCGGCGATGAGCAGGATCGCGACTGGCGCGGGGCCGCCCCGGACGATACGACGGGCGGGCGGCGAACCGCTGGGATTTCCAGGAGCGAGACGATGAGATCGGCCATGATCGCCGCCCTTCTGGCCGTGATCCTCGCGCCCGTTTCGGCGCCGGCCCAGACCCGGACGGTCAATGAGGCGATAGACGCGGTGCTGGGCGATCATGTCGCTTATCAGCGCGTGATCCTGGCCACGCGCAAGGCCGTGACCGCTCATGACGCCGCGGGCGTGGCCGCCCTGGTGCGCTATCCGATCACGGTGACGATCGGCGGCAAGAAACGCCTCGTGCGTACGCCAACGGCCTTCGTCGCCCGTTACGACGCCATCGTGACCCCGGCCATCGCCAAGGCGGTGACCGAGGGCGGCGTATGAGGATCTGATGGTCAACGACCAGGGCGTGATGCTGGGCCAGGGCGAGATGTGGATCAACGGCGTGTGCCTGGATACCGCCTGCAAGCGCGTCGACGTGAAGATCGTCACCATCCAGCCCAGATCGCCCTTGAGTCCGCCGCTGAAATAACCGCCCCGAAGTGGGCCCGGTAGAATTTGCCTCACAGCGCGTCAAATCGGGTTTGTGGCGCACGACTGTTGCTTCAGAGCGTCGATTGCTATAGGGCCACGTCCATGCGCGACGAACGCCAAGCCCGTCTTGCCACCCTTCTGGGGCTTAGCCGCCCCTGGGCGTCGTCGCGGCCTGCGTAATCTTCGCGGCCGGGCGCTCAGGGGACGATCTTCCGCCCTTTCTTGAAGCCCTTCGTGAAGAGACCTTTCCATGACCGAAAATGCCTCCGCCGGCGCCGCGAGCGCCGCTGAACCCGCCCATATCGTCGTATTCGACACCACCATGCGCGATGGCGAGCAATCGCCCGGCGCCTCCATGGCCCTGGAGGAAAAGCTCGAACTGGCCAAGATCCTGGAGGACATGGGGGTCGATGTCATCGAGGCCGGATTTCCCATCGCCTCCAACGGCGATTTCGACGCCGTGCGCAAGATCGCCCAGATCGTCACCGAGAGCACCGTCTGCGGCCTGGCCCGCGCCGGCGTGGCCGATATCGAGCGCTGCGCCGAGGCCATCAAGCCGGCCCGCCGGGGCCGCATCCACACCTTCCTCTCCACCAGCCCTCAGCATCGCGACCACATCCTGCGCATGACGCCCGAGGAGGTCATCGAGTCGGTGCATGGTTCGGTGACCCTGGCCCGCAACCTGTGCGACGACGTCGAATGGTCGGCTCAGGACGCCACCCGCACCGAGCGCGATGTGCTGCGGCGCTGCGTGGAGACGGCGATCCGCGCCGGCGCCACCACGATCAATATTCCCGACACCGTCGGCTACACCTATCCCTCCGAATACGCGGAGATTTTCCGCGACCTGATCGAGAATGTGCCCGGCGCCGATGGGGTGATCTTCTCCACCCATTGCCACAATGACCTCGGCCTGGCGGTGGCCAACAGCCTCTCGGGCGTCCAGGCGGGCGCGCGCCAGGTGGAGGTGGCCATCAACGGCATCGGCGAGCGGGCCGGCAACGCCGCTCTGGAAGAGGTGGTGATGGCCCTCAAGGTGCGCGGCGATCGCCTGCCCTTCGCCACGCGCCTGCGCACCGAGCACATCACCCGCGCCAGCCGCTATGTCTCGGCCATCACCGGCTTTCCGGTCCAGTTCAACAAGGCGATCGTCGGCAAGAACGCCTTCGCCCACGAGGCGGGCATCCACCAGGACGGCATGCTCAAGAACGCCGAGACCTATGAAATCATGCTGCCCGAAGACGTCGGCCAGGGCGGCTCCAACCTGGTGATGGGCAAGCATTCCGGCCGCCACGCCTTCCGCGAAAAGCTCAAGGCCCTGGGCTATGACCTCGGCCAAAACGCCCTCAACGAGGCGTTCGGCCGGTTCAAGGATCTGGCGGACAAGAAGAAGCATGTGTTCGACGACGACATCATCGCCCTGGTCGACGACGCCCTGGCCAGGGGCGCGGACCGCATCCAGGTCAAGGCTCTGCGGGTCATCGCCGGCACCGAAGGGCCGCAGGAGGCGCATTTGACCCTGGTCATCGACGGTGTGGAGACGACGGCCACGGCCACCGGCGATGGTCCGGTCGATGCGGTGTTCAACGCCATCCACGCGCTGGCGCCGCACGCCGCGATCCTGCGCCTGTTCCAGGTGCACGCGGTCACCGAGGGCACCGACGCCCAGGCCCAGGTCTCGGTGCGGCTGGAGGAGGACGGCCGGATCGCCACCGGCCAGGCGGCCGACACCGATACGCTCACCGCCAGCGCCACGGCCTATGTCAATGCGCTCAACAATCTCTTCGCCCGCAAGGAGAAGAGCGCCCCGGCGCCGATGACCGCCAGCGGCTTCTAAGGGCGCTGGACCCGGCGGGGATCAGGATGCGCGCCTTCCTCGCCGGCTGTTTCGCGGCGGCGTTGGCTCACGGCGCGGACGCCGCCGATCGCGCGGTTACGATGATCACACCACCGCCGGTGGCCAAGGGCGTCGCTGCCATGCCTCGGATCGCGGGGCCGGTCGACGCCGCCGAGCGGCGCATCAACGTCGCCGTGCGCCAGTTGGATGGCTCCGTGGCCAAGGCGGCCGCGGAATGTCGTCGCGACGCGGAGGGTCCGGCCGCCCCCGATGCTGATTGGTCGCGCCAGGTTGAGGTGACGATGGCGGGGCCGCGCTACCTCAGCTACGTCATCACCGACGACGCGTTCTGCGGCGGCGCCCATCCGGCGACGGGGACGATGTCGATCGTCTATGATCTGGGAACCGGTCGGCCGGTGGACTGGGCCACGCTTCTGCCGCCCGCCCTGGTCGGCAAGCTTACGCTGCAGGCCGGCATGGATGGCACGCGCACGGTCGCTCTCACCTCTCCCAGTCTGCACGCGCTCTATCTCAAAGGCTATGGCGCCACGGCGATGGGGCATGACGCCGATTGCCGGGACGCCGTGGCGGGGGGTTCGGAGTCTCCGCCGTTGTCGGTCTGGCTGGACGCCAGGGCGGGCGGTCTGGCGGTGCAATTCGATCTGGCTCACGTGGTTCAGGCCTGCGCCCTGGCGGTGGTCATTCCCGCCGCCGCTCTGGCCGCGGCGGGCGCGAACCCCGAGCTGGTGCGCGCGATCGTCGCCGCGCACGCGCGCCACTGAACACCGCATCGCGGCGCCAAGGCCATGTGGTGGATCCCGATCACCATCGGCGCGGCGAGCCTGCAGGTCGCGCGCAACGCCCTGCAGCGAGGGCTGCTCGCCGGAGCGGGGCCGTGGGGCGCCACCCTGGTGCGGTTTCTGTACGGCCTGCCGTTCTCGCTCGCCTTCGTCGCCGTGGCGGCGATGTTTAGCCGAGGCGCCCATCCGGTGTTCGGGCCGAGGTTTCTGGCCGCCTGTCTGGTGGGCGGCGGCGCCCAGATCGTGGCGACGGCGGCGATGCTGGTTTCCATGCGCCGATCCAGCTTCGCCCTGGGAACCGTGTTCCAGCAGAGCGGCATCCCGTTCGCGGCCCTCATCGGCATGGCGTTCGGCGAGCGCCTCGACGGCTGGAAATGGCTGGGCCTGGCGCTGGCCACCGCCGGCCTGATGACGCTCGGCTGGCCACGCCGGGGGGAAGGCGGCCGGGACTGGACCGCGGCGCCGCTGGGTCTCGTGGCCGGGGCGGGCTTCGCGGTGGCCGCCAACGCCTATCGGCAGAGCGCTCTGGCGCTCGACCCTCGCCACCCGGTGCTGGCCGCGCAGATCACGCTGGTGGTCGTGCAGGCGCTGCAGTCGATCGCGCTCGTCGGCTGGCTGTCGGCCACCGATCGGGGGGCCTTGAAAGCGACCCTGCGCGCCTGGCGCGTGTCGCTGGGGGCGGGCTTCTTCGGCGCGGCGGCGTCCGGCCTATGGTTCACCGCTTTCGCCCTTTCGCCGGCCGGCCCGGTGCGGGCGGTGGGGGTGGTGGAGATGCCGATCGCGGCCCTGACCGGCCGGCGCCTTTTCGCCGAGCGGTTGAGCCTCTGGCAGATCGCGGCGGCCGCCGTAACCGCCGTTGGCGTGGGGTTGGCGGCCCTAGGGTAAGGCGCGCCGCGGGCCGGCAAGATTAATTCCTTGAATTCGGCGCCCCGTGCGGGCACACGACAGCGCCTGTCCCATGAGCCTTCTTGAAGGCCGCCGAGCCGCTGGGCGCGACCTTCCGCGACCTTCCGAGCTCGGCGCGCTTTCGCGATGGCCCGCTTGTTCCAAAATAGACCGAGACCTGAATGTTTTCGTCCCTGTTTGGCGTTATCTCCAACGATATCGCCATCGACCTCGGCACCGCCAACACCCTCGTCTACATGAAGGGCAAGGGCATCGTGCTCAATGAGCCCTCGGTGGTGGCCCTGCGCACCGCCGGCGGGCGCAAGACCGTCTACGCCGTGGGCGTTGAGGCCAAGATGATGCTCGGCCGCACGCCCGGCCACATGGAAGCCATCCGGCCGATGCGCGACGGGGTCATCGCCGACTTCGAAGTGGCCGAGGAGATGATCAAATATTTCATCCGCAAGGTGCACAACCGAAAGGGCTTCGTGAACCCCAAGGTGATCGTCTGCGTGCCGTCCGGCGCC
Organism: uncultured Alphaproteobacteria bacterium; assembly: GCA_963817995.1. Lineage (GTDB taxonomy): Bacteria > Pseudomonadota > Alphaproteobacteria > Caulobacterales > Caulobacteraceae > Acaudatibacter. The sequence goes on from CAWFQJ010000001.1 coordinate 23,596, forward strand.
ACGGCGGTGGAGCGCCGGGCGATCAACGATTCCTGCCTCAACGCCTCGGCCCGGCGCGTGGGCCTGATGTACGAGCCCATGGCCGCGGCCATCGGCGCCGGCCTGCCGATCCATGAGCCGACCGGCTCGATGGTGGTGGACATCGGCGGCGGCACCACCGAGGTCGCGGTGCTGTCGCTCTCGGGCATCGTCTATTCGCGCAGCGTGCGCGTCGGCGGCGACAAGATGGACGAGGCGATCATCAGCTATATGCGCCGCCACCATAACCTCTTGATCGGCGAGACCACCGCCGAGCGGATCAAGAAGGAGATCGGCACCGCCCGCCCGCCGGAGGATGGCGATGGGCTGGCCATCGACGTCAAGGGCCGCGACCTGATGCAGGGCGTGCCGCGCGAGGTGCGGATCAGCGAGAAACAGGCCGCCGACGCCGTGGCCGAGCCGGTCTCGCAGATCATCGAGGCGGTGAAGGTCGCCCTGGAGGCGACCCCGCCGGAACTGGCCGCCGACATCGCCGACAAGGGCATCATGCTCACCGGCGGCGGCGCCCTGCTGCGTGGCCTCGATCTGGAGATCCGCGATCACACCGGCCTGCCGGTGACGGTGGCCGACGATCCGCTATCCTGCGTGGCGCTGGGTTGCGGCAAGGTGCTCGAGCACCCCAAATGGATGAAAGGCTTGCTTGAATCCAGCCTCTTCTAGAGGTCTGGAGCAGGCCTCCTGGAGGCGTCGAAGTGTCTCTGCGCGATGGTCCCTTTGGCGATATCAAGCCGCCTCTGGCGTGGCTGACCAGGATCGCGCTGGCCCTCGCCGTCATGGCCGCCATCGCCCTGGTGATCACCGATCGTGGCGGGACGGGCCGGCCCGGCGCCTATCTGGCGGCGCGGCGGACGGCCGACAGCGTGACCGGCCCGGTCGGCGGGGTGATGTCGGCCCCGGTCCGCTGGGTGGGCGATGGTTTCGACGCCATTCGCGGCTATGTCTTCGCCGGCTCGCAGAACCGGGAATTGCGTCGTGAATTGGCGGCGGCCTCGAGCTGGCGCGACGAGGCCCTGGCCCTGCGCGGCGAGAACGCGCGGTTGAGAGCCATGCTGGGCGTGAAGACCGATCCGCCGCTGCCGATGGTGTTCGCCCGCACCGTGATCGACACCCGCGGCCCCTTCGCCAACAGCCGCCTCGCCGACGCCGGCGCCGACCGCGGGGTGACCGAGGGAAATCCGGTGATGAGCGACCATGGCCTGGTGGGCCGGGTGGCGGGCGTCGCCGACCATGTGAGCCGCATCCTTCTGCTGACCGATATCGAGAGCCGCACGCCGGTGCTGATCGCGCGCACCAACGGCCGGGCGATCCTGACCGGCGATGGCGGACCCAATCCGGCCCTGGCCTATCTTCGCAACCACGACCCGCTGCGCGACGGCGACCGGGTGCTGACCTCGGGCGACGGCGGGGTGTTGCCGCGCGGCCTGCCGGTGGGGGCGGTGGTGAAGGGCTATGACGGCGCCTGGCGCGTGGCGCTCGATAGCGACGCCGCGCCGATCGATTTCGTCCGCATCCTGCTCTTCAAGGACTTCTCGCAGATCGCGCCCTCGGCGGCCCTGGCGCCGAACACGCTGCCCTCCACGGCCACGGGGGCCCCCGACGCGTCTCCGCCTCCCGCCGCCGCGCCGACGAAGAGCGCCGCGCCCGCCAAGGCGCCGGCGCCATGAACGCCAGACCGATCGGGCCGATGTCGTGGACGCTGTGGCTGGCCACGCCGATGGCGCTGTGCATGGCCGCCTCGCTGGTTTTCGCGACGCCGGCGCGGGCCTTCGGCCTGCAGGCGCCCGAGCCGGTGTTCGCCCTGGCGCCGGCCTTCGCCTGGGCCATGATCCGCCCCTCCGTCTGGCCGCCGCTCGCCCTGCTCATGCTGGGTCTTTTCCAGGATCTGCTCTGGGGAACGCCGCTGGGGCTCTGGCCGCTGTGCCTGCTGGCGGCCTATGGGTTCATCTTTTCCTTCCGCGCCATTCTCGTGGGCCAGGAGTTCTGGGCCCTGTGGGCCTGGTACGCCCTGGCGTGCGGGGTCGGACTCGGCGTGGGCCTCCTGACGATCAGCCTCGAGGCCGGCCACACGCCCTCGCCGATGGGGGTGGCCTGGCAGTGGCTGGTCAGCGCCGTCCTCTTTCCCTTCGCCTGGCGGCTCATCGAGCGCTATGAGGACCAGGACGTGCGTTTCCGATGATCGAACCGGCGATCTATTTTGACGAGGTGAACGAGCGCCAGGCGCTGTTCCACCGGCGCGCCTTCCTGTTCGGCGGCGTGGCGGGCGCGGGGCTGGCGGTGCTCGGCGCGCGCCTGGCCCATCTGCAGATCCTGGAAGCCGGCCGCTACAAGATGCTCTCGGACCAGAACGAGTTCGAGTATCGGCTCACGCCGCCGCCCCGGGGCCTGATCCTCGACCGCAACGGCGTGGTGCTGGCGACCAACCGCCCGGCCTTCCGCCTGCTTCTGGCCAGCGACGAGCACACCGATGTCGATGCGATCATCGAGAACCTTTCCAAGCTGGTGCCCATGGACCAGGCCCGCCGCGACCGCCTGGCCGACGATGTCGCCAACGCCCCGCGCAAGGCGCCGGTGGCCGTGGTGGAGGACATGAGCTGGGAGGAGTTCTCCCGCGTCAACGTCCGGGCGCCGGAGCTTCCCGGCGTCACCGCCGACATGGGCGAGGTGAGGGTCTATCCCTTTGGCGGCGCCTTCGCCCACGTGGTCGGCTATGTGGCCAAGGTCAACGCCAAGGACATCAGCAAGACCGGCCCCAACGCCGATCCGATCATGCTCAATCCCGGCTTCCGCATCGGCAAGCAGGGGGTCGAGAAATCCTACGACCTCGATCTGCGCGGCAAGGCCGGGGCGCGCAAGGTGGAGGTGGACGTCAAGGGCCGCGTGGTCCGGGAGGATCCGCACGGCGATATCCCTTCGACCCCCGGCGCGCCGATCCGCCTGACCCTCGACGCCGATATCCAGAACCGGGCGCTGGAGGTGTTCGGCGAGGAGAGCGGCGCGGCGGTGATGATGGATTGCCGCTCCGGCGACATCCTGTGCCTGGCCTCGGCGCCCAGCTTCGACGCCAACGCCTTCGTCAAGGGGCTGACCGGGCCGGAATATCAGGCGCTGTCGAAATACGACCGCAAGCCGCTGTTCAACAAGGCGCTCACGGCCAACTATCCGCCCGGCTCGACCTTCAAGACCATGGTCGCCCTCGCCGCGCTGGAGAAGGGTTACGATCCGGCCACGGTGCATGTGTGCGGCACGCTCCTGGTCGTGGGGCGGGCGGGTGTGGCACTGCGACCAGGCGCACGGCGCGCTCGACATGAAGAGCGCCATCGCCAAGTCGTGCGACATCTATTTCTATCAGACCGCGCTCGCCATCGGCCCGGACGCCATCGCCGCGGTGGCCCGCAAGTTCGGGCTGGGCGAGGTCCACGACATCGGCATCCCGGGCCAGAAGCCCGGCATCGTGCCCGACTCGGCCTACAAGCGCCGCGCCTTTCCCAAGGACCCGGTGTGGCACGCCGGCGAGACGCCCAGCATGGGAATCGGCCAGGGCTACACCAGCGTCAACGCCCTGCAGCTCTGCGTCCAGGCCTCGCGCCTGGCCAATGGCGTGACCGCGATCAACCCCAGGCTGATCCGCTCGATCGGCGATGTCGAACAGCCCTCGGGCGCGGCGGCGCCGGCCCTGCCGTTCGCCCCGGAGCATCTGGCGTTCGTCCGCGCGGCCATGGCCTCGGTGGTGGAGGTCGGCACCGCGGCCCACGTCGCCAAGCTCAATCTGGGGCCGATCCAACTGGCCGGGAAGACCGGCACCGCCCAGTCGCACAACTATGTCGCCGGCTCGTCGGGCCAGCACGGCGCGCGGGGGGCCTGGGATACGCGCGACCACGCCTGGTTCATCTGCTTCGCGCCCTATGACGATCCGCGCTACGCCATGAGCGTGCTGGTGGAGCATGGCGGCATGGGGGCCGACGCCGCCGCGCCCAAGGCGGTGGAACTGATGCGCGTGGCCCTGCTGAAGGACCCGCACATCCGCGCCCGCATCCTCACGCCGCTGCCGGGAGCGCCTGGCGCGCCGGCCGATCCCGACCGCGCCGCCGGCGCCGAAAGCCACAGCCACATGACCGCGCCCTTCATCACCCGCGCCGGCGAGCGCGATCGGCCGATCATCAAGCTGGGCGAAATCGACTGGACCCTGTGCCTGCTGCTCACCGCCATCGCCTGCGCCGGGGCGCTGATGCTCTATTCCATCGCCGGCGGTTCGTGGACGCCGTGGGCGGCGCGGCACCTGATCCTGTTCGGCCTATGTTTCGTGGCCATGATCATCCTGGCCATGGTCGATCTTCGCGTCTGGTTCGCCCTGGCCTATCCGGTCTATGGCCTGGGCCTTCTGCTGCTGCTGGCGGTGGTGGTGGTGGGCCATTCCACCATGGGCGCCCAGCGCTGGCTCGATATCGGCCCCCTGCGGCTGCAGCCCTCGGAGATCGTCAAGATCGGCCTCGTCCTGGCGCTCGCCCGCTTCTACCACAGCCTGCCCGCCCGATCGGCCAACCTCTCCTGGTGGCTGTTGATTCCCGCCGCCCTGATCGCCGTTCCGGCGGCCATCGTCGCCCACCAGCCGGACCTGGGAACCGCGGTGCTGATCGCCGCCACCGGCGGCTTCATGATGATCCTGGCCGGCCTCAGCCTTCGGCTGGTGGGCGCGGGCCTCCTGGGCCTGGCGGCGGTGACGCCGGCGGTGTTCATGTTCGTGCTCAAGGCCTATCAGCGCGCGCGCCTGCTCACCTTCCTCAATCCCGAGGCGGATAAATCCGGCGCCGGCTATCACATCATCCAGTCGAAGATCGCGCTCGGTTCCGGCGGGCTGCTGGGCAAGGGCTTTGGCCTCGGCACCCAGAGCCAGCTCAACTTCCTGCCGGAGAAATCCACCGACTTCATGTTTTCATCCCTGGCCGAGGAGTTCGGCTTCGTCGGCTGCATGGCGGTGCTGCTGCTCTATGCGGCGGTGATCTTCATGGGCCTGCGCATCGCCTCGGTGGCCCACAGCCATTTCGGCCGCATGGCCGCCTCGGGGGTGATCGTCACCTTCGCGCTGTGCGTGCTGATCAACGGGGCCATGGTGATGGGCCTCGCCCCCGTGGTCGGCGTGCCCATGCCGCTCCTCTCCTTCGGCGGCACGGTGATGATCACCATGATGGTCGGCTTCGCCCTGGTCCTCTCGGTGAGGGTGCACCGCTATACCGAAGTGACCAGCGGGCGGGGGGCGCTGCTTTAGGGGCGGCTTTCTGTTGCCGTTGACGTCGGGGGCGAGAAAGAACGCGCTCCTCCCTTCTGTGGGAGGGTGGGTATGGTGACATCGGAAAACGCCCCGGTTTTGACCCGACATGCGTGCAAAATGCAATTCGCTAACAGCTGCTTTCGATGACGAAGGAGCCCTAACGCCGAGGAACCTAGCGACCCCCGGACGCCTTTGGACCCGAGCCACCGCCCGCAGGCGGATGGCAGGCCTCTTTGGCCTCCTCCATCCACCCCTCATCGTTCTTCACGACCAACATCGGCTCCTTTTTGGCGCGCGCAATATTTTCGGAAAGGGTTAGCCACTTCACCGCTTCATCGCACCGGCCATGGACGATCAACTGGATGGCGTGCATGCGCGCGCCCGAAGAAGAGCCATTTTCGGCCGCAACTCGAGACCAGAACATCAATTGTTGATCATTGTCCGGTTCTTTGCTGTCAATAAAGTAGTCTACAAGTCTGTTCGATGCGTCCAAATCGCCGTGTAAAGCCGCCGCCTTATCCGTTGCTGCGGATCTAACCTGTGCATGGCCAGCCGGTTTGCTGCATCCGGTCGCAACGGCGAGCCAGACCCCCACCACGATCCATACCCTACTCATATGTGGAGGGTCTCACAGCTACGGTTTGCGCGCTAGTTCTGCTTTCCCCACAAAGGAGCCCTGGATTACGGTGACACTGCACTAAAATAACGAGCCTTGCCCCACTTCGCTCGCCGCGCGGGGTTTGCGGCCGCGCTTGGCCGGAGCGAGCGCTCTGCCGGCCTTGGCTTCGATCCCGGCCAGCCATTCCTTGGCGCCCACCGGGCGGCCCGTCGAGCGCGAACGGCGAAGAGCCGTGACCTCCGCCTGCTCGCCCTCTTCGTCGAGATAGGCGGCGAAGTCCTCGATCCGCGCCAGCGCCGGCGCCACCTTGACCAGGGCGTCGTCCCGACCGGCAAGATGCGCCCGGGCGCTGGACCAGGGCCAGTCGGCCGCCCGCGCCACCAAGCCCGCGCGCACGGGGTTGAGCGAGACATAGCGTATGGCGGCGTAGAGATGCGCCTCGTCCATGGCCGTGGAGGAGAACCGGCCCTGCCAAAGATGGCCGGTCCATTGGTGGCGGGCGTGGATGGCCCCGGTGTAGCGGCGATGCGCCTGGGCGAAGGTGGCGCGCAGGCCATCGACCTTGGCCGGGACCATGATGAAATGAACGTGGTTGGGCTAGGCCCACACCTCGGTTCCGCTGGCCCGGGCGGCCGCGCCGATGAGATCGAGATAGAATTGATAGTCGGCGTCGCCGAAGAACACCCGCTCGCGCCGATTGCCGCGCTGGGTTACGTGATGGGGCGTATCGGGAATAACAACCCGCGCCAGACGCGCCATCCTCTCGTTCCTCGCAATTTAGCGTCAACCCGCATAATAGCCGAAATAGAGTGCAGTGTCACCGATAAGGGGGGCCGCTCCCTACAGCGCCAGCGCCTGATCCGTCGCCCGCACCAGGGCGTCGATGATGCCGGGCTCGGTGGAGGCGTGGCCGGCGTCCCAGACGACCTCGAAGCGGGCCTTGGGCCAGGCGGTCTTCAGCGCCCAGGCGCTTTCCAGCGGCGTCACCACGTCGAAGCGGCCCTGGACGATCCAGCCGGGGATGTCGGCGATCGCGGCGATGTTCTTCAGGATCCAGCCGTCTTCGGGGAAGAAGCCGCGGTTGGCGAAGAAGTGGCACTCGATGCGGGCGAAGGCGACGGCGAAGTCGACCTCGTTGAACTTGGACGGGCCGGGCCTCGGGGCCGCGGATGCGAGATGGTGTCGCCCTCCCACTGGCTCCAGGCGGCGGCGGCCTCGGCCTGCACCCGGCGGTCGGCGTGGGTCAGGCGGCGGTGGTAGGCGGCCGATCATGTCGCCGCGCTCGGCCGCGCGGGATCGGCGCGCACGAACCGCTCCCAGGCGTCGGGGAACATCATCGAGGCGCCGTCCTGGTAGAACCAGCGCAGCTCGCGCTCGGTCAGCAGGAAGACGCCGCGCAGGATCAGGGCCGTCGACCCGCTCGGGGTGGGTGATGGCGTAGGCCAGGGCCAGGGTCGAGCCCCAGGAGCCGCCGAACACGCGTCCACTTCTCGACGCCCAGATGGCTCGCGCAGCCGCTCGATGTCCTCGATCAGCGCCCAGGTGGTGTTGTCCTCCAGGCGAGGCGTTGGGCCGGCTGCTTGCCGCAGCCGCGCTGGTCGAACAGCGCCATGCGCCAGCGCGCGGGATCGAAGAACCGGCGCATGGTCGGGTTGATCGCCCCGCCCGGGCCGCCGTGCAGCACCACCGCCGGCTTGCCGCCGCGCCGATCCGCACTCCTCGTAATAGATCTCGTGCGGGCCGCCGGCGGCCAGCCAGCCGGACGCGAAGGGCTCGGTCTCGGCATAGAGCCCCCGCCGGCCGGCGGTGGACGGCGGGAGCGGGGCTGGGGGCGGCGCGTTCCATGCGCTCTCTTACGTCGGAAAGCGCCGTCCTAGCCAGTCGAGGATCACGCGGTTGACCTCTTCCGGCTTCTCCTGCTGCGTCCAGTGGCCCGAGCCCTTGATCAGCGCCTTTTCCAGGTCGGGCACGATAGGCCTCCATGCCGTCGGCGGCGGAGGGCGGCAGCACGGCGTCCTTCTCGGCCATGACCATCAGCGAGGGGACGTTGACCTTCTGGTCCACGCCCTCGGCGGCGCGCCAGTTGCGGGTGAAGTTGCGATACCAGTTGATGCCGCCGGTGAAGCCGGTGCGCTTGAAGGTCTCGACGAAGAACGCCATTTCGTCGTCGGTCAGGAAGGGTTCGCGCGGGATCGACAGCGGGATCATAGGCCTGGAGGATCTTGACCAGGGGGAAGACCGACGGTCGCCCTCGGCTCGCCGCTCGGCGGCGCCCACGCCGCCGCTTGGCGGCGCCTCGCCGGCGCCGGCCGGCGCAGGAAGAAGCTCATGGTCTTGGCGACATCGGCGTCCAGCACCGCGTCGGCCTCGCCCGGCTTCTGGAAGTGGACGATGTACATCTCCTCGCCCAGCCGCTCGCGCATGATCGCGATCGGGTCGGCCGGCGACCGGGGCATGAAGGGGGTGTTGAGGCCGATCACCCCGGCGATCCGGTCCGGATGCAGCAGGGGCATCTGCCAGACGACGATGCCGCCCCAGTCGTGGCCGCAGAAGATCGCCTTCTCGACGCCCAGATGGTCCAGCAGCCCGACCAGGTCGCCGGTCAGATGCGCCATGTCGTAGTCCTCGACCGGCTCCGGGCGCGAGGTCAGGCCATAGCCGCGCTGGTCCGGCGCGATCGCCCAGCGCCCGGCGGCCTCGAAGGCCTGCGAGCTGATGGCGCCAGGAAAAGGCCAGCTCGGGAAAGCCGTGGCAGAAGATCACCGGCACGCCGGTCTTGGGGCCGGCCTCGTAATAGGCCAGCCTGACGCCGTTGGTGTCGGCGTACTGAACGGGCGGCATCTGGGCGGACATGGCGGGCTCCGGAGGGGTTGGTCGTCTGGCGAAGGTAGGTAGCACGCCGAGACGCATTTGTCGGCTAGGGCGCGATCAATACAAGGCGGATAGAGTGGGGGAGGGAAGGGCGGTAGGAGGACCGTGATGGCTGTCGATCCGGCGCGCGTTCGGGCGTTGGCTCTGGCTTTGCCGCTGGCGAGCGAGGCGGCGCATTTCGATCGGCTGGCGTTTCGCACGCCTCGCAAGATCTTCGCCACGCTGGCCACCGGCGGCGGCGATCTCAATCTGATGTTCGATCCCGATCTGCGCGACTTCTATTGCGAGCAGGCGCCCGAGGCGTTCGCGCCCGTTTCCGGCGGCTGGGGCAGGAAAGGCGCGACGCGGTGCGATCTCGGCGCGGTGGACGAAGCGACATTGACCTCGGCCCTGATTGCGGCCCATCAACTGGCCGCGCCGAAACCCAAAAAGCGCTGACAACCATTCGACCCCGCGCGGAGGAGCGCTTGCCCAAGATGAAACTCTATTCCGGAGACCTCAGCCCCTATTCGGCGCGCGTGCGCCTGCAGATCTACGCCAAGGGCCTCACCGATATCGCCATCGAGCGACCGGCGCATTTCGGCACGCCGAAGTTCCGCGACGAATTTCCCATCGGCCGCATCCCGGTGCTGGATATCGGCGGCGGCGACACGATCGCCGAATCCGAGGTGATCGCCGAATATCTGGAGGAGATCTATCCCGAGCCTTCGATGCTGGGCGCCACGCCGCGAGAGACCGCGCACATCCGCACCCTCGCCCGCATCGGCGACATCTACATCATGAACAACATGTTCATGCTCTCGGCCCAGTCCCGCGCCGAGACGCGCGACGAAGGGGTGGTGAGGCTTCTCGGCGGCCAGGTGACGCGCAACGTCAAGGCGCTGGACAAGCTGATCGGCGGCGATGGCTTCGCCTGCCGCGGCCGGATCACCATGGCCGATTGCGCGCTCGTCCCGGGCCTCTTCATGGTGGAGAACGTCTTGCCCGCGGTCGGCGTCGCCAACCCGATACCGGTCAACGCCAACGTCGCCGCCTATTGGGCCGCGATCCAGACGAACGCGCACGCCGCCAGGGTTCTGGCGGAGCTGCATCGCGGACTGGAGGAGCGCCGCGAGATGATCCGTAACGGCACGTTCCAGAAGCTCATGGCCAAGATGGCCGCCGATATGGTGGCGGCTGGGCACGCCTAAGGGGCGGCGGGTCCTAGACGGCGCCGTCTAGGACCCGTGTGCTATCGAGCCTCCATCGCCCAGAGCGACGGCCTGGGCCGCGCCGCGACGCCGGTTATCGCGGCGCCATGCGGATGGCGCCGTCCAGGCGGACGTCTTCGCCGTTGAAATAGCCGTTGGTGATCATGGTCCAGCGCCAGCTGAGGCGTATTCCTCGGCGTTGCCCAGGCGCTTGGGGAAGGGCACCGAGGCGGCCAGCGCTTCCTTCACCTGCGGCGGGGCGCCGTTCATCAGCGGGGTGTAGAAGATGCCGGGCAGGATGGTGTTGACCCGGATGCCTTCGCTGGCCAGGTCGCGGGCGATCGGCAGGGTCATGCCGACCACGCCGCCCTTGGACGCCGAATAGGCCGCCTGGCCCATCTGGCCGTCCTCGGCCGCCACCGAGGCGGTGTTGACGATGGCGCCGCGCTCGCCGTCGTCCAGGGGCTCCAGGCGTCAGCATGCCCGCCGCCGCTCTTGGCGATGCAGCGGAAGGTGCCGACCAGGTTGATCTGGATGATCATGTTGAAGGCGTCGAGCGGGAAGTGCTTGATCTCGCCGGTGTTGCGGTCGCGGCCGGCGGTCTTGGCGGCGTTGCCGGTGCCGGCGCAGTTGACCAGGATGCGCTCCTGGCCGTGGGCGGCGCGGGCCTTGGCGAAGGCCGCGTCGACCTCTTCGTCGGAGGTGACGTTGCACTTGCAGAAGACGCCGCCGACCTCCTTGGCCACCGCCTCGCCCTTGGCCTCGTTCATGTCGAAGATGGCGACCTTGACGCCCTGGGCGGCGAGGGCGCGGGCGGTGGCCTCGCCGAGGCCGGAGGCGCCGCCGGTGACCACGGCGGCGATGGAGGAATCGAGTTTCATGGAGGTTTCCTTTTTCCCTTGAATAGTGCGGATCGTTGGGTCGCTTTAGCCCTAGCGGCGCGATCCCAAAAGCGTCACCCAGCGTCAAGGATACGGCGGCGGGCGTCCGCCAGCCAGGAGGAAACACCCATGAGCGTCGAAAGCCAAGAGATCCACCTGGTCAACCGGCCGCGAAGCATGCCCGGCGAAGAGGACTTCGCCCTGGTCGCGACCACCGTCGCCGATCCCGCCGAGGGCGAGGTGCTGGTGCGCAATCTCTATATGTCGGTCGATCCGGCCATGCGCCCGCGCCTGAGAGCCGGTCAGGAGCTGAACGAAGCCATGGGCGGGGGCGCCATCGGCCGGGTCGTGAAGTCGCGCAACGCCGCCTTCGCCGAGGGCGATCTGGTGAACAACCGCCAGGGTTTTCGAGAATATTTCCTCTCCAGCGGCAAGGGCCTCGCCAGGCTCGATCCCGACCCCGCCCTGCCGCTCAGCGTCTATATGCACGCCCTGGGCGGTACGGGCTTCACCGCCTATGGCGGCCTGCTGCACATCGGGGCCCTGAAGGACGGCGAGGAGGTGTTCGTCTCCACCGCCGGCGGCGCGGTGGGATCGGTCGCCGCCCAGATCGCCAGGATCAAGGGTTGCCAGGTGGTCGGATCCACCGGCTCCGACGACAAGGCGCGCTGGCTGAGGGACGATTGCGGCCTGGACGTGGTGATCAACTACAAGACCGAGCCCCTGCGCGAGGCCCTCGAAGCGGCCACGCCCAAGGGCATCGACGTCTATTTCGAGAATGTCGGCGGCGACCATCTGGAGGCGGCCCTGCGGCGCATGAACACCCTGGGCCGCATTCCGGTGTGCGGAATGATCTCGGGCTACAACGACAACGGCGTGCCGGTGAACAACCTCTTCAACATCATCTACGCCCGCGTCACCCTGCGCGGATTCGTGGCCACCGACTTCATGCACCTCTATGACCAGTTTCGCGCCGACATGGCCGGCTGGCTGCGCGACGGCCTGATCAAGTACCAGGAGACGATCTTCGAGGGCATCGAGCGCGCGCCCGCCGCCCTGATCGGCCTGCTGAACGGCGTCAACACCGGCAAGATGCTGGTCAAGCTCGCCGATTGATCAGCCCGCCCGCGCCGTCCAGCGGTCCAGATCGGCCTCGAGGCCCATATAGGCCAGGCCCGAGGCGATGGACACCAGCTCGGCCCCGCTCTCCAGCTTGGCCTCGCCGAACCGCCGGGCGAACAGGCGGCGCACGGCGGGCACGAAGGACGAGCCGCCGGTGAGGAAGACGCGGTCGATGCCGTCCGGGCCAAGGCTCGAGCGCTGCCAGCGCCTCGTCCACGGCGCCGTCGATGGCCGCCAGCTCCGGGGCGATCCAGCGCTCGAAATCGGCCCGCGGCCACGGCCTTTTCGATACGGACCGAGCCGGCCTCGAACCGGAACGTCGCCGCCTCCGCCGCCGACAGCGCCTCCTTCAGCCGCGAGACCGCCTGGTAGAGGCGATAGCCGTGGTTGTCGTCGAGGATCTCGACCAGGCGGGCGATCTTTTCCGGCTCCAGCGACGTGCGCACCAGGCCGCGGATATCGCGCATGTCCCGCGAGGCGCGCATCAGGGCCAGCTGCTCCCAGCGGGCGAAGGCGGCGTAGTAGCGGTTGGGGATCGGCAGGATGTTGTCGAAGGCGCGTGTAGCTCGACCCTTGCCGAGCTCCGGCGAGACCAGGTTGTCGATGATCCGGTAGTCGAAGGCGTCGCCGGCCACGCCCACGCCGGACGTTGGCCAGGGGCTCGGCGCGGATCTCGCCGGCTTGCCGCTCGAAGCGGACGATGGAGAAGTCGCTGGTGCCGCCGCCGAAGTCGCCCACCAGCACCGTGGCGTCGTCGTCGAGCTTCCGGGCGAAGAAGAAGGCCGCCGCCACCGGCTCGATAGGCGTAGAGGATGTCGGTGAAGCCCAGCCGCGCGAAGGCGGTCTCGTAGCGGGCCAGGGCCAGGTCGGGATCGGGGCTGGCGCCGGCGAAATTCACCGGCCGGCCGACGATGGCCGTGGTCGGCAGTTCGGCCATCGCCGTCGCCGGCGTGGGCGCGCAGACGCAGCAGGAAGGTGGAGAGCAGGTCCTCGAAGCGGGTAGCGGCGGCCGAGGATCCGGGTCTCGCGGAAGAGGGGGCTGGCGGCGTAGCTCTTGAACGACTGGATGAAGCGCGTCTCCAGCGGCTCTTCCACATAGGCCTCGATCGCCCAGGGCCCGGCCTCCACCACCCGGCCCGCGGGGTCCTCCGGCGGGGCGTGAAAGCTCAGCGCCGAGCGAAAGGCGACGATCTCTCCGCCCTCGGCCGGGAACGAGACCAGATGCGCCTCGCCATCGGCCCCGATCGCCGAGATGACGGTGTTGGTCGTGCCGAAATCAATGCCGATCGCGCGCGCCAGGGCGGCCATGGCGGTTCCCCTTCTTGAGTTCGAGTGTGATGGACGCCCAGGGCGTCCGCTCGAAGGGGCCCTGAGGGTCAGTCGGTGATGTCGCCCGGGATCATGAAGCCATCTTCGCCTCTTGCGCGCTCGCCTCCGCTAGCGGCCGCTCGAACGCGGCCATCTGAGCCATGGTGAGGATCTTCGACACCGAGGCCGACAGCGGGCAGATCTGCACCGGCTTGGAGAGGCCCAGCAGGATCGGCCCGACCACCGTCGCCCCGCCCAGGGCCTGCACCAGCTTGGTGGAGATCGAGGCCGAGTGGATCGCCGGCATGATCAGCACATTGGCCCGGTCGGTCAGGCGCATGAAGGGATAGTTCGCCCGCGCTTTCGGGATCGAGCGCCAGCTCCGGCGGCATCTCGCCTTCGTATTCGAAATCGACGTCATCGCGGGCGTCGAGCATGGCCACCGCCTCGCGCACCTTGTCCGAGCGCTCGCCCATGGGATTGCCGAACGCCGAATAGGACATGAAGGCCACGCGCGGGGTGAAGCCCAGCCGGCGCACCGTGCTGGCCGCCTCGCAGGCGATCTCCACCAGGTCCTCAGCCTCCGGCATCTCGGTGACATTGGTGTCGGCGATGAACAGGGTGTGGCCCTTGGCCAGCACGATCGACATGCCGATCATCCGGCCCGCCGGGCGCCGGGTCGATCACCCGCAGCACCTCTTCCAGCACCTGGTCGAAGTTGCGCGTGACGCCGGTGACCATGCCGTCGGCGTAGCCGTGCGCCACCATCGAGGCGGCGAAGGAGTTGCGGTCCTGGTTGATCAGCCGCTGGACGTCGCGCTTGCAGATAGCCGTGGCGCTGCAGGCGAGCGTAGAGGTAGTCGACGAAGTCGGCGTTGTGGCTGCGAGACGCGGGCGTTGATCACCTCCAGATCGGCCTCGGCGGGATCGAGGCCGGCCTGCGCGCATGTTCTCGCGCACCAGCTCCTCGCGGCCGACCAGGATCGCGCTGGCCCAGGCCCTGGGTCTGGAAGGCGTAGGCGGCGCGGATCACCGCCGGCTCCTCGCCCTCGGCGAAGACGATGCGCTTGCTCGGCCCCGACTGCACCGCGCCGCTGATCTTCTGCAGGAAGCCGGCGGTGGGATCGAGCCGCCGCGCCAGGCTGTCGCGATAGGCGTCCATGTCCGGGATCGGCCGGCGCGCCACGCCGGTGTCCATCGCCGCCTGGGCGACGAACGGCGGGATGTACCAGATCAGGCGCGGATCGAACGGCGTCGGGATGATGTACTCCGGGCCGAACTTCAGCTGCCGGCCGTGATAGGCGGCGGCCACCTCGTCCGGCACGTCCTCGCGGGCCAGCTGCGGCCAGGGCGTTGGCGCAGGCGATCTTCATCTCCAGGTTCACCCGCCGGGCGCGCACATCCAGCGCGCCGCGGAAGATGTAGGGGAAGCCCAGGACATTGTTGACCTGGTTGGGATAGTCCGACCGGCCGGTGGCGACGATGGCGTCGGGGCGCACCGCATAGCACCTCTTCCGGGCGTGATCTCCGGATCGGGATTGGCCATGGCGAAGATGATCGGCTTGGGCGCCATCGAGCGCCACCATGTCCTGGGTCAGCGCGCCCTTCACCGACAGGCCGAGGAAGACGTCGGCGCCCTCCATGGCGTCGGCCAGGGTGCGGGCGTCGGTCTCCACCGCATGGGCCGACTTCCACTGGTTCATGCCCTTTGTCGCGGCCGCGGTAGATCACGCCCGGTGTTGTCGACCGCGATGCAGTTCTCGGGCGCGCACGCCCATGGCCTTCATCAGCTCCAGCGAGGCGATGCCCGCCGCGCCGGCGCCGCACAGCACCAGCTTGATGTCCTCCAGCTTGCGGCCGGTGATGTGCGCAGGCGTTGATCAGGCCGGCCGCCGAGATGATCGCCGTGCCGTGCTGGTCGTCGTGGAACACCGGGATGTCGAGCAGCTCCTGCAGCTCGGTCTCGATGCGGAAGCACTCGGGGCTCTTGATGTCCTCCAGATTGATGCCGCCGAAGGTGACGCCGATGTTCTTGACCACGGTGATGATCTCGTCGGGGTCCTTGGAGGTAATCTCGATGTCGATGGAATCGACGTCGGCGAAGCGCTTGAACAGCACCGCCTTGCCTTCCATCACCGGCTTGGAGGCCAGGGCGCCCAGGTCGCCCAGGCCCAGGATCGCGGTGCCGTTGGAGATCACCGCCACCAGGTTGCCCTTGGAGGTGTAGTCGTAGGCGAGGTCCGGATCGCTCGGCGATCGCCAGCACCGGCACCGCCACGCCCGGCGAATAGGCCAGGCGACAGGTCGCGCTGGGTCGCCATCGGCTTGGTCGCCACGACGGCGATCTTGCCGGGCGTGGGATATTTGTGGAACGCCAGGGCCTCCTCGTCGGTGAAGGTGCGTTTTTCGGCGTCGCTCATGGGGCGTCAATCGTCTCGAAAGGAATGCGGGGGCCGCCGGCGGCCCGGCGAAAAGGCGCGCACCCTAGTCGCCGAGACGTCTGCGGACAACCAAAGGGGCGCAATCTTTATAGCAGGCTGCTCTACAGACCGGCGGCCGCAGGCTGCGCCGCCATCCCGATGATGCTAGAGCCCTAGCGTAACAGGAGGATGGCGGCCTTGAATGATCGATCGGCGCCGATACGGCTGGGGGTGGGCGGCGCGGGCGGACGCATGGGCGCCGCCGTGATCGCGCTTGTCGAAGCGCGCGCCGACCTCACCCTGGCCGCCGTGTTCGATCGGCCCGGCGCGCCCGGCATGGCGAGCGCGGCGGACGCCATCGCCGGGTGCGACGTCATCATCGATTTCTCCACCCCCGCGGCCTCGGTCGAGCTTGCCCAAGGCGACGGCCGCCCGCGGCGCGCCGGCCCTGGTCATCGGCGCCACCGGCTTTTCCGCCGCCGACGACGCGGCCATCGCCAAGGCCGCGGCCAAGATCGCCATCGTCAAATCCGGCAACTATTCCCTGGGCGTCAACATCTTGGCCGGCCTGGTGGAGGAGACGGCCCGGCGCCTGGACGCCGCAGACTGGGATATCGAGATCGCCGAGGCCCACCACCGGCGCAAGCTCGACGCGCCCTCCGGCACGGCCCTGATGCTGGGCGAGGCGGCGGCGAGGGGCCGAGGCCGGGCGCTCCCCGACCTCGCGGTGCGCGAGCCGCGACGGCCAGACCGGACCGCGCCCTGCCGGCGCCATAGGCTTCTCATCCCTGCGCGGCCGGCGGCATCGTCGGCGAGCACGCCGTGACCTTCGCCGCCGAGGATGAAATCCTCACCCTTTCCCATTCGGCGCGCGACCGGAGCCTGTTCGCCCGCGGCGCCCTGACCGCCGCGCTGTGGGTCGTCGGGCGGGAGGCGGGCCTTTACGACATGGCGGATGTGCTGGGCTTTGGGCGCAGGGCGCCGGCCGTGGTCGCTACCGCCCCGTAGACCCGAACCCGCCCGCCCCGCGTTCGGTGGCGTCCAGGCTCTCGACCTCGGCCCAGCTGGCCTGGATCACCGGGGCGATGACCATCTGGGCGATGCGGTCTCCCCGACGTACGGTGAAGGGCTCGGCGCCGTGGTTGATGAGGATCACCTGCACCTCGCCGCGATAGTCGGCGTCTATGGTGCCGGGCGCGTTCACCTGGCCGACGCCATGGCGCAGGGCCAGGCCCGAGCGGGGCCGCACCTGGGCCTCGAAATTCGGCGGCAGGGCGATCGCCAGGCCCGTGGGGATGGCCGCCCGCGCTCCCGGCGCCAGGGTGATGGGCGCATCCTCCGCGACCGCGGCGCGCAGATCCATGCCCGCGGCGCCGGCGGTTTCATAGGCCGGCAGGGGCAGGCCCCTGGCGTGGGCCAGGCGCATCACGCGCACGGTGGTGGTCAAGCCGGAGCCGCCATTATTTAAGTGTCCCCATTAATTGAGCGCCTCGGCGATCCGCTGGGCCAGGCGGGCGGCTATTCGCGCCTTGCTGGCTCGCGCCCACCGCTCGGTCCCCCTCCCATCGATCAGGAGCACCTCGTTCTCGTCTCCGCCCATGATGGCGTCCTCGCTCACGTCATTGGCGAGGATCCAGTCGCAGCCCTTGCGCTGCAGCTTCGCCTGGGCGTTGGCTTCCAGGTCATTGGTCTCGGCGGCGAAGCCCACCACCAGGGCGGGCCGCTCCGGGCCCTTGGCCGAGAGCGCAGCCAGGATGTCGGGGTTTTCCACCAAGGCCACCGCGGGCGGCCCGCCATGACCCTTCTTGAGCTTCACCGGAAAGACCGTGTCCGGGCGCCAATCCGACACCGCGGCGACGCAGACGGCGGCGTCCGCCGGCAGGGCGCCTTGGCACGCCTCCATCATCTGGCGGGCGGTCTCCACATCGATCCGGCTCACGCCGGTAGGCGTACGGAGGGCCGTGGGGCCGGAAACAAGGCTCACCCGCGCGCCCAGGGCGGCCAGGGCTTCGGCGATGGCGTAGCCCTGCTTGCCGCTGGAGCGATTGGTGAGCACGCGCACCGGATCGATCGGCTCGGCCGTGGGCCCGGCGGTGACCAGCACATGCCTGCCGGCCAGAGGCTTTGGCTTGGGATCGAGCGCGGCCATGACGCGCGCGAAGATCGCTTCCGGCTCGGCCATGCGGCCAGGGCCATATTCGCGGCAGGCCATGGCCCCTTCGTCGGGACCGATCAGGGTGACGCCGTCAGCGACGAGGGTGGCCGCGTTGCGGCGGGTGGCCGGGTGCAGCCACATGCGCACATTCATAGCCGGCGCCATGAGCACCGGCTTGTCGGTGGCCAGCAACACCGTGGCGGCCAGATCGTCGGCCAGACCCGCCGCGGCTCTGGCCATCAGGTCGGCGGTGGCGGGGGCGACCACTATGAGATCGGCCGAACGCGAGAGCTCGATATGGCCCATCTTCGCTTCGTCGATGAGAGAGAAGAGATCGGTCCGGGCGTCCTCCTCGGCCAGGGCCGAGAGCGAGAGGGGGGTGACGAACTGGGCCCCGGCGGCGGTGAGGATAGGGGTGACGCCCAACCCGGCCTTGCGCAGCAGGCGGGTAAGCTCAAGCGCCTTGTAAGCGGCGATCCCGCCCCCGACGATCAGCAGCACGCGCTTTTGAGCCAAGGGCCGCGCCCTCCTGGTTGGCGCCCCCCAAGGAGGCTTGGCGCCCTTTACGGCAAAAAAGGCTCTGGACAAACGCCGGGCAGGTGTGTTCTTTGTTTGTTCCAGCTTCAGCGTGAAAATTTCATCAGTACGTCCAGAGGGAGACGATCATGAGAGTAACGCTTCTTTGCGGGACAGCGGCCATGGCGGCCCTGATCCTGGCCGGGTGCGGCGGCCATCAGTCGGCGGTGCAATCCCAGGGCGGCGGCGGGTCCGCCTCCTCGAGCGGCGGCAATGGCGGCGGCAGCTATTCGGGAGGGTCGGAGGCGCCCAGCCAAGCCAGTCTCGACGATCACCGCCGCGAGCCGGTGCCCATGGTCAACGGCAAACCCATGTGGGCGCCCAACCGCAAGCACACCGCCGAGGAGAACGCGGAATACCAGTTCACCAAGAACGGCAGCGATTTCGACGCCAAGACCGAGTCGGACTATGTCACCAAGGTCCAAGCCTTCGTCGGCAGCCCGCCCTCCGACGCCGAGACCATCGCCCGCAGCAATGGCGACAAACTCATCTACGACCCCAAGACCAACACCTTCGCCGTGGTCACCAAGGACGGCGCGCCTCGAACGATGTTCAAGCCGAGGGACGGCGCCAGCTATTGGCAACAACAGAAGGATGAGCAGGCGCGAAACGACAAGGGCGGCGGCTACGGCGGCGGCTCATATGGCGGCGGCGGAAGCGGTTCGAGCCAGAATTAGGGGGGAGCGGTCCTCTTCGTCCCCTTGGTGGAGTAGATGGAGGGCCTATCCGCGCAGTTTGCGGATCAGCGTCTCCAGATCCCGCGCCAGTGTCGCATCCTTCGCCCGCAGCTCCTCG
Organism: uncultured Alphaproteobacteria bacterium; assembly: GCA_963817995.1. Lineage (GTDB taxonomy): Bacteria > Pseudomonadota > Alphaproteobacteria > Caulobacterales > Caulobacteraceae > Acaudatibacter. Next base: position 42,838 of record CAWFQJ010000001.1, read on the forward strand.
ATCCGGCGCACGGCATGCAGCACGGTGGTGTGGTCGCGGCCGCCGAAGCGACGGCCGATGTCGGGCAGGGAGCGGGTGGTGAGCTGCTTGGCCAGCCACATGGCCGCCTGGCGGGGCCGGGCCACCGCGCGGGTCCGCGTTTCGGAGATCAGGTCGGCCTGCTTCAGGCCGAAGTGCTCGGCGGCGGCCTTCTGGATGTCGTCCACAGTCACCCGCTTTTCGCCGCCGCGCAGATGGGGGCGCAGGAACTGCTTGGGTCTCGTCCAGGGTCAGGGCCGAGACGCCGGCGCCGGCGCGGGCCACCAGGGTGTTGAGGGCGCCTTCCAGCTCGCGCACGCTGTCGGTGAAGCGGTCGGCCAGGAACTGCAGCACCTCGGGGCGAAGTCTGGCGGTGAAGCCGTGTTGAGCGCCCAGTCCCTGCAGCTTGCGCTCCAGGATGCCGAGGCGCAGCGCTCGGTCGGCCGGCTCGATGCCGCAGACCAGGCCGGCGGAAAGGTGCGAGCGCAGGCGCGGATCGATCTCGGTCAGCGCCGAGGGCGGCCGGTCGGCGGAGAACACCACCCGGCGGCCGTCCTCCATCAGGGCCGCCAGGGTGTGGAACAGCTCCTCCTGGGTCGACTGCTTGCCGCCGATGAAATGAACGTCGTCGATCAGCAGCAGGTCGGCGCCGCGCAGCTCATCCTTGAAGGCGGCCATCTGCCGCTCGATGACCGCGCGCACGAAGGTGGAGAGGAACCGCTCGGCGGTCAGATAGACGACCTTGCGATGGGGCGCCTCGGCCATGGCTTCGCGGGCCAGGGCGTTGAGCAGGTGGGTCTTGCCGAAGCCATAGGGGCCGTGGAACACCACGGGATTGAAGAGGCCGTCGGCCCAGGAGGCGACGCGCCTGGCCACGGCATGGGCGAACTCATTGGCCGGGCTGACCACGAAGGCGTCGAAGGTGAAGCGATCTTGCAGGACCCCACCGGCGCACGCCTTGGCCGGCTGGGTCGTCGCCGGCGCATCGGTGGAGATCGGCTCGGCGGCGAGGAACTCGGCGCTGGCCTCGGCGACGCCGCCAGCGGCCTCGAACTCCATGCGCGACTTGAGGGTAAGCACCCGACCTTCGGGGTCATGGGCGGCCCAAAGCTCGCCGATCCGGCGCCACGCATAGCGCTTGATCCAGTCGCGGGCGAGGCCGGTGGGCGTGACCAGGCACAGCATGCCGTCGGCCGCCGGCCGCAACGAAGCTTGGGCCAGCCAGGAACCATAGGCGTCGTCGCCCAGCTCGGCCTTCAGCGTATGGCTGGCCTTGGTCCAGACGGCCCCCGCCGGCATTGAAGACACCGCCATCGCCAGATTGCCGCTCGCCATATGTCGCCCCACTTCCCTACGGTCTTCCGCTCCCCAGCCAGGGAGAAGGTCGGCGCCGGAGCCCGAAGGCCGTCGCCGCGGAACAAACAACACACAAAACCCCGTTCGCCGGCGCTGATGGCGCCGCCGTCGCTTTTCGTCAGTACAAGATCGAAAGCTTGAGGGCCTCAAACTAGCCGGAGGCGTGGCGCCGTCAACGCTGATTCGCGACAAAAAAGTCTTAAAATTTTGTTGACATGCGGAAGGTCCCGACAAGTCAGGGAAAACCGCGAGATCACTTTTTTTTGCCGGCTAAGTTTGTGCGATTTTGTCGCGGGCGTGAACGCCGATCACCTGCCGCACGCGCGGCCAGGGAATTAAATTATTCAGTAAAAACAGCGACTTAATAAAAAGTCGTTTGAAATCAAGCGACCGCGAGTTTCTTCAGTTGGCGGTGCAGTCGGGAGACCTTGCGGGCGCCAGTGTTGGGGTGGACAACCCCCTTGCCGACCGCGCGCATGAGCTCGGATTGTGCGATTTCAAAGGCTTCCTTGGCGGCGCCGGAATCGCCCGCCTGGATGGCTTCGTCGAACTTGCGAAGGAAGGTGCGAACGCGCGATCTGCGGGCCGTATTGACCTCGGTGCGTTTGGCGATTTTGCGGATCGCCTTCTTGGCGCCGGGGTTGTTGGCCATGGATCTCTGCTCTTTTCAGCTCACGCGCCGGCCCCCTTTGGCGCCGACGTTCAAATTCGGGAGGGGCGGATATAGAGGAGCGGCCCGGCGGGGTCAATCGCGGTGCGGGGGTGAGTATTTCTCTTGATTTTCCCTGACGCGGTTTTGCGCCCCTTCGCCGGCGCGGCGGCGGGGGAAAGGATAGAGACGAAAGATCACGCTCGGCTTGTTCGCCGGTGCGCACGGTGTCGGGGGCGCAAGGCCCCATCAAACCGCGCCCGCTGGCGCCATGCGTTCTCAAGCCGTAAGACGCGCCGATGAGCGAGACCGCCACCTTCGGGTTCCAGGATGTCGAGCCGGCCGACAAGCCTGGCCTTGTGCGCGGCGTCTTCGACCGCGTCGCTTCGCGCTATGACCTGATGAACGATCTGATGAGCGGGGGCGTGCATCGGCTGTGGAAGGACGCCGCGGCGGCCAGGCTCAATCCCCAGCCGGGCGAGCTGATCGTCGATTGCGCCGGGGGCACCGGCGATATGGCGCGGCGGTTCGCCAAGATGGCGCGGGCGGCGGGGCGACGGCGCGGAGGCGATCCCGCCCAGGTGCTGGTGGTCGACTACAATGGCGAGATGATCGAAGCCGGCCGTGCGCGGGGCGGCGACGAGGCCATCGCCTGGTCGGTGGGCGACGCCCAGGCCCTGCCGCTGCCGGGATGCGACGGCCCACGCCTATTGCATCTCGTTCGGCCTGCGCAATGTTACCGATATCTCCAAGGCCCTGACCGAGGCGCGGCGGGTGCTGAAGCCTGGCGGCCGGTTCCTGTGCCTGGAGTTTTCGCGGCCGACGACGCCGGCGATGCGCGCCGCCTATGACGCCTATTCGTTCAAGCTGATCCCGGCGATCGGCGCGCGCGTCGCCAACGACCGCGAGGCCTATCAATATCTGGTGGAGAGCATCCGCCGCTTTCCCGATCAACGGAGCCTGGCCGAATTGATGACCAAGAGGGGCTTTAGCCGCGTCAGCGTGACCAATTTCAGCGGCGGGGTCTGCGCGCTTCATCAAGGCTGGGCGATCTGACCGGGGAAGGCTCGCTCGCCGCCTGGGGGCGGCTGATCGGCATCGCCTGGACCCTGGTGCGCGCCGACGCCCTGGCGCCGCGCGAGATCGATCCGCTGTTGAGCGGCGGCGCGCGGACGGCGGCGCGAATGGTCCGCTTGGCGGCCGGGCCGGAGGCGCGGCGAGGGCGACCGGGAGAGCGTCTGGCCGGAGCGCTGGAGCGCTCTGGGCCGGTGGCGATCAAGCTCGGCCAATTCCTTTCCACGCGAGCCGATATGTTCGGCCAGGCGTTCGCCGACGATCTCGCCCGTCTGAAGGACCAGCTCCCGGCTTTCCCCACACCCGAGGCGCGAGCCGAGGTGGAGCGCGCGCTCGGCCGGCCGATCGAGGCGCTGTTTTCCGAATTCGGCGAGCCGGCGGCGGCCGCCTCCCTGGCCCAGGCTCACCGGGCGCGGCTGAAGGACGGACGGGCAGGTGGCCGTGAAGGTGCTGCGACCCGGGATGGAGGCGCGGGTGGCCGCCGATACCCAGGCCCTGTTGCTGGCCGGGCGTCTGGCGGAGGGATGGACCTCGCTGCGGCGCCTGGAGCCTCGGGCGTTCGCCGAGACCGTGGTCCGCGCCTTGGCCCTCGAGCTCGACCTGCGCTTCGAAGCCGCCGGGGCCGATGAGCTTCGCGCGGTGATGGAGGTCGACGGCTACATGGCCGCGCCCGCGGTCGTGTGGGAAGGCGTGGCGCGCCGGGTTCTGACTCTGGAATGGGCGGCGGGCATGGCGCTCTCCGATCCGGCCGCCCTGGAGCAGCCGGGTCTGGATCGTCGGCGTCTGGCCGACAACCTGGTCCGCGCCTTCCTGGCCCAGGCGCTGGACCACGGCGTCTTCCACGCCGACCTGCACGAGGGAAACCTGTTCGTCGCTGCGCCGGCCGCCATCGGAGCGGTGGATTTCGGCATCGTCGGACGGTTGGGCGCGGCGGAGCGGCGCTATCTGGCCGAGATCCTCTGGGGCTTCCTCCGGCGGGACTATCCACGTGTCGCCGCGGTGCATTTCGAGGCCGGCTATGTGCCCCCGGCGCCGACCGCGCCGCCTTCGCCCAGGCCCTGCGCGCCGTGGGCGAGCCGGTGTTCGGCAAGACCGCCAGCGAGGTCTCCATGGAGCGCCTCCTCACCCAGCTATTCGAGATCACCGCTCTCTTCGACATGCGCCTGCGCCCCGAGCTGGTGCTGCTGCAGAAGACCATGGTGACGGTCGAGGGCGTCGCGCGGCGGATCGACCCGGGCCTGAATATCTGGGAGGCGGCCGAGCCGGTGGTGAGGCGGTGGGTGACGCGGGAGCTTTCACCGGCGGCGCGGGTCCGAAGCCTTGCCGCCGAGGCGCGAGCGGCGGCCGCGGCTATCACGTCCCTGGCGTCGCGCGAGGCTCTCCCGGCAGCGCCGCGGGCGCCGACGCCCACCCCGGGTCCGTGGCTTGGCTTTGCGCTGGGCGCTTTGACGGCGGCGCTGGTTTTCCTGCTAGCGGCCGTGCTGAGGTAGAATCACCAGCCCACCGTCGCTCGTCCTCCGTCATGGCGCATGGTCGACCATGGCGCGCCCTGTGGCCGTGAAGCCCCATTCCCCCTCCATGCCAACAACCCACGCCATCGCGCCTTGACACGCTTTCGCCAGCCGCTAATCAGATACGCAATTGCGATGCATTCTTATTAGCAGCTGAAAGCCTTCATGGACCTCGTTTCCCGCCTCACGCCGCGCCGCCTGGGCGTGGGCTCTTCCATCCTCCTGGCCTCCGCCTCGGGCGGCGCCGCGGCCCAGACCGCGCCGGAAACGGCGCCGGAAAAGCCGAAGACCACCCCTGTCGAGGCGGTGGTCGTCACCGCCCGGCGGCCCAGCCTGCAGATCCTCTCCGACACCCTGCAGAACACCCCCCAGACCGTCACCCTCCTCACACAGCAAGTGCTGCAGCAGCAGGGCGTCAACAATCTTCAGGAAGCCTTGAAGAACGTCCCGGGCATCACCCTCAACGCCGGCGAGGGCGGATCACACGGCGACAACGTCAATCTGCGCGGCTTTCCGGCCAACGACGATTTCTTCCTGGATGGCCTGCGCGACACCGGCTTCTATACGCGCGACACCTTCGATATTCAGAATATCGAAGTCTATAAAGGGCCGGCTTCGACCCTGTTCGGCCGCGGCTCGACCGGCGGCGTCATCAATCAGGTCAGCAAGTCACCCCAGCTCACGCCGCTCTACGCCGGCACGCTGACGGGCGGCACCAACAACCAGGCCAGGGCTACCGCCGACGTCAACGCCGTGCTCGGCCCCACGGCCGCCCTGCGCATCGACGCCATGGGCTATACAGCCGGCGTCGCCGGCCGGCCGTTCGTGCTCAACCAGCGCTGGGGTGTCGCGCCGACGCTCGGCGTTGGCCTCGGAACGCCCACCACCTTCGTCGTGAGTTACCTTCATCAGCAGGAGAATGATCTGCCGGATTACGGCTTTCCGTTCATAAACGGCGGTCCAGTTCCAGCCCCTCACGACGCCTTCTACGGCCTGCCGGCCGACGATCGGTTTACCGCCGATGTGAATATCGTCACCGGCCGCATCACCCACGATTTTGGTAACGGCCTGACGCTCAGCGAGACTGCCCGCTATGGTAACTACGGCTTCAGCTCACGCATCACCGCGCCGCACTATGGCGTGATCTATTCGGATGACGGGCCGCCCACCTGCAGCAACAACGGGCCTGGGCCCGTCCCGGGCCTTCCCCTCGAAGACCAGCTGATCTGCCGCGATCGCCCCAGCGTCGATGGGACGGTGACCACCGCCATGAGTCTTACCGAGTTTGACTACAAATTCGGGACCGGCCTCGTGCGGCACAACCTCGTCATCAGCCTCGATATCGAGCAGGAAAAGGCCGACCTGACCCGTTTCGCCAACCAGATATCGCAGATCGCGCCGACGCCCTTGCTCGATCCCGATCCGTATGAGGATTTCCCCGGCCGCCAGGCCACCGTGACCTCGCGGCCCGACACCACCGCCAACACCTTGGGCGGCATGTTCTCCGACCAGATGGATTTCGGCTCGCACTGGAGCGTGATCGCCTCCCTGCGGCTAGACCAGTTCGGCGCCCACTATCGGGAGCCGATCAACGGCGCGTCGTTCGACCACAGCGATTTCATTCCAAGCCCGCGCGCCTCGATCGTCTACAAACCGACGCCCAATCAGAGCTTCTATTTCTCCTACGGCACCTCTTTCGATCCCTCGGCCGAGAACCTTTCGCTCTCCGCCCGCACCGCCGACCTTGGCCCCGAGAAGGACCGGACCTTCGAGGTCGGCGCCAAGACGGCGTGGCTCAATGGCAAACTTTCCATCACCGCGGCCGCCTTCAATACCGAGATGACCAACGCCCGGGTGGGCGACCCGCTCAACCCGGCCCTTCAGCTCCTGGCCGGCGACGAGCGGGTCAATGGCTTCGAGATCGGCGCCTCCGGCTACCTCACTTCGCGGTGGGAGATCCTGGCCGGCTACACCTATCTGGACGCCAAGACCATCAGCTCCACCGACCCGCTTCAGGTCGGCAAGCCGCTGCAAAACACCGCGCCGAACCAGGCGAGCCTATGGACCACCTACGAATTCCCCGGCGACTGGACCCTGGGCGCCGGCCTCAACTATCTCGACGCCCGCCACGCCGACACCCAGGGCCTCGATGTCGTCCCGGCCTATATCACCGTCGACGCCATGGTCTCTTATGAGGTGACCAAGAACCTGACGCTGCAGGTCAATGGCTTCAACCTGGGAAACACCTTCTATTGGCTCAATTCCTATGCCTCTTCCCCAACCGAGAACCACGTCATCCCCGGTCCAGGTCGGACGGTGACCTTTACGGCGCTGGTGAAGTACTAATCCTATGCCGCTGGCGACCCGCCTCGACAGCGCCCAGGCGCTTGTCAGTGTGCTGATCACCATGCCAGGGGACGCTCTTCGGCGCCTCCTGGCCGAACGCTCTCCAGGCGCCGCGCCATGGATCAAGGCGGCGGCCTGGTTCGGGTTGCTGGCGGCCCAGGTTCGCCTTGGCCGCATGTATCTGGAAGGCTGGGGCGTCCCGCGCGATCCTTCTCGGGCGCTGACCTGGTTCGGACGCGCGGCCGAGGCCGGCGACGCGGACGGCGCCAACATGGTCGGACGCTGCCACGAATGCGGGTGGGGTGTCCCGCCCAGCGCCAAGGCCGCGGCGCCCTGGTATCTCGCCGCCGCCAAGGCCGGCGAGGCCTGGGCGCAGTATAACCTCGCCCACCTGCTGCTGGACGGAAACGGCGTCGTCCGCGACCGCGACGCCGCTTTCTTCTGGTACGACACGGCCGCGCGCCAAGGCCATGCGCGGGCCATGAACCTCCTGGCGCGCTGCCACGAGGAGGGCTGGGGTACGGCCAGGGACGCACGCGCGGCCCGTGACTGGTATCGCCGCTCGGCCGAGGGTGGCTACTTTCGGGGACAGTATAACCTCGCCACCCTGCTGGCGTCCGAAGGCCAATTCGACGCCGCGACGGCCCTCTTCGAAAAGGCGGTGCTTGGCGCGCCGGCGCCAACCAAGACCAACATGATCGGCGCGCTCATAGCCAATCCCATCCCGGCCCTGAACGACCTGGGTCGCCGTCTCCAGGCCGCGCCATGCTGACGAAAATCGAGGGCGTGCTGAGCGCCCAGCAACTGGCCCATTGCGGCAGTGTCCTCGCCGGCGCGGCCCTTGGCGAAGGCAAGGCGACCGCCGGGGCTCAGTCGGCCCGCGCCAAGAACAATCTGCAGATACCCGCCGAGGCCCCGGCGGCGCGCGAACTTGCCGAGCTCGTCCTCGCCGCCCTTGGCCGCAACCAGGCCTTTATCACCGCCGCTCTGCCCCTGCGGGTCTTTCCCCCCATGTTCAGCCTCTATGAGCTGGCCATGGAGTTTGGGCCTCACGTGGATAACGCCGTGCGCTTTGGTCCGGGCGGGGCGCGTTATCGCGCCGACCTCGCTTGCACCTTGTTCCTCAGCAACCCGGCCAGCTACCAGGGCGGAGAGCTGATCATCGAGGACCGCTATGGCCCCCAGTCGGTCAAGCTCGCCGCCGGCGACATGGTCGTCTACCCGGCCTCCAGCGTCCACCGCGTCGAGGCGATCACGGCCGGCCGCCGGTGGGCCGCGATCTTCTGGGTTCAGTCCATGGTCCAGGACGAAATCCGGCGGGGATTGCTGCATGATCTGGATCGCGCGGTGATGGATGTACGCGGCGCCTTGGGCGACGGCGCGCGCGCCGCGATCGATCTGACGGGGGTCTATCATAATCTTCTGAGGATGTGGGCGGAGGTCTAGGCGAGCTAGCCAGGGCCGCTTTGCGCCCCTCCCGCCCTGGCCGACGGATCGCCGACGGCAAAAGGGGAAAAGAAAAGCCAAGATGTCTCGCGACGTTCACCTTGCCAAGCTACCGGGAACAGGGCCCAGTGCGGGGGAGTCAATCAAGCCGCCATGAACACCGAGGATAGCGACTTCAACCTGGAGCTGAGCCGGCGCCGATTGCTGGCGGCCGTCGGCTTGGGCGGTGGGGCGGTGGCGGCCGCCTCGCTCACAAGCGTCGGCGCGGCCGAGGCGCAAGGGGCGCCCACAGATCCGGCGGCGACGATCCCGGTGTCAGGGCTTCATCTCCAGTTCGGCGCGGATGCCTCAACACAGATGGTGGTCTCCTGGCATGCGCTCACGCCGGTGGGCCGACCGCGCGTTCTCCTGGGCCGTCTGGACGGACGGTTGGAGCAGGCGACGGACGCCAAGCCGGTCAGCTATGTCGATGCCAAGTTGGGCCAAGCCGTCCATGTCTACCACGCCAAGCTCAGCGGCCTTCGTCCGGACACGGCCTATCTCTACGCCGCCTTGCACGACGGGGCCGAGCCGGCGTTCGGGACCTTCCGCACCGCGCCGGGCGGTCGCGCGCCATTCACCTTCACCAGCTTCGGCGACCAGGGCACACCCACGCTTGGCCGGCGCTATGCGCCGCCGCCCGGCGTGACGATCGCCGATCCGCCGTTCGTCAACGATAACCTCGGCTCTCCGGCCGCCGCCGACACGACGCTCGGCGTCGAGCGGATGAAGCCGCTCTTCCATCTCTTCAACGGCGATCTCTGCTACGCCAACCTCGCCAAGGACCGGGTGCGCACCTGGTGGGATTTCTGGGAGAACAACAGCCGCAGCGCCCGCAATCGGCCCTGGATGCCCTCGGCCGGCAATCACGAGAATGAGCTCGGCAACGGGCCGATCGGCTACCTGGCCTACCAGACCTTCTTCTCGGTGCCGGAGGCGGCCGGCCAGACCGATCTGACGCGCGGCCTTTGGTACGCCTTCACCGCCGGCTCGGTGCGGGTGATTAGCCTGGCCAATGACGACATTTGCTACCAGGACGGCGGCGACAGCTATGTGCGCGGCTATTCGAAGGGCGCGCAGCAGGCGTGGCTGGAGGCGGAACTGGCCGCTTCACGCCGCGACCCGGCGGTGGACTGGGTGGTGGTGTGCATGCACCAGGTGGCCATCTCCACGGCCGACCGGGCCAATGGCGCCGACCTCGGCATCCGCGAGACCTGGCTTCCCCTGTTCGACAAATACGGCGTCGATCTGGTCGTCTGCGGCCACGAGCATCACTACGAGCGCTCCCACCCGTTGCATGGCGCCGAGGCCAACGCCACGCTCACGCCCATCCCCGCCGTTACCGCCGGCGAGGTGATCGACACCCGCAAGGGCGCCGTTCACATGGTGATCGGCGGCGGCGGCACCTCAAAGCCCTCCAATGACCGGTTCTTCGATCCGCCCCGATGCCGGGTGATCACCGCCGCGGGCGCGCCGCCGACCGCCGGCGGAAGGCGTCCACCAGTCTATGTGATCGAGGACGCCCCCTGGTCGGCCTCCCGCAACGCCGCCCATGCCTACGGCTTCGCCGCCTTCGATGTCGATCCGGCGCGCGCGCGCGGCGGCTTCACGACGATGAAGGTGACCTACTACGACGTGGTGGGGACGGGTGGCCAGGTGGCGCCGTTCGAGAGCTTTACGCTGCGGCGTCCGAGGCGGGATGGGTGAGCCGAGCGGTGAGGGTCATTTCACGGTGCGCCGTGCATCGAGCCCGAACGTCCCCAACGCTAGCACCGCCCATCCGGCCATGAACATCACCCCGCCCACCGGCGTGATCGCGCCGACGATATGCGGCGCGCCAAGCGCCAGGGCGTAGAGGGAGCCGCTGAAGACCAGGGTTCCGAGGAGGAACAGCAGCGGCGCGAACCGGGCGCGGACGCCGCCGAGTTGCAGGACGAACACGGCGGCGAAGACGGCCAGGGCGTGGGTCATTTCGTAGCCGGCGCCGGTCTTGAGGAGCTCCTTGGCCATCGGGTCGGCCACACCATGGGCGGCGAAGGCGCCGACGGCCACGGAGACGCCGCCGCTCAGCGCCGCGAGCGCCAGCCAGATCGCGCGCGAGCGCATGGGTGGTTTCCCCTTCGTCAGTGTTGCAGGGCCTTGGCCTCGACCTTAGGGTCTGGCCGCGCGGCGTCAAAGCCCGCCAACGATCGAGCCCCCTGGAGGAAACAGCCATGGCCCTGACCAAGGGTGACGACTTTCCGATCCACCAGACCAGCGAGCCGATCGCCTATAGCGGCACCGACCGCAATTTTTACGACCGCTATTTCTTCAACGGCTATCCCATGGAAGGCGGGCGACTTTTTCGCCCTGGCCTTCGGCGTCTATCCCCACCTCAATATCGCCGACGCCAGCTTCTGCGTGGTGCGCGACGGCGTCCAGACCGCCCTGCACGCCAGCCGCTGGCTGCAGATGGAGCGGATGGACCTCACGGTCGGGCCGATCGCCATCGAGGTGGTCGAGCCGCTCAAGCGGCTGAAGCTGATCGTCGACGCGCCGGAGAATGGCCTCAAGGCCGAGATCGTTTTCGAGGGCCGGGCCTTTCCGGTGGAGGAGCCGAGGTTCATCCGCCGCCACGGACCGCGCGCTTTCATGGATTACACGCGCCTCACGCAGAACGGCCGCTACACCGGCTGGATCGAGCTGGATGGCGTCCGGCGCGAGCGTCGACGGCTTCATGGGCACCCGCGACCGCTCCTGGGGCGTGCGGCCGGTGGGCGCGCGGGATTCGCAAGAGACGGTGCCGCCGGTTCCGATGCAGTTCTACTGGATCTGGTCGCCGTCGAACTTCGCCAGCGGCAGCTTCTTCTTCCACACCAACGACGACGAGGCCGGCGACGCCGTGGAACCGGCGCGCGGTCTGGGCGCCGGAAGGCGCCGACGCGGCGGGTCTGATGGAGATCGACAACTGCGCCATCGAGGTCGACTGGAAATCGGGCACGCGCCACGCGCGCCGGGCGGTGGTCTCCTGGCGCGAGGGTGCGGCGACGCGCGAGGTGATCTTCGAGCCGGACTACGAGTTCTTCATGCTGGGCCTGGGCTACGGCCATCCCAAATGGAGCCACGGCCTGGCCCACGGCGCGCTGGCGATCGAGCGGGAGGACGTGAAGCTCTCCGAGGTCGATGTGCATCTGCCGCACCATCTGCATGTCCAGGCGCTCTCCAAGGTGACCTGGCGCGACGGAGAGGGCGGCGAGGAGGTGGGCCGGGGCGTGCTGGAGCAACTGGTCCTGGGTCCGCACGCGCCGTCCGGCTTCACCGGCGTGCTCGATTTCGCCAAATGAGGCGCGCGCGCGTGACCCTCGCCCAGCGACTGGCGGCCTATCTGACCCGCACCACCGGCAAGCCGACGGCGGTGGAGGGCCTGGCGCGGATCTCCGGAGGGGCCAGCCGCGAGACCTATCTCTACGACGCGGTGAGCGAGGGCCGGCGGGCGCGGCTACATCCTGCGCCGCGATCCGCCCGGCAGCCTGATCGACACCGACCGGCGCCTGGAGTTCCTGGCCATCCGCTCGTTCGCCGGCAAGGATGTGGCCGCGCCCGAGGCGGTGGTGCTGGAGGAAGAGGGCGCCGAGCTGGAACGGCCGTTCTTCATCATGCGCCGGGTCGACGGCGGCGCGGCCGGCAGCCCGTTCAACGCCGATCCGTTCGGCGAGCACGCCGGCGCCATCGGCGAGCAGTTCTTCACCATTCTGGGCCGCATCGCCGGCGAGCCGCTGGAGGGCCTGCCGATCCTCAAGGCGGCCGAGACGCCGGCGGTCGACGGCTGTTGGCGGCGCGAGCTCGACTATTGGGCCGGCGTGATCGAGGATGACGAACAGCATCCCCAGCCGATCGTACGCGCCGCCATCCGCCGGCTGCGGCGCGATCCGCCGCCGCCGGCCCAGCGCATCAGCGTGGTGCACGGCGATTATCGCGCCGGCAATTTCCTGCATGACGGCAAGGGCAAGATCCTGGCGATCCTGGACTGGGAGATGGCGCACCTGGGCGATCCGCTGGAGGATCTGGGCTGGGCGATGGACCCCCTGTGGTCGCCGGCGGCCGATGGCCGGATTTCCGGCATGGTGAGCCGCGACGAAGCCTTTGATTTCTGGCGCCGGGCCAGCGGCCTGGAGATCGATCCCAAGGCCATGGCCTGGTGGTCGTTGTTCGCCTCGGTCAAGGGTCAGGCGATCTGGACCTCGGCCGCCAAGGAATGGCGCGCCGGCGGCATGGTCGAGCCGGTGCTGGCCTTCTCCGGCTGGTACACGGCCCGTCGTCAGGACGAGATCCTGGCCGACCGCCTGGCGGCCATGGGGCCGGCGGCATGACCCCGGCGCTGCCCGACATGCTGCTGGGCCAGGCCATGGCCCTCTCGGCGCCGCAGCCGCCGGAATCGACCGGCGACTACATGGCCGGCCGCATTGGCATGATCGCCATGCTGGCGATCCTGGCCGCCCAGGAGGCCGAGCGAGGCCTGGCCGCCCGCACCTGGGAGAACGGCGCCCTCATCGCCCTCTTCGAGCGCGCCGCGGCCGCCTATGACGAGGCCTTGGGGGCGAGCTTTCCCGCGCCGCGGCGGAGGATCGCGCCGACCATGGCTGGAGCGCCCTGGACCGGGCCAACGCCGACCTGCGCCGGGTGCTGATCCGCCTGCACGAGGCGGCCGAAGACCGCAGGGACAGTTCACTCGATCGCGAGATCCTGGCCCTCTACCAGGCCATGGCCAAGGCCCGCCACCTCGACCTGCCGTCCGCCCTGGCCGGCTGAACCTTTCCAAGGAGACACCCCATGCGGGCATTGCAACTGATCGACGCCGTCGGCCTGGAAAATCTCAAGGTGGTCGAACTGGCCGACCCCAAGCCCGGCCCGCACGAGGTGCTGGTGCGGATGAGGGCGGTCTCGCTCAACTACCGCGACCTGCTGATGGTCGGCGGCGTCTATGGTCCGGCGACGCCCCTGCCGCTGACGCCGTTTTCCGACGGCTGCGGCGTGGTCGAGGCGGTGGGCGAGGGGGTGACGCGCTTCGCTCCCGGCGACCGGGTGGCGACGATGTTCTTCCAGAAATGGCTGGCCGGCAAGCCGACCATGGAGGGCCTGATGTCGGCGCTCGGCATCCCGATGCCGGGCGCGGGCCGCGAGCTGGCCGTCGTTCCACGAGGACGGCCTCTCCAAGGTCCCGGCCTTCCTGACCGACCAGCAGGTCTCGACCCTGCCGTGCGCGGCGCTCACCGCCTGGCGGGCGCTGTTCGAGGACGCGCGGCTGGAGCCGGGCGACACGGTGGTGCTGCAGGGCACCGGCGGCGTCTCGATCTTCGGCCTGCAGTTCGCCAAGGCGGCCGGCTATCGCACCATCATCACCTCCTCGTCCGACGAGAAGCTGGAGCGGGCCAAGGCGATGGGGGCCGATCACGTGATCAACTACAGGACCACGCCCGAGTGGGGCGCGGCGGCGCGGGCGTTCACCGGCGGGCGGGGCGTCGACTTCGTCATGGAGGTCGGCGGCGGCGGCACGCTCACCGAAAGCCTGCAAGGCCATCACCCTGATGGGCCACATCGCCATCATCGGCGTGCTGGGCGGCGCGGCCGAACCGCTGCAGATCGGCGCGATGATCGGCACCGGCGCCAAGCTGCAGGGCGTCTCGGTGGGCTCGCGCGCCATGTTCGAAGCCATGTGCCGGGCGATCGAAACCCACCGGATCAGCCCGGTGGTCGACAAGGTCTATCCGTTTACCGAGGCGGTGGCCGCCTTCGAGGCGATGCGGGCCGGCGAGCACTTCGGCAAGATCGTGCTGGAGTTCTGACGCAGGGTTTGTATCGGCCCCTCAGCTATCCCCCCACCGTTGCTCCCACAGCCCGGCGCCGGAATCGCCTAGGCGCTCGACGATCGCCTCGGCGGCGTCGGCGGCGGTGATGGCGCTGGTGTCGATGTGGATCTCCGGGGCCTCCGGCGGCTCATAGGGCTGAATCGATGCCGGTGAAGTTCTTCAGCTCGCCGGCCCTGGCCTTGGCGTAGAGGCCCTTGACGTCGCGGGCTTCGGCCAGCGCCAGGGGAGCATCGACGAAGACTTCGAGGAACTCGCCTTCGGCCATCAGCGCCCGGGCCATGCGCCGCTCCGAGCGGAACGGGCTGATGAAGGAGACGAGCACGATCAGGCCGGCGTCGACCATCAGCTTGGCCACCTCCGCCACCCGGCGGATGTTCTCCACCCGGTCGGCGTCGGTGAAGCCGAGGTCGCGGTTGAGGCCATGGCGCACATTGTCGCCGTCAAGCAGATAGGTGTGGCGGCCCTGGGCCAGGAGCTTCTTCTCCACCAGATTGGCGATGGTGGACTTGCCGGCGCCGGAGAGGCCGGTGAACCACAGCACCGCCGGCTTCTGGCTCTTGGCGGCGCGCGCGGGTCCCTTTGCTGACATCCACCGCCTGCCAGTGGATATTCTGCGAGCGGCGCAAGGCGAAGCGGATCATCCCGGCGCCGACGGTGGCGTTGGAGATGCGGTCGATAATGATAAAGCCGCCCATGTCGTGGTTGGCCTCGTAAGGATCGAACGCGATGGCCCGGTCGAGACTGAGATTGGCGACGCCGATCTCATTGAGCTCGAGCTGGGTGGCCGGCATGTGCTCGAGGGTATTGACGTTGATCTTGTATTTCGGCGCCGCCAGGGTTCCGGCGACAAGGCTCGTGCCGATCTTCACCAGATAGCCGCGGCCCGGCAGCATGGGTTCGGCCGCCATCCACACGACATTGACTTCGAACTGGTCGGCGACTTCGGCCGGGGACTGGGCTGCGACGATAACGTCGCCGCGCGAGCAATCGACCTCGTCTTCCAGGGTGAGGGTGATCGACTGGCCGGCGACGGCCGCTTCCAGGTCGCCGTCCTTGGTGACGATCCGGGCGATGCGGCTTTCGCGCCCCGAGGGGAGGACACGAATGGCGTCGCCGGGCTTCGCCACGCCGGAGGCGATCTCGCCGCAGAAGCCGCGGAAATCGAGATTGGGCCGGTTGACCCATTGCACCGGCAGCCGCAACGGGCCGGCCTGGAGGCGCTCGGCGTCGATCTCCACTGTCTCCAGATGCTCCAAAAGCGTCGGGCCGCGATACCAGGGCGTCCGCTCGCTGCGCGAGGCGATATTATCGCCACGCAGGCCGCTGATGGGGATGGCGAGAACCTGTTCGAGGCCGATCTCGGCGGCGAACGCGCGGTAGTCGGCGACGATCTCATCGAACCTCGCTTGATCGAAGCCGACCAGATCCATCTTGTTCACCGCCAGCACCACGTGGCGAATGCCGATCAGCTTGACGAGAAAGCTGTGGCGCCGGGTCTGGGTCAGCACGCCCTTGCGGCCGTCGATGAGGATGACGGCGAGATCGGCGGTGGAGGCGCCGGTGACCATGTTGCGGGTGTATTGCTCGTGGCCCGGCGTGTCGGCGACGATGAACTTGCGCTTGTCAGTGGAGAAAAAGCGGTAGGCGACATCGATGGTGATGCCTTGCTCGCGCTCGGCGGCGAGGCCATCGACCAGCAGGGCGAAGTCGATCTCGCCGCCCTGGGTGCCGACGCGCTTGGAGTCGGCTTCGAGAGCGGCCATCTGGTCTTCGAAGATCATCTTCGAATCGTAAAGCAGCCTACCGATCAGGGTCGATTTGCCGTCGTCGACGGAGCCGCAGGTGATGAAGCGCAGCAGTGACTTGTGCTGGTGGGCGTCGAGATAGGCGTCGATGTCGGTGGCGATCAGGTCGGAGACGTGGGCCATCAGAAATAGCCCTCCCGCTTCTTCTTCTCCATGGAGGCCGATTGGTCGTGGTCGATGGCCCGGCCCTGGCGCTCTGAGGTGGTGGTGAGCAGCATCTCCTGGATGATCTTGGGCAGGGTGTCGGCCGTGCTCTCCACCGCGCCAGTGAGGGGATAGCAGCCGAGGGTGCGGAAGCGCACGTTGCGCATCATGGGCTTCTCGTCGGGCTTGAGGCGCATGCGCTCGTCATCGACCATGATCAGCGCGCCGTCGCGCTCCACCACTGGCCGCTCGGCGGCGAAATAGAGCGGGACGATCGGGATGTTCTCCAGATGGATGTATTGCCAGATGTCGAGCTCGGTCCAGTTGGAGATCGGAAAGACGCGCAGGCTCTGACCTTTGGTGTGACGGGTGTTGTAGAGCTTCCAAAGCTCCGGACGCTGGTTCTTCGGATCCCAGGCGTGTTGCGCCGAACGGATCGAGACCACCCGCTCCTTGGCCCGGCTCTTCTCCTCGTCGCGGCGAGCGCCCCCGAAGGCGGCGTCGAACCCGTATTTATCGAGCGCCTGCTTGAGGCCCTCGGTTTTCCACATGTCGGTGTGGAGCGAGCCGTGGTCGAAGGGGTTGATGCCGCGCGCCTTGGCTTCCGGATTCTGATGGACGATCAGATCGAAGCCGAGCGCCTTGGCCGTCTTCTCGCGCATCTCGTACATGGCCTGGAACTTCCAGGTGGTGTCGACATGCAGGAGCGGGAAGGGCGGCGGCGAGGGATAAAAGGCCTTGGCCGCCAGATGCAGCATCACCGCCGAATCCTTGCCCACCGAATAGAGCATAACCGGCTTTTCGCACTCGGCGACGATCTCGCGCAGGATGTGGATGCTCTCGGCTTCCAGGCGCTGCAGATGCGTCAGGCGGTGAGGCGCCTCAAGGACGGCCGAGGACTGACGAGCGGCCGCGGTTTCGATGGACATGAGGGCTATAAGCCTTTGTTGCGGCGCACGAACGTCCGCCATCGGCCGCATCTTGGCAAGGCCGACAGCCCGCGGTGACGTAAGCGAGGCGCCGGCGCCGCGCAAGACCGCCAAGTGCTGTGCAATGCGGCACGCTAGTGCGATCGAAGGGCGCCGCGCCTTGACATCGGGCGGGGCTGCTGGCTTGGTAAACCCAGGTTTGGCGAGGGCCCACCCGACATGTCAAGGCCGCTATCGACCTTCACCGTGAGACGAATCGCCGCGGCCGCACTTTTAGCCGCCGGCTTCGCCATGTCCGCTCCGGCCGCCCAGGCGGAGATATTCGGCTATTCCGGCGGTCCGACCGCCACCGTCTATCTGACGCTCAACTATTCGAACGGCACCTCGGTCACGCTCAGTTCGCTGACGAACCCTGCTCACACCAACGGCTACGCGACGATCGGCTCTTACGATTCGACCGGTTATCACGCCTATTCGAACACCAACTATGAGGCCGAGGTCGCGGGAGTCGGTGGCAGCCTCGGCTACAACAATTTCTTCATTTTCAACCTGTCCAGCGTGGCCTCGCATGCGGGAACGCTGGACTCCGCATCGATGAGCCTCAGCACCTTCGAGGACAAGGGCTACTATAATTATACGCTCGGCAGCTATTCGTTGGGAACCGGCGGGACTGACCTTCCGGCTGACGTGGTCAAGCTGGAAAAGGGCGGCACGGGCCTGACCGATATTTACAGCGCCCTCGGCGCCGGCGCCAGCGATCCATCAAAGGTCTATGGATCCGCCAAGTATAGCCCAGCGGACTCTTATATTTACGAAACCATCACGCTCAATCAGGCTTTCATCAAGGAAGCCGAAACCGTGATCGCCAAGAAATACTACAACATCGTTTTGGGCGGCGAAGCGACTGCCGCCACCCCCGAGCCGGCGACCTGGGCGCTGATGATGGTTGGATTGGGCGGCGTCGGGGCCGCGATGCGTCGGGCGCGCCGGCGGACAGGCGAAGCGCGCGCCTAAAACCCGACGCGGCGCTTTCGCGCGGGTAAACTACCCGAACCTCGGAATGATCGTGCTTGACGTAGCGCCCGGCTATGGGCGACCAAGCGAGCCGTTCGCGGCGCTCTGACCGCGACAGCCAAGGGAAGAAGCCACCATGCGCGCCGATCTGTTCAGCCTGGAGGGGCGCGTGGCGCTGGTGACCGGCGGCTCGCGTGGCATCGGCAAGATGATCGCCGAGGGTTTCCTGATGCAGGGAGCGAAGGTCTATATCTCTTCCCGCAAACCTGGCCCGTGCGACGCCACGGCCGCCGAGCTTTCGCAAGGGGGAGGCGAATGCATTTCCCTGCCACAGGATGTCTCCACGGTGGAGGGCTGCAAGGCGCTGGCGGACCGGATCACGGCGCTGGAGCCCAAGCTCGACATCCTGGTCAACAACGCCGGCGCCGCCTGGGGCGCGACGTTCGACGAGTTTCCCGAGAGCGGCTGGGACAAGGTGCTGAACCTGAACCTCAAGTCGCCGTTCTTCCTGACCCAGGCCCTGCATGGCGCGCTCGCCGCCGCCGCCAGCGCCGATCAGCCGGCCAAGGTGATCAATATCGCCTCGATCGACGGCATCCGGCTCAATCCCGCAGGAGACCTATTCCTATCACGCCTCCAAGTCGGGCCTGATCTATCTGACCCGCCGCATGGCCGCGACGCCTGATCAAGGACAACATCGCGGTCACCTGCATCGCGCCGGGCGCCTTCGCCTCGGAGATGAACCGCGACGCCCGGGACCATGGCGAGGCGGTGGCGAGGCGCATTCCCAGCAAGCGAATCGGTCGCGACGAGGACATGGCCGCCGCGGCGATCTATCTCGCCTCGCGCGCCGGCGACTATGTGGTGGGCGCGACCTTGCCGGTGGATGGCGGGGTCGCGTTGGCGGACCTGTCTTCGGCTGTCTGACCGTAAGCGCGAAGAAGCGCTTCGACCGCCCGGGCGGCGTGGAGTTTCAGGCTCGCCTTCCGCGCATCGACTTGCGCGCCGATCAGGGCGCGATTGACCAGATCGGATTCGAGCATGCCGCGCAGGTGCATGGCCACCATCCACGGGTCTTCCCGGCGCAGGCGCCCTGCCTCCATCTCGGCGGCAAGGAAATCGGCCATGCGCGACCATAGGAGCTTGGCGCCGCGCTCATGGAACCGCTCGCCCACGCCCGAACGCCAGCCTTCGGCGATGGAGTTTCGGCGCACCGAAAGCGACTCTTCGGAGAGTGATAGAGCCAAGAGACTGACGCCGAAACGCTCCAACGTGCGCCGCAGATTCTCTGAGGGGCGAAGGGTGTCGAACACTTCATTCGCATGGTCGAGCACCGCGTCGAGCATGACGGTGACGAACAGATCCTCCTTGGAGTTGAAATAGCGATAGAGCGTCGCCTTGGAGCCGCCCACGCGCTCGGCCACCGCCGTCATACTGGCGCCGGCGAAGCCTTGTTCGCGGAACACATCGCCGGCGGCGGCGAGGATTTCCTGGCGTTTGGCGTCGGTCTTGACGCGCATGGCGGCCCTCTATTCGATACCGCACGGTACTCTTTTGGCTTGACAGGCGCCAGGGGGGTTCGCTAGCAAAAGTCTCGCGCCGCATAAGAGTCGAACGCCGTTGCATCCCATTGATGAAGAAGTCGCCAGCACGGCCAGACGGTCGGGGCTGGCCAGGTGGCGTTGGCCTCTGATGATCGGCGGCCCGGTCGTGATCCTGGCCATAGTCGCCTATTTCATCCTGACGAGCGGCCGGTTCGAAACCACCGACGACGCCTATGTGAACATCGGCAAGGCCCCGATCAGCACCGCCATTTCCGGGCGGGTGGTCGAGGTCGACGTGAAGGAAAACCAGCCGGTGAAGGCGGGGCAGGTTCTGTTCCGCCTCGATCCCGCCGACGAGCGCACCGCCGAGCTCCGGGCCGAGGCGAGCCTCGCCGCCGCCAGGCTGCAGGTGGTCGCGCTTCGCTCGGCGCTCGATCAGCAGAAGCTGCTCCTGGCCTCGGCCATGACCACCCAGGCTTATACGGCCAAGGAGGCGGCTCGTCAGAAGGCGCTGGTGGCCGCCGGCGTGGCCTCGCGCCAGCAGGAGTCGGATGCGGCCCATGCCGCCGATCTCGCCGCCGCCCAGGTGGCGACCCAGCGCCAGCAGGTAGCCGCGGCTTTGGCTAATCTCGGCCTGGCCGCGACCGCGCCCGAAGCCTATCCCGCCGTGCTCCAGGCCAAGGCCGTGCAGCAGGCGGCCGCCATCGATCTGGCCCGCACCGTGGTCTACGCGCCTCAGGACGGGGTGGTGACACGGGTCGATCAGCTCCAGGTGGGCGCCTATGTGAACCCGGCCCAGACGCTCTTCTTCCTGCTTTCGGGCGATCCGTGGATCGACGCCAATTTCAAGGAAGACCAGCTTCGCAAGATGAAAGTTGGCCAGCCGGCCAAGATCAAGATCGACGCCTATGGCGACAAGGCCCTGAACGGCCATGTGCAGAGCTTCAGTCCCGGCTCGGGCTCGGCCTTCTCGGCCCTGCCGGCGCAGAACGCCACCGGCAACTGGGTGAAGGTCGCCCAGCGCCTGCCGGTGCGCATCGCCTTCGACGGGCCGCCGCCGGACATGGCCGCCCGCGCCGGCCTCTCGGCCAAGGTGACGGTGGACGTGCGCGGCGGGCGGCCACGAATCCCAGCCGCACGGCTGATCGCCATGGCGTCCGCCTCCGATATCGCCAACCGGGTTCCGATCACGATCTCGCTGATGCTGGCGACGATCATGAACTCGCTGGATACGACGATCGCCAATGTCGCCTTGCCGCATATCCAGGGTAGCGTCTCGGCCTCGCCCGACCAGATCACCTGGGTTCTGACCTCCTATCTGATCGCCGCCGCCATCATGACGCCGCTCTCGGGCTGGCTCGTCGGTGCGTATCGGCCGCAAGGCGATGTTCACTGATCTCCATCGCCGGATTCACCGCCGCCTCGATGCTGTGCGGCATCGCCACCAGCCTGCCGGAGATCGTCGCCTTTCGACTTGCTGCAGGGCCTGTTCGGCGCCTCCCTCATCCCGCTTTCCCAGGCGGTGATGCTCGACCTCTATCCGCCCCGTCAGCTTGGCCAGGTGATGGCGCTTTGGGGCGCGGCCGCGATCCTGGGGCCGATCTTCGGCCCGGCGATCGGCGGCTGGCTCACCGACAATCTCTCCTGGCGGTGGGTGTTCTATATCAACCTGCCGATCGGGATTCTCGCCTTCACCGGCATCTGGCTGTTTATGTCATGGGGCGGGGAGGCCAAGGCCAAGCCCTTCGATTTCCTGGGCTTCGGAGCGTTGACGGTGTTCGTCGGCGCCTTCCAGCTCTGCGTCGATCGCGGACCCAGCCAGGATTGGTTCTCTTCCTCGGAAATCTGGACCGAGGCGATCGTCGGCGCCATCGCCCTCTACGTCTTCCTCGTCCAGACGCTCACCGCCCGGCACCCGTTTTTCGACCGCTCGCTGGCCCTGGACCGCAATTTCGTCACCTGCACCGCTTTCGGCTTCTTCATCGGCATATTGCTTTTCTCGACCATGGCTCTGCTGCCGACCATGATGCAGCAGTTCATGGGCTATACGGCGCTGGAAAGCGGCTTGGCGAGCATGCCCAGGGGCCTTGGCTCCTTCGTCGCCATGTTCGCGGTCGGCCGACTGATCGGCCGGATCGATACGCGCCTGATCCTGCTGACGGGCCTAAGTCTCAGCGCCGTCTCGCTTTGGCAGATGACCCAGTTCGACCTGTCGATGAGCGCCACGCCGATCATTATCGCGGGCGTCGTCCAGGGCGTCGGCATAGGCCTGATCTTCGTGCCGCTCAGCACCTTGGCCTTCACCACCGTGGCCCCGCACCTGCGCGCCGAGGCCACCGGGGTCTACACCCTGATGCGCAGCCTCGGCTCCAGCGTGGGCATTTCGATCATGCAGGCGCTCTGGACCTCCAACGCCGCCGTGGTCCACTCGACCCTGGTGACCCACATCGCCCCGGGGGATCCGGTGGTCGGCGCGGCCCTGGCCCAGGCGCCGGCCCTGGGATCGGGCCTGGAGAGCCTCAACGCCGAGATCACCCGCCAGGCGGCCATGGTCGCCTATCTGGACGACTTCAAGGTGATGATGATCATCACCCTCGCCTGCATGCCGCTGCTCCTGCTCATGCGCACGCCGAAATTCGCGCCGGAGGCCGCCCATGCGATCGTGGAGTAGGGCGTCAGGCCTTCCTGGCCGCTTGCGGCCTGGCCGGCTGCACGACCGTCGGACCCAATTTCAAGAGGCCGGACGCGCCCACGGCCGCCGGCTACGCCATGGCCGGGGATCCGACCCCCACCGGCCCGGCCCTCTCGCCGGACGCACGCGCCGCCGGGCCCTGGTGGCGCGCCTTCGGCTCGGCCGACCTCGACCGCGTGATGACCGAGGCGCTGTCCGGCAACCAGAACGTCGCCTTGGCCGTCGCCAATGTGCAGAAGGCCGCGGCCCAGGAACAATCGGTGCGCGGCGGTCTGGCTCCCCGTCTGGACGCCAACGCCGGCGCGGCACGCGAGCGGATCAACTTCAACCAGTTTGGCATCACCTTTCCGGGGGTCAGCAATCCGACCATCAATCTGCTGACCGTCGGATTGAACGTCAGCTATGACCTTGATCTGTTCGGCGGCGGCCGGCGCAAGGTGGAGACCGCCGAGGCGGCCACGAACGCGCAGGCGCGGCGCGCCGACGCCGCCTATCTCACCCTGACCGCCAATGTCGCGCGCCAAGCCGTGCGCATCGCCGCCCTGCGCGACGAGGCCGCGACGGTGCGCGACATCGTCGCCGACGACCAGCGCAACATCGATATCGTCCGACGCGCCGAGGCCGAGGGCGGCGAGCCCAGCTCGGCGACGCCCGGCGGCGTGGCGCAACTGGCCGAGGACCAGGCTCTGGCGCCGCCGCTGGACCAGGAGATCGCCCAGGCGCGGCACGCCTTGGCCATGCTGGTGGGCAAGTCGCCGGCCGAGTGGACGGCGCCCGACTTCGCCTTTCAGAGCTTCACCGCGCCGGCGGTCATCCCGGTGACCCTGCCCTCGACGCTGGTGCGGCGGCGCCCCGACATCCTGGCCGCGGAAGACGATTTCCACGCCGACACCGCGCGGATCGGCGTCGCCACCGCCGATCTCTATCCGGATATCAAACTGAGCGCGGGCATCGAACAATCGGCCCTCACCCCCGCGACCCTCTTCAACTACAGTTCGACCGGCTGGACCCTCGCCTCGGGCCTAACCGCGCCGATCCTCAACGGCGGCGCCCTGAAGGCCGACAAACGGGCGGCGGAAGCCCAGGCGCGCGCGTCTCTGGCCCAATACAAGCTCACCGTGCTCACCGCTTTCGTCCAGGTTTCCGATGTGCTGGCGGCGCTGGCCAATGATGACGCGCGGCTTGCGGCCGACAGCCGGGCCGAGCGGGCGGCGCAATCCTCGCTGAACGACGCACGCGCGGCCTACAGCCTGGGCGGCGGCGCGCTCTTGCCGGTGGTCTACGCCCAGCGCCAGCTCAACCGCGCCAAGCTCAATCTCACCCAGGCGCGCGGCCAGAAGCTGATGGACACCGTCGATCTCTATGCGGCGACGGCGACGGACTGGCGGGACGAACAGACCGAGGCGGCGGCGCGCTGACGAGCCGACGCCGTCGGACGGCTAGCTCGGGTGGATGTGGGTGATCTTCGAGCCCTCGATGCCAAGGCCCGCCATCAGACCGGCCTGGCCGAAGGGGAAGGCGTAGACATCCTGTGTAATGGTCGTGGTGGTGCTGCTCATGGCCGCGCCCTTGTCGATCACCACTACGCTCGGCCCCGAACCGACCGCCCAGCCAGCGCTCGACTTCAGATATTGAAGCGCCTTTTGGTTCATGAAGAACAGGGCGTAGCTGAACACCTGCCCGCCCGCCTGCAGGCCGAAGGAAGCGGCGCTTATGTTGTAGTAGCCGACCGGCCGGCCGCGTTCGAGAAGCACACCATCGCCGGTCTGGGCGCCGAACATGAAGCCGCCCTTAAGAATCTTGGGAACACCAGAACCGCCCGGCAATTTCTGTTGAAGAGCTGGGCCTTGGACGACTGGGAGAGGAGCTTGTTCAGCGCCGCCTGGCCATCATAGTAAAGGCTGCTGGCCGAGGCGTCGGCCGGGAGCGCCAAAAGCTCCGCCGCGCCGGCGAGCGCCAGGGACGTGGTCACCATCGAACGTCGCGTCAGGGCCATCTGGTAGTCCTCTTGAAATGTCGGCGGGCGAGGGCCCAGCCACCCGGCTTGGGTGCACCCCGCCCCAAGGCCTTGTCAATATGGGCGAGGCTCGGACGACCGCCGTCGTGACGAAGATAGGCCCTCCGCCGTCGGCCCGGACGATCGCCCCCGGCGGAACTAGCGATAGCGCCAATCGTTCTACCGCCCTGCGCGCGGCATGGGCCGCGGCTTGACCAAGGAACTGACATGACTGTTTCTCGAACCGCTTTGATGGTCGTCGGCGCGTCGGCCGCCTTCTTGCTCGGCGCCTGCCAGAAGAACGACGACGCCGCCAAGGCGGCGGATTCGGCCACCACGGCGGCATCGGCCGCCCAGACCTCCGCCGCCGCGGCTCAGCAAACTGCGGCCGACGCCGCCGCCGCGGCCCAGACCACGGCCGGCGCCGTGGCTACCGCCCAGTCCAGCGACGCGGCGCACGAGGCGACCGCCGCCGCCGACCGCGCCGACCAATCCGCGGCAAAAGCGGCCGACGCCAGCCAGTCGGCGGCAAATTCAGCCGCCAGTCCGCCGAAAAACTAGGACCGAGACGGCGAAGGTCGCCGTCACGCCCCGCGTCGCGCCAGGCTCGCGAAAAAGGCGCGGATGTCGAAGCGGCCGGTGGCGAGGGCGCCTGACTTGAAGGCGGGGATCGCAATCCAGAGTTCGAGGGCGGTGACGCCGGCCATCAGGGCGGCGGTGGCCGCCACCTGCCAGATGGGAGGGTCGGTGGCGACTCGGGCGGCCATCATGAACGGGGTGAAGAGGGGAACCCAGGTGAGGGCCTGGAGCAGGGGGGCGTCAGGGTGATTGAGCGCCTGGCTCATGAAGAGAAGCGGCACCGACATCACGATCATCATCGGCCCGAGCAGGGTCTGAGCCTCACGGCTGGTCTCGCAGAAGGCGCCAATCGTTACGTACAGGGTGGCGAACATCAGATAGCCGCCGATGAAGTAGAGGCCGAAATAGGCCCAGCGACCGTTGGTTAGAAGGACGCCGCCGATGTCGCCGGCGATCGAGGGCATGCGCAGCGTGAGCACCGCCGCAGCGATGGTCAACCAGAACGCGAGGACCGTGCCGGTCACCGCGGCCACGCCCAGGATCTTGCCGCCCATGATCTCGGGCACCGAGGCGGAGGAAAGTAGGACCTCGAGGATACGGCTGCTCTTTTCCTCCATGACGCTGTTGAGCAGCATGCCCGCGCCAGTGAGGATCACCATCCAAAGCAGCATGCCCATTACAAGGCCGGCGAAGGCGGGCAGGCGATCCTTCAGCGTTACGCGCCCGGTTTGGGTCTTGGGTGAGTAGTCGGTGAGCCTGGGCGTGAGGGAGTCGATGGCGTTGAGCGCGCCGACGTTGACGCCCTGCTGGCGCAATCGGTCACGTTGAAGGGCGTCCTTGACCGCGTCGCCGACGGCCTTCTCGACAGCCGGGTCGGTGACGTTGCGACTCCAGAAATCCACTGCGGCGGTGTCGCCGGCTGGGGAAAGGATAACCGCGCCGTCGAGCCGGCCGCCTCCCGGCAACGCTTGTACGCCGGAAAGATAGGGCTTGAGGCGCGCGGCGGCATCGGCTGGTCCGGAAAAGGGTAAACCCGGCGCGGCGACGACCACGCCCAGCGGTTTGCCGCCCTGGGCTGGGCCGGCCAGGGCGTGGCCTACGATCGCGCTCAGGTTCTGGCCGGTGAGATCGACCACGGCGATGGCGGGCGGGGGGGTTGATCTGGCCATCACCGCCGGAGCGAGCACGATCGAGGAGAGGCCTACGGGCAGGAGCAGTAGAGACAGCCAGAATCCGGGGGTGCGGATGTAGGCCAGATACTCGCGCCTGGCGATCATCAGGAGCCGCCTCATGCGCCCTTGCCTCCGTTTTTGGTGAGCACGATGAAAGCGTCATGGAGATGCGGCTCGCGCACCTCGAAGCGGCTGATATCGAGGCCGCGATCGAAGGCGGCCTTGATAACCCCCTGGCTCGGCGCGCCGGGCAGCATGGTCGCGGTGACGCGGACGGCGCCGCCTTCCAGCGATTCCACGGTCGTTTCACCAAGACCGGCGATGTCGCCGAGCGCCGCCGGATCGAACGGACCCTCCAGCATCACCGTGCGGGGGGCCGCGGCCCGCGCCGCCTCTACGGTGCCATCGAAAACCTTGCAGCCGCCAGCCATCAGCACGACCTGGTCGCACAACCGCTCGGCATGCTGCATCACATGGGTGGAGAAGATGACGGTAGCGCCGCGATCGGCGAGAGCTCGGATCAGATCCTCCAGGGATTGCTGGTTGACGGGGTCCAGGCCAGAGAAGGGCTCATCGAGGATCACCAGGTCGGGTTCGTGGGCGAGGGCCGAGAGAAGCTGGACCTTCTGGGCCATGCCCTTGCTGAGCGCGCGGATCTGCCGGTTGGCCGCTTCGCCGAGGCCCTGGGATTCCAGCATGGCGTGGGCGCGGCGGCGCGCCTCGGGGCCGGGAACGCCCTTGAGCCCGGCCATGAAGGCGATGGCGTTCACCGCCGTCATCCGGCGATACAGACCCCGCTCCTCGGGAAGGAAGCCGATCCGGTGGCGCACCTTGGCCGCGTCGGGCGCGCCGAGCACCGCGATGCGACCGGCGGTCGGATCGACCAGCCCCAGCACCATGCGCAGAGTGGAGGTCTTGCCGGCGCCGTTGGGACCAAGAAACCCCAGGATCGCGCCGGCCTTGGCTGAAAACGACAGGTCGTTGACCGCCGTGAAGGCGCCGTAGCGCTTGGTCACCCCCTCCAGAACCAGCGCCTGTTCCATCGCCCACCCGAATCGCCGCCACCAATCCCTTGTCTATCAGGCATTTTGCTCGTCAGGCATTTTGGCGGGCCGCGCGTCGATGGAAGCCGGCGCCGGCGAATGCTATGAACCGGCCGATCGCCGGAGGGCTCCTCATCCATGACCGCGCTGGACGTTCGGCCGCTGCAAACCAACGAGGCCCTGGACGTCATCGCCGAACTGGATCGCAAGGTCCACTGGCTGTCGGCCTGGACGATCCACCACGCCAACCACATCCGGCCCAATCGCGATGGGCTGAAGGTCGGCGGCCACCAGGCCTCCTCGGCGTCGCTGGCGACGATCATGTCGGCGCTCTATTTCTCGGTGCTGCGGCCGGAGGACCGCGTGGCGGTCAAGCCGCATGCCAGTCCGGTGTTCCACGCCATCCAGTATCTGTTCGGCCGCCAGAGCCTGGACCAGATCCAGCGCTTCCGGGCGTTCGGCGGCGCCCAGTCCTATCCTTCGCGGACCAAGGATGGCGACGACGTCGATTTCTCCACCGGCTCGGTGGGCCTGGGCGTCGCCATGACCGCCTTCGCCTCGATCGCCCAGGACTACCTGCTCGCCCACGACAGACTTGCGCCGGAACGCGCCGGGCGGATGATCTGCCTGCTGGGCGACGCCGAGCTCGACGAGGGCAATATCTACGAGTGCGTGATCGAGGGGGCCAAGCACGATCTGCGCAACTGCTGGTGGATCGTCGACTACAATCGCCAGAGCCTGGACGCGACCACCTCGGAGCGGATGTTCCTGCGCTTCGCCGAGATCTTCGCCGCCGTCGGCTGGGACGTGATCACGCTGAAGTACGGCCGCAAGCTCGAGGCCGCCTTCGCCCAGCCGGGCGGCGCGGCCCTGCGCCGCTGGTTCGACGATTGCCCCAACGATCTCTACGCCGCCTTGAGCTTCCAGGGCGGCGCGGCCTGGCGGTCGCGGATCCTGGCCGACACCGCCGGCGAGGCCGGGATCGAGGCCCTGCTGAAGCGCTATGACGACGAGGCCCTGGCCGAGCTGATGACCAATCTGGCGGGCCACGACCTGAGCCTGCTGCTCGACGCCTTCCACGCGGTGACCGACGAGGCCCCCAAGTTCTTCATCGTCTACACCATCAAGGGCTTCGGCCTGCCGTTCCAAGGGCACAAGGACAACCACTCCGGCCTGATGACCGCCGCCCAGATGGAGACCTTCCAGGCGCGGATGGGTGTGCCGTCGGGAGAGGAATGGGCGCCGTTCGCCGGCCTGCCCAGATCGGCGAGCGAGTACCAGGCCTTCATCGAGGCCGCACCGTTCGCCGACCGCGAGCCGGCGCCGGCCGCGCCGCGCATCGAGACGCCGCACGCCGCGGCGTTTCCCCGGCCCACCGGACGCCAGTCGACCCAGGTGGCCTTCGGCAAGATCCTCAATGATCTGGCCAGGGCCGGCGGGCCGCTGGCCGACGCCATCGTGACCACCTCGCCGGATGTGACGGTCTCGACCAACCTCGGCGGCTTCGTCAATCAGCGGGGCCTGTTCGCGCGCGAGGCCCGTGGCGACAAGTTCCGCGAGGCGGCCATCGCCTCGCCCCAGCGCTGGATCATGGGGCCCAAGGGCCAGCACATCGAGCTCGGCATAGCGGAGAACAATCTCTTCCTGATGCTGGGCGCGCTTGGCCTCGCCGGGCCGCTGTTTGGCGAGCGGGTGATCCCGGTCGGCACGCTCTATGATCCGTTCATCAACCGCGGCCTCGATGCGCTCAACTACGCCTGCTACCAGGACGCGCGGTTCCTGCTGGTGGCGACGCCGTCGGGCCTCACCCTGGCGCCGGAGGGCGGGGCGCACCAGTCGATCCACACACCCTTGATCGGCATGGCCCAGCCGGGGCTGTCGGCCTTCGAGCCGGCCTTCGCCGACGAGCTGTCGGAGATCATGCGCTGGAGCTTCGATCACCTGCAGGCCAGCGATGGCGGCTCGGTCTATCTGCGGCTTTCCACCCGGACGCTGGACCAGCCGGATCGCGCCGCCAGGCGCCGAATGGATCTCGGATCTGATCGAGGGCGCCTATTGGCAGGTTCCTCCGCAAGCGGGCGCCGAACTGGCCCTGGCCTACACCGGCGCGGTCGCTCCCGAGGCCCTGGAGGCCTTCGACCAGATCCGCGAGGATATTCCCGGCGCCGGCCTCCTCGCCGTGCCGAGCCCGGACCGCCTTCATCGCGGCTGGTCGAGGAGCGTGGACGGCGGCGCGCCTTCCCATGCCGAGAGGCTGCTGGGGGTCCTCGGCGAGCGCGCGGCCCTGGTGACGATCATCGACGGCCCGCCGGCGACGCTTTCCTGGCTGGGCGGCGTGAAGGGCCATCGGGTTCACGCCCTGGGCGTCGACCGGTTCGGCCAATCCGGCGAGATCGCCGATCTCTATCGCGCCTATCGCCTCGACGCCGAAGCGATCCTCGACGCCACGGCGGCGGCGCTGGCCGAGCGATAGGGCTTGCCATGGCCGGCGCATCTTTAGACATATCTAGATAACCACGAACGCGTCGCCACCTCATCGGGAGTTTGAAGCCATGTCCGCAACGCTCGGCGTCTCCGACGCGGTCAAGGCCTATGTCCAGCACTGGGGCATGCGCGAAGCGCCGGTGCTGGCCAGGTGCCGCGCCGATACCAACGCGCTTCCCAACGCCATGATGCAGATCAGCCCCGAACAGGGGGCGTTGATGCAGGTGCTGGCGACCGCCCTTCGCGCGCGCCGCGCGCTGGAGGTGGGGGTGTTCACCGGCTATTCCTCCACGGCTGTGGCCCTGGCCATGCAGGCCATGCATGGCGAGGAGGCCGAACTCGTGGCCTGCGATATCTCCGAGGATTTCGTCGGTCGCGCCCGCGGCTATTGGAAGGAAGCGGGCGTGGATGGGATTATCAGCACCCGCATCGCGCCGGCGGCCGAGAGCCTCAAGGCCCTCATCGCCGAGGGGCGGGCGGGCGCGTTCGACATGATGTTCATCGACGCCGACAAGACCGGCTACGACGCCTATTACGATCTGGGCCTCCAGCTCCTGCGCCAGGGCGGGATGATGCTGATCGACAATATGCTGTGGAGCGGGGCCGTGGCCGATCCTTCGGTCGCCTCCCCCGACACCGTCGCCCTGCGCGCCCTGGCGGCCAAGATCCACGGCGACGCGCGCGTCGAAATGACGCTGGCGACGGTCGGCGACGGCCTCTCGATCATCGTAAAGCGGTAGACGGACGAGGCGCTCGTTCCCGCCGCTATGACGAATTCGCCGCGATAGGGCTTGGCTTTATCGCGGAATTGGCCATTGTCCCCTCTATTGGGCCGGGCGCGGCCAACGCGGCGGCCATCTCCAAGGGAGCGAGAAGATCACATGCCGGAGACCACTCCGAAAAAACCCAATGGCCTTCAGAAGGTTTTGAAGCCCTCTAAAGACCTCGCGGCCGTCGTCGGCGACAAGGAACTGTCGCGCGGTGAAGTCGTGTCCAAGATGTGGGCCTATATCAAAGCCAATAAGCTTCAGAACCCGGCCAACAAGCGCGAAATCCTGGCCGACGCCAAACTGAAGCCAGTGTTCGACGGCAAGGACAAGGTCGATATGTTCGAGATGAACAAGCATCTCGCCAAACACCTGAAATAGGCCTTAGGCCTCAAGGGCGAGTCGGCGGTCCGACTCGCCCTTCTATTTTTTACAGGCTGGTCCGCACTTTCAGCAGTTCCGGAAAGAACGCGGTGTCCAAGGCCTTGGCTAGATAGCCCAGGCCCGCGCTGCCGCCGGTGCCGGTCTTGCGGCCGATGATGCGCTCGACGGTCTTGAGGTGGCTGAACCGCCATTGTTGGAACCGGTATTCCAGGTCGACCAGCTTTTCCGCCAGTTCATAGAGATCCCAATAGCGCGCCGGGTCGCGGTAGACGGCGAGCCACGCCGCTTCGACCTCCGCGCTCGCCTCGCGCGGCGCGCTCCAGTCGCGCTCCAGCAACGCCGGCGAAACGGCGAACCCGCGCCGCGACAGCAGGCGCACGGCCTCGTCGTATAGGCTGGGCGAACGCAGCATGTCGCTGAGGGCCGCATGGACCGCCGGCTCGGTCTCGTGGACGCGCAACGCCGCGGCGTTCTTGGCCCCGAGAATGAAGTCGAGCAGGCGGTACTGATAGGACTGGAAGCCCGAGCTTTGCCCCAGAGCCGGGCGGATGCGGGCGTATTCGCTGGGCGTGAGGGTGGCCAGGACATCCCAGGACTGGATCATCTGGGCCTGGATGCGGCTGACCCTGGCGATCATCTTCAGGGCGCTGGCCAGATCGTCGGCGGCGATGCGGTCGCGGGCGGCGACGAGCTCGTGGATGGAAAGCTTCATCCACAGCTCCGAGGCCTGGTGGATGATGATGAACAGCATCTCGTCGTGTTCGCCCGATCGCGGCGCCTGAGCCGAGAGGATGCGCTCCAGCCCCAGATAGGCGCCGTAGGTTAGGTCAGGGCGAAGGTGCGGCTCGCCGCCGGGGCCATCGCCCGCCAGGGCGTCGTCAGTCATGGGCGCATCCCGCTCTTGCCTCGATCGGTGGTCGGCGTAGGGTTGAACCATGCCCGCGCCGTCCGATCCATCGCAAGCTAGTCTCGATCGCTGGGACGACGAGGGCGGCGCCGAGACCGACGGGCCGCAAGCCCTGGCGCCGGAGCGGGAGGGCGCTGTTCTCGCCGCGCCGACCGCCCAGGACTGGGCCGAGCTGCGCACCCGGGTGATCGCTCTGGAGAATCTGGTGATCGCTCTGCTGGCCGACGGTTCGGAGACCCAGCGCGCCCTGGCCAAGACCATGGCCGGCTACATCGCCCCGCGCCCCGGGGCCACGCCGCATCGCGTGACCCTGCACGCCTCTCACCGGATGATCGATCTGGTCGAGCGCGCCGAGCGGTTCGACGCGGCCGAAGCCGAACGCGGATCGGCGTCCTAGGATCCACCCATGCCCGACTGGCCGAGCCTGCCGCGCCGCCTGCTGCTGCGCCTCGCCGGCGCCGGCCTTGCCGCTTCGCCCGTGGCCGCCTTCGCCAAGGTTCCCGAGGGCGTGGCGCCGGCGCCGGGCGCAAAACCAGCCAGCGGCCCCGGCGCGTGGGTCAATTTCTTCCAGGTCCAGCGGCTCTGGGCCTATGCCGATCGCCAGAGCCTAAATCCGGGTGATCCGCTGACCGTGTTCGCCTCGGTGGGCCCTGGCCAGCCCAAGCGGCGGGTGCGGCTGGAGGTGTTCCGCCTGGGCGCGGCGGGCCTGGCGCCCATCTGGACCAGCGATTTCATCGATGTGGACTTCTATGGCGCCACCGCTTCGGCCGCCGCGATCGGGCCGGGCTGGCCGCCGGCCTTCGCCGCCATCGACACCCGCGCCTGGCCGCCTGGCTGCTATAGCGCCGACCTCGTCGAGCAGACTACGGCCACCCGCGACGTGCGCGCGGTGCAGTGGATCGTCACCAATCCCAAGCGCTCGGGCGCGGTGCTCGCGCGGCTGGGGACCAACACCTATCAGGCCTACAACGAATGGGGCGGCCACAGCCTCTATCCCGACGCCGGCGGCGCCGATGACAGCCGCGGCCTGATGGTGAGTTTCGACCGCCCGGCGCCGCCCGACTTCTTCGAATACGACGCCTATCTGGTCCAGTGGCTGGAGGCCCTCGCTCCCAGCCTCGGCGGCGTCGACTACGCCGGCAATTTCGACGTTCACAGCGATCCGGCGCTCATCGAGCCCTATCGCCTGGTGATCACCGGGGCCCACGATGAATACTGGAGCGGCGAGGAGTTCAGCGCCTTCCAGCGGCGCATCTTCACCCTGGGGCGCAACACCGCCTTTTTCGGCGGCAACACCGCCTATCGCCAGGTTCGCTATGGCGATCTCAACGCGGCGCCCGGCCAGCCCAGTCTCGGCCGCCAGATCGTCTGCTACAAGACCGCCTTCGATCCGGTGCAGCTTCGCCCCGGCAAGGCTGATCCGGCGCTTTTGATCACCCGCGAGTTCCGCGATGGCGCGCGGCGGCCGGAGACCATGCTGCTGGGCGGCGCCTACCAGAGCTGGTTCGAGCCGGCCAGCGACCAGCGCCCGGACTATAAGGTCGCCCGCGCCGACCTGCCGTTCTTCGAGGGCACGGGCTGGAAGGCCGGCGATACGGCCGCGCCGGTGGTGGGCTATGAATGGGACAATCGCGACCCCGAGGGCGATGGCCAGCGGTTGTGGAAGGCGGGCACATCGCGGATCGCGGCCATCGATCCGTCTAGCATCCAGGTGCTGTTCACCGGATCGGCCACCGACGTCGATGGCGACAAGGGCCTCGCCGAAGCCACCTATTTCCAGTCGCCGGCGGGGGCCAAGGTGTTCAACGCCGGCTCGATCCGATGGGCGTGGGGCCTGGGCAAGGAAGGGTTCACCAATGCCGCGTTTCGGAAGTTCAACGAGAATCTGGTGCGGATGCTGAGCGCTTAACCGCTTGCCCGTGGACCGCCGGCGTCCCCGCCGGCACGGGCGCCAGCCCGCGTCTTGTCAGAAGCCAAGCCTTAGTCCGACGGAAGACGGCGCTTCGCGCTGCCGGCGAGGACGCCGGCGGTCCAGAGACCTAGGCCGCTTCCGCCAGTGACAGCCGTTCCCGCAGCTCGCGCTTGAGGAACTTGCCGCTGGCGTTGCGGGGGAGGGGTTCGGTGAGGAGCCAGATGTAGCGGGGGATCTTGTGCTTGGCCATGATCGCCGCGCAGTGGGCGCGCAGGGCCTCGGCGCGTGAGGCTCTCGCCCGGGCGCAGGCACGACCGCCAGCGCCACCTCTTCGCCCAGCCGCGCGTCGGGCACGCCGAACACGCAGCATTCGGCCACCGCCGTGTGGCGGTAGACGCCGGCCTCGACCTCGGCGCAATAGACGTTCTCGCCGCCGCGCAGCACCATGTCCTTCTTGCGGTCGACGATGAAGATGAAGCCGTCCTCGTCGATCCGGGCCACGTCGCCGGTGTGCAGCCAGCCGTCGGTGATGCTCTCGGCGGTGGCTTCGGGGCGGTTGAGGTAGCCCTTGATCACCTGGGCGCCGCGCACCCACAGCTCGCCGACCTCGCCGGGCGGCACCGCGTCGCCGTCGTCGTCGACGCACTTGATCTCGAAGGTCGGGCATGGCCGGGCCGGCGCTGGTCGGGCTTGTCGACGAAGAAGTCGGCCGACGACCGAGGTGATGATGCCGCAGGTCTCGGTCATGCCGTAGCCGGTGTTGGGCCGGGCGGTGGCCACCTTCTCGTCGATCTTGGCCACCAGGTCGGGCGGCAGCTGCGCGCCGCCGCCGCCCAGGCTCACCAGGCTGGAGAGGTCGTGCTTGTCGAAATCGGGATGGGTGATCAGCTCGCGCGCCATCACCGGCACGCCGCTCATGGCGGTGACCTTCTCGCGCTCGATCAGCTGCAGCGCCTCGCCGGCGTCCCAGCGGTACATCAGCACCATCTTGCCGCCGGCGGCGGTGACGGCATAGGCGCCGCAGTTGTTGGCGGTGACGTGGAACAGGGGCGTGGTCAGCAGGGCGACGGGGATCGGCGGCGGCGCGTCGGGATCGGGACCGACGCCGGTGGCGCGCTGGGTGGCCAGGGCCTGGGCCTGGCCGGCGAACATCATGTTGATCAGGTTGGTGACGCAGCCGCGATGGGTGAGCTGCGCGCCCTTGGGAAAGCCGGTGGTGCCGGAGGTGTAGAAGATGCAGGCGTCGGCGTCGGGATCGACCTCGACGTCGGGCAGCTGCGCCGCCGTTGGCGATCACCTCGCTCCAGGCGACGACGCCGGCGGGCCGGTCGTCCATCCGCGTCGCCACCAGGATCGCGCCCGCGGCCATCTGCCGGCCGCTCCAGGATCCGCGCCAGGCGCTCGGCGTCGCAGAAGATCACCTTGGGCGTGGAGTCGTTGAGGGCGTAGGCCATCTCCTCGGCCACCCACCAGGCGTTCATGCCGACCGCGGCGACGCCGATGGAGACGCAGGCCCAGTAGATCAGCATCCATTCGGGATAGTTGCGCATGGCGATGGCGACGCGGTCGCCGGGCTTGACGCCGCTGGGCGGCCAGCCAGCCGGCGATGGCGTTCACCTTGGCGTGCGCCTCGCCATAGGTCATCCGCTCGTCCTGATAGACCAGGTAGTCGCGCTCGGCGAAGGCGGCGGTGGAGAGCCACAGCGCGCGGACGTTGGGCGGGGCGTTCTTGTAGACGCGCATGGGCTCGCCGCGCACCTCGATCGTGCCGATCTCGAACGGCGCGCCCGGCGCCGTCAGTTCGGCCCAGGCGGCCTTGAGTTCCTTGTAGTGCATGTCTTTCTCCCGACCGCCCCTCTAGATTTCCAGCCGATAGACGCGCCGCGCGGTTTCGCTGAACAGCGCGGCCTTGTCGTCGGCCGAATAGTCCTTGGCGATCACCTTGAAGGCGTTCCACAGCGTCCGGTAGTCGCAGCTTCCCAGGTCGACCGGAAAATTGCTTTCGAACATGCACCGCTCCGGCCCGAAGGCTTCGATGCAGGTCTCGACATAGGGCTTCCACTCGGCGGCCAGCTGGTCCGAACCGGCGCGCGGATTGGCCAGGAAAGAGGGGAAGCCGGGGAAGGCCATGGCCAGGCCGCCGAGCTTGACCGACACCTTGGGCATGGCGGCCAGCTCGCGGATATGGTCGCGCCAGACGCCGAAGCGCTCGTGGAGCCGGCCCGCGTAGGCGCCGATGCCAAGGGGCGTGCCCACATGATCGAGCACGATCGTGGTTTCCGGGAAGGCGCGGGCCAGATCGATCAGGTCGGGCAGCTGCGGCTCCAGCATCCAGGCGTCGAACGACAGGTTCAGCGGGGCCAGGGCGGCGAAGCCCTCGCGGAATTTCGGCTCGAGATAGAGCCCGGCCTCGCCGCGATTGAGGGGGCCAAGGACACCCGGGTCGGCGTCCCAGCGAGGCGCTCTGGCGGATGCCGCGGAAACGCCCGCCGCCGGCGGCGATGTGGGCCTCCAGCACCTCGGTGACCGCGCCGCCCATGCGGAACTCGGCCCGGCCGACGATGCCGGCGCAGGCGCGCACATCGCCATAGAGGCCGCTGGCGGTCATGGCCGCGACGCCATTGACGAATTCGGTTTCGCCCACCGGCCGCAGGGCTTCGGGGCCGCCGGCCCGGTACATCGAGCCGCATTCCATATAGACCGTGGCGATGACGTTGTGGCCGCTCTTCATGTCGGCCAGGAGCTCATCGACGAGATAGCGTGGCGAGAGCCGGATCACCTCCTCGAAGCCGTGCTTGGCCGGCGGCAGATCGGCGAGCGCCGCGCCGGGCCGGTCCCACAGGTGATGGTGGGGATCGATGATCGGCAGGTCCGGTTCGAGGACCGCCTCCACGCTTGCCGTCGCCGTCATGAACGCGCCTCCGAACCCTTGCCGCTCAAGGCTCTTGCCGGCCCGCGCGGATCGCCCCGTCCTTGCCCGCCTTCCTCGTTTGGCGCAAGCGCGGCGATGGCTCAAGACAGCCAAGATCCCATCCTTTGGACCGCCGGCGTCCCCGCCGGCAGCCGCCGGAACGGCGGCCATCGTCCGTCGGGCAGAGACGCTGGCGGTCCAAGGGAGGTGGAGCGCCCAAGGTTGCCTTGCAGAGCGATTTGCGGCATTCATCGGCCATAACGTCGCGCCCTGGAGGCGCAAGGCGATGCGGCCGGACGAGAACATGACCCAGCACCACAGCGCGTATCTCCCCCGACGTTCGGGCGCCGCCCGGCGTGTGGCGCGCCGGGTGTGGTCGTAGAGGCCGGCGCGGATCGGCGGTCTCCGGTCAGGCTGACGCGCGTGCCCCGACTCCCCGATTTCCGGCCGGCCCTGCTGGCCGCGGCGCCCACCACCCTGGCTCTGCTCGCCGCCGGCTGCGGCGTCATGCTGCTGGCCTCGGGGGCGACGCCGTCGGATCCCGAGCGGTTCATGTGGCTGGCCGATCACGCCCCGATCTTCCTGATCGAGATCAGCTCCTTCGTCTCCAGCGTTCTGGGCCTGGTTCTGGTCATGCTCGCCTTCGGTCTTTCGCGGCGGCTCGACGGAGCCTGGGCGGCGGCGGCCGGCGTGCTGCCGGTGGCGGCGGTGCTGGCGCTGTGCAAGGGGTTCGACTGGGAAGAATCGGTGGTGCTGATGGCCGTGCTCGGCCTGCTCCTGCCGGCCCATCCGGCCTTCAACCGGACCGCCAGCCTCACCCGGATGGAGTTCACGCCCGGCTGGCTGCTCTCGGCCGCGGCCGCGCTGGGCGGCGCGGGCCTCGCCGGCTGGTGGTCGTTCCAGAATCTGGACTACGCCAACCGCTCGTTCCTGAAGGTCATGGGCGACGCCGACGCCGAGCGGGCGATCCGCTCCTCGGCCGGCGCGGCGGTGTTCCTGATCGCCATCGGCGTGTGGCGTCTGCTGGCGACGCCGGCCAAGCCCTCGGTGGTTGGCGAGACCGACCCGGATTTCTGCCGGGTCAAATCGATCCTCGCCGACGCCGAATGCGCCGAGCCGGGCTCCAATCTCGCCCTGCGCGGCGACAAGCGTTTCCTGTTCTCGCCGTCGGGCAAGAGCTTCCTGATGTTCGGCGTGCGTGGCCGATCGTGGATCGCCCTGGGGGCGCCGGTGGGCTGCCGCGCCGAGCGGCTCGATCTTCTCTGGCGCTTCCGCGAACTGGCCGATTCCCACGCCGCCCGGCCGGGAATCTATGGCGTGGGGGCCGAGGACCTGCCCGATCTGGTGGAGTTGGGCTTCTCGATCCAGAAGGTCGGCGAATCGGCCGCCGTGCCGCTGGA
Organism: uncultured Alphaproteobacteria bacterium; assembly: GCA_963817995.1. Classification (GTDB taxonomy): domain Bacteria; phylum Pseudomonadota; class Alphaproteobacteria; order Caulobacterales; family Caulobacteraceae; genus Acaudatibacter. Next base: position 80,806 of record CAWFQJ010000001.1, read on the forward strand.
GAGTTTTTCCTTGGAGGGCCGGCGCCTGGGCAATATCCGGCGCAGCTGGCGCAAGACCGGCGAGGAGGGCGGCTGTTTCGAGGTCCTGCCGGTCGGGGGTTCGGACGCGGTGTTCGACGAACTTCAGGTGGTCTCCGACGAGTGGCTCGCGCACCACGCCGGCGGCGAGAAGACCTTCTCCCTGGGCGGGTTCGAGCGGGCCTATGTGGCCGACTTCCCCATCGCCATCGTGCGATGTGAGGGAAAGATCGTCGCCTTCGCCACGCTCTGGACCACGGCCAAGCGCAACAGCTTTTCCATGGACCTGATGCGCTATTCCGACGACGCGCCCAAGAACGTCATGGACTTCCTGTTCGTCGAGCTGATGCGCTGGGGCCAGGAGCAGGGCTACCAGGCCTTCGAGTTCGGCATGGCCCCCCTGGCCGGGCTGGAGGAGCGGCGCCTGGCCCCGATCATGTCGCGCGTCGGCCGCCTGCTCTTCGAGCGCGGGGAGGAGATCTATAATTTCCGCGGCGTGCGTCGCTACAAGGACAAGTACGATCCGGTCTGGCAGCCGAGATACATCGCCGCCCCACACAAATGGGCGATCCCGATCCTGCTGACCGATGTGGGCCTGCTCTCCAGCGGCGGCATGGCCGGCCTTGGCCTGCGCTCGAAAAAACCCCCCGAACGCGCCCCGGAGACTACGGCGGAGGCGGCGTAGAGCTCGCGGCCTCACCCTCCCACCTGGGGTGGCTTCGCTCGCTATTCCTCCGGCGGCTGGGCGTCGCGCCAGAGGCTCCAGAGCGGGGGGGAGTCGGGGCGGGGCTTGTGTTCGGAGGTCACCTTGAAGCCGTGGCGCACATAGAGGGCGATGTTGCGCTCGGTCTGGGTCTCCAGATAGGCGTGCTGGCCGGCGGCGTCGAGGCGCGTGGTGGCCACCTTCAGGAGGCGCGAGCCGATGCCGTGGCCCTGGGCGGCGTGGGTGACACCGAGGAAATAGAGATAGGCGTGCGGCCGATCGGTCGGGTGGTGCTTATCCATATCCGCGCGCAGGGCCATGAGCCGGGTGATGCGGGCGAGGCCCGTGGCGTAGAGCATGGTCGGCACGGCGCGGATCTCATCGATCAGCGGCATCGGCTTGATCGCCTCGTAGGGCATCCACACCGCCGCCGCGCCACCGCCGGCGGGCCGATCGATCCGCGCGCCGTCCTTGGCGGCCAGCTTGATGACCAGGTTGAAGAACCTGGAGTTGGCCTCGGCCCGGCGGGCGTCGTCGCGCAGGAACCAGTTGAACATCACATCGTCGGTGAAGGCGTCGGCCAGGTCGGCCGCCACGGCGTCCAGATCCCCCGGCCCGGCCACGACCGGCGCTTCGGCGCCGCGCCGTATCGCTTCGATATCCATCTACAGACGCTCCGAAATCTTGATCGCCGCGCGGCAGCCCGCGCGGATGACGGCGGAAAGGACCCCGTAGCCTGCCGCCGCGTGGGCGCCTTCGCTCACCGCCTCGTCGCGATGGGCCAGCTCCTCTTCGCGGAACTCGGCCAGCTCGGCGGCGAGAGCCGGATCGCGCTCGGCGAGTTCGGCCACCTGGCCGGCGTAGTGGGCCTCGATCACCGTCTCCACCGCCTCGGTGCAGGCGTGGACCGCCTTCTCGCCCATCAGGGCCGTGCCGGCGCCCAGGGCGAATCCGGCCGCGCGCCAGACCGGCGCCAGCAGGGTCGGGCGCACCCGGCGCTCGGAGAGCAAGGCTTCGAACCTGGCCAGATGCCGCGCCTCGTGCGCCTCAAGTTCGCCCATCCGATCCGCCACCGCCTCGTGACCGGCGCCGGCGGCGAAGACCGCCCGCTGGCCGCGATAGATGTGCACGGCGCCCAGCTCTCCGGCGTGATCGACGCGGAGGATTTCGGCCAGCCGCGCGGCGCTGGCCCCAGGTCCTGGCCGAGGGGGAACGGGTTTCTCAGTCATCGGTCTGGCCGAGGCCGGCCGGCCCGGCGATATTGGCGCCGACGGCGGCCATGGCGCTTAAGGCCGCCAGCCCCAGGGAAATGATGGCGTTCCATCCGGCCATGGAGAGGCCCAGGAACACCCAGGCCGGCTTGTCGCAGGCTGGCATCGTCATCTTGGCGCCATGCATCAGGGCGGCCAGATCGCCGGGGTTGACCCTGGTCGAGCCGCCGCTGCAGGCGGCCGGCCCGGGCCACCATTTCCACTCGGCCCCGGCGTGATAGACGGCGATCCCGCAGCCCACCAGGAACACCAGGGCGAGCACGCCATTGTCGATTCGGGCGGCGCGGCGGCTGAAGGCGGTCAGGCGCAGGCCGACGCCGATGGCGGCGATGGCCATGGCCCACCAGTAGACGTCGCGCTGCTTCAGGCAGAGGGTGCAGGGGGCCATGTGGCCGAAGGTCTGAAAGGCGTGGGCCACGCCGAGCATCGCGGCGCTGGCCGCCAGGGCCATCCATGGCCAATGTCGCGCGAGGGGGGTCACCGGGCCGATATGGCCGATTTTCACATCAAGTGTAAGAGTTCGAGCGCCGCCACGAGCACGATCACGGCGACCACCACGATCCCCGCCGCCAGGGCCAGGCGCCGCTCGATCACCGGCAGCAGGGTGGGGCCATAGCGTTTCGTCAGCGCCGCCACGCCGAAAAACCTGGCGCTTCGGGTGACGCACGAGGCGGCCACGAACTTCCAGAAGGTGAAGTGCGCGAGGCCCGTGGTGATGGTGATCAACTTGTAGGGGATCGGCAGCAGACCCTGGATGAGAATCACCCAGACGCCCCACTTGGCGAATTCGGCGCGCAGGGTCGCCTCGCCGCCGGCGTGGCCGGTGATGGCCAAAAGCCAATGGCCGATCGGCGCGACGCTGTAGCCGATGGCGTAGCCCAGCATGCCCCCGGCGATGGAGCCGCCGGCGCAGATGGCGGCGTAGCGCCAGGTCCGCTCGGGCCGGGTCAGGATCATCGGAACCATCATGGTGTCCGGCGGCACCGGAAAGAACGAGCTTTCGGCGAAGGCGATGAGGAGCAACGCCCACGGCGCGTGCCGCGAGCCGGAGAGCTTCATCGTCCATTGGTAGAGTCGTCGAAGCATCGCGCTTTGGGATCCGTGAAAGGCCGCCGACGCGCGCCACCCGCCGCCGAGGCGCCCTGCTAGCAGACGCGAGGGGCGGGGCGAAGGGAAAGCCATGCGGCTCTTGCGCGCGTTGTCTTGGCGCCCCTGCATTCTGACACGAAGATCACCAAGGACACCAAGGGCTCGAAGTCAGAAGACCCGCCGCCTTACCCCTCAGGCCGGTTGGCGAAGACGGATTTCCTAAAGTTGCTGACCCCTATAGGTTCGACGCTGGACGAGAGGGGGGCTTTGATGCGTCTGGGACTTTTCACTGGGCTCGCCATGATCTGGGCGGGCGCGGTCTTCGCCGCCGACAAACCGATCTACGCGCCCCCACCGGACTGGGTGAAGCCCGTCCCGATTCCCAGCGCCGCCGGCGCTACCGGTGGCGGCGCCACGCAGCTTCTCATGCAGGACACCCAAATCCGCTTCGGTCCCGACGGGGACGAGTTCTATGATGAAAGCGCCGTGCGTATCGCCACGCCGCAGGGTCTCTCGGAAATCGGCACCGTCGGGGACGCGTGGAATCCGGAAACCGAAACCCTGATCATCCACAAGGTGCGCATCCTGCGCGGCGACAAGACGATCGATCTGCTTGCCGGCGGCGCAACCTTCACGGTTCTGCGCCGCGAGACGAAGCTGGAACTGGCCATGCTCGATGGCTCGCTCACGGCGGCCTTCCAGCCGGAAGGCCTTCAGGTCGGCGACGTGCTTGACGTGGCCTTCACCCTGGTTCGGCATGACCCCTTGTGGAAGGGCCAGTCCGAAGGGGCCTCCGAGATGGCTCAGACGGGCAGGATTCCGCACTTCCACCTCAGCGCCCAATGGGCGTCAGACAAAGACATGCGCTACAAGGTCGGCCACGGACTGGGAACGCCGGTCGTCACCCACGGCCCGACGGGTGGCGCTCTGGTGATCGACCGCACCGATGTCGAAGCGCCCAAGCCGCCGATTGGCGCGCCGCCGCGGTTCAGCCATGAAAATCGCATTTCGTTCAGCCAGTTCCAGGACTGGTCCCAGGCCGCGGCCCTAATGACGCCGCTTTACGACAAGGCCGCGACCCTGGCGCCCAACTCACCGCTGCGGGCGGAGATCGCCCGCATATCCGCCTCGTCCCCGGATCCGCGCATCCGGGCGCAAAGCGCGCTCGAACTTGTCCAGGCGCAGACCCGCTACCTCTTTCTCGGTATGGACCTCGGCGGCTATCTGCCGGCCGACGCGGACCTGACCTGGAAGCGCCGGTTCGGTGACTGCAAGGGCAAGACCGTCCTGCTCCTAGCCCTGCTGCGCGGCCTGGGGATCGACGCTGAGCCTGCCCTTGTCAGCACCACCCTTGGCGATGGCATGTCAGGCGAACTGCCCAGGCTGCGGGTCTTCGACCATGTGCTGGTGCGCGCCCGCATCGGCGGCAAAACCTATTGGCTCGACGGCACCCGTCAGGGCGATCACGAGTTGGACGATATTCCGGCCCCGTCGTTTCGCTGGGCTCTGCCTTTGCGAGCCGCGGGGTCCAGTCTGGTCGAGATTGTCCAGCCGCCTTACAGCGAACCGCACGGGTCGAGCCAGACCCGCATCGATCTGAGCGGCGGCATGGACGCCCCCGCGCCGATCCATGTGGAAGTTCTGTTTCGGGGCGATAGCGGCCTCGAAACGCACTTCGCGCTCCTGAACGTCCCCGCCGAGGATCGGGATCGTCGGCTTCGGGAACTGTTCGCCAAGAACATTCCGTGGGCGACCATAAGCCATGTCGATGCGCCCTGGGATGACAAGACCCATACCCTCATACTGGTCATGGATGGCTCAGCGACAATTCCCTGGAGCCGTTATCCTGGCGGCCGGCAGTTCCATCTGAAGGGCAGCCAACTCGGTGGCGAGGTTTCCTTAACCCGCACGCCAGGCCCGGGCGACGATGCCCCGTTCGCGGTGTCCTATCCGAACTACAATGAAGACAAGGTGACGGTGCTCCTGCCCAACAAAGGCCTTGGCTTCCGCCTGGGCGGCGGCCCCGATATCGACCAGACCATCGCTGGCATCGCATTCCATCGGCGCTCGACACTCGAGGGCGACCGGGTGACCATGGAAACCTCCCGACAAGCCGTTGAGCGTGAGTTTCCGGCCGCGGAAGCGCCCGCGGCGGCGCTGGCTCTGCGCAATCTCGGCCTGACCGACGTGTGGATCAGCGCCGATGAGCGCTTGGCGGCGACGACAACCGGGCCAGGCGGCCGATCCGTGCCGCCGCCCCCGCCGTTGTTCATAAAGCCCGTACAGCCCAATCCCTCCGCCATGCCCACGCCCACCGACGCCCAGGGCTTCATCAGACGGGGCGCGGCGTGGTTCGCCGTGCACGACATTGACCGCGCCATCGCCGATTTCAGCGAAGCGGTGAAACTCGATCCAAAGAGCGCGGCGCCCCTTCTCGCCCGAGCGGCGGCCTATTCCGTCAAGCCCGACCTCGCCCTGGCCCGCGCCGATCTCAACAAGGCCCTGGAGATCAGCCCAGACGATCCCGAGGGATTGCAAATGCGCGGCAAATTGCGCCTGTCGGCCAACGACGATGCCGGCGCGCGCGCCGATTTCGACCACGCCATTCGCGTAAAGGCCGGAGCGGAAATGCCCTTCCGGGCCGGCCTGTCTCTGGCGATGGCGCACCGCTACGCGCCGTCCATGGGGTATTTCGATCAGGCGGTCGCCGCGGGTTCGACCGACCCACGTCTGTTCCTGATTCTGACGGGCCGCTGCGCCACCCGGGCCATGTGGGGTCAGGGTTTGGATGCGGCCCTGGACGATTGTCGTCTGGCCTTGATTCTCAAGCCTAACTACAACGAGGCCCTGTCGGACAAGGCCTTGATCGAACTGCGCCAAGGAGCCCTGGACGCCGCCCGCGCCGACTTTGACGCGGCCCTGCGCGTCAAGCCGGACATGGCCGGCGCGCTTTACGGCCGCAGCATCGTGGAGTCTCGCAAAGGTCTCCACACGGAGGCCGAAGCCGATCGCGCCGCCGCCCTGAAGCTCGCCCCAAAAATCGCCGCGGAGTATGCGGGCTACGGCGTATCGCCCTAACCCCTCGCTCCCCCGAAGCGGGCAGGATGGACGCTGAAGGCGGACAGGTGGGGATGCGTGGGGAAATCCACGACGTCGTGGCGTGTCAGACTTCCCCACCCCGGACTTGGCTACGCTTCGTCTCGACCCTCCCCAGGAGGGGAGGGAGGAAGAGAATGAATCTCCCTCCTCTTTATGGGGAGGGTGGACCGCGAAGCGGGACGGGTGGGGTGTTGAAGCTGCCACTGCCTCGCGGGTTTCCCCGCCGCGGAGGGCTTCGCCCTCTCGACCCTCCCCATGAAGGGGAGGGAGATGATTGGCCTGCTTCCGCCGAGCCCCTCAACCTGACAATATGAGCCCAGTGCAGGGAGACTTTTGATGAACGTCAGCGCGACGATCGGGAGCGATCTTTTCGACAATCCTCTGGGCACCGACGGGTTCGAGTTCGTCGAGTTCACCGCGCCGGAGCCGGAGCGGCTGAAGGGCCTGTTCGAGCAGATGGGGTTTGTCGCCGTCTCGCGTCACCGCTCGAAGAACGTGCTGCGGTTCGCCCAGGGCGATATCAACTTCATCCTCAATATGGAGCCCTCCGGCCAGCCGGCCGCCTTTCGCCAGCAGCATGGCCCCTCGGCCAACGCCATGGCCTTTCGGGTGAAGGACGCGGCCAAGGCCCTGGCCCTGGCGGTGGAGCGCGGAGCGACGCCGGTCTCGGGGCTGGTGGGGCCGATGGAGCTCAACATCCCGGCCATCGAGGGCATCGGCGGCTCCAACCTCTATCTGGTCGACCGCTATGGCGCCCAGGCGATCTATGACGTGGATTTCGTGCCCATCGAGGGGGCGACGGCCAAGCCCTCCAGCGTCGGCCTGACCTATATCGACCACCTCACCCACAATGTGCACCGCGGCCAGATGGCGAAGTGGGCCGATTTCTATGAGCGCATCTTCAACTTCCGCGAGATCCGCTATTTCGACATCGAGGGCGCCCAGACCGGCCTGATCTCCAAGGCCATGACCAGCCCCTGCGGCAAGATCCGCATTCCGCTGAACGAGAGCCGCGACGACCACTCCCAGATCGAGGAGTTCCTCAAGGACTATCGCGGCGAGGGCATCCAGCACATCGCGCTGGGCACGGGCGATATCTATCACGCGGTGGAGACCATGGCCGCCGACGGGGTCAAGTTCCAGGAGAGCCCGGACACCTATTACGAGGCCCTCGACGCCCGGGTGCCGGGCCACGGCGAGAACCTCCAGCGCCTGCGCGCCGACCGCATCCTGGTCGACGGCGCCCCGACCGAGGGCCAGGGCCTGCTGCTGCAGATCTTCACCCAGAACATGATCGGCCCGATCTTCTTCGAGCTGATCCAGCGCAAGGGCAACGAGGGCTTCGGCGAGGGCAATTTCCGGGCGTTGTTCGAATCCATCGAGGCCGATCAGATAAGACGAGGCGTGCTGCCGGCGACGAAGGCGTGACCGGTTTGCGCCAGGCTGGAGCCCCCGTCCCCGGCTTCGCCGGGACTTCCCCCACGCAAGGGGAAGAGAGAACAAATGCTCTCCTCCCCCACGCCAACGGGAGGGGGACCCCGACGCCACGTGGAGGGGGCTCCAGCGGAGTGCGCGCTTGGCCGATGATGATCTCAAGGCCATGGCGGAGGATGAGCTGACGCGGGCGTTGACGCTTTCGTGGGCGGCGCTGGCCAAGATCACGCCGTGGGGCGACAGCTATGAGGGCGTCTCGCCGGCGGGGCGGGATGTGACGGTGGAGCGGGCCTATCTCTGGGCGGGAGACGCGGGCGGCGACATCCTCTGCGAGGTCACGGTCTATGGCGGCCCCTCCCGCTTCGACCAGGGCGAGCGGGCCAGCGCCCTGATCGCCAGGAAAGGCGGCGGAACATGAAGCTCGCTTCCCTCAAGGGCGGCCGCGACGGCGCGCCTGGTGGTGGTCTCGCGCGACCTGGCCTGGTGCACGGCGGCCGGCGCCATCGCCCCCACCCTGCAGGCCGCGCTGGACGACTGGGAGCGGTGCGAGCCGCTGCTGCGCGGCCTGGCCGAAAGCCTGGAGCACGGCTCGGTGCCGCAGCCTGCGCTTTCACGAGCACGAGGCCGCCAGCCCCCTGCCGCGCGCCTATCAGTGGGCCGACGGCTCGGCCTATGTGAACCACGTGGAGCTGGTGCGCCGGGCGCGCGGCGCGGAGATGCCGGAGAGCTTCTGGACCGACCCCCTGATGTACCAGGGCGGCTCGGACGGCTTCCTCGGGCCGCGCGATCCGATCCCGGCTCGGCGACGCGGCCTGGGGCTGCGACTTCGAGGCCGAGGTCGCGGTGATCACCGGCGACGTGCCGGCGGGCGCCAGCCGCGAGGCGGCGCTGGCCGCCATCCGCCTGGTGATGCTGGTCAACGACGTCTCCCTGCGCAACCTGATCCCGGGCGAACTGGCCAAGGGCTTCGGCTTCTTCCAGTCCAAGCCGGCCTCGGCGTTCTCGCCCGTGGCGGTGACGCCGGACGAGCTGGGCGACGCCTGGGACGGCGGCAAGCTGTCACGGCGCCGCTGGAGGTCGAGCTGAACGGCGCGCCGTTCGGCGCGCGCCGACGCCGGCGTCGACATGACCTTCGACTTCGGGACCCTGATCGCCCACGCCGCCAGGACCCGCGCGCTGGCCGCCGGCACGATCATCGGCTCGGGCACCGTCTCCAACCGCGGCGCCGACGGCGGCCCGGGCAAGCCGATCGGCGAGGGCGGCGTCGGCTATAGCTGCATCGCCGAGCTGCGCACGGTGGAGACCCTCACCGCCGGCGCGCCGGAGACGCCCTTCCTCAAGGCCGGCGACACGGTGCGCATCGAGATGCGCGGCGCGCATCGCCACTCGATCTTCGGGGCCATCGAGCAGACGGTGGTCTGAGCGGGCGCTGGCCGGGCGGTTCGCGGGCGGCGAATGGGCGGTCGAAGGGCGGTCGGATGGCGGTGTTTGGCGGTCAAATGGCGGTTTTTGGCGGTGGACGGGCGGCGGCTTGGCGACCGGCGGCGGTTCGATGGAGACGCGATCCAGTTATAAACTATTGTACTGACAGAGTTTTGTGAGGCGTGTCGCCAGTTTTGGCGGTTTCGCGCTGGGGTCGCGCCATCAAACATGAACTCAGGGCTCCTTTCTGGCCGTAGCCTTCGCCGCCGGCCGTTCAGAAACTCGCATATTGCAATCTATATTGCATATTGTCAACCGGCCGGCGCCGCGAGAAACCACGCCTTGGGCGCGGGCGTTTCGATCGCCAAAAGGGAGATCCTCACATGCCCCAGGGCGATAAATCGAAATACACCGACAAGCAGGACCGCAAGGCCGATCACATCGCGCAATCCTATGAGCGCCGCGGCGTCTCGGAGAAGGAGGCCGAGCGCCGCGCCTGGGCCACGGTCAACAAGGATGACGGCGGCGGCAAGAAGAGCGGCTCGGGCCGCGGCCAGCACACCGGCCACCCGGCCGCGCACAAGGGCGGCAAGCTCGGCGGCCAGGCCGCCGCCGCCCGCCCAGCCGCCGAACGCTCCGCCTCGGCCAAGAAAGCGGCGGCGACGCGGGCGAAGAAGGGCTGAACGGCCCGGCCCCTCGCCGGGGCGGCTAGCCAGCTTGGCCCGGGCGCATTAATAGGGACGCCCCAGGCCCCTGTGGTGGAATTGGTAGACGCGCCGGACTCAAAATCCGGTACCGCAAGGTGTGTCGGTTCGAGTCCGACCGGGGGCACCAAGGGGTTTGTGAGATTTCGAGTGAGCCGCCGGCTTCGCCGCCAAGCCGAGTGGCCTCAGACTAAATCATTATTCGCCTCAGCTGGGCTTTCGCCTGTTCCAGATTCTGGTCCGTAGTTGACTCATCTCGGACGTTGGAGAAGTCCGCTGTTGGAACAAGGGGCTGGATCACTCTACCTCACGCATGCGCCGCACCTCTTCGTTCGTCTCCCTGATCTGCTTGCGGCTGCGGCGCGGGTCGGCCGACGCCTGGAGTGCCGAGCACCACCGATAGGCGTGGTCGCGGCGTCTGAATTCGCCATAGAGCAACGTCGCGCCAGTGACCAACCTCGCCGCGGTGGCGGACGGGACTTCCTGAATTCGCCTGCCCCAGACCGCATAGCTGCCGCGTGGCGTCGGGTCGAAGACGCTGAACGTGTTTTCGATCAGCCGTATCTGGCCGGTAACTCTCCGCACTTGCAGCACCACCCCTTCATCGAGCGGGTCTGTCGACTGTTCCCAGCCCACAACGGTCTTCCGGCTGACGCCGAGCCTCTGGGCTAGTTCGTGCTGGGTCATGGCGACCTTTTTGCGGGCCGCACGCATTTCGGAGCCGTTCATGGAGCGTATCAATGTCACCTTTCGTGACATTCGTCAACGGCTATGTCACTATTCGTTACTTCGCGCAAGGGGTCTTGTCTTTTTACACCTTGAAACAAACGTTTTCTTACGTTTTAATAATATGAAATCGCGATTCAATAGAGGCAGAACGGTGAACGGTAAGCAGCTTAGAGACCAACGCGTGAGCTTCGGCCTCACGCAGGAAGAGGTCGGCGACCGCTTGGCCGTCACCGCCGCCACCGTCAGGATTTGGGAGAGCGAACCCGAGGCGATCCCGGTCCAGGCGGAGATGCTTTGGAGCGCCTGGCAACATCGCTTCGAACAGGAATGTCTCGGCTTCGGGCCGGTGACGCTGATCTTCACGGATGGGCCGATGTTCATCAATCCGCACGGTCCTCAGCGCCCCGTCGCCGTGATGCAGCGCGAGCCCTTCCCGTCCAACGTCATGGCGCTGGCGAGAGCGTGCGCGCTTTGGGGGCGGCCGGGATTCGAGAGCCCGCTGATCATGAAGTCGGACGGTGGCCTCCTATGGAACCTACCGCAACTGCAGCGCGTCGTTGACGGCGACGACGTAACGGCCCCGACCGTGCCGACCATGCTGCGAGCGGTGGTCAAGCACGTCCTGGCGTACTCGACCCGCTATGTGCGCACGGGTCCAAGGTATCCGACCCCGGACGAAGTCGAAGCGCAGCGGCGCCGGATTGAAGCCGAGGCCACGAAGCTGGCCGCGTTGGCGGACGCTGACACGAGAACATCGACGGACAGCCTGCCGTCGGAGCTCGTCTTCGACCAAATGCGCAAGCTCGGACTGAGCCCCCCGGATGCTGAAGTGTCTGGTATCGCGGCGGCCTACGTGGCGCGGCGGCTTCCGTGGCCCGTGCGGGCATGACCAATAAGCGTCCCCCTGGCCGCGAGTTCCAAGAGATGGTCGCGGCCATCCGCAAGGCGGTCGCCCCGAGGGGCCACACCGTCACCTCGCCGATGTACATCACCGACCAAGTCACAAAGAAGCTCCGCGAGCACGACGTGGTAATCGACTGCGAGACTGGCGGCTTCCGTTTCAGGATCGCGATGGAGGCGCGCGACCGCGGTAAGAAGGTGGGCGTCGGCGCCGTCGAGGAGTTCAAGTCGAAATGCGCCGACACTGGCATCGATCGCGGCATCATCGTCTCGTCAAAGGGCTTCTGGGACACCGCCATAGCGAAGGCGAACGACTATGGCATCGGCTGCCAGACGCTGGGCGCGGCCACGGGCTCCGACTGGTGTCAGGCGCTATTCCTCACCCTTCGGACCCGCAACGCCGAGGATTCGCCGCGATTTAATCTCGTGCTGGCTGGCGATGCGGCCGGTGCCCAAGACGTACTGCTCGCCGACGGATCGGAGTGGGGCGTCGAGGCGCGGATCGCGCTCGCGAACCAGTTGGTGCAGGGCCTTCCCGACGACCCGAGTGAGACCCCCGACGTGGTCTACACCAAGGAGGTCGTGGTGCCTTCGCCGGGGCTCTTGGCGGTGTTCGCCGACGGCCACCGCGAGCCGGTGCAAGCGCTACTCGCCCGTCTGAGTTACCACACCAAGCTGGCGCTCATACCCTTCACGTTCCACAGCTACCGATCACAGGCGGGCGACGGGGTAAACATGGAGGTCGCGACCGCGGAGGCGCCGACCGCGGGCCAGAACGGCCGGGTCGTGCTGGCCAAGCAGCCCGGCGGCGAGACCACGCTGACATGGGTTCCCGATTGAGGACTCAAGGCCTGTAGGGATCCCAAGTCTTGCGCCGCAGGAAATACGCGTCGTCGTTGTTGAAGATACCGAACAACTCGCTGAAGTACGGCACATCGTGACCGGCCAACTGGGCCTGGTGCCCAAGCTCGTTCAGAGCAAGGCTCAGGAAGCGGATAATCCCGAGAGTGTACATCCGACCGTAGCGCTGCAATGTGTTGATTTGACCCGACGCCATCGACGCTGCGGCGAACGAAGTGATCATGGAACCGTCCTCGGCCGTGTGCAGGACCGATGTGATGTCGCCCAACAACGCGCCCATAATCTGGGCCTGCGCTTCGTCCTTCGCCCGCCGACGATCGCTGTAGTGAGCGGCGAGGATGGGCACCCCGATGCGCGTGTGCCACGCGGCGATCGGTTCCTGCATCGCCGCGGCCCGTCCACCCACTAGCAGATCAAGGTTGTAGTAGCGCGTCGCCGTGGCGAAGTCGGACAACACCTCGACGATGCCGACCCGGATCGGGTCGGTCGGCAGGGGAAGGGCGCGCGCGAGGCCCCGTCGGACGCGGATGTCCTCCACGGCGGCAATCAGGTCGGTCAGCCTGTGGCCCAGCGCCCGCAGTTGGGCGTCGGTCGGGTAGGCGTTGTTGGTCAGGAGGTGATCGAGGACGAAGCTCAGTTTGCCCAGCCGCTCGATAGCGATCGACAGGTTGAAGAAGGCGGCGAGGTAGTAGTCCTTGGCCGCGTAGTTTGCCTTGCCGATGCTGGTGATGCCGTGAGCGATAGCCGAGGCTGCAATTCCGGCTTCCCTGTCCAGGGCTTGGAACTGGGGGGAGAACATCGGACGGACCTCTGGCCAAAGGGCCAAGCGGCTGCGCCGTGGCGCAGGTCGCGCGCCTTGTCAATGCATTGAAGCTGGCCGGCATCATGGCAGTGAAATGCCTAACTTTTCCGAGACAAAGCGCTTAGCTTCGGCCTTCGCGATCTGCACGAGCAGATCAAGCCCGACGCCGCCGACCTTTGAGGCTGCGGCCTTGGTCTTCGACCAGACCTCAGAATTGTGGATGCTATCGGCGAAATCCTGTCCGTTGGCGGTCAAGCGCAAAGGCAAGACAGACCACGACAGGTGACCGTCTATTCCCTTGAACAGGCCGAAGCTCGGATCGCCGTCGTCTCGTTCGATGAAACCCTTGTCGGCCAGGATCGCCATGTGGAATTCAAATTGCGGGTCCTCGTAATCTAAACCCGCCTTCTTGAGGTCCAAGATGTTGAAGGTCGGCCCGGCCGACGACTGACACGCATCGAGAAGCTTTTTCAGGTAGTCGTTGTCTATCTTCATCGGACTATGCTCGGGCCACCCGCGAACTGATGGAAGCGATCATTGACCTGGTAAAGGCGGCTGCCAAGTCACCATAGCTGGTGAACTTGCTCTCGATCCGTCCTGCCCACAATGGCGTCCCCAACAGGCGGACCCTCCCAACGCTCGACATCGGTCAGGCTCCACCGCGCCCTGGTCGTTCCCTTAGTGTCAGCTTTCCGTAGCTAAGCCAGAGTCCCCATGTGGCGCATCGCGGTCGTCACCTCAGCCTCCTCACCGGATTGAATAGCTGCGGTTCCGAAAGCCTGGCTACGGTGTAAAGTTGATATCGCCCGTAAGTATCAGTTCGACTTGATTTGCGCTGTCGCCAGCATAGGGGAGCAAAAGGCCTCAACTGGGGGCGCGTGCCTGACAGACTCACTTGGCGCTTTTTCGCCAATACTATTGAAGATCTCAAGCCAACCGTCCGCGCTGACCGCGATGACCCCATGCGTTTCTGCGGCGTTCTCGTAAGCCTCCCGGATATTCGACCAGTCCGCCATCGTAAGTTTGTCAGCGTGGTTGAGCGCCTGCAAAGCGTGCCAGGCGGCCCGTTCGTCGCTGGTGAGGCCTTCATAAACCGGTATCCACTCGTACACGTCAGCAAACCGACGCTTCTCAGCTAACTTCATATGCGCCAGCGATTGATCCGCGACCGCGAGTTCCCAGAGCGGACGAGGCGTCGGCGGATAAAGTGGCCTGCCAACCGGGCCGACGATACCCAGTGGCAGGTTTTCGTCATGACGCCGAATTACCTCTTTCACTTCCGCAAGCCGCCGCACGTAGCAGGGGTCGATCTCGAACCGACCAGCCATTGCCGCGCTTAGGTGGCCGACCTCATTGCGCAACGCCTCGCGCTCTTCGCCCACGACTTCATGCCAATGCCAAGCCTCTATGGCCTGCTCCAACCCCAAAGCGATCAGTATGCCGCAAACGATCGTTCCGATCTCGATCAGGAACTCGCGCAAGTTATGCGCCGCTTTCGGCTTGTGAATATCCATGGCCGCCCCGTCACCTCGATAAGGTCAAACGTGCCTATCATGGAGTCATGCGAATGTCTGAGTAGGGCCGGTAGCAACCGCGACCCTGCGACCAACATCCGGACGTTGACTATCGTAATTGAATGTCCGCTTGCAGGGGCGGTAGCGATGTCCGCTCCTGGCGCGCATCTGACTTTCGCCGTCCCCAAATCAACCTTGGATGAGCCTCATCCGCTGAGGGGCGTGAAGCAGCGCCCGCCACCACCCCCGACCCCCGATGGCCCCCGCGCCTTGAATTGCCGTCGCAATCGACGCACGCATGATGACACGGGCGGCCAATGGGGCAATAAGCACGTCTGAACACTGGAGATTTCGTATGCTCAAGCCGATCCTGGTCTCCGCCCTGGCGGCCGTGCTGACCCTCAGCCTCGCCATCGATGGCCAGGCGATGGCCCAGAACCGGGGCGGCGGCCGAGGGGGCGGCGGCGGACGCGGCGGGGCCGGCATGGGCTCGCGGCCCGGCGGCGGCGGGGGCGGTCAACGCCCTGGCGGCGGAGGCGGGGGCAATCGCCCAGGTCATGGCGGCGGCGGCAACCGGCCAGGTCATGGGGGCGGGGGCAATCGTCCGGGGCACGGCGGCGGCAATCGGCCGGGCTATCCAGGCAACCGCCCTAACCGCCCGGGCTATCCCGGTCATCGACCCGGCTATCCCGGGCACCGTCCCGGGTATCCTGGCTATCGGCCGGGCTATCCCGGCTATGGCCCGGGGCGCCCTGGATATCGGCCTCCGGGCTATCGTCCGCCGGGATATTATCCGGGCTGGGGCGGCGGCTATTATCCGGGCGGCTATTGGCCTCCCTATTATTCCGGCGGCGTGGCCGTGGGGGTCGCGGTGGGCGTGGCGGCGGCCAACGCCTACGATCCGCCGCCCGAACCGATCCCCTACGCCCAGGTCCAGACCTATACCGAGACCTATCAGGGCGGCGACTGGAACACCTATTGCACGGCCAAATACGGCAAGTACTTCGATCCGAAGGACGGCATGTATACGGCCTCGGATGGGGTGAGGTATCCGTGCCATTGATGGGGTAGGGGGGCTTCCCCTCCACCGGCATCATTCCGGTCCCACCTCTCTACTTGCGTCATCCCGGGCGAAGTGGAGCGGAGCGTAACGCAGACCCGGGACCCAGGGGACTGGGCGTTGATGGTCCGGTCATCGCGCGGCGGCAGCGCATGCTGAATGTGGCCCCTGGGTCCCGGATTTCCGCGTCGCGAGGGGCGCCGCTCCATCCGGGATGACGCAAGTGGGAGAGGCTCCGCTTGCGCCCGAGGGTGAGGTTTGGGGTGGAAGGCGGCGAGTGGACAAGCGCATAGGCACGATCTAATATCCCTATATCCCCTCAAGGATATACCATGGCCCTGTATGTGAAAGATCCGGAAGTCGATCGCCTCGCCGAGCGGCTGGCCACGCTTCGACGGACCAGCAAGACCGAGGTGGTGCGCGAGGCGCTGGCGCATGAATTGGAGCGCCTCGAAGGCGTACCCTCTCTGGTCGAACGCGGGCGCGGCCTTCGCCAAGGCGTTGAGAGCGCGGGCGGGGACCGGGAAGGGCCGGCCCGCCGACAAGGATTTTATCGACGGCCTTTACGGCGAGCCCTGATGTTCGTGGACGCTTCCGCCCTGACCGCCATGCTGGTGGACGAGCGTGATGCGCGTGAATTGCTGGCGCGCCTGCAGAATGCTTCGGTCCGGATCACCTCGCCCCTGGCCGTGTGGGAGACCGTGCTGGCCGTCGCCCGCATCCTCGGCCTGGACATCGATGCGGCCCATGACGCCGTGGAAGAATTCCTTGTGCTGACGCGGATCGCGGTCGAGCCCGTTCCCGCCGCCGCCCGGCGCGGCGCGATCGAGGCGTTCGCCCGTTTCGGCAAGGGGCGCCATCCCGCGGCGCTGAATTTCGGCGACTGCTTCGCCTATGCCGGCGCCAGGCTGGCGAGCCTTCCCCTGCTCTACAAGGGCGACGATTTCCCGCTCACGGACATCGAGGCGGCGTAGCGCTCCCCTCCACCTGCGTCACCCCGGGCGCAGTGGAGCGGAGCGAAACGGAGACCCGGGGCCCAGGGGACCGGGCGTTAATGGTCCGACCATCGTGCGGCGGCAGCGCACGTTGAATGAGGCCCCTGGGTCCCGGATTTCCGCGTCGCAAGAGGGCGCCGCTCCATCCGGGATGACGCAGGTGGAGGGGAGAGATTGCGGCGATACACTCCGGCCAAGCATGTGGTTTACGAAACCACCGGCCGCTCCGTGAAGGCCACCTTGCCCGTCTCCAGCAGCGACTTGAGGTTGGAGAGGATCATGCGGCCAGCCGCCGGAGACGGCTTCGATGAACTTCGAATCCGCGCGGTCGATGCCGTGGGTGATGGTGAGTTTGACGACCTCGCCGGCCGGCTCCAGGGTCATGACGCAGCGCGAGACGCCTTCGGGCTTCAGCTCGGGGCGGAACTGGTTTTGCCAGTCGAGGACCAGGCGGCGGGGCGGATCGATCTCCACCACCTTGCCGGCGTCGGCCACCCGGCCGTCGGGGAACATCAGCCTCCAGGGCGAGCCGGGCTTCCAGTCGCTCTCCTGATGCATGTCCATCCAGTATTGCCGGTTGAACTCCGGGCTGATCAGCGCCTGCCAGAGCTTCTCCGGCGTGGTGCGAATAAAGGTGACATACACGAATTTGCGAGTGGGGCTTGGCGGTCATTGATCGTCTCCTTCGAGATGGGTCTTGAGGGCGGACAGGGCGGCGCAGGCGCGGCCCGATCGAACTTGCCGATCCAGCGCTCGGCGATGTCGTTGATCGGCACGGGGTTGATGAAGTGCAGCTTCTCGCGGCCCTGGCGGCGGGTGGCGACGAGGTTGGCGTCCTCCAGGATCGCCAGATGCTTGGTCACCGCCTGACGGGTCATGGCCAGTCCCTCGCAGAGTTCGCCCAGCGTCTGGCCGTTGCGGGCATGCAGCCGGTCGAGCAGCGCGCGGCGGCTCGCATCGGCCAGGGCCCGAAAGACGGCGTCATCGTTCACGGGGTGAATATGCAACTATATGGTTGCATGTCAAGCGCCGTTTCTTCGGCGGTCCAAGGAACGAGCCTGCTCACCGCCAAACTCTTGTCTGTCATTAAATATGCGATAAATGTATCGCATTCGAAGAGAGGCTCGTCATGCCCATCTCCATCCGACTGCCAGGCGATGTCGAAGCCAGGCTCGACGCCCTGGCCGCCCGGACCGGGCGCAGCAAGACTTTCTATGTCACCGAGGCGATCCGCGAGCACCTGGGTGATCTGGAGGACATCTATCTGGCCGAGCGCGAACTGATAGAGGTCCGCGCCGGCCGCAGCGCGGTGACCACGCTCCAGGAGACCATGGCCGAGTATGGCCTGGAGGATTGAGCTGTCGGGCGCGGCCCGGAAGGATCTTCGCGCGCTCGACAGGCAGGTCGCCGTCCGCATCCTTCGCTTTCTGGACGAGCGGGTGGCCGTGCTGGACGACCCGCGCGCGATCGGCGAGGCCCTCAGGGGCGCGCGGCTGGGTGAGTTCTGGAAGTATCGGGTCGGCGACTACCGCATCATCGCCGCCATCGAGGACGCGGCCGTGCGCATCCTGGTTGTGAGTATCGGCAATCGGCGGGAGGTGTACCGGCGGTAAGTCGTCTGTCCTCTTGGACCGCCGGCGTCCCCGCCGGCACGGGCGAAGCCCGAGTCTTTCCAGTTCGCACTTTTGCTGCAGGAGAAGACGGCCGCCGTTCCGGCGGCTGCCGGCGGGGACGCCGGCGGTCCAAAAATCTACCCCTCGGCCAACACCGCGGCATAGGCGGCGAGATCCACATTGCCGCCGCTGAGGACGGCGACGCTCCGGCTCGGGTCGGCGGCGTGGGCGAGGGCGCCGGCGGTGGCGACGGCGCCGCTGGGTTCGGCGATGAGGCGCGCTTCGTGGGCAATCTGGCGCATGGCGGCTTTCATGGCGTCTTCGGAGACGGTGACGATGTCGTCGACGAAGGCGTGGATGTGCGGCCAGGTGCGGACGCCCAGTTGCTGGACGCGCAGGCCGTCGGCGGCGGTGCGGGCGGCGTCGGCGGCGGAGATGGACGACGATCCGGCCGGCCTGGAAACTGGCGTGGGCGTCGGCGGCGAGTTCGGGTTCGACGCCGATCACCTTTACGCCGGGCCTGGTCAGCTTGATCGCCGCCGCCAGGCCGCCCAGCAGGCCGCCGCCGGAGACCGGGGCGAAGACGGTCTCCACGTCGGCGCCTGTTCGAGGATCTCCAGGCCGATGGTGCCGGTCCCGGCCATGATCGGATCCTGATCGAAGGGGGCGATGAGGGTGAGGCCGCGCTCGGCGGCGAGGGCCCTGGCCTTATCGGCGCGCTCGGCGCTGGCCCCGCCGACGATGATCAGCTCGGCGCCGGCGCGCTTGACGCCGGCGACCTTGGCGGCGGGGGCGTCGGCGCGGCATCACCACGGTGGCGGCGACGCCCAGGACCTTGGCGGCGTAGGCGACGGCCTGGGCGTGGTTGCCGCTGGAATGGGCGACGACGCCGGCGGCGCGGGCCTCATCGGTGAGGGAGAGGATGGCGTTGAAGGCGCCGCGGATCTTGAAGGCGCCGATGGGGTGCAGGGTCTCGGCCTTGAGGCGCAGGCCACAGACGCTCATGGCGACGATCGGGCGTCACGTTCACATAGGGCGCGATCCGCCGGCGGGCGGCGTGGATAGCCTCCAGGGTGATCAGGGTCGGCGCGTCGGCGACCGCCTCAGCCCGAGGCTCATGCCGGGGCCCCATGGGGCGCGGCGGTGTCTTCTTCGATGGCCTTGAGATCGAACACCTTGCATTCGTTGCTCTGGGTCGAGGCGAGGATGGCCTCGCGCTCGGCCATGCTGCGCCTGACGGCCTTCACGCCGCTGGCCCAGTGGGCGAGCATGGTGGCGCGGGAGAATTCATAGTCCTTGTTGCTGCTCTCATAGGCCTTGCGGCGATAGATCAGCTGGACCACGGTCAGGGCGTTCTCGCGGGCGAGTTCGGCAAGCTCCCTGGCGGTGTCGGACCTGGCCAGGGCCGGCGGCAGCTGGTCGAGCAGGTCGCGCACCAGCAGCTTGGCCTTGTGGATGCGCATGGCCTGGTCGGTGTTGAGCCGGGTGCGGCTGGAATAGCGGATATCCATCTCGCGCTCGTCGGCCTCGGCCAGGGTCTTGGGCATGGGCCCGCGCGCGGGGAAGAGATCGACCTGGAAGATCAGCAGATCCTTCCGGCGCTCCTCCTCCAGCACATATTCCAGGGGGGTGTTGGAGACGATGCCGCCGTCCCAATAGAAGGCGCCGTCGATCTCCACCGGCGGGAAGCCCGGCGGCAGGGCGCCGGAGGCCATGATGTGTTCGGGCCGGATGACATCGCGGCGATTGTCGAAATAGGCGAAATTGCCGGTCTCGATATTCACCGCGCCGACGCTGAAGCGCAGGGCGCCGGCGTTGATGCGGTCGAAATCCACCAGCCGCTCCAGCGTCGCCTTCAGAGGGGTGGTGTCATAGTAGCTGAGCGCGCCGCGCGAGCCGGGGGGCGAGAGCTGAGGCGGCACGAGGCGCGGGGTGAAGAAGCCGTTGACGCCCAGGAGGGCGGTGGCGCCGGCGTTGAACTGGCTGACGAAGGCGCGGGCCATGCCGACGCCCAGGACCGGATCGACCTGGATGCCGCCCGAGGCCAGGGTCCAGAACTCCTTGAGACGCGCGACGCGGTTTTCCGGGGCGTTGCCGGCGATGAGGGCGGCGTTGATGGCGCCGATGGAGATGCCGGCCACCCAGTGCGGCTCGATCCCCTCCTCGCGCCAAGGCCTCGAACACCCCGGCCTGGTAGGAGCCCAGGGCGCCGCCGCCCTGCAGCACCAGGACGCGCTCGGCCGACTGGACGGCGGGGTCGCTCATGCCAGAACGCCGGTCATGGGAGGGCGGCGATCTCGGCCAGCACCTCTTCGGTGTCGGCGCCAAGCTCGGGGGGCTCGCGGCGGATGGTGGCCGGGGTCTTCTCGAAGCGCAGGCCGGGCTTCATGGCGCGATAGGTTCCCTGGCCTTCCAGCTGGCGCTCCTCGAACAGGGTCTGGGTGAGCTGGGGATCCTCCAGAATGTCGCGCGCCTGGCGGGCCTCCATGACGGGGATCGAGTTCTCGGCGCAGAGGGCCATCCATTCGGCGGTGGTGCGGGTGGCGGCGGCCTCCTCCAGCATGGCGTTGTAGACCGCGACCTTGCCCTGGGCGCCCTCGGCGGTGACGAACCGCTCGCTCTCATAGGCGCCCGGGAGGCCGCCCAGCTCCATGAACCGGGCGGCCTGGGCGCGGTTGGCCGGCATGACCATCAGCCAGCCGTCCTTCGTTTCCAGGGGCTTGCGATAGGGGGTGATGGTGGTGGTGTGGCCGAACTTGCCGGTGGCCGGCACATAGGTCTCGCCATAGAGGTGCTCGGCCATGATGTAGCCGGTGAAGGTCTCCAGCATCGGCACGGCCACATACTGGCCCTCGCCGGTCCGCTCCTTGTGGCGCAGGGCGGCCAGGGCGGCGATGACGGCGAAGAGGCCGCAGGTCTTGTCGGCGATGATCGAGGGCACCGGCCGCAGCGGCGCGCCGGGATTGACCAGGGCGGCCAGGCCAAAGGCGCCGCTGGCCGCCTGGATCAGGTCGTCGAACGCCTGGCGCCCGGCGTAGGGGCCCTCGGCGGCGTAGCCCATGGCCTCGACATAGATGATGTCGGGCTTGATGGCCTTGACCGCGGCGTAGTCGAAGCCCAGGCGGGCGATGGCTTCGGGCCGCATGTTGTGGATGAAGATGTCGGCGGTCTTCACCAGCTTGGCGAGGGCGGCGCGGCCGGCATCGGTCTTCAGGTCCAGCACCACCGAGCGCTTGTTGCGGTTGAGGGCGACGAACAGCGGCCCCATGGTCTTGGAATTGGGGGCCTTGCCGGAGCGCTGGCGATCGCCCGACGGCTCCTCGATCTTGATCACGTCGGCGCCCAGATCGCCCAGGGTCTGGGTGGCGTAGGGCCCCAGCACGAACTGCGTCAGATCGACGACCCGCACGCCGCCGAGGGCGCCGCCATTGGCCTCGCTCATGTCCTGCTCCTCAAGCGCCATTGCGCCGATCCTTTTGCGATGGCGGGGGCGGGGAAGGCAATGGGGAAGGGGCGATCGAAGCCGAGCGGCTCAGCGGAACGGATCGATGATGGTGACGCCCTCGACCCGGCGTCCGTGGCTCATGTCCTCGGTGCAAAGTTCGGAACATCCTAGCGCCACGGCGGCGGCGATGATGGCGCTGTCCCAATAGGAAAAGCCGTGGGCGGCCTTGATGTCCAGCGCGGTGTTCATGACACCGAGCGTGTTGTCCTGCACCGAAAAGCGCGTCCAGGCGCGGATCAAACCGGCGGCGATGTCGTGGGCAAGCGGATCAGAACGGGTCGGGCGGGTCGCCTGGACATAGAATTCCTGAAGCACCTGCACGGAAAGACCGCAATCGTCCTCATCCAGCAGCGCGCGCGCTCGCTCGCGCTTGGCGGCTTCATTTTCGGCGGTGCTGATCGAATAGAGCAGTACGTTGGTGTCGATGAAGCGCCGGACGCTCATACGCCGCGATCGTGCAGGTCTTCTCGGGAAAGCCTGATCCTCCGCCCGGAAGTCGCCGATCGCGGCGCGCAGGGCGATCTCCTGGCGTTTCAAGCGCTCGCCTTCGCTTTCGGCCGAGGCCATCTCGACAAGGAATTGCCGGACCAGGGCCGACACCGAGGTGTCGCGCTCGGCCGCCTTCACGCGCGCACGCCGGTAAGTTTCATCATCAACTGTGAAAGTGATCTTCTTCACCATCTGACTGTATCACGGTCGGGCATCGCTCCACCGCCCTTTGACATCCCCCGCCTCCCGGCGTTCTGATGGCCGGCAAAAGGGAGAGGCCCATGACCAGCCAGCTGATCGAGACCTTCGAGGACGGCGTCGCCACCCTCACCATGAACCGGCCCGAGGCGCGCAATGCGCTGACCGGCGAGATGCAGGCGGCGCTTTCCGAGGCGATCACTCGCCTGGCGGCCGATCCGGCGGTGCGGGCGGTGGTGCTGACCGGCGCCGGCGAGGCGTTCTGCGCCGGCGGCGACGTCAAGGGCTTCGCCGCGCGCACCGAGAAGAGCGCCGGCGGCGAGGGCGGCGGCTTCAACATGGAGGCGCGGGTGCACGGCCTGCGCGCCGGCATGGAGGTGGTGCGCTGGCTGCACGAAATGCCCAAGCCGACCCTGGCGGTGATCCCCGGCCCGGCCGCCGGCGCCGGCCTGTCCCTGGCGCTGGCCTGCGACCTGCGCATCGCCGCCAACGACGCCAAGCTGACCACCGCCTTCTCCAAGGTGGGCCTGGCCGGCGACTACGGCGGCTCCTATTTCCTCACCCAGCTGGTCGGCGCGGCCAAGGCGCGGGAGCTCTATTTCACCGCCGACGTGATCCTGGGCGAGGAGGCGGCCCGCGCTGGGGATCGTCAACAAGGCGGTGCCGGCGGAGGAGCTGGCCGAAGCCGCGGCCGCCTACGCCCGCTATCTGGCCGGCCTGCCGACGGTGGCGATCGGCTATATGAAGCGCAATCTCAACGCCGCCGAGCACGCCACCCTGGCCGAGGTGCTGGACCTGGAGGCGATGAACATGGTGCGCACCATGATGACCGAGGACCACAAGGCCGCGTCCGTGGCGTTCGTGGAGAAGCGGAAGCCGGTGTTCGCGGGGCGGTAGCCGACCTGCCGGAGCCTTGAGACCTTCCGCGGATTCAGGTATCAAATCTAATCCGATACCTAACCCGGGACCTTCGCATGGCCGCCTTTCACGTTCGCGTCTTCGAGGGCGGAAAGATTGTCATTCCCGCCGCGGTGCGCCGCAAGCATGGCTTCGCCGTCGGCCAGACCCTGGTGGTGGAAGACACCGCCGCCGGGGTGACCCTGCGCTCCCTCGATGACGCCGTGGCCAACGCCCAGGCGATCATGGCCAAGGCGGCGGCGCCCGAACGTCGCCTCTCCGATGAGCTGATCGCCGAGCGCCGGGCCGAAACGACGCGTGACTGAGCCCAGCGTTCTCGACGCCTCGGCCGTCCTCTGCCTGATCCGCGCCGAACCGGGCGCGGCGGTGGTGCAAGCCGCCCTGCCGTCGGCCCGGATCAGCGCGGTCAACCTCGCCGAGGTGGTGGCCAAGATGGCGGACCTGGGCATGGACGGGGCGTTGATCGCCCAGGTGCTCGATCCGCTTGATCTCACCGTCATTGCCTTCGACGCCGATCAGGCCCGGGCGAGCGGCCTGCTCCGCCCGGCGACGCGATCATCGGGGCTCTCCCTGGGCGATCGCGCCTGCCTCGCCCTGGCCGCCCAGCTCGGCGTTCCGGCCCTCACCACCGATCAGGCCTGGAGCGGCGTGGATGTCGGCGCCAAGGTCGTGGTTGTGCGCCGCCCCGCTTGATCTCGATCATGGCGCGCCCGCCGCGACCGGCGAAAGGTGCTACGGTCCGCCGAGCCGGAGACCACCGCCATGAGCTACGCCGCGATCCTCGTCCATGTTCAGACCGACGATGTCGGCCGAGCGCGGCTCAGGACCGCCGTGGCCCTGGCCCAGGCCTTCGACGCCGCCTTGATCGGCCTGGGCGTGGAAATGGTTCCACCCCTCTCCTTCGACAACGGCTATGTGGCCGTCGACGCCGAATGGTACGTGGCCTTGAGCAAGTCCATCGAGGACGGTCTCACCGCCGCCCGGACGCTGTTCGAGGCCGAGACCGCCGGCCTCGCCAAGGGCGGCGTCTGGCTCAGCGGGATGGATTATCCAGGGCCGGCCCTGGTCAGAACCTCGCGCGGCGCCGATCTCATCGTCGCCAACGCCGCCTCCCGCGGCCAGCCCTCCGCCTACCGCGACGCCTCGGCCGGCGATCTGGCCATCACCGCCGGCCGGCCCGTGCTGGTCGCGCGCCCCGGCGCCGCGCCGCTCAAGGCCGAGCGCGTCATGCTGGCCTGGAAGGATTCAAGAGAGGCCCGCCGGGCCATGGCCGACGCCCTGCCGTTCCTCAAGCGCGCCAAGGCGGCGCTGGTGCTGGAGGTCTGCGCGCCGGACGAGGTCGAAGACGCCAAGGCCCGGGTGGCCGATGTGGCCGAACTGCTGCGGCGTCACGGCGTCGCCGCCGAGGTGCGCGTCAGCGACCGACACGCCACTCACACCGAGGCGATCCTCGCCGAGGCGCGCGCCTTTCGCGCCGATCTCATCGCCGCCGGCGCCTATGGCCACAGCCGCTTTGGCGAATGGGTGTTCGGCGGGGTCACTCGCGACCTGATCGCTCAGCACGAAGTCCACGTGCTCCTAAGTCACTGACGGGCGGCCGAGACACTAAGGGATCGCGCGACGCCGCTATCAGCTCCAGAGGGAGTCTCCAGACGGATCTTCAGCCTCAAGGCTGAACCTGCTCAGACCCAAAAGTGTAGCCAGCGCCCCTCACATCTGGCGGCGGTGAAGTGAAGGCCAGGCCACCAGGGCGGCGTTGGCGCGGGCTCCAGCGGGGCCGGTGGCGCGCAGCGCCGCCATCAGGTCGTGATCATTCTGCAGTTTCAGCCAGAAGCCGGGCGTGAGGCCCCAATAGCGCCCCAACCGCAGATCGGTGTCGGCGGTGACCGAGCGCTTGCCAAGGACGATCTCGTTGATACGTCTGGGCGGCACGCCGACAGCGTGGGCGAGCGCCGTCTGGCTCATGCCCAGCGGCCGCAGGAAATCCTCCGGCAGTATATCCCGGGCGTCGGATCGGCGAGTCGGCGGAGTTTTCTAGTGCATAGTCATAGATATCGAGATCCGCCGCGCCTCCGTTGCGCCAGCGGGACCAGATCCGCCACTGCTGATATCCGGCTCGAGTATGCGCCGCGCCGGTCGCCGGACAGAGCCTCGAGGCGGTTCCCCGGTGGAACGCGTAGATCCTCCAGCCGGTCATCGCCGCGGTCATATGACGGAGGCGAGCTTTCTCGAGGCCGATCCGAAATCCGGCCGGAAGCCGTCGGGACCGCATACCGTCCCACACCCCGCGGATTCGCGGTCGCGAAAACTCCGGATCATCAATCATAACGTATAACGTTATAGGGACAAATCGATCGGGCGAAGAGCGCGCTGCGCCCATCACCGGCGCGCCGGGCCCGCCTTCGCGCTTGCGACCCCGGCCGGCGGCGGTAAAGTGACATCCTGAGAAGATTTTTAGGGAGTGAGCGCCGATGGCCGATTTTGGCGGGGCGGATCTGGAGACATTCCGGGCCGAGACCAAGGCGTGGCTGGAGGCCAACTATCCGGCGGCGCTGAAGGATCCCAAGGCGGCGGTGGATCCCGAGGCCATGTGGGGCGGGCGCGCCTTCGCCGGCAGCGCCGACCCGCAGATCGTCTGGATGCGGGCGCATGGCGGCCAAGGGCTGGACCGCGCCGACCTGGCCCAAGGCCTATGGCGGCGGCGGCCTTTCGCAAGGACGAGGCGCGGGTGCTCGACGAGGAGCTGTCCGCCGGCCACTACCGCTCGCCCCTGGCCTCGTTCGGCATCTGGATGCTGGGGCCGGTGCTGCTGGAATACGCCACCGAGGCGCAGAAGCAGGAACACCTGCCCAAGATCGTCGCGCGGCGAGATCCGCTGGTGCCAGGGCTATTCCGAGCCGGGCGCCGGCTCCGACCTCGCCGGCCTGCAGACCAAGTGCGAGGACAAGGGCGACCACTGGCTGATCAACGGCCAGAAGATCTGGACCAGCTACGCCAACAAGGCCGACTGGTGCTTCTGCCTGGTGCGCACCGACACCACCAAGAAGCACGAGGGCATCAGCTTCGTGCTGATCGACATGACGACGCCCGGGCGTCGAGACCCGGCCGATCAAGCTGATCAGCGGCGAGAGTCGCCGTTCTGCGAGACCTTCTTCACCGATGTGAAGGTCCCCAAGGACAATCTGGTCGGCAAGCTCAACGGCGGCTGGGAGATCGCCAAGCGGCTGCTGCAATACGAGCGCCAGAACATCTCCGGCGGCTTCGGCGGCGGCGGCGGGGCCGGCGGCGCGGCCGGGCGACCTTGGCGAGATCGCCAAGCCCGCTATGTCGGGCCTGGACGCGAGCGGCGCCCTGGCCGACGCCGACCTGCGCGGCCGCATCACCAAGAACAAGATGGACTTCCAGGCCTTCTACCTGACCATCGCGCCGGGTGGCCGCCGAATCCCGCGCCAGCAACGGCCCCAGCGCCGCCACCTCGATCATCAAATACGCCGCCGCCACGCTGGCTCAGGAGCGCTCGGAGCTGATGGTCGAGGCCCTGGGCGCCCAGGGCCTGGGCTGGGAGGGCGACGACTTCACCCCCGCCGAGCGCCTGACCACCCGCGGCTGGCTGCGCTCCAAGGGCAACTCCATCGAGGGCGGCACCTCGGAGGTGAACCTCAATGTGGTGGCCAAGCGGGTGCTGGGCCTGCCCGACCCGATCAAGGCGGGGTAGGCGGCGGCGCCTTCGCGGAGGCGCAGCCGCTCTTCTTCAGGCATCAATCGCGTCGCGCAGGGCCATGAAACGGATGTCGGGGGCCAGCGCGGTCTCGGTCACGAGCTCAACCTTCTGGCCAAGGCGCGCGCTGACTTCGTCCTGCAAGGTGAATTGACGCAAGCCCAGCGGACGACTGAAGTCCGCGATAAGGTCGATGTCGCTGTCCGCCCGCGCTTCATCGCGGGCGTGAGAGCCGAAGAGGCGCAGGCGGGTGACCCCCTCGCTGGCAAGCCAGGGTTTCAAGGCGGCCAGGCGGGCAAGGATCTCGGCGCGGGACATGGCGCGGAAGCCATACCACAAAAACGAGCGGCTCGCCCCGCGGCCAAATTCAAACATCCGTTCGCCTTGGCGCTTGCGACGCCGGGCGGCGGGCGTAAAGTGAAATCCGAAGAAGGATAGACAAGGGAGCAGGGTCGATGGCCGAGCCAGGCGGGGCCGATCTGGAGGCCTTTCGCGCCGAGGCGCGCGCGTGGCTGGAGGAGAACTGCTCCGGCCTCGCTGCGCGGCCAGCCGGACGATCGCCGTGGAACGCTCGATGGCGGCGGCTCAAGCCGACCGGCGATGCAGGAGCTGTGGCGCAAGCGGATGGGCGAGAAGGGCTGGGGCGCGCCGACCTGGCCGAAGGCCATACGGCGGCGGCGGCCTGACGCCGGCCGAGGCCCGCGTGCTGCAGCAGGAGATGGCCGCGCATCGGCGCCTCCAACCCGATCGTCGGCATGGGCACGCGCATGTTCGGCCCGACCCTGCTGGAATACGGCACCGAGGAGCAGAAGCAGCGGCACATCCCGCCGATCGTCGCGCGGCGAGCTGCGCTGGTGCCAGGGCTATTCCGAGCCGGGCGCCGGCTCCGACCTCGCCGCTCTGCAGACCAAGTGCGAGGACGCCGGCGACCACTGGCTGATCAACGGCCAGAAGATCTGGACCAGCGGCGCGCAATACGCCGACTGGTGCTTCTGCCTGGTGCGCACCGACACCACCAAGAAGCACGAGGGCATCTCGCTTCGTGCTGATCAACATGCGCCAGCCCGGCGTCGAGACCCGGCCGATCAAGCTGATCGCCGGCACCTCGCCGTTCTGCGAGACCTTCTTCACCGACGCGCGGCGCCGAGAAGAACGACATGGTCGGGCCCGCTGAACGGCGGCTGGACCATCGGCAAGCGGCTGCTGCAGCACGAGCGCTCCGGCCAGGGCGGCGGGCGGATGATGGGCGGCGGCGCCGAGCCTCGACGAGCTGGCCAAGAAGTACGTCGGCGCTGGACGACAAGGGCCGGCATCGCCGACGCCGACCTGCGCACGCGCCTGGCCGACGCACATGATGGACGCCAAGGCCCACGCGCCTGACCCTGCAGCGGGCGGTGGCCGAGGCGCGGGGCAACGCTGAACCCCAGCGCCACCACCTCGATCATGAAGAACTCCGGCACCCGGATCGGCCAGGAGAGGGCCGAGCTGACCCTGGAGATCATGGGCCACCAGGGCCTGGGCTGGGAGGGCGACGACTTCACGCCGAGGACGAGCTCGAGGCGGTGCGCGGCTGGCTGTCCGGCAAGGCCACGACCATCTACGGCGGCTCGTCCGAAGATCCAGAACAACATCATCTCCAAGCGCATCCTGGGCTTGCCCGATGCGACGCGCTCGGCGTAGCCAGACGCGCTTCGATTTTCTTCAAGGACAGACAGAATGGCTGATTTTGGCGGCGACACGGTGGACGCCTTCCGCGCCGAGGCGCGGGACTGGCTGGAGGCCAATTTCCCGCCCTCGCTGAAGGGCCGCGGCGGCATGATGTATGTCGAGGGCGGCGGCTCGTCGGACCCGGCGGTCAAGGCCTGGACGGCGGCCATGGGCGAGAAGGGCTGGGGCGTTCCGACCTGGCCCAAGGCCTACGGCGGCGGCGGCCTGTCCACGGCCGAGGCCCGCGTGCTGCAGCAGGAGATGAACGCGCATCGGCGCCTGGAACCCGATCGGCGGCATGGGCGTGATGATGTTCGGCCCGACCCTGCTGGAATACGGCAACGAGGAGCAGAAGCAGCGGCACATCCCGCCGATCGTCACGCGGCGAGATGCGCTGGTGCCAGGGCTTTTCCGAGCCCGGCGCCGGCTCCGACCTCGCCTCGCTGCAGACCAAGTGCGAGGACAAGGGCGACCACTGGCTGGTCAACGGCCAGAAGATCTGGACCTCCGGCGCCCAGTAGGCCGACTGGTGCTTCTGCCTGGTGCGCACCGACACCACCAAGAAGCACGAGGGCATCAGCTTCCTGCTGATCGACATGAAGACGCCGGGCGTCGAGGTGCGGCCGATCAAGCTGATCAGCGGCAATTCGCCGTTCTGCGAGACCTTCTTCACCGACGTGAAGGTGCCGAAGGAGAACCTGGTCGGCCCGCTGAACGGCGGCTGGACCATCGCCAAGCGGCTGCTGCAGCACGAGCGCAGCGGCCTGGCCGGCGGTGGCGGCGGCGCCGGGCGCGGCGGCTGTTCAGCGCGGCCGGCTCGAGCGATCTGGCCAAGGACTATGTCGGCGTCGACGACAACGGCCGCATCGCCGACAGCGACCTGCGCGCCCGCGTCACCGACCACGAGATGGACGCCAAGGCCTTCCAGCTGACCGCCATGCGCGCGATGGCCGAAGCCAAGGTCCAACCCGGGCCCCAGCGCCGCCACCTCGATCATGAAGAACGCCGGCACCAAGGTCGGCCAGGACCGCGCCGAGCTGACTGCTCGAGATCATGGGCCACCAGGGCCTGGGCTGGGAAGGCGACGGCTTCACCGCCGACGAGCTCGCCGCCGTGCGCGGCTGGCTCGGCGGCAAGGCCACACGATCTACGGCGGCTCCAGCGAGATCCAGAACAACATCATCTCCAAGCGGATCCTGGGCCTGCCCGATCCGCTCGGACCTTCAACGCACTAGGGAGCGATAAGAGAAAAACCGATGGCCGTACTGACCGAAGAACAAACCATGCTGCGCGACGCCGCGCGCACCTGGACCCAGGAAAAGTCGCCCGTCACCGCCTTCCGCAAGATGCGCGACAGCGGCGCGCCGCTGGGCTACGACCCCGCCGCCTTCGCCGAGATGGCCGAGATGGGCTGGACCGGGGTGATCATCCCGGAGGAATACGGCGGCTCGGACTTCGGCTATCTGAGCCTGGGCCTGATCCTGGAAGAGACCGGCCGCACCCTGACCGCCTCGCCGCTGCTGTCCACGGCCCTGGCCGCGCGCCAGCGCCATCATCCTGGGCGGCACCGACGCGCAGAAGGAGGCCTGGCTGCCGAAGATCGCCTCGGGCGAGCGGTCGGCGACCCTGGCGGTCGACGAAGGCCCGCACCACGCGCCGGACAAGGTCGCCCTGGCGGCGACCAAGACGCGGCGCCGGCTACACGCCTGACCGGCAACAAGACCTTCGTGCTCGAAGGCATGGCGGCCGGCCTGTTCGTGGTCTCGGCCCGCACCTCCGGCAAGGCCGGCGACAAGGACGGCATCAGCCTGTTCCTGGTCCCCGCCGACGCCAAGGGCGTCAGCCGCAAGGCGCTGAAGCTGGCCGACTAGCCGCGGCGCGGCGATCGTCACCTTCGACGACGTCGAGGTCGGCGCCGACGCGGTGCTGGGCGCAGGCGGACAAGGGCTAGGACGCTGCTGGAAAAGATGCTCGACCGCGCCCGCGCCGGCCTCGCCGCCGAGATGCTGGGCTCGGCGGTGCAGGCCTTCGAGACCACGCTCGACTATCTGAAGACCCGCGTGCAGTTCGGCCAGGTGATCGGCTCCTTCCAGGCCCTGCAGCACCGCGCGGCCAAGATGTTCACCGACCTGGAACTGGCCCGCTCCTGCGTCGAGGCGGCGCTGGCCGCCATCGACGACGACACGCCCGGACGTGCCGGAGCTGGTCTCCCTGGCCAAGGCCAAGGTGGGCGACACCCTGCACCTGGTCTCCAACGAGATGGTGCAGATGCACGGCGGCATCGGCATGACCGACGCCCACGACGCCGGCCTCTACCTGAAGCGCGCCCGCGCCGCCGAAGCCGACCTTCGGCGGCCAGGCCTATCACCGCGACCGCTATGCGCGGATTCAGGGCTACTGACGGCGGCGGATAGTCCGCCAGTATTGGCCAAGACTTCGGGCGAATTCATCCGCGCGGCGGGCCCCTGACCGGCTCGCCGCGCGCGCCTTCACGAACTGTTGACGATTGATTTACCCGGCGCGGCGTTAGCTTGCCCGCGACCCGCGCTGGCGATTCGCCAAAAATAGCGGGCAGGAGGCTAACGTCATGGGTTTCATTTCTTGGATTATTCTAGGATTGGTGGCCGGCTTTATCGCCAGCAAGATCATCAACAAGTCGGGTGAAGGCCTGATCATGGATATCGTGCTGGGCGTTGTCGGCGCCCTGGTGGGCGGCTTCGTCGTCAGCAAGGTGCCGATGCTGTCGCACCTGTTCGGCCAGAGCGGCGTCAGCGGCCTGAATATTCCCAGCATGATCATCGCCGTATTGGGCGCCATCCTGGTGCTGCTGATCTATCACATGGTGTTCCGCCGCCGGGCGGTCTGAGCGCCTCAAGCGACAGCGACTTGGCCGGGAACGGGGTCCAGACCGCGTTCCCGGAATCGTCGGCGATTGGGCGTGGCAATGAGCGGCGGGGAGGCTAGAACCCTCTGGCTTTTCCCGCCGGAGCCCGCCCGTGACCCGACTGCTGATCCACAAGCCCGCCTTCGAGACCATCCAGGCCGAACTGGCCGCGCTGGGCGACAGGGTCGAGACGCTGGTGATGGACGAGACCGGGGCCATCACCCTGGCCGGCGAGCCGGTGGCCGCCGAAGCGGCGGATATCGAAGCGGCCTGGTTCAGCGGCGATCTCTATCAGGCCCCGGCGGCCCGAGCCTTTGTCGGCGCGATCCTCGCCGCGCCGAACCTCAAATGGACGCACACCGCGGCGGCCGGGTTCGACAATCCTTTCTTCGGCCGGATCGTCGCCAAGGGCGCGAAGCTCACCACAAGCCATGGCCAGGCGGTGGGCATGGCCGACTATGTGATCGCCGGGGTGCTGGACCGATTTCCAGCGCTGGCCCGAGCGGCGCGCGGCCCAGGCGGCGCGCGACTGGCGGGAGCTGGAGGTCCGTGAGGTCAATGGCTCGACCTGGCTGCATCATCGGCTTTGGCGCCATCGGCGGGGGCGTGGCGATGCGGGCGAAAGCCTTCGGGGCCAGGATCATCGGCGTGCGCCGCAACCAGGCGCCCGACCCGCTGGCCGACGAGATCGCGCCGATGGACGCCATTCCAAGGCTCCTGCCCGCCGCCGATGTCGTGGTGCTCTCGCCGCCGCTGAACGCCGCCACCCGCCATCTGGCCAATGACGCCTTCTTCCAGGCCATGAAACCCGGCTCGGTGCTGGTGAATGTGGGCCGGGGCGGCCTGGTGGATGAGGCGGCGCTGCTGCGGGCGCTGGATCGCGGGATCCCCGCCCACGCGGTGCTGGATGTGTTCGAAACCGAGCCCCTGCCGGCCGACAGCCCGTTCTGGGCTCATCCCCGCGTCAGCCTCACCGCCCACTGCTCGGGCGTCACCGGCGCCCAGACCGAGCGCAACCGGCTGCTCTTTCTGGACAATCTCGGCCGCTATCTGGCGGGCGAAAAACTGCTCAACGAGATCGACCCCAAGGATGTGGCGGCCGGCGGGTAGTGTCTCGTGTTCCGGGGTTTCTCTGGCCCTAATCCTCCGCGTCATCACGCCGAATTGGAGCGTAGCGCTCCCCACCGACCTGCGTCATCCCGGGCGCAGTGGAGCGAAGCGCAACGGAGACCCGGGACCCAGGGGCCACATTCAGCGGACGCCGCCACCGCTTCGGTTGAAAGGTGCGTTCCGGTCGCCTGGGTCCGGATCTCCGCGCCGCGAGAGGGCGGCGCTCCGTCCGGGATGACGCAGGTGGGTGGGCAGGCCGGCGGCCGGCGCGGCGAATTGACAATCGGCCGATCTCGGCGCGATCTTCCCGTGTTCACGTCGTGTCAGGGAGGCCGATGATGAAACGCCGTCTTCTCGTTCTCGCCAGCCTCGCGGCCAGTCTCGTCGCCGGATCGTCCGGCGCCGTGGTGATGGTCCTGGGCGGCGGCCACGCCGAGGATTGCGCCAAGGCGGTGATGGCCGGCAAATCGGACCCTGACTCCGAGGCCCTGTGCACCAGCGCGCTGGAGACCGAGACCCTGCTCAACGACGATCGGGCCGGCACCTTCGTCAATCGCGGCATCATGAGGATGCGCCGCTTCCAATATGACGGCGCGCGCGCCGATTTCGACGCCGGTGTCGCTCTGGCCCCCAAGACCGGCGAGGCCTGGGTCAATCGCGGCGCCCTCTTCGTCGGCATGAAGCAATATCGCGCGGCGCTCTCCGATCTCAACAAGGGCCTGGCGCTGGGCGTATCGGAGCCGGAGAAGGTCTATTTCGACCGCGCGCTCGCCTACGAGGGCCTGGACGACGAGACGTCGGCCTATATGGACTATCAGCAGGCGCTCCTGCTCAAGCCGGGCTGGACCCTCCCCGAACACGAACTCCTGCGGTTCACCGTCACCCGCCGCTGAGGCCCCGCTTGACCCCCCGCCCAGGCGGCGTAGGGTCCATTCCATTCTCCGGGGAGTCCCGCGTAGAGCCTGATGCCTTTACACGGAACAGATGCTAAGGCTGAATCAGGCTCTAGACTTTTAAATCTAGAGCAGGATTCAGATTTAGACGGTTCCGTCTAAAATCATCCTGCTCTAGGGGACTGAGAGGCCGCTGACGCGGCGACCCGCCGAACCTGATCCGGGTCATGCCGGCGAAGGGAGGGAGCGCGGACGCAGGGGCGTCGACCGTTTCGATCCAGCCCGCGCCGTCGTGGCCCAGTCCCTTGGCTCACGAGGCTTGCCATGAACATCCAGACCCCCATCGCCGCCGCCATCCCCACGGGCGAGCGCCCGGGCTCGCGCAAGGTCTATCAGGCCGGGGTTCTGCATCCCTGCCTGCGGGTGCCGTTCCGCGAGGTGGCCGTGCATCCCTCGGCCGACGAGCCGCCGGTGACCCTCTATGACCCGTCCGGCCCCTACACCGACCCCGGCGCGCACGATCGACATCAAGAGAGGGCCTGGAGCGCACCCGCGAGGCCTGGGTGCTGGCGCGCGGCGATGTCGAGGCGGTGCCGGCCGCGCGCGGTGCGGCCCGAGGACAACGGCCATGCCCGCGGCCGCCACCTGGCGCCGCAGTTCACCTCCGACCGCCAGCCGCTGACGCGCCAAGGCCGGCGCGATGGTCACCCAGCTGGAATACGCCCGCGCCGGGGTCGATCACCGCCGAGATGGAATATGTCGCCATCCGCGAGAACCTGCGCCGCACAGCCGCCGATCGCCTTCATCCGCGACGGCGAGGATTTCGGCGCCGAGATCCCCGACTTCGTGACGCCGGAGTTCGTGCGTTCGGAAGTGGCGCGCGGCCGGGCGATCATCCCGGCCAACATCAACCACGGCGAGCTGGAGCCGATGGCCATCGGCCGCAACTTCCTGGTCAAGATCAACGCCAATATCGGCAATTCGGCGGTGCTGTCGTCGGTGGAGGACGAGGTCGACAAGATGGTCTGGGCGATCCGCTGGGGCGCCGACACGATCATGGACCTCTCCACCGGCCGCAACATCCACAACATCCGCGAATGGATCCTGCGCAACTGCCCGACGCCGCTGGGCACCGTGCCGATCTACCAGGCGCTGGAGAAGGTCGGCGGCGTCGCCGAGGACCTGACCTGGGAGGTGTTCCGCGACACCCTGATCGAACAGGCCGAGCAGGGGGTGGACTATTTCACCATCCACGCCGGCGTGCGCCTGCCTTACGTGCCGCTGACCGCCAAGCGGGTCACCGGCATCGTCTCGCGCGGCGGCTCGATCATGGCCAAGTGGTGCCTGGCCCATCACCGCGAGAGCTTCCTCTACGACCATTTCGAGGACATCTGCGAGATCATGCGGGCCTATGACGTCTCGTTCTCGCTGGGCGACGGCCTGCGCCCCGGCTGCATCGCCGACGCCAATGACGCGGCCCAGTTCGCCGAGCTGGAGACCCTGGGCGAGCTGACCAAGGTCGCCTGGAAGCACGGCGTGCAGGTGATGATCGAGGGCCCCGGCCACGTGCCGATGCACAAGATCAAGGCCAATATGGAAAAGCAGCTGAAGGCCTGCCACGAGGCGCCGTTCTATACCCTCGGCCCGCTGACCACCGACGTGGCGCCCGGCTACGACCACATCACCTCGGCCATCGGCGCGGCCATGATCGGCTGGTTCGGCACCGCCATGCTCTGCTACGTCACGCCCAAGGAGCACCTGGGCCTGCCCGACCGCGAGGACGTCAAGCAGGGGGTGATCGCCTACAAGATCGCCGCCCACGCCGCCGACCTCGCCAAGGGCCACCCCTCGGCCCGCGCCTGGGACGACGCCCTGTCCCGCGCCCGCTTCGAGTTCCGCTGGGAGGACCAGTTCAACCTCGGCATCGATCCGGAAACGGCCCGCGAATACCACGACGAGACCCTGCCCAAGGAGGCGCACAAGACCGCCCACTTCTGCTCCATGTGCGGGCCGAAGTTCTGCTCGATGAAGATCAGCCAGGAAATCCGCGACGCGGCGGCTGGGCAGAACGACGTGGCCGAGGCGGGCATGGCCGAGATGGCCGAGAAGTTCCGCGAGGGCGGCGGGGAGATCTATGTGGAGGCGAAGGGGTAGCGCTCGGTATTTCGGGGACGTCTTGACAGTTTCGCGCGTCAGGGTTTACCTGACAGAAGGAACCACAGACAGGGAGGTCGCCATGACCCCCACGGATACCCCCGCCGAGGCGCCCGCGCCGCCGGCCTATGAAAAACCCCCTCTGGTCTTTTGCTCCTTCTGCCTGAAGTCGCAGGATGAGGTGGACAAGATGGTGGCCGGGCCGGCCAATATCTTCATCTGCGACGCCTGCGTGGGCCTGTGCGTGGAATATATGGCCGGACGCACGCCCGACCGCTCCGGCTATGTCCCGCCTGAAAAGCTCCCCACCGAGCGGCTGCTGGCTCAGCTCAAGCCGGTGGACGAGTCGGTCAAGGGCAAGGGCAGCCAGCTTCGCTGGCTGGTCGACACCCTGCGCGGGCGCGACGTGAGCTGGGCGGCGATCGGCGAGGCCCTGGGGGTCTCGCGCCAATCGGCCTGGGAGCGGTTCGCCGACCGGTGAGCGCGGCGGCGCCCAGGCCCGGCGATCACGTCCAGTCGCGGACCTTCGAGGCCGTGGCCTGGGATGGCGTCGATCTGACCGATTGCCGGTTCGAGGATTGCGCGTTCGTCGAGCCGGTGTTCGCCGAGGCCCAGCTTAGCGGCGCGACATTCACCAACTGCCGGTTGACCCGCGCCGGCTTTTCACATGCCGACCTGCGCGAGGCGGCGTTTGTCGACTGCGCCCTCGCCGATTCCTCGACCCAGCAAGGGGCGAACTTCGCCTTCGCCCGGCTGGACGAGGCGCGGTTCACCAATTGCGATCTCACGCATGCGCGCTTCGAAAGCGCCGATCTCTATGCCGCGGCGTTCCGCGACTGCAATCTGCTGGGCGCGCGGTTTGGCCGGGCGCGGTTTCACCGCACGTTCGGACGTAGCGTGATGCGCGCCGCCGTCACCTTCCACGACTGCAACCTCGATCTGGCCGACCTCGCCGACATCAAGCTCCCCGGCTGCGACCTGACCGATTGCCGCCTGCGCGAGGCCGACCTTTCCGGCGCCGATCTGGAGGGCGCCACGCTGTGCGGCGCCGATCTTTTCCAGGCCGTCGTCGATGGCGCGAACATGTCGGGCGCGGACCTGCGCGGGGCCGAGGTGAGCGGGCTCGATATCCGCCGGCTGGCCAGCTATCAGGGCCTCAAGATCACCGCCGATCAGCAATACCGGCTGCTGGACGCGATGGGGCTGGACGTTCACATCGACTGACGGGGGCGGGCGCGCGAATGGGACCACTGGCCATTTTGCGGCGCGAGGGCCGCTATCTGACCGGCCTGATCCGCACGCTCCTCTGGGTGCGCTCGATCGCGGCGGGCTCGACCAACCTCATCTGCGACGATCTGGAGCGGGCGACGGATCGCTGGCGCGAACGCCCGGCGATCCGCTTCGAGGGCGAGACCCTCACCTATGGCGCGCTCGACGAGATGGCCAACCGCTGCGCCCATTGGGCGAGCGGCCAGGGGCTGGCGCGCGGCGCGACGGTGGCGATCCTGCTGCCCAATCGCCTGGACTATCTGCCGCTCTGGTACGGGCTGACCAAGGTCGGCGTGGTCGCCGCCCTGATCAACAACCAGCTCGGCGGCGAGGCGCTGGCCCACTGCCTGAACATTTCCGGCGCCGAGCATTGCATCGTCGACGCCTCGACCGAGGCGGCGCTCGTGGCCGCGGCGCCGCTTCTGGATCGGCCCTGTTCGCGGCTGGTCCAT
The DNA here is from genome assembly GCA_963817995.1 of uncultured Alphaproteobacteria bacterium. Taxonomy (GTDB): domain Bacteria; phylum Pseudomonadota; class Alphaproteobacteria; order Caulobacterales; family Caulobacteraceae; genus Acaudatibacter. The sequence goes on from CAWFQJ010000001.1 coordinate 118,317, forward strand.
CGAGGGCCTGGCGGCGGGACAAGGCAGCGAGCGGCCGGACCGGGCGGCGGCGAGGACGGGTCTCACCGCCAAGGACACGGCCCTGCTGATCTACACCAGCGGCACCACCGGCCTGCCCAAGGCGGCGCGGATCACCCATATGCGCGCCCAGCTCTATATGCGCGGCTTCGCCGGCTCGACGGGCGCCCGACCCCGCGACCGGATCTATGTGACCCTGCCGCTCTATCACGCCACCGGCGGCCTGTGCGCCATGGGCGCGGCGCTGCTGACCGGCGCCTCGGCGGCGCTCCGGTCCGGCTTCTCGGCCAGCCAGTTCTGGGACGAGGTGGCGAGCGAGCGGGCCACCATGTTCGTCTATATCGGCGAGCTTTGCCGCTATCTGGCCAACCAGCCGCCCGCCCGCGAAGAGCGCGCCCACGGCCTGCGGCTCGCCTTCGGCAACGGCCTGGGGCGCGATGTGTGGGCCATGCTGGAGGACCGCTTCGGGGTGCCGCGCATCCTGGAGTTCTACGGCTCGACCGAGGGCAATGTGTCGATGTTCAATTTCGACGGCACGCGCGGCGCGCTGGGCCGCGTGGCGCCCTATCTGGCCGGCCTCTTCCACATCCAGCTCGCGCGCTTCGATGTGGAGAAGGACGCGCCGGAACGCGGCGCCGATGGCCTCTGCATCGCCTGCAAGCCCGATGAGGTGGGCGAATGCCTGGGCGCGATCGAGCCCGGGGCTCGCGGCGAATTCGCCGGCTATGTGGACAAGGCGGCCAGCGAGAAGAAGGTGCTGCGCGGCGCCTTCGCGCCCGGCGACGCCTGGTTTCGCACCGGCGATCTGATGACCCGTGACGCCGACGGCTATTTCTATTTCGTCGACCGCATCGGCGACACCTTTCGCTGGAAGGGCGAGAACGTCTCGACCACCGAAGTCGCCCAGGCCCTGCTGGCCGCGCCCGGCGTGAAGGAGGCGACCGTCTATGGCGTCGCCGTTCCCCATCACGACGGCCGCGCCGGCATGGCCGCCCTGGTGACGGACGAGAGCTTCGATCTGGCCGGCCTGAGCGCCCATATCGACGGGAGTTTGCCGCCGTACGCCCGGCCGCTGTTCCTGCGCCTCACGCCCGTCCTGGCGACGACCGGCACCTTCAAGCCGCGCAAGGTCGAACTGGCCGCTCAGGGATTCGATCCGGCCAAGGTGGACGGCGCTCTCTATTTCCGTGACCCCGACGCGGGTTTCCTCCCCATCACCCCGGAGGTCTACGCCAGGATCATCTCCACCGAGACAAGGTTGTAGTCTTCCAAATGCGAGGCGATCAGGCCATATTGGCGATATTCCGGATCATCCAGGAAACGCATCATGGTTCAAGTGAAGAAAGTGTCGTCGTCTGAGTTCGCCGGCAGGTTTGGCCAATGGTCATTCACCGCCCAGTCGTCGCCGGTGATGGTGACGAACCAGAAGACCGGCATGGTGCTCGGCTACTTCGTGTCGGCGGCTGACTTCGACGAATATATCAAGCTCCGTGATCGCCTGCCGAAGTCCGGCTACGCCTGGGAAATGCCAAGCGACCTCGCCACGGAGCTCGACAAACCGACCCCCCGACTTCGGCCGGAACTCGACACGCTCATGGATGACTAGCTTTGGCGTCGAGGACTACGCCGGAACCGGGGCTCGTCATTCCCTACGCGTACCTCTGGCGCCGTGAACACGAAGCCGGCGAGGAGAGCGGCCGCAAGACGCGACCTGGTTTGGTCGTTGTGGTCGCCACGAGAAGGCACGCGGGCGGGATGCGTGTGGCAATCGCGCCTATCACCAGCCAAGACCCCGATCTGACGCGCAGCGCCGTTGAGCTTCCTCGGCGTGTGAAAGCGCACTTGGGTCTGAACGCCCCAAGGTCGTGGGTGATATGCGACGAATACAATGAGTTCGATTGGCCGGGTGTCGATCTGGGCGTGACGCCGGATGGCAGGGTTGCCTACGGCTATGCGCCGGATGCGCTTGTAGAACAGGTCCGCGCGGAGATGCGCGCGGCGCGAATGCGCGGGGCGTTGAAGGCGATCCCGAGGTCCGAATAAGTGGGTCGCGGTCGCCATCGCGGCAAGCGCGTTTCCGGCTCAAGGGTCTTATATTGCGCTCATGGCCGACGACTCGCCCCAATTGCTTGCCGGCGCCGCCCTGATCAAGGATCGAGGTGCGCCGCCTGCCCGACGCGCCGGGCGTCTACCGCATGTTCGGCGAGGACGGCGAGGTGCTCTACGTCGGCAAGGCGCGCTCGCTGAAGAAGCGGGTGATCCAGTACGCCCAGGGCCGCTTCCACACCCAGCGCATCGCCCTGATGGTCGACCTGACCCGGTCGATGGAGTTCGCCACCACCCGCACCGAGACCGACGCCCTGCTGCTCGAGATCAACCTGATCAAGCAGCTGAAGCCGCGCTTCAACGTGCTGCTGCGCGACGACAAGAGCTTCCCCGAGATCGTCATCCGCCGCGAGCATCCGGCCGCCGCAGCTGCGCAAGCACCGCGGCGCCCACACCGATCAAGGGCGACTATTTCGGCCCCTTCGCCAGCGCCTGGGCGGTGAACCGCACGCTCAACACCCTGCAGAAGGCCTTCCTGCTGCGCTCCTGCTCCGACAGCGTCTACGAGACGCCGCACCCGGCCCTGCATGCTGCACCAGATCAAGCGCTGCTCGGCGCCCTGCGTCGAGCCTGGTCTCGCCCGGAGGACTACGACGAGCTGGTCGAGCGAGGCCGAGGACTTCCTGCGCGGCAAGAGCCGGGCGGTGATGAGCGCGCATGTCCGCCGAGATGCAGGCGGCGTCCGACGACTGGAGTTCGAGCGCGCCGCGCGCCTGCGCGACCGCATCCGCGCCCTGCTCGTCGGTCGCGCCAGGAGACAGCCAGATCAATCCCGAGACCGTGGAGGAGGCCGACGTCTTCGCCCTGCACGCCGAGGGCGGCCAGGCCTGCGTGCAGGTGTTCTTCTTCCGCGCCGGCCAGAACTGGGGCAACCGCGCCTACTTCCCCCGCGTCGACAAGACCGACGAGGACGCCGGAGATCATGGCCGCCTTCCTGGGCCAGTTCTACGAGGACAAGCCGATCCCCGCCTGATCCTGGTCAGCACGAGCCGGCCGAACGCGAGCTGCTGGCCGAGGCCTTCGCCCTCAAGGCCGGCCGCAAGGTGGAGATCGCCCGGCCCCAGCGCGGCGAGAAGCGCGAGCTGGTCGACCACGCCCTGACCAACGCCCGCGAGGCGCTGGGCCGCAAGATGGCCGAGAGCTCGGCCCAGTCGAAGCTGCTGGCCGGGGTCTGCGAGGCCTTCGGCCTGGAGGGCCAGCCGGAGCGGATCGAGGTCTACGACAACTCCCACATCATGGGCACCAACGCGGTCGGCGGCATGATCGTGGCCGGCCCCGACGGCTTCCAGAAGAACCAGTACCGCAAGTTCAACATCAAGAGCACCGAGCTCACCCCCGGCGACGACTACGGCATGATGCGCGAGGTGCTGCGCCGCCGCTTCGCGCCGCCTGGCCAAGGAGGAGGAGGCGGGCGAGAACCCCGCCGCGGCCCGACCTGGTGCTGATCGACGGCGGCGCCGGCCAGCTCGACGGCGGCGCTGGAGGTGATGGCCGACCTCGGCGTCGACGACATCGCCGTGGTCGGCGTGGCCAAGGGCCCCGACCGCGACGCCGGGCTGGAGCGGTTCTTCATGCCCGGCAAGCCGCCCTTCATGCTCGAGCCCAAGAGCCCGGTGCTCTACTACCTGCAGCGCCTGCGCGACGAGGCCCACCGCTTCGCCATCGGCACCCACCGCGCCCGCCGCGCGATCGAGATGCGCAAGAACCCGCTCGACGAGATCGAGGGCGTCGGGCCCGGGCCGCAAGCGCGCCCTGCTGCACGCCTTCGGCTCGGCCCGGGGCGTGTCGCCGCGCCTCGGTGGACGACCTGGCCAAGGTGGAGGGCGTCAGCGAGCCCCTGGCCCAGCGCATCCACGACTACTTCCGCAAGAGTTAGGCCGTCTTGAGGAACACGTCCTCGGCGGCGTAGTCGAACATCTTCGTGAGATACTCAGCAAAGGGGACGCCCTCCGCCGCCATCGTTTCGGCCGAGCGGCAGGCCGCGGCGACCGACTCCTCGTAGGAGGCGACGGGGCGATAGCCGAGGGCGGCGGCGCGGGCCATGTCGACGACGAGGGGGCGGGGCACGCACCAGGGATGGGCGCCCACCTCGCCCGCCGGCGGTCCCTCCAGCGGGACGATCCGCCATTCATGGTCGTAGATATTGGCGATGGCGCCGGCGATCTCGGCCACGCTCGGCGCGCGGGGATCGGCGATATTGAGCACCTGGGTGGCGGGCCGGCCGAGAACCACGCGCACGAGTTCGGCGAGATTGACGGTGGCGGTGGTGTGGAACCGGCTCTCGGCCGCCAAAGGCCAGGGGAACAATGCGCCGGCCGATCGAGGATGCGCTTGACGAAGAACCACTCGCGAGGCGCCCGCGAGCCGGGTCCGTGGATGGCGCAGGGACGAAGGATGGTCACCGGCCGGCGGGCGCCCTGCAGCAGGGCCTGTTCGAGGGCGACCTTGCGGGTGGAATAGGTGGCCGGCCCCGGCGGCGTGGTCGGCTGATCCTCGCCGATCGGTTCGGGAAACGCGGGAAACCGGTCTCGCCGGCCTCATCCAGGGTTCGACCCTTGTCGTCGCAATAGACGCTGGCGGAGGAGACGACGACCAGCGCGCCGACATCGGCCTCGATCTCCAGGAGCTGGCGGGCGTGGGTTTCGTCATAGGCGACCGTGTCGATCAGGGCGTCCACGCCGCCGGCGACGGCCTTGGCAAGCGCCCCCGGTTCGTTGCGATCGAAGACGAGCGTCTCGACGCCATCAACAGGCTGGACAGCTTCGGCATGGCGCCGGCCGGCGATCACGCGCCAGCCGTCGGCGACCAGGGCGGTCGATGCGGCCTGGCCGATCTGGCCGGCGCCGCCGACGATCAGAGCGGTCTTCGCCATCGACAACTTCCCTCCTCACACGACCGGCGACATGATGGCGCGACGCGCGTTAGGGTAGCCATCATGAGCCGACTCCCCAACCTCCTCACCCTGCTTCGCCTGGCGCTGGCGCTGTTCACCTTTCTTGGCCTCGCCCTGCCGGCCCTGCTCGGCGAGAGCATGACGGCCGGCGCCCAGTTCGCCCTGGAGCGCTGGGCGTTCTTCGCCTTCGTGGTGGCGGCGGTGACCGATTTCTTCGACGGCTGGCTGGCACGGCGCCTGCACGCCACCAGCGTGTGGGGCGCGATCCTCGATCCCATCGCCGACAAGGTGCTGGTGTGCGGCGTGATCCTGGGCCTCTTGACCTGGGATCGCACGCGGCGGTGGCCATTCCCGCCGCCCTGATCCTGTTTCGCGAGTTCACCGTCAGCGCGCTGCGCGAGGTGGCGGCCGGCCGCGGCGTGAGCCTGCCGGTGACCCTGCTGGCCAAGTGGAAAACGACGCTTCAGCTCGTCGCCCTGGGCGCCGAGCTCCTGGTCGCCTGCTGGGCGGCCTTCTCTCTGCCCGATGATCCGGCGGTGCTGGGTCCGGCCACCATGGGCGCCCATGCCCTGCTGTGGGCCGCCGCCGTGATCACCGTGATCACCGGCGTGCAATATTGGGAGCAGGCCCGAAAGGCGCTCAGCTAGGGATTGTTGATGAAGTGACCCCGATCGGGCGCGCGCTCCTCTTGCCTGGACCGCCGGCGTCCCCGCCGGCACGGGCGCAAGCCCGGGTCTGCTGAAGAGACATCCACAGATGGTGCGGATGAACGCAGATAGAAGGTGAAGCCCTGCCCCATGTCTTCACCATCCGCGCCAATCCGCGACATCCGCGAATAGCTTTCCTTCGCCCAGAACGAAGACGGCGCTTCGCGCTGCCGGCGAGGACGCCGGCGGTCCCGAAGCGGCGCGAACCAGCCCGGATCTCCGCCACGCCCACTTCTTCTGGACGGCCGGCGTCCCATCGGGCGGCGCCTATCGCCTTCTTCCCTGATCGGCGATCACCTGATTCGCGAATCCATTTCGTCAACAGGGCCTAGTTCAGCGGGATGAACTCGTCGTGGTCGAGGTCGGGGAGCTTCATGCGGCCGGCGCGCCAGTCGGCCTTGGCCTGTTCGATGCGGTCCTTGGACGAGGAGACGAAGTTCCACTCGATGAACCGCTGGCCGACCGGCTCGCCGCCCAGCAGCATGACGTCGGCGTCGGTGACGCCGGTGACCAGCACCGGCTCGCCGGGCGCGAACACCACCATCTGGCCGGGATGGAAGGTCCGGCCGTCGACCTCGACCGCGCCGGCGGCGATGAAGGCCGCGCGCTCGGGATATTCCGCCGGCAGCTGCGCCTTGGCGCCGGCGCTCCAGGCGCCAGTGGACATAGAACATCGGCGAGTGGGTCTTCACCTTGGCCTCGGCGCCGAACGCCTCGCCGGCGATCAGCCGCGCCCACAGGCCGCCGGCCTTCATAGGTCGGCAGGTCCTCCGGGCCGTGGTGGGCGAAGGCGGGCTCGATCTCCTCCAGTTCGGTCGGCAGGCCGACCCAGGCCTGGATGCCGTGCATCGGCCCGCCGGTCCGGCGCAGGCGTCTCGAACCGCTCGGAGTGGGTGATGCCGCGGCCGGCGGTCATCCAGTTGACCTCGCCGGGCATGGATTTCGATCTCGGAGCCGACGCTGTCGCGATGGGTGATCTCGCCTTCGAACAGATAGGTCACGGTCGAGAGGCCGATGTGCGGGATGCGGCCGGACGTCGGCGTCGCGGGACAGGCCGGCGGGAAAGACGGTCGGCCCCATGTGATCGAAGAAGACGAACGGCCCGACCATGCCGGTGCGGCGCGAAGGGCAGCACGCGCCCGACCTCGAACCCGCCCAGGTCGTGGCGGCGCGCAGTCGATGACGAGTTCGATCATGGCGGTTCTTCCGTAGGCCAGGCGTCCGCGCTCGCGAGATAGGGCGCTGATCAAGCCCAGCGGAACCGCCGTGGAGTTCTTCACCGCGCGGATGACGATCCGGCTCTCGATGTTGGAGACCAGGCCCAGCGACAGGATCTTGTCGCGCAGGAAGTCGTCGAAGGCGTGCATGTCGCGGGTGACGATGCGCAGCTCATAGTCGGCCGCGCCGGTGACGGTGGCGCATTGCACCACTTCGGGCCAGCGCTTCACCGATTGCTCGAAGGTCTCGAGGTTTTCCTTGGTCGGCAGGGAGAGCTTGACCGTACAGTAGACCTCGAAATCCAGACCCAGCTTTTCCCGGTCGAGGATGGTCACGCGGCGCTGGATGACCCCGTCGTCCTCCAGGCGCTTGATCCGCCGCCAGCAGGGGCTGGAGGAGAGGCCGACGCGCTCGGCGATCTCCGCCACCGACAGGCCGGCGTCGTGCTGGATCAGATCGAGGATTCGGGCATCGACGGCGTCCAGACGATCAGACAAGATTTGCCCCCTCGCAGGTTGATATCCAGCGTATTCGGCATCGCCGCGTCGCCCTAGGTAAGGCAGCCTTTGGCAAGCATTCTCGTCACGCCTCATATGATCATTGCAAATTCGAGAGCCAGGGGTTGGGGAAGGAAATTGCCATGCGCCACGCTGAAGTGACCCTGGACGACAAATATTTTGCTCAGAACCGGTCGGGTGTTCATCACCGGCGTCCAGGCGCTGCTGCGCGTCCTGCTGGACCAGCAGCCGGCTGGACGCGCGCGCCGGCCTGAACACCGCCGGATTCCTGTCCGGCTATCGCGGCTCGCCGCTGGGCGGGCTCGACCAGCAGGCCCACCGCGCGCGGCAAGTTCCTCGCCGCCGCAGACGATCGTCTTCAAGGAAGGGATCAACGAGGATCTCGCCGCCACCGCCGTCTGGGGCAGCCAGCAGGCCAATCTGTTCCCCGGCGCCCTGCTACGATGGCGTGTTCGGCATGTGGTACGGCAAGGCGCCGGGCGTCGACCGCACCGGCGATGTCTTCAAGCACGCCAATTTCGCCGGAACCTGGCCCAAGGGCGGGGTGCTGGCGGTGGCCGGCGACGACCACTCCTGCAAGTCCTCGACCCTGCCGTCGCAGTCGGAATACGCCTTCCAGGACTTCGAGATGCCGGTGCTGGCGCCGGCCGACGTGCAGGAGGTGCTGGACTACGGCCTGCTGGGCTACGCCCTGTCGCGCTTCTCCGGCCTTTGGGTCGGGCTGATCGCCCTGGCCGACACCATGGATTCGGGCGCCACCATCGACGTCGGCCTGGATCGCCACCGCTTCGTCCTGCCGGAGAATTTCCGCCTCCCGGCCGGCGGCCTCGGCATCCGGCTGAAGGACCAGCCGATGGACAAGGAGCGGCGCCTGCGGCTGCACAAGCTCCCCGCCGCCCTGGCCTTCGCCCGCGCCAACGACATCGACCGCACAGTGCTCACCTCGTTCCGCGCCGCGCCTGGGCATCGCCGCCCACGGCCAGGCCTGGGCCGACGTGATGGAGGCCCTGCGCGGCCATGGGGATCGGCCTGGCCGAGGCCGCCGACCTGGGCGTGTCGCTCTACAAGGTCGGCATGCCCTGGCCGCTGGAGCCGACCGGCCTGCGCGCCTTCGCCCGGCGGCCTCGAGACCCTGATGGTGGTCGAGCACAAGCGGCCGCTGCTCGAGACCCAGGCCCGCGCCGCGCTCTACGACCTGCCGGCCCACGCCCAGCCCAGGGTGATCGGCAAGGTCGACGAGCAGGGCCATCCGCTGCTCTCGGAACTGGGATCGCTGTCGGTGGCCGAAGTGGCGCTGGCCATCGCCGACCGCCTGCCGCCGGGCCCGCACATGGAGCGGGTGCACGCCTATCTGGACCGGGTCTCGGCCGCCGGCATGGCGGCGGTGACGCCTGGGCGCCGACCAGATGCGCAAGCCGTTCTTCTGCTCGGGCTGTCCGCACAACACCTCGACCCGCCTGCCGGAGGGCTCGCGCGCCCTGGCCGGGATCGGCTGCCACTACATGGCCAGCTTCTCCGACCCCAACACCGACCTCACCAGCCACATGGGCGGCGAGGGCCTGAGCTGGGCCGGCGCCTCGCCGTTCACCAGCGAGAAGCCACGTCTTCGTCAATCTGGGCGACGGCACCTACAACCACTCCGGCTCGCTGGCCATCCGCGGCTCGATCGCGATGGGCAGTCGACATCACCTACAAGCTGCTGTTCAACGACGCGGTGGCCATGACCGGCGGCCAGCGGCCGAGAGCGGCTTCACCGTTCCCCAGATCACCCGCCAGCTGGCCGCCGAGGGCGTGCAAGACCATCGTGGTCGTCGCCGACGAGCTGGAGCGCTATCGCGAGGTCACCGACCTCGCGCCCGGCGTCGACGGTGCGGCCGCGCGCCGAGCTGATGGCGGTGCAGCGCGAGCTGCGCGAGACGCCCGGGCGTCACGCGTGCTGATCTACGACCAGGTCTGCGCCACCGAGAAGCGCCGCCGGCGCAAGCGCGGGACCATGGCCCAGGCGGCCAAGCGGGTGTTCATCAACTCCGCTGGTCTGCGAGGGCTGCGGCGACTGCTCGCACGCCTCCAACTGCGTCTCGATCGAGCCGCTGGACACCGAGTTCGGCCGCAAGCGGCGGATCGACCAGTCGACCTGCAACCAGGACTATTCCTGCGTCGACGGCTTCTGCCCCTCGTTCGTGACCCTCGAGGGCGCGCGAGAACGCCCAGCGCCACGCCCTGCCGGCGCTGACGGCGGACTCGACGCCGCTGCCGGACGTTCGAGCCGCTTCGAGGGCGTGCGCAACATCGTCTTCACCGGCATCGGCGGCACCGGCGTCACCACCACCGCCTCGATCCTGGCCATGGCCGCCCATATCGACGGCCGCTCGGCCTCGGTGGTCGACATGACCGGCCTGGCGCAGAAGGGCGGAGCGGTGTTCAGCCACGTGCGCATCGGCGCGGACCGAGGACGACGCCGGTCGGCGGCCGCGTGCCGGCCGCCAGCGCCCATGTGCTGATCGCCTGCGACCTGCTGGTCGGCCGCCGGCCCCGACGCGCTGGCGCTCTACGCCAAGGACCGCACCGTGGCCGTCGGCAACGCCGACTTCCAGCCCACCGCCGACTTCGTCACCGACCGCGACGTGCGCTTCGACGCCGGGGCCATGGCCCGGCGGCTGCGCGGCGCCTGCAAGAGCTACGACGCCTGCGCCGCCGCCGAGCTGGCCGAGCAGAGCTGGGCGACGCCGATCTACGCCAACATGATCATGCTGGGCTTCGCCTGGCAGAAGGGCCTGATCCCGGTCTCCAGCCCGCGCCCTCTACCGCGCCATCAATCTCAACGGCGTGGCGGCGGAGGAGAATCTCCAGGCCTTCGAAGCCGGCCGCATGGCCGCCCACGATCCGGCCGCCGCGCGACCGCCAGGAACCCAAGACGGCCGACGCCGCAGACCCTGCCGCTGGACGACCTGATCGCCCGGCGCGATCGGCCGACCTCACCGCCTATCAGAACGCCGCCTACGCCAAGCGCTATCGGCGATCGGTGGCCGCGGGTGCGGGCGGCCGAGGCGCCGCTCGGCGGCGAGGCCCTGACCCGCGCGGTGGCGATCAATCTCTACAAGCTGATGGCCTATAAGGACGAGTATGAGGTGGCGCGGCTCTATGCCGACGGCCGCTTCGCCGCCGACATGGCCAAGACCTTCAAGGGCGGCAAGCCTCAAGGTGTGGCTGGCGCCGCCGCTGATCACCGGCAAGGGCCGCGACGGGCGGCCGCAGCAAGATGGCGTTCGGCGGCTGGATGCTGACGTTCGGCTTCCCGCTGCTGGCCAGGCTCAAGGGCCTGCGCGGCGGCCCGCTCGACCTCTTCGGCGCCAGCGAGGAGCGGCGCATGGAGCGGCGGCTGATCGCCGACTACGAGGCGGGCCTGGATCGGCTGATCGCCGGCCTGACCGCCGAGCGCCTGCCGCTGGCCGCGCAGATCGCCGCCGTGCCCGACCAGATCCGCGGCTACGGCCACGATCAAGGAAGCGGCGGCCAAGACCGCCAAGGCGGCCGAGGCGAAGTTGTGGGAGCGGTGGTGAGGGTCTCCGCCTCCATAGGAAGAAGAAACCATCCCCATGATCGGGCGCGCTTTTGATTGTCCTACGCAAAGCGAACGCCAACAGCACCCAGCGGGCCGTAGTCCGCGTGGAAGACGTCGCCGGGGCGCGCGAAGACGGGCCGGGTGAATGATCCGCAAAGCAGTATCTGACCGGGGTCAAGGCTGACGTTGTAAGGCGAAAGCCGGTTGGCGAGCCAGGCGACGCCATTGGCCGGATGGTTAAGCACGCCCGCCGCCAGGCCCGTCTCCTCCACCACACCGTTGCGATGGAGGATGCAGCCGACCCAGCGCAGATCCACGGCGTCGGCCTTCACCGGCCGCCCGCCCATCACCACCCCAGCGCAGGCGGCGTTATCGGAGATGGTGTCCAGCGCCTTGGCCGTGGCCCCGGTTTCCGGATCGACGGGGTTGACCCGAAGGTCGATGATTTCCAATGCCGGCGTCACATAGTCGGTGGCCGCCAGCACATCGAACACCGTCACCCTCGGACCCTTCAGGGGCCGGCCGAGAATAAACGCGAGCTCCACTTCCACCAGCGGGCGAATGAAGCGCTCGGTGGGGATGTCGGTCCCTTCGGCGAACAGCATGTCGTCGAGCAGAGAGCCGTAGTCGGGCTCATCGATCTGGGAGTTAACCTGCATGGCGCGAGAGGTCAGGCCGATCTTGTAGCCGATGGTCTTGCGTCCTTCCGCGCGCTTGATGTCCAGCCAGGCGGACTGGATCGCGTAGCCGTCCTCCATCGTCATGTCCGGGAAGGTCGGGGAAATCAGCGGAATGCGGGTTCTGCCGCGCTCGGCCTGGTGCAGGCGCCGAGCCGTGTCGGCGATGAGGTCGTGGGCGATTGGCATGGTGGGCCTCAGCGAACGGTCGTTTTGGAAGTCGTCTCGATCAGCGCGCGCGTCTGATTGACCGCGCCGCGTCCGGCGAGAATGAAGGTCAAATCGCCGACCAGGGTGATCAGGCGAAAACCCAGTTCCGCCATCCGGCCGGCGAAGGCGGGACTGGCGGTGTGGATGCCGGCGACCAGGCCACGTCTCTCGCACGCGGCGACGATCTTGGCGTAGGCCTCGAGCATGGCGGGTTCGTCCTTGTCGAAGCCCTGGGTTCCTCCAAGGGCGAGCGAGAGGTCCGAAGGTCCCACGTAGAGACCGTCGAGGCCCGGCGTGGCCGCGATCTCTTCAAGGCGCGCCAGACCGTCGGCGGTCTCGATCATGGCGAACTTCAGCACCTGGTCGTCGGCGTGGCGGCCGTAGTCGAACCCGGCATAGATCATGGCCCGCGTCGCGCCCGAACTACGAACCCCGAGCGGGGGATAGCGGCAGGCGGCCACAAAGCGGCCGGCGTCGTCGGGCGAGTTGATCAGGGGACAGATCACGCCCATGGCGCCGCCGTCCAGCGCCTGGCCGATCAGCGGCGGATCGTTCGCCGCCAGCCGGACCATCGGTGTGAGCGCGGTGGTCGAGATGGCCTGCAACATCGCCACCATGTCCTGCTGGCCGATGATCCCGTGCTGCATGTCTAGGGTTAGGGCGTCCCAGCCGAGCGACGCCATCACCTCGGCGAGAAAGCCGCCGGGAATCACCGACCAACCGTTTAGAACCACACGCCCCCGCGCCAGAATGTCTCGCGCCTGTATGGCTCGCATAGATGAAACCGCCTTGCCTATTTTGAGCGTGATCACATTGTCACGCAGCGACTTTGCCCCTCGATGGGCTTAGAGCCCTCATGGGATGCGACAGGGTCATCCAAACCACAAAAAATGATTGCACTCAAATATTTTATTGACGCGGGTTTCGGATGCGCCGATATTCGCCGTCGGAACGGACCCCGAAGCGTGGGAGGAATCCTTGGCCGCCGCAGCCCTAGGTCGTCGCGAACAGAACAAGGTCGAGAAGCGTGGCCGCATAATCGCCGCCGCGCGCGCCTTGTTCACGCACAAGGGATTTGAAGCCACGACCTCGCAGGAAATCGCCGACGCCGCCGGCGTCGCCGCCGGTACGGTCTTCACCTACGCCAGGACCAAGGACGACCTTCTGATCCTGGTCTTCCACGACGAGATGATGGAGCTGGTCGAGCGTGCATACGCCGCCTCTCGCGGCGCGGATGGCCTGCTGAATCAGGCGATCGCCTTCTTCGAAATCTTCGTCGCCTATCACGAGCGCGATCTGCCCCTTGCCCATGCCCTGATGCGGCAACTCGGTTATGTCGCCAGCGCCGACCAGAGGTCTCTAGTCTCTGAACTCATGACCAGCCTGCTCGGGCGCCTTGCGTTGCTCGTCCAAGCGGCGAAAGCGGGTGGGACTGTCGACGCCACAAGCGCGCTCACGCCCTCGGCGCGAAGCCTGTTCGCCATCTACTATTTTCACCTGGGCGGTCTGCTCAGCGGATTTCTTGACCGGGCCCAGTTCGACCGGGCCCTGCGAACCGACCTTGGATTGCTGTTGCGCGGACTGGGCTGACCAGGCCCGGGCCGGCGGCCGCCGATACCGAAGACGAATGACGGCCAGCTACTGGCCGCTGGGAGGAATTCAGATGCCTGCACGAACCGGACGGCAGTTCCTGGATGGACTTGAAAGAGCCCCGCGACATCTACCTCGGCGCCGAGAAGGTGACCGACGTCGCCTCGCATCCCGCCTTCAAGGGCGCCGCTGACGAACTCGCCGCCATATTCGATCTGCAGCACGCGCAGGCGGACCGCTGTCTCGCGCCCGACCCCGAAACGGCCGAGTTGATCAACGCCAGCCACGTCATCCCGCGTTCACGTGACGACCTCTTCAAGCGTCATGAGGCGCTGGAGGTCTGCGCCGAGCACAGCGTCGGCCTCATGGGCCGCACGCCGGACTACATGAACGTTACCTTCGCGGGCTTCGCCGCGCGGCCTGACGAGTGGTCGCTGGGCGGAAACGAAGTCGGTGCCGAGCGTCTGGTTGCGTTCCAAAAGGAGCTGCGCCGCAGGGACCTCTCGCTCACCCACACCATCATCCACCCCACCGTCGACAAGGCCCTCGGCGACGTGCCCAAGGCGGGCAATGATGTCGCGCTCCATAAGGTGGGCGAGACCGAGCACGGCATCGTCGTGCGCGGCTCGCGTATCCTGGCGACCCTTGCGCCCTTCGCTGACGAGATGGCGGTCTATCCGTCCTATCCCTTGCCCGAAGGCTCCGACGCCTACGCTCTGGCCTTCAGCATTCCGATGACGACGCCGGGGATGAAAATCCTCTGTCGCGACAGCCTTTCCCAGCCGAAGCACGCCTACGATCACCCGCTGTCAGGCCGCTTCGACGAACAGGACGCCTTCGTGATTTTCGATGACGTCGAAGTGCCGAAGAACCGCCTGTTCATCGACGCCAACCTCGCCGCCTACAACGCGGTCATGCGGACCTCATGGTCGCCCAACATCATGCAACAGACCATGATACGAGCGCAGACCAAGCTGGAGTTCGCCTGGGGCATCGCCAACCGGATGCTCAAATGCATCAACGGCAAACAGCCGGCCGCCCAGGAAATGCTGGGCGAAATCTGGTGCTTCTCCGAATTCGCCCGCTCGGCGATCTACGCCTCGGAGAGGCAGGCGAAGGAATATCCGGGCGGGGTGTGGTTCCCGGATGTGCGGCCGCTCCACGCCCTGCGTTCGACACTTCCCTACTGGTTCCCGCGGGTGAACGAGATCATCCGCCTGCTCGGTTCGCACAATGTGTTTGCGACGCCGACCCGCGCGCAGATGCGGGATCCCGAACTGAAGCCGCTCATCGACCGCTATCTGCGCGGCGCCGGCCAGGTCGGCGCCGCGGAGCGGGTGCGCGTTTTTCGCCTCGGCTGGGATTTCGTCGGCAGCGGGCTCGCGAGCCGCAACGAGCAGTATGAACGCTTCTACCTCGCCTCCGGCGCTCGCAACAGACAGATTCACGAGGCCTTTTTCGACCCCTCACGGGCCAACCGGCTGGTGGACCAGTTCCTCGATCTCGAAACCCAGGACGACAGCAAGGGAGGCCAGGCGTGTCCGAAGGCCGCGTAAACGTCGCAGGCGTCGACGTCTCCACCGATCACTTTATCGACGGGCGCCGGGTTGCCTCTCGGGAACGGTTTCTCGACCGGTCGCCGGTGGACGGTTCGGCTCTGGCCGAGGTCTCGGCCGGCGGGGCGGCGGAGGCCGAAATGGCCGTCGAGGCCGCGCGGCGGGCCTTCCCCGCCTGGGCTGCGCTTGGCCCTGAAGGGCGCGCGCCGATCCTGCGCCGTTTCGCCGAAGGCGTCCTGGCGCGCGTGAGTGAACTGGCCGCCGTCGAGACCCTCGACAACGGGTCGCTGCTGACCGGCAACACCCATCGCGTCGTCCCCCGGGCGGCGCAGAATATCGCCTACTTCGCCGAACACGCTCTGACCCTGGGCGGTCACACCATCGACTCGCCGGAGGTGGTCAACCACGTGCGCTACGACCCGGCAGGCGTCGCCGTATTGGTGACACCCTGGAACGCGCCTTTGATGCTCACCACCTGGAAGGTCGGCCCGGCGCTCGCGGCGGGCAATACCGTGGTGGTGAAGCCCCCGGAATGGGCGCCGCTCACCTGTTCGCTGATGGCCGATATCGCGGAAGCCGCGGGCGTGCCCGCCGGTGTGCTGAACGTGGTGCAGGGGATCGGCGAAGAAGCCGGCGCCGCCTTGACCCAGCACCCGGACATCGACCGGATCAGCTTTACCGGCTCGACCGACACGGCCCGCATCATTGGCCAGGCCGCGGCGCGCAGCATCACCTCCATGAGTTCCGAGCTGGGCGGCAAGTCGCCCTTCATCGTCTGCGCCGACGCCGACCTCAAGGCGGCCGCCCAGACCGTCGCCGGCCAGTACATCAACGCCGGTCAGGTCTGCCTGGCGGGCACCCGGATCCTTGTCGAGGAGAAGATCGCCGACGAATTCCTCGGCCATGTGCGCGAGGCGGTCGCCCATATGACTGTCGGCGACCCGCGCGATCCGGCGACCCGGGTTGGCCCGCTGATCCATCCCGAACACTTCGAACGGGTGCAAGGCTTCGTGGACCGCGCCCGGGGCGAAGGCGTCGACATCCTCTGGGGCGGCGAGCGGCACAATCAGGGGGTGCTCTACTTCCAGCCGACCCTGATCGCCGGCGCGAAGCGCGACCAAGAAATCTTTCTGAAGGAAGTCTTCGGTCCGGTGCTGACCTGGAACACCTTCAATAGCGACGACGAGGTCATCGAAGTCGCCAACGGCACCGAATATGGGCTCGCCGCCACGCTGTTCACCGGCAGCGAGGAACGGGCCATGCGCATCGCTTCGGCGGTCGTGGCCGGCACCGTCTGGGTGAACTGCTTCTTCATCCGCGAGCTCGCGGCCCCGTTTGGCGGATCGAAGCATTCCGGCATCGGTCGGGAGGGCGGCACGTGGAGTTTCGATTTCTACAGCGACATCAAAAACATCGCGGTCCGCAAAGGATCGTTCCCCGGAGGACACTGACATGGCCCAGGTCACCGAGCTTGGTTACCTCACTCTAGGCGTCAAACGGCTCGCCCGCTGGAAGGCGTTCGCGGCGGAGATTCTCGGGCTTGAAGTGGTGGAGGGCGATCTGCCCGGCCGCGCCTTCCTGCGGATGGACTACTGGCATCACCGCATCGTCCTTGAAGAGAACGAGGCCGACGACCTGATGCTGCTCGGCCTCCGCGTCGCGGGCCAGGACGAGTTTGGGGAAATGGCCACGCGCCTGGCGGAAGCCGGCGTCGCGGTGCGCATCGGATCGTTCGAGGAGGCCGCCGAGCGCCATGTGCTTGAGGTCATGATGCTTGAGGACCCCAGCGGCCATCCGATCGAGATTTTCCACGGCCCGCATGTGCAGGCGAACCGGCCCTTTCATCCCGGGCGGCGCATGCACGGCCCTTTCAAGACGGGCACGGGCGGCCTTGGCCATGTGATGCTCGGCAATCCGGCGGGCTATGACAAGACCTACGCCTTCTACCGTCTGCTCGGCATGCGAGGTGGGGTCGAATACCGCATCCCGGTCCCGGGGCTTCCGCGACCTGTCGACCTCACCTTCATGCACTGCAACGACCGGGACCATACGCTCGCCTTCACGGCCCCCGGCGCCAAGCGGATCAACCACCTGATGTTCGAAGTGGAGAACTTCGATGATGTCGGTCTGGCGTTCGAGACGGTTAAGCAGGCGGGAATCCCGGTGGGCATCGAGCCGGGGCGACACGCCAACGATCAGATGTACTCGTTCTATTTCATCAACCCGTCAGGCTTCATGTCCGAGATCGGCTGGGGCGCGCGCTCATCGTCGCACCAATCGGAGTTCTATCAGCGCGATACCTTCGGCCACGCCCCCGTGCAGGGCGTCGTCAATCCCGGAATGCAAGTCGATGCGGACCTCGCGCCGGTCTGACGAGAACCGCCGACGACCGTCGCTGGGATGCGCGTGGTCGCGTTCCAGGCCGCGCTCGCCCCGAGTCAAACAGAGAGGAATGAATAATGTCGGTACTCAACGGCCCGCGCGAGGAGTGGCGGCGCATCCTGTTCGAGGGAACGCCCGTCTGGGTGAAGCCGGAGGGCGAGGCATTGCGCCTCGGTGATGGCCGCACGGTTGTCGAGGCCGACGCCGTCTATCTGCCGCCCTGCGATCCGACCAAGATCATCTGCATCCATCTGAACTACGAATCCCGCCGCGTGGAATTCCATGCCCCGCCGCTCACCACGCCGACCTATTTCCAGAAGCCGCTGACCACCCTCAACGCCCATCGGGGCATGCTCAACCGTCCGGCCAACTGCCAGTACCTCAACTACGAGGGCGAGATCGCCGCCATCGTCGGCAAGCCCATGCGCAATATCGCGCCGGCCGATGTCTGGGACTACCTGGCTGGATTCGCGGCCGCCAACGACGTGGGCGCCCAGGACTTCCGCGACACCGACGCCGGCTCGATGCTGCGCGTGAAGGGTCAGGATGGGTTCTGCCCGATCGGTCCTGGCGTCGTCCGCGGCGTCGACATCCGCGAGTCGCGTGTGCAGACCTACATCAATGGCAAGGTTGTTCAGGACGGACCGGTCTCGGACATGACCTTCGACATCCCCTACATCATGGCCGACCTGTCCCGGCACATCACCTTCCTGCCGGGCGACGTGGTCCTGACGGGCACCCCCGCCAATTCGCGTCCGATGCAGCCGGGCGACGTGGTCGAGATCGAAGTCACCGGCGTCGGCCGCGTGACCAACACCGTGCAGGAAACGCCGGCGCCGCTCCACAAGGTCGGTCACCAGCCGACGGACAGCGAACAGGTTCGGCGCGTCGCCCTCGGGCAATTCCCACCCCGGGTTCCGGCCTGACGAAGCCAGGGAGGTCAATGATGAACAGGTGGCCAACCGACGCCAACATTCTCGACCCCGATATCTTCCCGGCCGAGAAGGGACCGCCCCATGGATTGTTCGAGGCATGGCGCGAGGCGGACCCGGTTCATTGGAATCCTGCCACCCCCAGCTACGTGCCGACCGTGCCGGCGTCGTCGATGACGAAGGGGTTTTGGGTGCTCACCCGCTATCAGGACGTCTTCGACGTCTCCCGCGACCAGGAGCGATTCAGCTCCTACGACGAAGGCTTCGTCATTTGGGATCTTGACGAACAGGAGCTCGCCCTCCACCGGGCGAACTTCATGGGCATGCGACCGGCGGCCCATGCCGCCGTCAAACAGGTAGTGATGCCGGCGTTCTCGCCCCGGGCGATGCAGGTGATGGTTCCCGAGATCGACAGGCTGGCGCGGGAAATCGTCGACGATATCGCCGGGCGCGGCGCGTGCGAGTTTGTGTTCGAGGTCGCTTCGAAGCTGCCCGTCTATACCTTCTGTGAGCTGATGGGCATTCCCCACCACCTCAGGGCGCAGGTGGTCGATTTGGGAAACGCCATGGCGGATGTCGAGACGCGGGCCGAACGCTCGCTCGACCCGATGCCGCAGCTCTTCGCGATCGCCGAGGCGCTGTCGGACGAAAAGCGACGCCACCCGGACGGCTCTCTGCTCAGCGTCCTGGCGCACGACCAGACGCTTGGCCTGAGCCAGATGAACATCAACATGCTGTTCATCGTCTTTGCCGTGGCGGGACATGAAACCACCCGCAGCACCGCCGCGCACTTTGTGTATCTGATGAGCACTCATCCTGAGCAGTATCGGCTGCTGCTAAGCGACATCGACAATCATCTCGAAAACGCCATCGAGGAAGTGCTGCGCTACACCTCGACCACCACCAACTTCCGGCGCACCGCGACGCTCGACACCGAGATCGGCGGCCGACTGGTCAAGAAGGGTGACAAGATCTATCTGTCCTACGCCGCCGCCAACCGCGACCCCAGCGTGTTCGAGAACCCGGACGTCTTCGACATAACCCGCGCCAATGCCCGCAAACACCTGGCCTTCGGCACCGGCCCACACATCTGCATCGGCGCTCGCCTGGCGCGGATGGAACTCAAGGCCCTGTTGAAGCAGATCCTGACGCGCATTCCCGATTTTCGAATCCGCGGTGAGCCGGAATGGCTGCGCTCGATCTGGTTCAATGCGATCACCCGACTTCCGATCGCGTTCAAGGCCGAGAGCGCCCGATAAGACAACCCCCACTTCGCCTCGAAAACACCTCGTCGCGAATTGCTAGGCCGCCGCCCGGCGCCAAAACGGGGGCCGCTTTCGGATTTTACCATATCCCGACCTCCGCAGAGGCGCCTAAAGGTCAAGCCCCCAATCCGTCCCTACCGCCCCCGCCACCACGTCAACGCCCGCCGCTCCAGGCTCTGGAACACCAGGTGCACGGCGGCGGCCATGAGGGCGAGGGTGACGAGGGCGGCGAACATCTTGGCGGTCTGCAGGCGGTTGCCGGCCTCCAGTATGCGCCAGGCCAGGCCCTGGGCGCCGCCGGAGCCGGCGACGAACTCGGCCACCACCGCGCCGATGATGGCCAGGCCCGAGGCGACCTTGGTTCCCTCGACGATGAACGGCAGGGCCGAGGGCAGGCGCAGGCGCAGGAGGCGTTGAAGCGGGGTCGCCCCATAGAGATCGAACAGGCGCTCCAGGTCCGGATCGGCCGATGTCAGTCCACGGACGGCTCCCGAGAAGATCGGGAAGAAGGCGACGATCGCCGCCAGGGCGGTGATCGCCCGGCCCGGGATGCTCGACGCCGGCCCAGATCACCACCAGGGGGGCGATGGCCACCACCGGCGTCACCTGGAGGGCGAAGGCCAGCGGCCGGACCGCCTGATCGAGGGTGCGGCTGAGCGCCGTCGCCAGGGCGAGGACGCCGGCCAGGAGGGCGGCGGCGGCCAGGGCCTCGAGGGCCATGGCCAGGGTGCGCCAGGCCGAGGCCGCCAGCAGTGGCGCGTTCTGGATCAGGGCGGTGACGATCGCCGAGGGCGGCGGCAGGAAGTAGTCCGGCACCGCCCATATCCGGCAGCAGGCCTCCCACGCCGCCAGCAACAGGGCGACGAAGGCCAGGGGCGGCAGGAAGGCCAGGGCCCGGTTCATCGGGCGCCCCGCACGGCGTCGTGCAGCCGCCGCGAGATGGCCTCGGCGTCGGCGCGAAAGACTTCGGTGGTGCGAAAGCCGGGCGGCCGTGGCGTCGGCGCGTCGATGAGTGTCTCGCCGGCCGAGCGGCCGGGGCCGGCGGTCATCACCACCACCCGGCCGGCCATGTAGACCGCCTCCTCGACATTGTGGGTGACGAAGACGATGGCGGGCCTCGCCTGCGCCCAGAGCGCCAGCAGTCGTCGGCCAGGGCCGCGGCGGGTGATCTCGTCGAGCGCCGCGAACGGCTCGTCCAGCAGCAGCAGCTTCGGCTCGGTGACCAGGGCGCGGGCCAGGGAGGCGCGCATGGCCATGCCGCCGGAAAGCTGGGCCGGCCGGGCGCCGGCGGCGTCGGCGAGGCCGACCCGGGCCAGGGCCGCCTGCGGCCTTGGTTCGCGCTTCGCCGGCCGCCTCTCCGGCCAGCTCCAGCGGCAGGGCGACGTTGGCCGGTCGCGCTGAGCCCAGGGCGCCAGGGTCGGGCGACTGGAACACCACCGAGGTCTCGCCCCGCCGGCGGCGCGACGCACCTCGCCCCGGGTCGGCGCCTCCAGCCCGGCCAGCAGGCGCAGGGCCGTGGACTTGCCGCAGCCCGACGGCCCGACCAGGGCGACGATCTCGCCGGCGGCGAGGCTGAGATCGAACGGGCCCGAGCGCGCGGCCGCGGCCGGCATAGTCGACCTCGACGCCGGTGAGCGAAGCGACGACCTCGGTCATCGATCGAGCGGGGCGCCCGCCACGCCTACTTCGGCGCCGGCAGGAACTGCAGGGTGTAGGCGCTCTTGTAGTCCAGGGTCTTGGGATAGACGCCCTTGTCGGAGGCCATGTCGAAGAAGGCTCGTCCAGCGGGCGTCGGTCATGGCGCCGATGCCGAGGGTCTTGGCGTCGCCGGAATCGACGATGCCGTAGGCGCGCATCTTGTCGCGCGCCTGGCCGAGCACGTCCTCGGTCATCTCCGGATTGTCCTTGAGGATCAGCTCGTCGCCGGGGGCCGGGTCGCCGTGAAGATAGGCCTGCCAGCCGGCGGCGCTGGCCTCGACGAAGGCCTTCACCGCCGCGGGGTTGGACGCGATCAGGCTGTTCGGCGCCAGCACCATGCCGGCGTAGCCGGGGTAGCCCTCGTCGGCGAGCAGGAACACCGCCGGCTTCAGGTGCGCCTGCCTTCTCGATCGTGTAGGGCTCGGAGGTGAGATAGCCCTGCTGGACCAGCGCGCTTGTCGGCCAGGAACGGGGCGTTGTTGAAGGTGTATTTGCGCACCTGGTCGTCGGTGAAGCCGTACTTGGCCTTCAGCCAGACCCAGAAGGCGGTGACCGAGGCGTCCGACAGCAGGATCGGGTGGCCCTTCATGTCGGCCAGGGAATTGATGCCGGCGTCCGGGTGGGCGATCAGCACCTGCGGGTCCTTCTGCATGAAGGCGGCCACGGCCTGCACCGGCACATGCTCGGCGGCCAGGTTCATGACGATGAAGCTGTTGGAGCCGACGCCCATCTCCACCGCGCCGGCGCCACCAGCTGCGGCACATTCACGCCGGGCCGCCCGGGACGATGGTCACGTCCAGCCCGCGCTTGGCGTATTCGCCGTTGGCCAGGGCCTCGTAGAAGCCGCCCTGCTCGGCCTCGGCGCGCCAGTCGGTGGCGAAGCGGATGGCCGTGCGCCCGGAGGCCGAGGCGGCGCGGCTTGGACTGCGGCGAGCAGGCGGCGGCGAGCAGCGCGGCGGCGATGGCGAAAATAGCGGGAAGCTTCATCACTGCGTCGCCCCAAACCCCAAGTGAACGCCGAGGTTTAGGCTGGAGCGGCAGGCAAGCCAAGGTGGGGGAGCCTTCGGACCGCCGGCGTCCCCGCCGGCAGCGCGAAGCGCCGTCTTCCGTCGGGCGAAGGCCATGGTCCGGGATCCCCCTAGGCGGCCCGACAACAAGCGCTCGACCACCGCCAATCCTCTGGCGCCCGGACGAGGCCGGCGGCCACCGGGTTATGCTCGATATAGAGCGCTACCGCTTCCCGATCTCGTTCGTCACGCGTGGCGCGATCGAAATAGTCCCGAGCCCAGACTGGCCCTTTGCCACCCCGCTCCTGATTGATGGCGTGAGCCGTGAACGATTTCCAACCGTGCACGACTTCAGTGAGCGAGTGATCCGCCGATTGAAGCGCGAGCGCGTGGACGTGGGTCGGCATCACACACCAAGCAAGAAGCTCGTACTTGAGGCCATCGAAGTGGAGGAGGGCGTCCTGAACGATATTCGCGACCCAGGGTTCTGCTAGTGCACTGACTCATACGGAGGGTGCAGGCAACCGTTCGATCTTGGCGAGGATGTGCTTGGCGGGTTTGGTCCAGACGAAGGGCTTTGGATCGTCATTGTGCTCCTTGAGGTAGCGGTTGATGGCGGCCTGCAGGTCGACGATCGACTTGAAGACGCCACGCCGGATGCGGCGTCTGGTGAGAGCGGAGAAGAAGTTCTCGACGGCGTTGAGCCATGAACCAGAGGTTGGGGTGAAGTGGAACACCCATCGCGGATGACGTTCGAGCCAGGCGCGGACCTTGGGATGTTTGTGGGTGGCGTAGTTGTCGAGGATGGCGTGGATGATCTTTCCGGCTGGGACCTCGCGCTCGACGGCGTTCAGGAAGCGGATGAACTCCAGATGGGTGTGTTTTTGCATGCACCGGCCGAGCACCGCCCCGTCGAGAATGTTGAAGGCGGCGAACAGGGTTGTCGTGCCGTGGCGCTTGTAGTCGTGGGTCAGGGTTCCAGCCTTTCCGGGCTTGAGCGGCAAGCCAGGCTGCGTGCGGTCCAGCGCCTGGATCTGGGACTTTTCGTCGATAGACAGCACCACGGCATGGGCCGGCGGGTGCATGTAGAGGCCGACGATGTCCTCGACCTTTTCGGCGAAGGCGGGATCGTTTGAACGCTTGAATGAGCGCAGGCGATGGGGCGCGAGTTTGTGGGCCTTCCAGATGCGCTGGATGGTTGTCAACGACAGGCCCGAAGCCTCGGCCATGGCGCGGCCGGTCCAATGGGTGACCTCGCCCGGCGGTTCGGAGCAGGTAAGCGCCACGACCTGGGCGACGACGGATATGGGTGTGGGCGCCTTGCCAGGCTTGCGGCTGCCCTCGCGCAAGAGCCGCTCGACACCGTCCTCGGCATAGTGGCGCTGCCATCGCCAGACCGCCGGCCGGCTCACCCCGGCAAGGCGCGCGACTTCGAGCACGGGCAATTGGTCAGCGCTGTAGAGGATGATCCGGGCCCGCTGGATATGCTTCAGCGGCCGGCTTCGATCGCCGATGATCGCCGCCAGGCGCACACGGTCCTCGGTCGAGACAATCACAGATACGGTCTGGGCCATGACCGCAGAATCGCACGGCCCAGCCACCTTGTGAATCCTATGTTTGGATCAGTGCACTAGCAGCCGCGATCCGGCTCCCCTATCGAGTGCTATCTCCGCTCTGCTCAAGCGTTCATTCGTTGGCGCGCCCGCCAATTCCCGAACCATCGAGGCTGGCAGGGAGTTGGCCAGACGAAAGACGAGATGTTGCGCGGCGCCGGCTGCATCATAGTGCGGCAGGTATCCGCGTGAGCGCCATGTGGGCAGCCGGGTCATTTTCCATAGGGGAATTATCCCTTTAACGTAGCAAGGACAAATGGTATGGCTAAGTTGCGTGACAGGCCGGTGATCGAGATCACCCCCGCTATGATCGAGGCGGGGTCTCGGGTTTATCTTGAGTGGTTACCAGACGACGCTCCCCGATCAGCTGATGAGGGAGACCTATTGGCGCGTGTGTTTCGCGCCATGTTTTTATCGCGGCCTCAAGAACGATCGTGAGCGTGGCTCCGTGGTTCGATAGTTCGCTGATTTTCTTAGCGCCATTCATCAAATTATACGGTCGTGCGGGTTTCGTCTCAGAGGTAAAAATCCCTTGGTTGCGATATGAAATGTGGACAGCCCCATCGTCGCCCCCATCGGCAAGCATAGAGTGCGCGGCGTGATTGCGTATTTTGTTCATACCCTTCACTTCACTCATGAAGGCGTTCAGGGCGGTGGCCGCTTCAGACCCCTTGAGTTTGAAGGCGGCCAGCGATGAAATCAGATCCCGCCGATGGCGATAGTCCAGCGCTGCGCTCACGACCACTCCTGTCGCTTGGTCCGTTTCGAGCATGACGGCTAAAATCATTCCCATAATAAATTCGAGGGCGGACCATGATAGCATCACGTGTCCGATCGCTTCTTGAACCGAAGGCTTGGCCATGACCGATAAGCTCCCTCCCGAACCCGAACCAGACGCCTGGCAGCGCTTCGAGCGCGCCGTTGACGCAGCGCTTCGCACGCCGCCCCAACATCGAGTGGGGAAACCGGCTCCAGAGTCGAGTCCGCCAAAGGCGACTCGTTCTCAAAGGCGATGATATTCTCGATTCTCGCTCTTGCGTCCGCGATTAATGGCGCCCCGCCGGGACAGAAGCTCGTCCTCGTATGCCATGGCTACAACAAGGA
This sequence comes from uncultured Alphaproteobacteria bacterium, assembly GCA_963817995.1. Classification (GTDB taxonomy): domain Bacteria; phylum Pseudomonadota; class Alphaproteobacteria; order Caulobacterales; family Caulobacteraceae; genus Acaudatibacter. Next base: position 143,373 of record CAWFQJ010000001.1, read on the forward strand.
CCTCGCAGGCACGATCCGTCACGTCGTAGAGATTGATGGCGATAGAGCTTTGGTGGACGGGCAATTGTTTTCCGTGGAGAGTAGCGACATTGGCTTCGGCCTAAGCGGCCCGATCCCGGCCGCCTCCACCATAAATGTTCCCAACCAATATTGGAGCATAGATCGGATTGACGGCTCGTATGTCGTGGTAAACGAAGACCATAAGGTCACGGACGCCTCGCGCACCAAAGACGAGGGTTGCGTCGTGACGGAGCCAAAATTCTAGGTATAGTGGCGGTGACGGGCGGGGCTGCAACCCCGCCACAGTCCTCATGGATGCTGGCGCATCGCGTGGATCAATCTACGCGAAAGGAGCCCCCATGTCCACGAACCCTAAGATCAACCCCGAAGATGATCCCAAATTGGAGACCGTCACCCCTCTTCGGTTGCCTCGAAACATAAGACTTCGGGTTGTTTCAACAGGTGAATATGCTGACAGTGATGGCAGGATATTTGTAGGAGATTCCACCCAGGATGCTTTACGGTCCCGCCGCTGAAATCCTCTTCCACCACCAGTATGTTTCCAGTGTCTGGACATCTGACGCCGAAATACCAATTTCCTGGGTCCATATGCTGAACCTGGGGGATATAGAGGGGATCGTCAGTCATCCGATTGGCTCTCTTTCATGAACGGCAATTCCAACTGATCCGCGTGAACCTCGACACGCTCATGCGGCTTGAGTCCAGCGATCTTGCGCCTAGGCGGCAAGGGGTTGGCCGTTAATCCGCCGATAGGTGAGGCGCTTGCCGACAATGCCGGGGATGGCTTCATCGAAGCGCTGGGCGTCCGTGTAGCCGAGTGCGACGCGGGTGTTATAGCGATAGTCGAACTCGCCGACGTAGCGCTTAAGGTGTGTCGCAGAGACGTGGTGGAACGTCCCGAAAATCCCGCGCTTGAGAATGGCGAAATAGCTCTCGACCGTGTTCGTGTGGTGGGAGCCGCGCACATACTCGCCCATGGTGTGATCCACCACTTCATGGCTGGCGAAGTTGGCACCGATGGCCGGATAGGAACGGTGGCCGTCCGTCATGAGCGACGTAGAGGCGTCAAGCTGGGTGTAGAGGACGTTCTTGAGTGTCTTGCTGTTCACGTCGCGGACATGGGTCGAGCGGACCCGGCCATTGCGCTCGACAAGGGCGACAACCGGTTCCTTCATGGCTCCGCCGGTGACACCAACACGCTTGTTCGCGTGGCGGTTCTTGTCCTTGCCACCGACATAGGTTTCGTCCGCCTCGACGATAACGCCGGGGCCACCTAGTGGATCGGGGCTGGTCTCGCGAAGGCTCTCGCGGATGCGATGGCAAAGGAACCACGCCGTCTTGTAGGTCACGCCAATCATGCGGCTGATCTGGAGGGCGCTCATACCCTTCTTCGACGCCATCATAAGATGCGTGGCGCCCAGCCATTTATGCAGCGGCACATGGGAGCGCTCATAGAGCGTCCCGACCGTGACCGTGAACGGCTCGCGACAGGCGTTGCACTGATAGAGGCCAGGGCGGGTCGTCTTGCCCTTCATGAGCGTGGCTTCGTCCACCGTGCCGCATTTGGGGCAGATCGGACCTTGCGGCCAAAGCCGAGCTTCAAGCCATTCGCGGGCTTTGGTTTCGTCGTGGAAGATCGGGTTGGAATAGTCGCTCATGGCTCGCCTCGCTTCGTGAGGCGACACTACATCATGGGGTTACTATGTCAAAGGGATAATTCCCTTCCATAGGTAGGAACAAAGCAGCAACATTGTCTAGGGATGCGCCAGGGATCGCCTAGGACCGCCGGCGTCGTCGCCGGCAGCGCGTAACGCGGTCTCCTGGCGGACAAAGACGCGGGCTCGCGCCCGTGCCGGCGGGGACGCCGGCGGTCCAGAAGTGGAAATTCGCGGACCGGCTTCTTTGCCTAGGAGCGAGCGGCGGCCAGGGCTTCCTTGCGTTCCTCCAACTCCAGCCATTCGGTTTCGGCGGCGGCGAGGGCTTGGCGGGCGTTCTCGAGGGCGAGCGAGGCCTTGTCCCAGGCGGCGCGGTCGCGGGCGTAGAGGTCCGGATTGGAGAGGCGGGCCTCCAGGCGTTCGATCTCGGCGGCGAGGGCGGGGAGGCGCGCTTCGAGTTCATCCAGGCGGCGCTGGTCCTTGAAGGAGAGCTTGGTCTGGACCGCCGGCGCGCGGACCGGGGCGGGTTTGGGCGGGGCGGCCGGCGCGGGCGTCGCCACCGCCAGGAAGCCTGGGTTCTGTTCGACGAAATCCTCCCAGCCGCCCGGCGTCTCCACCGCCGCGCCCCGGCCGTTGAGGGCGATGGTCGAGGTGGCCAGGCGATTGACGAAATCGCGGTCGTGGCTGACCAGGATCAGGGTTCCCTCATAGTCGGCCAGCACCTCTTCCAGGAGGTCGAGGGTCTCCATGTCGAGATCGTTGGTCGGCTCGTCGAGCACCATGACGTTGGAGGGTTTGGCCAGCGCCCGGGCCAGCAGCAGGCGGTTGCGCTCGCCGCCGGAGAGGCTGGTGACCGGCTGGCGCAGCTGATCCTCGCGAAACAGGAAGTCGGCGGCGTAGGCGGCCACGTGGCGGGGCCTGCCCTGCACCATCACCTGGTCGCCGCCGAGGGGCGCCAGGGCCTGGACCAGGGTCATGCCCTCGGTGAGGTCGGCCCGGGCCTGGTCGACATAGGCGACCTCGAGATTGGCGCCGAGGACCACCGAGCCGGCGTCGGGCGCCACCTCGCCCAGCAGGATCTTCACCAGGGTGGTCTTGCCGGCGCCATTGGGGCCGACGATGGCCACCCGATCACCCCTGAGGATGCGGGTGGAAAAATTGCTGAGCAGGGTGCGCGCGCCATAGGCCTTGGAAAGGCCCTTGGCCTCGACCACCCGCTTGCCCGAGGGGACGGCGGCGCCGGTGGCCGCCAGGGCGAGTTCGCCTCGGGAGAGGCGCAGGCGCTCGGCCTTTTCCTGGCGCAGGGCCATGAGCCGGCGCCGGCGGCCCTCGTTGCGGGCGCGCCGGCCGGTGACGCCGCGCTCCAGCCAGTGCTGCTCGCGCTCCAGGGTCTTTTCCAGACGCCGGCCGGTCTCGGCCTCGGCCGCTTCCTGGGCCTCCACCCACGCCTCGAACTTGGCGAAGCCGCCGTCGAGGCGGCGCACCCGGCGGTTCTCCAGCCAGAAGCAGCGGGTGGTGACGCGCTCCAGGAACGCCCGGTCGTGGCTCACCACCAGGATCGCCGCTGTGCTGCGCGCCAGCCGCGCCTCCAGGGCCTCGATGGCCAGGATGTCGAGATGGTTGGTGGGCTCGTCGAGCAGCAGGACATCGGGGGCCTCGGCGAAGGCGCGGGCCAGGGCGGCGCGGCGGGCCTCGCCGCCGGAGAGGCCGGCGGTGGGCCGGGCCGGATCGAGGCCGAAGGATTCCAGGGCGGCGGCGGCCTCGTGGTCGGCCGCGCCGCCGGCCGAGGCATAGGCCAGCAGGCTCTCGCCCTCGATCGCCGGCTCCTGGGCGACCAGCACCACCTTGAGCCCCGGCGTGGCGAACCGCTCGCCGCCATCGGCCGCCACCGTTCCGGCGAGGATGCGCAGCAGGGTCGATTTGCCGGCGCCGTTGCGCCCGACCAGGCAGGCGCGAACGCGACGCTCCAGGCCAAGATCGACGCCGTCGAACATCAGCCGAGCGCCATCGGCGAGGCGGACATCCCGGAGACTCAAGATCGGAGCGGCCATGGGTTGGGAAAAGGACTCGTCGCTATCGGGGATGGGCGGGAGGGTTTAGGACGGCGCCATCATGACGGCGAGACCCTTTTGGGAAACAAAATCCCTGGCGGACATGACGGGCGCCGAATGGGAGAGCCTGTGCGACGGCTGCGGCCTCTGCTGCCTGATCCGCTTCGAGGACGAGGACACCGGCGAGATCGTCCCCACCCGCGTCGCCTGCCGCCTGTTCGATTCGCAGTCCTGCCGATGCGGCGACTACGCCACTCGCCGCCGCCAGGTGCCCGACTGCATCCAGCTCACCCCCGGCAATATCGACAAGCTCCCCTGGATGCCGCTCAGCTGCGCCTATCGGCGGGTGCATGAGGGCCGGGGGCTGGCGTCATGGCACCCGCTGGTGAGCGGCGATCCGGAAAGCGTCCACGCCGCCGGCGTCTCGGTGCGCGGCCAGACGATCAACGAGACCAGCCTGGATGATCTGGACGATGCGCTGGATTTCATCGCCCGGGGTTGGTTGCGGGAGCGGGGGTAATCGTGGTCGCCCCGCCGGCGGCGAAGGGGGAAACCATCATATAGTCAGCGGGCGTCGAGGTCGATTTTGAAACACGAAGAACACCAAGAGCACGAAGGACGCGAAGCGTCGTCCAACATCGAACGTCCCTCGCGGATAGGGCGTCAGGCGGCTGGTCTTCTGACTTCAAGTCTTCCGGCTTTGAGCCCTTGGTGTCCTTCGTGATCTTCGTGTCAAAATACGGCGACGCAAATACAACGCGCCGAAGAGCCGCATGGCTTCCTGTCGCCCCGCCCCTCGCGTCTGCCGGAAAGGCGCTGCGGCGGAAGGCGGCGGAGCGGATAACCATCGTGTAGTCTGCGCGCGTCGAGGTGGATTTTGGAACACGAAGAGCACCAAGAGCACGAAGGACTCGAAGAGGCGGTGGATCTCGAACGTCTCGCGCGGATCGTGGTGGACGCCGGTTTGAAAGTTCACCGGACCCTGGGACCTGGCTTGCTCGAGTCCGCTTACGAGCATTGCTTGGCCCGCGAACTTCAGCTTCGCGGGCTCGCGGTTCGGCGTCAGGTCTCGCTGCCGATCGTCTACGAAGGCGCCAAGCTGGATTGCGGATATCGACTTGATCTCGTGATCGACGACGCACTCATCATTGAGGTCAAGGCCGTCGAGGCGCTGACGCGCCTCCATGAGGCGCAAGTCCTGACCTATCTCAGGCTTTCCGGCCACCGGATCGGATTCCTGATGAATTTCAATGTCACTCTCTTCAAGCAGGGCGTCAGGCGGCTGGTCTTCTGACTTCGAGCCCTTGGTGTCCTTTGTGTTCTTCGTGTCAAAATTCAGGGGTGCAATGACAAAGGCCTATCTGGCGCCGGCTGTTTTTAGGCGCGTGAGCGTTTGAAAAAATCCGCGTTAGATATAATAGATAAATTGGAGATTTATCATGCCGCCTCATCGCGTCACCGCCAGCGAGTTCCAGCAGACCTTCGGCTTGCTGAGCGACAGGGCGCGCCGCGAGCCGGTGGTCATCACCAAGCATGGGCGTGATTCCCTCGTGGTCATGCCGGTCGAGGAATGGGAGCGGTTGAAGCGCCGTGATCGTCGCGTCGGGCTCGCGTCGGAATTGCCGGAGGCGTGGATCGAGGCGGTGCGAAGCGCCGAGGTTCCGGACGAATTTTCGTATCTCGACGCCGAAATGGACTGATCGTTCGTGGCGTTTCCACGCCCGGTTCCCGGGCTGGTCATCCGATACAGCTACCTTTGGCGTCGCGAGAGCCTCCTGGGGCGCGAGGAAGGCGCCAAGGACAGGCCGTGCGCCATCGTCGCCGCGGTCAACGTCGAAGCGGGAGGCACGCGGGTTCTGGTCCTTCCCGTAACTCACACATCGCCGGCCGATCCGGATGCGGCGGTCGAGCTTCCGGCTCCGGTGAAAGCAAGGCTGGGTCTCGACGAAGGGCGCTCATGGGTCGTGCTCTCCGAATGGAACGAGTTCGTCTGGCCTGGGCCGGATCTTCGTCGCCTCCCCGGGAAAGACAACAATTCAATCGCCTATGGGATGCTGCCTCCTCGATTGTTTCTGGCGATCCGCGAGCGCTTTCTTAGCCGCGTGATGGCCCGGAGTGCAAAGGGCGCCCGGCGAAGCTGAAGTTCGATCACGCGATTGAGCGCGAGCCTCACCTTTGTGGTAATTATGCAACATTCCCACTTGCGCCGCCGCTGCGCTACCCTAAGTCATGGGTCGATTTCCCTGACCCTTGAAGGACGGTTGATTGGCGCAGGATCCCTATCAGGAACTGGGCGTGAAGCGTGGCGCGAGCGCGGACGAGATCCGCAAGGCGTTCCGCAAGCTGGCCAAGCAGCACCACCCCGACGCCAACAAGGGCGACAAGGCGGCCGAGGAACGCTTCAAGCGGCTCAGCGGCGCCTTCGATCTGCTGGGCGACCCGGAAAAGCGCAGGAAGTTCGACGCCGGCGAGATCGACGCCGACGGCCGTGAGATCATGCGCGGCTATGGCGGCGGCAATCCGTTCGGCCAAGGCGGGGGAAATCCTTTCGGCCAGGGCGGCGGTCAGTCGGCCGAGTTCGAGGGCGTGGATCTCAACGATATCCTCGGCGAAATGTTTTCCGGCCGTGGGGCGGCGGCGGCTTCGCCTCGCGCGGGGCCGATGTGCGGGCCACCTTCGAGATCGACCTCGAGGACGCGATCCTGGGCGCCAAGAAGCGGATCTCCTTCAGCGACGGCCGCACGCTGGACATCACCATCCCCGCCGGCGCCGCCGATGGCCAGGTGCTGCGGCTCAAGGGCCAGGGCTCGCCGGGCCGCGCCGGGGCCGGCGACGCCCTGATCGAGCTGTCGATCCGGCCGCACCCGGTGTTCCGCCGCGAGGGCGACAATCTGGTGATGGACCTGCCGGTCTCGCTGCCCGACGCCGTGCTGGGCGGCAAGGTGCAGGCCAGGACGCCGGACGGGCTGGTGACGCTGAGCGTGCCCAAGGGCTCGAACTCCGGCTCGACCCTGCGCCTGCGCAAGCGCGGCCTGACCAATTCCCGCGGCCAGCGCGGCGATCTCTTGGCCCGCCTGGTGGTGGATCTGCCGACGCCGCCGGACGAGCGCCTGATCCGGTTCGCCGAGGAATGGCGCCGTGATCGCGCCGAGACCGCCCACGCTTCGTCCTGACCGCGAACCGATGTGGACGCCCCGGCGTTCAGACACGGTTCAGCCGGAGAGGTTAGAACGCCATGTCGTGAGCCAGGTCCGCACCCTTCTCGCCGCCGTCTTGGCGCTTTTGCTCGTGGCCTCCGGCGTCGACGCCCAGGCCCGCCGCGGGGTCCCGCCTCGTGGCGGCTATGGCGGTGAGCCCGGCTATGGCGGCCACCCGGTTATGGCGCGCCCGGCTACGGGCGTTATCCAGGCGGGCGGCCGGGCTATCCTGGCGGCTATCCGCCCCCTCCGGGCTATCCCGCGGCGCCCTATGGTCGAGCCCCCGGCGGGCCGCCAGGGGCCCCGCCACGCCCCGGGGCGGGTTCTCTCGGCGCCGACTGGCGCGAGCAGCAGGACGAGGCGCGCCAGGGCGTGCGCCAGGGCCAGATGGCGCCGCTGGGCCGGGTGATCGACAATCTTCAGCGCCGCGCGCCCGGCCGCGAGCTGGACGCCGGCATCGAGATGTGGCGGCCAGCGCCCGGTCTATCGGGTGCGCTGGGTGACGGCCGACGGGCGCCGGGTCGACTATCATCGTCGACGCCGCCTCCGGCGCGATCTTGAGCGGACGATAAGGGAGAGCGTCATGCGCATACTTGCTGGTCGAAGACGATCCCGACCTGTCGCGCCAGCTGAAGCGCGCCCTGGCCGACGCCGACTATGCGGTCGACCACGCCGCCGACGGCGAGGAGGCGCAGTTCCTGGGCGAGACCGAGCCCTATGACGCGATCGTCCTCGACCTCGGCCTGCCCAAGATCGACGGCGTCTCGGTGCTGGAGCGCTGGCGGCGAGGCCGGCATGACGACGCCGGTGCTGATCCTCACCGCCCGCGGCGCCTGGAGCGAGAAGGTGGCCGGCTTCGACGCCGGCGCCGACGACTATCTGACCAAGCCCTTCCACACCGAGGAGCTGCTGGCCCGGCTGCGGGCCCTGCTGCGCCGCGTCGGCCGGCCATGCGGCGCCCAGCCTGTCGCTGCGGCGGCCTGCGGCTCGATCCCCGCGCCGCGCGGGCCACGGTCAACGGCGAGCCGCTGCGGCTGACCTCGCTGGAATACCGGCTGCTGCACTATCTGATGATGCACCAGGGCCGGGTGATCAGCCGCACCGAGCTGGTCGAGCACCTCTACGACCAGGACTTCGACCGCGACTCCAACACCATCGAGGTGTTCGTCGGCCGGCTGCGCAAGAAGATCGGCCCCGACCGGATCGAGACCGTGCGCGGGCTCGGCTATCGGCTGGTGGCGCTGGAGGGCGAGGCGAACGAGGCGTGAAGGCGGCCGCCGATCGCGCCGCCTCGCGGCGCCGGCCCTCGCTTGTCCGCCGGCTGGTGGTCCTGGCCGCCGCTTGGAGCTTGGCGGTGCTGGTGGTGGCCGGCCTGGCCCTCTCGGTGTTCTTCAATCACGTGGCGACGGCGAGGTTCGACGACCAGCTGACCGACACCGTCGACGGCCTGCTGGCCGGCGCCTCGGTGGACAATGGCGCGGTGACGCCGCCGCCGTATACCGACGCCCGGGCGCTGCGCGCCTATTCCGGCGACTACTGGGAGATCGCCACGCCCGTGGCCGGCGGCTTGCACGCCCTGGCCCGGTCGCGCTCCCTCTGGGATCATGCCTTGCCGGCGCCTCCGGAGGGTGTGGCGGCTCTGGCGGCGGCCAAGGGCCGGATGGTGTTCTACGACAGCGTCGGGCCGCTCTCCCAGCCTCTGCGCGTCGGGGCCCTGCAGGCGAGTCTGCCCGATTTCGCCAGCGCCGGTGATCTTCATGGCGGCCGAGGACCGCACCCCGGTCAATCGCGATGTGCGCACCTTCATCACCACCCTGGCCGTGGCCCTGGTCCTGCTGGGCGCCGGCCTGATCGCCGCGGTGATCGTCCAGGTGCGGGTGGGCCTGCAGCCCCTGTTCGCCCTGCGCCGGGAGGTCGCGGCCGTGCGCACGGGCCAATCGGAGCGCCTGATGGGCCACTATCCGGTGGAGCTCGAGCCCCTGGCCGCGGAGCTGAACGCCCTGGTGGCGCACAACCAGCAGGTGGTGGAGCGCCAGCGCACCCATGTCGGCAATCTGGCCCACGCCCTGAAGACGCCGCTCTCGGTGATGCTGACCGAAGCGTCGCAGCAGCCGGGCCAGCTGGCCGAGGTGGTGTCGCGCCAGGCCCAGACGATGAGCCAGCAGGTCGATCACCACCTGCGCCGCGCCCGGGCCGCGGCGCGAACTCAGGGCCTCGGCGAGCGCACCGAAGTCACGCCGGTGGTGGAGGAGCTCAGCCGCACGCTGGAGCGGATCTTCCGCGACAAGGTCGCGCGGATCGATCTCGACCTCGACGACGGCCTCTGGTTCCTGGGCGAGCGCCAGGACCTGCTGGAGATCGCCGGCAACGTCATGGAGAACGCCTGCAAATGGTGCGGCGGCGAGGTGCGGATCACCACGCGCGCGATCGCCGGCGCGCCCAGGCAGTTCGAGCTTATCGTCGAGGACGACGGCGATGGCCTGGCCGCCGAACAGCGCCAGGCGGTGCTGCGGCGTGGCGAGCGGCTGGACGAGAGCGCTCCGGGCTCAGGCCTCGGCCTCTCCATCGTCGACGAACTGGTCCGGGCCTACGGCGGCGCCTTGGCTCTGGGCGATTCCGGCCTCGGCGGCCTGAAACTGACGCTTACCCTCCCCCGCGCGGAGGGGTGAGGCGCCGGGATCCGAAAGGCGCGGAAGAGCGCTCTCCCTCGCGGCGCGGGCGAATATTGGGTAACAGGGCGCCATGATCGGATTGTGGATCGCGGCGGCCCTTCTGGCGGCGGGCTCGGCCGCCTTGATTTTGCGCGGCGCGGCGCGGGCGTCGGCGACGGCGCTCGCCGATCCCACCGTGGCGGTCTATCGCCGCGCCCTGGCCGAGATCGACGATCTGGCCGAGCGCGATCTCATTCCCGCCGAGGAGCGCCGGGCGGCCAAGGCGGAGGCCGGCCGCCGCCTGCTCGCCGCCGCCGATCGCGGCGAAACCCCGGTGAGTCGGCTTGGCCGGCCCGGCGTGCTGATGGCCGCGGCGGTGATCGCGCCGCTGCTGGCCGTACCGATCTATCTGATGGTGGGATCGCCCGGAGCGAAGGATCAGCCGTTCGCCGCGCGGCTGGCGCAATGGCGCGCCCATCCCGAACTCTTTCAGCCGCCGGAGCTGGCCGCCGCCTTGCGGGCCATGGCGGTGGAGCGACCAGGCGATGTCGAACCCGAGAGGCAACTGGCCGCCCTCGACATGTCGCTGGGCGATGTCGACGGCGCCGCCCACGCCATGCGCAAGGCGCTGGCCATCGCCCCCGATCGGCCTGACCTGCTGGCGGCCCTGGGCGAGATTCTGGTGATCAAGGCGCGGGGAACCGTCGGCCCGGATGCAAGGGCGCTGTTCGAGCGCGCCTTGAAGGCCGATCCGGCTTCGCCGCCCGCGCTTTACTATCTTGGCCAAGCCAGCATCGCCGGCGGCGATACCGCGGCGGGCCTGCAACACTGGACCCGCCTTCTGGGTCTGCTGTCCCCCGCCGATCCACGCCGCGCCGCGCTGGCCGCTGATATCGCCGGGGTGGAGCAGACCGGGCGCCTGGCCGAGGCGGAGGACGTCTCGCCGGCGCCGGCCGCGCCGATGACCGGCATGATCCAGGGCATGGTCGACACGCTCGCCGCGCAACTCAAGGCCAATCCCGACGATCCGGACGGTTGGGTGCGGCTGGTTAGGGCCTATACGGTGCTTGGCGAGACCGACAAGCGCGACGCCGCCCTGGCCGAGGCCCGGCGGCGATACGCCGGCCAGCCGAAGGTGGCCGCTGAGCTGGACGCCGCCCTGCACGCCCCGCCGCTGAACGGGCCGGGCCGCTGATGGCCTGGCTTCCGAAATCCCGCAAGGCCCGCCGCCGGCTGCTGGTGGTGGCCGTCGCCGCGCCGATCCTGGCGCTGGCGGTGGGGCTGGCGCTGTTCGGGCTGAGAGGCTCGATCTCCTATTTCTATACGCCGGCCCAGGCGTTCGCCGCCCATGTGCCGCCCGGCCGGGCGATCCAGCTCGGCGGGCTGGTGAAGTCGGGCAGCGTTTCGAAGAGCGCCGACGGCTCGGTGGCCTTCGTGGTGGCCGACCACACCGCCAGCGCCAGGGTGACCTATCGCGGCGACCTGCCCGACCTGTTTCGCGAAGGCCAGGGCGTCGTCGCCATGGGCGCCTTCAACACCGCCGGGCTTTTCGTGGCCAACCAGATCCTGGCCAAGCACGACGAGCGCTATATGCCGCGCGAACTGGCCAGGGCGCTGAAGGCGCGGGGCGAGTGGCGTGGAGATGGCGCGGCCGCCGCCTATCCGGCCGAGGCGACCAAGCCATGATCGCCGAGCTTGGCCAGTTCGCCCTGATCCTGGCGCTGACCCTGTCGTTGGCCCAGGCGGGGCTCTCCTTCGCCGGCCGCGCGCGGCGCGACGCGACGCTGACCGGGGCCGGGGAGGGGGCGGCGCCTGGGCGCCTTCGTCGCCATCGCCATCGGCTATGGCGCCCTGATCCACGCCTTCGTCACCTCGGACTTCTCGGTGGTGAATGTGGCCGAGAATTCGCACACCGAAAAGCCGCTGATCTACAAGATCGCCGGCGCCTGGGGCAGCCACGAGGGCTCCATCCTGCTGTGGTGCTCGATGCTGACCGCCTATGGCTCGGCGGTGGTGCTCTCCAAGGGGCTGCCCTGGGGTCTCAAGTCGCTGACCGTCGCGGTTCAGGGCTGCCTGGGGAGCCTCTTCATCGGCTATATGGTGTTCGCCTCGAACCCGCTGCTGCGCCTGGCCATGCCGCCGGTGGAGGGCCGATCGCTCAATCCGCTGCTGCAGGATCCGGCGCTCGCGATCCATCCGCCGTTTCTCTACGCCGGCTACGTCGGGCTCTCGGTGGTGTTCTCCCTGGCCGTCGCCGCCCTGATCGAGGGCCGGGTCGACAGCGCCTGGGCCCGCTGGGTGCGGCCCTGGACCCTGGCCGCCTGGAGCCTGCTCACCATCGGCATCACCCTGGGCTCGTTCTGGGCCTATTATGTGCTGGGCTGGGGCGGCTGGTGGTTCTGGGATCCGGTGGAGAACGCCAGCTTCATGCCCTGGCTGGCTGGCGACCGCCCTGCTGCACTCGGCGGTGGTGACCGAAAAGCGCGGGGCCCTGGCCGCCTGGACCGCGTTCCTGGCCATGGGGGCCTTCACCCTCTCCATGCTCGGCGCCTTCCTGGTGCGCTCGGGGGTGCTGACCTCGGTGCACGCCTTCGCGGTGGATCCCAAGCGGGGGATATTGCTGCTGGGGATATTGGGCATCGCTTCGGGAGCGGGCTTCAGCCTCTTCGCCTGGCGCGCGCCGCTCCTGAAGGACCAGTCGGCCTTCGCCCCGATCAGCCGCGAGAGCGCGCTGGTGGTCAACAACATCTTCCTGGCGGCGGTGACCACGGCGGTGCTGGCCGGCACCCTGTGGCCGCTGGTGCTGGAGGCGTTCGGTCACCAGGGCGGGGTCGGGCCGCCCTACTACAATCTGGTGGTCGGCGGTCTGATGGCGGTGGCCTTCCTGGTGCTGCCGGCCGGCCCGCTGCTGGCCTGGAAGCGCGGCGACGCGCGGGGCGTGGCCCAGCGGCTGAGTCTGGCGGCGGGCGTGGGCGTCGCCGCCGCCCTGCTGGTGTTCGCCCTCGTTCAGCCGCGCAAGGCGATGACGGCCGCCGAGATCGGGATCGGCGTCTGGCTGATCGCCGGGGCGCTCGATGAAGCCGCCGGGCGCATCCGGCTCTTCCGCGGCCCGCTCGGCGAAAGCCTGCGCCGCCTTGCCGGCCTGCCGCGCGGGACCTGGGGCATGACCCTGGCCCACCTGGGCCTGGGCGTCTTCCTCATGGGCGCGGCCTTCGAGACGAGCTGGCGGGTGGAGGGCTCGGCGGTGCTGTCGCTCGGCGGCGGTTTTGACATCGGCGCCTATCACGCGACCCTGGTTTCGGTAAGCGACCGGGTCGGGCCAAACTATGACGCCCAGCACGGCGTCCTGCGCGTCACCGACGCCAGGGGCGCGCTGGTCTGCGCCGCGACGCCGGAGCGGCGGACCTACGCCACCGGCGGCCAGACCACCTCCAGGGTCGCCCTGTGTCCCACCGTTCTCGACGATCTCTATATCGTGCTGGGCGAGCCGCGGGCGGCGGCGAACGGGGGATCGGCGTGGCTGGTGCGCGGCTTCTGGAACCCCTGGGTCCACCTGATCTTCCTCGGGCCGCTGCTGATGGCGCTGGGCGGCGCGCTTTCGCTTTCGGATCGGCGACTGCGGGTGGCGGCGGGCGCCCGGCGCGCGCCGGCGCCGGTTCTGGCGCCGGCGGAATGAACCTCAAGAAGATCGCCGCTATCTTCGGCGCGGTGCTGTGCCTGGCGGCCGCCGCCGATCCCGCCGACCGGCTGGCCGATCCGGCCAAGGAGGCAAGGGCCAGGGCCCTTTTCCGTGAGACCCGGTGCCTGGTGTGCCAGGGCGAGTCGATCGATGATTCCGACGCCGATCTGGCGGCCGATCTGCGCCGGGCCATCCGCGAGCATCTGGCCGCCGGCGACAGCGACGCCCAGGTCCGCGATTTTCTGCGCGCGCGCTATGGCGATTTCGTCCTCTTCCGACCCCGGCTCTCCCTGACCAACAGCCTGCTCTGGGGCGGGCCGTTCCTGGTCGTGCTGCTTGGCGCCGGCCTGCTGATCGTTCGGTCGCGGAGCGGCCCATCGACGCCGCCTCTGTCGGCCGAGGAGGAAGCGAAAATCGCCGCTCTGACAGCCCAGGAAGATGCGTGACACCTTCACGCCTGAAATAAGCTTTAGGAAGGTCACCGGAATAACGGAAAGGTAACTTGAGCGCCCTCGCGCTCTTTGGCATCCGGCACTAAATAGGAACACGCTCCGCCCGAGGCGTTTTCGGGCCAGAGGATATCGATATGGCTGTGAGTAAATCGCAGGTGGCTTTAGGCGCGGTGGCCGGCGCGGCGGTGGCGGTGGCCGCCATGGCCGGCGCGGGCCTGCATCCGGGCGGAATCAATCTCACCGGGGGCCAGTTGATCAAGGCTTCCCTGCCGACCCTTCCGGCGGCGCCGGGCGCGCCGCTGTCGTTCGCCGACATCTTCGAGAAGGTCTCGCCGGCGGTGGTCTCGATCAATGTGACCTCCAAGGCCGACCCCAACGCGGCGCGGCGGATCCCCGGCTTCGAGAATTTCCCCTTCGACATCGTGCCTCGCGGCCAGGCGCCCGGAAGCGGCGATGACGCGCCGCCGGCGCCCAAGCAGCAGTCGGCGGGCTCCGGCTTCTTCATCTCCTCGGACGGCTACATCGTCACCAACAACCACGTCGTGGAGAACGCCGAAGAGATCAAGGTGGTGCTCAAGGACGGCAAGGAGCTGAAAGGCGTCGTCGTCGGCCGCGACGAAGGCACCGACCTTGCCGTGATCAAGGTCGAGGGGCACGGCTTCACCTATGTCGACTTCGAAAACTCGGCCAAGCCCCGGGTGGGCGACTGGGTGTTGGCGGTGGGCAACCCCTTCAGCCTCGGCAATACGGCCACGGCCGGCATCGTCTCGGCCTATAACCGCGACATCGGCGAGAACTTCGTCGACTACATTCAGATCGACGCGCCGATCAATCGCGGAAATTCCGGCGGCCCGACCTTCGACACCTACGGCCGGGTGATCGGCGTCAACACCGCCATCTTCTCGCCCTCCGGCGGCTCGGTCGGCATCGGCTTCGATATCCCCGCCGACATCGCGTCATCTGTGACCAAGCAGCTGATGACCGGCGAGAAGATCAAGCGTGGCTACATCGGCGCCACCATCCAGAACCTCAGCGACGAAATGGCCGATAGCTGGGGCCTCAGCGGCCGCAAGGGCGCCGTCGTCGCCGACCTGGTTCCAGGCGGCCCGGCTCAGAAGGCGGGCGTTCAGGCCGGCGATGTGGTCGTGGCCGTCAACGGCCAACCGGTGACCAGCCCCAATGAGATGACCCGGGAGATCGCCAAGATCCCGGCCGGCGATGTCGCCCATCTCGATCTTTTCCGCGATGGCAAGGAGCGGACCCTCGACATCCACACCGGCCTTCGGCCGTCCGAAGAGCAACTCGCCCGCAACGGCGGGCCGGGCGGCGACGGCGGAGACGATAATTCCGATCCCGGCGACCCGCACGCCAATCCCGCCGCGCCGATCTTGGGCATGAACCTCGCCCCTCTGACCCCGGCCATGCGTCAGAGATTCAATCTCGGGGATACGGTGCACGGCGTGATCGTCGAGGGCGTCAAGGGCGCTTCCGACGCCGGCGAGAAGGGTCTGAAGGGCGGCGACGTGATCGTGCGCGCCGGCGACAGGGAGGTGGCCACCGCCGCCGACGTCTCCGCCGCCGTGGCCGAATGGAAGAAGGCGGGACGGACCAGCATTCCTCTCGCCATCAACCGCTCGGGCCGCACCCTCTACGTGCCGATCAAGATCGCCGGCTGATCGCGACCTAAAAGGGGCTTGGCCGATGAGGCTCTTGATCGTCGAGGATGACCTCGAAGCATCGCAGGCCATGGTCCGGGGCCTGACCGACGCCGGGCATGAATGCTCCAGCGCGCCGGATGGCGAGGCCGGCCTTGGGGCGGCCAGCGGCGGCCGCTTCGACGTGCTGATCGTCGATCGCATGATGCCGCGCATGGACGGGGTGACCATGGTCGAACGTCTGCGGCACGGCGGCGATCAGACCCCGGTGCTGTTCCTCTCGGCGCTGGGCGAGATCAACGACCGGGTCACCGGGCTGAACGCTGGCGGGGACGACTATCTCGTCAAGCCCTACGCCTTCGCCGAGCTGATCGCCCGTGTCGAAGCCTTGGCGCGGCGCCGGGAGACCGGCTCGGTCCAGACCGTGCTGAGGGTCGGCGATCTGGAAATGGATCTCCTCGGCCGGGAAGTTCACCGCGAGGGCAAGGAGATCGATCTCCAGCCCCGCGAGTTCCAGTTGCTGGAATTCCTGATGCGCCACGCCGGCCAGTCGGTGACCCGCACCATGCTGCTCGAAAAGGTGTGGGAATATCATTTCGATCCCCAGACCAATGTGATCGACGTCCATATCTCCAGGCTGCGCGCGAAGATCGACAAGGGCTTCGAGCGGGCGATGCTGCAAACGGTGCGTGGCGCGGGCTACCGCCTGGAAGCCTGACGAGAGCCGCCGCCATGCGCGCGCCAAGGCTGCTGCGCACCACGCCCTTCCGCCTGACTCTGCTTTTCCTGGCGTTGTTCGCGGCGGCGGCCTGCGCCTTCCTCGCCTATATCTATTTCGCCACCGCCGGCGAGGTGACGGCCCACGCCGACGCCCAGGTGAGCCGCGAGATGCGCTCGCTGGAGGCGGTCTATCAGCGCGGCGGGGCGATGGCGCTCAACCAGGCGGTGGTGGAGCGCTCCACCGCCGACAAGGCCCTGCTCTATCTGCTGATGGACAAGAACGGCGCGCCGATATCCGGCTCGATCGGCCAGTCGCCGGTCAAGGACCAGGGCGCCGATCATGCCTGGGCCAGTTTCGTGCTCACCCAGACCGACGCCGACGGCGCGGTGGTCCGCAGACCCGCCCGCGGTCTTCAGGAGCGGATGCCGGACGGCGAGCTGATGTTCGTCGGCGCCGATGTCGGCGAGGCCGAAGCCTATGTGGTCAAGATCCTGCGCGCCCTGTGGGGCGCCGGCGCCCTGGTCATCCTGCTGGGCCTGGCGGGCGGGGTGCTGGTCAGCCGCGACGTCAGCCGCAAGATCACGCGCCTGCACCGACGTTATCGCCGCGGTCCGCGGCCGGCGATCTGCGCGCCCGCGCCCAGGTGCGCGGCGCCGGCGATGAATATCGACGAGCTGGCCATGGGCCTCAACGACATGCTCGACCGGCTGGAGCGGTCCATCGGCGGCCTGCGCCACGCCGGCGACGCCATCGCCCACGACCTGCGCTCGCCGCTTACCCGCCTGCGGGCGCGGCTGGAGGCGGCGATGATCGAGGCCGACGCCGGCCGCGCCGATCCCAAGGCTCGCCCTGCATCAGGCGCTGGAGGACGCCGACGGCGTGCTGCGCACCTTCGCCGCCGTGCTGGCCATCGCCCGGCTGGAAGCCGCCGGCGATGCGCCCGACCAGGCGCTGTTCGATCCCGGGGCCCTGGCCGCCGACATGGCCGAGCTCTATGAGCCGCTTGCGGAAGACAAGGGATTGGAGTTCAAGGCCGAGCTCACGCCCGGGCTGAAGGTCAAGGCCAACCGCGAATTCGTCGCCCAGGCGCTCGCCAACATCCTCGACAACGCGGTGAAATACACCCCGCCCGGCGGGGCGGTGATGCTGCGGGTGCGCCGACGCTCCTCCGGCGACATCGAAATGGCGGTCACCGACACCGGGCCGGGCGTGCCGGCGGCCGACCGGGCGCGGGTCGTCGAGCGCTTCGTGCGGCTGGAGAACAGCCGCAGCCAGCCCGGCGCCGGCCTCGGCCTGTCCCTGGTGGCGGCGGTGGCGCGAGCGCATCGCGGTCGGCTGGAGCTCGACGAAGGCCCAGGCGTGGTGGGCGAGAGCGGGCCCGGGCTGCGCGTGGCCCTGGTGCTGCCCAAGACCGGCTGATGGCGCCGCCGATCGACCCTTGGCGAGCGGATCGCCCCGTGCGGCCCGGTGATCGACGCCGGCGCGGCCCTCCGAGCCCGGGAGAGGCTGGCGCCGGCGGCCGAGAAGGCGGGCTGGCTCGAGACCCTCGACGGCGCGTGGCCGGCCCTCGCGCCGGTCTTCGCCGCCTCGCCCTATCTGGCGGCTCTGGCGACGCGGCGCGCCCGACCGGCTCCATCGCATCCTCTCGCGCGACGCCGACGCGGAACGCGCCGCGCTCGATCAAGGCGGCCGGCAAGCTCGGCCAAGAGGCGGATATCGAGGCGGCCGCGGCGCGGCTGCGGCGGCTGAAGGGCGATCTTCATCTGCTGACCGCCCTGGCCGATCTGGGCGGGGTCTGGGACCTGGACGCCGTGACCGGCGCGCTCAGCGCCTTCGCCGACGCGGCGCTTGCCGCGGCCCTGGCGCTCGCCGCCCGCGAGGCCCTGGCCGGCGGCCGGCTGACACGGCTGGGAAAGGGAAGCGAAGGGCCGATCCCGGGCCTGTTCTTCATCGCCATGGGCAAGCACGGCGCTTTCGAGCTGAACTATTCCAGCGACATCGACATCTCGGTCTTCTACGAGCCCGACGCCATGCCGCTGGCCGACGGCGTCGAGCCCGCGGCCTTCGCCACCAGATCACCGAGCGCGTGGCCGGCCTGCTGCAGGCGCGCACCTGCGGACGGCTATGTGTTCCGCGTCGACCTGCGCCTGCGGCCCGATCCGCTCTCCACCTCGGCCGTCGGTCTCGGTTCCGGCGGCCTTCGACTACTACGAGACGGTCGGCCAGAACTGGGAGCGGGCGGCCTTCATCAAGGCGCGCGCCGGCGGCCGGCGATATCGCGCGGGGCCAGGCGTTTCTCGATGAGCTGCGCCCTTCATCTGGCGTCGCAACCTCGACTTCGCCGCCATCGCCGACATCCATTCGATCAAGCGCCAGATCCACGTCCACAAGGTCGACGACCGGCTGACCGCCGCCGGCGCCGATCTCAAGCTGGGCCGGGGCGGCATCCGCGAGATCGAGTTCTACGTCCAGACCCAGCAGCTGATCCTGGGCGGCCGACATCCCGATCTGCGCGTCTCGCGCACCCTGGACGCCCTGACCGCCTTGGCCGAGGCCGGGCAGATCGAGGCGGCGGCCGCCGCCGACCTGGCCGGCGCCTACGACCAGCTTCGCGCGCTGGAGCACCGCATCCAGATGGTGGACGACGAGCAGACCCACCGCCTGCCGCAGGCCGACGCCGACCGCCGCCGCGTGGCCGCCCTTTCCGGCCAAGGCCAGCTTCGCCGGTTCGACGCGGCCGTCGGCAAGGTGCTCAAGATCGTGAACAAGCGCTACGGCGACCTCTTCGCCGGCGAGGAGGCCTTGTCATCCAAATTCGGCAGCCTGGTCTTCACCGGCGTGGAGGACGATCCGGAGACCCTGGCCACCCTGGCGCGCATGGGGTTTTCGCGTCCCGAGCGCATATCGGCCGCCATCCGCGGCTGGCACCACGGCCGCATCGCCGCCACCCGCACCGAGCGCGGCCGCGAGGCTCTTCACGCGCCTGGCGCCCCGGTTGCTGGACGCGATCGCCGGCCAGCGGCGCGCCGGACGTCGCCTTCTCGCGCTTCTCCGAGTTCTTCGCCGGTCTCGCCCTGGGCGTGCAGGTGCAATCGCTGTTCCTGGCCCAGCCGCGCCTTCTGGAGCTGGTGGTGCGGGTCATGGCCTTCGCGCCCAGCGTCGCGCGCACCCTGGCCCGCCGCCCGGCGGCGCTGGACGCCCTGCTGGATCGCGATTTCTTCGGCGCGATCGCGCCGCCCGCCGATCTGTCGGCGGCCATCGCCGGCGCCGGCGATTTCGAGGCGGCCATGGACGCGGCCCGACGGCGCCATGGCGACGTGGCGTTTCGCATCGCCGTCCAGGTGCTGGGCGGCGTCGCCAGCGCCGAGGCCGCCGGACGGGCCTTCGCCGACCTCGCCGACGGGGTGATCGTGGGCCTGGCTAAGGCGAGCCTGGCCGAGGTGGAGCGGACCGGCCGGCGCCTTCCCGGGCGAGGTGGCGGTGGTCGCGCTGGGCAAATGCGGGTCGCGGGAGATGAGCGCGACCTCCGATCTCGATCTGATGACCCTCTATCGCGCCAGCCGGAGCGGCGCCGTCTCGGCGGTGAAAGGCCTCGCCGCCGACACCTTCTACGCCCGCTTCACCCAGCGCCTGGTGGCGGCGCTGTCGGCGCCCACGGCGGAGGGCGGCCTCTATGAGGTGGATCTCCAGCTTCGGCCCTCGGGCACCAAGGGGCCGGTGGCCGTGAGCCTGGCGGCCTTCGAAAACTACTACGCCGGCGAGGCCGAGACCTGGGAGCTCCTGGCCATGACCCGGGCGCGGGTGGCGTGGGCCTCCTCGCCCGCCTTCGAGCGCGTGGCCGCCCGGGCGATCGAGACGGCGCTGCGGCGTCCGCGCGAAGCGGCCTCCACCGCCAAGGACGTGGCCGCCATGCGCGCGCTCATGGCCAAGGAGCGGCCGCCCAAGGGCTTCTGGGATATGAAGCTCAGCCCGGGCGGCCTGGTGGATATCGAGTTCAGCGCCCAGCACCTGCAGCTCATCCACGCCCAGGCCGGCGGCCCTCTGCGCGCCAACACCCGTGAAGCGCTTGCCGCCCTGGGCGAAGCAGGCCTGGCGTCCAGCGCCGACATCGCCGCCCTGACCAGCGCCTGGACGCTTCAGCAGGACGTGTCGCAGCTGCTCAAGATCGCCCTGGAGGATGGCGCCGACCCGTCCGGCGAGCCGGCCGCCTTCCGCGCCCTTCTGGCCAAGGCCGGCGCGGCGCGCGACTTCAAGGCCCTGCGCGCCAGTATCACGGCCCAGCGGCGCATCGCGCGACAGGTGTTCGAAAAGCTGACCGGCGGCGCGACTCCTTAATCTTCTCCCAGCGCCTTGGCGGCGAGTTCCAGCACGTTCTTGGATATGCCTTTGGTCGCGGCGATGCGGGCGAGTTGTTCGCGCATCAGCGCGCCGAGCTTCGGCTCATAGCGCGCCCAGTTTCCCAGCGGCTCGAGCAGGCGCGCGGCGGTCATCGGGTTGAAGGCGTCAACGATCAGGATCTGGTCGGCGAGGAAGCGGTAGCCGGCGCCGCTGGGATCGTGGAAGCGGGCCGGGTTGAAGGCGGCGAAGGTTCCCACCAGGGCGCGCAGGCGGTTGGGCGTGCGCGGATCGAAAGTCGGGATGGGCGGTGAGGCCCAGCACCCGGCCGAGGGCGCCCTCCGCCGGATCGCGGGCCTGGAGGGCGAACCATTTGTCGATCACCAGGGGCTCGTCCTTCCAGCGTTCGTAGAAGGCGGCCAGGGCCTCGTCGAACGCCTCGCCGCCCAGCAGCATCAGGGCGTTGAGGCCGCCCATGGCGTCGGTCATGTTGGCGGCGGCCTCGAAGTGGCCCTTGGCGCGCTCGCGATTTTTCGGATGGGGTCGGCGGCCAGGAGTTCGAGCGCGGCGTTGCGCAGGGCGCGTCGGCCGGCCGCTTCGGCGATCGGCGGAGAACTCGCCCGGCTCCTGCAGGCCGCCGTGCAGCCGGCGCAGGGCGTCGCCGAGATGGACGGCCATGCGCGTGCGCAGACGCTCGCGCGCGTCATGGATCGCCGCCGGATCGGCCGGCCTCGCCGGCCATGGCCAGATCGGGTTCCGAGGGCAGGGCCAGCAGCAGGGCCTTGAAGGCCGGATCGGCCGACTGGTCGTCCAGCGCCCGGCCCATGGCCTCGGCGAAGCGCTCCTCGCCCACCTCGTCCGGCCGGCCGGCCGCGCTGGCCAGGATCAGGTCGCGCGCCAGGCCCTGGCCGGCCTCCCAGCGGTTGAACAGGTCGGGGTCGGCGGCCAGCAGCACATAGGCGTCCTTGGCCGGGGCGTCGGTGGTCAGGTTCACCGGGGCGGAGAAGCCGCGCAGGGCCGAGACCACCGGCGCGCGCTCGACGCCCTCGAGGCGCACCTTGGTTTCGGCGCTCGGTCGAGACACGATCACGCCGTCGGCCTGGCGCGCGAAGTCGGGCGGCCGTCCTCGTCCAGCAGGCCCAGGGCGACCGGGATCGGCAGGGGCGGCTTGTCGGGCTGGCCCGGCGTCGGCGCGGTCGACTGGGTGAAGGTGAGATCAAGCGCGCGGGCGGCGGCGTCGTAGCGCGGACTCCAGATTCACCGCCGGCGTGCCGGCCTGCTCGTACCAGGCGAAGAATGGCGTCAGGTCGCGGCCTGACGCTCGGCGAAGCAGTGGATGAAGGCCTCCACCGTGGTGGCGTGGCCGTCCCAGCGCTCGAAATAGAGGTCCATGCCGCTCCGGAACGCCTCGTCGCCGATCAGGGTCTTCAGCATGCGGATGACCTCCGCGCCCTTCTCGTAGATGGTCGCGGTGTAGAAGTTGTCGATCTTCAGATAGCTGGTTGGGCCGCACCGGGTGGGCCAGCGGGCCGGCGTCCTCGGAGAACTGGCGCGCGCGCAGGGCCTTGACGTCCTTGATCCGCTGCACGGCGTGGCCGCGCATGTCGGCCGAGAAGCTCTGGTCGCGGAAGACCGTCAGGCCCTCCTTCAGGCACAGCTGGAACCAGTCGCGGCAGGTGATCCGGTCGCCGGTCCAGTTGTGGAAATACTCGTGGGCGACCACGCCCTCGATCCGCTCGTAGTCGAGGTCGGTGGCGGTGGCCGGATCGGCCAGCAGCAGGGAGGAGTTGAAGATGTTCAGCCCCTTGTTCTCCATCGCCCCGAAGTTGAAGTCGCGCACGGCGACGATCATGAACAGGTCGAGGTCGTATTCGCGGCCGAAGACCTCCTCGTCCCACTTCATCGAGCGCTTGAGGCTGTCCATGGCGTAGGCGGCGCGCGGCGCCATGCCGGGATCGACATAGATGCGCAGGTCGACCGTGCGGCCGCTCATGGTGACGAAGGCTGTCTTCCAGCACGTCCAGCTCGCCGGCCACCAGGGCGAACAGGTAGCAGGGCTTGGGGAAGGGATCGTTCCACACCGCGAAGTGGCGGCCGCCGGGCAGGTCGCCGGCCTCGATCAGGTTGCCGTTGGAAAGCAGGCGCTGGAACGACCTTGTCGCGCCTCGATCCGCACGGTGAAGCGGGCCAGCACGTCGGGGCGGTCGGCGAACCAGGTGATCTTGCGGAAGCCCTCGGCCTCGCACTGGGTGCAGAAGCGGCCGGCCGGACATGTAGAGCCCCTCCAGCGCCTTGTTGGCCTCCGGATCGATCTCGACCTCGGTCTCCAGGGTGAAGGCGTCGGGCACGGCGGGGATGGTCAGCCATTCGGCGTCGATGGCGTGTTCGGACGCGCCCAGCACCCGGCCGTCGATGGCGACGGAGATCGGCTTCAGCCGCTCGCCGTTGAGCTTCAGGGGCTCGGCGTGGTCGCCGTTGCGGCGGATCGGCCAGGCGCGCCTTCACCCGCGTGGCGCCGGGCGCCAGATCGAAGTCGAGATGCGACCTCGTCGATCAGGAAGGCGGGCGGCCGATAGTCGGCGAGGCGGATCGGGCTGGGGAGTGTCGGTGCGCATGCGCCGGTTTAGCGCCGCGCGCGGCGTGGCGCCACCGTTCGCAGGGTGATCACCGGGGTGGCCGAGGGTGGTCTAAGCTTCCAGCGTGAGATGGGCGATGAAGCCCGAGCGCGTCTTGCCGGCCGCCTTCGCCAGGGCGTCGAGACGGCGCAGCACCCGGCGCGGCAGGGTGATGTTCACCCGCTCTATGGTGTCGTCGAGCAGGGCCGGGTCGAGGGCGACGACACCGAAGGTCCAGCCGGCGTAGGCGGGATTGGCGCGCACGGCCGCCAGGCTCGACGGCGCGGGGATGGCCTCGCCCGTGTCCAGGGCCGCGTCGATCCAGGCGGCGGCCGCCTCCTCGACCCCGGTCAGGGCCTCGTCCAGAGTGTCGCCAGCGGAGAAGCAGCCGGGCAGGTCAGGGACGATGACGCCAAACGCCGTGGTCTCATCGCCCGGTTCGATTACGACGGGATAGCGCACGCGAAGACTCCTCAAAGGCCGGCCTGTTTGCGGATGGCGGCGACCAGGCCGACGCCGAGATCCTTCTTGGGATGCGGCACGACCACGCGCCCAGGGCGGTCCGGATGTTTGAACACATGATGCGAGCCGCGAACTCGATCCAGGACCCATCCGGCGGCCTTGATATCCCGGATGAGGTCCGCGCTCTTCACCGTGCGCATTGTACACACGCGACCTGGTCGCGTCAACGCAGCCCGCTTGACGCTCGGTCAGTCTTTCCCCCGCGCGAAAGCCCGCTATCCTGGCCGCAAAGCCAAGGGCGGAAACGAACGGACCAATAGCGATGGATTTCGATTTTTCCGACGACCAGAAGTTCCTCAAGACCGAGGCGCGCAAGTTCCTCGACGCCCGCTGTGCGCATCGCCGTGGTGCGCGGCGTGCTCGACGATCCGGCCAAGTCCTATGACGCAGGGCCTGTGGAAGGCGGTGGCCGAGCAGGGCTGGCTGGGCGCGGCCATCCCCGAGGAATACGGCGGCCTGGGCCTCGGCCACATCGAGCTGTGCGCCATCGCCGAGGAGCTGGGCCGGGCGCTCGCGCCCATCCCCTTCGCCTCCACCGTCTATTTCGTCGCCGAGGCCCTGATGCTGGCCGGCATCGGAGGCGCAGAAGGCCAAGTGGCTGCCGAAGATCGCCGCCGGCGAGGTGATCGGCTGTTTCGCCACCGTCGAGCGCCCGGGCGCGCTCACCGAGGCCCAGGTCCAGGCCAAGGTCGAGGGCGGCAAGCTCACCGGCGTCAAGCTCCCGGTGACCGACGGCGATATCGCCGATCTCGCCGTGGTGCTGGCCAAGGACGGGCGGCAAGCGCCGGCCTCTATCTGGTCGAGCTGGCCGGCGCCGGGCGTGACGCGCGAGACGCTGGAGACCCTCGATCCGACCCGCGGCGCCGCGCAGGCTGACCTTCAACGGCGCCGCCGCCGAGCCGCTGGGCGAGGCCGGCGAGGGCATGGCGCTGGCCGAACAGGTGCTCGACCGCGCCGCGGTGCTGCTGGCCTTCGAACAGGTGGGCGGCGCCGACCGGGCCCTGGAGATGGCCAAGGACTACGCCCTGGAGCGCTACGCGTTCGGCCGGCCGATCGGCAGCTATCAGGCGATCAAGCACAAGCTGGCCGACATCTATGTCAAGAACGAGCTGGCCCGCTCCAACGCCTACTACGGCGCCTGGGCGCTGAGCGCCGGCGCGGCGGAGCTGCCGCTGGCGGCCGCCGCGGCGCGCGTCGCGGCCTCGCGAAGCCTTCTGGTTCGCCGCCAAGGAGAACATGCAGACCCACGGCGGCATGGGCTTCACCTGGGAGGTGGACTGCCACCTCTTCTACCGCCGCGTCCCAGCAGCTGGGCCTGGTGGCCGGCGGGGCCAAGGCCTGGAAAGAGCGGCTGGTCAGCCAGCTCGAACGCCGCAACGCCGCCTGAGACTTAGGACCAAGGAAACCGGTCATGGATTTCAACGACACACCCCGAGGAAGCCGACTACCGCGCCAAGGTGCGCGCCTGGCTGGAGGCCAACGCCCCCAAGCGCGCCGGCCCGCGACGCCGGCCTCGACGACGGCGTCAGCATGGACGCCTCGCGCGCCTGGCAGGCGCAAGAAGGCCGACGCCGGCTACGCCTGCATCACCTGGCCCAAGGAATGGGGCGGCGGCGGCGGCGCCTCCTGGCAGGCGGTGATCTTCAGCCAGGAGGAGGCCAGGTCTCCGACGCCCGCCCAACCCGTTCCAGATCGGCCTTGGCATGTGCGTGCCCACGGTGATGACCGTCGGCAACGAGGCCGACAAGGAGCGCTTCGTGCGGCCCGGCGGTGCGCGGCGAGGAGATCTGGTGCCAGCTGTTCTCCGAGCCCTCCGGCGGCTCCGACGTCGCCGCCGCCCGCACCCGCGCCGTGCGCGACGGCGACGACTGGGTCATCAACGGCCAGAAGGTGTGGACCTCCGGCGCCCACTACTCCGACTTCGGCCTGCTCCTGGCCCGCACCGATCCCGACGTGCCCAAGCACAAGGGCCTGACCATGTTCTGGGTCGACATGCATGCGCCGGGCGTCGAAGTGCGGCCGATCCACCAGATGTCCGGCGCCTCCGACTTCAACGAGGTCTATTTCACCGACCTGCGCGTCAAGGACAGCCAGCGCGTGGGCGCGGTCGGCGACGGCTGGCAGGTCGCGCTGGTCACCCTGATGAACGAGCGCCTCGCGGTGGGCGGCGGCGGCGGCGGATCGAGCCACGGCCGGGTGATGAAGCTGGCCGGCGATATCCAGACCCTGGCCGGCCCCGCGGCCAAGGACGCGGGCCTGCGCGAGAAGATCGCCGACTGGTACGTCCAGGCCGAGGGGCTGCAAATACACCACCTACCGCACCATGACCGCCCTCTCGCGCGGCCAGACGCCCGGGCCGGAAAGCTCGATCGGCAAGGTGGTCTCGGCCACCCTGATGCAGGACATGGCCAACGCGGCGATGGAGCTGGAGGACCAGTTCGGCATCATCAGCGATCCGGCGCAGGCGCCCTCTGGCCGGCGCCTTCCAGACGGCGCTGATGAGCGCGCCGGGCCTGCGCATCGCCGGCGGCACCGACGAGATCCTGCGCAACATCATCGCCGAGCGCGTGCTGGGCCTGCCGCAGGACGTGCGGCGTGGACAAGGACGTGGCGTTCAAGGATATCCCGACGGGGCGGTAGCCTCACCCCTGAGCGGGGGGGGCCTTCGATCGAACATAGGCCCGCCCGCCGGTCTTCGCGTTGAAATAGACCAGCAACTCGGCGCCGGTCTCCGGGTCGATGAACCGCTCGCGGGTGGCCGCCCAATCCGCGCCGGGCGGCGTATCGAGGACCCGCTTGTAGCGCCGGCGTTCGAAGATGACGCCGACCAGCAGCAGCAGCGCCCACAGCGCCGCCACCCCGAGGCCCGGCGCGGCGTGACCGGTCATGAGCAGGCCCCCGGTGATCGTCAGGGCCAATACGCTGCCGACGATCAGGGCGAGGCGCAGCATTCAGGCGGCGGGCTCGATGACCACGGCCGTGCCGTAGGCGACGATCTCGGTCATCATCTGAGCGATCTCGGTCGAATCGAACCGCATCATCACGATCGCGTTGGCGCCCATCACCTGGGCGTTCTCGATCAGCCGGTCGGTGGCGTGCCGCCGCGTCTGTTCCAGCAGGGAGGTGTATTCCTTGATCTCGCCGCCGACGAGGGATCGCAGGCCGGCGGCGATGTTGCCGCCGAGGCCCCGGCTGCGGACCACCAGGCCAAAGACGTGGCCCTTGACGTCGATGACGCGATAGCCGGGGATGTTTTCGGTGGTGGTGACGATCACCTTTGGCGCCCTCCCATCGATGGCGACACAACTGGCGTGGTAGCTGGGGGCGGGATCGAACCGCCGACCTGTGGGTTATGAATCCACCGCTCTAACCATCTGAGCTACCCAGCCTAAGGCGCCTGTGCGGGAGCGCGGCTTATAGGGGCCGGGAGTCTTCCCATCAAGTCCGATCCGGCAGGCCCAGGCGATCGGCGACCGCTTCGCCGATGGCCAGCGACGAGGTGAGGCCGGGGCTCTCGATGCCGAACAGGGCGACCAGGCCGTCGAGGCCGTGGACCTCCGGCCCATCGAGCTGGAAGTCGGGCTGCGGCTCGCCCGGGCCATGCAGCTTGGGCCGCAGGCCGGCATAGTCGGGGGTGAGGGCGCCGTCGGGCAGGCCGGGCCAGAAGCGGCGGATGTAGGCGTAGAAGCCCTGCGGCGCGGGCGGGGTCGACCGTGTAGTCCTCGGCCTCCACATAGGCGAGGTCCGGCCCGAACACCGCCTGGCCGCCCAGGTCCTTGCGGTAGTGCGTGCCCAGCGCGCCGGGGATCGGCGGCGGATAGATCAGATGCTCGAACGGCGCGCGGCCGGTCAGGCGGAAATAGACGCCCTTGCCGTAGTGGCGGATCGGGATCCTTTCGCCTGGGAAAGCCTTCGATCTCGCCGGCCACGGCCTGGGCCGAGAGGCCCGGCGCGGTGACCAGATAGCGAGCGGTCAGGGTGGTCGGCGCCTCGCCGCCGGCGCGGATGGTGAAACCGCCGCCTTCCAGGGGCGTGGCGCCCTCGAACGGGGTGGCCTGCGACCACCGCGCCGCCGCGATCCTCGATCTCGCCGCGCAGGGCCAGCATGTAGCCGTGGCTGTCGAAGACGCCGCTTTCGGGCGAGACGATGGCCGCGACCGCCCTCAGGCCCGGCTCCAGGGCCATGCGCCCGCGCGCCGGTGATCGCCTCGATCCCCTCGACGTCGTTGGCCATGGCCTGGGCCTCGATGGCCTCGATGCGGGCGATCTGGTCGGTCTCGCTGGCCACCACCAGCTTGCCGCATTTGCGGTAGGCGACCTTGTGCGCCTCCAGGAAGGGATAGAGCGCCCGGCGGCCGTCGACGCACAGCCGCGCCTTGAGCGAGCCGGTCGGATAGTAGAGGCCGCCGTGGACCACCTCGGAATTGCGCGAGGAGACGCCCTGGCCGATGGCGCGCTCCTTCTCCAGCACCACCACGGTCAGGCCCCGCTTCGCCAGGGCGTAGCCGCAGGCCAGCCCCACGGCGCCCGCCCCCACCACGCAGGCGTCGAAATCGAAGCTTTCCATGGGGTGGGTATAGACAGGCGGACCGAGTTTAGGGAGTCAGCTGCTGGGTTGCGTTGATCCGGCTTTGCGCCCCCTCCGGCACGGCGCAAGAAACAAACCGCCGCGCCACCTCCCCCGCGCCGCGCGCATGGGAGGAGAAGAAAGTGCAAATTCCTCCTCCCCCGTCCTCTTACGGGGGAGGTGGCGCTCGCCGAAGGCGAGTGACGGAGGGGGCGCAAGGCCCCGTCAACGATACCAGGGGGCGATCTAACCCTTCGGTTGGCTGAGTTTCACCGTCACCGTGGTGGAAAGCCCGGGCCGCAGGTGGTCGAGGCCCTTCTGGCCAGGGTCGAGGGCGATGCGGACGGGCACGCGCTGGACGATCTTGGTGAAGTTGCCGGTGCCGGGCTCGAAGGGCAGCAGGGAGAACTGCGAGCCGGAGCCGGGCGCGAAGCTGTCGACCTGGCCGGTGAACTTCACGCCGGGCAGGGCGTCGACCTTGATCACGGCCGTCTGGCCGGCCAGCATGCGCGCCACCTGGGTCTCCTTGAAATTGGCGGTGACATAGAGCGCGTTCAGCGGCACCAGGGTCATCAGCCGCGTGCCGGGCTGGACATAGTCGCCCGGCTCGACCTGGCGGTCGCCGACCACGCCGTCGATGGGCGCGCGGATGACCGTGTGGGCCTGGTCCTGGCGGGCGAGGTCGAGCGCGGCCTGGGCGCGGGCGACGCCGGCCTGCGCTTGCGAGAGATTGGCGGCGAGGGCCGCGCGCTTGGCGGCGGTGACGGCGGCCTGGCTCTTGGCTGACGTCCAGTTCGGCGCGGCTGTGGTCGGCGTCGGACTTGGCGCTGATGGCGGCGGCGCGGTACTGGTCGGCGTCGCGGCGGGCCACGGCGCCGGAGGCGACCAGATTTTCGTAGCGCAGCCGGTCGGCCTGGGCGCGGGCGTTCTGGGCGTCGGCCGACTGGATCGAGGTCATGGCGGCGCGGACGTTGGAGGCGGCCAGCTTCTCCTCGGCGTCCAGGGTGACCAGGGCGGCCTTGGCGGCCTCGACCGCGGCCTGGGCGTTTGCAGGTCGGCGGCGGCCGAGGCGACGCGGGCGTCGAACTCCTCCGGATCGATGCGCACCAGGGGATCGCCGCGGCTGACGGCCTGGTCGTGGGCGACCAGCACCTGGGCGACCAGGCCCCGCACCTTGGGCGCCACCACCGCGCTGTCGGCCTGGACATAGGCGGCGTCGGTGGTGACCGTGGCCTTGGGCGAGGCGATATAGAGCGCGCCGGCCGGCGGCCAGGGCGATCGGCGACGCCCACCGCGATGGCGGTGCGGCGGGAGAACGGCAGCTCGCGATGGCGCCGGCTTGGCCGGCGCGACCGCCGGGGCGTCGAGGGCGACTTCGCGCAGGGTGGCGGCGGTCATCTGTCGAACACCAGCAGGGTCGAGGTGGCCGAGGCGTAGAGCTTGCCGGCGGCGTCCTTCAGCGTGGCTTCGGCGAAGGCGGCGCGGCGGCCGAGGGTGACGACCCTGCCCTCGGCGCGCACCTCGCCGGTCTCGGCGGTCATGGCCTTGTGATAGGCGACCTTGAGTTCCAGGGTGGTGTAGCCCTGGTCGGCGCCGAGGCGCGAATGGACGGCGCAGCCGCAGGCCGAGTCGAGCAGGGTGGCGGCATAGCCGCCGTGCACCGTGCCGATGGGGTTGTAGACATGGCGCCCGGGCGTGCCGGCGAACACCACGCGGCCCTCCTCGAGCCTCGACCAGCTTGAAGCCCAGGGTGACGCCGATCCCCGGCCTGACGCTGCCGTCCAGCATGCCGCGCAGCTGCTCGATGCCGGTGGGCGGCGGTCGGGGCTTCGGCGAGACTCATGGGGCGTCCTCCAGATTGAAGCGGGCTTTCAGGGCGGCGCGGGAAGCGGCGAGGATGGCGTCGGAGCGGCGGGATCGGGCTCGGCCCGGGCCAGCGACAGGGCGCCGACCAGTTCGGCGAGCAGCGAGCTGGCCTGCGTCCGCCGCGTCGGCGACGCCCAGCCGGCTCCAGCTGTGTCGGCGATCTTGGCCGCTGAGCCCGGCGACGCCGGCGGCGAAGGCCTCGCGCGCGGCGGCCGGTCAGGCGCGGCGCGTCGGCGGCCAAGAAGGGCAGGGGGCAGCCGCTGTCGCGGCGTGTCGCGGTGCGCGCGCGAAAGATAGAAATCGATATAGGCGGCCAGGCCCTCGGGCCGGCGAGCCGGCGTCGGTCTCGGCCGCGAACCGGCCGCGCGCTGTCCTCGAACATCTGGCCGATCGCGGCGGCCACCAGATCGTCCTTGGAGGCGAAGTGGGCGTAGAAGCCGCCGTGGGTCAGGCCGGCCTTGGCCATCACCTCGGCGACGCCGACCTTGTGCGGCCCCTCGGCGCGGATCGCCTTGGCCGCCTCCTTCAAAACCCGCTCCCGGGTCTGCTGCTTGTGCTCGGCGTCGTAGCGCATGGCCTTGCGTCTCCGTTTATATGATGCATATAATATAAACGAGGCCGCGTTGGCAAGAGGGCGGAATGAGACGATCGAAACGACATCGGCGACGGCGCCGCCCAGCCGGCCGCCGATCGATCCCGGCGGCCCTGCCCACGGCGCGCAAGTATCCTGATCTTCGGCGATCATGGCGTTCGGCCAGTTCATGGCCCTGATCGACATCCAGATCGTCGCCGCCTCGCTCAACGACGTGCAGGCCGGCCTGTCCGCCGGGCCGGACGAGATCAGCTGGGTGCAGACCGGCTATCTGATGGCCGAGCTGGTGATGATCCCGTTCTCGGCCTTCCTGGCCCAGGCGCTGTCGACGCGCTGGCTGTTCGCCCTGTCGGCCGGCCTGTTCACCCTCTCCAGCGCGCTGTGCGGCATGGCCTGGGACATCCAGTCGATGATCGCCTTCCGGGTGCATCCAGGGCTTCGTCGGCGGGGCCATGGTGCCGACGGTGTTCGCCACCGGCTTCGCCCTGTTCTCCGGGCACGCAGCGGGCGATGATCCCGGCGATCCTCGGCATGGTCTCGGTGCTGGCGCCGACGCTTGGGCCCGACGGTCGGCGGCTGGCTCACCGACGCGGTCGGCTGGCGCTCGATCTTCTACATCAACATCGTCCCGGGCGCGGTGGTCACCGTGCTGGCGCTGACCTGTCATCCGGGTCGACCGGCCCAACCTCTCGATGCTGCGCAAGATCGACTATTCGCACCTGGCCGCCATGGCGGTCTTCCTGGGCGGCCTGGAATATGTGCTGGAGGAAGGGCCCGCGCCACGACTGGTTCGGCGACCCGGCCATCGCCACCGGCGGCCTGGCTGTCGTTCGTCGGCTTCCTGCTGTTCCTGGAGCGCTCGTTCCGCTCCGGCGGCCCGATCGTGCGGCTGACGCCGTTCCGCAGGCCGACCTTCGCCTTCGCCTGCGTCTTCAACCTGGTGATCGGCTTCGGCCTCTACTCCTCGACCTATCTGGTGCCGGTCTTCCTGGGCCGGGTGCGCGGCTACGACAGCCTGCAGATCGGCACGACGGTGTTCGTCACCGGCATCGCCCAGGTGCTCTCCACGGTGATCGCCGCGCGCCTGTCGCAGCGCGTCGACCCGCGCATGGTGATCACCGTCGGCCTGACCCTGTTCGCCGCCAGCCTGTGGCTGGACCTCATACGTCGACGCCCGACTGGGGCTTCGGCGCCCTGCTGGGCCCGCAGTCGCTGCGCGGCTTCGCGGTCATGCTGTGCATCGTGCCCAGCGTCGGCCTGGCGCTGAACGGCTTCGACATGACCGAGCTGCGCTACGCCTCGGGCCTGTTCAACCTGATGCGCAACCTGGGCGGCGCCATCGGCATCGCCGTGGTCAACACCTGGCTGGACGACAACACCCGCATCCAGGCCGCGCGCATGGGCGAGAGCCTGGGCGAGGCCGGCCGCCGCGCGCCCGACTTCGTCGCCGCCCTCGCCGGCCGGATCGGCCAGAGCGCCGGCGACCCGAGCCAGGCCGCTGCTGAGCTGGCGCAGCGGCGAACTGGCCCGGCTGGTCGGCCGCTAGGCCCTGACCTCTCGCCTTCGACGAGGTGTTCCGCACCATGGCCTGGATGTTCCTCGCCGCCCTGGTGATGGTGCCCTTCTGCCGCCCCGCTCCCAACACCGCCCCGGCGGTCGACGCCCACTAGAGGCTCCAAACCCATGATCAAGCTTTCTCACGATCGCCTCGCCCGCGCGGGTCTGGCCGCCGTCGCCTTCCTGACCCTGGGCGCCTGGAAGGTGGGCCCCAATTTCCATCAGCCGCCGGCGCCGGTGAGCGGCGCCTGGATGGGGGGCCAGCCAGGCCCGGCCGTGAGTCCCGACGCCTGGTGGGCCAGCTTCGACGATCCGGAGCTCAGCCGGGTGGTGGCGCGGGCGCTCGCCCAGAACACCGATATCCAGCAGGCGGCGGCACGGGTGCTGCAGGCGCGGGCCCAGGCCAAGGCGGCCGGCGCGGCGCTGCTGCCCGAGGCGGACGCCACCGGTGCGGTCTCCCAGAACACGATGTCTCTGCAAAGTCCGATCGGAACCCTGGTGCGCAACATACCGGGCTTCGAGCGCCGCTACGCCGACTATCAGCTCGGCGCCCAGGCCTCCTGGGAGATCGATCTGTTCGGCGGTCTCCAGCGCCAGCGCGACGCGGCCGGCGCCAATGCCCGCGCCAGCGAGGCCGAGCTGGCCGCCGTGCGCGTGGCCGTCGCCGCCGAAACCGCCGACGCCTATCTTCAGGCGCGGGCCTTTCAGGCGCGGCTGGCGGTCACCCGCAATCAGGAGGCGGTGCAGGAAGATCTGGTCGCCCTGGTCGAGCGCCGGGCCGCCCAAGGCGTGGCCTCCGACCGCGAGGTCCATCAGGCCAGGGCCCTTCTGGAGGGCGTCCAGGCCAGCGAGCCGCCGCTGACGGCGGGTCTTGAGGCGCAGTTCAACCGCCTCGACATCCTGATGGGCGCCCAGCCGGGAACCTGGCGCGCCGAACTGGCGACCGTGGAGCCGATCCCGGCGGCCCCCAGCGTCACCGACGCGGCCGGACCGGCCGGGCTGCTGCGCCGCCGACCGGACGTGGTCGCCGCCGAACAGCGCCTGATCGCCGCCAACGCCGGCATCGGCGCGGCCATCTCCGACTACTATCCCAAGGTGTCGATCTCCGGCCTGTTCGGCGTCGACAGCCTCTCAACCAGCCAGCTGTTCACCGGCTCGGCGGTGGCCAGCCAGATCGGCGCGGGCCTGCGCTGGCGCCTGTTCGATTTCGGCCGGGTGGACGCCGAGGTGATCCAGGCGCGGGGCCGCTAGGCCGAGGCCCTGGCGGCCTGGCGCGGGACGGTGCTGCGCGGCGCCGGCGAGGTGGAGACGGCG
The DNA here is from genome assembly GCA_963817995.1 of uncultured Alphaproteobacteria bacterium. GTDB lineage: Bacteria > Pseudomonadota > Alphaproteobacteria > Caulobacterales > Caulobacteraceae > Acaudatibacter. Next base: position 176,823 of record CAWFQJ010000001.1, read on the forward strand.
TTCAGCGATCTGGCCCAGCGCCAGGCGCGAGCCAAGGTCCTGGCCCTGCAGATCGACGACCTCACCGCCGCGCGGCGCCAGGCGCAGCAGGCCTATGAGGGCGGGGTGATAAGCCTGATCGAGGTGCGCGACGCCGACCGGGACCTGCTGATCGCCTCCGACGAACTGGCCCAGACCCGCGCCGACGCCGCCCGCGCCGCCGTGGAGGCTTATCGCGCTCTTGGAGGCGGCTGGGTTTCGTGAGGCGCCGCGCTCACCCGGCGATCTTCGCCTGCTCCCGGGCGGTGATCGCGGCGCGGAATTCCTCGCCCCAGCCGCTGGCCTTTTCGCCGAGCGCGAACTGCGGGGGCACCGCCTCGGGCGCCACGCCCGGGGCCATGGGCGGCGAGTAGTAGCCAAGCGCATAGCTTCCCATGGCGTAGCCCATCAGGGCCTGGAGTTTGGGATCGAGGGCCCGGGCGATCGAGGGCGGGCAGGAGAGATACTGGTTCTCCTCCTGGCGCAGCCAGCCCAGGCAATAGGTGATGTTGAGGCCGGTGCGGTCCTCGTCGCTGGTGTTCTCGCCGCCGCCGTGGATCACCGAGCCGGAGTAGACCAACACCGAGCCTGGCGACATTTCCGCCTGCGTCACCTCGTGCGGCTCGGCGCGCCGACCTTCCTCCCAGGCCGGGCTTCCCGGAACGATGCGGGTGGCGCCATTGGCCTTGGTGAATTTGGTCATCGCCCAGATGGTGTTGAACTGCGGTTCGACGCCCTTGAGGAAGCCGCCCCACGCCAGGCGGTCGCGGTGCAGGGTCTGCGCCGGTTGGCCCGGGCGGATGCGGATCGCCTGGGTCAGGTGGAGCTGATAGCGATCGCAGGCGCGCAGCAAGAAGGCGTCACAGGCCGCCAGCATGGCCGGATGCATGACCAACTCTCGGCACGCCGGCGAGCGCGCCACCAGGGCCCCGGTGCGGGTGGTGGCGTGGCCGGTGAAATCGTCGCGGCCCGGGGCGGTGGCCTCGATATAGGGGCCGATCTCGGCCATGACGGCGGCCACCTTGGCCGGACTGATGACGTCCTCGAGGATCAGGGCGCCGTCGGTGTCGAGGCGCGCGGCGATGGTCTCGGCGGGGGTGCTGGCGGGCAGTCGCTGCAGGGTGGTCATCGATCGCTCCTTGGGCGCGGGAGCCGATCTTCCGCTTCGGGCGGCGGGCGTCAAGCGAACGCCTCGCCTTGCCTCGCCCGCCACCTTTCGCCACTCTCCGGTGCGACAAAAATGGGAGCGCAACCGTGAGCCAGGACCTCTTGGACGCCGAGACCTTCGCCGCCGGCCATCCTCACGCCCTCTACCGCGCGTTGCGAACCTCTTCGCCGGTTCATTGGAACCCCGAGCCGAAGGGGCCTGGCTTCTGGGCCCTGACCCGCTATGCCGACGTCTGGACGGTGGACCACGATTTCCAGAACTTTTCGTCGGAGCCGACGATCATGATCGCCGACCCGCTCGATGGCCAGACCGGCGCGCTTGGCGAGGCCAAGATGATGCTGATGATGGACCCGCCCCATCACACCGCCTTTCGCAAGCTGATCCGATCGGAATTCACCAAGCCGGCCGCGGCCGAGAAGGACGATCGCCTGCATCGCCTGGCCCGCCAGATCGTCAATGCGGTGATCGAGAAGGGCGAGTGCGATTTCGTCGCCGAGGTGGCCGGCGAGATGCCGTCCTATGTCATCGCCGAGCTGATGGGTCTGCCGCTCGACGATGGCCGCGAACTCTACAAGCTTACCGAGATCATCCACTCGGCGCCGGAGTCCCTCCCGCCCGGCGCCGGGGGCGAGGCGGTGGGCAAGATGTTCGCCTACGCCATGGGCGTGATCGCCGAGAAGCGCGCCAGGCCGGCCGATGATCTCGCCACGCGCCTGCTAACCGTGGAGGTGGAAGGCCGCCGGCTCACCGATCCGGAATTCCTGCTCTTCTTTCTGCTACTGGTGGACGCTGGCGGCGACACCACCCGCAATCTGCTCTCCAGCGGACTCCTGGCGCTCGATCGCCATCCCGATCAGAAAGCGTGGCTGATGGCCGATCTGCCCGGGCGCCTCGCCAGCGCCCGCGAAGAGCTCCTGCGTTACACCAGCCCGGTGATCTATATGCGCCGCACGGCCACTCGCGACACCCGGGTCGGCGAGACCGACATCAAGGCCGGCCAGAAGGTGGTGATGTATTTCGGCGCCGCCAACCGCGATCCGGAAAAGTTCGAAGCGCCGGACGAGCTCGATCTCGCCCGCGCGCCCAACGAGCATGTCGCCTTCGGCGGCGGCCCGCACGTGTGCCTTGGCCAGCATCTGGCCCGGCTGGAGATCGACGCCGTGCTGATGGAGGTCCTGACCCGCATGAAGGACCTGAAGATCACCGCCGAGCCCGAATGGCTGGCCTCGACCTTCATCTCAGGCCCCAAGACCATGCCTGTGACGTTCAGACCGGCGGCCCGGCTTTCGCCCTAGGCGGTCCCGTAGCCGCCATCTGGCAACTCACCATCCATGGTCGCCGTCAGGCGCCTGGGCACGAGCCACAGAACCGGCAGGATCAGGGCGTAGACCACGGTGATGGAGATCACGCAGACGGTGAAGGTGTGGAAGTGGTCGTAGAGGTTGGTGCCCAGGAGGTCGCCGAAGCGTGAGGCGATATAATAGAGGCCCCAGGACATCATCAGCATGGTGCCCTGCAGCCCCGGCGGGCAGGAGCGGATGATCAGGTCGAAATAGGCGGCGCTCGCCACCCCGCCCATCAGGCCGATGAAGAAGGCGGCGACCAGGGACTGGCCGACGGTGTGAATGAAGAGCAGCGGAATCATTTGCGGCACGCCCACCACGGTCCCCCAGAAGAGCAGGGTCCTCAAGGGGAAGCGACGGCAGAGAACGCCGTAGAGCAGGAAAGTCGGGGTGAACGAGGCCGCGAAGATGGCGTTCCACTGCCCCCACTGGGCGTCGTTCGCATGCAGGGTGTCCTGCAGATAATACTGCAGGGGCGTCACCGAGCCCGGCGCGAAATTCCACAGGAGCCAGATGCCTAGCGCCGGGTAAATGGGCCAGTGCCGGATCAGGCGCTTGAAGTCGTCCACGGGATGAGCGTCGGCCTTCCGCTCTATGTGGATGTGCTCGAAGATGCTTTTCGGCTTGAGAAGGCCATAGACCGCCACCGTACCCATGACCGCCGCGCCCACAAGGAACAGGATGCGGATCGCGGCATCGGCGTTGTGGCCCTCAAGCTGGTCGCTGAGGATGCCGCCGAAGAAGAACGCGGCGAGAGTTGGAACGCCCAGAAAGATATTCCACCAGGCGCTGACCTCGCCGGACATGACATTCTGCTGGCCGATCGTGGAAGCCAGGCCGTTCTGGGCGCTGGAGACGAACAGGAAGGCGGATGTCAGCAGCAGGACGGCGATCAGCAGGGTCACATAGCTGACCGGGATGAAGGCGAAGATCACATAGGTGACGGAGGCTATGCCGCCGAACAGCACCATGAAGCCCCGGTCCCTCATGCCAAACGGGTTCCAGGTGTCGCGGGCGAAGCCGAACACGCAGGCGGCGTAGAGCGGGATGGCCGACATCAGTCGAAAGTCGGCCACTTCATGGGCCTTCAGATGCAGCTTGTTCTTCAGCAGGAAGCTGATCGGCACGTCGATCATACCCCCGTAAGGCGCGCCAAAGCCCAGCAGAAGGATCAACACGCCCAGATAGAGGAAGATCCGCGCGCGGACCGAGCCCGGAAGTACGGCGGGGGCCGGCGCCGCCGGCTCGGCGGGCGCGATCGTCACATCGGCTGTCATTGCGGGCGCGGGTCTCCGATGCTTTGGCGCGGGATTGGCCAAGGGGTCGCAATTCGCCCTGGACTGTCAAGCGAAAGGATCGCGCCGCGCCCTCTGGCCGGCTTCGTCGCCTTCCCGTAGGCTCCCGGCAAAAGACTATGTGGAGGAAGCGATGCTCTCGTGGAAAGTGGGCGCGGTCACGGTCACCCGGGTGGTCGAGATGGAAATGGCGATACGCTATCACCCGGAACGGCCGTTTCTGCCCGACGCCACGCCCGAGGCGCTGCGCCGCATAGGCTGGCTCTACCCTCATTTTGTCGATGAGAATGACGCCATGCGACTTTCCATCCACGCGCTGCTGGTCGAAGCGCCTGGCTTGCGGCTGGTGGTCGACACCTGCATCGGCAACGATCGGCCCCGGGCGTTCCTCGGCGGCAAGCCCCTGGCGACGGGCTTCCTGCGGGAGCTGGCCGACGCCGGCTGGTCGCGCGATAGCGTCAACACCGTGGTCTGCACCCATCTGCACGTCGATCATGTGGGCTGGAACACCATGCTCGAAGACGGCGCCTGGGTTCCGACCTTTCCCAAGGCCCGCTATCTGATCGGCCGGCGCGAGTTCGAACACTGGAACGCCCACGAAGACGCCGAGCAGCAGACCATCCTCTCGGACTCGGTGAAGCCGATCCTCGACGCCGGCCTCGCCGATCTGGTGGAGATGGATCATCGCATCTCGCCCGAGATCCGCCTCACCCCCACGCCTGGGCACACGCCGGGCCACGTCAGCGTGGTGATCGAATCCGAGGACCAGACGGCGGTGATCACCGGCGACATGACCCATCATCCCTGCCAGATGGCGCACCCCGATTGGTCGCCCACATTCGACAGCGACCGGCAGGCTTCCGCCGCCATGCGCGCGCGGATGTTCGCCGAGTGGGCCGACAAGCCGATCCTGGTCATCGGCACCCACTACGCCGCCCCGACCGCGGGCCATGTGAAGCGCGACGGCGAGGCGTTTCGGTTCGACGCCTAGCCGCTCGCCCCATGCCGCTCCTCTTCTCGCCCGAGCGCCATGAGCCCCTGGCGGATATCGCCTGGGCGCCGGCGCGCGCAAAGGCGGCGATTGGCGAGATCGTCGCCGACACGATCAAGGCCGTGGACGGGCGCGGCGCCTGGGCGGTCCATCCCAACGATCAACCGGACGGCACGCCGCCGATCATGGGCCTCTATTTCGGCGCGGCCGGAGTGATCTGGGCGCTGGACTATCTCGCTGACCAGGGGATGGCGGATCGGGGCCCCGACTTCAGCGAGCACCTGCCGGAAATCCTGGCGCGAAACCGCAGAACGCACGAAGCGCTCAAGCTCCAGCAGCGGGGATATCTGGTGGCCGACGCCGGCATTCAGCTCTTGCAATACAAACTGGGCCCCTCCGCCGAAGCCGCCAACGCGCTCGCGGCCACGATCACGGAGAATCTGGATGATCCGGCCATCGAGTTGATGTGGGGCGCGCCCGGGCACGATGCTCGCTTCGCTGTTCATGAATCGAATGACCGGCGAAGGGCGTTGGGCGGATCTTTTCCGGCAAGGCGCGGAGCGCCTTGAGGCCGGCTTTGTCGTCGATGAGACGCTGGGCGCGCCGACCTGGACGCAGGACCTCTATGGCCGCCGGATCAAAGCCATCGGCGCGGTGCACGGGTTTGCCGGCAACGCCTTCGTGCTTTGGGCTGGGCGCGAGCTGTTCGCGCCCGATGCTTGGCGCAAGTGGGCCGTGGCCTTCGCAGAGACGTTTAGGGCCACCGCCCAGGCCGGCGACGGGGGCTCGAATTGGCCCTCAAAAGTCCTCGACGGCGATTTCCTCACGCAACATTGTCACGGCGCACCGGGGATGACCACCTGCCTCGCCCTGCTGGACGAGCCGGTCGACGATCTTCTGCTGGCCGGAGGCGCCCTTACCTGGATCGCAGGTCCGCTGACCAAGGGCGCGAACCTCTGTCACGGCACCGCCGGCAACGGCTACGCCTTCCTCAAGCTGTTTGAACGCACCGGCGATCAAGTCTGGCTGGATCGCGCGCGGCGCTTCGCCATGCACGCCATCGCCCAGAGCGAGGCCGACGCCGCCCTATTCGGGCGACGCCGGCATAGCCTCTGGACCGGCGACCTCGGCCTGGCCTGCTATCTCTTGGATTGCCTTGAGGCGCAGCCGCGATTTCCGACCTTCGACGTGTTCTGAGGCTGATCAGGCGAAGAGGCCGTATTGCGCCTGCACCACCTCGCCATTGGCTTGGTTGATGAGCAGGGCGTCATTGCCGACCCTCACCCACACCAGGCCCGACGGCGGCGCGATCAGCCCATAGGCCAGGAAATTGCCGATCCAATAGTTGGCGGCGTAGTAGCCGCCCGGAAGACGCTGGCCGTAGCCCCACTGGCGATAGACATAGCCCGGCGGCGCGCGATAGGCGCCGATCTGGTAATGGCGTGTCGCCGTCACATTGCGCTGAAGGCTCGTCACCGTCGTCGTCCGGTGGGTGACCGTGGTCGTGGTGTGATTCACGTGGGCGTTCGTCGCGCCAGTTCGATTGGTGCGTTCGGCGGTGGTGGAGCGGGTGTTGACCGTGGAGGTTTCCGCCGCCCGCTTTTCGGGAGCGGCCTGTGGCCGCGCTTCGGGGGCGCGTTTTTCGGCGGCGGGACGCCCCTCGGCGCCGGCGGGCCTGGCGGCTCTGTCAGGTTGGTCCCCACGCCCCTGTTGGTCCTGCGCTTGCGCGCCGCCGGCGAAGGCCGTCAGCAGGCTCAAAGCCGCGACGGTGGTGAATAGCTTGTTCATCGGAGTCTCCGTGATGGACCCTTAAGAACCGCGAAGCGGGGAAAGCGGCGCAAGAGGGACGAGGATTTGCTTCGCCCAAGCGCCTCATCATGGCGCGGACGTCCGCGGCTGTCCGCGAGGACTGGCAAACGCCTTAGTCTTGAAACGGTTCCGTTGAGGGGCCGGCCTCGTGGGCCGCGCGGCTCAGATGGGCCACGTCCGGAAGGCGCCCATCAGCCATAGGATCGCCAGCACCAGGACGAGAATGACGACGACCGCGCCGAGCCCGCGATAGCCGTAGGACCTGTGAGCATAATATCCGCCGCTGGCGCCCATCAGCACCAACAGCACAAGAATGACGGCCAGGAAGATCATGAAGCGCCTCTCGCGATGATTATTGAACCCGCTCGTTCCGCGGAACGCCGTCGAACGAGGTCAAGCCGCCGCCAATGGATTGGGCTTCGGCGGGGCGATGCGGGCGAGGGTGTTTCGGTCGGTGTGGTGGAACGGCTCGTCGCGGCCCCTTACCTTGAGCACCGTGTCCTCGAAATAGGACCAGGTTCCGTCGGGATTGACGGTCACGGTCATCTTGAAGGAGTCGGTGCGGAAGGCCGCCTCCAGAAAGGGCGAGGAGCAGATGCCGTTTTCGGTCGTCCCCCGCGTCGCGCTGACCTCGAAACGCGTGGCGTCGGCCTCGGCATGGCCGAAGGCCAGCACGATCTGGCCGCGTGGGATGGTCAGGGAGTGCATGATCAGGCCGGTGGCCGGCTCCCACAGCCAATAGCCGACCTGGTCGTGATAGGTCTCGATCTCGCCGGGTTTGACGATGTGGGTGTGATAGCGCAGGCCGTAGAGGAACTGCGGGCCGTTGGACTGGGGATCGGTGGGCTGAAGCTCGATCCGCTCCACATAGTCCTGCCGCCGCGGCTCGGCCGGGTCGAGATAGGGGTTCACGTCGAAGCCCTTGACGCCCTCCCAGACCCCGGCGAGGCCGCGCAGGGGGCCGAGGTTGGCCAGGGTGTCGACGTCGATGTCGTCCTGTTCGGTGAAGATGTCGGCGGGGATGTTGGTCATGGACCCGCTTGATATTGGACGGCCCTGATTGTTCAAGGGCGTGTCGTCGCCGGCGTTCAAAATTCCCAGGGCTCGGCGGCCCGCAAGGAAGTGGCGATGCCCCGCGAGACCGTTGGCGATATCGATATCTGGTTTGAGCGCCAGGGCGCCGGCGCGCCGCTGTTGTTCATCTCCGGCACCGGCGGCGATCTTCGCGCCCGGCCCAATGTGTTCGACGGCCCGCTGCCCAAGGCCTTCGATGTGCTGGCCTATGATCAGCGGGGCCTGGGTCAAACCTCCAAGCCGGATGAGCCCTATTCCATGGCCATGTACGCCGACGACGCGGCCGCTCTGATGGACCATGTCGGCTGGACCAGCGCCAAGGTGATGGGCGTCTCGTTTGGCGGCATGGTCGCCCAGGAGCTGGTCCTGCGCCATCCGGCCAAGGTCTCGCGGCTGGTCCTGGCCTGCACCTCGCCCGGCGGCGCCGGCGGCGCTTCGCTATCCGTTCCACGAAATCGGCCATCTGACCGGCGAGGCCCGCGCGCGCCACCTGATGCCCATCAGCGACACCCGGCGCGACGAAGCCTGGGCGAGGGCCCATCCCGAACTGGCCGCCCAGTGGCTGGCCATGGCCGCCGCCGATCCCTTCGCCGACGAGCCCGGCCACGCCGCCGGCGCCTGGCGGCAGCTTCAGGCGCGCGCGGCTCATGATGCGTGGGACCGGCTGGGCGATATCGTCCTGCCCGGTGATGATCGCCGCGGGGCTCTACGATGGCGTCGCCTTGCCGGAGACCCAGAGGAACATGGCCGCCCGTATCCCTGGCGCCCGCCTAAACTTCTTCGAGGGCGGCCACCTCTTCATGCTCCAGGATCGAGCGGCGATCCCGACCATGGTCGCCTTTCTCAAGGAGGAAGATCGGTGAGGTTGCCGGGACCTTCCTGGATCGTCGGCTACAAGACGGCGTGGCTGCCCGTCGACGCCGTGGCCGGGCTCACGTCGGCGGCGGTGGTGATCCCCCAGGCCATGGCCTACGCCGCCGTGGCCGGCCTGCCGATCGAGGTCGGGCTCTATACATCGCTCGCGGCCATGCTGGTCTACCCCCTGCTGGGCGGCAGCCGGCCCTTGAGCGTCTCCACCACCTCGTCCCTCGCCATGCTCACGGCCACCGCGGTCGTCGCCACCGCCGGGCCGGCCGCCAGCGCCGTCCAGGTGGCCTCGACCCTGGCGCTGCTGGTCGGCGTCGCCCTGATCCTCGCGCGCATTCTGCGGCTGGGCTTTCTGGCCAATTTCATCTCCAAGCCGGTGCTGGTCGGCTTCCAGGCTGGGGTGGGCATCGCCATCCTGATCGGACAGCTCAAGTCGGTGCTGGGCGTTCACGTGACCGCCAAGACGACCATCGGCGTGGCGCTGCAACTGCCGGGCCTATTGCCTCAGACCCATGTTCCCACCCTGATCGTGGCGGCGGCCGGCATGGCGGTGCTCTGGGGCTTGCCGCGCCTGACGACCCGGCTTTCGGCCCCGCTGGTATGGGTGGCGCTCAGCATCGCCGCCTCGGCGGCGCTCGGGCTGGGGGCGATGGGGATCAAGCTGGTGGGCGCGGTGCCGTCGGGCCTGCCCGCCCTGACGCTGCCGAACCTTCACCTGGTGAAGTCCCTGTGGCCGAGCGCCCTTGGGGTCGCCCTGATGTCGTTCACCGAAGGCACGGCGGCGGCCCGCACCTTCCGGCGCTCGGACGATCCGCCGGTCATCGCCAATCGCGAACTGGTCGCCATCGGCGCCGCGAACCTGGCCTCGTCCGTGGTTGGCGGCATGCCGGCCGGCGGCGGCACGTCCCAGACCGCCATCACCGACGCCGCCGGGGCGCGCAGCCAGTTGGCGCAGTGGGTCGCGGCCGGGGCGGTGATGCTCACCCTGATGCTGCTTTCCCGCGCCATCGGCTTGATGCCCCAGGCGGCGCTGGCCGCCCTCATCGTCGTGGCCGCGGTGTCGATGATCAAGCCGGAGACCTTCTACGCCATCGGCCGCATCCGCCGGGACGAACTGATGTGGGCCGTGGCGACCTCGGTGGGGGTGATCCTGGTCGGCACCCTCGACGGCATATTGATCGCCGTCGTCATCTCGCTCCTGACGCTGATGTATCAGTCGAACCATCCGCCGGTGTACAGTCTGGCCTATAGCGCCACGCACGACGCCTTCCGCCGGGCTGGCGACCATGCCGCCGACGAAACCTATCCGGGCCTGCTGATGGTGCGCACCGAGGGGCGCCTGACGTTCGCCAACGCCGAGCATGTCCGCGACGGCGTGGCGGCCCTGGCGCGGGCGGCGAAGCCCACCGTTATCGTGCTCGATTGCGCGGCCATCCCCGATATCGAATACACGGCCCTGCTGATGCTCATCGAAACCGAAGCCGCCCTTCGCGCTCAGGGCGGCGAGCTCTGGCTTGCCGGCGTCAATCCCGGTCTGCTCACGATCCTGCGCCGCTCGCCGCTCGCCGAGACGCTTGGCCACGAGCGCATGCTGCACAATGTGCGCGAAGCCCTCCGCGTCTGGCGTGAGCGACAGCCGGCGGCCGCCGCAATCGTATGAAAACGCACCACAAAGACACAAAGGACACAAAGCCTGAGTTGCGCCGCGCCGGAGGCGCAATCATGCCAAAGCATCTCAACTCATCCAACGGTTTGCCGTCGCACAGCCTCTGGCTTCTTCTTTGTGTCCTTTGTGTCTTTGTGGTGCGCTTTTTCCCGCTTGATCTAAATGACCCACACCACCCGGAGACCCCATGACCAAACTCTTCGAACCCCTCGCCATGCGCCGCGGTCCGGCATGGAAGAACCGCTTCATGCTCGCGCCGCTGACCAACACCCAGAGCCACGCGGACGGGCGCCTCTCCGACGACGAGTTCGAGTGGCTGACCTATCGGGCCACGGGCGGCTTTGGCCTGGTCATGACCTGCGCGGCGCATGTGCAGAGGATCGGCCAGGGCTTTCCGGGCCAGCTTGGGGTGTTCTCCGACGACCACCTGCCGGGCCTGACGCGCCTGGCCGCCGCCATCAAGGCCAAGGGCGCGGTCTCCTCGGCGCAGCTCCATCACGCCGGCATCCGCTCGCCGGCCGATCTGATCGGCGAGGCGCCGGTCGGGCCTTCGGCCGACGCCGAGACCGGCGCCCGGGCGCTGAGCCTTGGCGAGGTGGAGGTGCTGATCGAGGATTTCGTCGTCGCCGCCGTCCGCGCCGAGCGGGCCGGCTTCGATGGCGTCGAACTGCACGGCGCCCACGGCTATATCCTTTGCGCGTTCCTGAGCCCCGAGACCAACCGGCGCGACGATCGCTATGGCGGCTCGCCGGAGAATCGAGCGCGCATCATCCGCGAGATCATCGCCGGGGTTCGCGCCCGCACGCGGCCCGATTTCCAGCTCGGCCTGCGGCTCTCGCCCGAGCGGTTTGGCCTTGTCTTTTCCGAACAGCGCGCCCTCGCCGAGGAGATGCTGGCCAGCGGCGATCTCGACTATCTCGACATGTCGCTCTGGGATGTCTTCAAGGCGCCCGTGGACCCGGCCTTCGCCCACAAGCCGTTGATCGACTGGTTCGTCGATCTGCCGCGCGGCGAGACCCGACTGGGTGTCGCCGGCAAGCTGCTGAGCGCCGAACTCTGCCGCAAGGCCCTGGCGCGCGGGGCTGATTTTCCGATCCTCGGCCGCGCCGCGGTGCTCCACCACGATTTTCCCGAGCTCGTTCGCGCCGACCCCGACTTCCACGCTCACGCCCTCCCAGTGACCCGCGCGTGGCTGGCCAAGGAGCGGCTGAGCCCGGCCTTCATCGACTATATGGCCGCCTGGAAGGGCTTCGTGGCCGAGGAGGAAGAGGCCGCCGAGGTGGCCGCCTAGAGCAGGATGGCTTTAGGCGGAATCGCCTAAAGGCTGAATCCTGCTCTAGATTCAAAAGTGTAGAGCCCGATTCAGCGTTCAGATCTGTTCCGTCTGAACCCATCGGGCTCTAGCTTCCGGCGGTCTGCGGCCTCGCCACGCCATAGAGCACGGCCGATGAGGCGAGGATGCCGAACAGGATCACCACCGCCATGGGCCTCGCCCCGGCGTCGGGCCAGGCGCTGGTGGTGGCCGTGGTCAGGGCCGAGGCGATCGCCCCGACGGTGAAGGCGCCGGCGCCCATCAGGGCCGAGGTCGAGCCGGCGCGCAGGGGATCGACATTGAGGGCCGCCGCCTGGCTGTTGGCGCCGAAGAGGCCGAACGATCCCAGCACGAAGAAGAGCGGGATCAGCACCCCCCACATGCCGCCCCAGCCGGTGAAGGCGTCCAGGGCGAGGATGACGGCGAAGGCGATGGACCAGGGCCGCGAGCGGGTCAGGATGGCTTCGGGCGTGTGGGTGTGCAGCAGGTGGGCGTTGACCTGGCTCATGCCGATCAGGCCCACGGCGTTGATCCCGAACACCCAGCCGAAATGGGTCGGGGGGATCTTGTAGGTCTGGATCAGGAGGCCGGGAGAGGCGCTGATGTAGGCGAAGAGGGCGGCGCCGTTGAGCGCGCCGGCCAGGCAATAGCCCACCAGGGCGCGCTGGCGAAGTAGGCCGAGATAGGCTCGGAAAGGGTGCTCGTCGCGCGCCTGGGCGGCCGTGTCGGACGAGCGGGTCTCGCCCAGGGCGAAGAACATCCACACGCCGAGCGCGGCGCCGAAGGCGGCCAGGATCCAGAAGATCACCCGCCAGCCGCCGAGGCTCAGCAGGGCGCCGCCCGCCAGGGGCGCGGCGATGGGCGCGATCCCCATGACCAGCATGAGCTGGGAGAGCACCCGCGCCGACTGGCGATGGTTGAACCGGTCGCGGACCACGGCCCTGGCGATCACCGGCCCGGCGCAGCCGCCGAGGGCCTGGAAGAACCGCGCGATCACCAGCATCTCCAGCGAGGGGGCCAGGGCGCACCAGATCGAAGCCGCCACATAGAGCGCCACCCCGCCAAACAGCGGTCCGCGGCGGCCCCAGCGATCGGACGCCGTTCCGTAGAAGAACTGGCCGATGGCCAGGCCGATGAAGAAGGCCGCCAGGGTCGCCTGGGCGGCGCCGGACCGGGCGTGGAAATCGGCGTCGATGGACGGCAGGCTCGGCAGATACATATCGGTGGAAACCGCCGTCAGGGCGGTCAGCGAGCCGAGTAGCACGACGGTGGCCCAGGGTGTGCGGGCGGGCGGAGGAGGAGACTCGGCGGACATGGGGGGCCGGGCATACAGCATTTCGCGGCCGGCCGAGAGCTTCCGGCTTTGCGCCCCCTCCGTCACGGCGCAAGAAAGCGCGCCGCGCCACCTCCCCCGCATAGCGGCGAGGGAGGAGAAGACATGCCTTCTCCTCCCCCGTGCCTCTTCACGGGGGAGGTGGCGGCGAAGCCGACGGAGGGGGCGCGAGGCGGCGCTCTCCCCGTCCCGGGATTGACAAAGCCCGCCCTTCCCCCGCCGATAGACCTCATATCGCGCAAGGGAGGCGCCACAGCGCTATGTCAGCCGCACATCAAGCCACCGCCAACGATCAGGGCCCGGAAGTCCTCTACGAAGTCGCCGACCATATCGCGACCATCACCCTCAACCGGCCCGAGCGGATGAACACGATTTCGCGGGCCATGCTGAACGAACTTACCCAGCGCCTGCTCGACGCCGACCAGGATCGCGATGTCCGCGTGATCATCCTCACCGGCACAGGCCGCGCCTTCTGCGCCGGCCTCGATCTGGCCGAGGCGACCCGTTCGGACAACACCGGCGGGATCACCGGCGGCGCGGCGGTGGCCACCGACCTCGACCTTCGCAACACCCCGCCCACGGTGCTCTTCAACCTCGGCAAGCCGACCATCTGCGCGCTGAACGGCTCGGCTGCAGGCTACGGCATGGATACCGCGCTCGGCTGCGACATCCGCCTGATGGCCAGGGACGCAAAGATGGCGGCCGCCTTCACCAAGCGCGGCATCGTCCCCGAATCCGGCGGCACGTGGTTTCTGCCGAGGCTCATCGGCTGGTCGAAGGCCGCCGAACTGATCTTCACCGGTCGCACCCTAAGCGCCGAGGAATGCGTGGAGATGGGCTTGGCCTCGCAGGTCGTGGCGCCGGAGGATCTGGCCGGCGCCGCCCGCGCCCTGGCGCTGGAGATCGCGGCCAACGCTCCCCTGGCCGTTCAGGCCTCCAAGAAGATGATGCGCATGGGCCTCAATGAGACCTTCGACGACCACGTCCACCACGTCTTCCTGCAGCTGCTGCCCCTGTTGCGCACTAAGGACGCCGCCGAGGGCATGCGCGCCTTCATGGAGAAGCGGGCGGCCGAGTTTCAGGGGCGGTAGGGGGAAACGGCCGGCCGGCGTAACCCCTCACCTTCCCACGCCCGAAAGAGGGCGCGGGCCCCTCCCTCTCCCTCTGGGAGAGGTAATTTGTCGACGTCCTCGCGCTAAACACCTCTCCCAGAGGGAGAGGGAGGGGCCCATGGCGGAGCCATGGGAGGGTGAGGGGTTACGATCTCACCGAAATCGAGCTCAAGGCTTCCAAACGTCTCGCAGCGTTTCGGCGTCCGCGCCTGATTTCCCTTGCTCATAGCCGGCCCTGGCGGCGGCCGGGCGGCGGCGGGGGTCCATGAGGTTGGCGCCGAGGGCGGCGAGACTGGCTTCGCTGGGGCCGATCACCAGGGTCCGCGCGCCGGCGTCCTCGAGGGTTTTTAGCTCGGCTTGCAGGGCCCTATTGGCGCGCTCGGCCGCCGGACCGACCGTCCCGGCCGCGCGAATGGCGATCACCGCCACCACGTCATAGCCCGTGGCCATGTCGGCGTTGGTTCCCGAGCGCATGCCGCCGTCGATATAGGGCCGGCCCTGGATGGTGATCGGCGGGAAGACGCCCGGGACGCTGCAGCTTGAGGCCACGGCCTTGGCGAGGCCTACCTTGGAGTCCCGCGTCCAAAGCTTGAACGCGCCGTCGAGGGCGTCCACGGCCGTGCAGGCGTAGTCGCGTTCCGGCCAGGCGTCGGCGGGCAGTTCGCGCAGGAACCGGCCAAAGCTGTGGATGAAGGCTTCCTCGCTCATGGTCTGGCGTGAGAGCGCCCACTCGCCGATCTCGGCGCGCACGTCCTTGGCCGGTCTCTGGCCGGCGCCGGCCTCGACCATTTTTCGCATCAGGAAGGCGAGGTCGGGCGGTGTCCCGCCGGGAGTCGACGGCGGCGTCGGCGCGGCCGCGCCGGTGGCGGCCGGTTCACTGAGAGCCAGGAACGGCGCGGCCAGCTCGGCGGGGCTCGTCCCCATGGCCAGACGCGCGCCGACGAAGGACCCGGCCGAGGTGCCGAGAAAGAAATCCGCCGCCGAGAGGTCTACGCCCGCCTTGGCCAGGCCGCCGATCAGGCCGCATTCCCAGGCGATCCCCACCGGGCCGCCGCCGCTGAGCACCAGAGCCTTGGTCGTCATGGCCGGCGCCTCCCTTTAACGGCCGATATTGTCGGTTCGTGCGATGAAGCTCGCCACGTTGTCGTGTACTTCCTTCAGCGAGGCTTCGTGGGCGTAAACCATGTGGCCGGACTGGTAGTAGTGATACTCGATATTATCCTGGAGTTTCGCCGGGATCGGCAGGTGGTGCATCTCGTACCAGCCCTCGTAGAAGGGCGTGGCCAGATCGTAATAGCCGCCGTTGACCATGACCTTGAGCTCGGGATTGTATTTCATGGCCGAGGCCAGGTCGGGCATCACATTGGTCGCTCCGGGGACCGGGTACGGGCGCGCCGGGCGGCTGGTGCTGGAAGTCCCAGTCCTTGCCGACATCGATCTCGGCCTTGTAGGTCTTGCCCTCGCCGTAGCCGAGCTGCTTGCGGACATAGTCGTTGAAGGCCGACACATAGGCCGAGCTGATGGCCGCCGACTGCGGATCATAGTCGGCCTGCTGGCTCAGCGGGTCCATGTCCGGGCCCGAGAAGCGGGTGTCGAGGCGCCCGGTGGTCAGGCCTTCGGCATCCTGCAGCGTCTTCGCGAGAACTCGCCGCCGTTGATGCGCAGGTCGGCCTTCAGCACATAGGCGACCGGCAGGCCGGTGTATTGGCTCAGCTTCTCGGCGATCGCCTGGCGTCGGCCGGCGTCGAGCTCGGACCCGGCCTGCAGCGCCAGGGCGTAGTCGGTGGTGGCGAAGGTCTCCACTTCCTGCAGGAAGGTCTCCAGATTCGCCGGCCGCTGGCCGGCCGAGGCGGTTGTGATACCAGGCCGTGGCGGCGTAGGTCGGCAGGGCGGTGATATAGGCCTCGATCCGTGCCCGGATTGACTTCCGGCCCGTCGGCGCTCAGGTCGAAGTTGAGGATCTGCGACAGCAGGATCACGCCGTTGAAGTCGACGTCGTCGTCGGTCTCCAGATCGTTGACCAGCACCGACGAACGCGGCGTGCCATAGCTCTCGCCGAACAGATATTTGGGCGAATTCCAGCGGCCGTATTTGGACAGGAAGCCAAGGATGAACTGGCTGAAGGCGTAGGCGTCCGGATCGACGCCATAGAAGGCCTTCTCCTTGTCCTTGCCGGCGATGCGGCTGAAGCCGGTGCCCGGCGCGTCGATGAACACCAGGTCGGTGGCGTCGAGCAGGCTGTAGGCGTTGTCGACCAGCTGATAGGGCGCGGCCGGCGTGTGGCTGTCGTCCTTGGTCACCACGCGGCGCGGGCCCAAAGGCGCCCATGTGCAGCCAGACGCTCGAGGAGCCCGGGCCGCCGTTGTAGAGGAAGGTGATCGGCCGGCCGGCGGCGGGAACGCCCTTCTTGAAATAGGCGACATAGAACATCGAGGCCTCGGCCTTGGGGTTCTTGTCGTCGTCGCCGTCACCTTTGTCGGCGTCCGAATCCTTGTCGGCGGCCTTGTGAGCGCGCGGCGTCGTCCCAGCCCTTGGGATGGACCACCAGGGTCCCGGCGACGGCGCGGTAATCCACCCGACGGCCCTCGATGGTGACCGAGCCATCGCTCGAAACGCTCTCGGGCGTGAAGATGGCGCCATCGTCCGGCGTCGTGGTCTCGGCCTTCGGCGCGGCGACCGCCGGCTTGGAGGCGGCGTGGGCGGCGGTCCAGGGAAGGACAAGGCAGGCGGCGAGCAACAGCGCTCTTTTCATCGGTGGGGCTCCAGAGGCGGATCGTGGCTTTGCGCATAAACGGCCGGAAGGATATCTCAAAATCGCCGGCCTCGACGCGGGCGCCTGTTGATTGGGCATCGCCTATCGACCAGGGCCTCGTCGGCTTCTCGTCTAGGCGATCGCCCGCCGCCAGCCTAGGTAACCGACGATGGCGATCGACATCTTCTCCTGGGCCGCGCCAATGGGCGCGATGCTGGCGGCCGGCCTGGTGGCGGGATTCGCCGCCGGCCTCTTCGGCATCGGCGGGGGCTTCGTGGTCGTGCCGGCGCTCTTTCTGGTGCTGCCGCTGCTGGGCGGCGAAAAGGCGCAATACGCCCACATCGCCATCGGCACCTCGGCGGCCACCATCATCGCCACCTCCCTGCGCTCCCTGCGCTCCCATGCCCGGCGCGACGCCGTGGAGTTCGAGATCCTCAAGACCTGGGCCCCATGGCTGGTGCTGGGCGCGGGTCTCGGCGTGGCCCTCGCCGGCCATATCGACGGCCGGATGCTGACCATGATCTTCGCCGGCGGCGTTATGCTGATGTCGCTCAACTTCCTCGTGCCGGGTCTTGGCAACCGGGTGATCTCCGACACCATGCCCTCCGGCGCGCTGCGCGTGGGCATCGCCGGCGGCCTCGGGGGCTTCTCCGCCCTGCTCGGCATCGGCGGCGGCACCATCGCCATCATGGTGATGACCCTGTGCGGGCGTTCGATCCACCGGGCCATCGCCACGGCGTCCGGCATGGGGGCCCTGATCGCCGTGCCCAGCGCCATCGGCTTCGCCATCATCGGCTTTGGCCAGAAGGGCCTGCCCTGGGGATCGCTCGGCTATGTCAACCTGCCGGCCGCCGTGGCGGTGGCTTCCATGTCCGTCCTGACCGCCCCTCTGGGGGTCGCCGCGGCCCATCGGCTGCCCGCGGCGTGGCTGCGCGGGGTCTTCGGCGCCTATCTCGTCGCCATCAGCCTGCTGATGTTCAAGAACGCGCTGAAGATGT
This sequence comes from uncultured Alphaproteobacteria bacterium, assembly GCA_963817995.1. GTDB lineage: Bacteria > Pseudomonadota > Alphaproteobacteria > Caulobacterales > Caulobacteraceae > Acaudatibacter. The sequence goes on from CAWFQJ010000001.1 coordinate 194,561, forward strand.
GAGGCGTGCCGATGGCTTTCGACCGCGCCCAGTGCATAGTCGGATCCAGGAGGAGAAGGCCATGACGCTTGAGGCGATGACCGAGGAGGTCAAGGACGATCTGCTGGATCGCGGCTATTCGCGCCGCCAGCTGGCCGGGATCGCGACGGTGTTCGGCCTGGGCGCGGTGGCGGCCGCCAGCGCCGGGCGCCCGGCCTGGGCCTCGGCCGGCATTCCCGATCCGGCTCCGTCGGCCAAGGTGCGGATCGGGGCCAACGAGTGCTGGACCGGCCCCCTGGCGCCCGGGCCAGGCGGCGGCGGCGGCGATCATCGCGTCGGGCAACCGCTATGAGCCGCATGACGAGCGCGGCGATTTCATCCGCACGGTCAGCAAGGTCGAGGGCGTCCCGGCCGATCACGTGGCGCCATGGCCGGGCTCCAGCGATCCGCTGTCGCGCGCGGTGGTCACCTTCTGCTCGCCGACCCGGGGCCTGGTCACCGCCGACCCGACCTTCGAACTGGCCGGCCGCACCGCCAAGTGGCTGGGCGCGCCGGTGAAGGCCGTGCCGCTGACCAGCGACTACGCCCACGACGTCAGGGCCATGCTGGCCGCCGATCCCAACGCCGGCCTCTACTACATCTGCACGCCCAACAACCCGACCGGCACGATCACCCCGGTGGCCGACATCGAATGGCTGGTGGCCAACAAGCCGGCCGGCTCGATGGTGCTGGTCGACGAGGCCTACACCCATTTCGCCGGCGTGCCGGTGGTCTCCTACATGGCCGCGTCCGGCAAGGACGTGATCGTCATGCGCACCTTCTCCAAGATCTTCGGCATGGCCGGCATGCGCATGGGCTACATCATGGCCCGGCCCGAGATTATCGCGAAGATGATGCGCTATGACGGCGGCATGCAGTCCGGGGCCCTGCCGCTGCCTTCGCTCGCCTGCGCCACCGCCAGCCTCACCGCCGCCGATCTGATCGCCGCCCGGCGCAAGGAGATGCAGGAGGCGCGGGCCATGAGCCTCGATCACCTCAAAAAGCGCGGCCTGACGGTGCTGCCGACCAACGCCAACATGTTCATGATCGACTGGAAGACCAAGCCGGCGGGCGTCATGCAGGCGGCCTTCCGCACCCAGAGCGTGGAGATCGGCCGCTCCTGGCCGATCTGGCCCAATACCTCGCGGGTCACCGTCGGCTCGATGAGCGACATGGAGGCCTTCTGCGCAGCGTTGGACGCGGTCTGGACCTGAGGCTCTCTGGACCGCCGGCGTCCCCGCCGGCAGCCGCCGGAACGGCGGCCGTCTTCCGCCAAAGAAGCGCGACCCTCCAATAGGCTCGGGCTTACGCCCGTGCCGGCGAGGACGCCGGCGGTCCAAAGGGCGCCTCTCACACCTGCCCCGCCAGCCGCTCCACCAGCCAGCGGGCGGCGGGGCCCGGCGGCGCGTCGGCGCGCCAGATGGCGCGGAGCTCATAGTCGCCGCCGCCGAAGTCGGGCAGATCCAGCGCGGTCAGTCGGCCGGCTGCGATATCCTCGGCCACCATGTGCGTGGGCATGTTGCCCCAGCCGAGGCCCGCCAGCAGCAGGGCGTGCTTGGCGCCGAGATCGGCCAGCCGCCAGGTGTTGAGGCTCAGCACGGCGAAATCCTGGCCCTCGGTGAGGCGCGAACGATCGGTGAGGACCAGCTGCAGATGACCCCTGGCCGCGCCCGGCCCGCGATTGGAGCTCCTCGCCAGGGGGTGGGATGGCGCCGCCACCGGGATCATCCGCACCACACCCAGGCCGACTTGCTCCAGGTCCTCATCGGCCGATTGCAATGGGCCAGTCACGCCGACCACGGCTTCGCCATCCCGGACGCGCTGGATGATGGCGCCCAGCGCGTCCACGTGAAGTCGCAGGGTGACGGTGGGAAACCTCGCCTGGAAAGCCTGCAAGGCGTCCACCAGCCGGCTGGTGGGCAGCATCACATCGACCGACAGCGAGACCTCGCCCTCCAGCCCCTCCGACAGGCCTTTCACCTTCGCCCGCAGGGTGTCGACGCCTCGCGAAACCGCCCGCGCCTCGGTGAGCACGGCGCGGCCGGCTTCGGTGAGTTGCGGCTTGCGGGTCGATCGCCGGTCGAACAGGGCCACGCCCAGCTGCGCCTCCAGATTGTCGATGGCGTAGCTGATCGCCGAGGTGGCGCGGTTGAGGCGCCGGCCGGCCGCCGCGAAACTGCCGGCCTCGACCACGGCCTGAAAGACCTGGAGCTGATCGAGGCTCGGCGTTCCCGGGTCCGGCATATCGAAAATCCTGAATAGTTCGTTCAGGATTATACGAGTTTTCCGATGGATCAGCGAGCGCCTATCTCACGCCCCGACAAAGGAGGCGCTCATGCCCAAGGTTCTGGTTCTTTACTATTCCACCTACGGCCATATCGAGACGATGGCGCAGGCCGTCGCCGAGGGCGCCCGCGCCGCCGGGCGCCACGGTCGATATCAAGCGCGTGCCGGAAACCGCGCCGCTGGAGGTCGCCAAGGCCGCCCACTTCAAGCTCGACCAGGCCGCCCCGATCGCGGCGATCGAGGATCTGGCCGATTACGACGCCATCATCATCGGCACCGGCACCCGCTTTGGCCGCATGTCTTCGCAGATGGCCAGCTTCCTCGATCAGGCCGGCGGCCTGTGGATGCGCGGCGCCCTCAACGGCAAGGTCGGCGGCGCCTTCACCTCCACAGCCAGCCAACACGGCGGCCAGGAAACGACCCTGTTTTCGCTCATCACCAATCTGCTGCATCTCGGCCTGATGGTCGTGGGCCTGCCCTACAGCTTTCAGGGCCAGATGACGCTTAGCGAAATCACCGGCGGCAGCCCCTATGGCGCCACCACCATCGCCGGCGGCGATGGGTCGCGGCAGCCCAGCGAGAACGAACTGGCCGGCGCGCGCCACCAGGGCGAACTGATCGCCAGGGCGGCGGCGAAAATATTTGCCTAGGTCGCCCTTGAAGCCTCTGGCGCCGCACCCGCACACATCATATATCCTCGTAACCGTACGGTACGGTCACTTTTTTGGACTTCCGACAATGATCAAGCATATTCAACTTGGCCACTGGCTGATCCTCTTCGCCCTGGCCTGCTCCGCGAGCGAAATCGTCCTGAGCCTCAAGGACGTCGTCTCGTAGCGCGCTGCGGCGTGAGCCAGCACCCCATGACTGACTTGGCGACCCAGGGCGGATGCAAACGCCGAGCCCTGCTGGAGCCCCCTCGACCCCTTCGGGGTCCCCCTCCCCCAGAGGGGGAGGAGAGCGCACCTTCTCTTCCCCCTCTGGGGGAAAGTCCCGGCGAAGCCGGGGAAGGGGGCTCCAGCTTGGCGCCTTCCGCGGGAGGAGGGGGAGGCGCCGCCTCCGAAAACTAAAGTGGAATTCACACTTTAGGTGATTCCGCCGCGGATCATCCCGCCCTAAGGTCTTCCCGCCCGGACGCGCGAACGAATCGGCGCCGGCGCGGGGAGAGACGGTTGAGCGGCGCCGAAGTTCTCTACGAGCGTGAGCGGACGCGGGTGGGCAAGGTGCCGCTCGGCGTGAAGGTTTTCCAGGCGGTGGGCGCGCTCCCCGAAGCCCTCAAGAACTTCGCCTTCACCACCTTCCTGCTCTTCTACTACAATCAGGTACTGGGTCTGGACGCCTTCAAGACCTCGGCGGTGCTCGCCGTGGCCCTGACCCTCGACGCAGTGCTCGACCCGCTGATTGGCTCCTTCTCCGATCATCTGAAGACCCGCCTGGGGCGCCGGCACCTCCTGATGTATCTCTCGGTCCTGCCGATCGCGCTAGGCCTCTATCTGGTCTTTTCCCCGCCGCGCGGCCTTAGCGGCGATGGCCTGCTGGCCTGGCTCTTCGCCACCGTGATCCTCAGCCACATCGGCATGAGCCTCTTTGTAGTGCCCTGGACGGCGCTCTACGCCGAGTTTTCCGACGACTATGCCGAGCGCACCACCATCGTCACCTGGCGCTATGGCGTCGGCTGGCTGGGCTCGCTGGTGTTCATCACCTGCACCTGGCGCTTCGTCTTCGCCAGCACCCCGGCCTATGCGCCGGGCCAGCTCAATCCCCACGCCTATGGCGCCTTCGCCCCGGCCCTGGCCCTCTGCGTGGCCGCCGCGGTGTTCGTCACCACCCACCTGACCCGCCGCGAGATTCCGTTCCTGCTTCAGCCAGTGGGCTCGACCCCGGGGTTCAGCCTGGGGCGCGTGTGGCGCGATGTCGCCGCCACCTTCGTCAACCGCAACTTCCTCATCCTCTTTCTCGGCGCCCTGCTCACCGCCGCCGTCACCGGCACGACCGACACCCTGGGCATCTATGTCTCGACCTATTTCTGGGGCCTGGCCCCCGAACAGCTGCAGTGGTTCAGCCTGGCGGTGCTGGGCGCGGTCATCGCCTTCTTCACCATCGGCCCGATCGAACGGAGCATGGATAAGAAGACCGTATTGATCGGCAGCTTCATCCTCCTGTTCGTCGACGGCATGGGCGTCATCGGCCTCCGGCTCCTGCACCTGCTGCCACCCAACGGCGAGCCGGTCCTTCTCGTCATCCTCGTCGGCAACGTCATCGTCGCCACCTATTTCGGTACGGTGCTGGGCATCATGTTCGTCTCCATGCTGGCCGACACCCTCGATGTTCAGGAACTGGCGACCGGCAAGCGCCAGGAGGGCGTGTTCGCCGCCGCCCTCTCATTCTCGGGCAAGGCCACCGCGGGCCTTGGCGCCATGGTCGCCGGCTTCCTGCTGCAGCATGTGGTGATGTGGCCCGCCAAGGCCCATCCCGGCGCGGTTGATCCTCACGTGGTCACCCGCCTTGGCCTGGTGGCCGGGGTGCTGGTGCCCACGCTTCTGATCATCCCCCTGCTGCTGGGCTCGCGCTACGGCATCAACCGGGAGAGCCATGCCGTGACCCGCGAAGCGCTGGAGCGACGGCGGGCGGGATAGGGCCCATCAGGCGTTTTGCTTGCTGGCGAGGATGTAGACCCAGAGGGACTTTGTGAAAAAAGCCTGGGTCCTCGCTTTCGCGAGGATGAGCGGAGAGGCGGTGAACTATACCAGTCCCGCCACTGCTTCCACGATCGTCCCTGGCCTTTCCATCACAGCCTTGGCCCCCGTTTCAGGTGTTCACCGGCTTGGCGCCCCTAGCCAACCGATGCTCATTCCCCGAGCGGCTTGACGTCCACTTCCACCTTCAGCGTCTGTTCGCCGGGCGCCAGGATGATGCCGTCGATCGGGGCCACGTCGGCGTAGTCGCGGCCGATGGCCAGGATGATGTGGTTGTTCTGGACCAGCAGGGCGTTGGTGGGATCGAAGCCGATCCAGCCGCGATCCGCGCCGCACCAGGCGCTCACCCAGGCGTGGGTGGCGTCGGCGCCTTCCAGGCGCTGGCCGCCGGGCGGCGGGATGGTGCGCAGATAGCCGCTGACATAGGCGGCCGGCAGGCCCAGGCCGCGCAGGCCGCAGATCATGATGTGGGCGAAGTCCTGGCAGACGCCGCGGCGCGCCGCGAAGGCCTCGGCCGGCGGGGTGGAGACGTCGGTGGCGTCGCCGTCATAGATGAAGTCGCGGTGTATCCGGCTCATCAGTTCGGCCGCCGCCTCCACGATCGGCCTTCCGGCGGCGAAGCTCTGGCGAGCGTAGTCGGTGATCGTGGGTGTGATCGGCGTTCGCCGCGTCGGATAGAGGAAGCTGGCCGGGCTTTCGGGGCCGAGGCTATCGACGCTCAGGGCCGCCTGGCGAACCGCCTCCCAGGCTTCGCTCGGCGAGATTGCCACCGGCGGGGCGTGGACATCGACCCTGGATCTGGCCTCGATGACCAGTTCCTTGTGCGGCGTTTCGACCACCACGGTCAGGACCTGCTCGCCGAACGGCCCGATCCGGCGCTGGGTCTGGGCGGGGGCCGGGCGTGACGCTCACCGTGCTTTCCAGCACCGTCTGGACGGCGGAGAGCCGGGGCGTCAGCCGCAGCACGCAGCGGGCGAAGGTGACCTCGTCCTCGTAGACGATAGGTCGTCCGGTGGCGGACCTCGTAGATCACGCCAGGCCGGCGAGCTTGACGGTGGGGACGGCGTTGGCGCCCTGCAGGAAGATAGCGGTCGGCGACGGCGTCGGAGAGGCGCATCAGGGCGTGCTCGAAGCAGAGCATGGTTTCGGCATCCAGGGTGGCGGCGTCCGCCGTCTCCACCTCGGTGGCCAGGACGATGCAGGATCGCGATCGGGCTCCTCCAGCATGCCGTCGTCCAGCAGGGCCGGCAGGGCGGCCAGATGGTCCTTCAGGGTGACGACCTGGAAGGCCAGGGAGCGGGTGTTGTAGGGATCGAGCATGACCATGTCGCGCACCGGGGTCAGGGCCAGGCCCACCAGATAGCGCGCGCGATAGGTGATCTGGCTGTCGGCCAGGTCGAGCAGCAGGTCGAGGTCGTCGATGGTGGCGTCGTCGTCGGCGAGGGTGCGGGTGAAGCGGCAGATGTTGACGCCGCGCTCGATCCGCCGGCCCATGTCGAGGAAGCGCCAGCCGGCGACGCGGTTCATGTTCTCCTGGGCCAGGCCCGAAAGGGCGGCGAGGATCTGCAGGGCGGTCTCGACCTGCTGGCAGGGCCCCGGCTTCGGACAGCAGGCCGCGTTCGGGACTGTCGAGGCCGTTTTCCAGATTGAGCAGCAGGGTCCAGAAGTCGGCGGACAGCCGCTCGCGCATGCTGGCCGCGGTGCGCCGGGCCGTGCGCACCAGGCAGATGACCGAGCCATAGGCCTCCTCGTCGTGCAGGGCGTCGCGGGCGGCGTCGAGCGCGCGGCCGCCCATGGCCTCTTCGTCCAGGGCGCCCCAGGCGATCAGCAGCTCCTGCAGGTTGCACCAGGGTCTCGCCGGCGCCGTGGATCGCCGCCTCGGAGTCCATCAGGCTGGTGCAGAGGCTGCGCACCAGGCGCAGGGTCGCCTCGGCCCGCTCCAGATAGCGGCCGAGCCAGAACAGGTTGTCGGCGGCGCGGCTGGGCAGATGGCCGAGGATGCGCCGGACCTTCACATCGTCCTGCGCTGGCCAGCAGGGTGACCCGCTCCACCGGCGCGTCGTCGATCACCCAGACGTCGGCGGTGCGGGCGCCCTCGCCCATGGAGATGGCGCGCACGTCATGGCGGTCGGAGGTGCGGCAGAAGCCGCCGGGCATGATCTCCAGCCCGTCGGCGGTCGCCGCGGCGTAGACGCGCAGCACGAACGGCGCCGGCTCCAGCCGGCCGTCGCGCAGCACGGGCGTGGTGGACAGGCGCACCACCTCCTGGCCGACGAAATCGCCCGGCCGATCGGCGATGCGCGCCAGAAGCTCGGCGCGCTCGGCCGGAGAGATGTCCGACATCACCCGCGGGCGTATCGAACGTCCCGTCGGCCCGCTGGACATTGAAGGCCGGGGCCACCACGAGGTGTCGGACCGCGCCTCCACCAGCGCCCGCTCGGCCGGCTGGCCGCACCACCAGGTGGCGACATTGGGCAGCTTCAGCTCTTCGCCCAGCAGCCGCCGGCAGAGCTTGGGCAGGAAGCCGAGCAGGGCCTTGGATTCCAGCACGCCCGAGCCCGGCATGTTGAGCACCGCGACGCCGCCGGCGCGGATCGCGTCCAGCAGGCCCGGCACGCCGAGGCTGGGAGGCGCTGTTCAGCTCCAGCGGATCGATGAAGTCGGCGTCGACCCGGCGCAGGATCACGTCGGCGCGCTTCAGGCCGGCGATGGTGCGCACATAGACCCGGCCGTCGCGCACCACCAGGTCGTCGCCCTCGACCAGCAGGAAGCCGAGATAGCGCGCCAGGTGCGCCTGCTCGAAATAGGTCTCGCTGAAAGGGCCCGGGGTCAGCAGGCAGATGCGCGGATCGGTGCGGTCGGCGGCGGCGGCCAGGCCCTTGCGCAGGTCGTCGAAGAACGGCGCCAGCCGCTGCACGTTCATGGCGTTGTAGAGGTTGGGATAGGCGCGCGAGAGCACCAGCCGGTTCTCCAGCGCGTAGCCGGCGCCGGAGGGCGCCTGGGTGCGGTCGTCCAGCACCCACCAGCGGCCGTCCGGCCCGCGGCCGAGGTCGGCGGCGTAGAGCTGCAGGTAGCGGCCGCCCGGCGGCTTGACCCCGCGCACGGCGCGGATGAAATCGGGGCTGCCGGTGAGGGCGGCGGCCGGCAGGGCGCCTTCGGCCACCAGGCTCGCCTCGCCATAGAGGTCCTGCAGCAGGGCCTCCATCAGGTTGGCGCGCTGCTCGACGCCGGCGGCGATCTTCGCCCATTCGGCCTCGCCGAGGATCAGCGGCAGGGGCTTGAGCGGCCAGCTGCGCTCGGTGTCCTCGCCATAGATGCGGTAGGAGACGCCGGTGTCGCGGATGTGGCGGGTGGCCAGGCTGAAGCGGCTGCGGAAATCCTCGTCCGCGTATTCGGCCAGATCGCCCAGGAAATGCAGCCAATAGTCGCGCGGCCGGCCGGTGGCGATCGAACAGCTCGTCGGGAATGCCCGGGAATGGGCTGGTAGCCGCGCAGCCAGCCGCTCAGCCGCTCGGCCGCGGCCGGGTCGAGGTTCTCCCGCCGCCGCGCGGCGCTGGCGGTTCGGCCATGGGAGCCTCACGCGGCGCATCGGCGACGTCCTCAGGTCGAGCGTCATGGGGAACTCGGCCGACGGCGTCGACGGGCTGGATGTCGATCGCGCCGGGCGTGTGGCCATGCTCCTCGAACCGCGCCCTGCGCCGCGCCTGCGCCTCATAGGAATTGACCGGGAAGGTATCATAGCTGCGGCCGCCCGGGTGGGCGACATGATAGACGCAGCCGCCGAGCGAGCGCCGGTTCCAACGATCGACGATGTCGAAGGTCAGGGGCGCATTGACCGGCAGGGTCGGATGCAGGCCGCTGGGCAGCTTCCAGGCCTTGTAGCGCAACCCGGCCACCGCCTCCATGCGACGCGCCGGTCGGCGGTCATCGGCAGCGGCGCGGCCGTTGCAGGCGATGGCGTGGCGCTCGCGGGTTGAAGCCGCGGGCCATGACCTGCAGCCGCTCCACCGAGGAATCGACGAAGCGCACCGTGCCGCCGCCGGCGAGTTCTCCTCGCCCATCACGTGCCAGGGCTCCAGGGCGTGGCGCAGCTCCAGCGTGACGCCGCCGTAGCTCACCTGGCCGTGGACCGGAAAGCGGAAGGCGCGCTGGGCCTCGAACCAGACCGGGTCGAAGGCGATAGCCGGCGCTGTCCAGGTCGGCCAGCACGTCGAGGAAGTCGGCCCAGACGAAGTGCGGCAGCATGAAGCGGTCGTGCAGGGTGGTGCCCCAGCGCACCAGCGGCCCGCTCTGCGGCTCGCGCCAGAACCAGGCGATCAGGGCCCGGATCAGGAGCTGCTGGGCCAGGTTCATCCGCGCGTCCGGCGGCATCTCGAAGCCGCGGAATTCCAGCAGGCCCAGGCGCCCGGTCGGGGCCGTCCGGGGAATAGAGCTTGTCGATGCAGATCTCGGTGCGGTGGGTGTTGCCGGCCACGTCGATCAGCAGGTTGCGCAGCAGCCGGTCCACCAGCCACGGCGCGGGCGCCTTGCCCTTGCCCGGGGCCGGGATGAGGCCAAGGGCGATATCGAGCTCATAGAGGCCGTCGTGGCGCGCCTCGTCGACCCGCGGCGCCTGGCTGGTCGGGCCGACGAACAGGCCGGAGAACAGGTAGGACAGGGCCGGATGGCGCTGCCAATAGATCAGCAGGCTCTTGAGCACGTCGGGTCGGCGCAGGAACGGCGAATCCGCCGGGCTGGCCCCGCCGACCACCACATGGGCGCCGCCGCCGGTGCCGGTGTGGCGTCCGTCGATCATGAACTTGTCGGCGCCGAGCCGGCAGGCCCGGGCCTCGTCATAGACCGCCGTGGTGATGGCCACCGACTCGCGCCAGTCGGCGGCCGGCTGGACATTGACCTCGATGACGCCCGGGTCGGGGGTCACCTTGAGGACGCTCAGCCGCTTGTCGTCGGGCGGCGCATAGCCCTCGATGCGGATCGGCAGGTCCTCGGCGGCGCGCTTCGAGCTGGGCGACCAGCTCCAGATAATCCTCCGCCGCGGCCACCGGCGGCATGAAGACGTGCAAGAAGCCATCCCGGGCCTGCGACGGAAAGGGCGGTGCGGACGATGGGCGGCTTGGTCCCCCGCCGCCGCTGGGTCACCGGTACGGGAACGGGATCGCCGCTTTTCGTCGCGAACAGGGTGTCGAAGGCGGGCAGGGCCCCGCGATCCTCATACGGATCGAGCGGCGTGATGTAGGGATAGTCCTTGGGCTTGACGGTCGGCAACGCGCTGAGCGGCAGGCGCAGGCCGAGCGGCGAGTCGCCGGGAACCAGGAAGAGGCCTCCGCGCCGGAAGACCCAGGCCTCGCTCACCCAGCCGTCGCCTTCGGCCTTGGTGAAGGCCCGGCGCAGGGGCAGCACATAGCCGATCGGCTTTGACAGGCCACCGGCCATGGCCCGGGCCAGGGTCAACCTCGCCGCCGGGTCGTCGATCGCGGTATCGTCCAGGGTGACGTCCGGGGGCAGATCGGCCTCGGTCTTGATCGCCGCGAGAGGGTCTTCTCGGGCCGGCAGGATGTGGCCCGGATCCACCCGCAGCCCGCGGGCAAGACGCCGCATCAGGGCCAGGGCGTCATCGGCCGTGGCCGGTTCGCCGCGCGCGGCGCGGCCGCCGCGCCAAATCGGGACGCCATCGCGACGCCAATAGAGACCGAGCGCCCACCGGGGCAGCGGCTCGCCCGGATACCATTTGCCCTGGCCGAAATGGCGCAGGGCGCCCGGCGCGAAACGCGCCTCGAGCCGGCCCAGAAGCTCCTCGGCGATCACCGGCTTGGTGGGGCCGGAGGCGTCGGTGTTCCACTCGGCGGCTTCGCGGTCGTCGATAGACACGAAGGTGGGCTCGCCGCCCAGGGTCAGGCGCACATCCTGGGCCGCCAGATCGGCCTCCACCGCATCGCCCATGGCCAGCAAGGCCTCCCAGCCCGCGTCCTCGAAGGGCCGGGTGATCCGGGTGGGCTGGGCGACGCGGGAGACGCTCATCTCGAAATGGAAATCGGTCTCGGCCGGGCTCACTACCCCGCTGATCGGCGCGGCCGAGGCGTAGTGGGGCGTGGCCGCCAGAGGGATATGGCCCTCGCCGCACAGGAGGCCCGAGGTGGCGTCGAAGCCGATCCAGCCGGCGCCCGGAATATAGGCCTCGGCCCAGGCGTGCAGATCGGTGAAATCCACCTGGGTGCCCAGCGGCCCCTCGATGGGGTCGATGTCGGCCTTGAGCTGGATGAGATAGCCGGACACGAACCGGGCGGCGAGGCCCAGGCGGCGGAACATCTGCACCAGCAGCCAGGCGCTGTCGCGACAAGAGCCGGAGCCAAGGGAAAGGGTGACGTCCGGGCTCTGCACCCCGGGCTCCAGCCGCACCACATAGCGCACGCTCCGGGCGATCTCGGCGTTGATCCCGACCAGGAAATCGATGGTCCGCGCGCCGGCCGGATCGAGCGCCGCGACCCGGGCTTCCAGCAGCGGCCCGACCTCGTCGAGTTCGATATAGGCCGCCAGGTCGCGGGTCAGCTCCTCCGAATAGGTGAAGGGAAAGTGCTCGGCGTAGGGTTCGACGAAGAAATCGAACGGGTTGATCACCACCATGTCGGCGGTCAGATCGACCTCGACGCTGAATTCGTCAGTTCGCTCGGGAAAGACGAGCCGCGCCAGCCAGTTGCCGTGCGGATCCTGTTGCCAGTTGATGAAGTGGTTGGCCGGCGTGACCTTGAGCGAATAGCTGGGGATGCGCGTGCGGCAATGCGGCGCCGGCCGCAGGCGGATCGTCTGCGGCCCCAGCTCCACCAGCCGATCATAGCGATAGCGGGTCAGATGGTGCAGGGCGGCGACGATCGACAGGGCGGCTCTCCTTGGCGGGTCGTTAAGTCCTATCGGTCGGGAGCCCGTGGCCACAAGGGCGTTGACGGATTGAACGTCGATCGATCGGCCTTTGCCTCGCCGCCTGTTCATGGCGTCTGCATAGGAAATGAGGTAGATTTGGTTCAACGGAGGGGTCGGCCATGTCCAGAAAGAATTGGGGTTTGATCGCGCTAGCGTCGCTCGCCTTTTCCTGTGCCGGTTTCGCCGCTCGGTCAGACACCTTCGCGATCGGGTTTGAGAAGCCGAACGTGGCCAAAACGACACTCAAGCTCACCTACGGCGGCGTTGAAACCTTCAACGAACAGCAACCGACCCCATCCGACACGTTCACCACAAATTTCCGTACTGGCGGATCGATTACCGGAACCTACGCCGGCGTTGAGATCGAGAGGGCCGATCAATTTGGCGGCGCGGGCGACAAGGGATTCTACGCAGCCGCCGCCGCTGGCGGCAACAACAACTACAGCCTGACTCTCAGCACTACTAATGATTTGGGGATCAACTATTTCGGCGCTTACATGACCGCCATCGATCGGGCCAATGTGGTCCAGTTCTATGAGGGCGCCAAAGAAGTAGCTAGTTTCCAGTTGAGCGCTCTGCTGCCGCCCTCGATCGCCCACAATCCGGCCTATGCGCCTCCCTATCTCGGGTTCTTCTATGAGCCCTGGGTGTTCATCAATTTCACGGACGAAACGGCCGACTTCGATCGGGTCGTTATCTCAGAAGACCCGTCCTACAACTATCCGGGGGTCTTCGAGTCCGACAATCAGACAGTGGGCTACATTCCCGAACCGCGCGGCGTCCTGCCGATCACCCACGTCCCTCCCAAGACCTTGGCGCTCGCCATGTTTTCAGCTGAAACGGCCGTGCCGGAGGCGCCCGTCTGGGCGATGATGCTGCTGGGCGTCGCCGGTCTGGGAGCGACCATGCGCAAACGGCGCAGGTTGTCCGCGGTCGCCTGATCGAATTCTCGGCCGGTTCAGGCCTCAACTCGCCGGCGCGGCGGCGCCCGTCCGCTCCTGGTGCAGCAACTCGGTGAGGTCGGAGATGGCCTGGGTAAGATAGAGGACTTCCTTCTCGCGCAGCGCGTCGATCTTCTGGTGCAGAAGTTCGATCTCCAGCTCGGCCTTGACGTTGATCTGGTGGTCGTTCTCCGCCTCCTTGCGGTCGATGTCCTGCTGGCGGTTCTGGCTCATCATGATGAACGGCGCGGCATAGGCCGCCTGGAACGAGAGGGCGAGGTTGAGGAGGATAAAGGGGTAAGGGTCCCAGTGCTTTATGTAGGCGGTGACGTTCAGGGCGATCCAGAACAGAAGGATGGTGCTCTGGATGATGATGAACTTCCACGATCCCATGCCCGCGGCGACTGAGTCGGCCACCTTCTGGCCCAGGGTGAGCTTTTCGGCGCTCGGCGCCAGGCCGCTCTCGGCGCGCAAGCCTCTGCGTAGGCTGCGCAGCTCGTCCAGCAGTTTTTCTTCGGCTTCGTGAACCTGCTGCCTGATATCTCCGATTTCGGCCATGGGCCCCTCCGTCCGCGCCGCTCCGACGCACGCTGTTCAAGTGGCGGGAGGATGCTTTGCGCCGCCGGTTCTTCCAAGGGTTTTGTTCCGCTGGCGCCGGCCGGCGATTTCCTATTGGATCAGCTCAAGGAGAAGCGCTGATGACCACCGGCCCGATCACCGCCTTCGCGCTCGAGGGCGCCGACGGCGTCAAGATCACCGCCTATCGCGCCCTGCCCGGGGGCGCGCCCAAGGGGATCGTCCAGATCGCTCACGGCATGGCCGAGCACACCCAGCGCTATCGGCGGCTGATCGGCCGCCTCACCGCAGCGGGTTATGGCGTCTACGCCGCCGACCATCGCGGTCACGGCGCCTCGGCCGCGGCCCATGGACTGGGCGATTTCGGTCCTGGCGGCTTCCAAAGCCTGGTCGATGACATGGCCTCCCTGACTAAGGTGGCCAAGGCCGAGAACCCAGGGCTGCCGCTGGCTCTGCTGGGACACAGCATGGGCTCATTCGCTGCTCAGGTTTATTTGCTCGAGCACCATGGCGAGTTGGCGGCCCTGGCGCTCTCGGGCACGGCGGCGGTGGACAAGCTCTTGGAATCCATGGCCGCCAGCGGCGCACCGGTGGGAACCAACCTTCTCAACGCCCCCTTCGAGCCGGCGCGCACCCCTTCGGACTGGCTCTCGCGGGACGAGGCGGAGGTGGACGCCTATATCGCCGATCCCCTGTGCGGCTTCGAACTCACGCCGGCCGCAAGCGCCTCGATCTTCGCCCTCGCCGCCGGCGCGCGCCACGATCCCCGCCTCGCGAAGGTGCGCGCCGACCTGCCGATACACGTCATTTCCGGCGAATTCGATCCGGTCACTGGCCAGGGCCAAGCGTTCGCCAACACCCTGATCGAGAGTTGGCGCGCCGCCGGCCTCAAATCGATCGACCATCATGTCTATCCGGGCGGTCGCCACGAAATGTTCAACGAAATCGGCCGCGAAAAGGTGGAGGACGACCTGATCGGCTGGCTGAACGGCGCGCTTTCCTCGCCGGGTTAGGCCGCTCCGCCCATCCGGACTCGACGGCGCGGCGCTGGGGGCGTTTGATGGCGTGGCCATGGGGAGGGATGGCGTCCGGTTCAGCCCACGGAGACATGCCATGCTCATCGACACCACCGCCCGCCGCGATATCCTGAAGCTGTCATTGGCGGGAGCGGGTTTGGCCCTCGGATCGGGCGCAATCGCCGCCACCGCGAGTGTCAAGCTCGGCGCCTCGCCGCTTACCCAGCCGCCTCTGCCCTTCGCCCCCGGCGCTCTGGCGCCGACGATCTCGGAAAACACCATCGGTTTTCACTACGGCAAGCATCACAAGGCCTATTTCGACAATCTGAACAAGGCGGTCGCCGGCACGCCCCTGGCCAGCGAGACCCTCGAGGCGATCATCACCCAGACCGCGGGCAACGCCGAGAAGGCGGCGATTTTCAACAACGCCGCCCAGGCCTGGAATCACAACTTCTACTGGCTGAGCCTCAGTCCGACGCCTCAGACGCCAAGTGGCAAGCTGGCCGCCGCCATTGACGCCGATTTCGGCTCGCTGGACGCCCTGAAGACCCAGCTCGCGACCGCCTCCGTGGCGCGCTTCGGCAGCGGCTGGGGCTGGCTGGTGCTGGACGGCGGCAAGCTGAAGGTGGTGAGCACTTCCAACGCCGATCTTCCGTTCATCCATGGCCAGACGCCGCTCTTGACCGTCGATGTCTGGGAGCATGCCTACTATCTCGACTACCAGAACCGGCGGCCCGACCATGTGAAGGCGGTCGTGGGCAAGACCCTCAATTGGGAGTTCGCGGCGAAGAATTTCGAGGCGACCTAGCCACCGCTCGGGTCAGGGGTTTCGTGCCGAGACGATCCAGACGGCGGCGGGCATCAGGACGCCCTCCGCCGTATCGAAGGCGGCGAGCGCCTCGCGCACCGCGTCGAGGGCGCGAGGGGCGGCGTCCGGATGTTCGCGCAGAGCCGAGCCGAGTGGGCCCAGGCGAAGGGCGAGGGTCAGGGTGGTCTCCAGATCGCCCGAGCCAATCCTGGCGTCAAAAGGATCGACGGCGATGGCGGCGAAACCGGCCGCTTTAAGGATCGACTTCGTCCGGTCGGCGTCGGCGAGTCCGAAGGGACCGGGGGCGTTCGGTTCCGGCGGTGTGATGGAGGGCAGGAAGGGACGGGCGGCCATCATCGGCGCCCCGATCCACGGATTCTCTGCCATGAGACGCCAGCAGACGAAGGTCAGCCGACCGCCCGGCTTGATCGCGGCGCGAATGTTGACGAAGGCGGCGATCGGATCGGCGAAGAACATCACGCCGAAGCGCGAAAAGGCGGCGTCGAATCGCGCCTCCCCCAGGGCGGCGGTTTGGGCGTCGCCCTCGACGAATCGCAGGTTGGCCGCCCCGGCCGCTCGCTCCCGAGCAATATCCAGCATCGGCCGGGAGACATCGACGCCGACCACCGAGCCGCCCGTCCCGACGCGCCTGGCCAGGGCCAAGGTGGTGTCGCCGCAGCCGCAGCCGATATCGATCAGCTGTTCGCCGCTCGCCGGCGCCAGGACCCGGATGGCCGCCTCTCCCAGCGGCGCGATCTGGCGGTCGAGCTGAGCCTGAAAGCCGGCCCAGGTTGCGCCGCCGGCCGTGTTCCAGAATTCGATCTGGGCGTCGTTCGAGGTTTCGCTCATGTGTAGCCCTATGGACCGGTTCCGATCGGCCAAGGAATAGCCTATCGATGAGCCGTCAATGAGTCAGCCGCCCATATCCAGGGAGCGGCCGCCCGCCGAAAGGGATGAATCCAAATGCGCTCGCCTGATTTTCTCACCGCCGTCGGCATCGGCGTCAGCGATCTGGCCAGGTCGGAGGATTTCTACAGCCGGGTGCTGGGGATGAAGCGGACCGGCAGCTTCAAGCTCGACTATATGGATGAGATCATGCTGGCCCATGAAGGGCGAAGCGCGGTGGTGCTGATGCACTACACCGACGGCTCGGCGCGCAACTATCGCGACAACCCGGTCAAGCTGGTCTTCTATGTCGCCGATCCCATCGCCCTGACCGAGCGCATTCGCGCCGAGGGGCTGGAAATTACCCGCGAGCCGGCGCCGATCGAAGGCCTCGGCGGCGCCGTCGTCGCCCTGGTCAAGGACCCGGACGGCTATGTCATCGAGCTGATCCAGGCGCCCGCGGTACGGGAGGCCACCGCCGAAGCGGCGGTTTCATCGACCTGAACCTGCGCGCCCTGGTTCTCGCCGCCCTCGCCTTGGCGGCGCCGATTGGCGCGGCTTCGGCGCCGGCTTCCAACGCCGACCCCGAAGGGACAGTGGTGGCCGAACTGGTGGTGCGGGCCCGCACGCCGGGGCCGGCCTGGTGGCGGGTCTCCAAAGGGGACTCCGTGGTGTGGGTGCTGGGGGTCCCCGACGGACTGCCGCGCGGAACGCAATGGGACAAGACCGTGCTCGCCCAACGCCTCACCGGCGCCAAGCGGCTGATCCTGCCCCCGGCCTACACCTTGGGCGTCTTCGATCTCTTCGGCGCGCTGATGCTGCGGGGCAAGCTCAAGGCTCATGCGCCGATCGAGGCTTCCTTGCCACCCGATCTGCGCGCCCGCTACCTGGCCGCCGCCGCCTTGCTGGGCCAGCCGCCCAGTCACTATGATGGCTGGCGGCCGGGCGTATCGGGCCTCTTCATGCTGGCCGACTTTCGCAAACGGGCCGATATCCGCAACGGCGCGCCTATGAGCGGCATCAAGTCCACGGCCGCGTCCAAGGGCGTGCACATGACGCCGGCCTCTTCCCATCGCGCGGTGCCCGTCCTGCGAGATCTGGCCGATCGTATGACGCCGCAAGTCGATCTGGCCTGTCTGGACGACGCCTTGAAGGAGATCGAGGCGGGCCCGGCCCGGATCCGCGAGTCGGCCCAGGGCTGGGTCCGGGGCGATGTGCCGCTCGCCCTGACGGCCGCGCGCGGATTCGAGGAATGCCTGGCCAGCTTCCCCGAGTTCCGACTCAGGGTGCGCCAGGATGAGGAGGATTACGCCGTGGCCATCGCCCGCGAACTCGCCACGCCCGGCGTCAGCGTCGCCGCCATACCCCTGCGCTCTCTGGTGGCCGAGGATGGCGTGCTCGAGAAATTGAAGGCTCAGGGCTTCGAGGTGCGGACGCCCGCGACCGACTGAGCGCTGTCAGGCCTACGCGGCCTTCGTGATCCGGTCGAGCGCGGCGGCGAGGTCGGCGAGGCGGAATGGCTTTTGCACGACCTCGATATCGCCGAAGCGTCCGCCGCGGTCGATCTCGGCGTAGCCACTGGCGAAGACAAACGGAATCTTTCGCTCGGCAAGGACCTCGGCGATGGGAAACACCGGCTGGCCGTTGAGGCTGAGATCGAGGATGGCCGCGTCCATATCGGTCTCCCGCGCCAGGGCGAGGCCCTGATCGAGCGTCAGCGCCGGGCCGATCGTGTCGCAGCTGAGCTCGACGAGCATGTCTTCGAGCAGGGCGGCGATGAGCGCCTCGTCATCGACGACCAGGACCTTGCGCGCGGTCGACGTGTTCAAAAATGCATCCTCTACCCAGAGCGGGTCACTGTCGCACGGAACGCTGCAGCTTCAAACCGCGATCGGGGCTTCGCCGGCGACGGTGGTGCGATGCATGACCCGGGCGTGGCCGTCGTAGCCGCCGGTGGCGTTGTGCAACAGGCATCGATTGTCCCACATGGTCAGCATGTTCGGCGCCCAGACGTGGCGATGGACGAACCGATCCTGGGTCATGTGCTTGAATAGGAATGAGAGGATCGCCTCGCTCTCGGCCGGCGCCATGCCTTCCACCCCGATGGTGTAGACCGGATTGATGAACAGCGCTTTGCGCCGAGAGACCGGATGGACGCGCACCAAGGGGTGGGGGAAGGTCTTGTCCGCCTCCGGACTGGGGAGAATCTCCATGCCGGTGCGGCCGGTCTCCTTGGCGTAGAAGCCGCCCGGCCCATAGGGGCCGGTGGCCGAATGGACCGCGCGCAGGGGCGCGATCATCGCGCGGAACGCCTCCGACAGGGCTTCGTAGGCGCGGTAGCCATCGGCGTAGAGCGTATCGCCGCCCACCGGCGGAATGACCTTGGCGTGAAGGATGGTGGCCGCCGGCGGGATTTCCTGAAAGCTCCAGTCGGAGTGCCAGAAGCCGCCGAACACCGAGGTGGTCTCGGTCGCGTCCCGACGTACCTCGACGATATGCGGTCGATCGGCCAGGGGAGCGATGTAGGGGTCCCAGCCGAATTCGCCGAACTGGAGGGTGAAGGCTTCGAGCTGATCGTGGGTAAGCGGCTGGTCGGGAAACCAGATCACCGAATGGGCCGCAAAAGCCGCCTTGACCGCCGCCAGAACCGCGGTTGGCAACGGGCGGGAGAGATCGACGCCGGTGATCATGGCGCCGAAGCCATCGGGGTTGGCCCTCACCTCGGGCATGGCCAGGCCTGGGCTCACACTCATCGTATCGGTCATGGTCGGGTCTCCGTCAGCTGGGCTCCGTCGGTCCAGGTTTAAGTCCGAAGCGCTCGCCGCGCTTGCCGCGAACGGCGAGATCGACCGTGAGCAGGCGAAGGCCGCTCTCGATGCGCGACGGCGGCCCGGGCAGGTACATCATCGCCTGATAATCGCCCAGGGAGTCCTCGACGGCGTTGGAGAAACCCTGGGCGTCCTGGGCCTTGTTGATCTGGATCTTGGAAAAGCGCAGGGCCTCGGGGCTGTTTTCCGCCACCCGGCGCGCCCAGGCATAGGTTTCGCGCTCCAGCTCGGCTGGCGGCACAACCCGGTTGACGAGGCCGTATTCGCGCGCCTCCTCCGCCGAGATGAACCGGCTCTCGAAGCACAGCTCCTTGGCGCGGCGCACGCCGACATCCCAGGGCAGCGAGTTGTATTCAACGAAGCCGCCCAGGAACTCGGCGTCGTCGGCGGCGAACACCACGTCCATGGCCGCCGCCAGCATCCAGCCGGCGTAGATGCAATAGCCCTCGACCATGGCCACGGTCGGCTTGGGGAAGTTGCGCCAGGCCACCAGCAGATCGAGGTTGTAGCGCTTGAACTGGTCGTAGGTCTCGATGCCGGCCTTGGCCCCCAGAGCTTCGCGATATCCCACCGCTTCGGCGGTGCCGAGGTCATGGCCGGTGGAAAAGACCCCGCCGGCGCCGCGCACGATCACCACCCGCACAGCCTCGTCGGCCCTGGCCAGGGTGAAGGCCTGGTCGATCTCGTCGAGCATACGATAACTCTGGGCGTTGCGGTATCGGGGCCTGTTGAGGGTGATAACGCCCAGGGGGCCATCGACCCCATAGAGTATGTCCCTGAAACCCATGGCGGCGACCTCGGCTCTGGGCCTTAGGCCTTGACCCGCATCTGGCCCATGAAGTCGCGCTTGCCCAGCGGCACGCCGCGCGTGCGCAGGATGTCGTAGGCGGTGGCGGCGTGGAAATAAAAGTTGGGCAGGGAGAACGAGAGCAGGAATTTCTCGGCTGTGAACGGAATCTTGAACTCCCCGATGGCGAAGGTGACGTCCTTGCCTTCCAGGGCGTCGAGGTCGCCAGGCGTCACCGCCTTGAGGGCCTCACGGGTCTGCGCGATCATCGTCTGCATCGCTGGATAGTCGGCCGGCAGGTCCTGTTTGGGCGGTCCGAAACTGCCGGCCTTGGCGCCTTCTATGGCGCCGATGGAATGGTGGGCGAGGGAAACCACCTGGAAGCTGAGCGGCAGCATGTTGTCGAACAGGCGGGCGGCCACCAGGTCGGCCGGGTCGATGTTGTTCTCCTGGCAATGGGCGAGGCCGCGCTCGAAGAACCCCGCGGCCGCGCCGAGGATCTGGTCGTAGGACGCCACGGTGGCGTCATAGAGTGAAATGGCCATGGTCTTCCTCCCGAATTATTGGCGCCGGAGTAGAACCAATGTCGAGGCGGGACAAGGGAGGCGGGGTCACGCCGGTTCCGGCTGTGGCTCCCAGTAGACCTCCACGCCATAGCCATCCGGATCGGCGCAACGGAAGGAGACGAGGTCTTCCTCATGGATCAGAGGCTGGCGGATGGTGACGCCGGCCTCGACCAGCCGGTCGTAGA
Source organism: uncultured Alphaproteobacteria bacterium (assembly GCA_963817995.1). Lineage (GTDB taxonomy): Bacteria > Pseudomonadota > Alphaproteobacteria > Caulobacterales > Caulobacteraceae > Acaudatibacter. The sequence continues at coordinate 215,068 of CAWFQJ010000001.1, forward strand.
GGCGCGCCACCGCTTCGGCGTCATCCAGGCGAAAGCCCAGATGGAACCAGGCCGCCGGCGCCACGGGCTCGCCGGACGGCGCCAGGGCCAGATCCATGCCGGCTTCATCGCGCATGAAAAGGATGTCGCCGTGAGTCACGTGCGGCCTGAGGCCGAAGCCACGTTCGTAGAAGGCGGCGGCGCGCTCCACCGAGGCGACCTTCAGGTGCAGGTGGTTGATGTTCATCACACGATCCCGATTGCCTTTGACTTGGTCGCCGCGCCGGGGTGAATTCCGCCCTCGGGCGTCACCTGACGATGGACGAGGGAATGCTCTCACGCCCATCGCCGGAGTCAACGACCCGAAGCTCCGCTGAGCCAGAGGACCGATCATGCGCTTCGATATTTCCGGAACCATCATGCAGACCGTGGGCGTGGACCTTTCGCCCGGCGAGACCGTCTACAGCCAGACCGCCACCATGGCCTGGATGACCGACGGCGTGCGCATGTACACCAACACCGGCGGCGGCCTTTTCGCCGGCCTCAAGCGCAGCCTGACCGGCGGCAGCTTCTTCGTCACCGACTTCACCGCCGAGGCGCCCGGCGCCCACGTGGCCTTCGCCCCAAGGTTTCCGGGCTCGATCCTGGCTCGAACCCTTGCCGCCGGAGAATCCCTGATCTGCCGCAAGGAGACCTTCCTCTGCGCCGAAAAGTCGGTGTCGCTCGAACTCGCCTGGCAGCAGCGCATCGGCTCCGGCTTCTTCGGCGGCGCCGGCTTCATCCTCCAGCGCGTGATCGGGCCCGGCACGGTGTTCCTCGATCTTTCCGGCGAGGTGGTGACCCGGCGGCTAGGCCCCGGCGAGCGGCTCTATGTCCACGCCGGCCACGTGGGGGTGCACGAGCCCACGGTGAGCTTCGACATCCAGATCGTGCCCGGGTTCCGCAACTTCCTGTTCGGCGGCGAGGGACTGTTCCTGGCCTGCCTGACCGGGCCGGGCGAGGTCCATCTGCAGTCCATGCCGATCATGAATCTCGCCGAGGAGGTGGCGCGCTATCTTCCCGGCGGCCAGCGTGACGGCGGCGCCGGCAATGCGGTGGGCGGCCTCGCCACGGCCGGCGTCATGGGTGGTATTCTGGGCGGCATCCTCGGCGGCGACAACTGAGCGGGGCGTCTGGATGAGGCCGGGGGATTGATCGAGATCGGGGTGGACTTCGGCGGGACCAAGATAGAGGTCGCCGCCCTGTCGGAAGATGGCGCCTATCTCGCCCGCCGCCGCGCGCCCAATCCCGGCGACTACGACGCCGCCCTGGCCGCCGTCAGGTCGCTGATCGAGGCGGTGGAAAGCGAAGCGGGCCATGCCGGCACGATCGGGGTGGGCGCGCCTGGCTCGGTCTCGCCGCGCACCGGGCTCATGCGTAACGCCAATTCCACCTGGCTCAACGGCCGGCCCTTTCGCGAGGATCTGGAGGCGGCGCTCGGCCGGCCGATCCGGCTGGCCAACGACGCCAATTGCCTGGCCCTTTCGGAAGCGACCGACGGCGCGGCGGCCGGCGCCAAGGTGGCGTTCGCGGTGATTATCGGCACCGGCTGCGGCGGCGGCCTGGTGGTGAACGGGGTGCTGGTGGAAGGCGCCTCGGGGATCGGCGGGGAGTGGGGCCACGCCCCGCTGCCCTGGCCCGGCCAGGACGATGCGCCCACGGCCTGCTGGTGCGGGTTGAAGGGATGCCTGGAGACCTGGGTCTCGGGGACCGGTCTGCAACGCGATCATGCGGTCCACGGCGGGGCGGCCATGACCGGCGAGGCGATCGTCGCGGCGGCGCGGGCCGGCGATCCGGCCGCCACCGCCAGCCTCTCGCGGTATATCAGCCGCCTGGGCCGGGGCCTGGCGATGATCTGCAACATCCTCGATCCCGATGTCTTCGTGCTCGGCGGCGGCATGTCGCAGGTGAGCGAGCTCTATGAGCGTCTTCCGGCCGCCATCGCACCGTTCGTGTTCAGCGATGGCTGGAACGGGGTGGTGACCCCCGCGCGCTGGGGCGACGCCTCGGGTGTTCGCGGCGCGGCGCGACTGTGGCGAGGCGGGGAGGGATGATCATGAGACAACAAACCGCGGTGGGCATGACGCGCCGTCTCGCCCTGCCGGCGACGGCGCTGGGCATGCTCGCGCCTCGCCTCCTGCTGGCCCAGCCCGCTTCCTCGGCGAACGATGCCAACATCAAGAAGGCCCTGGCGGAACTCGATGGCCTCGTCGGCCGAGGCATGGCCTCGACCGGCGTGCCGGGCCTCGCCGTCGCCGTGGTCTGGCGCGATGCGGTGGTGTTCCAGAAGGGCTTTGGCGTGCGCCGGATCGGCCATGCCGAGCCAGTCGACGCCGACACCGTCTTCGCCCTGGCCTCGGTCTCCAAGCCGATCGCCTCGACGGTGGTGGCGGCCCTGGTGGGCGACGGGAGCGTGGCCTGGGACGACCCGGTCGTGCGCCACTATCCCGAATTCGCCATGAACGACCCGTGGGTGACCAGCCAGGTGACCCTGCGCGACATGTTCGCCCATCGCAGCGGCCTGCCCGATCACGCCGGCGACGATCTGGAGGATATGGGCTACGACCGCGACCAGGTGCTCCACCGGCTCCGCTGGCAGAAACCCGGCTATCCGTTCCGCGCCGGCTACGCCTACACCAACTTCGGCCTGACGGCCGCGGCCGTGGCGGCGGCGCGGGCGGCCGGCAAGTCCTGGGAGGCGGTGAGCGCCGAGCGCCTCTACAAGCCGCTGGGCATGAGCCGCACCAGCTCCAGCTTCGCCGACTTCATGGCCCAGCCGAACCGGGCGGTGGAACACGCCCGGATCGATGGCGCCTGGGTGGCCAGATACACCCGCCAGCCCGACGCCCAGTCCCCAGCCGGCGGGGTGTCTTCCTCGGTGAGCGATCTTTGCGCCTGGATGCGCCTGCAGCTGGCCCGGGGGGTCCTTTGGCGGCGTCCGGGTCGTCGAGAGCGCGGCGCTCGACGAAACCCATCGCCCCCAGGTGGTCCGGCCGCCGGCCCCCGACGATCCCGGCGCCAAGGGGCCGGGCTTCTATGGCCTCGGCTGGAACGTCGATCTGGGGGCCGACGGCGGCATTCAGTTCGGCCACTCGGGGGCGTTCAGCATGGGCGCGGCTACCTGCGTCACCCTGCTTCCCGCCGCCGGGCTGGGAATCGTCACCCTCAGCAACACCTCGCCGATCGGCCTGCCCGAGGCGATCAATCGCAGCTTTCTCGATCTCGCCCTCACCGGCGCCGTGCAGCGGGATTGGGTCGCGCTCTTCGGCCAGCTCATGGCCCAGGCCATGGCCCCCAACTACGGCCGGCCCGACGGCTACGCTAAGGCGTCCGCCACGATCACCGCCGCGGCGCCCTTGGCCGCCTACGTGGGCGCCTACGCCAATGATCTCTATGGGCCGATCGAGGTGGCGAACGTGGGCGGCGGCCTCGTTCTGAAGCAGGGACCACGTCTCGAAGCCGCGCCGCTGCGCCACTTCGATCGCGATGTCTTCACCTATCAACCCGCCGGTGAGAACGCCTACGGCCCTGCGTCGGTAGCCTTTATGTTGGATCCGGACGGCAAGGCCGCTTCGGTGCGGATCGAGAACCTCGACATCAACCACCAGGGCCTGTTCACCCGGGCGGCGGCTTGAGCGCGAGCGAAACGCGCGGCGCGAGCCGGACCGCCCTGGGCGCCGCGGCCCTGCGCGTCATCCACGAGCGCCTCGATGGAACGCCCAAGATCCTCGACGACCGCATCTCCGCCCGCCTCCTCGACGCTCGGACGCTTGAGGCCATCCTCACCGGCGGCGAGCAGGCGCGGATCGCGGAATCGGCGGGGTTGCGCCTGCATGTGGTCCTGCGCTCGCGCTGGGCGGAGGAGCGTCTGAAGCGCGCCATAGACCGGGGCGTGAGGCAGTTCGTGACCCTCGGCGCGGGCCTCGACACCTTCGCCTACCGCCAACCCGATTGGGCGCGGACCTTGAGGATATTCGAAGTCGATCATCCGGCGAGCCAGGCCGACAAACGCGAGCGGCTGGCCGCCGCCGGCATCGAGACCCCGGCCAATCTCACCTTCGCGGCCATCGATTTCGAGCGCGTGTCCCTGCGCGAGGGATTGCTCGCCGGCGGGGTGGATGTCTCGGCGCCCACGTTCTTCTCGTGCCTGGGCGTGCTGATCTACCTGGCCCCGGAGGCTGTCGACGCCGTCTTCGCGGCGGTGGCTGGCTTTCCCGCGGGCAGCGAAATCGCCTTCACCTTCGGCGGGTTCCGCTCCCCGGCCGCCGCCGCCCGGGCCGCCGATCTCGGCGAGCCTTGGCGCACGCCGCTCGATCCGGATGTGCTGGCGCCAAGGCTCCGGGCCATGGGATTTGGGCCGATCGCCTTTCCGAGCGTCGAGGAGATGTGCGCCTATCTCCAGCCGCCCAGAACCGATGGCCTGACCGCTCCGGCGCGGCCCAGTGTCGGCGCCGTGATCGTCGGCTGATCCGGCGCGAGACGATGGAGCCAGCATGACTGGCCGCCGGCCCAGGCGTGGGAGACCGAGGCTGCCCGTGTTCTCGCCGAGTTCAGTCACGGCGCCGTGGCGGGGCGCACGCCGGACCTACTCGAAATCTAGGCTCAGGACCCATTAAGGGGATTCCCAAGGCGGCGGTGGTCTGATTCATTGGCGGCGTCAGGAGGCGTCGTCATGGGTGATTTGTTTTGGCTTAGCGAGGCGCAGATGCGCCGGATAGAGCCGTATTTTCCGCTGTCGCATGGCATGCCCCGTGTCGATGACCGCAGGGTGATCAGCGGGATCGTGTTCGTGATCAGGAACGGCCTGCGCTGGCGGGACGCCCCGAAGGACTACGGTCCTCCCAAGACGATCTACAATCGGTTCATCCGCTGGAGCCGGCTTGGGGTCTTCAACAAGATCTTCGCGGAGTTAGCCGGCAGGGGTCCCAAGCCGGAGCGGCTGATGATCGACGCCACCCACCTCAAGGCGCATCGGACGGCCGCGAGCCTTCTCAAAAAGGGGCTCTTCCCCGACGTATCGGGCGCACCAAGGGCGGCCTGAACTCAAAGCTGCACGCGGTCTGCGATGACCAGGGAAGGCCCCTGATCATGCTGCTCAGCGAAGGTCAGATGAGCGACTTCAAGGGCGCCGCCCTGATGATCGATGAACTGCCGCCAGCCAAGGTCCTCTTGGGCGACAAAGGCTACGACGCCGACTGGTTCCGAGACGCCCTCGCCGAGCGCGGCATCGAGGCCTGCATCCCCTCAAAAGCTAACAGGAAAGAGCCCATCCCCCACGACCAGGCGCTCTACCGCCAGCGCCACAAGATCGAGAACAGCTTCGGCCGCATCAAAGACTGGCGGCGCATCCATACCCGCTACGACCGATGCGCCCACACCTTCATGTCCGCCATCTGCATCGCCGCAACCGTGATATTCTGGCTGTGATCAATGAGTCCTGAGCCTAGCTGGACAGATGCGCCAACGCCGCCCTGAGCGGCGCACTCGATACGGCCATCATGCCATCGAAGCTGCCGTCCAGGTCCAGGATCAAATAGATGACGGACGCCAGCGAAATGGCCGTCAGGGCGGCGGTTATGTGCACCAACGGCTCGCCGTTCGCCGTCAGGCCGAAGCTGGCGAAGATGATCGTCAGCCAGCCGACCAGAAGGACCATGAAAGGGGCCGGTATCGAACTGTGGTCGCTCTCTATGATCTGCCAGCGCCGCTCCATGATCTGGCGCATCATCAGTCGCTCGTCCTGGGCGACGGCCTGTTGCACGGCGGTCTGGGGCGTCAGGGCGCGTATCTGATCCTCGATCTGGCGAAGCATTTCGCCCTGCGCCACACTCTCGAGGCCTCTCGCCGTGCGCCGGGTCGCGACGAGCTGCGTCGCCGAGATTGGGCGTGCCTCGGAAGGCCAGGTCTGAGCCAGGGCGTCCGCCACATAGGCGCGCAGCTCCGACCGCATCGGCGCGGCGCCCTCGCCGTAGGACTCCAGGAGCTGATCCAGGGCGATGATCTGGGACGCATAGGTGCGTATCTGGGCGTCGGTGTTGTCGAAGGAGTTCTTCGCCGAGTTCGTCAGCAAACTCAGCACCAGCGCGGTGAAGGTAACCAGAATGCCGATAACGACGCGAACGGTCGCCTTTGTCTCCTCGCCAAGGCGCCGCGCCGGCAACCTGCCGGCCGCGTAGTGGCCAAGGCCGTATCCCGCGATCCAGATTCCGGCGACAACGACGGCCACAATCGTTTCGAACACGGCGAGGCCCCTCCCATTGGCGCTTTCCGTCACCGGATTGCGCGCCAGCGGCAAGCTTAACAGTTTGCGCCGGGACTGACAGCACCCGTCCGATGGGCGCTGGGCGGAACCCCGGCGACGCCTGTTGGTTGTTATGGCGTTCAGCAACGAGGACGCCCGTCATGATCAGAGCCATTTTTTTCGCCGCCGCGTCGATACTGGCCGCAGCCCCGGTTCTGTCGCAACCGATGGCGCTGCCGACCGGCGAGTTCGTCAAGGCGGCGGCCCAGACCGACGAATTCGAGCGACAGGAAGGGCGTCTCGCCGCCCAGGAGGGCGCGTCACCGCGAGTGCGGGACTTCGGCCAGATGATGGTGACCGATCACACGCGCACGACCGAAGCGCTCAAGGCCGCCCTCAAGAAGGCCGGGCTGTCGGTCCCGCCGCCGCCAGCGCTCACCGAGCGGCAGACGCAGGATCTTGGCGCCCTCCGCGGCCTGCACGGCGCGGCTTTTGACAAAGCCTATTTGACCCAGCAAATCGCCGCGCACCAGGCCGCATTGGGCGTGATGCAAGGCTATGCGGCCAGCGGCGAAAACCCCGTCCTTAGACAGGCCGCGGCGAACACCGTGCCGGTGGTGCGACACCATCTCGAGATGGCCCAGCAGATCCAGGGCGGCTGACCCGCCGCGCGGTCCCTCGAGCGCGGCGCTGGCCGAAGTGGGATGGTTTTCGCGAAATCACGATCGCGGAGGCGCCAGCCTGTTTGCGATTAGGGAACCATACCGCACTCGAAGAGCTTGTTCACCACCGGCGCGGCGATCTGATCGAGAAAGGCCTGGCGCATGGCCGGGTCCTGCCGCAGCATCTGGACCGCCCGCTCCTCCATCGGAGATTTGGGCTGACCCGCCTTGGCCGCCTTCTCAGCCCAAAGCTGTTCGCAGGTCGAGGTCTGATATTTCTGGATGACCTTCTGGGCGACACGGTCGGCGACCGGGTAGGGCTGGGCGACGGCCGCCCCGGCGAACAGAAGCGCCGCCAAGGCCGCGCCGAGACAGATACGTATGGTCATCATCGTTTCTCCTGATCGCTGATCTCCGCCCAGGCGCCGCTTAGCGGCAAACCCTCACGCCGTTCACGATCCGGCATTGGACGGCCGGAGCGGCGTAGGCCGGATGCGGCGCAACATAGGTTGCATGGGGCGCGGCATAGACCGTCGCATGTGCCGGGGCGGCGTAGGGCTTCTTAACGGCGACGGCGCCGTTCGGGCCCGCGCAGCCGGCGTGATAAACGCCACGAGCGCAGGTGACCGCGTTCGCGCTTGCCGCGCAGAGCATCGCCATGCTTGCTATCGCCACTGCCAGTCGCATGTCGTTTCACCCCGAAATTATGGCCGCGACCCTAGCCCCCGCGTCAGGCGATAGCGAGGCCGCCCCAGCGACAAAGCCGTAACCCTGCGCGCCATGGGTAATCAAAGCGAACCGCCACTGAACCGGCGGTGATCGTGAACCCTGGCTAGGGGCTAGAGATCGACGCCCAGTCCGACCCCAGAACGCCGGCGACCGCCGCTTCGAGCTGCGCCTGGCCAAACGGCTTGCCCAACCGAGGTAGGCCGTCGTCAGGGTCCGAGCCCAAGCCGGCGTAGCCGGTGATCAGGAGCGCGCCCAACCCGGGTCTCTGCCGGCGCGCCTGTGCGATCAGCGCCGTCCCCGTCATGCCTGGCATCATATAGTCAGCGATCAAGAGGTCGAATTCGGCGCCGGATCGAAGTGTCCGCAGCGCGCCCGACCCGGACGCGGCCTGTTCAACCTGATGCCCCAGGGCCTCGAGCATCTCCGCCGTTCCCATCCGGACGAGTTCCTCGTCATCGACGAGAAGAATTCGCGCGGCGCGCGCCCGGGTCGCGGAGATTGGACTTGAGGGCCGCTTCGGCTCGATCATCGCCTCGGCGGCCGGCAGATAGATCTGGGCGGTGGTCCCCGTCCCCCGTTCGCTGGAGAGATGGAACAGCCCGTTCGATTGGGCGGCGAGGCCATGAACCATGGACAGACCCAGGCCGGTCCCGCGTCCTACCTCCTTGGTCGTGAAAAAGGGTTCGATGGCGCGCTGAAGCGTCTCTGAATCCATGCCAAAGCCGCTGTCCGAGACGCTCACACAGACATAGCGCCCAGCCGGCAACCTCGGATTGGCCTCGCCATCGGCGTTCTTGACCGTCACCGACAGTCTGCCGCCATCGGGCATGGCGTCACGGGCGTTGACGCACAGGTTGAGCAGGGCCAGTTCCAACTGATTGGGATCGACGATGACCGCGGGGAGATCCGGCCCGATCTCGTAGGTGACCTCGACCTGAGGGCTGAGCGAGCGACCAATCAGATCGGCCATCCCTGTCACCAGATCCCCAAGCGCCACGGGCCGAGGCTCAAGATGCTGGCGACGACCGAATGTCAGCAGACGACTGACCAGGACACGGGCGCGTTCGGCGGACTGCTGAGCGCCGCTGATGATCCGTTCGGCCCGTTCATCGCTCGCGTACCGGGTGGCCAAGACGTCGAGCGCCCCGACGATGGGGGTCAGCAGGTTGTTGAAATCGTGGGCGACGCCGCCGGTCAGCTGGCCGATCGTTTCGAGTTTTTGCAGCTGATGGAGTTCTTCGCGGGCCGCCTCGCGTTCGACGATGGCGCGCTCGACCCTGGCGCGCAAGGCCTCCTCGGTTCGCTCGCGCGCGCCGGCGTCGTCAAACACCGTCACAGCGCCGGCCGGCCGGCCTTCCCCGTCCCGAATGGGAACGGCATCCACTTCAAGCACGATCCGCTCAAGACCGCCCGCGCCGCCGCGGCGGTAAATCATTCGTTCGTTATCAACCCGTTCGCCGCGCGCGGCGCGCAGACTGGGATATTCGTCCGGTTCATAAGGCCGGCCGTCAGGGTGGATGGCGCCATAGTCGCGGAAATCGGCCCGGCCGGTGGCTTCATGCCGATGCCCAAGAAGCTCAATCGCCCGCTCATTGAGCATCAGCACCCGACCATCGCCATCGACCAGCGATATGCCTACCGGGGCCTTGGCGAGCACCGAGGCGAGAAACTCGCGCTCGACCTGAAGTCTCGCCTCGCTGGCGCGGATCTGGTCGGCCGCCCGCCGCCGCGTCCGCGCCATTTCCAGATTGGCCGAGACACGAGCGATCAACTCTCGCGCGGAAAACGGCTTAACCAGATAGTCGTCGGCCCCGGCGTCCAATCCCTCGACCTGCGCGTCCTCCCCGGCGCGGGCCGAAAGCATCACCACGGGAACATCGGCCAACTCGGGATCGGCTCTGAGCGCCGCCAGCAGCTGAAATCCGTCCATGGCGGGCATCATGACGTCGGTGAGCACCAGATCGGGACGCCGCGCACGCGCGCTCCCGAGGGCCGCCACGCCGTCGCCCGCGAGCTCGACATGGTAGCCCTCACCTTCCAGGAGCCGGCCCACATAGTCTCTCAGATCGGCGTTGTCGTCCGCGAGCAGGACATAGCCGTCCCGAGCCCCAGAAGGCGTTGCCTCCTTACCGGATTTGGCGCGGGTCGCCTCGCCTGGGATGAGCGCTGGGCCGGTGTCCGGCAGCCACTGCAAGGCGGCGCGCGTGAATGACTGAGCACGGGCCGAAAGATTCAGCTCCGGGGCGTCGCCCTCCACGCTCTCGGGCGGCAGGTGGTCTCTTCCCAACGGAATCTCGACCCGGAACGTCGTCCCGCGGCCAAGCTCGCTGGTGGCCGACACCGTTCCTCCGTGAAGTTTCGCCAGGTCCTTCACCAGAGCCAGGCCAATGCCCGAGCCTTCGAACGACCGGCCCTGCGTTCCCGAAACCCGGTGAAAGCGTTCGAAAAGCCGCGGCAGCTCGGCGGCCGGGACGCCCACCCCGGTGTCGGAGACCTCCAGCACGGCGCGGCCGTCGCTCGAACGAAGGCTGACGGCAATTTCGCCCTCGAAGGTGAACTTGAAGGCGTTGGAGACCAGGTTGAGAACGATCTTCTCCCACATATCGGGGTCGACATAGGCCGGCTGCGCCGGCGCCTCGCAGTCGATCCTGAGCGTCAGGCCGGCCCGGTCGGTAGCCGAACGGAAGGTGGAGGCAAGCTCGGCGGTCAGAGCGGCCAGGTCGGTTTGCCGGAAATGGACTTCGACGCGTCCGTCTTCGATCTGGGAGAAGTCCAGCAGGGTGTTGACCAGCCGTAGCAGTCGTTGGGCGTTGCGGTGCGCGACGTCCACAAGGGCTCGATCGTCGGCCGCCAAGGCGTCGACCGGCTTGGCCAGCATCGATTCCAAAGGGCCAAGCATAAGCGTGAGCGGCGTGCGGAATTCATGGCTTATGTTGGAAAAGAAGACGGTCTTGGCGCGGTCGAGAGCGGCCAGGGCTTCGGCGCGGGCCCTCGCGCTCTGATACTCATCGGCCCGGGCGATGGCGGCGGACACCTGGCCGGTCACCAACTCCAGGAAGCCGCGATAGTCGGCGCCTACCTCCCGGTGGGGATTTAGGCCGGCCACGACGTAGCCGATCGGGGCGCCGTGTTCGGAGGTGGCGATGGGCGCGATGAGCGCCTCATGGGGCGGCCGCTCCCAGTGGGTCAAAGGCAGGCCGTCGACGGCCTCGGCCGGTATCGCCACGGTCACCGCCCCAGCCGCCGCGCGCGCCAGCGGCCAGTGGGCGCCGGCTTCAGTGAGGTTGATCCTTGTCGGACTGGCGACCCCGCCCGACTCAAGGCCGTGAGTGGCCTCAAGGCACGCCTGGTTCGACTCGGAATCGACCAAATAGATCAGAGCGAAGGGAAGGTCGGGCGCCCCCCGGCCAAGCAGGCGCTGAAGGCGGCCATGACGTCCGATCGGGTAAAGGCCGTGGACAGGCGCGTGCCGAGATCCCTGAGCAGATCAAGCTGGCGCTCGCCGATGACCCGCTCGGTGACCTCGGCGACGACGCACAGCATTCCAACCGTCGAGCCCTCGTCATCGGCCAAGGGCGAGTAGGAGAAGGTGTGATAGGTCTCCTCCGGGAATCCGCTGCGCTCCAGATAGAGCCGCAACGCCTCATCCCAGGTCGCCTCGCCGGTGGAGAGCACGTGGGCGATGCGCGGCCCGATGTCCGGCCAAATTTCGGCCCACACTCTGTCCGAGCGCGCGCCGAGAACCCAGTCGCGCTTGATGCCCGTCGTGGGCAGATAGGCGTCGTTGCAAAAGAAGGTCAGTTCGTCGCCCCACGCCATCCACATGGCGAACCTGGAGGTCAGCAGGATACGGATCGAGGTGCGCAAGCTTTGCGGCCAGGACGCCGGATCGCCCAGCGCCGTGGCGGTCCAGTCGAGCGCGCGGATGCGCGCGCCCATCTCCCCGCCGCCCGACAGAAAGTCCCGTATCGACCGGGCGCGTTCTTTCCCATCGATGTCGCCCAAGGTGCTCACATATTCGCCCCTGCCCGCGGTCATGATCACAAGGCGCCGCCAGCCCAAATATCTTTGGGCGGCGCAAACACTTCAATGCCGTTCGAGCTTAACCGTTCCATCGCGGGTCTGGACTCAAACGCGAGATAGGAACCTAACCTGGGCGCCTTTAGAATGCGCCCCTGGCGTCTTCAGTAACGGCGCCCGACGCCGATCAGAACAGAATCGGCGTCCGCCGGTAGGGGGCCAGAAAAGATTCTTCCAGCCGCGTCGACAAATCACGGAGCCTCATGACGGCGGGACGCGGCGGCGAAGCGAGGATGGCCGTCGGCGTCACAACCCGTAGGTCGAACCGCCCGCGCCGGCGCGCGCCGCTCGGCTGGCTGTTTCGGCAGGGCAGCGCGCGCGGTTGATGCTCCCAACGGGCGTGCTGTCAGCGCTGGCGTGGTGGGTTACGTCGATATAGGCGGCCTCAAGCTCTGACTTCAGAGGCCGGACTTTGCGAAGCAGAGTGAGCCGACCCACGGTATGAAACGGCGCTTCGCGCTCGCTCCACTCCACGCTGGCGTTCTCAAGCCAGAAATTCGTGTCCTGGCGCTTCCCCCAGTAGGTCATGCGATCCGGCGTCCAGCAGCTGTAGCTGGAAGTCAAAACGGCTCATGGTGGAGTCGTTCTCCACATGCCTCAGCAACTCGTCCTGAAGCGCATCCGGATTGCTTCGCACCAGCGTGTGCGCGGGATTGTCTGGGGCGGGCTTCAGCGACTGTTTCACATATTCCCCCGGGCCATGGGCGAAGGGCACATTGCTCCAATAGCGAAGCTTCTGGTAGGGCGCGACCGGCTGATACTCCTGGAGCGCGGCGAGAGTCAGAGTCCGCAGCACTCGCAGCTTGTCGCCGAAAGCGAGCGGCCACAGGCCGGCAAGGGGATTGGGCGCCGTCAACACCTTGGTGGTCGCCCGAAAGGCCCGCGCGTCGTTGATCGGCAAGGTCGTCGCGTTCTGCATCGAGAAGTCCTGACGCCGCACGCCGAACTCCGGCGAATCGAGGCCTTCATCAGCCAGTTCGACAGAGAACGACAACGAGCGCACGTCGGGCTTGAAGTCCGAATTGACGTGCGCGTCCGCATTGCCAAATCGAACCAGGGCCGGATAGACGCCCGGCGCCTTGAAAATCCCCCGCGCCAGGCGCGCGGCCAAGGCCGGGTCGCGGCCATCGGCGAGGTCGAACACCTCGAACGTGGCGCGCGCCAGGACGCCCTTGGCGTGGGTGCTGCGGCAAAGACCCCGGTGCTGTTTGGCGGCGGCGTCCGCCTGCATCTCCAGCGACGCCTGAACGATATCCTCGACCAGGCCGGCCTCCGCGGCGCGGTTCCGCTGGGTCTCGCTTTGCGTGACCCCGAACCATTGAGTTATCACTGGCATCACCCGGCCCATTGCCGCGCGCCAGATCACCCGCGGTCTCCAAGATCGGCGATGAATCGCATGGCGGTCATGCTGGGCAAAAAGCAGTAGGCCGCCGCGCGCGTGGTGGTGAAGCTGGAAAGGCCGGTGATGGTGATCGGCGCCGCGCCATTCTCTTGAGGGATTACGAAAATACTCTCCGCCGGGTCTTGAGCGCCGATGATAGGATCCCTCGACTTGGCCGGCAGGCGCACGGAGCCGGCGAAGGCGGCGTCATTGACCCACTGGCTCAGGACCAACTCGTACTGGTTCTCGATATTGGAGCCGATAAAATAGCCCAGCAGTCCGCGCTCGAGCCCGTCGTGGGGAAGCGCCGGATCGTAGGCCGGCCCGTACGGCAGGCCGCGCCGCAGAATGCGGTGGGTGTTGTTGCTGCCGCCGGGGACGCCCTGGCCGGTGACCGGCTGGCCCCTGGGGTTGATGCGCCTTATGTGGGCGCCCACCGGGCATCGCAGACCCTTTGGATCGCCCGATCCGTCGGCGTTGACGTATTCGAAATTGTTAAGCTGTTGGGGTGCGATCCCGCCCTCGGGGGTGTCGGTGTAGGGTGACAGGGCCAGCGGGACGCCGTTGCGCCAGCGACCGCACATCTTCGCGGCAAGAAGCTCGGGATCGATAAGCTCCTTCTTCGACTGCAGGAAGGTTTCGAAACCGACGACGTCCGTCTCGACCATCTTGAACACGGCGAAGCTGCCGTTCAACCCCAGGGCCGGGGGCTGGGGTGGCAGATAGTTCTCCGCCTCGTCCCGCAGGACGAACAGCCACGGATCGCAGGGCTGCTGGTGATCGGGCGGGTAGCGCTCGGGGCCGCCGCGTAGCGTGGGATTGCCGATCCCGTCGGTATAGCCGAAGTGCACTCGCGCCGTGGGGGTTGGCTGGCCGTCGATGGTTTCAACGAGGGCCGCGCCGTCGTGACGCCAGAGTTCATTGAACGCGCCATCCTGGTTTATGAGCGCGCCGAGACGCTCACTGTAGGCCGTCATCGACTCCGCGCTGAGGGCGTGAAGTGTCAGGAGGATATGATCCTTGCCCGTGCCGAATCCGCCTTCCCAGGTATCCGGCGCGCTGGCGCCGGTGTCGCCCACGAGATGCGCCCGCTCCGCGGCGCCGGCGACAAAGGCGCCGAACGACTTGAACGACAGTCCCGGAACGTGATCCTTCAAACCCAGGGCCACGAGCCCGGGCCAGGTAATGCCGAGATTCAGGCAGTAGTCCGGCTTTCTCCGGGGCGGCTCGGTCTGGTCGTCGCGGGGGCCCGGCGCGAATCCCACCCGCCAGTCCCGGGCCGTGGTGATCTGCGGCGCGTCGGCCTCATCGCCGTTGACGAGGCGGCCGAGGAACGCCCGCGCGGCGGCGGCGTCGCCGACCTCCAACAGAAAGTGCCTGACGAGGGGCATTCGATAGCCGCGCAGGATGAAGCCCTGGATATCGTCGAGTTGCAGGCCGGTTGACGGGGCGTCGACGTTTTCCGTTCGCGGCCCATGGCCGAACAGGCCACCCAGAGCGCGCCGGATACCGCCATCGTGCGCATCCGCGCTCAAGGCCCTAGCTCGGCGCTGATTGGCTGTCGGCGATCAGGGCATGGATGTCCTGCACCGATAGTCCGGGATAGGCTTGATAGAAGCCGATGGGGTCCCGATTGGCGCCGTTGGCGAAATCGACGAACTCCTGAAGATGCTTGCGACAGGGCGAAGGCGGCGCGTTCTTGGTGAACTTGAATATCACGTCGAACACAGGGCCGATGTTCTTGGTAAAATCAGCGATGTACTGGTCAAACGAGCCGTCATAGACGGTGAAAAAGCCGACCTGCTGGTCTTCAAGCGGCAAGAACTGCGCGAAATGCGGCGTGCCCACGGTGTCCAGATCCTTGGTGATCGAATGCGACATCGCCTTGAGCAAAAGCTGCATCTCGGCGAAGGCCAGGCGCGATTTCGTCGGCAGGATGACCAGGAACGGGCGAAGTTCACCACCTCCGGCGGCGCCGGCCTCCTTGGCCAGGGCCTTGATATGGGCGGCGGTCACGCCTGGATAGGCGGTATAGACATTCAGGGGATGCAGCAGATGCTCCGCCATCCACTCCACGAACGCGTCTGGATTATCGGCGACCGGCTGGGAGGGTGGGCCCTCTACAAAGGCGAACGCGGTGTCGAAGACCGGCCCGGCGCGCCGGGCGAGTTCCGTCATCAGGGGGACGAAGTCGCCGTCGAAATCCCCGAGATAGAGCAGGGTCTTTTCGCTCAAGATCGTAAAGCGCGAATAGTGGATCGTTCCGATCGCATCGGAGGCCTCGAACAAAAGCGGCATCGCATTCGACAACGCCGCCGTGATCGCCTTGGAGTCGGACGGCGCCTTCAGTGGGAAGGCGACCGTGAAGTGGCTTTGGCTCATCGATTTTCGCCTTCCTTGAGCAATCGCGCCTAGTCCTTGGCCTCCGCCTCCGCCTTTTTCATCTGCATCGCCTGCTCGGGGCTCATGAGCTGCATGGGGCCGAGCTTGAACGTCAGGTTGTCGATCGAGCCATTGAAGGCGAACGGGATCTGGTAGTCCTGATCGTCGACGGGGGTGCGGGTGTCGGCGCCGACGTCGAAGGATTCGTCGCTGACCGCCAGCAGGGGGATGGTGTGCGGGATGGTCTGGGTCTGGGCGGTCTTGCCATCGACGGTAAGGGTGCCGACGCCGCCCTTGCCAAGGCCCGGGCCCGCATAGACGAAGTCGAAGACGATCTTGTGCTTGCCGGGCGCCAGGACATCCGGCGAGGTCCATTTGAACCGGGCGATATCGAGGAAGTTGTAGGTGAAGACCGGCTTGCCCTTGAGCAGATAGAGGCCATAGCCGCCGAACCGGCCGCCGTCGGTGACGATCATCCCATCGCCCCCGCCCGCCGGAACGGTGACATCGGCGGTGATGGTGTAGGACTTGTCGATGATGTTGGGCGCGCTGGAATCAGGGATCCCAACCGTGGCGCCCTTGTAGGTGAAGAGCGTCTTGCCCGCCGCCGGATTGGGGCGGGGTTCGATGGCCCGCTGGAACTGGGCGTTGCTCAAGGGAAGCACATTGTATTTCTTCGCTTCCTCCATGAAGAGCGCCTGCATTTCCTTGAGCTTGTCAGGCATCTTGGCGGCAAGGTCGTTATCCTGGGAGTAGTCGTCCTTGAGGTTGTAGAGTTCCCATTTGTATTCTTCGACCGGCGGCATGGGGGCGTTCAGCACCCATGGGGCCACCGGCGGGGTGGTGTTGGCGTACCAGCCGTCCTGGTAGATGCCGCGATTGCCGGCCATCTCGAAATACTGGACATGGTGGGTGGTGGGCGCATCGGCGTTGGCCTTCTTGAAGGTGTAGGCCATTGAGACCCCTTCAATGGGGTTCTGCTTGATGCCATTGACCATTTCCGGCGCCTGGACGCCCGTGGCCTCCAGGATCGTGGGCACGATGTCGATCACATGGTGGAACTGAGGCCGGATGCCGCCCGGATCATCGATGTGGCCGGGCCATGAGATGGCCATGCCCTGGCGCGTGCCGCCGAAGTGGGAGGCGATCTGCTTGGTCCATTTGAACGGGGTGTCAAAGGCCCATGACCAAGCTACCGCCATGTGCGGATAGGTCATCTCAGAGCCCCAGGCGTCATAGTATTTCAGCTGGGCCGCCACCGGGATATCGAGAATGCCGTTATAGGCGGTGAACTGATTGGGCGTGCCGCGAAGGGTGCCTTCCGGGCTCGTGCCGTTATCGCCGTCGATATAGATGATCAGGGTGTTGTCGGCCTTGCCCTCGTCCTTGACCTCCTGGATCACCCGGCCGATCTCATAATCCGTATACGCCGTATAGGCGGCGAACACCTCGGCCTGGTGGGCGTAGAGCTTCTTCTCGTCCGGCGTCAGCGAATCCCATGTGGGTAGACTGTCGGGCCACGGCGTCAGCTTGGCGTCGGCGGGAATGACGCCGAGCTTCTTCTGGTTGGCGAAGATCTGTTCGCGCATGACATTCCAGCCCATGTCGAACTTGCCCTTGAACTTGGCGATCCATTCGGGCGTGGGCTGGTGCGGCGAGTGGCTGCCGCCGGGGACATAGTAGACAAAGAACGGCTGGTCCGGATTGGCGGCTTGCAATTCGCGCATATGGTGGATGGCCTCATCGGCCAGGTCGGTGGTGAGGTTATAGCCCGGGTGGTTGAGCCAGGGATAAATCTGCGAGTGGTCCTTGAAGAGATAGGGCTGCCACTGATCGGTCTCGCCGCCCATGAAGCCGTAGAAATAGTCGAAGCCCATGCCCGACGGCCACTGGTCATACGGACCGCCGGCGCCGTAAGCGGCGGGCGGCGTGTTGTGGTTCTTGCCGAACCAGGAGGTGGAATAACCATTCTCCTTGAGGATCTCGCCGATGGTGGCGTTGTTCTGGCCGATATAGGAATCATAGCCGGGAAAGCCGGTGGAAAGCTCGGCGATGACGCCAAAGCCGACCTCGTGGTGGTTGCGGCCGGTGATCAGGGCCGCGCGGGTGGGCGAGCACAGGGCCGTGGAGTTGAACTCGGTGTAACGCAGGCCGGAGGCGGCGACACTGTCGAGCGCCGGGGTGGGTATGACCCCGCCGAAGGTGCCGCTGACGCCATAGCCCTGATCGTCGGTCATGATCAGCAGAACGTTGGGCGCGCCCTTTGGCGGCACGATGCGCGGCGCCCACCAGGGCTTGGAGTTCCTTGGCCGTCTCGGCGATCACGCCGCCGAACTTCGGCGCCGGCGCCGGAAGCTGGTTCCCCGGTATGGTGGTGGTCGCGCTGGGCGAGCCCAGCACGCCGGTCACCTGCTGCGCCATGGCCGAGGCGGGAAGCGCCGCGCCGAGCAGAAGGCCCCATTGAAGAACGTTCAAACGTCTGGTCATGCCGCACCCCGTGTTTTCTTGACGGCGACCGCGGATTTCGGGTCGCCGCACTCTCTGTGATGAATGCCCGGGAGTAAGGCAGCCGCGCTCACGCTCGCCGCGCAAAGCATGACCGCGCCGCCTATCGCCACCGCAAATCTCATGCCGTTTCGCCCCAGATTGCCGGGAAAGCCTAGGCCCGACTTCAGCGGATGGCGAGACTAGACAAGCGCCAAAGCCGTAACCCTGCGCGCCATGGTCGTTCGTCCGGTCTGGGGGCGTCGGTCAGGGGATCAGGCTGGGTCTTTTGTATTCCCCAATGGCGAAAGGCAGAGGGCGAGCTGTCACGTTAACTTGTAAATTCCTTCCAGGCCCTCGCCAGGAGATTCTCCTGAACTCGCCGAGACGGGCGAGGTGCAGTTTCAGGGGCCCTCCTCGGGAACGCCTCGTCTTAGAGCGGCGAGCGCCGCAGCCAGAGCGCAGCCCGCGACAATGCCGAAAGTGAGGTCCTTGATCAGTGTTAGACCAAAGGTCGCCATGAGCACGGCGGCGGTGCGCCAATCGCCCAGGAGGCGGACAAACTCCGCCTTCTCGGCCATGTTCCAACAGACGACCAAAAGCACTCCGGCGAGCGCAGGCAGGGGAATGAAGCGGGCCAGGGGGGCGGCCGCCAACATGAACAGCAAGAGGAAGCCGGCGTGCATCATTCCCGCAACCGGGCTGCGCGCTCCGGCGCGGATGTTGGTCGCCGTGCGGGCGATCGTGCCGGTCACGCTGATTCCGCCGAAGATCGCCGAGGCGATATTGGCCAGTCCCTGAGCGGTCAGCTCCATGTTGGAGCGGTGCTTGCGGCCGGTCATGCCGTCGGCGACCTTAGCGGACAGCAAGCTCTCCACCCCGCCCAGCAGGGTGAAGGAGAGCGCTGCCGGCAGAACCTCTAGGATCCGCGCCAGCGATATCGGCGGTAGACGTGGGAGCGGAAGGGTGTGCGCAATGCCTCCGAACCGGCTGCCGATCGTCTCGGCGGGAAGATGGAGGTCAGCCACTACAAGAGAGGCCAGGACAAGGG
The DNA here is from genome assembly GCA_963817995.1 of uncultured Alphaproteobacteria bacterium. Taxonomy (GTDB): domain Bacteria; phylum Pseudomonadota; class Alphaproteobacteria; order Caulobacterales; family Caulobacteraceae; genus Acaudatibacter. The sequence continues at coordinate 234,096 of CAWFQJ010000001.1, forward strand.
CGATCAGCATGCTAGGCCAGCCGGGACGATAGCGGCGCAGCAGGAAGATAACCGTCGTTGAACCGGCCCCCAAGGCCAGGGCTGAAAGGGAGAGCGAGGGGGCCGCCTTGGCGAGCACGATAAGCTTGGGGATCAACATCCCAGGTTCCGCGCCGGAGAGGCGCAGGCCGGCGAAATCATGGATCTGACTGGCGAGAATGGTCACCGCAATGCCGCATGTGAACCCGATGGTGACCGCGTGGGGGATGTGGCGGATCAAGGACCCCAGCCGGGAAACGCCCATCAAGGTGAGCATCAATCCCGACAGGATCACCGTGAGCAGCAAGCCCTCCAGGCCGAAGCGGGCTCTCGTCGCGGCCACCAGGACGATGAAGGCGCCGGCCGGCCCGCCGATCTGAAAGCGGCTGCCGCCGAGGGCCGAGACCAAAAAACCCCCGACGATCGAGGTGTAGAGCCCGCGCTCGGGCGAGACGCCCGAGGCGACGGCGATGGCCATTGAGAGCGGCAGGGCGACGATGGCCACGGTGAGGGCGGCCAGGACGTCCTTGCGAAACGCCGCTGCGTCATAGGCGCCTTCGGTTAGCATCGTCACAAGCTTGGGTCGGAAAAGATGGGCGGTGGCGCTTCCGTCCGGCACGGCTAGACCCCCTTGTCTGGATGTCGCTGGGCGCCCCCAATTAGAGCCGGTTCGGCGGCCTCCCTGAGCCGTACGCCCCGGCCGCCGCCCGTGCTGACCCCGTTCTCGCCGATGAGTTCGACTCCGGCCCGCTCAAGGGCCATCACCACCTTGGTCAGGCTATCGACCACGCCGCGCACATAACCGTCGCTGGCTTCCATGCGCTGGATGGTGGGCAAGGACACGCCGGCATGCTTGGCGAGAGTCCTCTGGTCAAAGCCAAGCAAGGCCCTCGCGGCGCGAAGCTGAGCGGGTGTGAGCATGGTAAGGTGATGTACTGGACATCAATAATGATGGCAATACGATTGAGATAGATGGATCAGCCTCTGGATTCCTCGGCAGGAGCCTGACCTCATTGGCGCTGCTCTGAGGATCTCGGCCGCCGGTCGCCATACGTGGGGTCCGGCCAACGCTACCTGTCTCCAGCCGGAGGCCAGCTTGACGAATTTTGCGACGTTTTCGGAGCGCCTAGCGACCGAGAGATGAAGCCGATTGGTATCGACAGGTCTCGCAGAGGCCTACCGCTGGCGCGGCCTCGATAAGGTCTCTCAAATCCCTTAAGCGCGGTGCGGGGAGGGGACTCTCGCGCCTCTTCGTGAACGGATGGCGGCGCCGAGGCCTGCAAAGCCCACTAGCATCAGCGCCCAAGTGGCGGGTTCGGGGACCGCGGCCAGCAACTGGACATTATCCAGGCCATAAAAATGGCCCGGCTTGGTCTTCCACTGGAAGCTCAGGGTGTCCAGGCCACCCGTTGGCGTCAGGGTCGCGGTATATTCCTGCCATCCCGACGCTGTCGGATCGCCGACCTTGGTCGGATGAATCTTGGTGAGCATGGTCGTGCCGGCGCCCCATTTGACCGCCATCAGAGCCTTGGCGCTCTTGCCCGTCTTGCCGACGTTTTCCCAGAAAGTCAGGGTTATGGGGTCGAGGTAGGGATCAGTGACTGACTGGGTGAGGAAGCCGTTGGCGATCGGCGTTCTGCAGTTCACGCAACCTATTCCCACCAGGCGGGCGAAGTCGGTTCCGTCCTCGGCGTGATAGCCCCCGGCGCTGCTCACAACGCTTGACACCGGATGCGAGAACACCGTCCAACCGGTGAAATTGCCGTCCTCGAACCCGCCGTTGGTCAAAAGCTCGGTGGCCGCCGAAGCGCCGGTCGCCGCAAGACCGGCGACAGCGATCGCCGCGGATAAGACGAGATTCTTGATTGTCATGGCCTCTTTCCGTTTTTCGTCACCGGCGGTCACATCCGCCAAAAGCCACTGGTCTGCGTATCACTTCTGCAATAATGCCATAATTTGCACTTAGTTCCAAGGACTATCGATGGCGCGCGTCGGTGACCGATCACCGTGAAGGTGTGGGGAGATGCTTCTATTTCGCGGAACGTCAGCCACGGGGGCCCGGCTACAGCCAAGAGCAAAGCAGGACTTTAGGTGGCGGTGCTGTCATTCCAACGCAACGCGTCTCGCGTAGGTCACAGTCAACCCAGGCGCCGCCCTGGCTTATCCAACGCCGACCTACCACTCGGCTAACTCGCCGGCCCTGAGCGGGGCGTGAAGTTTAGGTTGCCAGGGCCATCAAGGGCCCCTCACGGTCGAACTAAGACAACATCAAAAGGCTGCACCCGTGCCGTCGCCTGTGCTAGCCCTGAGCTGCGGTCATGCGGAGCGGGTGGTGTTGCCAGAAAGTCGAAGGCCGGCTCGGGATTTGAGGTTTCGTCTGCGCGCGGCCACCGCTCAGGCCCACGCCGCGCTCGAGACGGCCCTTGCGCTTGATATGCGTTGTCGGCGCTGCGACGATTACCGAGCGCTGCTGGCGCGACTGTGGGGTCTCTACGCGCCGCTTGAACTTGCGCTAGCCCGACTTAGCTGGGACGAGGCTGAAACGCTGGTTCGCCGCCGCGCCAAGGCGCCGTGGCTGATGAGCGATCTTATTTCGCTGGGTCTATCCACCGCGGATATCGAGACTCTGCCCTTGGCGTCATCGCTGCCGCTGATCGAGAGCGCGGCGGACGCCCTGGGAATTCTCTATGTGCTCGAAGGCGCCACCCTCGGGGGCCAGCTGATCCTCGCCCGGGTGGAGAGGGATCTTGGCGTGACCGCTCAATCAGGCGCCAAATTCTTCGCCAGCTATGGGCCCGAGGTCGGCGCCCATTGGCGCGCGTTTGTCGAGACGCTCGAACGGCACGCGCCGGCGGGGTACGAGATCGAGCGAGCGGCGATGGCCACATTCCGCACCTTTCTCGACTGGATGGACGATCGCGCGCTGGAGCGCGGCCCGATCAAAGAGTCCATTCATGCGGGCTGACTCCATCGCCTTCGGGACGGCCGATGTCACCAATTGCGATCGCGAGCTGATTCACACGCCCGGCTCGATCCAGCCGCACGGCTGTTTGATAGCCCTGGCGCCAGGCGACCTGCGAATCGTCCAAGCCGGTGGCAACACCGGCGCGCTTCTGGGCGCTTCGCCCGAGAGCCTGATCGGGTCTTCGCTCGGCGAGCGGATCGGCGCGCCGATGGCGGCGGCGCTGCGGGCCTGCGCGGACATGGCGGCGCAGTCGCGGCGGCTATTCGCCTTCGACGGCGGTTCGGCGGCGGCAGGCGGCGTATGGGCGGCGACAGTCCACAAAAGCGGCGGCCTTGTGATCCTGGAGCTGGAGCCGGCGCAGGCCTCGGACGGCTATATCGAGGACGCGTTCGGCCTCGTCCACGACCTAGCGCTTCGGGTCCATCAGGCCCGGTCGGTCGAGGCCTTCTGTCAGGCGATGGCCGACTGCGTGCGCGAGGTTTCCGGCTTTGACCGGGTGATGGTCTATCGGTTTCTGCCCGACGGCGCCGGGGCGGTAGACGCCGAGGCCCTGGGGCCGGGGGCTGAGAGTTATCTAGGTCTGCGCTATCCCGCTTCCGATATACCGCTCCAGGCGCGCGACCTCTATCTGCGCAACACCGTGCGGCTGATCCCGGACGCGCGCTATACGCCGGCGCCCATTTTTGGCGGGCCACGCGACGGTCCGCTGGACCTCAGCCACAGTGTGCTGCGTAGTGTCTCGCCGATCCATCTCGAATATCTGGCCAATATGGGTGTGGCGGCGTCCATGTCGCTGTCGATCGTCGTTGAGGGCCGGCTGTGGGGCCTTATCGCCTGTCATCACCTGACCCCGCGCTTCCTCCCCTCGCGCATCCGGGCCGCGCTCGACCTGTTCGCCCAGATGGCCTCATTCCAGCTGGAGACGCGGCTGACGGCCGTGGCCCTGGCCGACCGCGCGCGCGGCAAGGCCATCCACGAGACCTTGATGACCGATCTGGCTGCCGGCGGCGACATCGCCGAGGGGCTGCAACGCTCGCGGCGCGCCCTTCTGGACTATCTTCCCGCCGCCGGCCTGACGTTGTGGATCGATGGCCAGTTCGCGGCGATCGGCGAAACCCCCTCCCGGAACCAGGTCATGGGTCTGGTCACCTGGCTAAACGACACCGTTACCGAGGGGGTGTTCCACACCGACCGGCTTTCGGCCCACTATTCGCCGGCCGCCGATTTCAGCGGCGTAGCCAGCGGCATGCTTTCGATTTCCGTGTCCCGGGTTCCCCGCGACTATTTGATTTGGTTTCGTCCCGAGCAGATCGAGACGGTCCGCTGGGCGGGCGATCCGAACAAGCCGGCGATGACCCGCGAGAAGGGCGGCCGGCTCTCCCCCCGCACGAGCTTCGCCGACTGGAAACAGGAGGTGCGGGGCCGCTCGGCGCCCTGGAGCCCGGTGGACATCAAGACCGCCCAATCTCTGCGCGTATCGGTTCTTGAGGTGGTGCTCGAACATATCGACCAACTGGCGCGCGAGCGCCAGCGGGCGCGGATTCAGCAGGATGCCCTGCTGGCCCAGCTGGACGATAGGATCGCCCAGTGGGAGCGGACCGCCGAACAGCTGAAGGTGGAGAGCGATCGCCGCGCGGTGGTGGAGTCCGAACTGTCTCAGGTGCTGCGCCGAACGGTTATCGACCAGGAGTCCGAACGACAGCGTATCGCCCGCGAGCTGCATGACAGCCTGGGCCAGTATCTGACCGCCATGAAGATGGACCTCGACGAAATCGCCCGTGATGAGACGACTTCCACGTCGATCAAGGCCCGGATCGAGCGCCTCAAGGCCCTGACCACTGACGCCGGCCATGAGGTGAACCATTTGGCCTGGGAGATAAGGCCCACGTCCCTGGACGATCTGGGCCTGCAGACGGCGCTCCAGCAGTTTCTGGAGGAGTGGAGCGAGCGCTCGCCTCTCAAATTCGACCTGCATCTGACGCTGAAAAACCGAAGGCTGCATCCGGCCATCGAGTCGACGCTTTATCGCGTGCTGCAGGAAGCCATCCACAATGTCGTCAAGCACGCCGGGGCGACGCGGGTGGGCGTGATTCTGGCGGCCAGCGAGACCGAGGTTCGGCTCATTGTCGAAGACGACGGCAAGGGATTCGACCTTAACCGCGGCCAAAACGCGGCCGGACCCTCCGCCCGGCTCGGCCTTCTGGGGGTGCGCGAACGGCTGGCGCTGGTCGGCGGCACTCTCGAGGTCGAGACGGCGCCGCGACGCGGCACAACGTTGCTGATCCATGTCCCCCTCTAGGGCAAGGGCGATCGGCGGCGTCGGTGCATCTGGCCCGGGGGTGGGCGCGGCCCGGCCGCCGGCGCTCAGGATCTATCTGGCCGACGATCACCCGATCGTTCTCGCCGGGGTCAAGGCCCTAGTGACCGCGGAGGCGGGACTCAAGGTGGTGGGCGAGGCGGGCGACGGACGCACCGCACTTCGGCAGGTCACCGAGTTGAAGCCGGACATCCTGATCCTCGATATTTCCATGCCCGGCCTCAATGGCGTGCAGGTGGCCGAGCGGCTTCGCCTGGCCTGTCCGGACTGCAAGGTTTTGATCCTCACGGTACACGAAGATCGCGGCTATCTTCGGCAGTTGCTGGACCTCGGCGTGGCCGGCTACCTGCTCAAGCGTTCGGCGGCGGAAGAGCTGATTCGGGCCATCGGGGCCATCGCGGCCGGCGGCATCTATCTGGATCCGGCAATCGCCGGCATGGCGGTTGGCATGACCGCGTCGCGCCCCAGCGACGGCGCAAGTGGCGGCGCCAGTCTTAGCCAGCGGGAAATTGAAGTGATCAAGATGACCGCTTCGGGCCATAGCAGCAAGTCAATGGCCGCGGAACTCGGCATAGCCGCCAAAAGCGTGGAGACCTACAAGGCCCGCGCCATGGAAAAGCTGTGCTTCCGCACCCGCGTGGAGCTCGTGAGGTACGCGGTGAGCCAGGGCTGGCTGGCCGGATAACCTGCGCCTGTAAGGGTTTTCCCCTCGATCTCGGGATTTCCCTGTCTTTTAAAACCCCACCAATCAGGGTCCTTGCTATGGATTAGAGTTGCCGCTTGGCGACCATGTCGCCGACTGGTTGGGTGACCCCGCAGTGAGCGGTCGGCAGGGGCGGCCTAGGGTCTGCGTCCACGGCAAGTCGGGGTGTTTGCAAATGATCGTTGAGGATCCCAGAGCCGCGCGGTGTGAAATCCTTCTGATAACGGACGACGCCGATCACGCGCGCGAACTTTTGGCCGATCTGGCGACCGCGCCGACACCGTTCCTGGTCACAGAGGTCCGCGAGCCCCGACGGGTCGTGCCGGCCCTGGCCCGGCTGACCGAGGTCCTGCCCCGGCGGTTCCCGGTCATCGTCATGCTTGATTTCGAATTCCTGGGCGAGGCATGTGAAGCCATCGCCGCGCGGGCACTGGCGATGAAAGGCTTGGCGGCCGTCGAGTGTCTGGTCACGCGCCCACCGCGGAACGGTCCGCTCGCTGTCCGCCTCGCTCACATGGGTATCTTCCAGTTTGATCCGAACGGCGAGATCGCCGCCCCCGAGCGCGTGTTGCACTTAGACGCCCGTCAAGTAGCGCCCTGACCGTCTTAGGGAACAGACGTGCCTTGTAGGTCAGTTTTTTCTCAGCCAGGCACACTGATCAATAGAGAAGCCATGGCGATGGCTGGCCACCTGTCTCGAGGGCGCGATAGAGCGTCGCCGGCCGGCGATCACTCCGTAAATGCATAGTGGTGGAGCACGGCCCAGGAATGCCAGTCGTCCACCACCGTGCCGGTGATCAGAATGCCTATCCCGCCGGTGAGCGGCGTCAGCACGGCGAACCACCATGCCCAGCGGTGGATGGATTCCATGGTGGCGTTGAAGCCCATGGTCCAGCGCCAGAACAAGGCGGCGCGCTCCGAAGCGGTGCCGCGATCGGTGATCTGCTCCAGCTCCCGATCACCGCCATAGCGGCTCACCGCCAATATGGTCGCTCCGTGCATGGCGAACAGCAGGGTCGATCCATAGAGGAAGGCGATGGAGAGGCAGTGGAACGGGTCATAGAAGAGGTTGCCATAACGGATCGAGAACGCCCCCACCCAGTCCAGGTGCGGGAAGATGCCGAACGGCACCGCCTCGCTCCAGCTGCCCATCAGGATCGGCCGGATGAAGCCCAGCACCAGCATCAGCCAGATCGCCGCCGCGAACGCCCACGCCACATGAGTGCCCAGCCCGAGCGCCCGAGCCCTCGTATAGGTCCTGACCCACCACAGAATCACCGCAGAGGTCATGAAAAACCCGGCCATCAGCCACCATCCCCCCTGCGCGAGTGGCGGGAAGATCTGAAGACCGTACTCCGGCGGCGGCGGCTGCAGCGAGAGCCAGGGCAGCTGTCGGATGAACTCGGTCGGGCTCCAACCCACCGACGCCCACATGTTCAACCCGATGATCTCGAAGGCGATGAAGCCGCAAAGCAGCGAGGCGACCCCAGTGAAGCCCAGATAGATCGGACCTAGCTGAGCGTTGCCAATGATTCCCAAAAGTCTGGAAAAGCCCGGGGTTCCGTCGCGGGGCATCTGACCCCTGGGCAAAGCCACGCCCAGCTCGACCGGGCCGCGAATTTGAATCTGATTGAAAATATTCTGATATCCGGCCACGGATTGTCCTCCCCTAGCCCCAAATCGGAAGATTGCGCCACCAGTTCCACCATTCCGGCCAGCCAAGAGACCAGACCGGACCGCTGATGACGATACAGACCGCGCTCCACAAAACCGCCGACAGGGCCAGGAACAGGCCGAGGCGGTGAATCCCCAGCGTGCCGACCGAGTATCCCATCACATCACGAAAGAAAGTGTCCTCGTGCTCCGGCGTTTTTACCACCTGTCCCTTGCCAGGATTGGTCGCCGATAAGATTAGAGAGCCGTGAAGGGATAGTGCAAACGTTGTCGCGAAGAAGAACGACACCGCGATCATGTGGGCTGGATTGTAGTGAAAATTGAGAAATTGATAGCCGGTGTTGGAAACCCATTCCAGATGGCTGAAAATGCCATAGGGAAACGCGTAGCCCCAAGCGCCCAGCAGAACCGGCCGAATGACCTCCAAGGTGAAGTAAGCCAGGATCGCTACGCTGAAAGCGAATGGCACGTGAAGGCCAATTCCAAGTTTTCTGGCAATCTCCACTTCTCTCAGGGCCCATGATGAAAAGGCGCCCAGCGCGCAAACTGTAATGGCTTGCCAGAGTCCGCCGTCCTGCAGCGGGGCCAATGATAGGCCATAACTAATCGCCGGAGGGGCTATGCTGATCCGCCAGATATTCCAGGTCGGCCCAAGCGCGGCGCCATAGACGATCAGCGCGGTTCCAAGCGTTGCGAAGAAGATCGATGTCACGCCGAAGAAGCCGACATAGAACGGCCCCACCCAAAAATCGAAAAGATCGCCGCCGAGGAGCGTCCCTCCCCGCACTCGATACTTTCTTTCAAAGCTCAATAGCGCCATGGCCGGCGTCTCCGCCCTAATTGTCAGCGCGCGAGAGTATATCCCACGCTTCGAAAGTCCGGGTAACGGGCGGTATCGGATCTTGCCGATACGCGCCCGCATACCCCTCTGTTATCGGTCGAACGCGCCTATGCCGATCTGATCGCCGCCTTGGCGGGACCATATTGATATATTTGCGCGGTCGCGGCCGGCTTCTTTGCCGTCGGCCCTTCAATCCAGTTGAATCTGGACGTGCTAAGTAGAATAAAGTGAATCAGCAGCGCCAAGACAAACAGGAAGACAAACAACCCAACGAGTACTCTCCGTGGGTCAAAGAGAAGCCAAATCCTCCACATAATATTTCTCCTTTAGGCGAAGTGGGCCATGGCCGTTTGACCGATCAGTTTCACGCCGGTCGTTAGCTCGGCATAGCCGTGGACATCCGGCAACCACGGACGCCACATCCACACCAAGATGTGAGCTACAATCGCAATCGCCGTGAAGAGAATGAAGCTCCCCATGAATATGCGATGAAACTCTTTTGCCTCGGCCTCGGTCAGACCAGACAAGCTACCGGTAACGCCGTCTCTTTCCGCCATAACTCTTCCTCCAATCTCGCTGTTGCTTAGCCGTCTTGCGGATTCGCGTAGCCAGCGATGTCAGCCGCGACGACCATCATCGCGACAGCTTCGAGAGACCTTTTTTGGAACGGCCTCATTTCTATGCGGTCCGGCGCAACTAAGCCGACGACCGGGAACCTATTTCTTGGCGCGGTCACGCGGCCCGCCCCCGAGCGAGGGCCGCGTGCGCCTCGGTGATCTGATCGGCGGTGACGCGTGCGGCGCCCTTTATCCGCGTGCTCCGCTCGGCCGCATCGCGCAGGCTTTTGGCGGCGGAGATGCGCACCAGAACCGGCTGGGCCTCCACGATCCGATCGAGCGCCGCCTTGGCGTCGTCGTCCCACGCCAGTTCGAGATGGCGCCGCGCCGGCGTGGCCTCGACGCCGTCCATCTGGCTGGCGAGCGGAAGAATGTGGAAGAGCGCATCGAATAGCGCGTTGCACACTTCCTGAACGAGGTAGGTCGCCCCAGCGTAGCCCATGAACGGCGTGCCGGTATGCCGGCGAATGATCGCTCCGGGGAACGAGGCCGGGATGTAGGTGGCGCGGCTGCCCGCCTCGGCCATGTACATGCGTTCATTGACGCTACCGAACATAACGAGGGGCGGTGTGTCGCGAATGGCTTGGCGCACCGCCGCATTGTCCGGCTTGACGCCCGCCGTTCGCGAGAACGCGAAGGCGCAAGGCAGCCCCATGTCGGTTTCGAGAAAGTGGCGCACGCCCCGCGCGTAGGTTTCATTGGCGACGATCGCGAAACTTGCCGTGCCAAAAAAGTCTTGGGTCACCGAACGCCACAAATCCCATATCGGCTTGATCGTTGTGTGCTTTTCGCGCTCGATGAAGGGCTCTGGGTCAAGGCCCAGGAGATCCCCAAGAGTCCGCAGGAAGAGGGTCGTGGACTCCAAACCGATAGGCGCCTGGAGGTAGGGCCGTTCGAGGGTTTCGCAGAGATTGCGGCCAAATTCGCGATAGAGGCAGATATTGACCTCGGCGTCGGCAAGCTTGCGCACATCCGCCAGATGACTGCCCAATGGGAAGACCATGTTTACGCAGGCGCCGATGCCCTCGATCAGGCGGCGAATTTCGGCCAGGTCTGACGCCAGATTGAACATGCCGTAGGTCGGGCCGATTATATTGACCTTCGGCGCTTCCCCTTCCGCTCGCGGGCGAGCCTTCGGTGGCTTCTTTGGGCCGAATTGGGTCCAAAGCCAGGTGAGCGCGCGATCGGCGCTCTGCCATTGATCCTCATCGATAGTGCGCGGCAGGAATCTCTGGATATTGGTGCCCTCGGGGGTCACGCCGCCGCCGATCATCTCGGCGATCGAGCCAGTCACGACCACGGCCGGCAGATCGTGGTCCAGCGTCCGCCAGGCGCGCTTCATCGCGCCCTCGGTGCCGTGCTGGCCAAGCTCCTCCTCGCCAAGACCGGTGACGACGATAGGCAGCTCGTGGGGTGGCAAGCCGTCGGTGTAGTGCAGCACCGAGGTCACCGGCAGATTCTCACAGCCGACCGGGCCGTCGATGATCACTTGAAGGCCCTTGATCGCCGTGAAGGCGTAGACGGCGCCCCAGTAACCGCCCGCGCGATCATGATCGAGGACGAGGGTCATGAACCGACCGCCTCCTCTTGCGCGCGCGCCGCGGCGGTGATCTTGGCGTAGCGAGCCTTGAACTCGGGCCTGTCAACGGGCGCATCGTTCCAGACGCCGGCGGCATGGCCGGTCCCGATTCCGTCGAAGAACGCGCTCATCCGGTCAAAGCGGTCCTTGTTCGCCAGGGCGGCGTTGATCACCTGGGCGAGCGAGCCGGCGCCGGCCGCTCCCATCAGCGGCCGGGCGGAGATCAGATTGGTGAAATAGAGGGCGGGCGTGGAACGCTGCTTGGCATGTTGCACGACCGGCGTGGTGCCGATGGCCAGGTCCGGTCCGAACTCCTCGAAAGCCGCGATGTCCTGCTCAAGCGAGGCGCGAAACTGGACCCGCACGCCGCGCGCTTCTAGCCATTCGCGATCGGGGTCCGACCATCGCGTTCTGGGACATGCTGTGCCGACGTAGGGAACGTCCGCGCCGCTTTCGACGAGCAGCCGCGCCACCAGAAGTTCGGAGCCTTCATAGCCGCTCAGGGTGATGCGTCCGGTCACCGGCGCGGCGGCCAAGGCGCCCTGGATGGCCGGCAGAATCCTGTTCTTCGCGGCATCGACGCTGTTCTGGGCGACGCCACACGCGGCCCCCACCGCGTCCAGCCAGGCGGCGGTTCCATCACGCCCGACCGGCGCCGAGCCGATGACGGGCCGGCCGGCGGCCTCGAATTCCCGCACCGACGCGGTGTAGAACGGATGAATCGCCGCCACCGCGGCGCAGTCCAGGGCGGCATAGAGTTCGCGCCATTCGCGTGTCGGAACGACGGGCCCCGCGCCAAGCCCCATGGGCTCCAGCATCATGCCGATGCCGACCGGATCGGCCGGAAACATCTCGCCAAGCAAGGTGACGGTCGGCCGGTCGGATTGTTCGCGGGGTGCGGCCACCGGACCCTGTTCCGCTTCGCCGCGAGCGTATTTCAGCATGGCGCCGGCAAGAACATCCTTGGCTTCGGCGTGGGTCGGAACGCCAAACCCGGGAACATCGATCCCGATGATCCGTACGCCGTTGATCTCTTTGGGAAGCAGCTGAAGCGGCACGCCCGAGGCCGTCGGCACGCACAGGTTGGTGACGATCACCGTGTCGTAGAGAGCCGGATCCGCCAGCTCAAAGACCGCGTCGCGTATGTCTTCGAACAACTTTCCGGTCACCAGGGTTTCGGAGTTGAACGGTACATAGCCGACTGTTCTGCGCGCGCCGTAGAAGTGGGACGTGAACGTCAGGCCGTATACGCAGCACGCGGATCCAGAGAGCACGGTGGCCGTGCGTCGCATGCGCAGTCCCACGCGAAGCGAACCGAAAGCCGGACACATGCTCTGGGGCTGGTCGTGCGGCCCCTTGGGGTAATCCTTGGCGTATCGGTCAAGCAGGTCGGACTTGCCGGCGCTCGCCGCGGCGCGGCTGAGCTCGCCGGCGCCGGCATGGCACCCACCGCTGTCGGCGACCAGGCGCGGCCCGGCCGCGGCGGAGCCGATCACCGGCGGGGCGGGGATTGCCGACGCTACGGGCGCGCCGCGTGGTTCGCAGACGACAGCATCGGAGAAGAGATGCTTTCTCATCCGGCTACACCGCGTCGTACACGACTTCGAGAGAGGGTTTCTCGACGAATGTGCCGCCGCGCATATCAGCCTGGGTAGCCGGTTGGAGCACGATCGCGGCGCCTGTCTGGTCTGGCGCGAAGAGGCCCAGCAGCCCGTCTTGAGTCAACGGCGTGGGCCGAACCGGCGGCGCCGTCGCGACGTTCTCGGCAAGAACTTCGAACAGGGGACCCCATCGGTCGCCCGGTGTCCCGATGATTTGGTAATTCGCCGATTTGCGCCGGATGTCTTCGTCGGCGGGAATGGCGGCCAGCACCGGAATGCCGACCGATTCGGCGAATGCCTGAGCCTCGCCGGTGCCATCATCCTTGTTGATGAGCATGCCGGCGACGCCAACATTGCCGCCGAGCTTGCGGAAGTATTCCACCGCCGAGCAAACATTGTTGGCGACATAGAGCGACTGCAGGTCGTTCGACCCGACGACAATCACCTTCTGGCACATATCTCGCGCGATCGGCAGGCCGAAGCCGCCGCAGACCACGTCGCCCAGAAAGTCGAGAAGCACATAGTCGAAGCCCCAATCATGGAATCCGAGCTTCTCCAGGAGTTCGAAGCCATGGATGATTCCACGGCCGCCGCAGCCTCGGCCCACCTCGGGTCCACCCAACTCCATGGCGAACACGCCATCCCTGGTGAAGCACACATCCTCAATGCGCACGTCTTCGCCCGCGAGTTTCTTCTTGGCGGATGTCTCGATGATCGTCGGGCAGGACTTGCCGCCGAACAGCAGCGACGTCGTATCCGACTTGGGATCGCAGCCGATCAGAAGCACGCGTTTGCCCTGCTGGGCCATCATGTAGCTAAGGTTGGAAAGCGCGAAGCTTTTGCCGCTGCCGCCCTTGCCATAGATCGCTATGACCTGGGTTTCCTTGGTGATCGCCCCGGTGTGGACGGGGTCTGGCTCGATCGCGGCTTCCCGTCGCAGGGCGCGATTGGTGATCAGGGTGATGGTCATGCGCGGCCATCTCTTTCAGAGCGGCGCGCGGGTGTTTCGCGCGCGGGACCGACAGTTGTCGTCGGACTAGCGGCGCGACGGCTAGCCGACCGGCCTATAAACCGCCCCCAACTGACAGGGAGATTGCCCATTCGTCGGCTCTCCGCGCGATGAGCGTAGCCCTATAGCCGCGCCCAGAGTGTCAATCTAGATGGACGATATTGTATGTCAATTTAATTGTACGGTTGCGTCCTCACAGGGCCTCTGGGCATAGACGATGGTTGAAGAACGCCCGGTGAAAAACCCGCGCCGGAGGCGCGGGAACGGGGTTCTCGGCCGGATCGATTCCTCACTCGCGATCAGTCGGCCGCGGAATCGCCGGAAGAGTGGGAGCGCCAGTCGAGGACCATCTTGAGACACGCCGGTTCGGTGAAGGCCGTTCGATAGGCTTCATCCGCCTGGGAGGCGTTCCTGCGGTGGGTGACGAGGTGGTCTAGGGACAGCGCCCCGGCCTCTATGAGTCGCGCGGTCACCGCGAGGTCGTCCGGGGTCCATTCCGCCGCCACCCGAACGCGAGCCTCTCGCAAGAACGCGGGCGGGAAGTCAAACGACAGGGGTTGATCGTAAAATCCGGCCAGGGTCACTTCACCTCGGCGCGCAAGCCGCGCGATGAGAGCGCCGAGGAGGCTTGAGTCGCCGCTGACGTCGTAGATCGCGCGATAGTCGCGCCGCTCGTCGTCGTCGGGATGGATCACGGCGTAGCCCGCCGCGCCTTCCCGTCGAATCGGATTGGTTTCCCAGACGGTCGGGGGCGCCCCGCCGCCGACCATCGCCAAGCGCGCGAGCAAGCGGCCGAGCACACCGTGGCCGACGATAAGATCGGGCGGCGCGCCGCCGGCGATCGCGTGTTGCGCGGTGGCGGCCAGCGCGATCAGCACCGCCCGTTCGCCGAGCGCTCCGTTAATAGAGACCACTCGACTGCTGGGCGCCACGAGCCGCCGCGCCGCGCCGCCAAACAGGCCCCGCGCGCCCTTGAAGGCCGAGGAACCGGGAACGAATACCGTCTCGCCAATTCGATGGCGCGCCAATTCGCCCGCCGCGACGACACGCCCTACCAACTCGTAACCAGGCACCAACGGATATCCCATGCCGGGAAAGGGGGGCATCCGTCCGCTCCAAAGCAGTCGTTCGGTGCCCGTGCTGATCCCGCTCCAATCAATGTCGACCACCAGATCATCTGGCTTGGGATCCTCAAGTTCGAGGCTTCGCACCGTCAGGCGCTGGGGTTCCTCGATCACGACGGCGAGGGAGTGCATGGCGTCTCCGGCTCAGGGTTGGGCGACAATGGCGCGCAGGAGAAACGGCGACCGAGTGCGGAGCTGGCGCGCCCTGCCAAACCCAGCCTCCCGCAGTAGATCGATGAGTTCGGCGGGCGTCCGCGCACGACCCCGGCCCATGGCCAACAGATAGAAGGCGAAATAGACATCGCATACGGGGTCGGCCGCGGGCGCGCCGGACATAGGTTCCGCGATCAGGAGCGCGCCATCCATCGGCAAGGCGGCGCGCGCGGCGCGCAGGATTGTGGCCACGCCGGCGTCGTCATGGTCGTGAAGGATACGAATCAGCGTGATCAGGTCGGCGCCAGGGGGAAGCGGATCGGTGAGGAAGTCGCCTTCCAGAATCTCGACGCGGCTTCGAAGGCCATCGGCCAGAAGTTTGGCCCGCGCGCGGGTGGCGACCGCGGGAAGATCGAAGAGCATCAAGTTCAAATTGGGGTTTTGAGCGGCTACGGCGGCCAGGAACGCCCCCTCTCCTCCGCCGACGTCCATCAAACGGCGATGCCGTCGCAAGGGATAGGCGTGCAGCAGATCTGCCGCGACCGTCGGTTGGGTTGCCGACATCAGAGCCGAGTAGGCCGAGACACCGGCGAGACCGGTCGTCCGGGGCGCATTCGACGTCGCATAGGGCCAGTAGGCGGCAAGGTCGCCAGGACGGCCGCACCGACGCAGCAAGCCGACACTATCGGCGAGATCCGCATAGAGGTGTTCGTGATGCTCGATCATCTCGATCAGCCCCGCATTGCCGATCAACGCTGCGCCCTGCGCGCCCAAACCATAGCGCCCCGGCCCCACGCGATCGACCAGACCCAAGGCCGCGCCCGCGCCTAACAGTGTCTGCGTGGTGTCCAGGGGCAGGCGGAGGCTCTCGGCAAGAGCGCCTACTGTCTTTGGTCCGTCCTCCAAAAGGTCGAACAACCTTAGGCGCACGCAGGCTGCCAGCGTCTGAGAATAGACAAAGCCAGCCACCAAATCGAACAGACGCCGGGCCCGACGATCGGCGATCGGCTTGGTTAGCGGGAAATCAGTGGCCCAGCGCTGAAACGCCGGGTTGGCGATCAGGCGATTGCGCCAAGCGATCCACCCATCGCGCCAGGGCGTTGGGATCATTCCTGGCTAGGCGGCAGTGCGCGCGAGCTGCTTGGGAACAAGACGCGTGGCCTGCATGCGGACCAGGTCGCGCAAACCTTGCGCGCCCTCGCAGGGCGGGATCGCCGCAACCGCGCCCATGACGAGGGCTTTGAGACGCCCTTGCGCCCCCTCCAGACCCAGTTCGCTTACCAGGCTTGGCCGCATTAGCGCGGCGTCGCGACCGGTCGGCTTACCGCAGTCCGCCTCGGCCGAGACCGCATCCAGCAAGTCATCAGCGACCTGATAGGCGGCGCCCAGCTGCTCTCCGATTTCACGCCAGGGCCCAGGATCAGCGCCCGCGGAGATGGCGCCGGACATGGTCGCGGCCACGAACAGGGCCCCGGTTTTGGACCGATGATAGGTTTCGACGGGCGGCGCCGGCTCGCTTTCCCACGCTTGGCCAGACACAATCCCGCTGGGCATGCCCACGCCACGCGTAATCGTCATCAGAAGCGGCGCCAGCCGAGCCGGCGCGCCGGCGCCGGCACGGGCTATGGTGTCGAAAGCCATTACAATCAGTGCGTCTCCGGCCAAGACCGCCAGGGGCGATCCAAAAATGGCGTGCACCGAGGGCCTGCCGCGGCGAGTCGCGGCGTCGTCGAAACAGGGCAGATCGTCATGGACCAGGGAGGCGCAATGCAGGAATTCGATCGCCGCCGCCGCCGCCGCGCTCAGGCCGGGATCATCATCGCCGCATGCCTCGGCCACGGCCAAACAAAGTTGAGGTCGCACCCGCGCGCCGCCAGGAAAAACGGCGTGGCGAACCGCCGCCCCGAGCCGTGGCGGGGTGGTTCCAGCCTCGCCGCGTGCGATCGCCGCCTCAAGGGTCGCCTCGATTCTCAGAGCCACCGTCATGGGCCTCGCTCCCGCCATGGACGCCGAAGTGTCATGTCAGTTAGACATATGGTACCGTCCAAATCAATGGGCGATGGATAGCAAAGCAGTGACTGCGAGACCACGTCATCGTCATCGGCGCCGGTATCGGCGGTCTGACTTGCGCGATCGATCTCGCTAGGTCTGGTTTCGCGGTGACGGTGATCGAGCGCGCCGAGCGATGCGGTGGCAAGATGCGCGAGGTTCAGGTCGGGACCTCCGTGATCGACGCCGGGCCGACCGTGCTCACGATGAGATGGGTTTTCGAGCAAATCTTCGAGGATTCTGGCGCGTCTCTGAGCGCGGTGCTGGCGCTAAGACCCCTTGGCGTCCTGGCGCGGCATGCGTGGTCTGGCGCGGGCCGCCTCGATCTGTTCGCCGACATAGATCAATCAGCCGACGCCATCGGGCGATTTGCCGGCAAGGCGGAGGCTGCGGGATACTTGGCCTTCTGCGTCGAATCACGGCGAATCTACGAAACTCTGCGCGATTCCTTCCTTACCGCCCAGCAGGAAGGTCCCCTTGGCCTTGCGAGAAAGGTGGGGTTGGGTCGGGCCGACGACCTGCTGGCGCTCCGCCCGTTTGAAACCCTTTGGCAGGCGCTTGGCGGCCATTTCCGAGATCAGCGATTGCGCCAGCTATTTGGTCGATATGCGACCTATTGCGGTTCCTCGCCCTTCGCGGCGCCCGCTACCTTGATGCTTGTGGCCCATGTCGAACAGGAAGGGGTCTGGATTGTCGAGGGTGGCATGCAGCGTCTTGCCGAGGCGCTTGCAGACATTGGCCTTGTCGCTTGGCGTTACGTTTCGTTTCTCCACCGACGTTCAAAGGATCGCACTGACCCATGGTCGCGCCTCCGGCGTGTCGCTTGACACCGGGGAGCGGCTGAGACGCCGACTGCGTGGTGGTGAACGCTGACAGCGCCGCCATCGCCGCCGGGCGCATTCGGCGCGGATGTCACCGACGCGATCCCGCCAAGGCCGCCCTCGACCCGCTCGCTATCCGCCGTGACCTGGGCGCTGGCGGCGCGGACAGCCGGCGCCGGCCTGGTCCGCCACAACGTCTTCTTCTCCGAGGACTACGCTTCGGAATTCAAGGACATTTTCAGTCTGCGGACGCATGCCGCTGACGCCAACGATCTACGTCTGCGCCCAGGATCGGGATGACGGCGATGACGGCGAGGGCGGGCGCCGAAAGACTGCTCATCCTGATCAACGCGCCGGCGACGGGCGACCAGGGCGCTTTCGACGAAGAGGAGCTGTCGGCATGCCGGGACCGGGTATGGGATCGTCTGAAACATTGCGGTCTGAGGCTGAGTTGCGACGGAGGGGAGAGCGTGGTCACGACGCCGAACCGGTTCAACGCGATGTTTCCCGCGACCGGCGGCGCGCTCTATGGCCAGGCGACGCACGGGTGGTCGGCGGCGTTCCAACGGCCGGGCGCGAGGACGAGAACGCCGGGTCTCTATCTGGCGGGCGGGGGCGCGCACCCGGGGGCGGGGGTGCCGATGGCGGCGTTGTCGGGCCGATTGGCCGCGGCCCAAATCTTGAAGGACCGAACTTCAGCGCGCCCGTTCCGGCCGGTGGCTATGCTTGGTGGTATGTCGACGCCCTGAGCGACGATGGGCGCTTCGGACTGACTGTGATCGCCTTCATCGGCAGCGTGTTCTCCCCTTACTACGCTTGGTCCGGACGGACCGATCCGCTCAATCACTGCGCCTTGAACATAGCGCTCTATGGCGCGTCGGGGCGGCGGTGGGCGATGACCGAGCGGGGGCGATCAAGCCTGCGGCGAGAGCCAGGCGCCTTGTCGATCGGCCCCAGCACCCTGACCTGGGAGGACGATGTTCTGACCATACGGTTTGACGAGGTCACCGCGCCCATCCCCTCACGCCTTCGCGGCGTGGTTCGCCTTCGCCCCAAGGCGATGCTCAACCAGGGTTTCGTCCTTGATGCGTTTGGACGGCATGTCTGGCGGCCAATCGCGCCGCGCGCCGACGTGGAAGTTGACCTTGAGCTTCCAGCCTGCTCCTGGCGCGGAGAGGGATATTTTGACACCAATTGTGGCGACGAACCGCTTGAGGACGGCTTTTCCGGCTGGGAGTGGTCTCGCGCGCATCTGAAGCGTGACACGCTGGTCTTCTACGACATTCTAGGCCGAGACGGCGGCCTCTCTCGTCTGGCGATGCGAATAGACCCGCGGGGAGATTTAACCCCCATCGAACCGCTCTCCCTAAGGCGTTTGCCATCGACGCGCTGGCGGATGGCGCGCAACATTCCGGCGGAGGCTTCCAGTATGCCCCGAGTGCGCGAAACGCTTGAGGATACGCCGTTCTACTCTCGGTCCATGATCGAAGGACGCTATGAAGGCGAGTTGGCGACCATCATCCACGAGAGCCTGTCTCTGGATCGGCTACGCTCATCCCTCGTTCGGGCCATGTTGCCGTTCCGGATGCCCAGGGCGTTCCGGTGATACATCGTGGCTGGGTTCGCCTTCCTCGGGCTTGGTCTGGCCTGGTCGCACTGACCAGAGTTCCCACGCTCCCCACGCCAAGGCCACGACGTCGAAAAAGAGGAACTCTATAAAGAAGAGCGTGTTCGGCTTCACGGCGCCAACCCGGTCATCTACCGGACTCTGGTATGCGTCCGCGTCCCTCCAGCGTAGCGAACAGATCAATCATCCAAACGACATCGCTCCTGACCGTTCGCGCGCGCGCCCGCTGGGCCAAGACCCTCGGTCCAGGATCCACCGCCAACGCATCGACCAGAAAGCGTGTTTCCGCCAGGGAGTCTCCGGCCACGCTCGCGCCTTCGGAGAAGACCGCGCATCTCAAGGCCCGTATGAGCAGCCACATCTTGCGCCCGGCGGACACCGATGTTCGACGCGACACCGAGTCCAGCCCCCGCTTCTTCAGCAGGACGCCAATCTCCGCATAGAGATGACGCGCCGCGAAAATCGCCGGTCGAAAGTCGGAGTCCAGTCCCCCGATCCCGGCGTCGGCGCGATCATAGAGCCCATCCGCGCACTCCAGCAAACGCGCGACGACCACGGCGATTTCCGGTCGGAAGACCGGGTCGCGGAGCCAGGCGTCCGGATCGATCCCTGCCTCGCGCAACCAGACCCGGGGCAGGTAGAGCCGCCCGGCGCGGGCGTCCTCCCCGACATCGCGGGCAATATTGGTCAATTGCATCGCCACGCCCAGATCACAGGCGCGGGCGGCAAGGTCGGGCGTCCGGGCGTCCATAAGGGCGGCCATCATGGCGCCCACCGACCCGGCCACCCTCGCCGAATAGGCGTAGACATCCGAAAGGGTCTCATAGGTGCGTCCGGCGACATCCCATTCGAGGCCTTCAAACAGAGCCTCCATAAGGGTGCGTGGAATGCCAAAGCGCGTCCACCGCGTCGGTCAGGGCGCGGTCTACTGGGTCGGGGCCGGGTTTGCCTGCATAGATTTGCTCGAGTCGTCCGCGCAGCCGGGATACGGCCTCCAGTTGGCCGCCCTCGACATCGACCGCGTCGTCGGACAACCGACAGAAGCCGTAAAGCGCATAGGCGGCCTCACGCACGTCATCGGGGAGCAGCAGTGAGGCCGTATAGAAGGATCTTGAGCCGCCGCGGATCATCTCGCGGCAAGCGGCGCTGTCGGCCGGGCTTGAGTGGCCCAATCTATGCGCGCTGTGCGGCATGGGGGACCAGAGAGTCGAGTATCCGGGCGGAGGACAGAACACCGGGCAGGCCCGCGCCCGGCTGGGTGCCGGCTCCGACGAGATAGAGGCCACGGACGTCTTCGCTGCGATTGTTGGGTCGGAACCAGGCGCTCTGGGTCAGGGTGGGCGCCAGGCTAAAGGCGGCGCCTTTCATCGCGCGGTAGCGGTCTTGAAAGTCTTGAGGCGTCGTGATTCGCGAGGTCGCCAATTCCGACTCGAAGCCCGGAAGGATTGTGGACGACAGCCGCTTGGCGATGGCGCGGCGATAGGGCTCCGCCTCAACCTCCCAATCGATGTCGGCGTCCAGGTGCGGCACGGGCGACAGCACATAAAACGCGTCGCACCCCGGCGGCGCGAGCGAGGGATCGGTCGCCGTGGGTCGATGCAGGTAGAGGCTCATATCGGGCGCGAGAGTCTTGCTCTTGAAAATGTCGTGGATCAGCCCTCGATATCGCGGACCTAGCAGGATCGTGTGATGCTCCACTTCCGGATAGCGCCGCCGCGTGCCGAAGTACCAGACGAAACAGGCTCATCGAATACCGCGCACGGTCGAGTCGTTGATTGGTCCAACGTCGGCGTGACTCCTCGGGAACCAGTTCGCGGTAGGTGTAGGCGGCATCGGCGTCCGAAACGACGATGTCGGCGCTGATCTCCTCGCCAGAGCACAGCCGCACGCCCCGCGCCTCGCCGGCCTCGACTACAATCCGCGAAACCTCGGCGTTGCAACGCAAACGGCCGCCCTGACCGTCGATCAGGTCCAGCAACCCGCGCACCAAGGCCCCGGTGCCGCCCATGGCGAAGTGCACGCCCCAACGACGTTCCAGGTGGGAGATGAGACAATAGACGGCCGTGGTGTCGAACGGATTTCCACCGACGAAGAGCGGATGGAAGCTCAGCGCCACCCGCAGGTGCGGATGCTTTACAAAGGTCGAAACGAGTCCATGTACGCTTTGATGACCGCCCAGCTTCAGCAGCGCGGGCGCCTTGCGCGCCAGGTCCATCAGCGACATGAACGGAACGTGCCCGAGCTCTTCGAAACCCAGTCGACAGATGGCCGCGCTGCGCGCCATGAAGCGGTCGTATCCGTCAAGATCGCCCGGTGATATCCGCTCCACCTCCGCTCTCATGGCGTCCGCGTCGGCGTGACAATCGATGACCTCACCGTCATCGAACACCAAGCGGTAGAACGGATCCATCGCCCGTAGCTCGACATCGTCGGAAAGGGTGCGCCCACACAGGCGCCAAAGATCCTCAAACAGATAGGGCGCGGTAATTATGGTGGGCCCAGCGTCGAAGGTGAACCCGTCCTGGCGGTGGACGCTGGCGCGCCCCCCAGGCCCCTCAAGCTTCTCCAGGATGGTCACCCGATAGCCGCGGGCGCCAAGCCGGACAGCCGCCGCCAAACCGCCAAAGCCGCTGCCGATCACGACGGCGTGTGGCCGCGTGTCGCGACGGTCGACGTCAAGGGAGCGCGGGCGGTCAAGTGTCAACATGAACTGACACATGAGCGGATTGGGCCACACAAGGCAAGAGCTTCGGTGGCGTCAAAGCGCCGGGTAAAGCCCGTCAGCTAGCGCCCATCAGGACCCCTGATTTGGTCGCCGCTTGTCGCACGATCTGAGCGACAAGATGTGGCGATTCCTCGTGCGCGAGGTGTCCCAGTTCCGGAAGCTCGACCAAATCGGCGCCACTGTGGCTTGCCTTGACCTCCGCCGCGACACGAGGCGGTACCGCTCGGTCGTTCCGCGCGGCGACCAGGGTCAACGGGACGGCAAGTCTTGGCAAATCCGATTGCAGGGGCGTGAGGTCCCAATTGGCCATCATCCCCAGTGCTCCCGCGACATGGCCCGTCGTGCGCAGGAGGCGGGCGTAGCAGTCAAGTCCAGAGTCATCGATTCGCGACCCGGTGCTCTCGATCAGGCGCGCGACAGCGCCGGGCCAGGACGCGCGCCAGGAGAACATCTGGATCGCGAGCGGGTTGAGGAACAGGAGTTTCGCCAATGTGGGAAAGACGTGGCCGGCGGCGCCCGGAAACGGTTTGAGCGCGCCATTGAGGCTGATCAGCGCGCGGGCGTCAATACGCCGATCAAGCGCCAGACGAAGGGCGATCGCGGCGCCGGCCGAGTGGCCTACAACCACCTTTGGCCGCACGTCCAAAGCTTCCAGGAGGTCGGCCAGAGCGGCGGACATCCCCCTCAACGACAGGGCGGCGTCCGGTGGCGTATCCGTAAAGCCATGGCCAGGCAGATCGGGCGCGACAATGGTGAAGTCGCGCGCCAGCAGGGGCGCGAGGTCCCGCCAGGAGTGGGTCGCGGCGCCGGCGCCATGGAGCAAAAGCAGGGGCGGCCCCGAACCCATGATCTGGACGTGCCAGCATATCCCGCCGGCGACAACGAAACGGCTAGCCGTCCGATTGGGCCAATCGCGCCCTTCCCGATCCCAGCTGGGCTTGCCGGTCACCGCGACCAAGGGGGCTTCTTGAAAAACATCACGCGCCGCGAACTCAGCGCCGGGTGGACTGCAGTTCGCCAACCACCTCGAAGACGGCGTTGGCGTTGACGAAGGGAAGGGGGGCGTAGACGGCCCCCATCGCGCGGGCGAAACGATCGGCATCCGGGCGAGGGCGCGCCGAGGTGTCGATGAAGGCCGCGCCAATTCTCGCCTCGCGGACACTTGCCGACGCCGCCAAGGCGTCGGTCTCCGCCGCGCCGCGGCCCGGCGCGCCATTTCTGGCGACATTCGCGCGGCCGTCGGTCAGCAATACGATCAAGGGCGTGCGATCCTTCGCGCGTTCCGCCAGAGCGACCATCAGGGCTGTGTCCAAGCCGGCCGCGAGCGGCGTTCCCCCGCCACCCGGCAGATCGGCGAGCCGGCGCTTGGCGAGGGTCAGGGACCGCGTCGGCGGCAGAAGCAGTTCGGCGCCCGAGCCCCTAAAGGCGACCAGTGCGACGCGGGCGCGCGCGACATAGGCCTTGGCAAGCAACAATTCGACGGCGCCCTTGGCCTCGGCAAGGCGCTGCGCGGCGGCCGACCCCGACACGTCGACCACGAAAATGGTGGTCGATTCCCGCCGTCTGGCGAACCGGCGAATGCGGAAGTCTTCCTGTCGAATCTGTAGGCGGGCAGTTTGCGGCCCCCTATGTCTCAACTTCTGCCACGGGGTCGCGGCGCGAAGGGTTTCGGGAAGGTTCAGGCGATCTCCCGAGCGCAAAGCGCCTTGGCGCGAGCCCATCGGCCGCCCCCGCCGCGCCGACATCGTCACCGCTCCGGCCCCACTGGTGCGCGCGGCTCGCGCGCGTTCTCCGTCCGCCGCGCTCAGACGCGCGAGCAGATCGTCGGGTAATACCGCCTGGATCGCCGCGACCATCCGGTCGCTGGCGTCGCCAACGGGCGTGTCCGTACTCGACGCCTCCGCCTCGGCTGCCGCCGCGCCCTCGCCGGGACCGTCGCCATCTTCCGAAGGGTCTTCGGACGGAGGCAAAGAGGCTTCGGCGGGCGCCGAGTGAGCCTGAGGCGCCAACACCAGCCGGGCGGCGATGGCAATGTCTTCCGTCAGAATCTGGGCGCCGCCGCGAAGAGCCGCATGCGCGCGGGCCGCGCGAAGCGCCAAAATGGCCGCCCGCGGCGAGTCTACGCCGAGCGTCCGAGCGACGACGCAGAGCGCCTCGATGATGTCGTCGCCGGGCGGGCCCACGGCGGCCAGACGAACTCTTGCACATTCAATCTGGCGCAAGTCATAGGACTCATCATTGGCGAAGTGCTCCAGCGCGTTCGGATCCAGGCGAAACGCCAAGCGTTCCAACAGGGCTTGCGGTGGGCGCTCTTCGGGCGACAGGCCCTCGTCCAGAGCGATCACGCCAATTTCGGCTGGAAGGCGCATGGCCAATCCGTCGCGTTCTATAACGACCTCCCCCTGGTCCAGAACGGCGGCAAGCCGGGCGGCCGTGGCGTTATCGATCCGCTCGGCCATGGCTAGGAAAACAATGCCTTCGTTGGCCTCCGCCAATATCCCGCGTTGTGCGATCGCCCGGCCCGCCGCGAGGCTGGCGGTCAGATCGAGCCCGCCGAGGAGACGATCATCTTCGATTCGAATTGGCACACGCCGGATGGGAGCGCCTTTGGGAAGCAGAGCGCAAACCGACGCCGCCCATCGATCCCTCCCGGGGCCGGGACCGCAACGCAGCACCACCCCGCCCAAACCGGCGGGATCGATGGCGAAGAGGACCCCGGCCAAAACGGCGTCGGCTAGAGCCTGGCGGGACGATCCGAGCCGAACTCATGCGCCGAAGAGCTCTGCCATGGCCCGTTCTATGCGAACGCCGGAACCCGCCTCGTCCAAGGGCGCACGACGCAACCGATGGCGAAGCGCCATGAGACGCCACCTCGCGAATATGGCGTTCACTGACCACCTTTGCGCCGTTCAGGGCTGCCATCGCGCGCGCGGCGCGCATGATCGTCAGCTCACCGCGCAACCCGTCCGCGCCGATGGCCATGCAAAGTCTTGAGGCGGAATCCAGCACGCTGTCGGGCACCTCCGTCTTAGGCAGGCGCGCGCGGGCGGATACGACCCGCGCGCCGAGCGCTGCGTCAGCCGCGGCCCACTTCGCCACGAAGCCCTGGGGATCCCGATCGAAAGCGTCGCGTCGCCGGACCACCTCGACCCGATCGGCCAGATCTGTTGGGGTCTTGACATCAATCGACAGCCCGAATCGATCCAGCAACTGGGGGCGCAACTCCCCTTCCTCGGGATTTCCGCTTCCGATCAGCACGAACCGCGCCGGATGGCGCACACTCAGGCCCTCGCGTTCGACGACGTTCTCCCCAGACGCGGCGACATCGAGCAGGAGATCCACGAGGTGGTCCTCAAGCAGATTGACTTCATCGATATAGAGAAAGCCCCTATGGGCGCGGGCCAGCAGGCCCGGCTCGAACCGTTTCTCGCCCTGTGTTAGCGCCCGCTCGAGATCCAGAGCCCCCACGACCCGATCCTCGGTCGCACCCAGCGGCAAGTCGACGACCGGTGTCGCTATGGTCTCGGTCTTGGCGCCGGCCCGCTCAGTCCGGGCGCCGCAGTCGCCCACACATCGTCCGGAGTCCGCCTTGGGATCGCAATGGAACTTGCAGCCGCTCACCACCTTCAGCGACGGCAACAAGGCGGCCAGCGCGCGCACCGCGGTCGATTTGCCGGTGCCGCGGTCGCCAAACACCATCACGCCGCCGATCCCCTGGTCGGTTGCGGCGATCAACAGGGCCAGCTTCATCTCGTCCTGACCGACGATCGCCGAAAAAGGGTAGGCAAGTCGCATGAGGACGTCGATCCCAGACTACGGAACACCTGTATGAAGCTAGGCGAACGCGCTCGCCAGAGCCATCCCTTCACACGTTGGAGAAATCAGTCCTTGACCGCGACCTGGTCTCCCCGCGTCACCGAATTCGCCTGCGGATCAAGTCCGCGACATGGATCGGGAACGAGGCCGCGAGAAACACGGCGATCCAGATCCATCCCGCCCGCGTTAGCGCCGCGCGCAGCGCCAGCAGAATAAAGACGCCGGGAGCCATGGCGAAAAGCATATTGATCGCCGCAACCGGTCTATCACGAGCGCTTTTCAGCAAGATGATCAGGCCGAATTCCGCCGCCATGACCGCGATAACAAGATCCACGGCATGACCGGACGAGAACGAGCCGCTTAGCGACGGCGCGCCCACCGTCGTTCTTCTACGCCGGGCCGAAAGGGCGGGTTCAGGCGCACGACTTCGTAGTTCAGTACGCTGGCGATGGACACCCAGACTAGATAGGGCGCCAACAGAGCGCTCGCGACTTTGGAGAAACGCGCCAGAAAAACGATAAGGATGGCGATCGAGAGCCACAGGGCCGCCACCTCCCACAGCGCCCAGTCGGGACGCTGAAGGCGAAAGAAAATCAGGCTCCAAACCACGTTCAGAAACCCGTTCAGCGCGAACAGCCCAAGGGTCCATTCCCGAACCTCGGCGGAGGGCGCGCGGCGCCAGGCGATCGCCCCGGAGGCCGCCGAAAGCGCGAAGATCACCGTCCACACCACGCCGAACGCGGCGTCGGGCGGCTGCCATGACGGCTTGACGAGGCCGTGGTACCAGGGACCCAGCACAGTCATCGTTCCTCCGACGCCCGCCACGGTGAGCGCCGCCGCCGCCGCGACCAGCACCGCTCGAATTTGCGTCGAGCGGCCGCCACTCACGAGGGCGAAACCCCTAGCAAATGCCCCATATCCTTGAAGAAGATGCGCATATGCGCGCCCGGATCGGCTCGCACGAGCTTTTTGTTCGTATAGGCTTCCCAGGTGAGCCTCTGAACGTCGGGATCGGCGCAC
Organism: uncultured Alphaproteobacteria bacterium; assembly: GCA_963817995.1. Taxonomy (GTDB): domain Bacteria; phylum Pseudomonadota; class Alphaproteobacteria; order Caulobacterales; family Caulobacteraceae; genus Acaudatibacter. Next base: position 260,755 of record CAWFQJ010000001.1, read on the forward strand.
ATCTTGACGAAGCTCTCTCGCCTTTTGTCGCTGCGGTACCAGAAGTGCTGCATGATCCCCAGCACCCAAAATGTCTGCCCGTGCGACTTCATGAAGCGCTTTCGGGCGGCGGCAAGGGCACGGGCGTTGCCGGTTTCCAGAAAGCCCAAGACCGATTCCGCCGCGTGCCTGCCGGCGACCATGGCGTAGTAGATGCCTTCTCCGGAGGCAGGCGCCACGACGCCGGCGGCGTCTCCCGCCACCACGACATCGCGACCATTGTCCCAACGTTTGAGCGGTCGAAGCGGAATGGGCGCCCCTTCGGAACGAACGGTTTCACAGCCTTGGAGAGACGTCGAGGCTCGCAATTCTCTCACAGCCCCACGCAGCGAGAAGCCCTTGCGGGCGCTACCGACGCCGATGCTGGCGGTTTCGCCATGGGGGAATATCCAGGCGTAGAAGTCCGGCGACAGACGCCCTTGATAGAAGACATCACAACGTTGGCCATCGAAACCAGCCTCGCCATTGGCCGGCGAGCGTATGATCTCATGATAGGCGAATACGCACGGCATGCGGTCCGCGCCCTTGAGCGTCTGGCGCGCCACCAGGGAGCGGGCGCCATCGGCCCCAATAACCGTTCGCGCGCGAACACGCTTGAGGGGTTCCGGCTCAGCCTCATTCACCGGCCGATAGCAGACCACCGCGGTCCCGTCGGCGTCGCGCTCTATCCGCTCAAAGACTCCGGCACGGCGCTCGGCGCCAGCCGTCGCCGCCCGAGCGCGCAACCATTCATCAAACACGTCGCGATCGACCATACCGACGAAGCCCCCGCCGACCGGCATGTCTACCCGGCGCTCACCCGGCGAGATCATCCGCGCGGAAGTGGCGCGCGCGACCAGCAGCGAGCTTGGAATCTCGAAGTCCTGGATCAGCCGAGGCGGTATTGCGCCGCCGCAAGGCTTGATGCGGCCGGCCTTGTCCAGTAGCAACACCGAGCGCCCAGCCAGGGCTAGGTCATGGGCCGCGGTGGCGCCGGCGGGTCCGCCTCCCACCACCACGACATCGAAAAGCCGCTCGGCCTGGGTGGTCATCGACGCGCTCCGCCAAAATCAGTTGAAACGGATGTCAGGCGGGTTGGCATGGGCGCGGTGCGTGCCGGCGCGCTATCCAGTCGCATCGCCAGCCATGCGGACACCAGGAACACGATCGCCTCGAGTGCGAAAACGACGACAAAGGCCGGCGCACTTTGGTGTAGGACACCTCGCAACGCCTGGACCCCGGTCGCGCCCAGGAAGCCGCCGATGGCGAACGCGCCGGCCTGGGCGGCGCCCCACAGGCCCATGCGCGCGCCCGCCCGCGCGTTCCGCCCCGCGCCCGCCAGACCCATCATGGAGCCGATCGCCGATACCGCGAATACGCCGTTGGCCAGACCGAGCAGGAAAACCGTGGGCGGCAAGGGCCAAGCGGGCCCCACCAGACTCGCGGCACCCAATCCGAATAAGGCGACCGCCGAGCCCGCGCAGCCAGCGACCGTCCAACGGCGCATCCAAAGCGATCTTTTATAGGCGAAACGCGCGCCAAGCGCGCCGACCATGACCATGCCTAGCAAGGCGCCGCCCTTTTCAAACCCGGTCAATTGAGCCGATTGCGCGGGCGACATGTGGAACACCAGTCCGGCGTATGGCTCCAGTATCAACTCCTGGGCGCTGTAAGCGAGCATCGAGACAAAGACGAAGATGGTGAACCGCCGCGCCAGCGGATCCTGCCAAACCTCAGCCATCACCTCGCGAAAAGAAGGCTTCGCGCCCGCCCCCGAGGCCTCCTGAACGACCAGTTCGGCGGAATCCTCGGCGTTTCGGACCGCCAGCAAGGTCACCAGAAAGGCGATCCCCGAAACGCCTGACGCCAGAAGGGCCAGCCGCTGGGTGGAAAAGGGCTGCAGCAGTACGCCCGAAACCGCCGCGTAGAGGATGAAGCCGACAATCATCATGATCCACGTGATCGAGGCCGCCGCGGGGCGCCGTTCAGGCGCGACACGTGTCGCCAAGAGCGCCAGCAACGAAGTTCCCGCCGCGCCCACGCCAGCGCCAATCATCGAATAGGCGATCAAGGCCCCCAGGGCGCCTAGAAGGGGTGAGCCGGCCATGAGTGGGATGGCGTCAGCGGCCAGGATGGCGCCCAGAGCGAGAACGCCCATGCCGCCGATGATCCATGGAGAGCGCCGACGGCCCATGTCGGAGCCATAGCCCCACCGGGGACGCGAGAGCTGTACAGCGTAGTGCCAGGCGATCAATCCGGCCGGCAGGATGGCGGGCATGGCGTATTCCACCACCATGACCCGGTTCAGCGTGCTGGTTGAAAACGCAACAATGGCGCCCAGAGCGCTCTGGACGAGGCCCAGCCTAACGATGCCAATCCACCCGAGCGGCCCGCAACTCATCGCGCAGCCCCGGCGAGATGCGCTCCAAGCGCAAACCCGCTGACCAGCATGCCCAGCACATAGAGAGAAATGCCCGTGGCGTTGTACCAGGGCGCGAGCTTGCGCGGATCTGTGAGCAGTCGCCGCATCAGACCGCATTGGATGACAAGAGAAATGCCGATCGCGGCGGCATGAAACGGCTTGTCCCAAGCGACCAGGAGCGCGGTCACCACGATTTGCGGCGCCGCCATGATGACACATGCCAGCCACGCGGCGTTCTCGGCGCCCAGGTCGACCGGAACCGAGAGGATACCCATCTGACGATCACCTTCAATCGCCTTGAAATCGTTCAAAATCATTATGCCTATGGCGCCGATGCTATAGAGCCCGGCGATGGCGATGATCCGCCCATCCGGCAGGGCATGGTTCATCACAGCCGCGCCGGTGAACCAGGCCAGGCCCTCGTAACAAAGCGCCACGGAGGCCGGACCCCACCATCCGGCTTGTTTCAAACGCATTGGCGGCGCGCTGTAAGCCCATGCCAGCGCCATGCCGAGAATGGCCGCGCCAAGGACCCACGGACCCAACATCGTGGCCAAAAGCAGAGACAGAAGCGTCCAAACGATCGCGATCCCAAGACCCCACCGCCCCGGAATGCGTCCGGAGGGAATCGGGCGGCCGGGCTCGTTGATCGCATCGACCTCGCGATCAAACCAGTCGTTCACGGCCTGGCTGGTGGCGCAGATTGCCGGGCCGGCGAGCACGACCCCGGCCAGGGCGAGCGGCCAGCGAGTCCGCAACGGCGCGCCCGACGAGACAACGCCGCACATGAACGCCCACATCGGCGGAAACCATGTAATCGGCTTTAGCAACTCCAGCACGGCCGAAGCCGCCGGGATCCGGCGCGGCCCAGAGCGCGCAGCACGCGTCAACGCCAATTCACTCATGCGAAAAGGGTTATGATTGACACTTACAACTGTCAATCTATCTTGACGATCTTCCGAAATAAGTTTCGAAACTTCGAGGACGTCCAGGGATGGCCTTGCCGCCCGGCGATAGGAGGCGCGCAGTCTCGTCGCTATCGAAGACGCCTAGTCTCGTCGCTATCGAAGACGCCTAGTTGTGAGTGGAGACAGAGTTTAAGAGCCCAAAACGGTGCAGCTTGGAATAGAGACTTTGCCGACTTAGACCGAGCACATCGGCGGCGGACGCGCGGTTGTCCTTGGTCAATTCCAGCGCCGCCTCGATGCAAAGCCGCTCCACCAGATCGGTGGTCTCCCTTACCAGTTCCTTGAGCTTCACGCGTCCCACGAGTTCGGTCAATTGCTCCACCGAACGCCGCATATCCGGCGTTTGCCGAGATCGGTCGATGGCCGGCCGGCCAACCCTGCGGATGGTGAAACCATAGCAGATTGACGATCCGTCGGGCGCGGATACTCCGGAAACCTCAACATCCTCCGATTCATCATACTGGTTTCGGAGCACGGTGGCAAAATTTCGCACATAGCCGTGGTCGCGGATACTGTCTAAAAGAATATTTCTATCGAGGTCCGCGCGGCCAAGAAACCGATTAAGTTGTTGACCCTGAGCCTGCTCCTGGGTTCCGACGCGAACCATATCCAGAAATTCCGTATTGGCCGTGAGGATCTTCATCGACTCGTCGGTGATAAGAAAGGCGTCGGGCATTCTCTCAAGCACGGCCTGAAGCCGAAGACTGGGGTCCTCCCTGCCTTCCCTGGCGTGTTCGGCCGGGGATAGGCGCACCAGGCATTGGGAGGCGCGATCCTGCCGAAACAGAGAGGCCGAGACGACAAACTCTCGATGACCGGCCCTTAAACGGGTCCCCAGTCCGTCCGTTAAATTCGTGGATTGTACAACGGCGAGCAACGATGCCGCTTCGTCCTGGCTGTCGGGATCAAAAAGCTTGACGAAGGACTCCCCGACCAAGGGGCGTTTTCCGCCGCCGATAAAACGCTCGGCCGATGGATTGGCTTCAATGATCTTTCGAGTGGCCGCGTCGATAACGACGACCGCTTCCGTCGAGGTCTGGAACAACAGCCGGTATCGGAACTCCGCGTCGCGCAAGCGGGAATAGTCCCGTTCCACGGCCTGCTGCGCCTCTAGCAGGCGCTGTTGCATTTCGGAGGCGGCCCGGTCGTCACGTCCGATGGCGATCACGCGCCCCTCAAGGCCCGCGTCCACGGTGACATATCTGACCATCAGGGAACGTTGGTTTGGCGTAACCTGATTGACCTCGCGCCACCGCGAGCGCCCCTCGCTTAGAGCGTCCCGAAGAAGCTCATCGACCTTGTGCCGGCTTTCCACGGTTACGGTGTCCGACCAGCGTCGATCAAGCCAAGTTTCGAGGCCTTCCTTGGCCATCGCCTCGTTGCTCAGAGCCATGTCGCATATGACGCCATCGCGATCGATGACCATGGCCACATCGCCACCGGCGGCCACCACCGATTGAGCTGCTGGCGCGTCCAACCCGCCTAACACGCCTCGGAGAAATGATCGATCGCCGGACAAAGGTGAAGAAGCTCGTGCTTCCATCGCGAGGAGAGAGCCTTGATTTTAGCGAATCGTCATTCCGGAGACGCCAGCGCACTAACCTCATTGCCATCGACAAGCAAGGCAAGATTTGCAATTAGCAAAGCCTCGCCGCCGCTTACCGCTGTTGCATCAGCCGAAACGTCCACGACAAGCTCCGGATGCTCGACAAAAAGGCGCCCGCCGACCATTACGAATAACTCCGGATTGCGAGACGCCTTTCTGACCGCGCCGATATTCGCGCGGACGTGATCAAGGTGCGTGTCGGCGCTGACACTCATGCCGAACACATCGAACCAATGCCCCCGAACCGTGTCGACCAACTCGTTATCCGTCGCCGAGGTTTCCACCCAGGTGCGCCACCCGGACCGTCGGAAGTAGTCCTCCAGAATGAACAGTCCGAAGGTGTGCTGCTCGCCGGGACCCGGGGCAAAGAAGGCCGATCGTGTCAGTCGGTCATCGTCAAGACCACCGGGCATCTTCCAGCCAAGCGCCCGAACCAACTGCTGTAGACGGCCAAGGCCGATCGTCACGTCGGTGAATGAGGCGCTGTCGTCATTCCAATAGTCGCCCAGGCGTCGTGCGGCCGGCGCCAGCAGCCCCATGTGGATGGTCTCCATGGATACGCCCGTTTGCAACAGGGTTCCAACGTAGGCGATCAAGGAGTCCGGCTCCCTGGAAACCACCATTCGCGCGAAGGTCTCGACGGCCTCCTCGTCAAGGGATTCGCTCGATTCCGCCGGACGGGGAGGCGGTGCGGACAGAGCCCGATGAGCGAGCATCAGCCGGGGAATGATCTCGCTTTCGACCATCTTCGCCAAGCCGACGCCGTGATGGTCAGGTTGCGCGTCGGCCGGACTCGACCGGTCAGGGGCCCCGGCCGCTGGAGGCCGGCTCCAGGCGCCCAGATCAATCTTCGCTGAAGAAGGGAAGCCGCCCATTGAACCCCCAACATCCATGCGGCTTAACCCGTAACCGAGCGTAGCCGCGATCGCGTTAATCCCGATCGGCGGGGCTAGCCCAGCCCCGACTTCACGGGCGTCTCCTCTACTGAGCCCACCGCCATTTATCGGCATTCGCACGCCTCAGTTCCGCGACCATATCAAACCAACCACGCTCGTAAACAAATTCTTACAAACCCAAAAAAGTGTCAAGAGAGTTAGACGTCGTGCACTCTTGACAGTCCTGTCGGGGTGGCCATACGCTCGATTTTGCAGATGTCGTCTCCTTCGGAGTCGGGCCATGACCGCGAGCGTTTTTCCTCCACCGAAACAGGGCTTTGGATCGGCTCCGCCCTATATTCGCCGGCCTTGGACCGGCCAGGATCCTAGTCGTGCGGAGGCGCGGGGATTCAGTTTGTCGACGGTCGTGGACAACTGGATCGAGAGAATTGCTCCCTGCCCCAGGGGGGCTTATTTCGGACCCAGTCCAAATTATTCGGAGCGGCGAAACGTCAATGGGGCGCGGCCGCTCTACACAAACGAACAGCGACAGCGCCGCGACGCGTCCGCCTGGACGATGGTTCAAGCGATCCTGGCGCCGCTACAATTTGTCGTTTTCGCCATAAGCCTCGGGATGGTGATCCGTTTTCTGATCACTGGCGAAGGCTATGGGATCGCGACGGCGTCCATCGTCGCCAAGACGGTCCTCCTCTACACGATCATGATCACCGGTTCGGTCTGGGAGAAGGTCGTTTTCGGCAAGTGGCTCTTCGCACCATCCTTCTTTTGGGAGGATGTGTTCAGCATGCTGGTTTTGGGCCTTCAGACCACTTATCTTGTGGCGCTTCTGCTTGGGTGGGGAACACCTAGACAGCAGATGCTAATCGCGATCAGCGCCTATGCGGTCTACTTAATCAACGCCACCCAATTTCTACTTAAACTTCGCGCCGCTCGCCTTGAGGGCGCCGGCCAGTCGAAGGCAGATCACCGCCAGACCGGTCTGGCGGTGTGACGGTTCTCATCGACACCCTTTCGCGCGCGCCCCGCGCGACGTGCGCCGCGCCGCCTCGCCCCGTACTGCGCGAGCGCGGGCAGCGTGAGGTGTTCTGTGGTCTGACTGGAATTGTCTGGCTGCATCGCAAGATTCAGGATGCGTTCTTCCTGGTGGTGGGGTCCCGTACATGCGCCCACCTGATCCAATCGGCGGCCGGCGTCATGGTGTTTGCCGAGCCAAGGTTCGCCACGGCGATCATGGAGGAACGTGATCTAGCGGGCCTCGCGGACGCCAACGACGAGCTTGATCGCGTGGTCGATGAGTTGTTGGCCCGCCGACCCGAAATCAAGATGCTGTTCCTGGTCGGCTCGTGTCCGTCGGAGGTCATCAAGCTCGACCTCGCCCGAGCAGCCCAGCGGCTCTCGAGCAAGCACGCCCCCGGGTTGCGCGTGATCAACTACTCGGGCAGTGGCATCGAGACCACCTTCACCCAAGGCGAGGACGCCTGCCTGGCGGCCCTGGTTCCCGAAGCCGCCCACGCTCGGTCAAGCGCCGAACCGTCCCTGCTCGTCGTCGGCGCCTTGCCCGACGTCGTCGAGGACCAGTTCCGCCGGCTGTTCGCGGAACTCGGGATCGCCCAGATCGATTTCTTTCCTCCCCGCCGGTCGGGCGACATCCCGGCGATCGGAGCGAAAACGCGTTTTCTCCTGGCCCAGCCGTTCCTCGGCGAGACGTGTGTGAAGCTTGAGGCGCGAGGCGCCCGGCGTCTCGCGGCGGTTTTCCCCTTCGGCGCGGAGGGCACCACCGCTTGGCTGAAGGCCGCCGCCGACGCCTGGAACGTAACCCCTGATCATTTTCAGGCCGTCGTGGCGCCGGGCCGGGAGCGCGCCAAGCGCGCGTTGGAACGCCCCCGGCGAATTCTTGAGGGAAAACGCATTTTCTTCTTTCCAGACTCCCAGCTTGAGCCCTCCCTGGCGCGCTTCCTGGCCCAGGAACTGGGCATGAAGCCGATTGAGGTGGGCACGCCCTATCTCAACAAGGACTTGGTTGATCGCGAACTCGAGCTTCTGGGGCCCGAGGTCGTCATTTCCGAGGGCCAGGACGTCGACCGGCAGCTGGAACGGTGCCGAGCGGAAAGGCCGGATCTGGTGGTGTGTGGTCTTGGCTTGGCGAATCCGCTGGAAGCCGAGGGCCTGACCACAAAGTGGTCGATCGAATTGGTGTTCTCACCGACCCATGGTTTCGAGCAGGCTGGCGATCTGGCGGCGCTGTTCGCCCGGCCGCTGACGCGACAAGCGATGTTGCGGGTCTGAGCCGATGAAGCTGACCGTCTGGACCTATGAAGGCCCACCGCATGTCGGGGCGATGCGCGTCGCGACGGCGATGAAGGGCGTTCACTATGTTCTTCATGCGCCCCAAGGCGACACCTACGCCGATCTGCTGTTCACCATGATCGAGCGTCGCGACCATCGGCCGCCGGTCACCTATACGACCTTCCAGGCGCGCGACCTCGGAGGCGACACCGCGGAGTTGTTCAAGCACGCCGCGCGCGAGGCCTATGAGCGGTTCAAGCCCGAGGCGATGATTGTCGGCGCCTCGTGCACAGCCGAGCTTATCCAAGACGATCCGGGGGGCCTTGTGCGGGCTCTCAATCTGCCGATTCCGGTTCTGGCTCTCGATTTGCCCTCCTACCAGAAGAAGGAGAATTGGGGGGCGTCGGAGACCTTCTACCAACTGGTCCGCACCCTGGCCGCCAAGGAAGGGCGGGGCCCGGCGGCTCGATCGGTTGGCGACGCGGCCCAGCTGCAACATACTGGGTCCGACGGCGCTTGGCTTTCGTCACCGCGACGACCTGATCGAGGTCGAGCGTCTGCTGCGGCGCCTTGGCGTGGACGTCAATGTCGTCGCGCCGCTCGGCGCCTCGCCCGGTGACCTTCGCCGGCTCCCGGACGCCGATTTCAACATCGTTCTCTATCCCGAGATCGCCGACGTGGCGGCCGGATGGTTGGAGCGCGCTCATGGTCAGCCCTCGGTGCGCGTCATGCCCATGGGCGTCGGCGCCACGCGCGACTTCATCCGTGAGGTGGCGCGCGTCGCCGGCGTTGATCCGGCCCCCGCCCTCGCCGAGGGCGCGAACCGGCTTCCCTGGTGGTCCAGATCCGTGGATTCCACCTATCTGACCGGCAAGCGCGTGTTCATTTTCGCCGATGCCTCCCACGCCGTAGCCGCCGCTCGCGTCGCTTCGGAGGAGCTTGGCTTCGAAGTGGTGGGACTAGGCGCCTACAACCGTGAGTTCGCGCGTGAGGTGCGCGCCGCGGCCGAGAAATACAATGTCACGCCGCTGATCACCGACGACTATCTTGAGGTGGAACGCGCGATAGCCGAGCTTCAGCCCGAGCTGGTTCTGGGCACCCAGATGGAGCGCCATATCGCCAAGCGGTTGCGCATTCCCTGCGCGGTCATTTCCGCTCCCGCTCACGTTCAGGATTTTCCGGCGCGTTATGCCCCGCAAATGGGGTTCGAGGGCGCCAATGTGCTGTTCGACACCTGGGTGCATCCTCTGGTGATGGGGCTTGAGGAGCATCTCCTGTCGATGTTTCGCGACGACTTCGAGTTCAACGATGAAGCTGGGGCCTCGCACCTCGGCCTCGGCGCGGTCCAGCCCCGTCCGGAGCCAGCCGTGCCCTCCGAGGTCGCCTGGACCGGCGAGGCTCAGGCCGAACTTACCAAGATCCCCTTCTTTGTCCGCGGAAAGGCGCGGCGCAACACCGAGCAGTTCGCCGCCGCCCACGGCATCGCGCTGATCCAGATCGAGACACTCTATGACGCACGCAGCCACTTCGCGCGCTAAGGCCGCGCTTGAGGTCGCCGCGCCTGTCCGCGTGGTGATCGTCACCTTGGACAAGCATCTCAGCGGTGTGGTCGAGCGCGTCGCGGGCGATCTGGCGCGCGATATTCCAGGCCTGACCGTCGCTCTCCACGCCGCCACGGACTGGGCCGAAGATCGCGCGGCGTTGGCCCGCTGCCAAGCCGACATCGCCAGGGGAGACATCATCGTCTCGACGATGCTGTTCATGGAAGACCACGTTCAGTCGGTGTTGCCGGCCCTGAAGGCCCGACGCGACATTGCGACGCCATGATCGGCGTCATGTCCGCCGGGGAAATCATCCGCCTGACTAAGTTGGGGCCGTTCCGCCTGGACGGGGCGGACAAAGGACCCCTGGCGCTTTTGAAACGGCTAAGGGGATCAAAGGCGAAAAGTTCCGGGAGTTCCGGCGCGGGGCAGATGGCGTTTCTGCGCCGCCTGCCCAAGCTTCTCCGATTTATTCCGGGCGCCGCCCAGGATCTGCGCGCCTACTTTCTGACCATGCAATATTGGCTGTCCGGATCTCAGGACAATCTCTCGGCATGGTGCGGTTTCTGGTCGGCCGCTATGCCGACGGCCCCAGGCGCGCCCTTCGTGGCCGTATCGAGGCTCACGCGCCGCGCGACTATCCCGAGGTCGGACTCTATCATCCCAAGGCCGTGGGGAAGATCGTCCAAGCGATGGAAGATCTGCCGCCGCCGGTGGGGCCGTCCGCGGGCGTTGTCGGCCTGTTGGTTCTGCGTTCTTATGTGCTGGCCGACGATGCTGGCCACTATGACGGCGTCATCGAGGCGCTCGAGGCGCGAGGACTGAGGGTCTTGCCGGCCTTCGCCAGCGGCCTAGACGGTCGCCCGGCGATCGAGCGCTATTTCCTCAAGGACGGCCAGCCGTGCGTGGACGCGGTGGTTTCGCTCGCCGGCTTCTCTCTTGTCGGCGGACCCGCTTACAACGACGCCCGGGCGGCCGAAGACATGCTCGCGCGTCTTGATGTGCCCTACATTTCCGCCCAGCCCCTCGAGTTTCAGACGCTCGAGTTCTGGGGACGCTCCAACACCGGCCTTTCACCCGTCGAATCGACCATCATGGTGGCGATCCCCGAGCTTGATGGGGCTATCGCGCCCATGGTCTTTGGCGGTCGCTCGGACGGGGCGGGCGAGCCGTGCCTTGGTTGCGACCGCAAGTGCCAGTGGCCCCAGACCCTGGAGGCCCCCAGGATGGTGGCGTGCCCCGAGCGCGCCGAAGCGCTCGCGGCCCGCGTCCTTCGCCTGGTCGCCCTGCGCAGAGCGGAACGGCGGGAACGCAAGCTCGCCATCGTGCTTTTCAACTTCCCGCCCAATTCGGGCGCCGTCGGATCGGCCGCCTATCTTTCGGTTTTCGCCTCCCTGCACAACACCCTCAAGGGGCTGGCTCGGGCCGGCTACGACGTCGAGCTTCCGGCCACCGTCGATGATCTCCGGTCGCGCCTGATTGAGGGCAACTCCGAGCGCTTTGGAACGGACGCCAATGTCCATCGCCGCATACCGGCCGAAGACCACATCCGGCGCGAACGGCGCCTGGCGGCCATCGAGGGCCAATGGGGACCGGCGCCGGGAAAGACGCTCAGCGACGGATCATCCATCTTCATTCTCGGCGCTCAGTTCGGCAAGGTGTTCGTCGGACTGCAACCCGGCTTCGGATATGAGGGCGATCCGATGCGCCTCTTGTTCGAGCGCGGCTTCGCGCCGACCCACGCCTTCTCCGCCTTCTACCGCTATCTACGCGAAGATTTCGGCGCCCACGCCGTTCTCCATTTCGGCACCCACGGCGCCCTGGAGTTCATGCCTGGCAAGCAGGTTGGCCTGACGGCTGACTGCTGGCCGGAAAGTCTGATCGGCGACCTGCCCAACTTCTATCTATACGCCGCCAACAATCCGTCCGAAGGCGCCCTGGCCAAGCGGCGGTCCGCCGCCACCCTGATCAGCTATCTGACGCCACCGATCTCCCACGCCGGGCTCTACAAGGGTCTTGTCGATCTGAAGGCGTCGATCCAGCGCTGGCGCGCCTGCCCGCCGGACCGCCGGCTGAAAGCGACGCCCTGGCGGCGCTCATTGTCGAACAGGCCGGGGCGCTGGACTTCTCAATTCGCCCCGGCGCCGGCCTCGGAGAGTCGGCGATTCTGGCCATCGCCGATCAGGTCTATGAGGTCGAACAGACGCTGATCCCCAGCGGTCTGCATATCGTCGGCGAGGCGGCTTCTCCCGAGGAACGGGTCAGCCTGCTCATGGCCATGGCGCAAGCCAAGGGCGGACCGGCCGTCGCGCGCGAAGCGATCGCGGCTCTGGTGGATGGCGCCGAGCCACGGGCCGCATCGCTTCTGAGCGGGTTGAACCCGGGCCGCGAAACCGAAGCCCTTCTGACCGAACTCGCCGAAAGCGCCGCTAAGCTCGCCGAAGATCACGAGTTGCCCGCCATCATCCGCGCGCTCGATGGCGGCTACATCCGCCCCGCCCCCGGCGGTGATCTGGTGCGCACGCCGGCGATCCTGCCCACCGGCCGCAATCTCCATGGCTTCGATCCCTTCCACATCCCCAGCGCCTTCGCCGTTCGCGAGGGGGCCCACCAGGCCCAGATCATGCTCGATCGCCACCTGGCCGAAACCGGCGAGTTCCCAGAGTCCGTCGCCCTGGTCCTCTGGGGTTCCGACAATCTCAAGAGCGAGGGCGGTCCAATCGCCCAGGCCCTCAGCCTGATGGGCGCCCGCCCGCGTTTCGATAGCTATGGCCGGCTCTGCGGCGCCGAACTCATTCCGCTTCAGGACCTGGGTCGCCCTCGGATCGATGTCGTGATGACGCTCTCGGGCATATTCCGCGACCTGCTGGGTCTGCAGGTGCGCATGTTGGCCGAGGCGGCGTTCCTGGCCGCCAGCGCGGATGAGCCCCTGGAGATGAACCTCGTGCGCAAGCACGCCCTCGATCATCAGCGCGAGCAAGGCTGCGATCTCGAGACCGCGTCGCTCAGGGTCTTTTCCAACGCCGACGGCGCCTATGGCGCGAACGTCAATCAGATGATCGACGCCGGCTGCTGGACAGAAGAAGACGAATTGGCCGACGCCTATCAGGCGCGCAAATGCTTCGCCTATGGGCGGACGGGTCAGGCCGTGCGCCATTCGGAGATGCTGGAGACCATCCTCAAGGGTGTGGATTTCACCTACCAGAATGTCGAATTGGTCGAGCTGGGTGTGACGACCATCGACCACTATGTCGACACCTTGGGCGGCATCAGCCGCGCCATTCGCCGCGCCAAGGGCGTCGAGGCGCCCTGTTACATCGGCGACCAGACGGCCGGCGAGGCCAAGGTGCGCACGCTGGCTGAACAGGTGGCGCTGGAGACCCGCACCCGCATGCTCAACCCGGTCTGGTACGAGGGCCTGTTGAAGCACGGCTATGAAGGCGTTCGCCAGATCGAGGCACAGGTCACCAACACCATGGGTTGGTCGGCCACCACCGGCCAGGTGGCGCCGTGGATCTATCAGCAAATCAGCGAAACCTATGTGCTCGACGAGGCCATGCGCGACCGTCTCGCCGCGCTCAATCCAACCGCCTCGGCGCGTTTGGCCAGGCGGCTGCTGGAGGTTTGCGATCGAAACTACTGGACGCCGGACGACGCCACGCTGAACGCCCTGCGGCAGGCGAGCGACGACCTCGAGGATCGCCTCGAGGGCATTCCGGCCGCGGCGTAACGAGTAAGGAAACCTAAGACCATGACCCTGCTTGATCTCCCCCGCGCTCTGCATAAACGCTCCGACGGCGAGGGCAGCGTCCAGGTCCAGATGGACCCCGATCTTCGCATCGGAACCGCCAAGGTGTTCGCCGTCTATGGCAAGGGCGGCATTGGCAAGAGCACCACCTCCTCGAACCTCTCCGCCGCCTTTTCCAAGCTCGGCAAGCGCGTTCTGCAGATCGGATGCGACCCCAAGCACAACTCCACCTTCACCCTCACCAAGATGCTCGCGCCCACGGTGATTGATGTCCTGGAGAGCGTCGACTTCCACACCGAGGAGCTGCGCCCCGAGGACTACGTCTTTCCGGGCTACAACGGCGTCATGTGCGTCGAGGCGGGCGGGCCGCCGGCCGGCACGGGTTGCGGCGGCTATGTCGTCGGCCAGACGGTCAAGCTCCTCAAGGAACACCACCTGCTTGAGGATACCGACGTGGTCATCTTCGATGTCCTGGGCGATGTGGTGTGCGGCGGCTTCGCCTCCCCCCTTCAGCATGCCGAACGGGCGCTGATCGTCGCCTCGAATGACTTCGATTCGATCTTCGCCATGAACCGGATCATCGCGGCCATCCGCGCCAAGTCGAAGAACTACGACGTCCGGCTAGGGGGGGTAATCGCTAATCGCAGCCGTGAAACCGATCAGATCGATCGCTTCAACGCCGCGATCGGCCTGGAGCGCCTGGCTCACTTCCCCGATCTCGATGTGATCCGGCGTAGCCGCCTGAAAAAGTCCACGCTCTTCGAGATGGAGCCCTCGCCGGAACTGGAAGCGGTGCAAAACGAATATATGCGTCTGGCGGCAAGCCTCTGGGCGGGCTCGCGCGCCTATGACGTCATGCCCATGAAGGACCGTGACGTCTTCGACTTCCTGGGGTTCGAATAATGACCCTGGCGACCTATGACGAGAGGCGCGGGCGGCTCGAAACCTACTTCGACGCCACGGCGCTCGACGCCTGGACTCAGCTCACCTCCGACGCTCCGGTCAGCCGCATTCGTCAGACGGTTCGGGAGGGGCGCGAGCGCATGCGGGCCATTCTTCTGTCCTGGCTGCCGATGGATCTCGCCCACGCCTCGGTGCTCGACGCCGGCTGCGGGACCGGGGCGCTGGCCGTGGCGGCGGCGGCCCGAGGGGCGCGGGTGACGGCGGTGGATGTGGCCGCCAATCTGATCGCTCTGGCCAAAGCGCGCGCGCCCGCCGATCTGTCGCCCGGCTCGGCGGAGTTCCGGGTTGGCGACATGCTCGATCCGCGCCTGGGAAACTTCAGCCACGTGGTGGCGATGGATTCATTGATCCACTATCCGATCCGCGAAATCCTCCGCGTCCTGGCCGGGCTCGCCGAGCGCACTAGCGGCTCGATCGTCTTCACCTTCGCGCCTCGAACGCCGGCCCTGTCGCTGATGCACGCCGCCGGCCGGCTGTTCCCGCGCGCCGATCGCGCCCCCGCGATCGAGCCGGTCATGGAGGCCAGGCTGCGCAAGGCCATCGCCGCCAGCCCGGTCCTTTCGGCTTGGCGTGTCGGCCGCATCGCCCGGGTGGCCAGCGGCTTCTACACCTCCCAGGCCATGGAGCTTGTGCGCCGGTGACCGAAGCGTCCACCATTCCGGCCTGGTCTTGGCGCAATGTCGGGCCGCGGATGCTGCCGTTCGCCGACGGCGCGACGGCCGAGTTGCCCCTGGGCCGGTTATTGCGACTGTCCCTCTTTCAGGTCACCGTCGGTATGGCGGCGGTTCTGCTGATCGGCACGCTCAACCGGGTGATGATCGTCGAGCTGGGCATTCACGCCTCCCTCGTGGCGGCGATGATCGCCCTGCCGCTGGTGTTCGCGCCACTTCGCATGCTGGTGGGCCATCGCTCCGACACCCACCGCTCCGTGCTCGGCTGGCGGCGCGTCCCCTATATCTGGTTCGGGACCTTGCTGCAGTTCGGCGGACTGGCGATCATGCCGTTCGCCCTGCTGCTGCTGTCCGGCGACTCCCATGGCCCGCCCATCGTCGGCGAGGCCGGCGCCGCCCTGGCCTTCCTGCTCGCCGGCGCCGGGCTTCACACCACCCAGACGGCCGGCCTGGCGCTGGCGACCGACTTGGCGCCCGCTCACGTCCGCCCCAAGGTGGTCGCGCTTCTGTGCATGATGCTGTTGGTCGGCACGGTGGTGGCGGCGGTGGGATTTGGCGTCCTGCTTTCGCCTTTCAGCGAACTGAGACTCATTCAGGTCGTTCAGGGCGCGGCCCTGGCCACCATGATTCTCAATGGCGTCGCGCTTTGGAAACAGGAGCAGCGCAATCCCAACCGCATCCGGGAGGAAGCGCCAGCCCCCGCCTTCCGCGACGCCTGGAGCGCCTACGCCCAGACCGGGCGGGCCAGCCGACGGCTGATCGCCATCGGCATGGGTACTGTGGCCTTCAGCATGCAGGACGTGCTTCTCGAGCCCTATGGCGGCCGGGTGCTGCATCTTTCGGTGAGCGCGACGACGACGCTCACCGCCTTGCTGGCGCTCGGCGGCGCGTCGGGATTGGCGCTGGCGGCCCGACGCCTCAATCTCGGGGCTGATCCCTATCGGGTGGCCGGCTTTGGCGCCCTGGCCGGATTGGCGGCCTTCACCACGGTGATCTTCGCCGCGCCGATGGCGTCGCCGCCGCTGTTCGCGGCCGGCGTGGCCCTGGTCGGCTTTGGGGCCGGCATGTTCGCTCACGGAACGCTTACCGCCTCGATGAACATGGCCCAGGGCGACGCCACCGGCCTGGCTCTGGGCGCCTGGGGATCGGTGCAGGCTCTGGCCGCCGGCTTGGCCATCGCCGCCGGCGGCCTCATCAGCGATACGGTGTCGTCCCTGGCGCGCGCGGGGCGCCTTGGCCCGGCCCTGAGCGGATCGGCCACCGGCTACACCGCGGTCTATCTCATTGAACTCGCGCTTCTCTTCGCCACCCTGATCGCGATCGGCCCGCTCGCGCGCCACGCCGCCCGGCATGGGCCGCTGTCGTCACAGGATTTGGATGTGGCGATGCTTCCACCCGTTCTGGCTCCAGCAGGAGAGACTGATGTACAACGCCTTTTTTTTAGGTGACTTCGACGTCACCTCGCTGATCTTCGGCTCGTTCGTCCTGTTTTTCATCGGGCTGGTGATCTATCTGCGGCGGGAAGATCGCCGCGAAGGCTATCCGCTGGAGGACGATGTCAGCGGCCGGCTTGAGGCGGCCGGCGGTCTGTTCTTCGCCGCCCAGCCCAAGACCTTTATCAGGCCCCATGGCGAGGGGCCGGTGACCAAGCCCAACAACCAGCGCGAGAGCCAGGACGTCAACGCCCACCGGAGTTCCCGGGCCCCGGGGTCTCCCCTGATTCCCAACGGCGACCCTCTGCTGGCCGGCGTCGGCCCCGGCGCCTACGCCCAGCGTCAGCGCCGACCCGATGTCCTGCTTCATGGCGCGGCCAAGATCGTGCCGTTGCGCGTGGCCTCGGATTTCTGGGTCGACAAGAAGGATCCCGATCCGCGCGGATTTAGGGTGATTGGCGCCGATGGCCGGGAGGCCGGGGTGGTCAGCGATCTGTGGATCGATCGCGGCGAATATATGATCCGCTATATCGAGGTGGAACTCGCCGCGGCCCCTGGGACCGCGGCGAGGCGAGTCCTGGCGCCGATGCCCATGGCCGTGTTCAACAAGGCTCGTCGCTCGGTCCGCATTGACGCCCTGCTGGCCTCCCAGTTCGCCAGCGCCCCCACGTTGGAGAGCCCCGACCAGATCACCTTCGACGAGGAAGAGCGGGTCGCGGCCTATTTCGGCGGCGGCACGCTGTACGCCACGCCTCAGCGGTCGGAGCCCCTGCTATGAGCGAGCACGATTTCGAGCCCATTCGCGGCCTGCCGGGGCCTCTCCCGCAAGGCGAGACGATCCTTTGGCAAGGCGCCCCAAACTGGTGGCGGCTCGCCCAGCAAGCCTTTCACCTACGCTTGGTCGCGGCCTATTTCGCGGCGATGCTGATCTGGCGCGCCGCCTCGGCGATTGCGAACGGAGCGGCGCCCCTTGGCGCGCTCGGCGTCGGCCGCCTTGGTGACCCCCATCGCTTTGGCGGCCCTGGCCATGCTCTGCCTGCTGGCTTGGCTCAACAGTCGCACCACGGTCTATACGATCACCAATCGGCGGGTGGTGATGCGCTTTGGCGCGGCCCTGCCCAAGGCGATCAACATTCCCTTCGGGATCATTGACGGCGCGGCCCTCAAGCCGCTCGAGAAAGGGGCCGG
The DNA here is from genome assembly GCA_963817995.1 of uncultured Alphaproteobacteria bacterium. GTDB lineage: Bacteria > Pseudomonadota > Alphaproteobacteria > Caulobacterales > Caulobacteraceae > Acaudatibacter. The sequence continues at coordinate 278,495 of CAWFQJ010000001.1, forward strand.
CGACTTGGCCCTCTCGCTCAAGGCGCCCAATAAGATCGCCTTCCTTCAGCTCTGGCCTCACGTTCGGCCATGGAAGGTGGCGTCGCCGCAACCGACCTTCCGAGCGATCCCGAACGCCGAGGCCGCGGCCTCCATCCTGGCTTCGGCCATGAAGGCCAGCGTGCCGATCGAGACAGCCCGCGCCGAGGCGCCAGCCCGAGAGGTCGGACGCGCCGGCTCGCTTGGCCGTCCCGAAGCCCAGGCCGCTTAGGGCTAGGAGATCGCTATGAGCGCCATAGACACCGAGCCGTTTCCCAGGGGCGCGCTGATCGCCGCCGCCGCTGTTGTTGGCTTCTCCCTCGTGGCGACGACGGTGGTGCGGTTAGAGAGGCTGGCCGCGCCAAGTGTCCCGGTGCTCCAGGCGGCGCCGACGGACTACGTCGATCTGCGCTTCGCCGATCAGCCCGACGGATCGGTCAGCGTGCGCGACAGCCGGACGGGGGCCTTGATCGCTTCGCTCGCGCCTGGAACCAACGGGTTCGTGCGCGGGGTGATGCGGGGTCTGGCGCATGATCGCAAGAGGCGCGGCATCGACGCCGGCCCACCCTTCCGCTTGGCGGAATCGGATCGCTCACGACTCACCCTTGAGGATATGGCCACCGGCCGCCTCGTGGATCTGGAGGCGTTTGGCTCCTCCAATCGCGACGCTTTCCTAAAGCTTCTTCACCCGGAGGATCGGCCGTCATGACCGTCATCCCCCTTTTCAGCCGCCGCCGGCAGGACACGCCGTGCACCATCGAGATCGAGCACAGCGAGAGAAGCCTGCACGCCCATGTTGAACTCGATGGGGGCTTGGCCCTCGGGCCCGGCGATCGAGTGCGGGTCCACGGCGCGCCGATACGGGTTCGCTTTGGCGAGACCCTGATCCTGCGCCGCGAGGCCACCGTCGAGCGCGCCGGCTGGCTTGAGCGCCAATGGACGAAATTCACCGCCAGGTTCGCGCTCTCGGAACTCTATGAGGTCAGCTTCACTCCCGGGAGGGCGCCATGAGCACGACGACGCTAGAACGGTCCGTCGGTGAAACGACGCGCGAGGCCCAGAAGGACACCGTTCTCAGCCCGCGGTTCTACACCACCGATTTCGCCGCCATGGACCGCATGGACATCAGTTCGGTGCGCGGCGAGTGGGACGCCCTGATCGCCGAAATGGCCAGCGACCCGAACCGCAACCACTTCAAGCGCGCCGAGGCGTTCGAGAACATTCTCGAGAGTCTGGAGCCCGAACTGCGTCGTGAGTTCGTCGACTTCCTGGTCAGCTCGCTGACCGCCGAGTTCTCCGGCTGCGTGCTCTACGCCGAGATCGTCAAGCGGGTCAGCAACCCCGACATCAAGGCCCTGTTCAAATATATGAGCCGGGACGAGGCCCGCCACGCCGGCTTCATCAACGAGTCCCTGAAGGACTTCTCCATCGGCGTCGATCTGGGCTTCCTGACCAAGACCAAGAAGTACACCTTCTTCAAGCCGAAGTTCATCTTCTACGCCGTCTATCTGTCGGAGAAGATCGGCTACGCCCGTTACATCACCATCTACCGTCAGTTGGAACGCCATCCGGAACTCCGCTTCCACCCGATCTTCAACTGGTTCAAGGAATGGTGCGCCGACGAGTTTCGCCATGGCGACGCCTTCGCCCTGCTGATGCGCGCCAATCCGGAGTTGCTGCGCGGGGCCAACACCTGTGGATCCGGTTCTTCCTCCTGACCGTCTACGCCACCATGTATGTGCGCGATCACGCCCGACCCGCCTTCCACGCGGCCCTGGGCCTCGATCCCACCGACTATGACTACAAGGTGTTCCGCATCTGCTCGGAGATTTCCAAGCAGGTCTTTCCCCTGACCTTGGATATCGATGATCCGAGGTTCCGAGCCGGCTTCGATCGCCTGGCCATGATCACCGCCGCCATGTCCCGGGCGAAGGCCCAGGGCGGGCTTGTGGGCGCGGTCAAGCGCGTCGGCCTGGGCCTCGCCGCGGGCGTCACCTTCGCGGGTCTCTATCTTCTGCCGACGGCGCGCAACGAGGCGCCCGCCGCCATACGTCTCGTTCCGGCCTGGTGAGAGGAGCGCGCCTCACGTGACCGTCGCCGCGATCGGATCGGCCGTTCTCTACACTGTCTTCCTGTGGTGGTTCAGCACGGGCGCGATCCTGTGGCTCGATCGGCTGCCGCGCGCGACCCATCGCTGGAGCCTGGCGGCGGCCACGGCGGTGGCGGCGGCGGCGGCTTCGGCCTGGTCGCCAGCGTCGGCGATCCCACGCCTACCGGCGCCGTGCTGGCGTTCACCTGCGCCCTCGGACTTTGGGGTTGGCACGAGGTGAGCTTTCTGATGGGCTTCATCACCGGGCCGCGAACGTCCAGATGCCCGCCCGGGGCGTCGGGCTGGCGGCGGTTTTCCATGGCCGCCTCCACCGTGATCTATCATGAGATCGCCCTCGCCTTGACCGCCGTGGCTCTTGGTCGCCGTCACCTGGGGCCAGGCCAACCAGCTCGGCGCCTGGACCTTCCTGGTCCTCCTGGCGAGCCGGCTTTCGGCTAAGCTCAACATCTTCCTCGGCGTGCCCAACTTCACCGAGGAGTTCTTCCCCGACCACCTGCGCTATCTGACCAGCTATCTGCGCAAGAGCCCCGCCAATGCGCTCTTTCCCCTATCCGTTATCGCCGGATCGGCGCTGGCCGCCGTCTGGGCCTGGCGGGCGCTGGAGTCCGGCGCGACGGCTTTTCAGGTTACCGGTGGTTCGCTGCTCTTCGCCCTCACCGCCCTGGCGCTTGTCGAGCACGTCTTCATGGTCCTGCCCTTGCCCGACGCCGCGCTGTGGCGCTGGGCCATGCCCGCTTCGCCCAAGGACACCGCGCCGATCGATATCTGACAACAACTATTCACCGCCCTCGAACGGGGGTGGACACCAACACACGCCGCGCTGGAAGGGCGGCTGACAAGATCAAGGGAGTGAACGATCATGGACTATGAGGCCTTCTTCGCCGAACAACTCGCCAGTCTGCACCAGGAAGGGCGCTACCGGGTGTTCGCCGATCTTGAGCGCAAGGCCGGGAACTTCCCCAACGCCACGCGCCACCATGAGGCGGGCGCCTCCGACGTCACCGTCTGGTGCTCCAACGACTATCTGGGCATGGGCCAGAATCCCCAGGTTCTAGCGGCCATGCACGAAGCCATAGACAAGTGCGGCGCGGGCGCCGGCGGCACGCGCAATATCTCGGGCACCAACCACTATCACGTGCTGCTGGAGGCCGAGCTCGCCGACCTGCACCACAAGGAGGCGGCGCTCACCTTCACCTCCGGCTATGTCTCCAACTGGGCGGCGCTCGGCACCCTCGCGGGACGCCTTCCGGGCTGCGTGGTCCTGTCGGACCAGGCCAACCACGCCTCGATGATCGAGGGCATCAAGCACAGCGGCGCCGAGCGCGTCATTTTCGGCCACAACGATGTCGCCGATCTCGACCGCAAGCTGGCGGCGATCGATCCCGGTCGGCCCAAGCTCGTCGCCTTCGAGTCGGTCTATTCGATGGATGGAGACATCGCGCCCATCAAGGAGATCTGCGAGGTGGCCGAGGCGCATGGCGCCATGACCTACCTCGACGAGGTGCACGCCGTGGGGCTCTACGGTCCGCGCGGCGGCGGCATCGCCGAGCGGGAGGGCCTCATGGACCGGCTCACCGTGATCGAGGGCACCTTGGCCAAGGCCTTCGGCGTCATGGGGGGCTACGTCGCCGGTTCGGCGGCCATGTGCGATTTCATCCGCAGCTACGCCTCGGGCTTCATCTTCACCACCGCCCTGTCACCGGCCCTGGCCGCCGGGGCCCTCACGAGCATTCGCCACCTCAAGGTCAGCCAGCTTGAGCGGGCGCGCCACCAGAACCGGGTCGCCCGGCTGCGGCGCGAGCTCACCGCCATCGGCATTCCCTGTCTGGAGAACGAGAGCCACATCATCCCGGTGATGGTGGGCGATCCGGTGAAGTGCAAGATGATCAGCGACTGGCTGCTCGATCGCTATGGCGTCTACATTCAGCCGATCAATTATCCCACCGTGCCGCGCGGGACCGAGCGCCTGCGTATCACCCCCTCGCCGTTCCATTCCGACGCCGATATCGCCCATCTGGTCCGGGCGCTGTCGGAGCTGTGGTCGCACTGCGCCCTAAGCCGATCGGCCAAGGCGGCATGAAGCCAAGCCGCCTCCAAGGTGTGGCATTGCTCGCGGGCTTTAAGTTGCTCGGGAAGGCAGCGGGATTTCAGGCAAATGGCTCTCGCCCTGGTCGAGGGTGAAGTCCCAAAAGGCCTTCATCGCCGGCAGAACGGTCTTCTGGCCATGGTGGGCGACGAACCATTTGCGGTGGATGGGCAGGCCGGCGACATCGAGCACCGCCAGCCGGTCTGTCTCGACCTCGAAGGCCACGGTGTGAGCCGAGATGAGGGCCAGACCCAGGCCCGCCATCACCCCCTGCTTGATGGTTTCATTGCTGCCGATCTCGATGCCGAAGCGCGCGCGCCGATGGGGGGCGGTATCGAACAACTCCTCGAACACCGCGCGGGTGCCCGAACCCGCCTCGCGCATGAGGAAGGGCTCGTCCGCCAGTTCGGCCTTGGGAATGGCGGCGCGGCCGACGAGGCGGTGATCGGGCGGCCCGATGATCACCAGCGGGTGATCGCCGAAGGCCTTGGACACCAGATCGATCCGCGGTGGCGGCCGGCCCATGATGGCGATATCTATGGCCAGACTCTCGAGGGCTTTGAGGGTCTCCAGTCGATTGCCCACCAGGAGGGTGATCTCGACCCCCGGATAAAGGCGGGCGAAGTCGGCGATCAGGCGCGGCGCGAAATATTTGGCGGTGGAGGTGATGCCGATCACCAGAGCGCCGGCGGTGACGCCCCTCATGGCCGACAGCGTGCCCTCGGCCAGGGCCACGGCGGCGTGGATCTGATCGGCCATGGCCAGAACGACGCCGCCGGCCGGGTTCGCCTTCAGCCCGGTCGAGGCGCGATCGAAGAGCGTAAAGCCGCAGTTCGCCTCCAGCTCTTTCAGACGCGTGGTCATTGCCGAAGGCGTGACGCCCAACGCGCCGGCGGCGGCGGTGGCGGTGCCGTGCCGGGCGATCGCCCGGGCCGCTTCGAGCTGTTTCAGAGTAAGGCCGCGCATTCGAAAAATTCTAACATCGATCCCGATTATTTCCAATTTTCATTGGCTTCGATTGGCTTACTGCCTTGATCGGAGACGGGCTCTTAGCGCGTAACTAAGGTCGGGCGCCGACAGAAGCGGCCGGCGTTGGGAGTAGGACGATGGAAAGAGGCGCGTGGCTGGAGGAGCTGTTGCAGGCGGACGTTCGCCACGGCGACCTTGCGGCGCCCGGCGAAGCGGTCGCCCAGACGGTCATGGCCCTGGCGCAGGCCGCGGCGGTGCTCTCGAACCTGATCGCGAAGCCGCCGCTTGAGGGGCGCCTGGGTCTGGCCACCGGCGAGGCCAACAGCGACGGCGACAGCCAGCGGCGGCTCGACATCATGGCCGAGGATATGTTCCGCGCCGCCCTGGCGACAAGCCCGGTGGCGGCCTATCTCTCCGAGGAGATCGAAGAGGCGGCGGGGCTCAACCCGGCTGGGTGCTTGGCGGTGGCTATCGATCCGCTAGACGGCTCGTCCAACATCGACGTCAACGCCCCGATCGGCACCATCTTCTCTATCCTTCCCACAGTCCCCGATGCCGTGGAAAAGACCCGGCCCTGGCCTTCCGTCAGACGGGCCGCGCGCAGATCGCCGCTGGGTTCTTCATCTATGGGCCCCAAACCGCCCTGGTGATTTCCCTTGGCCGCGGCGTTCACGTGCTGGCGCTCGACGCGGCCGCGGGCAAATTCGTACTACTCGACTCAGGGATTTCCATACCCACGGGGGTGGCCGAATACGCCATCAACGCCTCCAATCACCGCCATTGGCACGAGCCGGTGCAGGGCTATATCGACGACTGCGTAAGAGGCGAGGACGGTCCCAACGCGCGCAATTTCAACATGCGCTGGATCGCCTCCCTGGTGGCCGACAGCTATCGGATCTTCAAGCGCGGCGGGATCTTTCTCTATCCGGCCGACAAGCGGCCCGGCTACGGCCAGGGCCGGCTGCGGCTGATGTACGAGGCCAATCCAATCGCCTTTCTGGCCGAGCAGGCGGGCGGCGCGGCCACCGACGGCGTAGACCCCATCCTCGATCGCATGCCCCGCGCGCTCCACGAGCGCACACCCCTCGTCATGGGTTCGGCCGACAAGGTCGAGCGCGTGCGCGGCTATCACCTGGATGTCTCCCCGCCCAAACGCGAAGCGCCGCTCTTTGGCCGTCGCGGCCTGCTGCGCGGCTGACCGCAAGGAAGGACATACCCACAAGTGTCGGTCAAACATCCGATCATCGCCATCACCGGATCCTCGGGCGCGGGCACCACCTCGGTGCGGCGCACTTTCGAGCAGATCTTCAAGCGCGAGAGCATCGAGGCGGCCTATATCGAGGGCGACGCCTTCCACCGCTTCAACCGGGTGGAGATGGCGCAGGGCATGAAGCAGGCGACAGCCGAGGGCAACAACAACTACAGCCACTTCGGCGACTACGCCAACCTGCTCGAAGAGTTGGAGGCGACCTTCGCCGACTATGGCGCCACCGGAACCGGGCGCACCCGCCACTATGTGCACGACCAGGCCGAGGCCGCCGCTTGGGGCGTGCCGCCGGGCCATTTCACCGACTGGGAGCCCTTTCCGGAGGGCTCCGAACTTCTGTTCTACGAGGGCCTGCACGGCGCGGTGGTCACCGACAAGCTCGATCTGGCTCGACATGTGGATCTGAAGATCGGCGTCGTGCCGGTGATCAATCTGGAGTGGATCCAGAAAATGCACCGCGACCGCTCGGCCCGCGGCTACTCGGCCGAGGCGATCACCGACACCATCCTGCGGCGCATGCCCGATTACATCAATTTCATCTGTCCGCAGTTCAGCGAGACCGACATCAACTTCCAGCGGGTGCCCACGGTCGACACCTCCAATCCTTTCGTGGCCCGCTGGATTCCGACTCCGGATGAATCGATCGTGGTGATCCGGTTCAAGAAGCCGCACGGCTTCGACTTTCCCTATCTGCTGTCGATGATCCACGGCAGTTTCATGAGCCGGGCCAACTCGATCTGCATTCCGGGCGGACGCATGGAGCTGGCCATGCAGCTTATCCTTACCCCGATGATCCTCAAGCTCGTCGAGCGCGCTCGACGGGCGCCCGCTGACTGGAGCGACACCCATGGCCCGCATCACGCTTCGACAGCTTCTCGATCACGCCGCCGAGCGCGGCTATGGCGTGCCGGCGTTCAACATCAACAACATGGAGCAGGGCCTGGCGATCATGGAGGCGGCCAAGGCTGTCGACGCGCCGGTGATCCTGCAGGCCTCGCGCGGCGCCCGATCCTACGCCGGCGATCTTGATGCTGGCCAAGATGATCGAGGCCCTCGAGGCCATGTATCCGACCATCCCGCTTTGCCTGCATCAGGACCACGGCAATGAGGAGGCTACCTGCGCCACCGCCCTGCAGCACGGCTTCACCAGCGTGATGATGGACGGCTCGCTGAAGGCCGACGCCAAGACCGCCGCCGGCTATGACTACAATGTCGGCGTCACCCGCCGGGTGGTCGACATCGCCCACTGGATCGGCGCCTCGGTGGAGGGCGAGCTCGGGGTGCTGGGCAGCTTGGAGACAGGCGGCGGCGAGCAGGAGGACGGCCACGGCCTGGAAGGAACGGTCGGTCACGACCAGCTGCTGACCGATCCGGCCCAGGCGGTAGATTTCGTCGCCCGCACCGGCGTCGACGCCCTGGCCATCGCCATGGGCACCAGCCACGGGGCCTACAAGTTCAGCCGCAAGCCGGACGGCGAAATCCTCGCCATGCATGTGATCGAGGAGATCCACCGGCGCCTGCCGCACACCCACCTGGTGATGCACGGCTCGTCCTCGGTGCCCCAGGACCTCCAGGACCTGTTCAACGACCACGGCGGCCAGATGCCCCAGACGTGGGGCGTGCCGGTGGAGGAGATCCAGCGCGGCATCAGGCATGGGGTGCGCAAGATCAATATCGACACCGATTGCCGCCTGGCCATGACCGCGGTGTTCCGCAAGGTGGCCATGGACGACCGGCGAGAGTTCGATCCGCGCAAATTCCTCAAACCGGCCATGGACGCCATGAAGGCCCTGTGCCGCGACCGCTTCGAGGCCTTCGGCGCGGCGGGCCACGCCAGCGCGATCAAGGTTATCCCCCTGGCCGAAATGGCCAAGCTCTATGCCAGCGGGGCCTTGGCGCCCCGGATCGATCCCCTGGCCTCGGCCGCCGCGTAACTCATTCAAATCAGGACAGGATCATCGGCTATGAACGCACCTCAGAAGGCCCTCGAAGGCAAGGCCCGTTACGCCGCCGGCGTGCTGAAATACGCCCAGATGGGCTATTGGGAACCCGACTACACGCCCAAGGACACCGACATCATCGCCCTGTTCCGGATCACCCCGCAGGACGGGGTGGATGCGATCGAGGCCGCGGCGGCCGTGGCCGGCGAGAGCTCCACGGCAACATGGACGGTGGTGTGGACCGACCGCCTTACCGCCTGCGAGAAATACCGGGCCAAGGCCTATCGCGTCGATCCGGTCCCCGCCGCCCCCGGCCAGTACTTCGCCTACATCGCCTATGACCTCGACCTCTTCGAGGAAGGCTCGATCGCCAACCTCACCGCTTCGATCATCGGCAATGTGTTCGGCTTCAAGCCGCTGAAGGCCCTGCGGCTGGAGGACATGCGATTCCCCATCGCCTATGTGAAGACCTTCAAGGGTCCACCCACCGGCATCGTCGTCGAACGCGAGCGACTGGACAAGTTCGGCCGCCCCCTTCTAGGCGCCACAACCAAACCCAAGCTGGGTCTCTCCGGCAAGAACTATGGCCGCGTAGTCTATGAGGGCCTTAAGGGCGGCCTCGACTTCATGAAGGACGACGAGAACATCAACTCCCAGCCCTTCATGCATTGGCGCGACCGGTTCCTCTATGTGATGGAGGCGGTGAACAAGGCCCAGGCCGCCACCGGCGAGGTCAAGGGCCACTACCTGAACGTCACCGCCGGCACCATGGAGGAGATGTACCGCCGCGCCGAGTTCGCCAAGGAACTGGGCTCGGTGATCATCATGATCGACCTGGTGATCGGCTACACGGCGATCCAGTCGATCTCCGAGTGGTCGCGCAAGAACGACATGATCCTGCACCTGCACCGGGCCGGCCACGGCACCTATACGCGCCAGAAGACCCACGGTGTCTCCTTCCGCGTGATCTCCAAGTGGATGCGCCTCGCCGGCGTCGACCACATCCACGCGGGCACGGTGGTGGGCAAGCTCGAGGGCGACCCCGCCACGGTCCAGGGCTTCTACAATATCCTCCGGGAGACGAAGAACGAAGTCGATCTGGCGCGTGGAGTTTTCTTCGAGCAGGACTGGGCGAGCCTCAACAAGGTCATGCCGGTGGCCTCCGGGGGCATCCACGCCGGCCAGATGCACCAACTGATCGACTACCTCGGCGAGGATGTGGTCCTTCAGTTCGGCGGCGGCACCATCGGCCATCCCATGGGCATCCAGGCCGGCGCCACCGCCAACCGCGTGGCCCTGGAGTGCATGATCCTCGCCCGAAACGAGGGCCGCGACATCGTGGGCGAGGGCCCAGAGATTCTGCGCGACGCCGCGCGCTGGTGCTCGCCGCTCAAGGCCGCCCTCGATACCTGGGGCGACATCACCTTCAACTACACCTCGACCGACACCTCGGACTTCGCGCCGACGGCCTCGGTCTCGGCCTGACCGGAGAGACAGCCATGCGCATCACTCAAGGAACCTTCTCCTTCCTCCCAGATCTCACCGACACCCAGATCGCCGCCCAGGTGCAATACTGCCTCGACCAGGGCTGGGCGCCGGGCATCGAATACACCGACGATCCGCATCCCCGGAACACCTACTGGGAGCTGTGGGGCCTGCCGATGTTCGACCTCGTCGACGCCGCCGGCGTGGTCCACGAGCTCAATCGAATGCCGCAAGATCCATGACGACAAATACATCCGCATCCACGCCTTCGACTCCAGCCACGGCTGGGAGACGGTGCGCCTGAGCTTCCTCGTCGGTCGACCGAAGTCCGAACCCGGCTTCAAGCTGATCCGCGCCGAGGGCCCCGGCCGCAACATCGGCTACACCACCCAGGCCTACGCCGCCGACAAGCCGGAAGGCGAGCGGTATGGCTGAGGACTCCGTCCTGCCTCCCCATGAAGGGGAGGGAGATTCAGGCGCCCTTATCGACCTTCGGGCCGACATCGAGCAGACCGGAGTGGCGGAGGTGTTGGAGACGCTGGATCGCGAGCTCATCGGTCTGGCGCCGGTCAAGCAGCGTATCCGCGAGACCGCCGCGCTGCTGGTGGTGGAGCGCGCCCGGCGCACCGTGGGGCTGGCCACCGAGGCGCCGACCCTGCACATGAGCTTCACCGGCAATCCGGGCACGGGCAAGACCACCGTGGCCCTGCGGATGGCCGATATCCTCCACCGCCTGGGCTATTCGCGACGCGGCCATCTGATTTCGGTCACCCGCGACGACCTGGTCGGCCAGTACATCGGCCACACCGCCCCCAAGACCAAGGAGGTGATCAAGAAGGCCATGGGCGGGGTGCTGTTCATCGACGAGGCCTATTATCTTTATCGGCCGGAGAACGAGCGCGACTATGGCCAGGAGGCGATCGAAATTCTCCTGCAGGTGATGGAGAACAATCGCGACGACCTGGTCGTGATCCTGGCCGGCTACGCCGATCGGATGGCTACGTTCTTCGAGAGCAATCCGGGCTTTCGCTCGCGCATCACCCATCACATCGACTTTCCCGACTACGGCGACGAGGAACTGATGGTCATAGCCGACAAGATGCTGGCCGAGCAGAACTACCGCTTCGACGACGCCGCGCGCGCCGCCTTCGCCGAATATATCCCCTTGCGCCGCGCTCAGCCGCACTTCGCCAACGCCCGCTCGATCCGCAATGCGCTCGACCGCATGCGCCTTCGCCTGGCTCACCGGGTATTTTCCGCCGAGCCGCTGGTTTCGCGCGACGATCTGATGACGATCCGGGAGGCGGATGTTCGCGCTAGCAGGATATACGCGGTCGCAGAACCTCTCGAGCGCCGCCGAATCGGGTGCGACCTTCTAAAGCTAAGCGTCGACCAGTTCCGCCAACCGCGCCAAACGATACAACCGTTCAGCGGGTTTTGATCTCCAGAATCATTGAGGCTTGGGTGCGAAAAGGGTGCACCAGCCGGTCGGCGAAATTGGGCCGGCGACAAGCTTGCACTGTCCCGGCCCCTTGGCGTTGGCTCCGGGAAGGAAATAGTTGCATTTCCCACACATGTTGGCGCCGCTCGGATGGTCTTGGTATTTCGCGGTGGCCTTGGGAACGGTTCCCGCGGCGTGAGCTTGTCGGGGCAGCGCCAGGAGCGGAAGAGCAGCTAAGGTGCCGGCTCCGGCTAAGACCCCGCGGCGCGTCGTGGGGTTCGGATTGTCCGTCATAGAGTTCTCCCCGTGTGATCCTTGTACGGCGCACACTAGATGCCACAGCTCCGCCGCGCAAGGAATTACCTGACGCCGGCACAGGGTAAACCCCACACTACCGGGGGATAAATCCTTTCATCGAGTTGACGTGATGCGATCGCTCGCGAGCGGCTCAACGGCGAGATCAAGCGGCGCACCGAGGTCGTCGGCATATTCCCCAATGACGCTGGGATCATACGCCTGGTCTGGGCTATTCTGCTCGAGCAGAACGACGAAGGTGCTGACAGGCTAACGCTAAGAAGTCTCCGATGACGAGTAGTGAAGGCAAACCTCACCATCGGTTTGCGCGACTGCCCGCCGGCCACGGAGATAGAGACGATGACGCCGATCTCGTTCAAGCGCCACCGGTTCCCGCCGGATGTCATCCGCTATGCGGTGTGGCTCTATTTCCGCTTCACCCTCAGCGTCCGCGACGTGGAGGAGCCGCTGGCGCAACGCGGGATCGAGGCCAGCCGCGAGGCCGTGCGCTGCTGGTCAACAAGTTCGGCCCGCTGATAGCGGCCAACCTGCGGCGGCGCCGGTTGCCACCCACGGGCCTATGGCATTTGGACGAGATGGTGGTCAGGATCGGTGGACGGCGGATGTACCTCTGGCGCGCCGTCGATGACGAGGGCGACGTCCTCGACGTGCTGGTTCAGAGGCGCCGGAACAAGGCGGCGGCGATGAAGCTCCTAAGGAGGCTGCTGAAGAGTCAGGGGATCCACCCCGAGACGATCGACACAGACAATCTCGCCTCCTATGGCGCCGCGATGAACAAGTTGGGAATGAAGGCTCGACACCGACCCGGTGGGATGCGGGAGAACAACCGGGCCGAGAACTCTCACCTGGCCATCCGACGACGAGAGCGAAAGCAGCAGAAGTTCAAAAGTCAGGGCTCGGCCCAGCGTTTCCTCTCCACTCACGGCGCCATTTACAACACCTTCAACACCCAGACCCACCTGATCCGCCGAGACACTCTCCGCCGATTCCGGGCCGAGGCCCACGACGCGTGGGCGGCCGCTACCCAGGCCGCCTAAAAAGGGGAGGGGGAGGCTTTTCGCGGCGGCCGCGAGTTAAGTTGTCAGTTCCAGCGCCGTGTTATCGGGCGGCTGCGACTTGGACGGTGGCCGGTAGCACGCATAGAGGGACCGCGTGGCGGTGAGTGAGGGATTCGAACCCTCGTTACGGTTTCCCGTAAACACGCTTTCCAAGCGTGCGCCTTCAACCACTCGGCCAACTCACCATCACGAAGGGCCTTGAGGCCCGTTCATGGAAGGCGGGCCATTAGCGCATGGCGCCGCCGCCCACAAGCGAGCGTGGCGCTTGGCGTCCATCGGGCTTATCTTCGCATGGAGTTTCGAGCCCAGGGAGCCCCGCCAATGTCGCTGTTCAGCAAAGCCGCCGAAATCCTCACGCCCGACCGCGCCCTCAAGGGCCGCGCCGAGGTCATCCCCACCGCGCCGCTCTCCTTCATCAATGAGCGGCCGCTCAAGGGCCCATACCCGGAAGGCCTGGAGGTGGCGCATTTCGCCATGGGCTGCTTCTGGGGCGTGGAGCGCAAGTTCTGGGAAACGCCGGGTGTCTGGGTCACTGCCGTCGGCTACATGGGCGGCGTTACGCCCAATCCCACCTATGAGGAGACCTGCACCGGCCGCACCGGCCATACCGAGACCGTGCGGGTGGTGTTCGACCCCAAGCTCATCTCCTATGAGGAGCTACTGAAGATATTCTGGGAGGGGCACGATCCGACCCAGGGCATGCGCCAGGGAAATGACGTGGGGAGCCAATATCGTTCGGCCATCTTCACGGTGGGCCCGGCGGAGGCGAGCGCGGCGGAGGCCTCGCGCGCGGCCTATCAGAAGGCCCTGACAGCGGCGGGTCGCGGGTCGATCACCACCGAGATCGCGCCAGCCGGCGAGTTTTATTTCGCCGAAGCCTATCACCAGCAGTACCTGGCCAAGAACCCCAACGGCTATTGCGGCGTCGGCGGCACTGGGGTGGTCTGCCCCATCGGGGTGGGCGTCTCGGCTTGACGCCGGGGGCGTTCGAGCGCGCCTGCCGCGCCCTGCCGGCGGTGACCCTGGATCATCCATGGGGCGACCATGAGGATGTCTATAAGGTCGGCGGACGCATGTTCGCCGTCACCGGCGCCGGCGGCGGCCTCTCCATCAAGGTGAGCGACATCGCCTTCGAGGCCCTTGTCGAAGGCGGGCAGGCACGCCCGGCGCCCTATCTCGCCAGAGCCAAGTGGGTGCGGTTCGACGACCTCGCGACGCTCGACGAAGAGGATGTGGCCGGCTGGCTCGCCGCGGCCCACGCGTTGGTCTCGGCCAAGCTGACGCGGGTTCAACGGCGCGCGCTTGGACTGGAGGGGCCGATCCGATGATCGCTTATTCGACGGTTGGCGTGAACGACATGGACCGCGCCATCGCCTTCTACGACGCGGTGTTCGCGCCCCTGGGGGCCAAGCGCGATACGACCAGCAAGACCTGGACCGGCTATTCGCGTCCGGGGGACCGAGCGAAGTTCTTCCTGACCCGTCCGTTCGACCGGGGCGCGGCGAGCGGGGGCAACGGCGGCATGCTGGCCTTTCTGGCGCCGGACCGCGTGGCGGTGGACGCGTTTCACGCCGCGGCGCTTAGCGCCGGCGGGACTGACGAGGGTCCGCCTGGGGTTCGGCGAGGGGATGAATCCGGTATTCTACGCCGCCTATGTGCGCGATCCGGACGGCGCAAAGCTGTGTGCATTTGTGCGCGAATAGGGGCGCAAAAGGCTCCAGGCCTATTCGAGACGGTCGGCGGTGTGCAGCGCGCCATCGGCGCGGGTGATTTTCACGGCGTATAGCAAGCCGATCACGGCGCCCTTCACCCTGGGCAGGATCAGCAAGGTGAGCGCCAAAAGCGGAATCAGGGTCGCCGGAACGATCACCGCCGGCGACGCCTTCCAGATTATTGGAAACAGCAGCAGCGGCGCGACGATCAGGTGGCCGACCAGCAGGATGGTGAAATAGGCCGGCCCATCGTCGGAGGGATAGGAGGCCAGGTCCAGCCCGCAGGCCGGGCACTCCGGCGAGACCTTCAGGTAGCGATAAAATATCCGCCCTTCGCCGCAGCGCGGGCAATGTCCGGCCAGTCCCCTAACCATCGCCTGGAGGATGCTGTCGCGGCGGGCGTTTCGCATGGCCGCCATATGTGCCTTTCGCCGCGCGAAAGATAGGGGCGGGCGCTGGACAGCCGCGCCCTTGGATGGTCTCGTCCGGCGAAAAGGGAGGCGCGGATGGCGAAGACTGGGGTTGAAGACTACGCAACGTCGACGGCGGGCGGCCTCGCCAAGGCGTTGGCCGCTGGATCGGTGAGCGCGCTGGAGCTGTTCGACGCCGCCGTTGAGCGGATCGAGCGGCTGGACGGGTCGATCAACGCCGTGGTGGTCCGCGACTTCGAGAGGGCGCACGACGCCGCCAAGGCCGCCGACGCGGCGCTGGCGCGAGGCGAGCGGCGTCCGTTGCTGGGCGTGCCGATGACGGTGAAGGAGGCGCACAATGTCGCCGGCCTTCCCACCACCTGGGGCTCGACCGCCTCGAAGGACTGGATCGCCAGCGAGGATTCGGTGGGCGTCGCGCGCCTCAAGGCCGCCGGGGCCGTGATCCTCGGCAAGACCAATGTGCCGCCGTTCCTCGCCGACTGGCAGAGCGCCAACCCGGTCTATGGCCGCACCAACCATCCGCTCGATCCGGCGCGGACGCCCGGCGGCTCCTCCGGCGGCAGCGCGGCGGCCCTGGCGGCGGGGATGGTTCCGCTGGAGTTCGGCTCCGACATCGGCGGTTCGATCCGCGTTCCGGCTCACTTCTGCGGGGTCTATGGCCATAAGCCGAGCTATGACCTCGTTCCGCAGCGCGGCCATGCGCCGCCGGGTCTTGATGGCCTTGGCCCGGTTCTGGGGGTCATCGGCCCGATGGCGCGCTCGGCGAACGATCTCGCGCTCGCCCTCGATATCCTGGCCGGACCGGACGAGATCGAGGCGGTCGGCTATCGTGTGGCGCTCCCGGCGCCGAGGCATGAAAAGCTCTCGGACTATCGAGTGCTGGTGCTGGACTCCCATCCGCTGACGGTTGCGAGCGGCGACATTCGCCACGCCCTTGAGGGTCTTGCCGACCGGTTGGCCGAGGCCGGCGTCGAGGTTGCTCGGGAAAGCGAACTTCTGCCCGACCTGGCCGCGTCGCACCGCACCTATGTCACGCTCTTGACCACCGCGCTCTCCTACGGCGCCCCGCCCGCGCCCAATCTGATCAACGCCCACGCCTGGATGGATGGGTTGCAGGCGCAGCATGCCTTCCGCCGGCGCTGGGCCGAACTCTTCAAGACCTTCGATGTGGTGCTCGCCCCGCCGCTCGGCGTGGTCGCCTTTGAGCACATGGAGGGCGAATGGCGGGACCGGCATTTCACCATCGACGGCAAGGTCACCCCATTTGGCGACCAACTCGCGTGGCCCGGCATGGCGACCCTGGCCAATCTGCCCGCGACGTGCGCGCCGATCGGCGCCGACAAGGCCGGCCTGCCGATTGGCGTCCAGATCATCGGCCCGTATCTGGAGGATCGTATGACAATCACCTTCGCCGGGCTGATCGCCGACCTTTAGAGCGTCTGGCCATCGTCCAGGGTGAACACCGATCCGGTGATCGCCCGAGCGGCGTCGGAGGCGAGATAGAGGATCATGGCGTCCAGATCCGCCTCGACCATCAAGCGGCGGCGCGGGAAGCCGGCGATCTGTTTCTTGCCGCCTTCCTCGGTGAACCAGTCGGCGTTGAGCTCGGTCTCGACATAGCCGGGGCAGACCACATTGACGTTGATCCCGCGATTGGCCCATTCGCGGGCGAGGCTGCGGCCCATCATCACCACCGCCGCCTTGGAGGCGCAGTAGGCGGTGAGGCCCGGCAAAACCTTCACGCGCTCCGATCGAGGAGATGAGGATGATCCGCCCGCGGCCGCTCTCGCGCGATCCGGCGGCGACCATGCGCCGGGCGCCCTCGCGCGCGGTGAGGAAGACGCCGCGCACATTGATGGCCATGACGGTGTCGAATTCCTCGGCGCCCACTTCGAGGGCGAGGCCGCGGCTATTCATACCGGCGTTGGCGATCACGGTGTCGATCGGGCCCAGCTGACGCTCGGCGGCGTCGAAGCCGGCGATGATGGAGGCCTCGTCGGTGACGTCCATTTCAACCGCCGCGGCCTCGCCGCCAGACGCGCGGATCGCCGAGGCGGCTTCCTCCAGCCGATCCTTGCGTCGCGCGGCCAGCGCCACCTTGGCGCCACTGGCCGCCAGCACCTCGGCGAAGCGCTTGCCGAGACCGGAGGAGGCGCCGGTGATGAGGGCGACACGGCCGGCCAAGTCTTGGCTCATCGGCCGAGATCGAGGATCGACGCCGATATCGGAAGGTTCAGGAGGTTGACCCAAACGATCGCCGCGGCGGCGGCGGCGATGGCGACGCCGTAAGGAATGCCGCGGCCAAAATCGCCTTTGCCGCGCATGGTCAGCATGACCATGGCGCGGTTGGGCCGGCTGACAAGGCTGATGAGGGCGATCAGCCCACCGACGAGCGCCGTGCCCAGAGCCAGGTGAGGCAGGCGCGCCATGCCCACGAAGAGGGCCACGGCGGCGAAGAGCTTGGAATCGCCGGCGCCGACCATGCCCACCATGTAGAGGATCACGCTGACCACAAGGGCCACGGCGCCGGCGGCCAGCGCCCATATCACCCACTGGCTGGTGCTCAGGACCGCCCAGGGGATGAACAGGCCCAGGATCGCGAGCACCGTCCAGTTGGGGATCTTACGCACTCTGATGTCGCTGATCGACGCCCACCCGAGCAGGCCGGTGAAGAGGATTGCGACCGCCCAGCGGCCAACCTCAGCGAGGGCCATCGGATGCGACGGTCGCCTCGTCAGCGCGCTCGGCCAAGGTGTGTGTAAGCTGCAGATTCTCCGCCGCGCGGCCATAGTATTGGCCCTTGGCGGCGACGGCCTGGTTAAGCAGCTTGTTGGCTTCCAGATAGTCGCCGCGCATGGCCGCGGCGAGGCCGACGTTGTTGAGCACGGAAGCCTTATCGTCGCCCACGCCCATGACCGAGGCGCGCTCGTAGTTGCCCTCTACGGCAAGTGTGATGCGAAGATTAGTCCGGGCCGCGGTCAGTGAGGGATCCTTCTCCAGGGCCGCGACGAAATCAGCGGCGGCGCCATCCATCTGCTTTTGCAGGAGCAACGAATAGCCCTGATTGTTGAGAATGATAGCTGTATTGGCGCCCGGAATCGCCAGGGCCGTGGCGTAGGCGACCTTGGATTTTGGCCATTCCTCCCTCAGGTCATATTCTCGCCCAAGCGCGTTCCAGGCGCGCCAGAGAGTCTTGTCGAGCCCGGTGGCCGTCTTCAAATCGGCCATCGCCGCCTCGGATTGCCCCTGCATCGAAAGCGCGACGCCCGAACCTTCCAGCGCCTGAGCCCTGTGAGCGGGGTCGGACGCCATGGAACGGAACACCACAAGGGCTTCGGAGAACCGGCCGCGCGCCAAATAAAGTTCGCCGCGGAGCATGGTAAGCTCGGGTGATTTAAGGCCGGCCCCCTGGGCCCCGTCGAGCAATGAACCGGCGTCCACATATCGACGCTCGTTGATCGCCTGCGTCGCCTGGCTGGCGATCGCCGCCGCGTCCGCATCTGTGGGGGTTGGGGCCGCTGGCGGCTTGGCCGAGCCATGCGAGAAGAGGCCCGTCGCCAACGCCGGCGCCGGAGCCGTGGCCGCGAGCGCCAGAAGCATGCCCCAGATGGCGATCCCCGGCGCGCCAAGCGCCGCCCTGTTGGTCAAGGTCATTCTACCCTCCCGTTGATGCGTCGAACGACTCGAGACGGCGCCGCACGCTGAAATCGGCGGTGGCCACAAGGTTGGATTGGGTGGCCCCCGTATCTCGTCCGGTCCACTTCAGCACCGGCCTCGCCGTCGATTCCGCCAGGGACCGCGGCGACCCAGTCGCCGTCACGGCGACGGACGGGGACGTTACCTTGGCGGGACTGGTCGGATTCGGGCGCGGGCCAGCCTCACCCGCCAGCATCACCGTGCCATCGAGGTTCCCCGGCTCGCTGTGTTGCTGGAGAAAGACAGAATAACGGCGGTTCTCAGCCACGATCTTCGAACCCGGATCCGCCTTTTCGGCCAGATCGTAATACCGATTCGAAAGATCAAACCGGCCGAGTTTGTCATACACGACGCCTAGAGCCGTGAGCACGCGCGCGTCGTCGGGCTTCGCATCCCTCGCCAACTGCAGAACGTCCAGGGCCTTGCCATAGTCGCGGTCTTCGATCGCCCGTACGCTTTCCGCATAGAGTTTGTCTTCGGCGGCCATCGGCTCTTCCTGGGCCAGTTGCACTGGCACGGCGTTAATCTTGGCGTAGTTGGGCCGCGGCCGGAGCCACGACAGGAATTTCGGCACGTGAGCGCATCCGCCGAGACTCACGACGGCGGCGGCGCCAACCCAAAGGGCGGTTCGGCGGATCATTGTTGCCCCGCCATGGCTGGCGCCATCAGGCGCATATAGTCGAGCACCGCGGGCAGAAGAACGGCCGCGAAGATCACCGGCAGAATACAGGCGACCAGGGGAATGGTCAGCAGCACCGGAATGCGCATGGCCTTTTCCTCGGCGCGGAGGATGCGGTGGGCGCGCATTTCCTGCGAATAGATGCGCAGCGTTTGGGCGACGGAGCCGCCCAAGGCGTCAGTCTGGATCAAAAGGCCGACGAAAGAAGAGATCATCGGCACCTGGGCGCGCTCACCCAGGTTGCGCAAAGCGTCGGCGCGGGTTCGTCCAGCGCGCAACTCCTGGGACACCATCTGAAACTGCTCGGAGATCCGTGGGTGGGAGGTGGCCGTTTCATCGCCGACCCGGATGAACGATGCCTCCAACGCCAAGCCCGCCTCAATGCACACCACCATCAGATCCAGAGCGTCGGGGAATTCGTCCTCAAGATCCCGACCGCGAGCCCCGGCTCGATTGTCGATAAAGGCGCGGGGCAGGATCAGCCCCGTCGCCGCCAGGATCACCGTGATCAAAATGAACATGAGCCCAGTGATGGGCTTTGCCAGGAGCGTTTGACCAAAGATGAAACCGACCGGCAGGCCCGCCGCCAGACAGAAACGGATGACGACATAGATGGCGGGGGCCGACTGTCCCTCGAAGCCGGCTCGGGCAAGGTCGCGCCGGATGGTCTGCCGTTCCTCCGGGTTCTTCAGGGACGAATTTTGAACCCAGGCCAGAACAGGATTGCGTGGGTCCTGTTGGCGCACCAGCGAATCGGGGGTTGACCGGTCTGGGGTCTTTGCCTCGCCGCGGAGGCGACGGCGGACGACGAAATCCGATTCGACCCGACGGCTGAGGGCGAACACGCCCAGCACCACCAGTCCAAAGACCGCCAGTTCCGCGCTGATCGAGATGACCGGGTCCATGCTCGGGCCTTTAATACCGGAAGTTGACGATACGCATGATGATGAACCGGCCGAGCATATAGAGCACGGCGATCACCGCGACGGTTGGCCAGAACACAGGGTCCTTGAAATGCACCGTATAGAACGCTGGTTGGCTAACCATTAAGAACGCGATGAGCAGGATCGGCAGGACGCTGAGTATAAGAGCGGACATCTTGCCTTCGGCGGCGAGAGCTTTGACGCGCAGATGCAGGGTTTGCTGGGCGCGGATGACTGAAGCGAGGTTGGACAGGATCTCCGCGAGGTTGCCGCCAGTCTCGGTCTGTATGGCGACGCTGACGGCGAAGAAGTGAGCGTAGGACGAGCCAGTTCGGTGGGCGAAATTGGCAAGAGCCTCGCGCAATTCGAGGCCGTAGGTGGTCTCATCGACAATCAAGCCAAATTCCGAGCCGATGGGATCGCCCATTTCATCCGCCGACAGTTTCACCGCCATGGAGACCGGGTGCCCCGCGCGGAGAGAGCGAATGAGGATATCCAGGGCCAGGGGGAGTTGTTCCTCGATCTGCCGAAGCCGCTTGGCGCGCCGATTGTTGACCCATATGCCGACCCCCACGATGGCGATCACGATGGCGCCGACGGTCGAAACGAGCAGGTTGACGACGACCGCGCCGTGCATGATCACGCTCAGCAGGACAGTGGCCGATAAGGCAAGCACGACCGCCACGCCGGCGGCGATGATCGCTAGGCGCTGGGGCGACATGGAAAAGCCGGCCTGGCGACAATAGACATAGATCTTGTCGTAAAGCTGCGGCGCCAGCGTCGATAGGCGAGTGCCCGGCGCCTTGCGGACGAGGGCCGTGTAGACCTGGTCCTGCGACATGCCGGAATCCAGCATCGTCAAGCGTCGATTGACGCGCCGAGTGCGATCGCCGACCGCGAACGCCGAGGTGGCGACCGCCTGGACGATCATGACGATGGCGACAAACGCCAGGATATAGGCGACCGGCAACAGCATCAGATCGGCACCCGTCTTGGGGGAGCGAACATCTCGTTCGGCAATTCGATGCCGCGCGAACTAAGCACATCCATCAATTTGGGCCGCACGCCGGTCGCCTCGAAATCACCCACCACGAAACCTTCCGCGTTTCGACCTTTGCGGCGGAAACGGAAGATCTCCTGCATCATGATGGTTTCTTCTTCCATGCCGACGATCTCGGCGATGGAAAGAATTCGCCGCCGGCCGTCTTCCATGCGTTCGGCCTGGACCACGACATTGATGGCCGAAGCGATCTGCTGGCGAACCGAGCGGGGTGAAATCTCAAAGCCCGCCATGCCGATCATCTGCTCGATGCGGGTCAGGGCGTCGCGGGGCGTGTTGGCGTGGACGGTGGTCATGGAGCCATCGTGGCCGGTGTTCATGGCCTGAAGCATGTCGAAGGCTTCGCCCGCGCGTACCTCGCCGACGATGATCCGGTCGGGGCGCATGCGGAGGGCGTTCCTGACCAGGTCGCGCTGGCTGATTTCGCCCTTGCCCTCGATGTTCATAGGCCGGGTCTCCAGCCGACCCACGTGAGGTTGCTGGAGCTGAAGCTCGGCCGAATCCTCGATGGTGATGATCCGTTCGCGGTCGCTGATGAACGCTGACAAGGCGTTGAGTAAGGTGGTCTTGCCCGAACCGGTACCCCCCGAGATCAAGACATTGCGCCGCCCTTCCACCACGGCTTCCAGCAGTCTCGACATATCCGGTGTTAGGCTGCCGAATTCCACCAGCCGTTCGATGCCGATGGGCGTCCGGGAGAATTTCCGGATCGAGACCAAGGGGCCGTCCACCGCCAAGGGCGGGATGATGGCGTTGATCCGCGAGCCGTCGGCCAGGCGGGCGTCGACCATGGGCGCCGATTCATCAACCCGCCGGCCCACGGCGCCGACGATCTTGTTGATGATGCGCACCAGATGGCGGGTGTCCTGAAACTGGACATCGGTCATTTCCAGCCGCCCAGCCCGCTCCACATAGATTGTGTCGTGGGTGTTGATCAGGATGTCGTTGACCGTGTCGTCCTTGAGCAGGGGTTCCAGGGGGCCGAGGCCCAGAATTTCATCGAGCAGATCGTCGATCAGCCGATCGGTCTGAAAAGGAGTGAGGAGCCGCTTTTCCTCGGTCAGCAGGTTGATCACGGCGCCACGAATTTCGAGCCGCAACGTCTCGCGCGGCGTTCGGTCCAGGAGCGCGAGGTTGAGGATTTCCAGCAGCCGGGCGTGGAGGCGCGACTTCAGCGCGGTGGCGCCTTCGATCGGGGCATTGGAGGCCTTCGACGGGGCGCTATCCGGCCGGGTGTCTGACCAGAGGCTGCTCATGACCAGGGCCACCTTCGCTTCTCTTCGACCGTGACGGCGGTGGGCGCGATGGCGGCCGCCAGCGTTTCGATCGCCTTCTCGAGTTTCGAGCCCGAGCGGAGGGACGATATCTCGCAGCCCTGGGATATCGCGTCGTTCATCAGGCGGCTGTCATCAGGAATGACGACGTCGAAGGGTCGACCGATCGCCTTCTCGGCCGCGCTCTGCGAGACGATGGCCCTCTGATCGGCGCTGACGGCGTTGCAGACCAGCGTCAGCGGAATGGTGTCTAGGCGCTGTGCGCCGATGATCCGCAGCTGTTTCTTGACGAGTGTGGTATGAGGCACCGTGAGGTTGGTGATCACCACAATCTGATCGCACAATTGAAGGGCGCGGTTGGTCCAGGCGGTCCACACCGTCGGCAGATCGACAATGGTGAGGGCGAAGTCGCGCCGCAGGGCGGCGAAGAGGCCGTCGATCTGTTGCGGGCTGAGCATCTCCAGCGGCGCGAGGTCGCGGGGCGCCGCCAACAGCCGAGCCCCGCTGCGATGATGGCCGAGAGCCGGAGAAAGATGCGTCTCCGCCAGTGGCCCGCCGCCTTCCAAAATATCCGACAGGGTCATGGCTTCGGCCATGTCAAGAAACAGTCCGCCGATGCCGAATTGGATGTCGAGGTCTACGAAACAGACGCCGCCGGGCAGGCGAGGCGCCAGCATGGCCGCGAGCTGGGTTCCAAGCGCGGTCGCGCCGACGCCGCCGCCGGCCTTCAACAGGCCGATGACGCGGCCGGCGGACTTGGGCGCGACCGGAGTTTCAACGCCGGCGAGTATGCGCTGGAGGCTAAGCGCCAGCGCCGCTTCGCTGACCGGCGCCGGGAGGACGTCGGCCGCGCCGGCCTGGATCAATCGCCTGGCCATTCCGACGTCGGCGCCCTTCAGCGCGACCACAAGCGGGGTGGCGGCGCGGCGCGCGGCGACACGCTTTATGAGCGGCTCGATCGTGGAGGCGTCGCCGGAGATGATCAGGACGCTTAGGCCAGCGACCCCCTGATCGGGCCACTCCGCGCCGATGCCGACGAATTCCACCTGTGGGAACAGGGCGGCGAGCGAGCTTACCCGGTCGTGGCCGCCGATGGCGCCATCGACGTAAGCGACCGTTCGTCGGCCTCTGTCGGCATGAGGTGTCACGTCGGTCGTCGCCAGTTTCAAAGTCATATCGTTCATGCCGCGGCGCCTCCCGAAGGAACATTCGCGGCCACGGCCAGTATCCTGGCGGCCAGGATGTAAGGCCTCAAGCCACCGACCGGCAAGCTTTCACCGCCTGGGGCGGCGGTCGCCGCCGCCACACTCGCTCTAGGCCGGAACTGAAACCCCGGGATTGCCATGTTCTAAGGGGCGCCGCCACCTCCGCCGCCCGAGCCGCCTCCGCTGCCGCTCGCGGCGGTCATGGTGTTCAGGCCCTGGGGCTGTTTGACTGCGTCGGTTCCGTAGGCCTTTTGCGCCAAGGCGGCGCGCTCGCCACTGGAGGCAGGCTGGGGAGTGTTTTTCCAGGCGGGATCGGGGTCGGCTATCTGGGCCGCCAGATCCTCGCGCACCGCCCGGCCGAAGTCGTCAGGCGGCCCGATGCTGGTCTGGGTGGGATCAATACGGTTCATGCAACCCGACAGCAAGACGCCTGCGCCGGTCAGCACAGCCAGCAGCAGTGGCAGTTTCAGCGCGCGTTTCATCCGTTCGCCTCGTTTCTAATAGAGCACATGGCCATAGGGTCCTTCCACGCCGCCCTTTGTCGGGTCCTGCGACATCAGAACCCGGTCCTCGGGCCTTATCGAGCCAGGCTTGCCGGCCATCATACCGAACAGGAACAGTTCAAAGTCGGACGGCGGGACAAAATGGTCGGTCGGCAGCGCCACCGGCCCGCGCCGCGCCGTTACCAGATGCGGCGTCACGATTATGACCAGTTCATCCTGGTCGCGCTGGTAGTTGGTGTTGCGAAACATCGGGCCCAGGATCGGGATGTCGCCCAACCAGGGAAACTGGTTGATGTTGTTCTGATAGGTGTCTCCCAGCAGGCCGGCGATGGTGAAGGATTTGCCATCGCGAAGCTCAACCGTCGTATTAGCGCGGCGCACCTTCAGTCCAGGGACGGTAATACCGCCGCCGGTATAGCCGAAGGCCGCGTCGATACTCGAGACCTCGGGCTTAACGACCAGGTTTATCATTCCATCGCTGAGGATCGTCGGCGTAAAGGCTAGCGAGATACCGAACTGTTGATAGGTGAGTGTAATGGCGGGCGTGACCGCGCCGATCCCGCCGGTGCTCGCCGTCTGCGCCGTTGGGATCGGTATTTCACCGCCGGCGAGGAAGCTCGCGGTTTCACCGGACATGGTGACCAGCGTCGGCTCGGCCAGGGTCTTGGTCAGACCTTTGGTTTCTAGAGCGTCGACGGCGACGTTGAAATAACCGTCGGGGGTGAAGAAGGTCATGGCCGCCCCACCGAAGGCGTTGGCGATCGCCTGGCCTGTGCTGACAGCATAACCTGGATTGTAGGGCTGGGTGCCCAGCGAATTGATCTGGATGCTCAGATTCTTTAGCGTGCTGCGCTCCATT
The DNA here is from genome assembly GCA_963817995.1 of uncultured Alphaproteobacteria bacterium. Classification (GTDB taxonomy): domain Bacteria; phylum Pseudomonadota; class Alphaproteobacteria; order Caulobacterales; family Caulobacteraceae; genus Acaudatibacter. The sequence continues at coordinate 303,526 of CAWFQJ010000001.1, forward strand.
TCCACGAAGCGGACCGAAAGCATCACCTGCTGGGTGCCCTCGACGCCCATCATGTTGACGATCTTCCCGGGCGCATAGGTCTCGGCCAGCTGTAATATCTGGTTTAGGGCGGCTGGGCTCGCGACAGTGCCCGAGAGCACGAGTGACTGATTGGCCGCGCGGGCCGAAATGTCCTTCTCATTGGGAAGGATCTCATGCAGGCGGGCCTTGAAGCTGTCGATATCGGGGCTGACCACCACATTGACGGCGGCGATCAGGCGTTTGCCCGGCCCGTAAATGGTCAGCGCCGTGGCCCCCATGCTCTTGCCGACCACATAGACCGAGTGGTTGGAAAGCGGCATCACGTCGGCGATCTTCGGATCGGCGATCATCAGATCGGTATAGGGCGTGGGCAGTTCCAGGACCTGCGACTTGCTCTGGTCCACGTCCAGTTGATAACCGCTCACGCCCACACCGTAGGAGACCGGGGTGGCGTCGTGGTGATTAGCGCTGGCGGCGATCGCCGCGAGGGGCGCGATAAGGCCAGCGGCCAGCGCGGCCGCTATAGCCATCCGGCTGACCGGCGATCCGGCGGCTTTTGTGCGCGTCTTGTACATGGCGGTTCCCATCAATGTCCGCTCAACTGATAAACCGTGGTGTCGGTCATTCGCGTGACCCGGACTTCCGGGCCGGCCGGCCGCGCGGGATGGCCGCCGGCCACGCCCGCTGGAAGCGGCGCGGGCGCGGTAAAGCCGAGCTGCGCAAGCACGGTCGCCTTTTTGGCCAAGGGAGCGGTGTCGTCCACGTGGCGAAGCGACAGGGTCACCGCGCCCACCGACTGGCCGAGGGTGATGAGCTGAGCCTGTTCGGGGGTCACCTCGATGGTGATGGCGTGCGCGACCACCGGCTTGTCCGCCTCGTCGTCATCGGACTGATCGATCGCCAGCACCTTCATATTCTCGGCGAGGATCTGTGTGACCGAATTGGATTGCTGGCTGTTGCCGCCGCCACCGATCGTGCGGGTGAGCAACAGATCGACATGGTCGCCGGGGAGAACAAAACCCGACACTTCTTGAATATCGGTCGAATGAAGGGTCACCGCCTGCATGCCGGGGTCCAGCAGGCCCGCCAGGTTGAGCTTGCCGCCCGGGGCGGTGACGCGAACGGCCAGAACCGGCTCGTCGGGCGCCAGATCGCGCAACGCCAGGCGCTGAACATCCTTGGCGCCCGTGAGTTGGGCGACGGTGGAGAAGGCGCCGGCGGGCACCGAGCCCGCGGGATAATTGACCACTTTGAGGAGCGATGGCTGAAGAACGACGCCGCGCTTGATGGGCGCGGCCGCGACCACGACCGGGGCGCCTGCACCGGAAGCCACCTGCTGCTGAGGGGCGGCCTTTTTTTGCGAGCCCAGATAGCCGTTCAGGATGACGACCGCGACCAGGCCAAGAACGATGGCGATCGCGAGGGTGGCTATGGTGCGTAGAGACATCGCGGGCGACCTGAAAAGCCAAAAGGGGAGCGTTAGTGTCTTATCGTCTAGCTTCTTCGTATCGATTGATGCGGGTTAAGGCGGACTTAATATGCAAACCGCGCGCCCGACGATCTTGTCGAACGCGCGGCCGCAGTTTCAGACGAATGTCGGAGGCTTAGGCCGCCGAGTTGTTGATCGCCGCGGTGGTGTTGGTCAGCGCGGTGTTGATCGAGTTGCGGAGAGCAACCAGAGCGCCGACGATGGCGGCGGCGATGATCGCCAGGATCAGAGCGTATTCCGCCGCGGAAGCGCCGGACTCGTCGCCCATATATTCAACAAGTTTACCCATGAGACTGAAGACCTTTCGTCGAATTGTGGGCGCTGAACCCAAAGAGCCCTAGGCGCCGCCGTTGAAGTGATCGACGGCTTAGCTGGCCGTTATGTTCAGGGTCAAGCGGAGAATAGCGCATGCGACAGCCTGCCGCAGATCAGGAATTGAATCGAATTGGCGCCCGTAAACTAAGGTTAACGCGCCACCCGCCTTGCAGCGCATCCGGAAGCTGAGCGCCGACCGCCGTTTATTAACTTCCTCGTGTAGATATGTTTCCGGCTGCGACAGAATGACGCGCGCGCCGATCGAGCGGTGAGCATATCGGCGGCGGTCGAGTTGAATTTGGTATAAAACCGTCGTTTTAATTATAGTTAACGGTGAACTTAGATTGTGCAGGTATGTTTTTGATCGCTAAATTTAGATCAAGTCTACCCGCCGGTAGCGCGATCAATCAGGCTTCGCGGTTGACGCGGTCAGGCCGGGTCGTTCAGTATAGGGCATCGAAACAGAGGACTGTCGCCACGGCGCGGTTCGCGGGGTCTATCAAGCCTTGAGATCAAACTCGCACCCAGGACATTCGCGGCCTTCTTGGCTTTGGGCGAAGGATGACGCCGGTGTGGCGGCCGTGGAATTCGCCCTGGTGGCGACGCCTTTTATAATTCTGGTGCTGGTGGCCCTTCAGACCGCTCTGATCTTCTTCTTCGACCAGGCGCTTCAGACCGCGACGCAACAGGCCGCGCGGTTGATCATGACGGGCCAAGCGGTGAGCGCCACGCAATCATCTTTTCAATCCTCTGTCTGCTCACGTTTGCCGAGCATGTTCAATTGCGCCAACGTTTGGGTGGACGTGCAATCAGCCGGCACGTTCTCGACGCTGAACACCGCGCCCATCGTCCCCGTCTATGATCCAAAAACCGGCAAGTTGACGGGGCCCGTCTTCCTCTACAACCAAGGCGCGGCGGGCGATGTCGTCATTGTTCGGGTCATGTATGACTGGCCGGTGGTCGGCGGTCCGTTCGGTTACGCCAACCAGGCCAATGGCACCCACCTGATGGTGGGCACGGCCGTCTTCAAGAACGAGCCTTACAGCGGCGCCGGGGGACTGTCGTCGTGAATGGGTGGTGGATCCGGCGGGCGATCCCAGTCGGCCGGCACGCCACCGCCGGCCTTTCGGCCATCGGGCGCTGGCGCAGAGATCCGAGCGGCGCCGCGACGGTCGAATTGGCCGTCATTCTCCCGGTTCTGGTGATCCTCTGGCTTGGCAGCTTCGAGGCGTTTCTCGCCGTCTCCACCTATCGCAAGATCGAGGACGCCACGGCCCAGTTGACCAATGTCGCGGCGCAATTCCCGGCGATAACCCAGGCCGAGGCGACCAGCACCATGGCGGCGGCGTCTCAGATCATGTCGCCCTATTCGACCACCAACCTGCAGATCGTCATGTCCGAGATCCAGACCGACGGCAAAGGCGCCGGGACCGTCACCTGGAGCGTGGGCTATCAAGGCGGAACGGCTTTGACCAAGGGCTCGTCATGGACCTTGCCGGCGTCGTTGCAGGTGCCTTCGACGAAGACTATGACGGTGGCCTATATTCTGGTCCAGACCCTCTATCCGTATAAGACCACCGTCGGCTCGATGTATCTTGGCCCCACGTACAATTTGACGGGCCAACTCTATATGTCGCCCCGTCAGGTGGCGAGCATCCCCTGCACAGACTGCTAATCCGTCATGACCCGGCAAAGGCGTTCAAAACCGTGACCCTCTTGCGGAGACTGAAGCAATTCCTGGCGAACCGGGGCGGAAACGTCGCGGTCCTGGCGGCCCTGATGATGCCGCCGGTCATTCTGGCCATGGGCGCCGGGTTGGACTACATCCAGGCCGCCGGCCGAGAGGAGCGGTTGAACGGAATCGCCGATGCCGCCGCGCTCGCCGCGGTGACCCCCAGTGCGATGCAGGATGCCGGCACCACCACAAGCGCCGCCGCCGCCTCGGCCTCCGCCTGCGCCCTTTTCAAGTCGCAGGCGGCCATGGTCGGCAACATCGACAGCAGTGGCTTCAATTGCAGCAGCGCCGCCGGGGGCACCGACCCCACCGTCAACAACGCCACCAATCCCAGCATCACGGTCACTGACGACACCAGCGGCACGAGCGCAATCCGCACCGTGAACGTGACCTACACCTCCGCCTCGCACAATGTTTTCGTCGGGGTGCTCGGGTTTCCCAAGATCGCCATCAGTGGCGCCGCCGCCTCCAAATCAGGCCTGGCGCCGCAGATCAATTTCTATCTCCTGATCGACACGTCTCCGTCCATGGAGATCCCCGCCAAGGCCGCTGGGATCGCCCAGATGGTGCAATTAACGGGGTCGACGGCCTGCGCCTTCGCCTGCCATGAAACAAATCCTACCGCTGGCGACGTTGGCAGCAACCCCAATGGGGAGGATAACTATACACTATCTCGCAACAACTGCATCGCTCTGCGGATTGATTTGGTCAACGACGCTGTAAATAATCTTATGCAAGTCGCGCCCGCCACGGCGACGGCGAACAACACATATTATGGCATGGCTCTTTATACGATCGACTCGGCATTTAATTCCCTAGTGCCTCTAAGTGGCTGTGATCCGAAAGTCACCTCTGCGTGCGCCACCAACACTTGGTCTGCGCTAACCGGCAACCCGTCAGGGTATACGAAGGATGGAGGGTGTACGACAACATCCATACCAAACTACCTAACGATCTCGCCTGAAACGATTTATTCAAATAATATTGCCGTCAAAGGTACGAATGACCAGGATGAGGATACCAACCTTCCCACCGCTCTGACGAATATGTATAACCTCATGCCGACGCCAGGAAGCGGATTGGGCGGCAATCCGGCGAAAGAGGTATTGTTCATCGTCAGTGACGCCATGCCGGATTTTGCGGGGCCGAACGGACGAACCTACGGGCCGCTAGATGACACCACCTGCACGGCCATCAAAGCCCAGGGCATTCGTATCGCCTTTTTGTATCTCACCTACAATCCGATCACACCCCTTCCCACCAATAAACCCAACAAACCCCCCGCAGCTGTGATTCCAGGCGCGTGGCCCGGCGCCACCCCCGCGACGTGGTACAACAATCACATCTATGCCTTGCAGTTCCCCCTGGGCTATTCGAACCCAGCGGGCGACGGCAGCATCTACACAGGGGCCGACTTCGCCAATGACACGATCGCGCCCGCAGCCCAGGCATGCGCTTCGCCTGGCCTATACTTCCAGGTCAATACCGATGGCGATATCACCTCCGCGCTGGCGGCGCTCTTTCAGAAGGCGGTGGCGACGGCCTATCTGTCCAAATAGGCGCGGTGACCGCAGGCGCGCCGGATATCATCCAGCTCTAGATTCAAAAGTGTAGAACCCGATTCAGCGTTCAGATTCGTTCCGTCTGAACGCACCTGGCTCCAAGATGCGCCAGGGCGAGACCAAGGATCACGGGCGTCGTGCAATCGCCATGCCTTGTCTAAAAACCGACAGAAAAAGGAACTTTGCTAGGGCCTCACCGGCAAAGGCGGCTCCGCAGACCGGCGCCGGCCTTCATACGGGCGCGGTCAATTCGAGAAGGCGTTGGTGGAGCTGTTGACCGCGTTCGAGATCGCGCCGACCAGGCCAAACAGGGCGCTCACCACGGAGGCTGCGACGATCGCCAGAACCAGGGCGTATTCGGCGGCCGAGGCGCCGGATTCATCAGCCAAATAAACCGGAGATTTGCGCACGTCTTGCCCCCTCTTGGCTGGCTGGCCTCGCCAAGCTTTGGCGAGTGGAACTGAAGGGCCGCTCAACGCTCGGCCAAACAAACGCGATACGAAGGATAATCCTTCACTGGTTGTGGTGACTCAACTTTTCCTGCTCAGCCGTTCCGGAGGCCAGCATCCCGATCTAGAAGGCATTCCAAACGAACTTTGCTGTCACAGACGGCACTCTAGTCTCGCGCCGGCTCTGGCGATACCGAAAATGCCCCAATTCTTTGGGCCAGTTGTGCGACACAATGCCGCGTCGCGCGTCGGTCTGGGGGCCATGCGGGTTGGCGGGGCGTGAGCGGCTTCAGACCGTCTTGGCGTGTGCAACGCCCGACACGGCTTCAGGGGCGCGGTTGAGCCGCGCGTTCCGGATCTCGGGCGGGTTCGGGCTTGGGCGCGCCCAAGCCCAATGGCCTTAGCTGGATGTCGTGCCGTTCTGGATGTCGCCGGCGGCGTTCGAGATCGCCGTGTTGATGGAATTCTGTAGCGCTACGAGGGCGCCGACGATGGCGGCGGCGATGATGGCGAGGATCAGAGCATATTCCGCCGCCGAGGCGCCGGATTCGCTGTCGAGGAAATCGGTCAATGCACGCACGGGAATACCCCTAGGTTGGACAGGCGGCGCATCGCTGGGAGCCAGAGTTCCCAGCGCGGGAGCGAAGGAAATCCGCTCCAAAGTCTTTAGACCGAAATGTCTCGCGAGAATCAATAGCGATATATGAAATCATGGTTAACGATTGCTTGGCGCTCGCCCTCAGACAGTTGTCATCAAGCGGACACTCAACGAATCTTGGCCATCGACACTCTCCGGCGGCGCGCCTGTGTTGGCCGAAAGCGTCTGCCCAGGTCGATGTTCGAGCCAGAAGGCCTGCGTCGATATGTCGCGACGGGGAATCAACTTGCCGCGGGCGAGGCCGGGCGAACGCGGAAGATGCGGAGGGGGGCGCCTGGCGGTGAAAGCGGGAGGAGCCAGGGCGGCGTCTCCCCGGCGCGCAGGCGTGCGCCAAAGGTCCCCGCCGCCGCGGCCATCGGGTAGGGGGGGCAATCGATCACATAGGTCGCCCCCAAGCCGCGGACAGCGGTCTCGGCCCTGGCCGGCGGAGCGTTCCAGGCCTGGTGGACCTTCAGTATTTCGTCGGACATCCGATGGTAGGGCGCCACCAGCGCTGAATGACGGGTGAAGGCCAGGATGAACGGCCCCAAGTCCTGCTCCGACAGCACGACGCCGGGCGGCAGAGCGGCTAGGGCACGGTAGAGGCGGGGATCGAAACACTTTTTCAGGTTCAGCTGGCGCGGAGGGGCGGCGACGGCGCCGGCGGCCTGGGCGAGGCTAACTGCTTTCGAGGCGGCCGCCCCGACAAAGGTCGGCGCCAGGATCGTGGCGGCCGCCAGGCTTGGGGCCATGAGGTCGCGCAGGCGCCGGGCCGCGATCAGGCTATAGGCCGCGCCGATCGCCGGCATCCCGATCCAGAACACATAGTCCTGCATCCGCCAGGTAAAATAGGCGGTGATACAGGCGCCGATCAGCGCCCCCCCCATCAGGAGCGCCGAAGTGCTCGGCGACCCACGCCAGCGGCCAAGCAGGTATACGCCGGCGCTAAGGGCCATGATCATCATCGTGATCGCTACGACGGCCGGCTCTCGCGCGAGACCGAGCATTCTTGGCAGGGGTTGCACTTCTTGGATCGTATTGAACCAGAAGGGACGCACGGCTGGGTTCATATCGGCGAACGGCCCGTGAATGCAGCGCGGCGCCGACCAGAGATAGGCGCCGGCGGCAGCCACGGCCACGATAACCAAAGACCCCACCCTTACCGGGATTGACGCCGCCCTCGCGGCCCAGGCGGCGAGGGCCAAGCCTAACCCAGCGGTGACCAGGGCGGCGACGAGATTGAACGCCAGGGCGTCGCAGAAGGTCAGCGACCAGCGCCATGGCGGCGTTTGTGCAGCGAAGAAGATCAGGCTGGCGCCGGCGAGGCAAAGGCCGTAGGCCGCCGCGGCGGGGGCATCCTTGCGATCGCGGACGAGGCTCACGCCAAAACTCGCCCCGATGAGGGCCTGAAGCGGCAGCGCTTCGAGGCCGATCGCCAAGCCGAATGCGGCCGCGACGCCGGCGAAGCAACCCCATCGCGCGCGGTTGTTTTTCGCCACCGCCCCGGCCAAGGCCGCCATGGTCATCACGATCTGGATATTATGGTGGTCGATCCGACCCGGAATGAACTGACGATAGAGGGGCAAGTCTATCATAAGCAGAGGCGCGGTCAGCAGCACGGCGGCGCGGCCGCCGAGGTTTCGCGCCACCAGCAAAGCGCAGGTCACGGCGGGAAACACCCAAGCCAGCGGCCAGAGGAAACGCGCGCACCATTCGGCGGGGGCGGGCGCCATGAACAGGCGCAGAAACACCGTCAATCCGGCGATGCCGCCATCCAGCAATCGCGACCAGTGCATGTAAAGGCCGCTCGGCGGTTGCAGCCGCGTGATCGCCTGATCGTACCAGCCTCTGCCGGCGAGAAGATCGCGCACCATGACCAGCCGCATGGCGTCGTCGGTGTCGCCCAGGCGCGCGGTCATTGGATAGAGCCAGGCCAGAATGGCGCAAACCACCAGGGCGACAAAGGCGGCGACCGTCAGAAGTCGCGGCATCGGACCAAGGTCGGGGGAGGGGGAAAGCTGCATGCCTGTCCAAGGTTGAGGCGCACGCAGCGCGGGGCGACTTTGCCGCAGTGAAGTTTCCGCACCCTTAACTAAATCTCGCCACTTCTCTAGCATTTGAGACGCGGCGCGCGACTCGCTGGGGCGCGGCTTGAAAGGCGCCTAGGCATGACGGACGGCGAAATCATTGAAAATCTGGTCATCGGGGCAGGCCCGGCGGGGCTCACCACCGCCTATTGCCTGGCCAAGGCGGGCGCGGCCGTGCGCGTGCTCGAGCAGGACCCAACCTATGTCGGCGGCATCAGCCGCACCGTCCACTACAAGGGCTTCCTGTTCGACATCGGCGGCCACCGCTTCTTCTCCAAAGTCGCAAGGAGGTCGTGGATCTGTGGGACGAGATCCTGCCCGACGATTTCATCGACCGGCCGCGCCTCTCGCGCATCTATTATGGCGGCAAGTTCTACGCCTATCCGCTGCGGGCCTTCGAGGCGCTGGGCAATCTCGGCCTCGATCGAGAGCGCGGCCTGCATGATGTCCTATGGCTGGGCGACCCTCTCTCCGGTCAAATCGCCCAGGACCTTCCACCAATGGGTGCGCAACCAGTTCGGCGAGCGGCTGTTCTCGATCTTCTTCAAGACCTACACCGAGAAGGTGTGGGGCATGAGTTGCGACGAGATCTCGGCCGACTGGGCGGCGCAGCGGATCAAGGGGCTCGATCTCGCCGCCGCCGTGATCGATGGCGTCAAACGCTCGCTCGGCGTCCGCGCCAAGGGCGGGGCCACGGCCAAGACCCTGATTGAATCCTTTCGCTATCCTCGGCGGGGCCCCGGCATGATGTGGGAGGCCTGCGCTACCAAGATCGCCGCCATGGGCGGCCAGGTGGTGATGGACACCCGGGTGACGGGCCTCGCCTGGGACGCCGAGGCCGGCCTGTGGAGCGTCGCCGCCGTTCGCGGTGATGGCACGCGCGAAACCCTCACGGCCCGCAACGTCATCTCCTCGGCCCCCATGCGCGAGCTGGTGAGCGCGATCACGCCGCCGCCGCGCACCCAGAACCAGGCCGGCGAGCTGAAATATCGCGACTTCCTCACCGTGGTGCTGATCGGCAAGTCCAGCCTCGATCTGCCCGATAACTGGGTCTACATCCATGACCCGTCGGTGAAGGTCGGGCGGGTGCAGAACTTCCGCTCCTGGTCGCCGGAGATGATCCCCGACCCGGTCTCCACCTGCCTCGGCCTCGAATATTTCTGCTTCGAGGGCGACGGTTTGTGGAGCTCCAGCGACGACGACCTGATCGCCTTGGCCAAGCGAGAAATCGGCGTGATCGGACTGATGCGTCCCGAGGATGTGACCGACGCGTGCGTGGTGCGCCAGGCCAAGGCTTACCCCGTCTACGACGAGACCTACCGCGACAATGTGGCCGCTGTGCGCGATGAACTGGCCTCGCTATATCCCACCCTGCATCTGGTGGGCCGCAACGGCATGCATAAGTACAACAACCAGGACCACGCCATGATGACCGGCATGCTCACGGCCCTGAACATCCAGGCCGGCAAGACGCTTTACGATGTGTGGGACGTGAACGAGGACGCCGAATATGGCGAGGCCGGCGTCTCGGGCGCCCGCGAGGCCCTGGCCAGCGAACGCCTCGTCCCCAGCCGCGCGGCGTGACGTGAGCGTGACAACCAAGGACGCCGGCCTCCCGCTGGCCCGGCTCATCGCCCTCGCCCATGAGTCCTGGAAATATCTGCTGGTGAGCGTGGTCGCCCTGGTGGTGGACTATGGGCTGATGGTGGCGCTGACCGAATGGGCGGGGCTGAACTATCTGGTCTCGGCCGCCGCCGGCTTCGGCGCCGGTCTGGTGGTCAACTATGCGCTTAGCGTAACCCTGGTGTTCAGCCAGCGCCGCCTGGCCAGCCGGCGGCTGGAGTTTGTCGGCTTCTTCCTCATCGGGTTATTGGGCCTCGGCCTCAACGAGGTCCTGATGAAGACCTTCGTCGAGTTGCTGCATCTCGACTATCGCCTGGCCAAGATTCCTGCGGCCGGCGTAGGCTTCGTGTTCAATTTCGGCACCCGCCGAGTGCTCCTGTTCACGGCTGCTCGGGACCCAGGTCCGCCCGCCGACGATGCTTGAGAAAATTCTGAAGGCCTGGCTCTGGCTGGGCGCCGGGCTGCTGTTGACGTCCTTCGCGGCTATTCTGCTGCGCCAACCGCGTCCGCTGAGCGAGCTCTTCTTCGTGTTCCAGGATCTGCCGATTCTCGCGGCCATCCTGGTGCTGGTCGTCACCTTGCGTCTCACACCAGGGGTATCGGGCCGTTTTGGACCACGCTTTTCGGCGATCTCGGCATCGCCGACCCATCGCCAGTTGGGGTCGCCAGGGACAGCGCCGCGGCTCGTATTCTGCCTGGCGGCCCTGAGCGCCGTCGTCGGCTGGGCGGGCTTCAGCTGGTGTATGACCGCTATCCGCTGTCGCTGGATGAATTCATGGCGACCTTCGGCGCGGCGATCCATGCCCATGGCGCGCTGATGGCCCCGGTGGCCGATGCAATGGCAGGACTACGTCTCCGCGCTTCAGCCGCAATTCGCCTTCAGCACAGACGACGGCGCCTATTGGGCCTCGGCCTATCTGCCGGTGAATGCGGCCCTGCGCGGCCTGGCGAAGGCCGCTGGCGGCGCGACCCTGGCGAGTCCGCTTCTGGCGGCGATCTCGGTGGCGGCCGTCTGGGGCGTGGGAAGGCGCATGTGGCCGGGGCGGCCATCCACGGCGCTAATCGCCGCGGTGCTGCTGGCCACCTCCAGCCAGTTCCTGGTCACGGCCATGACGCCCTACGCCATGAACGCGCATCTGGCCTTCAACCTAGTGTGGCTATGGCTGTTCCTGCGTGGTGGCAGGGTCGGCCACGCCGGCGCGCTGGCCATCGGCTTTCTCGCCTGCGGCCTGCATCAGCTCCTCTTTCACCCCCTGTTCGTCGCCCCCTTCGTGCTGCAGCTCTGGATCGAGCGCCGCTGGCGTCTGGCCGGCCTCTACACCCTCGCCTATGGCGCGTTCTGTATGTTCTGGATCGACTATTGGCCAATCGCGCTTTGGTTGGCTGGGTGAGGCGCCGGCGGGCGCGCCGGCAAGCGGGCGCCGGCGGTCGGCGGCTTCGGCGCCCAGGCCCTCGGCCTGATCGCCGCCTTCGACCCCGCCGCCATCGGCCTGATGGCCAAGAACCTGATCCGCCTCGTCACCTGGCAGAATCCCCTGACGGCGCCGCTGGTGGCGCTGGGCGCTCGTGGCCGCCTTCCGCGCCAAGGGAACGCTCGCGCTCCCTGGTCCTTGGCCTGGTGCTGACAATGTTGGCGATGTTCGTCGTTGATCCCCTACCAGGGCCACGGCTGGGGATATCGCTATCTGCACGGGCTTCTTGGGTTCGGTCTGCTCTGCTGGCGGCCTGGGAGTGGACGCGGCCTCACCGATCGCCTTGACGCGGCGCAGAAAGCCTGGCGCCCGGGTCGGCGTTCGGCGCGGTGGCCGGCGGTTTCGCTCCTCGTCCTGCTGCCGATCCGCGCCTGGCAGGCGCACGCTTTCCTCCACCCCTATGCCCTCGCCGACGCCGCCATCCGACGGGCGAACGCGCAGGTGGTGCTGGTGGACGACTCCGCGCTCCTGGTTCACCACCGACCTCGTCCGCAACGATCCCTATCTGAGCAACCGACCCGATCGTCCTCTCCCTCGGCGATCTGGAAAAAGGCCAGGCGAGCGATCTCTGCGCTCGCTACACGGTCTCGATTTTCGACACCGCCTCCTCCGCCAGCTTCGGCATCCGAACGATCCCCGCCGCCCAGGCCCAGCCCGGCGCGTGAAGCGCCTCAGGGGCCTGACCTGCGGCGCGCCGGCCAGGCCGATCGGCGAGATCAGGCGGTAGGTGGGGAAGGCGTGTCGACTCCAGGCGATCTATCCCCGCGTCTTCAGGAACTTCGCCTCGTTGCCGTTGATGATGGAGAGCAGGAAGCCGCCCAGAATGGTCTGGGCGCCCAGCGTGATCAGCAGGGTGCCGAGCACGGCGGGCAGCACCGAATAGGCCCGCTGGAAATTGCGCGCCGACCAGTCGGCGACCACCCACAGCAGATCGGTCAGACCCAGGAGCGCCGAACACCAGCCCGGCGGCGATCATCGTCTCCAGGGTCACCCAGCGGCCAAGGCGCATGATCCAGCCCGTTGGGCGCGGCGATAGCCGGCGCGAACGCCGTGCAGATGGCTGGCCATGGCCAGGATGGCGGCGATATGGCCCAGCCCCACCAGGGCGCTGGCCAGCACCACCCAATAGTCGCCGAAGCGCGGTCTCCACCCCCGGCTGGAACACATAGTGCCAGGCGGCGATCGCCAGGATGACGGCCCGCCAACGGCGACCGCCACCGCGGCCGGGAAGGCGAACAGCCACGCCGGGCTGAGCATGAACAGATAGCGCAGGTGCCGCCAGCCATCGCGCCAGGGGCGCAGGTGGGGCGGCCGGTCGCGCAGATCCGGCGATAGGGTGGCCGGCCGCTCGACGATCGATCTCGCCGGTCAGCGCCGCCTTGATCACCATCTCGCTGGCGAACTCCATGCCGGCGCCGGTCAGGCTCAGGCGATCGAAGCAGGCCCGGGTGAGGGCGCGCAGGCCGCAGTGGGCGTCGCTCGACCCCGGTGTGGAACAGCAGGTTGAGGATGCCGGTCAGCAGCGGATTGCCGATATAGCGGTTCTTCCACGGCATGGCGCCGGGCTTGATGCCGCCCTTGAAGCGAGAGCCCATGCAAAGATCGGCGCCTCCCATCAGGGCGCCGATCATCGGCGACAGCCTCGCGGAAATCGTAGGAGCCGTCGGCGTCGCCCATCACCAGGTAGCGGCCGCGCGCGCCGTGGAAGCCGCCGCGCAGAGCCGCGCCATAGCCCTTCTCGGCGACCGGCGACGACCCGCGCGCCCAGGCTATGCGGCCAGGGCCTGGCTGCCGTCGGTGCTGCCGTTGTCGGCGACGACGATCTCGCCGGTCAGGCCATAGCGGGCTTGGATCTGCGCCGAGGGCCTCCTGGCACGCGGCGATGCAGGGCGCCAGGCAGAGGGCCTCGTTCAGGCACGGCATGACGAACGAGACATCGATGGTCTCGCCGCCGCTCGCTTGTTGGACTTGGCCGCCGTCCGCCACCTTAAAGCGTTCCTTTCGATAATTTCCAAGCCAGGGTGTCTTGTCGTATTCACGCCATGCGAATCAAATTCGCCACACGCTTGATAATACTCCAAGTCCCCCTGGGATCGGCTGCGCGGTCCTATTATGTCAGGTTGGCCATGACAAAGAGAGAGATCGCTCATGACACTAGTGCACTGACTCATACGGAGGGTGCAGGCAACCGTTCGATCTTGGCGAGGATGTGCTTGGCGGGTTTGGTCCAGACGAAGGGCTTTGGATCGTCATTGTGCTCCTTGAGGTAGCGGTTGATGGCGGCCTGCAGGTCGACGATCGACTTGAAGACGCCACGCCGGATGCGGCGTCTGGTGAGAGCGGAGAAGAAGTTCTCGACGGCGTTGAGCCATGAACCAGAGGTTGGGGTGAAGTGGAACACCCATCGCGGATGACGTTCGAGCCAGGCGCGGACCTTGGGATGTTTGTGGGTGGCGTAGTTGTCGAGGATGGCGTGGATGATCTTTCCGGCTGGGACCTCGCGCTCGACGGCGTTCAGGAAGCGGATGAACTCCAGATGGGTGTGTTTTTGCATGCACCGGCCGAGCACCGCCCCGTCGAGAATGTTGAAGGCGGCGAACAGGGTTGTCGTGCCGTGGCGCTTGTAGTCGTGGGTCAGGGTTCCAGCCTTTCCGGGCTTGAGCGGCAAGCCAGGCTGCGTGCGGTCCAGCGCCTGGATCTGGGACTTTTCGTCGATAGACAGCACCACGGCATGGGCCGGCGGGTGCATGTAGAGGCCGACGATGTCCTCGACCTTTTCGGCGAAGGCGGGATCGTTTGAACGCTTGAATGAGCGCAGGCGATGGGGCGCGAGTTTGTGGGCCTTCCAGATGCGCTGGATGGTTGTCAACGACAGGCCCGAAGCCTCGGCCATGGCGCGGCCGGTCCAATGGGTGACCTCGCCCGGCGGTTCGGAGCAGGTAAGCGCCACGACCTGGGCGACGACGGATATGGGTGTGGGCGCCTTGCCAGGCTTGCGGCTGCCCTCGCGCAAGAGCCGCTCGACACCGTCCTCGGCATAGTGGCGCTGCCATCGCCAGACCGCCGGCCGGCTCACCCCGGCAAGGCGCGCGACTTCGAGCACGGGCAATTGGTCAGCGCTGTAGAGGATGATCCGGGCCCGCTGGATATGCTTCAGCGGCCGGCTTCGATCGCCGATGATCGCCGCCAGGCGCACACGGTCCTCGGTCGAGACAATCACAGATACGGTCTGGGCCATGACCACAGAATCGCACGGCCCAGCCACCTTGTGAATCCTATGTTTGGATCAGTGCA
>CAWFQJ010000002.1:0-265364 GCA_963817995.1 uncultured Alphaproteobacteria bacterium
TCCCGGTCCACCCGGATGGCGATGAAGGGCGCGTCCTCCACGGTGATCGCCAGCTTCTCCACCGGGGTGACGAGGACGAAGCCCTCGGGGTCCTTGCGCAGGACGGTGGAGAAGAGCCGCACCAGCGCCTCGCGGCCGATCGGCGTGCCCTCATGGAACCACAGGCCGCTCTTCTTGATGACGATATCGATCTCGCCGCAGTGGGCGGGATGCCAAAGATGCACCGGCGGCAACCCTCGGCCCGGCGCCTGCCGCGCCGCCGCCATCACCCCTTCCAGTCCAGCCGCGTTCTAGAGCCTCCGCCATGAACTAGAGGTAGGCGCGTAGGCGGGGCGGCTCAAGCGGCCTTGGCCGACACGAGGCCGCGGCGCTCAGGGCGCCCGGCGTTCGTCGCCGCTGCGGATCGTGGTCCATTCCTTGCCGGTCTCCGACTGCTGGACCTCATAGTGGATGTGATCGGGGCCGAGATACTCATTGACCGTCCGCTCCTTGACCGACTTGGCGCCGGGCGGATCGGCGTTGGTGAAGGTCCAGCGGGTTCCCTCGATGGTCAGGGCGCGCCAGGGCCCTGGCGGGCGGCCGACGGTGTCGAGGGTCTGGACGATATAGGCCTCGCCCTTGGCGGTCGGTCCGTCGGGCTTGAAGACGATCAGACCCTGGGCCTTGCCTCCAGTGATCTGTTCACAGACGAAAAACAGGCCTGTCTGGGCGCACCTGTTTTCCACCGGCGTCACCTTGCCGTCCGCGCCCACGCCGACCCAGTTTCCCGCGAAGACCTTCAGGGCGGCGTAGGGGTCGCTTGGCGGGGTCGTCGGCGCCGCGTGCGCGGAGACGCCGCAGGCGAGCGCGGCCAACAGGGCTGGGATCAGACGCCGGATGGCAGGACCTCCAGGGGCACGGCGGCGGGACGCAGCTTGGCCTTCGGCGATTGGTGCAGGGGAGAGGCCGCGCTGTCAACGCGGCGGACGGTGACGAGGCCTCCGACGCCTTCCGCCGCGCCGGGGATGAGCGCGCGGACGAGGACGCGGCGCTGGTCGACCGGGCCCGGCATCACCACGCGCCGGGCCGAGGCCGCCGAGAATCCGAGCGGCGAGAAATAGGCTTCATCGCCCACCAGCAGGACGAGGCCATGGCCGGCCATCGCAGGCCGCGTTGCAAGCCTGCTCGATCAGGGCGGCGCCGAGGCCGAGGCTCCGATAGGCCGAATCGACGGCGAACGGCCCGAGCATCAGAGCCGGCGCGCCGCCGATCGCCACCGGCCACATCCTGGCGCAACCGACCAGGCCGTCGTCAGTCCAGGCGACCGCCGAGAGATCGAGAATCGGTGCGCCGCCTTCGCGCAGGCGTTCGGCGGTCTTGGCGAATCTGCCGGGGCCGAAAGCGCGAGCGATCAGGGCGTCCACCCGCGGCGCGTCGGCGGGCGTTTCGAAGGTGAAGCGAGGGGCGGTGGTCATGGGCGCCGGGCGGGTTAGAGGTCGGGGGTCCGACGGTCAACGCGCGGCGGGCGATTTGGGCGACAAATTCAAGCGAACTCCTCCTTGGCCGGCGACCTGGGCCTCGGTCGGACGACGCAGGCCCGGCGCCATCGAAAGAAGGCCATCGTGGGCGAGAACCTGTCCTCCCAGCCAACGCCGAGTGGTTGCGGAAGAATTCGGCCGGGCTTAGCCAATGGGCGCGTTTGGCGCCGCCGAGATCGATGTGAAGCACCCCAGTTCCGCACGGCCGAACCCCGCCGCCCGGGCGCTCGAACAAGCGAGCCAGGCGTTGCGGACAGGGCGGCCGGAAGAGGCGGTGCGGCTGGCCGCGCCGGTCTGCCGCGCGGATCCCGGAAATCTCCTCGCGGCCCAGATTCTCGGAAGCGCCCTGCTCATGCGGGGTCTTGCCGGCGAAGCGATCGAGCCGTTGCAAAACACGGCGCGGAAGGCGGCCGACGCATCCGTCGAAACCTTGCTCGCCAGGGCCTTGCTGGCGGTCGGACGTCGGGACGAGGCGCTGGGCCAATTGCGGCTGGCGGTATCGCGGCGCCCGCCTTTCGCCCAGGCGTTCGCCGATCTTGGCGACCGGCTCGGTGAGCTCGGCCGCCTCGACGAGGCGAGGGCGGTGTTTGAGGAAGGATTGGCGCTCACGCCGGGCGCCGCTTCCCTGCTCATCGGACTGGGATACGTCCATTTGCGACGCGACGATCGGGCCAAGGCGCGAGAGTTTTTCGCCCTGGCCCGCGCCGCGGCGCCGGAGCGCGGCGACGCGGTGGTGGCCCTGGCCAGGGTCACGGCGCTGGATGGCGGATACGCCGCCGCCGCGGATCTCTACCGCCAGGTGCTGGCGTCACGGTCGGGCGATGCGGTGGTTCGGATCGAGCTGGCCAAATGCCAGCTTGAAATGGGCCAGCGGGAGGCCGGTGAAGCGAGCCTGCGATCGGTCGCCCGCGGCGGGCCGGCGCTGTTCGGGCCGACGGTCAAGGCGCTGGCGGCGACGCGGCATGGCCGGATTTTCCTGCGGCCGAGCGCCGCCGCCAGTTTCCTCGGCATTCCGGGGGAATGACGCGTTTCAGGCCCGGAAACGCCGTCGATAGACCCCCTTTTCACGGCCGATCTCGATGTGCAGATCCTGGGCCCGCTGAGATTCCTCCCCGGTCAGAGCCGCGGTGCGAAGATCCCAGGTCTCCCGCTTGATGGGAAAACACTGGGCCACCGGCGTGCCCTTGGGCAGGACGCCGCTGAAGCCTTCGTCTCGCCAATGGGCGGGGAAATGGATCCAGGCGTCGCGATAACGGTCGCAATCGACGAGGCCGGTGAAGGTGACGAACGGCAGGTCGAAGCGATTGACCGGGTGGGTGAAAAGCAGCGACCACCCCTCCGGCGCCTCGATGGTCCAGGGACTATGAAACTTGATCACCACCCGATCGGCGTCGAACATCGGCGCGCCGGCAAGCTGGCCCGGGTCGTGCAGGCCGATGGGCGCGCGCGGACAGGCGGCGTCGCCTCCGGCCGGCAAATCGCTGTCCCAGGTGAATTCCCCTTCTTCGACCTTCAGGTCGCACATCAGCGGCATGAGAAAGCCGCTCGTCATGGCGTCGACGAACGGCGGGCAGCGCTTGACCGTGTCCTCCTCGCCAGACGCGAGCCGGCTCGGCGCCTGCCCGGGCATCGCCCTCAGCCAATCGGGGAGACCCTCGCCGGCCGGGACCGGCGGCGGCACGAGGCCTTCCAACGCCTCGGGGCAGCGAAAGGTGACCGCCGTGGGGTTATCGTCCGACCGCGCCACGGCGATTGTCTTTCTGAAACAAGCTGAAGACCGCGCTAGTCAGAACCGCGCGAGCCAGAATCCCAATGGACATAAGGGTTGGCGGCTCCGATGAAAGCCCATGCCCGCCACTTTTCCCGCCGGCGTTGTCTTGGAGGGGCAATGGGGCGATCCAATCCGCCGCTCCGCTCAGCGCTCAGCGCTCATCGCTAGGCGGCATGGACAAAACCGATCGCCTCTGCTATCAGCCGCGCCTCTTTCCGAAGGGCCCTTCGGAGAAGCGACATCCCGCGACCTCCGCGGGGACCGACAGGAGCACCGGTGGTTCAGATTTTCGTCCGCGACAATAACGTCGATCAGGCGCTTAAGGCGCTGAAGAAGAAGATGCAGCGCGAAGGCTCGTTCCGCGAAATGAAGCGGCACGTGCACTATGAAAAGCCGTCGGAAAAGCGCGCCCGCCAAAAGGCCGAGGCCGTGCGCCGCGCCCGCAAGCTCGCCCGCAAGCGCGCCCAGCGCGAAGGCCTGATCGCCGCCGCCGAAAAAGATCGTCCGCGCTTAGGCGAGCTTCAGGCGTGCGCCGCCGAGCGCACGAATTCTATTCCTCGAACGATGGCGTCCGCGTAAAGGCCGCCCAGAACCGTTGCGTGGGTCGCCCCCGCCACATGTTCGATCGAACCGTGGCCTGCCGCCCGCGCCGGCGCCATCTGCAAGGCCTTGAGAGCGTTTCGGCTGTCGGCCGGCCCCGCCAGGACCACCGCCACCGGCCATGCCGGATCCAATGCGCCGGCGCTTCGCGCCTGGCTCGCCGCCGCCGGCCAATGAGCCACCTCTTCCGCCGCCCAGGCATTGTGGTCGCGATCGGCGAAGGCCCAGCGTTTCTCCTCGCCCACCGCGCCGGTCAGGCCGATCTGATCGGCAAGTCCGGTTCCGGCCAACGGCTTGAAGAGACCCACGCCGGCGCCCCAGGCCACAAGCCGCGCCGCCCCGCCGAACTGTCCGACGAAGGCGCTGACGAGTTTCGAGTCCATCGCCTCGGGGGTCGTCGCATCCACCAGGACGATCCCCGCCACCCGGCTGGGGTTGCGGGCCGCGAACAGGTGAACGTGCAGGCCGGCCATGGAGTGGCCGCACAGGATCAGCGGTCCGGTCTCGCCGAGCTTGGCCAGCATGGCCTCCAGATCGTGGACCACGGCCAGTCCGTCTCGGGGCTTGGGTCCGGGATCGGAAAGGCCCAGCCCCGCCCGATCATAGGCCTGGGAGGCGAGGCCGAGCGTCGCCAGCTTCGCCTGAACCACCGACCAGTCGGCGGAAAAGCCGAACGCGCCGGCCTCCAGCAGCACCAGGGCGCCGGAGGTGGGGCGTGGCCCGGCGCGCACCGCGTGCAGACGCCGGCCGCCGATGTCGATCAGCTCGCCACGCGGCGGAGGCTTCATGGATACGCTGGCCATGGCTGCGCATGTAGGCCGCGCAACCCGTGGACGAAAGAGCGAGCGGGTTGGTCTCTGGCTTTGCGGCTAGCGCCGCCACCAGCGCGGTTCGGGATCGCCGCCGGCCGGCTGCAAGGCTTCACCGAATCCGTCGTCGTCGACGATCGGCGCCAGGGCGTCGCCGGCCTCGGCGGCGCTGACGAAGGCGGCGCTGTCGGCGTAGGCGGCGGGCAGGGCGGGCAGGTCGTTGATGCTCGCCTCATGTCGCTCGTGGCGCGGATGAATCAGTTCGCCGGTCTCGGCGTAGGCGGCGGTGAGCCGGGCCCAGTCGGCCGGGGTGTAGGCGAAGGCGCGGCCCTGCGGATCGATATCCGACCACTCGGCCTCGCGCGGGGCGGCGGCGCCCCTGGCGATCCAGGCTCGGGCTTCGTCGCGGGCGCCCTCGGCGTTGGCCACCCGGGCCATGAGTCCGGCCAAGCGCTGGGTGGTGGCTTCTCCCTGCAGGGTCTGGGCGGCCGCGCGCGCGGCGGGGACGTCACCGGCGATCAGGGCCTGTTCGACCATCAGCATGCGGCTCTCCCGCGCGCCGGGATTGAGCGCGGCCAGAGCCGCCATACGCCCCGCCCGCTCCCGGGGCGTCTCGTCGGTGCGCAGATCCCGCCAGGCCAGCCACAGGGCCGGGTGGGGCCGGGCTTTCCAGGCCGATTCGAGGATCGGCGCGGCGCGGGCGCCGCGGCCATCGGCCAAGAGCAGGCGGGCGGCGATTACCGGCCCGGGGGTGAAGTCGGGCCGCGAGCGGGCCGCCGTCTGGGCGAACTCCAGGGCCGAGGCGGCGCGGCCGGCCGCTTCCAGGCTGGCGGCGCTCGCCCCTTGCAGCGCGGCGCGGGCGCGCTCGGCCGTGAGCGGCGAGACGATCTTGCGCTCCAGAGCCCCCTTCACCAGGGCCAGGGCCGCCGGCCAGTCGCCGCTCTCCAGCCGCGCTTCCAGCAGGGCCCTCCAGGCCCAGGGGGCCGTCCGGGGAAGGGCGTAGGCGGCTTCGGCGTGGCGCAAGGCCTCGGCCTGATCGTCGCCGGCGAGGGCGGTCTGCATCAGCCCGCGGTGCGCGGCCAGACGCATTTCGGGAAAGCCCAGCATGGCGTCATAGGCCACCCGCGCGGCGCTTCGATCCCCAGCCGCCTCGGCGGCCTGGGCGGCCAGGATGCGGACAAGCTGTGGGGTTTCCTCGGCAAGTTCCGAGGCGCGCTGCGCCAGGCGCCGGGCACCGGGGCCATCGCCCGCCGCCACGGCCAGGAAACCATGGGTGATCGCCTCGGCGCCTTGCCGGCGGCGGTTCTCGGCGGCCGACCTCGCGGCCCGAGCCGGCGCCTGCAAGAGCCAGATCAGGCCTCGCCAGAACACCGTGGCCAGCAGGGCGGCGAGGCCCACAAGCATCACCCCGGCCGCGGCGGTGGTGTCCACACGCCAGCCGAGCCAGGTGAGGCTCGCGAGACCCGGCTCGCCCTGCAGAGAGATCACGGCGACGATCAGGATCGAGACCGCGAAAATGGCCAGGGCGATGCGGATCATGGCGTCGTTCCTCGCGCGGCGGCCAGGTCGGTCACGGCCTGGGCGCGAAGGCCGGCTATGTGCCGGTCGATGTCGATCCGCCGGATCGCCTGTTCCCGCCAGGGGGCGAGCGCGGCGCGCGCGCCGGCGGGCAGGGTGTCGAGCACGGTGATCGCGCCCTCCAGATCGCCCTCTTCGGCGCGGCGTTCGGCCCGCGCCAGGGCCGCATCGGAACCGCCGCCCTCCAGGTCGATCCGCCGCACGCTCACCACCCGGGAGAACAGATAGGCCAGGCGCGAGAGGACGCTGGCGTCCTTGGCCGGGGCGTGGGCCGCCACCGAAACCTTGGCGGCAATGTCGTTGAGTTCCGTGGCCAGAGCCGCCCGGGTCGGCGCCCCCTGCTGAGCCAGCGGGGTGAGGGCGATGATATCCGGCGAGGCGGGCAGCAGCCGGGCGTAGACCGCCAGGTCATCGGCGAACGGCCGGGGCTGGGCGGCGACGTCGCTCAGGGACGCGGCGGCCAGGGCGCCGGCGGCGGCGTTCAGCAGGCGCGTCTCATCGCTCTCCAGATGCTGGATCTGCGCGCTGAGCGCCGCGGCGTCGGCGCCGGGGAGAACGGGCGTGGTCACGGGGGCCGGCGCGGGCGGGGCGTAGGTCAAGGGCGCCGGTGGCGTCGGGGTCGGCGGCAGGGCGACGGCCGGCGCCGGTCGCGGGGCGGTCATGCGCGGTCCCAGGGTCACGACGGCCACCGAGGCGACCAGGCACAGGGCGCAAAAGCCGAGCATCAGCCAGAACCAGCCGCTCAGCAGCGGCCGGCGTCCCGGCTCCGAGGGGCCAAGACTCGACGAAAGCTCGACAGGATCAGGCAGCACGGTCATCGGCGGCATCTTGAGCCCTATGCGGGCAATAGCCTTAACAAAGCATCCTCATTGGGCAAAGGCGCCACGGTCAAGGGCCCGATCGTGAGGCCCTCCAGCGTCGCGGCCACCGCCGGCGAAAGGCAATAGGCGGTCAGGCGGGGAAGCGCCCGCGCGCCGAGGATTTCGGCCAGCCGCCGCCCGGCCTTGGACGAGTGCAGCAGAACGCCGTCCAGTTCAGTCAGCCGCTCCAGAAACGCCGCCGGCGGATCGACCGGCACGGTCTCATAGATCGCGACACCACGCGCCGGCACGCCCCGAGCGTTGAGATCGCCCACCAGATCGCCGGCCGGCTCCGCCGCGGCGGCATGAAGAACCTCGCCGCCCAGGGTCCGTCGCCGCGCCGCGATCCCGGCCGCCAGGGTCCGCACATCGCCGGCGGTGGAAAGCACGGTGCGAAAGCGCGCCGCCTTGGCCGCCGCTGCGGTGGCGTCGCCCACGGCGAAGGCGATCAGATCGCGCTCGCCGCAGCGGGCCGTGAACGCCCGCACCGCGCTCTGGCTGGTGAAGGCCACCGCGCCGACGCCCGCCAGATCGATCTCGCCCGGCAGGTCCCGCACCGCCAGCAGCGGCGCCACCTCCGCCTCGAAGCCCATGGCGCGCACCCGCGCGGCGGTGGCGTCCGCCTCCGGCTGGGCGCGGGTGATCCAGAACGTCGTCACGGCCGGCGGAGGCGACTTGTTTGCCTGATCATGGCAAGACGGCTAACCCAGCCCGCCCCGCGCCACAACCAGATGACCGCTCAGCTCACCCCTCACAGTCCTCGGCATCGAGACCAGCTGCGACGAGACCGCCGCGGCGGTGGTGCGCCTGGCCGATGGCGGCGCCGAGGTGCTGCTCCAGCGTCGTGCTCAGCCAGATCGCCGAGCATGCGCCCTATGGCGGGGTGGTGCCGGAGATCGCCGCCCGCGCCCATGTGGAGACCATCGACGCCATTGTCGCGGCGCGCGCTGGCCGAGGCCGAGCTCTCGGCTTCGCCGATCTCGACGGCGATCGCCGCCACCGCCGGGCCCGGGCCTGGTCGGCGGGGTGATGGTCGGGCTCTCGTTCGGCAAGGCCATGGCCCTGGCGCTGGGCCTGCCGCTGATCGCGGTGAACCACCTGGAGGGCCACGCCGTCTCGGCGCGGCTGGCCGCCGACATCGCCCTATCCGTTCCTGCTGCTGCTGGTCTCCGGCGGCCATTGCCAGCTGCTGGACGTCGCCGGGCGTCGGGGCCTGCCGAGCGGCTGGGCTCGACCATCGACGACGCCGCCGGCGAGGCCTTCGACAAGATCGCCGGGGCCCTGGGCCTGCGCCTATCCCGGCGGCCCGGCGCTGGAACGGCTGGCGCAGGGCGGCGACGCGGCCCGCTTTCCCCTGCCGCGCGCGCTGCTGGGCCGCAAGGACTGCGACTTCTCCTTCTCCGGCCTGAAGACCGCCGCCGCGCGGCTGGCCGACGGGGCTCACGGACGAGACCGACCGCCGCGACCTCGCCGCCGCCGTCCAGGCGCGCCATCGCCCGCCAGCTCGCCGAGCGCACCGCCCGGGCCATGGCGGTCTATGCCGCGCGCCCACGGGGGCGGCGATCGGCGCTTCGTCGTGGCCGGCGGCGTCGCCGCCAACGGCGCGGTGCGCGCGGCGCTGCAGGCAGCTGGCGCGCCGAGCACGGCTTCGCCTTCCCCGCCCCGCCGCTGGCCTACTGCACCGACAACGCCGCCATGATCGCCCTGGCCGGCGCCGAGCGGCTGGCGCTGGGGCTGATCGACGGCCTCGACGCCGTGGCCCGCCCGCGCTGGCCGCTGGACGAGGCCGCCGCCCGGCCGACCCGACCCATGCCGCCGGCCGCAAGGGCGCCAAGGCGTGAGCAAGTCGGCCGGCGTCATCGGCGGCGGCGCCTGGGGCACGGCCCTGGCCCAGGTCTGCGCCCGGGCCGGCCTCGACGCCACGCTCTGGGCGCGGGAGGCCGAGGTGGTCCGAGGCCATCAATGCCGACCACCAGAACGCGCTTTTCCTGCCCGGCGTCGATCTGGACGAGACCGTCACGGCCACCGGCGATCTCGGCCGACCTGGCCGACGCCGACATCATCCTCGCCGTCGCCCCGGCCCAGCATCTGCGCGCCACCCTGACCGCCTTCGCGCCGCACCTGCGACGCCGGACCGCCGGTGGTGCTGTGCGCCAAGGGCGTGGAGCAGGGCTCGCTGAAGCTGATGACCGAGGTGCTGCGCCGAGACCCTGCCCGACGCGCGCGCCGGCGGTGCTGTCCGGCCCCAGCTTCGCCGGCGAGGTGGCGCGCGGCCTGCCCACCGCCGTCACCCTGGCCTGCCGCCGATCTCGACCTGGCCGCGGCGCCTGGCCGAAGCGCATCGCCACCCCGACGTTCCGCCCCTACCTGGCCGACGACATGATCGGCGCCGAGGCCGGCGGGGCGGTGAAGAACGTCCTGGCCATCGCCTGCGGCGTCGTCGAGGGCGCGGGCCTGGGCCGCAGCGCCCAGCGCCGCCCTGATCACCCGCGGCTTCGCCGAACTGACCCGCCTGGCCGTCGCGCTGGGCGGCGAGGCCGAGACCGTGGCCGGCCTCTGCGGCCTGGGCGATCTGGTGCTCACCTGCTCCAGCCCGCCAGTCGCGCAACATGAGCGTCGGCCTGGCGCTCGGCCGCGGCGAGAGCCTCGAGCCGCCCTCCCGGCGAACGCCGCACCGTGGCCGAGGGCGTGGCCTCCGCGCCGGCCGTCACCGCCCTGGCCCGCCGCCTCGGCGTCGAAACGCCGATCTGCGAGGCGGTCGACGCCATCCTCGCCGGCCGACCTGGAAGTCGGCGCCGCCATCATCTCCCTGCTCTCCCGTCCGCTCCGGGCCGAGGGATAGACGCCATCATCGCAAGGATCGTCATGGCCAGCTTCGCCCTGATCTGCATCGACAAACCCGAAGTCCCTCGCCCTGCGGCTCGCCAACCGCGAGGCCCACCTGGCCTATTGCGCCGCCGCCCCGGCCGGCTTCATCAAGACCGCCGGCCCGTTTCTCGACGAGGCGGGCGATATGGCCGGCTCCCTGTTCCTGATCGAGGCGGCCGATATCGAAGCCGTGCGCGCCTTCACCGCCGCCGATCCCTACGCCCTGGCCGGCCTCTTCGAACGCGTCGAGGTCCGCGCCTGGCGCCAGACGCTGCCCCGACCTTGAGAACAAAGCCTTGAGCGCCAATCCGGCCCAGCCGCCGGCCGGGACGCGCCTGTGCGCCCTCGCCGATCTGGCCGATCCGGGGGCCAAGGGGTTCTTCTTCCGCGCAGGGCGAGAGGCTGTTCCTGGGCTTCGTGGTGCGCCGGGGCGATGAGGTTCGCGGCTTCGTCGACCGCTGCCCCCACGCCGGCATGCCGCTGGCCATGGCCCCCGATCGCTACCTGACCCGCGAGGGCGACCTGATCCTCTGCTCCTCCCACGGCGCCCTGTTCCGCCCCGACGACGGCGTGTGCGTCGGCGGCCCCTGCGCCGGCCTGGCGTTGCGGCCCTGGCCGGTGCGCGTGGAAGGTGGCGATGTCTTCGCCGGCTGAAGTTTGCGTTAAGCGCTGAACGCCGCCACCGCCTCGACCAGGCCCGGCGGCCGCGAGCTTGACCAGTTCGCCGCCCTTTTCCGGCGTGGCCAGGCCCGGGTCGGAGCCCATGCGGCCGTCGGGAAAGCGGGCGCGGAAATCGGCCGCCTCGCGGATCGGGCCGGTGGGCGCGATCTGGGGCGCGTAGTTGGCCGCCTTGATGTGGTCGGGATAGGCCCACTGGGTGACGGCGATCTCCGAGGGCGTGGCGTGGCTGCCGTGGCCGACCGGGAACTGCTGCTGCGCCAGGCGGATGACGCCCTTGCAGGTCCCACCAGTTGGTCAGCTTGCAGGCGAAGCCGCGCGGCCGCCGGCGATAGCTCGCCTCGGCGTAGAGCTCGGAGAAGGCCGCCTCGATGGTGGCGACATTGCCGCCGTGGCCGTTGAGGAAGAAGATCCGCGTGAAGCCGTGATGCGCCAGGGATGCGGGTCCAGTCGCCGATCGCCGCCATGAAGGTCGAGGGGCGCAGGGCGATGGTGCCCGGAAAATCCAGATGATGCTGGGCCATGCCGATGTTGAAGGTCGGCGCGACCAGGATGTCGGCGCTCTTCTGGGCCTCGTGGGCGATGATCTCCGGGCACAGCCAGTCGGTGCCCAGAAGGCCGGTGGGTCCGTGCTGCTCGTTGGAGCCGATGGGGACGACGATGGTCGTCGAGCGCGCGAGAAAGGCCTCGATCTCGGGCCAGGTGGAGAGGTGAAGTAGCATGAAGTCGGCCTTGGCTTTTGATCAGGGCGCGCGCCGCGCCGTCATGCCGCTACTTGTAGGGCTTCCCATCCCCGGCACGCCAGCAAGACCGGACGGGGGACCCTGCGATCGCCGTTGGAATAGTAAGCGATCGTCCGGCGCGAGAGCCCCAATGCCGCGGCGCTTGCGCTGAGCGACAGGCCGTGGCGCAGCCGCCATTCAAGGAAGGCGCGCGTGTCATCATGCCCCGTCGCCGATAGGGTCTCCAGCCACAGAGTCTCCGCCCCGACCTCGCGCCGGACGGCCACTCCACTCCGTGACCCCATTCGATGACCCGCGCCGTGGCCAGTTCCCCCGAGTCCCGAAGCTTCCGAGCCCATGCCTCCCCGACAAGTTTCGCAACATCCAGGTCGGCGGTCACGCCGTCGGACCACAGCACCGTCAGAGTGGAGGGCGGCTTGGCCTCCACCAAGGTAATGGTTCGGACACGATCAACTGTATTCATGGGTTCAACTCATTCTACTGGTCTTGAAGCGCGTCTCGATTTTCGTCCGCCCAGGCTCGCGCGGCGCGCAGAACGCTAGCAGGCGCGGCGCCGATGACAATTTCTAGGCTCTGGATGCCGATCGAACATCGATACCCTGGGCCCTCGATATGAAAATGCGGCGCCCCGTGCTCTCGGCCATATAGCGAGACCTTCCAGCCGGCGCCGCGGTGCATCGTGACCACTCGCATTGTCTAGTGCATGACGTGCACACTCTCAAGGTCTATAGGTGCGTGGCCCTCCTTGCCTTCCCTCACTGCGTCCGCATAGTCGCTCCCGACTTGGCCCAAGGGAGCAACGCGGTGAGTGACGATCTGGTTTTTCCGGTGCCGCCGGCCTGGGCGGCGCGGGCGCATATGAACGCCGCCGGCTATGAGGCCGCGCTTCGTCAGGTCGAGGAAAACCCTCAGGATTTCTGGACCAAGGTCGCCGGCCGACTGGACTGGATGGCGCCCTTCACCACGGCCAAGGATGTCTCCTTCCACCGCGAGGATTTCCACATCCGCTGGTTCGCCGATGGCGTGCTCAACGTCAGCGCCAATTGCCTCGATCGCCACCTTCCCCATCGCGCCGACGATGTGGCGATCATCTGGGAGGGCGACGATCCGGCCGACAGCCGCAAGATCACCTACCGCGAGGCCCACGCCCAGGTCTGCCGCATGGCCAATGTGCTCAAGGCCCACGGCGTCGCCAAGGGCGACCGGGTGACGATCTATCTGCCGATGATCCCGGAAGCCGCCTTCGCCATGCTGGCCTGCGCCCGGATCGGCGCGGTCCATTCGGTGATCTTCGGCGGCTTCTCGCCCGACTCGATCGCCGGGCGCATCCAGGATTGCGACTCCCGCATCGTGATCACCGCCGACGAGGGCCTGCGGGGCGGCCGGATCGTGCCGCTGAAGCGCAACGTCGATGAGGCGCTCGAACAATGCCCGGATGTCGGCGCCGTCTTGATGGTGCGCCGCACCGGCGCCGATGTGCCCATGAAAGCCGGCCGCGATTTCGCCTATGAGGCGGAGGCGGCCAAGGTCTCAGCCGACTGCCCGCCCGAGCCGATGAACGCCGAGGACCCGCTCTTCATCCTCTACACCTCCGGCTCCACCGGAAAGCCCAAGGGCGTGCTGCACACCACCGGCGGCTATCTGGTGTGGGCCTCCTGGACCCACGAGCTGGTGTTCGATTATCGGCCCGGCGAGATCTTCTGGTGCACCGCCGATGTCGGCTGGGTCACCGGCCACAGCTATATCGTCTACGGACCACTCGCCAACGGGGCTGCGACCCTGATCTTCGAGGGCGTGCCCAACCACCCCACCGTCAGCCGGTTCTGGGAGGTGATCGACAAGCACAAGGTGGAGATCTTCTACACCGCCCCCACCGCCCTGCGCGCCCTGATGCGCGATGGCGAGGCGCCGGTGAAGCGCACCTCGCGCGCCACGCTGCGGCTGCTGGGCACGGTGGGCGAGCCGATCAATCCGGAGGCCTGGCTTTGGTATCATCGCGTGGTCGGCGATGGCCGCTGCCCGATCGTCGACACCTGGTGGCAGACCGAGACCGGCGCCTGCCTCGTCTCGCCGCTTCCCGGGGCCACGCCGCTCAAGCCAGGCTCGGCCACCAAGCCGCTGCCGGGCGTGAAGCTCCAGCTGGTGGACGCCGAGGGCGCGGTGCTGGAGGGCGCGGCGAGCGGCAATCTCTGCATCACCGATAGCTGGCCCGGCCAGATGCGCACCGTCTATGGCGATCACGAGCGCTTCATCACCACCTATTTCACCACCTACCCGGGCAAATATTTCACCGGCGACGGCTGCCGGCGCGACGAGGACGGTTACTACTGGATCACCGGCCGGGTCGACGATGTGATCAACGTCTCGGGCCACCGCCTGGGCACCGCCGAGATCGAGAGCGCTCTGGTGGCCCACCACGCCGTGGCCGAAGCGGCCGTGGTCGGCTTCCCGCACGATATCAAGGGCCAGGGCATCTACGCCTATGTCACCCTCACCGCCGAATTCGCGCCTCATGAAGACCTGCGCGCCGAACTGGTCAAATGGGTTCGCCACGAGATCGGCCCCTTCGCCGCCCCCGACGCCATCCAGTGGGCGCCGGGCCTTCCCAAGACCCGCTCGGGCAAGATCATGCGCCGCATCCTGCGCAAGGTCGCCGAGGGCGACGTCTCCAACCTCGGCGACACCACCACCCTCGCCGATCCGGCGGTGGTGGAGGATCTGGTGGCCAACCGGGTCGGGTGAGGCGGGCGTGACGGCCTTCATCGCGCTCCTGCGGGCTGTCAATGTCGGCGGAACGGGCAAGCTCTCGATGCCTGACCTACGGGCGCTGTGCGAGGCGGCCGGCTTCAGGAACGTGCGCACCTATATCGCCAGCGGCAATGTCGTCTTCGAGGCCGCCGGCGAGGAGGCGGCCATCAAGGCGCGGCTCGAACAGGCTTTGAAGGAGCATATGGGCAAGCCGGTGGGGGTGATGGTGCGGACGGGCGCCGAGATGGCGGCCGTGCTGGCGGCCAATCCCTTCGCTTCGGCGCCGCCCAACCGCACGGTCGCCGTCTTCCTCGACCAGGCCCCGCCCGCCGATCCGAGCGCTGGCGCGACGGGCCGCGCGGGCGAGGAAATCGCCGTCGGAACGCGGGAGATCTACATCCACTACGGCGAGGGAATGGCCGACTCGAAGTTGAAGATCCCCGCCGCGACCGCCGGCACCGCCCGCAACATGAACACCGTCGCCAAGCTCGCGGCGCTGGCGGGTTGCTGAACGGCTCTATCGGAGCCAGTGACCAGCGACGATGGCCGCAAACAGGATCAGCCCGGCGATCGTGTTCGATTTGAAGAGCGCCAGCGCTCCAGCTGGATCATCCATCCGCAGCCGCAAGGCCTGGCGGATCAGGTGGGCGGCGAGAAGGGCGGCGATGGGCAGGAACAGCCATCCCAGGCCCGCCTCGCGCCAGGCGAGAAGCGCCAGGATAAGGCTGACGAGATAGAAGCCGAGCACGGCGCGGGGGGCCGCGTCGCCCAGCCGTCGGGCCGAGGATTTCACCCCGGCCAGGGCGTCGTCCTCCAGATCCTGCACCGCATAGATGGTGTCATAGCCGAGGGTCCAGAAAACGCCGGAGGCGTAGAGAAGCCCGGCCGCCAGGGGCAGACCCGGCGCGAACACCGAGAGGTTTATCCCCGAGCTCCAGGCGCCCGCCGCCAGGGTGAGCACGGCGAGGGACGACGGCCCTCCCTGGGCCGCCGCGAAACCCAGCAGCGCGCCCCAGTTGAAGGTCAGACCCAGCCACGCCTGCGGCCACCAGGTGATCCGCTTCATGAACGGATAGGCCGCGACCAGCGCCAGGGACGCCACGGCCAGGAACAGGCTCATCAGATTGAGGCTGAGCGCGATCGCCAGGCCGCCCAGCGAGCAGGCGATGGCGAAGGCCAGGGCCGCGCGCGGGCCGATGGCGCCGCTCGCCACCGGCCGGGCCGCCGTGCGCGCCACCTTGGCGTCGATGTCGCGGTCGACGATGTCGTTGAAGGCGCAGCCGGCCGTCCGCATCAGGGCGGCGCCCAGGGCGAACAGGGCCAGCAGGCGCGGGTCCGGCCACTCGCCCCGCGCCGAGGCGGCCAGGGCGATCCCCTGCCAGCCGGGCAGCATCAACAGCCAGATCCCCGTCGGCCGGTCGAACCGGCCCAGCTTCAGCCAGGGTCGCCAGCGCGCCGGCGCGTGCCGATCCACCCAATTGGCCGGCGTGGCGTCAGGGAGGGGAGAGGAGGGCAGGGGGACGATCAGGATGGGTCCCTCGGTGGGTCCTAGAACCCCACCCGCTGGGTGATGGCGCCGTCGCAGATGAGATTGGTCCCGGTGATGAAGCTGGCCCGGGGACTGGCGAGATAGACCACCGCGTCGGCCACTTCCTCGGGCCGGCCCATCCGACCCATGGGGTTGCGCGCCAAGGTGGCCTTGTACATCTCCGGCATGGCGTTCTCGATCATGTTCCACACCCCACCCTTGAAATAGATCGAGCCGGGCGAAACCAGATTGGCCCGCACGTTCTTGGCCGCCAGATCGCGGGCCAGGTTCTTCACATAGGGGATCAGCGCCGCCTTGACCGCGCTGTAGGGCCGACGCTGGCCGCTGACCTCCACGGCCGAGACCGTGCCGATCACCACGATGGCCCCGGCGCCGGATTTTTCCAGATGGGGCACGGCCGCCTCGCAGCCGCGCACGGTGGAGAGGATGTCGACCTCCACCGCCTTGCGCCAGCTCTCCGGGTCATTGCCGCCGCCCATGGCCCCGGAGATGTTGGAGACGAATATGTCCAGGCCGCCCAGCGCCGCGGCCATCCGGTCGACGAACCCTGCTAGGGCTTCGGCGTCAGCCACATCGAAGGCTTCGCCGGCGGCCTTGACGCCCTTGGCCTCGAAGGCGGTCACTGCGTCCTTCACCTGATCGGGGTTGCGGGCGCAGATGGCGACATCCGCGCCTTCCGCCGCCAGGAGATCGGCGATCGCCCGGCCGATGCCCCGCGTGCCGCCGGTGACGATCGCCTTTTTGCCCTTCAAGCCCAGATCCATGGTCGTCTTGCTCCCTGGAGATGCGCCGCAAAGAGCCCGATGCGGGGTCGGAAGGCAAGGCGCCCGCCCTCGCCATACGCTGTGGCTTTGGCGCCATCCCCTGGCCGAAACCCACCCGGCGCCCTCCCGGCGAGAGCGCAACAGGCGTATGGAGCGGCGGGGCTGATACGATCATGGATCAATACGACGACGACGAGGCCACCCGGAAGCGGGTGCTCTCCAACGGCCAGGTGCTGGCCTTCATCGGCGGCTACTGGCGCCGACGGCCCTGGCTGCTGTCCGCCACGATCGCCTGCACCCTGGTCGCCATCGGCTGCGAGCTTCTCGTGCCGCGGGCCGCCAAGGCCCTGGTGGACGCCGCCGTGCGCGGGCCGGCCCACGCCGATCTCGCCTGGGCGGCCTGGGCCTTCTTCGCCATCGTCTATCTGGCCTCCTCGGTGCTGCGCAATTCGGCCATGCGGTTCTGGACGCCCCTGGCGGCCTGGACCATGCAGGAGATGACCAACGAGGGCTTCAAGCGCGTCCAGGCCTTCTCGGCCGACTGGCATGGCGACACCTTCGCCGGGGCCACCGTGCGGCGGCTCTCGCGCGCCATGTGGGGCTATGACGTGGTGGCCGATTCCCTGGTCATCTGGATCGTCCCGGCCCTGCTGGTGCTGATCGGTCTCTCGATCCAGATGATCCTGCGCTGGCCGCTGGTGGGCGGCTTCTCGCTGGGCATGGTCGGCATCTACATCGTCAGCAACATCGCCCTTTCCAACCTCTATGTGCGCAAGGCCCAGCTGCGCTCGGTCGCCCTGGATTCGCGCATCGGCGGCGCCCTGGCCGACTCGATCTCCTCCAACCCCACGGTGAAGGGGTTCGGCGCCGAGGCGCGCGAGGAGGGGCGGATCGCCATCGTCACCGCCGACTGGCGAGCGGCCACCATCCGCACCTGGCTGCGCTACACCGACGTGTGGCTGGTGCAGAACCTGATGCTCAGCGCCCTGCAGGCGGGCCTCACCGGCCTGATGATCCTGCGCTGGACCCGGGGCGCGGCGGCGGCCGGCGACGTCGCCTTCGTCATCGCCTCGTTCCTGCTGATGAGCGGCTATCTGCGCAATATCGGCGACAATATCCGCATGGCTCAGCGCGGCCTCGCCGACGTGGAGGACGTGGCCCGCTACGCCCGGACCGATCCCCAGGTCGCCGACCACCCGGAGGCGGCCGATTTCCATCCCCTGCGCGGCGAGATCGTCTTCGAGGACGTCACCTTCGCCTACAAGAGCGCCGCCGCGTCGATCTATGACGCCTTCTCCTTGAGGATCGCGCCGGGCGAGCGGCTGGCCCTGGTGGGGCCGACGGGTTCGGGCAAGTCGACCTTCGTCAAGCTGATCCAGCGGCTCTACGATATCCAGGCCGGCCGGATCCTGATCGACGGGATCGATATCGCCAGCGTCACCCAGGGCAGCCTGCGCCGCGCCATCGCCGTGGTGCCGCAGGATCCGGCCCTCTTCCATCGCACCATCGCCGAGAATATCGCCTACGCCCGGCCGGACGCCACCGCCGAGGAGATCGCCCTGGCCGCCCGCCGCGCCCGCGCCCACGAGTTCATCAGCGCCCTTCCCAAGGGCTATGAGACCCTGGTCGGCGAGCGCGGCGTCAAGCTCAGCGGCGGCGAGCGCCAGCGCGTGGCCATCGCCCGCGCGTTCCTCGCCGACGCGCCGATCCTGGTGCTGGACGAAGCGACCTCATCCCTCGATGTCGAGACCGAACAGAAGGTCCAGGCCGCCACCGAGGAGCTGATGGCCGGCCGCACCACCATCGTCATCGCCCACCGCCTCTCCACCATCCGCACCGCCGACCGCATCCTGGTCTTCCAGGACGGCCGCGTGGTCGAGGAAGGCCGCCACGGCGAACTCGTGGCCCTGGGCGGCGCCTATGCGCGGCTTGAACGCGGTGACGCAGGGGGTTTAGGCTCGCCGCAACCCGCCGAGGGCATGGGCTGCCGCTGATCCGAGGGACCAGAGACCATGTACGACACAGTGCGCGCGGCGATGGCGGCGGTGGTTTGGCTGGCGGCGAGCGGCTGCGCGTTCGCCGGGGCGGCGCCCGCCGATGTCACGATCGCCTCCGGCGCGCTCAAGGGCGTCGTCGCCGGGGATGTGGCGAGCTTCAAGGCCATACCCTATGCGGCCCCGCCGGTCGGCGATCTTCGCTGGCGCGCGCCCCAGCCGCCGGCGCCGTGGAAGGGCGTGCGCCCCGCCGACGCCTTCGGCCCGGCCTGCATCCAGACGCCCGGCGCCAGCGCCTACGCCGGCCCGTCAGAGCGAGGATTGCCTCACCCTGAACGTCTGGACCCCGGCTCACCGGACGGCCGCCAAGCTGCCGGTGATGGTCTGGATCCACGGCGGCGGCTTCGTGGGCGGCACGGGCGCGCGCTACGATGGCGCGCATTTCGCCAAGCGACGGCGTGGTCCTGGTGACGATCAACTATCGCCTGGGGCGCCTCGGCTTCTTCGCCCATCCGGCCTTGGCCAAGACCAATCCCGAGGGCGCTCTGGCCGATTTCGGCATGATGGATCAGCTCGCCGCCCTCAAATGGGTCAAGGCCAATATCGGCGCCTTCGGTGGCGATCCGGCCAATGTGACGGTGTTCGGCGAATCCGCCGGCGGCGTCTTCGTCAACTATCTGATGATCTCGCCGGCGGCGCGAGGCCTCTTCGCCAGGGCCATCTCCGAGTCCGGCTTCGGGCGCGTGCAAGGCAAGCCTCTGGGAGAGGCCCAGGCGCGCGGCGCGGCCTTCGCCGCCACCCTCGGCGTGCAGGGCGATGGCGTCCAGGCGGCCAAGGCGCTCCGCGCCCTGCCGGCGGCGGCCTTGGCGGCGCCGGCCAAGTCGCTGACCGATCCGGATGCGCCAGGGCCGATCCTCGACGGCGTGGCGGCCAGCCAGAACGTCGCCGCCGCCTTCGCCAAGGGCGATCAGGCCAAGGTTCCCTACCTGGTGGGCGGCAACAGCTTCGAGGCCAGCCTCTTTCGCTTCGTCCAGACCCATCCCGACTATGTGCTTCAGCAACTGGGGGCCAATCGCGACATGGCGGTGCGCTTCTTCGGCGATGGCGACCCGGTGAAGGCGGCGGCCAATCTTGTCACCCTGTCCCAGGTGATAGAGCCCGATCGCTATCTCGCGCGGCAAAACGCCGCCAATGGCGCGCCGGCCTATGTCTACTACTTCTCCTATGTTCCAGAGGCGCTGCGCGCCACGACCCCGGGCGCGGGGCACGGCGCCGAGGTCGCCTATGTGTTCCAGCTCCTGCCCAAGGCGCCGATCGACCGGCCGGGCGGCGACACGCGCCTTGGCCCCCGCCACATTCCGGCGGCGACGCCGGCGGACGAGGCGATCGCGGCGGCCATGCACGCCTATTGGGTCGCCTTCGCCAAGACCGGCGATCCCGACTCCGCCGGCGGCCCGGCGTGGCCCCAGGCGAGCGGAGAGGGCGATCCGCTCATGGAGTTCGGCTCTGACGGCCCGGCGGTGCGCCGCGACTTCGAGAAAGCCAAGCTCGACATCCTGGCCGCCGTGGCCAAGAGCGGAAAGGGCGCGCAAGGCCCGCCGCCCGGCGACTGACGCGCGAAACGCGCAGGATGCGGCGCATTGTTTCACGGGCTCAACAGGCGCGCGGCAAGGGCGGGTACGAGGGCGGCCGGCATGATCAAGGCGCCGAGCCTCAGGAACCGCCAGAAGCCGACATCCTGTCCCTCGCGGCGGATGGCCGATAGCCACAGGATCGTGGCCAGCGACCCGGTCACCGACAGGTTGGGACCGAGGTCGACGCCGATCAGCACGGCGTCGGCGGTCCTTTCCGGCGCGTGGGCCTGGACCAGGGCCGCGCCGGCGATCAGTCCGGCCGGCAGGTTGTTGATCAGATTGCTCGTCAGGGCCACCACGGCCCCGGCGACGAGGGCGGCGCCGTCCGCCGAGCGTTCAATCGCCGCCGCCAGAAGGCGGGCGACAAGGCCGATCAGGCCGGTGCGGTCCAGGGCTTCCACCAGCACGAACAGGCCCG
Organism: uncultured Alphaproteobacteria bacterium; assembly: GCA_963817995.1. Lineage (GTDB taxonomy): Bacteria > Pseudomonadota > Alphaproteobacteria > Caulobacterales > Caulobacteraceae > Acaudatibacter. Next base: position 20,532 of record CAWFQJ010000002.1, read on the forward strand.
CCACCAGCGGCAGGATCGACCATGACACGCCCTTCAGCAGAGGCCAGGGGGCCGAGCGGGTGCGGATGAGAACGAGCGCGGCGGCGAATATTCCCAGGATGCAGGTCGGCGCGCCAATGGGGATGTCCAGAGCCGAAACCCCCAGCAGGACGATGGCGGCGGCGCCGATCCCGGCCGCCGCCACCCAGCCGCCGGGGGTGAGCGAAGGCTGATCGACCCGAGCCGCGCACATGCCCCTCAGAGCCGCCCGCTGAGTCAGCCGCAGGACGATGAACGTGCCCGCGATCGAGACCGCCGAGGCGAGCGCGAACCGGCGCCCCCAGTCCAACAGCGACGGCATGTGACCGGCGAAGACCACCAGATTGGCCGGGTTCGAAATCGGCAGCAGAAAGCTCGCCGCATTGGCCACGAAAGCGCAGATAAAGAGATAGGGCAGGGGATCGGCCTTGGCCGTCTTGCACACCGCCCAGACCGCGGGGGTCAGCACCACGGCGGTGGCGTCATTGGACAAGAACGCCGTGACCAGCACGCCCACCGCATAGACCAGGGCGAAGAGCCGCCCGCGCGATCCCCGGGCGGCGTTGACGGCCGCCGCCGCCACCACATCGAACAGGCCCTCGCGACGAGCCGTCTCGGCCAGCAACATCATGCCGACGAGGAACAGATAGACGTCCGCGCCCTTGGCCACGCCGCGCCAGGCGTCGGCCATGGGCAAGAGCCCAAGCGCCACCAGCAGCCCGGCGCCGAGGACGGCCCACACCGCCTCGGGGAGTCTGAACGGCCGCGCCACCACCCCGCCGGTGGCCAGGGCGGCGATCGCCCAGGTGGCGAGGGTGGCCGTGGGAAGCGTCAAGCGTCGCGCCTCGCGATGTGACGTTGCATTGCACTATGATCGTTGATCTCTTTGCCTCCGACCCGGCGGAAAACCATTGAAATTATCCATCTTATCTCTATATGCAATGCAACATGAACTCATTCGCCCCAAGGAGGCTTGCCATGTTCGCTTCGCTCGCCCGCTGGATCCAGAGCGCCTTCGCGCCGGTCTTCGAACTTCTTCGCGATGTTCCCGCCCGCGCCATGCCCCGGCTGTTTTCGCCGCTTTAGACGCTCGCTCAATCCACGCATGACGAAAGGGCGGCCGAAAGGTCGCCCTTTTTCGTGACCGCCACATCGCCAAGACCCAGCCAGCCCGCCATCAGGCGCAGCTCGGCCGCCAGGGCCGGCGCCGTGTCGCCGGCCCGCGCGCCAGGCTCCAGGTGCGCGGCCTGGACCCTCAGCACGCCGGCGGCCCGATCGGATTTCAGATCGACCCGGGCGGTGATCGCCTCGCCCTGGAGGAACGGCAGCACATAGTAGCCGTGCTCGCGTTTGGCGGCCGGCGTGTAGATCTCCAGCCGGATCCTGGTCCCGAACAGGCGCTCGGTGCGCTCGCGCCGCCAGATCAGATTGTCGAAGGGCGAGAGCAGGGCCCCGGCCGACATGGCGCGTGGAATCCTTGTCCCCGGAACAAGCCAGGCGTCCTGCCGCCAGCCTTGAACCCGCGCGGGCAAAAGCGCCCCTTCCTCCGCCAGTTCAGCCAGCCGCGCCTTGGTGTCGGCCACCGGCATGCGGAAATAGTCGCGAAGATCGCCCTCGGTGGCCACACCCATGGCCCGCGCGGCGATCAGCAACAGCGCGCGCTGGGCCTCGGCCTCGTTCGGGGTCGGCGCCTGCGTGATCTTGCGTGGCAGCACGCGCTCGGTGAGGTCGTAGACCCGCTCGAAGCCTCGCCGCGTCTTGGTGGTGATCAACCCGGCCCAGAACAGCCATTCCAGGGCGTGCTTGCCGTGGCTCCAGTTCCACCAGCCGGCCTCCCGCTTGCCTTCGGCGAAGTCGCCGCCGGTGACCGGTCCCTCGCGCTCGATCCGGGCCAGGACGGCGTCGATGTAGTCGCGCCGCTCCCGGGCGAAAGTGGCCAGGCCGCTCCAGATCTCGCCCCGCGCGCGCCCGCTCCATGCGCCAGCGAAACAGCGGCTGGCTCGCCACCGGCAGCAGGGAGGCTTCATGCCCCCAGTATTCGAACAGGCTCGGCTTGCGGCCCCAGGCCTCGGCCTCCAGCGCCTCGCGGGGATAGGGGCCGAGGCGCGAGAAGGCCGGCAGATAGTGGGTGCGGATCAGCACATTGACCGAGTCGATCTGGATGACGCCCAGATCGGTCGCCAGGCGGCGGATCTGGCGCGGCGCCGGGATCGACGGCGGCGCGGGGTCTGGCGAGGCCCTGGGCGGCCAGGGCGATGCGGCGGGCCTGGCGCGCCGACAGCGCGACCGGTTCAGCCACCGGCGCGAACCGCCGTCCCGTCGGCGCCGGTCACGGCCTCAGAGGTGATCCAGCACGGGTTTGGGTTTGTAATGCCGCTCGAGCTGGGCCACCTCGCGATCGGTGAGCTTGACCGTCAAGGCCTCCACCGCCTCGGCAATATGATGCGCCTTGGAAGCGCCGATGATCGGCGAGGTCACCGCCGGATTGCGCAGCACCCAGGCCAGGGCGACCTGCATATTGGTGACGAATTTGGCCGTGGCGATCTTCTCCACCACATCGACGACGGCGTGGTCGGGACGGGTGTAATAGAGGCGCGGGGCGAATTCGTCGCTTCGCGCCCGTTCGGTATTGCCCTCGCCGGGACTGGCCCGGCCGCCGGCCAGGAAGCCGCGCGCCAGCGGCGACCAGGGGATGACGCCGATCCCCTGATTGGCGCACAGGGGCAGCATCTCCCGCTCTTCCTCGCGATAGACGAGGTTGTACTGCGGCTGCATGGAGACGAAGCTCGTCCAGCCGTGGGCGCGGGAGGTGGCCAGCATCTTCATGAACTGCCACGCATACATCGACGAGGCGCCGATATAGCGCGCCTTGCCGGCCCGCACGACGTCGTTCAGCGCTTCCAGCGTCTCCTCGATCGGCGTCTCCGGATCGAAGCGGTGGATCTGGTAGAGATCGACATAGTCGACGCCCAGCCGCGTGAGGCTGCGGTCGATGGAATCCATGATGTGCTTGCGCGACAGGCCGCGGTTGTTGGGGTCGGCGCCCATCGGTCCGTTCACCTTGGTGGCGATCACCAGCTCGTGGCGCTTGGCGTATTCCTTCAGCGCCTTGCCGGTGACGCGCTCGCTCTCGCCTTGGGAATAGACATCGGCGGTGTCGAAGAAATTGATCCCGGCCTCGATGGCCGCCTTGAAGAAGGGCATGGACGCTTCTTCGTCCAGCACCCAGGGCCGCCATTTGGAGCTGCCGTAGGTCATGCAGCCCAGGCACAGGCGCGAGACCTTCAGGCCGGTGTTTCCCAAACGCACATAGTCCATGCTTGCCTAAACTCCCTTGATCCGGCCATTGCGCCGGCGTGTCCAACCCCGCCTGGATTTCAGCCTAAAGCATCCGGAGGCCCGTGTGATCCGTCTTTTCGTCGCCGATGATCTGGCCGAGGGCGCGCTCGCCCTGACCGGCGATCAGGCCCACTATCTGGCCAATGTGATGCGCCTGCGACAGGGCGATCCGCTTTGCCTGTTCAACGGCCGCGATGGCGAGTGGGCGGCGCGGGTGGCGCCAGATTTCCAAGCGCGACGCCGTCCTGGCCATCGAAACCCAGGTCCGCCCTCAGACGACCGGCCCCGACCTCGATCTGATCGTCGCCCTGGTCAAGCGCGCGCGGCTGGAGACCATCGTCGAGAAGGCGGCCGAGCTGGGCGCGCGCCGCGTGCGCCTGGCGATCACCGAGCGCACCAACGCCGACCACACCAATGTCGGCGCGGCTCGCCGCCATCGCCGTCGAGGCCGCCGAGCAGACCGGCCGGCTCGACGTGCCCGAGGTCGCTCGAGCCGGCGCAGGCTGGACCGACTGCTGGACGGCTGGCCGCCGGACCGCCGCCTGATGTTCTGCGACGAGGCCGGCGACGCCGCCCCGGCGCTCGACGCGCTCTGGCCGACGCCGGCGAGCGGGCCCTGGGCCATCCTGATCGGCCCCGAAGGCGGCTTTTCGCCGGCGGAACGAGCGCGGATCCGCGCCTTGCCGCACGCCGTGTCCGGTCTCCCTCGGCCCGCGCATCCTGCGCGCCGACACCGCCGCGATCAGCGCCTTGACCCTCTGGCAGGCGGCGCTCGGCGATTGGCGGGGGGCTTGAGCTTCACGCGACGCGCGCCCACTTGGGCTGGACGATAGCGCATGGGCCGGCGGCTCCGGGGCTGAACCCGAAGCGCTGATTGGGGATGATCGAATGGCTAAGACGCCCGGCGACGAGCGCCCGCTCGACGTTCGAGGACCTGACCGCCTGGTTCGCGGCGGCGGCAAGCCCGGCGGAGTTCCGCGTCGGCGCCGAGCACGAGAAGTTCGTCTTCCACACCGGCAGCCACACCCCCGTCCCCTACGAGGGCAAGGCGGGCATCCAGGCGCTGCTCGAAGGCCTGATGCGCTTCGGCTGGGAAGGGACCTACGAGCACAGCGACACCGAGGGCGAGACCCTGATCGGCCTCAACGCGCGGCATGGCCAACATCAGCCTGGAGCCCGGCGGCCAGTTCGAGCTTTCCGGCGCGCCGCTGGAGACGATGCACGACATCTGCGAGGAGACCGGCCAGCACCTCGACGAGGTCAAGGCCGTGGCCGGCGAGCTGGGCCTGGGCTTCCTCGGCCTCGGCTTCACGCCCCATCTGGCGGCGCGACCAGGTGCCGATCATGCCCAAGGGCCGCTACAAGATCATGCGCCGCTACATGCCCAAGGTCGGCGGCCATGGGCCTGGACATGATGTTCCGCACCTGCACCGTGCAGGCCAACCTCGACTTCGCCTCCGAGGCCGACATGGTGGCCAAGTTCCGCGTCAGCCTGGCGCTGCAGCCGATCGCCACCGCCCTGTTCGCCAATTCGCCGTTCATCGAGGGCAAGCCCAACGGCTTCCTTTCGGCCCGCGCCAACGTCTGGACCGACACCGACCCCGCCCGCACCGGCATGCTGCGACTTCGTGTTCGAGGACGGCTTCGGCTTCGAGACCTACGCCCGCTACGCGCTCGACGTGCCGATGTATTTCGTCAAGCGCGACGGCCGCTACATCGACGTCGCCGGCCAGTCGTTCCGCGACTTCATGGACGGCGAGCTGCCGCAATTGCCGGGCGAGCGGCCGACCATCAAGGACTGGGTCGACCACACCAGCACCATCTTCCCCGAGGTGCGGCTGAAGCAATATCTGGAGATGCGCGGCGCCGACGCCGGGCCGCTGGACCGGCTCTGCGCCCTGCCGGCGCTGTGGGCGGGCATCCTCTACGATCCCGCCGCCCAGGCCGCGGCCTGGGACCTGTGCAAGCACTGGACGACCGAGGACCGCGCGCGATCTGCGCGCCGACGTCGCCGCGGCTGGGCCTGAAGGCCGCCGTCGCCGGCCGCACGGTGCAGGACGTGGCCAAGGACATGCTGGCCATCGCCCGCGCAGGGCCTGAAGCGCCGCAACCGCCTCTCCGGCCGGCATGGTCGACGAGACCAACTATCTGGGCGAGCTGGAAGAGATCGCCGAAAGCGGCGTCACCGCCGCCGAGCGCCTGCTGGACCTCTACCACGGCGCCTGGCGCGGCGACGTGTCGCAGGTGTTCGAGGCCTTCGCCTACTAGGCGTTACAACCTGATACTTGAGTCCCGGCGGTTCGCTGGCGAAGCCCTCGGTCGGACGGCCAATTCCGAGTCGGAAGCACGTAGAGAATCGACCGATAGTGGACGCTGGCCTATTGTTTCGGACTGCGTAGGGGCGGCGTCTCTTTTAATGGCGGCAATGCTTTGTCATCCGCACTTGCAAGCCATGACCACGGAACGGCCGATATCCTCACAGCGGCGTCGACCGTTCCCGGTATCAGGTATACATCCATATCGACTGCTCGATCATCGCTTTGAAATAACTTAATTTTCGAAGCCCAATCTGCCCAATCAGTGGAGTGACCGGGAAAAACATAGCCGTGACACCTGAGTACTCGGATTGGCAGATCGGCGTAGAATTCTTGGTTCGTGTTGTCCCGAAGATAGGCGCAGAACGTTTTCGACACGGCATCTTGCGAAGGTCGGCACCCCCAATAGCCGCCCATCATCCAATTCCCCGACCATTGGAACTCAATGTATCGGCGGATCGGCTTTGAATCCTGTCCGGTGCTGAGCGCCGCGCTCTCAAACCTTCTCAGTTGATCGCAAAAATCACCCTTAGCCGATGAAGCCGCTTGTGTGCTGATTGGGTACGCGATCAATGCTGTTATCGCAGCACATAATACACGCCCATACATGGCCAATACCCCCGATTTCGAGAGCAGATTAGGCGAAGACATTCACGGCCGCAAACCGCCCGTTCGCGGAATTTCGGAACGGAAGCTTATTGGTGGGGCTCACTCAACGCCCACCCTTGGTGCGGAAGGGAGAGTGCCCCAAGCGTCAGACTCTACCCACTAGCTGCCCGGATTCCGCGCCGTGGCCGGCCAATGCTCGCCCTGTGAGGCGCCGCCGCCGGCGTCGGTGTGTTCGACCACCTCGGCCACTGAGGGGCCGGAATGATCTTCGGCCACTTCGACGATCTCGACGATATTGGGATAGAAGGCCACGCGCCCTGCGATGACCTCCATCCCCGGGTGCGGCGTCTCATAGGTCCACACGGCGTTCTCGGCGATCACCCCGTCGCGCTCGATGGTGAAATAGGAGGCGTGGCCCTTGTAGGGGCAATAGGTGTCCAGGGCCGTCTTGCCCATCACCGCCATCTCGACGTCCTCGCGCGGGAAATAGGCCACCGGCTTATAGGTCGCCTCCTTGAGCATCAGGGCGGCGCTGGAATCGGCGATCACATGGCCCTGGAACAGGGCCTGGAGCCGGCCGGGGTGGCCGGTGACGGTGATCGGATGATCGGGTCCGGGGGTCTTGATCACATCCATGGGTCTCTCTCCTCGCCAGCGTTCGCCTCGCTTCATGGCAAGTGGGCGCGCGCCGGCCCGATGAAAAGGGCCCTGGTTGTGAAACGCCTCTTCACATGTTTGTTTCAATGACGAGGCCGTCGAGGCGGCGCGGGGCGACCTTTCCATGAACAGCATCGTCGTGATCGTCGGGATCTTCATCACCCTGGCGACCGGCGTTCCCGTGCTGCTGCAGATTCTGCGCCAGCATCCGCGCGGCCTGATGATCCTGTTCTTCGCCGAGATGTGGGAGCGGTTTTCCTACTACGGCATGCGCGGCCTGCTGGTCTTCTACCTCACCCAGCAGTTCCTGTTCGAGGACGCGGCCGCCGCCAGCCAATATGGCTCCTACGCCACCCTGGTCTATCTGCATGCCCCTGGTCGGCGGGGTGCTGGCCGATCGCTATCTCGGCGCGCGCAAGGCGGTGGCCTTCGGCGCCCTGCTGCTGGTGGCCGGCCACGCCACCATGGCGGTGGAGGGCCAGCCCGCCCATCAGATCCTGACCTATCACGGCGCCCGCTACGCGTTTCAGGCGACCGGGCGAGGGAGCGATCGGCACGCCAGCCTGATCGTCGACGGCAAGGCCCGGGATTTCGGCCAGAGCGCGGACGGCGCCCTCCAGATCAAGGGCCTGCCGCCCGGCGCCAGCCTGCCCTCGGTCCTGCCCAAGGGCTCGTTCGCCATGAGCGTGGAGGGCCGCGACGCCACCTTCGTCAACATCCTCTACCTCGCCCTGGCCCTGATCATCATGGGCGTGGGCTTTCTCAAGGCCAACATCTCGGCCATCGTCGGCCAGCTCTACGCCAAGGGCGATCCCAGGCGCGATCCGGGGTTCACCCTCTTCTACTATGGCGTCAATCTCGGGGCCTTCTGGGCGGCGATCCTGTGCGGCTATCTGGGCCAGACCCTGGGCTGGAGCTGGGGCTTCGGCCTCGCCGGCGTCGGCATGGCGGCGGGCTATCTCACCTTCCAGCTCGGCCGGCCTCTGCTGCGCGGCAAGGGCGAGCCGCCCGATCCGGCGCGGCTGGCGCGGCCGCTCATCGGGCCCATCAATCTGGAGTGGCTGATCTATGGCGGCGGCCTCCTCGGCATCGGCGTCGTCTGGCTGCTGGTTCAGCACAATGGCGTCGTCGGCATGGCCCTGGCCGCGGGCGCCGCGGCGGCCCTGATCTATGTCGGCCGGTTCATGGCCACGCGATGCACGAAGGTCGAGCGCGAGCGGCTGTTCCTGGCCTTCGTTCTGATCGGCGGCTCGATCGTCTTCTTCACCCTGTTCGAGCAGGCGGCCACCTCGCTCAACCTGTTCGCCGACCGCAACACCGACCTGCGGCTGGTCAGCTCACCGATCGTCTTCGACGTCTTCGGCCGCCATGTATTCATGGGCACCCGCGCCATGCTGCGCCGCCGCGACGCCGTCGCCGGGCGCCTGGTGGATCGACATGGGTTTCGATTCGGCCCAGGTCCAGTCGTTCAACGCCGGCTGCATCCTGATCTTCGCCCCCCTGTTCGCCGCCCTCTGGGCCTGGCTCGGCCGGCGCGGCCGCGATCTCAATCCGGTGACCAAGTTCGGCCTCGGCCTCGCCCAGGTGGGGTTGGGCTTTCTGGTCATCGTCTGGAGCCAGGGTCAGGCCGATAGCCATTTCCGCCTGCCGTTGGCGGTGCTGGGCTTCACCTATCTGCTGCACACCACCGGCGAGCTATGCCTCAGCCCGGTGGGCCTGTCGGAGATCACCAAGCTCGCCCCGCCGGTGCTGATCTCGACCCTGATGTCGGTGTGGTTTCTGGCCACCGCGGCGGCCCAGTTCATCGGCGCCCTGATCGCCAGGGTGGCCGGAAGCGCCACCGCCGGCGGCCAGGTGCTCGATCCGGCCGCCGCCCTGCACACCTCGCTTGCCGTCTTCCAGACCATCGGCTGGATCGGCGTCGCCTTCGGCGTGGCGTTCCTGGCCCTGGCCCCCTTCATCAAGCACTGGGCCCACGGCGTCGACAACGACGAGGGACAGGTCGCGCCGACGGCCTAGTCTTGAGATATCCGCGAGGCCAGAGCGCCAGGCCGCTTGGGGCGCACCGAACGGCGGACGCCGATCAGAACCGCCAGGCCGCCGACATTGGCCAAAATGCCGAGAAGAGCGGCCAATCGGAGCAAAGGATCGTCGAGAATGAGCTGGATCATCTTTGAGCCTCTTGCTGAAGATAGAGCCCAAAGGCCACGGCGCAAAGGCCTATGGCCGATAAAATCACGGAGGCCGTGGTCATCTGGAACATCCCGGTGCGGGTGTAGGCGGAGAAGGCTGTAACACCGATCACCGCCTTGCCCGCGTAGTCCAACAGATCGCCTGTCTTGGTGAGAAGCGTTTTCTTCTGAGGAGTGTACGCCTGCCCTGGGGTCGGCGCGGGCTTGGTGGCCATGACTGCCGGTCCCTCTCCGCTCGACCGCGATTGTTCTTGTTATGTTCTAATTGGCATCCCCAAGAAATCAACCCTTTGATTGGCCGGCTACGACTGGAAGAACCCTAGACGCTCGTCCCGCCCACCGTCAGGCCGGTGATCTTCAGGGAGGGTTGGCCGACGCCCACCGGCACGCCCTGGCCGGCCTTGCCGCAGACGCCGATGCCGGGGTCGAAGGCGAAGTCGTCGCCGATCATGGTCACGCGGGTGAGGGCCGAGGGGCCGTCGCCGATCAGGGTCGCGCCCTTCACCGGCGAGGTGATCTTGCCGTTCTCGATCAGGTAGGCCTCGGTGCACTGGAAGACGAACTTGCCGTTGGTGATGTCCACCTGGCCGCCGCCGAAGTTGGCGCAATAGAGCCCGCGCTTGGTCGAGGCGATCATCTCCTCGCGGTTGGAGGTCCCGGCCAGCATGCCGGTGTTGGTCATCCGCGGCATCGGGCAGGTGGGCGTAGGATTGGCGCCGGCCGTTGCCGGTGGGCTCGAGGCCCATCAGCCGCGCGCTCTGGCGATCGTGCATATAGCCCACCAGCACCCCGTCCTCGATCAGGATGGTGCGCGCGCTCGGCGTCCCCTCATCGTCCACGGTCAGGGAGCCGCGCCGGCCCTCGATGGCGCCGTCGTCGAAGACGGTGACGCCCGGCGCCGCCACCCGCTCGCCGATCCGGCCGGAGAAGGCCGAGGTGCCCTTGCGGTTGAAGTCGCCTTCCAGGCCGTGGCCCACCGCCTCATGCAGCAAGATGCCGTTCCAGCCGGCGCCCAGCACCACATCCATCTCGCCGGCCGGGCAGGGGATGGCCTCCAGATTGACCAGGGCCTGGCGCAGCGCCTCCTCCACCTGATCCTGCCAGCGATCGGGCGTGATCCAGGCCTCGAAGCCGGCGCGGCCGCCGGCGCCGGAAGAGCCGTTCTCCCGCCGGCCGTCCTTGTCGACGGTGATCGAGACGTTGATCCGCGCCAGGGGCCGCACGTCGCGGATCAGCCGGCCGTCGGCGCGCAGAATCTCCACCACCCGTCGCTCGCCGGCGAGCGACGTCATCACCTGGGCCACGCGCGGGTCGCGGGCGCGGGCGAAGGCGTCGATCTCCTGCAGCAGGGCCACCTTTTCGGCGAAGCCGGGCGAGGCCAGCGGGTCGTCGTCGCCATAGAGTTTGGCGTTGGTGGGCCGGGGGCCCTCGGCGGCGACGCCGGCGTAGCCGCGCTTGGCCAGGGCCGCCGACTCCGCCGCCCGCTTGATGGCCGGCAGGGAAATCTCGCTGGCGTGGGCGTAGCCGGCGGTCTCGCCGGCCACCACGCGCAGGCCGAAACCCTCGGTCGAATCATAGGAGGCCGATTTCAGCCGGCCGTCGTCCCAGACGAAGAACTCGCTCTCGGAGCGCTCCATGAAGATCTCGCCGTCGTCCGCCCCCTTCAGCGCCCCGGCGAGCACCTCGGTGGCGGCGGCGGTGTTGACGCCGGAGGCTTCAAGGACCGAAGGGGCGATCATGGGAGCGTTCATCTTGGCTTTCGATGCTCAAATAGGCGTCAGAACCGGGTCGGAGGCTCTGACATAAGCGCTCCGTGGGCCTGGCGAAACCCGCGCCTTTCGCATTGCGGCATCCGCCTTGGCATTCCGGCGTGATGCGCGTATGCACCGGCGCGCAGGCCGCAAGGCCGAAGCGTGCGGTGGGGCTCGCGGCAGGCGACCTCCCGCGCTTCGGCCTTATGGCGCTGGCGCTTTTAGGCCTGGGCCGCCGCCTCGACACTTGACGAGGGCGAGCCCGCGCCGACGGAACAGGCCGAGAGGGACATGAAGGCTAGCTTTTCTGGACTGACGCGGATGATCGCCGGCGCTGGGGTGGCGCTCCTTGGCGCCACGGGCGCGCTCGCCCAGACGTTCGGCCAGCCGGTGGACAAGGCGATCGGCCTTCAGCCGGCGGCGAGCGTGATCCGCGAACACCAGATTTTCTTCCATAACAACATCCTTCTGCCGATCATCACTGGCATCGTTCTGCTGGTCCTGGTCCTGCTGGTCATCATCGTCGTGCGCTTCAACAAGCGGGCCAATCCGACCCCGGCGAAATTCAGCCACAACACCCCGATCGAGGTGGCCTGGACGGTGATTCCCGTCCTGATCCTGATGTTCATCGCCATCTTCTCGTTCCGCCTGCTCTTCGAAGAGCACGATATGCCAAAGCCCTACATGACCGTGAAGGTCACCGGCCGGCAGTGGAACTGGGACTACGAATATCCCGATCAGAAGATCGCCGCCGTCACCTCCACGCCGCTGCACCGCGGACGAGGCCAAGGCCCAGAATCTTCCCTATCTGCTGGCCGCGCACGAGCCGATGATCGTCCCGGTCAACAAGGTGGTTCGCGTCCAGGTGACGGCCGAGGATGTGATCCACTCGTTCTCGGTGCCGGCCTTCGGCGTCAAGATCGACGCCGTGCCCGGTCGCCTGAACCAGACCTGGTTCAACGCCGATCGCCTCGGCACCTACTACGGCCAGTGCTCGCAGCTTTGCGGCATGGACCATTCCAACATGCCGATCGAGGTGAAGGTGGTCAGCCAGCCTGAATTCGACGCCTGGGTGGCCAGCAAGACCGCCAAGCCCGTCGCGGTGGCCGCCGCCGCCACCACAACCGGCCCCGCGCCGGCCGCCGCGCCCGTGGCGCGCTAGAGCATCGTTCGAGGGAGACTGTAATCATGGCCAACGTCGCCGACACCCACGAACGCGTCGCCCACGCCGACACCCATGGCGGAGGCTACGGCCACGCCGGAACGCCGGGTTTCTTCACCCGCTGGTTCCTGTCCACCAACCATAAGGATATCGGCACCCTCTACATCATCTTCGCCATCCAGGCGGGGATCATCGGGGCCCTGTTCTCCGGCCTGATCCGCTGGGAGCTGGCCGAGCCGGGCATCCAGATCTTCTCGCCGCACTCGACCATCAACCTTCTTGGCCTCGTCGAGCAGTCCAAGCATGGCTACTACGTCGTGGTGACGGCCCACGCCCTGATCATGATCTTCTTCATGGTCATGCCGGCCATGATCGGCGGCTTTGGCAACTGGTTCGTGCCGCTGATGATCGGCGCGCCCGACATGGCCTTCCCGCGCATGAACAACATCAGCTTCTGGCTGCTGGTGGCGTCCTGGGTGATGCTGCTCACCTCGATGTTCGTCGATGGCGGACCCGGGCGAGGGTTCGGCGGCGGCTGGACGCTCTATCCGCCGCTCTCGACCATAGGCCACGTCGGCCCGGCCATGGACTGCGCCATCCTCTCGATCCACCTCGCCGGCGCCAGCTCGATCCTCGGCGCGATCAATTTCATCACCACCATCTTCAATATGCGCGCGCCGGGCATGACCCTGCACCGCATGCCGCTCTTCGTCTGGTCGATCCTGGTGACGGTGTTCCTGCTGCTGCTGTCGCTGCCGGTGCTGGCCGGCGCCATCACCATGCTGCTCACCGACCGCAACTTCGGCACCCACTTCTTCGACCCCGCCGGCGGCGGCGATCCGGTGATGTTCCAGCACCTGTTCTGGTTCTTCGGCCACCCGGAGGTCTACATCCTGATCATCCCGGGCTTCGGCATGATCAGCCACATCGTCTCGACCTTCTCCAGGAAGCCGGTGTTCGGCTACCTCGCCATGGCCTACGCCATGGTCGCCATCGGCTTCCTGGGCTTCATCGTCTGGGCCCACCACATGTTCACCGTGGGCATGCCGACCAATCTGCAGGCCTATTTCGTCGCCGCCACCATGGTCATCGCCGTGCCGACCGGGGTGAAGGTGTTCTCCTGGATCGCCACCATGTGGGGCGGGTCGCTGGACTTCAAGACGCCCATGCTGTGGGCGATCGGCTTCATCTTCCTCTTCACCGTCGGCGGCGTGACCGGCGTGGTGCTGGCCAACGCCGGCATCGATTACGCCCTGCACGACACCTACTATGTGGTCGCCCACTTCCACTATGTGCTGAGCCTGGGCGCCGTCTTCGCCATCTTCGCCGGCTTCTACTACTGGTTCGAGAAGATGTGGGGCGTGCGCTACAACGAGTTCCTGGGCGCCACCCACTTCTGGATCACCTTCGTGGGCGTCAACATCATCTTCTTCCCCCAGCACTTCCTGGGGCTGCAGGGGATGCCGCGCCGCTCGATCGACTATCCGGTGGCGTTCCGCTTCTGGAACCATCTGTCCTCGATCGGCTACGCCATCACCCTGGTGGGCCTCGGCGTCTTCCTCCTGATGCTGCTCGAGGCGGCGGTGCGCCGTCGTCCGGCCCGCGCCAATCCCTGGGGCGAAGGCGCCACCACCCTGGAATGGACCCTGCCTTCGCCGCCGCCGTTCCACCAGTTCAACGAACTGCCGGTGATCCACGCCGACAGCCATTGATGAAAGCTTGAACCCCCACCTAGTGTGGTGGATCTGAAGTTCCCACTTAGTGTGCGGCAAACGCCGATGGGAACTTCAGATCCAAAAACCACACTAGAAACATTATCTTGCTAGTGTCCTTATCGATTCTGAAGTTCGTTCGGAGTCCCCGCTGGCGCTGGCGAACTTCAGAATCGGGACACTAGGTGGGACCGACATGATCGACCAGACCATACCCGCGCTCGTCCGCCCTCGCGTCGCCGCGAGCTGGCGCGACTATCTGCAGCTTCTCAAGCCCAGGGTCATGTCCCTGGTGGTGCTGACCGCGGTGACCGGCCTTGTCTGCTCGGGCGCGCCGATGAACCCGATCCTGGCGGCGGTGGCGATCCTGTGCATCACGCTGGGCGCCGGCGGCTCGGCGGCCCTCAACATGGGCTATGACGGCGATATCGACGCCCTGATGCGCCGCACCCGCGCCCGCGCCGTCCCGGCCGGCCGCATCCAGCGCGCCGACGCCATGGGCCTGGGCGTGGTTCTGTCGTTGTTTTCGGTGGGCATCATGGCCCTGGCCACCAATGTCCTGGCCGCCGCCCTGCTGGCCTTCACCATCGCCTTCTACGCCATCGTCTACACCCGCTGGCTCAAGCGCCGGACGGTGCAGAACATCGTCATCGGCGGTCTCGCCGGGGCCTTGCCGCCCCTGGTCGGCTGGGCCGCGGCCACCGGCACGGCGCCGGCCAACGCCTGGCTCCTGGTGGCCATCATCTTCGTCTGGACCCCGCCGCACTTCTGGGCCCTCTCGCTCTACACCAGCGAGGACTACGCCAAGGCCGGCGTGCCGATGATGCCGGTGGTCAAGGGCGCCGCCGCCACCCGTCGTCAGATCCTGGCCTACAGCCTGGTTCTCGTCCCGCTCTGCGTGGCCCCGGCCTTCACCGGCCTGGGCGGACCCATCTATCTGGCCGTGGCGGCGCTCGGCGGCGCGATCTTCCTGTTGCTGGCTGCCCGCCTCTTTCTCAGCCGCGCCGGCGACACGACCGGGGAACGAGCCAGCGACGGCGCCCTCTATGACGTCAAGGCCGCCTCCAAGGTCGCGCGCAACCTCTTCGCCTTCTCCATCCTCTATCTCTTCCTGCTGTTCACCACCCTGCTGGCCGAGCATCTGCTGGGCCTCGCGCCGCTGGCGCTGCTGAAATGAGCGATCCCAATTACGACGATCCGGCCTCGGCCAAGGCCCGGCGCGGCCGCAATATCCTGCTGGCGCTCTCGCTGGCGGCGTTCGTGGTGATCGTCTTCGTCATCACCATCGTGAAGAAGTCCGGCGGCTGATGCCGCGCGCCGCACGCCTCCGATCCGGGGCGGCGAAACACCCGGATCGCCCTGATCTGCGCCGCCGTGTTCGTGGCCATGGTCGGCTGCGCCTTCGCCGCCGTCCCTTTCTACCGCGCCTTCTGCCAGGCCACCGGCTTCAACGGCGCGGTCCGGCGCGCCAGCTTCGCGCCGAGCGCGGTCTCGAACGAAACCGTCACCGTCCGCTTCGACACCAATGTGCGGGGCCTGGAATGGCGCTTCGAGCCCAGCCAGCGCAGCCAGACCGCGCGCCTCGGCGAAAGCAAGCTCGCCTTCTTCCGCGCCACCAACACCGGCGACAAGGCCGTCACCGGCCGGGCGCTCTACAACATCCTGCCCGAATCGGCCGGCCCTATTTTTCCAAGCTGGAGTGCTTCTGCTTCAAGAATCAGACGATCCAGCCGGGCGAAACGGTGGAGTTCCCGGTGGTCTATTTCGTCGATCCGCGCTACGCGGCCGACCGCGACGCCAAGGCCGCCGGCCCGATCACGCTCTCCTACACCTTCTTTCCGGCTGTAACGGGAGCAAGGGCGGATTCTTCGGCGGCAAAACCGCCTTCGGCCCTTGGCGCGCCGCCGCGCGCGGGGCTATAGCACCGGTCTATTGGTAATGAGGGGCTAAGAAGATCAGCGACATGGCTCACGAAGGCGTCAAGCACGACTACCACCTGGTCAACCCCAGCCCGTGGCCCCTGATCGGCTCGATCTCGGCCGTGGTCCTGGCGCTCGGCCTGGTGATCGGCCTGAAGGGCCTGTTCGGCGTGCCCAAGGGCAACTGGTGGATCCTGGCCATCGGCTTCGCCGGCGTGCTCCTCACCATGGCTCGCTGGTGGACCGACGTGGTCAAGGAAGCCAACGCACGGCGACCACACCCCGGTGGTCTCCATCGGCCTGCGCTACGGCATGATCCTGTTCATCGCCTCCGAAGTGATGTTCTTCGTCGCCTGGTTCTGGATCTTCTTCGAGATGGCGCTGTTCCACCACGTGCGCACCCTCTCGCCCATCGACGATGTCGCGCACCGCCTGGGCCACCTGGCCGCCCAAGGGCGTCGAGACGGTGCCGGCCTTCGAGCTGCCGCTGGTCAACACCCTGACCCTGCTGCTTTCCGGCACCACGGTCACCTGGGCCCACCACGCCCTGCAGACCGGCGACCGGCGCGGGCGCCAAGATCGGCCTGGTGCTGACCATCGCTGCTCGGCCTGCTGTTCACCTCGATCCAGGCCTACGAGTACCACCACATCCTCACCGAGCACCTGTTCTACTCGCCCGAGGCGTCCAACGCCGGCCTCTATGGCTCGTCCTTCTTCATGGCCACCGGCTTCCACGGCTTCCACGTCATCATCGGCACCATCTTCCTGACCGTCTGCCTGATCCGCCTGCTCGGCGGCGGCTTCACCCCCAAGCAGCACTTCGGCTTCGAGGCGGCGGCCTGGTACTGGCACTTCGTCGATGTGGTGTGGCTGTTCCTCTTCACCTTCCTCTACGTGATCTTCGGCGCCGGTTGGGGCCATTGAACCACCCCGGTGGGGTGAACCCTTTCCTCGCCGGCGCTCTGGGGCGCTGCCCAAACTGCGGCAAGGGCGCGCTCTTCGACGGGTTCCTGAAGGTGAGCCGCGTCTGTTCGGCCTGCGGCTTTGATCTGGGCGCTTCGGATAGCGGCGATGGGCCGGCCGTGTTCGTGATCCTGGTGGTCGGATTTTTGGCCGTGTTCGGCGTCCTCTTCACCGATATCGCCTATCAGCCGCCGGTCTGGGTGCTGCTGGCCACCTGGATCCCCCTGGCCGCGCTGCTCTGTTTTGGGCTCTTGCGACCGATGAAGGGCCTGATGATCGCCGCCCAGATCCGCAACCGGGCCTCCCAGCACCGGCGCGACCAGACCCCGTGAAGCGGTTTCCCATCGGACTGACCCTCGCCACGGCCATCGCCCTGGCGATCCTCCTGGCCCTGGGCGTGTGGCAGCTGCGCCGCCGGGATGAGACCGCCGCCAACCAGGCCAAGATCGCCGCCCTGGCCGGCGCGCCCGCCCGGCCCCTCGCCGACCTCGCGGCCGCGGGCGCCGACCCCCTCGCCTTGGATCATCGTCGGGTCAGCGTTTCCTGCACGGCGCCGACCGCGCCTTCGCCGACCATGGTGCGCTATTCCCTGCGGGACGGCGTGGTCGGCTGGCGCTTGCTCACCTTCTGCCACACCGAAGTTCCCGGCTTTGACGGGGTGCTGCTCGACCGGGGCGAGATCGCCGCCCTTACCGGCGACATGGCCCCGCGCCGCCTGTCCATCGCCGAGCCGGGTGTCGTGGTGGGCGTCCTGCGCAAGGTCGGCCGCCCGCCGCTGTTCGGCGACGAGATGTCCGCCGCCGCCGGCGATGTGCCGGCGGTGCGGGTGATCGACAAGCGCACCCTGGCCGATGTGGCCAGGCGCGGCGGCGTCGCCGCGCCCTTGCCCCTATATCTGGCCGTGGAGCGCGAAACCCCGGCCCCCGCCGGCGTCCACCCCGCTCCGCCAGCCGAGGATACCCCGCGTGACAATTTCCAGTACGCCCTCACCTGGTTCGGCCTGGCCGCCGCCCTGGCGTGGATATACGGGGCGATGGTCTGGCGAAGGATGAGGGCGCCATGAAATACATCTCCACCCGCGGCGGCGCGCCGGCCGTGGGCTTCACCGAGGCCCTGCTCGCGGGCCTGGCGCCCGATGGCGGCCTCTATGCGCCGCAAACCTGGCCGGTGCTGACCCCGGATGAGATCGCCGCCTTCGCCGGCGCGCCCTACGCCCAGGTCGCCGCCGATATCCTCGGCCGCTTCGCCGGCGACGAGATCGCGCCGGAGGTCATGGCCCATATCACCGAGGAGGCCTACGCCACCTTCCGCCACGCCGCCGTGACGCCTCTGCGCCAGCTCGCCCACGGCCGCTTCCTGCTGGAGCTGTTCCACGGCCCGACCCTGGCCTTCAAGGACGTGGCCATGCAGCTCCTGGCCCGCCTCTACGAGCACGCCCTGGCGGCGCGGGGGCGCGACCATGACCATCGTCTGCGCCACCTCCGGCGACACCGGCGGGGCGGCGGTGGAGGCGTTCCGGGGCCGCGCCAATATCCGCATCGTCGCCCTCTATCCGGAGGGCCGCATCTCCGAGGTCCAGCGGCGCTTCATGACCACCGCCGTGGAGGATAACGTCCGCATCGTGGCCGTGGATGGCGATTTCGACGACTGCCAGGCGATCCTCAAGAGCCTGTTCGCCGACCAGGCCTTCGCCCGGGCGGTGGACCTCTCGGCCGTCAACTCGATCAACTTCGCCCGCATCGCCGCCCAGAGCGTCTATTATTTCACCGCCGCCGCCGCCCTGGGCGCGCCGGGACGCTCCGTGGCCTTCGTCGTGCCCACCGGCAATTTCGGCGACGCCTACGCCGGCTGGGTGGCCCGGCGCATGGGCCTGCCGATCGAGCGCATCATCGTCGCCACCAACGCCAACGACATCATGGCCAGCGCGCTGGAGACCGGCCGCTACGACCGGGCCGAGGCCAAATCGACCCAGAGCCCGGCCATGGACATCCAGGTCGCCTCCAATTTCGAGCGGCTCTATTTCGAATGCGTCGGCCGCGACGGGGCCGAGACCGCCCGCGCGTTCGAGGGCTTCGCCCGCGACGGCGATCTGCAAATCCCCGCCCAGGCGCTCAGCGCCGTGCGCGAGGTCTTTCGGGGCGTCGCGGTCAGCGAGACCGAGACCAGCCGCGCCATTCTCGCCGCCCTGAACGATAGCGGCCATCTGGTCGATCCCCACACCGCCGTGGGCCTGGCCGGCGCCGCGCCTGGCCGAGTCGCCGCCGAGCGGCGTGCCGCTGGTCACCCTCGCCACCGCCCATCCGGCCAAGTTCCCCGAGGCGGTGCTGGCGGCGTCGGGCGTCTCGCCGGGGCCGCCGCGCACCCACCACGATCTCGGCGAACGGCCCGAGCGCTTCGATCGCCTGCCCGCCGAGGCCGAGGCCGTGAAGGCCTATGTGCGAGCCTTCGCCGGCGCATGAGCGGTCCCGTGGTTAACCAGCCAAAGGTTCATCGCTTGGCCAACGGCGTCACGGTGATCTGCGACGCCGCGCCCGAGCTTCCAGACCTGGCCCTCAGCGTCGTCGCCGGCCGGGGCGCCCGGTTCGAGGACGAGGCGCGCTCGGGCTGGTCGCACCTGCTGGAGCACATGGTCTTCAAGGGCGCCGGCGACGCGCTCGGCCCGCGATATCGTCGAGGCCATCGAGGCCGAGGGCGGCCAGATCAACGCCGCCACCGGCCACGAGCGCACCAGCTTCCAGGTGCGCGGCGCTCGCCGGCGGCCTGCCGCTGGCCATGGCGGTCATCGCCGATCTGGTCCAGCGGCCGACCCTCGATGCGGACGATCTCGCCCGGGAAAAGAGCGTCGTCGCGCAGGAGATCGCCGAGGCCGCCGACACCCCCGACGACCAGGTGTTCGAGCTGGCCCAGGCCGCGGCCTTCGCCGATCAGCCGCTCGGCCGCCCGATCCTCGGCGCCGCCGCCGCCATCGCCGCGGCCGACGCCCGCCGCTCTGGAAGCCTGGCGCGCCGGCCTCTACGCCCCCGATCGCCTGGTGATCAGCGCCGCCGGCGCCGTGGACGAGGACGAGCTCCTGGCCCTGGCCGAACGCCATGTTCGGCGCCGCGCCGAGCGTGGCCACCGCCGATCCCGCCCCGGGCCGCTTCACCGGCGGCGCGGCGAGCGAGCGGCGCAAGCTGGAGCAGGCCCATCTGGTCTTCCTGCTGCCGGCGCCCGGCGTGGCCGACCCGGGCTATTGGGCGCTGCGCCTCTTCGTCGAGATCCTCGGCGGGGGCATGTCGTCCCGCCTGTTCCAGGAGGCCCGCGAGCGTCTGGGCCTGGCCTACGCCATCGACGCCTATAGCCGACGCCTATGCCGACGCCGGCGTGATGGGCGTCTACGCCGGCTGCGCTGCCGGCCGACGCCGGCCGTCTGGCGGAGGTGGCGGCCAAGGAGATCCGCTCCCTGGCCGCGCGGGTGGAGGCGGCCGAACTCGCCCGCGCCAAGGCCCAGCTCAAGGCGTCCCTGTTCATGGGCCGGGAATCCCTGGCCGCCCGGGCCGAGCAGGCGGCGGCCCAGCAACTCGCCTTCGGCGCTCTTCTGTCTCCGGCCGATATGGCCGGCGCCATCGATGGGGTGACGCCGGCCGATCTCGCCTCCATCGCCGCCCGCCTCCTCGCCCCCCGCGCCTGCACGGTCAGCGTTCTGGGTCCCAAGGCCGCCATGGACGCCGCCAAGCGCTTCGAGGCGGCGCTGTTCGGCTAAATCGTGCGCCTCTTGGCGAACTCCCAGAACCGCGCCAAAATCGGCCCATGGCCCTGCTCGATTGGATCGCCCCGGATCAGGAACTCCGTCTGGAGGGCGAGGGCGTGCGCCTGCGTCCCCACCGATCGGGGGATTTCCAGGAGTGGGCCGCCCTGCGCGCCGGCTCCCGGGCCTTCCTCCAGCCGTGGGAGCCGACCTGGCCCAAGGACGATCTCACCCGCGCCTCCTGGCGCCGGCGGCTGTCGGCCTACGCCCACGATATGGAGCGCGGCGCCGCCTATCCCTTTCTGGTTTATCGCCAGCCCGACGGGGTCATGGTCGGCGGCATCACCGTCTCCAACGTCCGCCGCGGCGTCGCCCAGATGGCTTCGATCGGCTATTGGGTCGGCGAGAGCCATACCCGGCGTGGCTATACGGTGGCGGCGGTCAACGCGGTCACCGATTTCTGCTTCTCCCGCCTGGGTCTTCATCGGGTGGAGGCCGCCTGCATCCCCACCAACGACGGCTCCCGCGCCGTCCTCGCCCGCGCCGGCTTCAAGCAGGAGGGCCTCGCGCGGTCCTACCTGAGGATCAACGGCGTCTGGCGCGACCACCTGCTCTTCGGCCTGCTCTCCAATGTTCCGTCTTCGGAGCGACAGGAAGAGTGTTGTCTGCCGTCCGGTTAGGCCTGGCCCGCCTGGGCGGAGAGATGCTCGGCCGCCACGCCGATCTTGGCCAGGGCCCTCGACCATTTGTATTCGTGCTCGTCGCCGAACAATAGGTCCTCATCGGCTTCGCAGGTGAGCCAGATATTGTTGCGGATCTCGCGCTCCAGCTGGCCACCGTCCCAGCCGGCGTAGCCCAGGGCCATCACCGCCCGGCGCGGGCACGGCTCCTCGCCGGCCATGGCCTCCAGCACCTCGCGGGTCGCGGTCAGGGCCACGCCGTCGCCGACCTTCAGGCTGGAAGGCTCGCCGATATAGTCGTCCGTATGCAGAACGAAGCCGCGCTCCGGTTCCACCGGCCCGCCCATCAGCACCAGATCGTCCAGCGCCTTGGCCGGCTTGCTCACCTTCAGCTTGGCCATGAGCTTGGCCACGGTCAGGCCCTCCACCGGCCGGTTGACGGTCAGGCCCATGGCGTGGGTCTCGTCGTGGGCGCACACATAGATCACCGCCCGCTCGAACCGGGGGTCCTCGATCCCCGGCATGGCCACCAGCAGGCGGCCGGTGAGATAGGTATGGCTGTCGGCGGGCATGAAGCCATGATCGGTGGTCACGGGCGCGCTTTCAAGTCAAAGAGATGGCGCCCGGCTCTTGGCGCGCGCGGCGCCGATGGCTATCTGGCCCCTGCCAGCCTTTCAAACCTCGAGGAGACGCCCCCATGACCATCAAAGTCGGCGACAAGGTTCCCAGCGCCACCTTCACCGTCTGGGGCGAAAGCGGCCCCGGTCCGCTCTCCACCGACGATCTCTTCAAGGGCAAGACCGTGGCCCTGTTCGCGCTGCCGGGCGCCTTCACCCCCACCTGTTCGGCCAAGCACGTGCCGGGCTTCAAGGCCCACGCCGCCGAGTTCAAGCGCCAAGGGCGTCGACACCATCGCCTGCGTCTCGGTCAACGACGTCTTCGTCATGAAGGCCTGGGGCGAAGACCAGGGCGTCGGCGACGACATGCTGATGCTGGCCGACGGCAACGGCGATTTCACCCAGGCCGTGGGCCTGGAGATGGACGGCTCCAAGTTCGGCATGGGCCAGCGCTCGCAGCGCTATTCCATGATCGTCAAGGACGGCGTCGTCACCCACCTCAACGTCGAACAGGGCGGCGAATTCAAGGTCTCCTCGGCGGAATACATGCTGCCTCAGCTCTGAGGGGCGGCCCCCACAAATCCGCTCATCCAGTCTTCCCCTACCGTCATGGCCGGGCCTGTCCCGGCCACCCATGATCTCGCACTTTGCCATGGGCGTGCCGGTGCACGCCCACCCAACGGACGCGCGCTGATGGATAGGCGGGACTTGCGCCCGCCTATGACGGTAGGGGAGGGTTGGGGGCCGAGGCCCTACGCCCCCAAGAGACCGCGGCGCCGCCCCGGAACAGATTTACCGCCCCTGGGTCGCCGCCTGGTTCAATCCGGGCGTCCCGCCCGGCCAACCCCAGCGGACGAATAATACCCGCACTCCGAACGGAGCCGCATGGCGGCTCCAAGCGTTGAACCCGATTGTGCCGTCGCGCTGGCCGAGCCCGGCGCCCTGGCAAGGAGCCGCCGATGTCGTCCAGAAAATGGGACCTCAAGCACCTGCGCCTGGCCATAGACGCGGCGGGCGTCGCCATGTGGTCCTGGGATGTCGACACCGACGAGCTTGTGATGGACGAGCGTGGATTCGCGCTTTGGGACGTCGAGGAGGGCCCTCACGTCTCATTCGAGGATCTCTCCGCCCACATTCACCCGGCGGACCGCGACAGGGTTCGCGAGGCGTTCGCCGCGACGCGCGTGATGTCGGGGCCCTATGAAATCGACTTCCGGATCATAGTCGGCGGGGATGTCCGGTGGGTCTCCGCCCGCGGGCAGGGTGGTGACGCGAAAAGCAAAGACAAGGTGATGTTCGGGGTGTTCCTCGACGTGACCGGCCGGAAACAGGCGGAAGAGGGCCATGAGTTGCTCGCCGGTGAGATGAGCCACCGCGTGAAAAACCTGCTCACCATCGCCACCGCCTTGACCGCCATCACGTCGCGGTCCGCGACCAACGCCACGGACATGGCCAAGGATTTGACTCACAGGCTGACCGCGCTTGGCCGGGCGCATGACCTCGTAAGGCCGGTCGCGGGCAAGGTTGAGCGTGGCGCGCTCCTGGGGGACCTGTTGTCCGTCCTTTTGGCCCCGTATGACGATATGGGCGCCTTCAGCGGCCGCATCCGCGTCTCGGTGCCCCGGATGGCTGTCGGGGAAGTCGCGGCCACGACCCTTTCCATGGTGCTGCATGAGCTGGCCACCAATTCCGTCAAGCACGGCGCGCTGTCATCCCCGACCGGTCTGCTCGATGTTTCCTGTCACTCTCCAGGCAGCGAGATCACCGTCGTTTGGACGGAGAGTGGCGGGCCCGAGGTGACCGCGCCAAGGTCCGGTGACGGCTTCGGCGGCAAGCTCCTGCAAAGGAGCATGGCGGCGCTCGGAGGCGCCATCTCCGTCGAGTGGCTTCAAAACGGGATTGTCGCCACCCTGACCATGGAGGCGGCAAGGCTCAGTGCATCAGATTATGGATAGGCGGGACTTACGCCCGCCTATGACGGAAGGGTTGGGAAGGAGCCAGGGATAGAGCGGACCCCCCCCCTAAGCCCCCAGCGACTCCGGCGTCGCGCGGAAAAGGTCCACCGCGCCCTGGGTCACCGCCTGATTGAGGCCGGGCGCCTGGGCCAGCACCTGCTCGGCGAACACCCGCGCCAGGCCGATCTTGGTGCGCCAGTAGTCGGCCGGGCCGTCGCCGGCGGCGATATGGCGCGCGGCGGCCAGGGCCTCCTTGCCGAGCATCCAGCCGCCGACCACGTCGCCCAGCAGCTTGAGATAGGGCGTGGCGCCGGCCAGGGCGTCGGGCTGGGCGTGGCCGCGGCGCTCGATCAGCCAGCCGGTGGCCGACTGCACCGCCGCCAGCCCGCCTTCCAGCCGCGCCCCGATGGTGTGCAGCCAGGCGTCGTCGGCGCTCTTCAGCTCGGCGGCGACCGGGAAGATGTCGTCGACCAGCTCGCGCACCGCCTGGCCTTTGCCCAGCGCCAGCTTGCGGCCCATCAGGTCGATGGCCTGGATGCCGTTGGTGCCCTCGTAGATCGGCAGGATGCGGGCGTCGCGATAGTGCTGGGCGGCGCCGGTCTCCTCGATGAAGCCCATGCCGCCGTGCACCTGCAGCGCCCGGCGAGGCCGACCTCGACGCCCATGTCGGTCGACCAGGCCTTGGCGATCGGGGTCAGCAGCTCCTCGCGCAGCTTGGCGGCGTCGCGGTCGACCGGATTGGCCGCCAGCGCGGGCGAGGTCGGCGGCCACCGCGGTGGACAGGCAGATGCCCCGCGCCGCCTCGATCTTGGCCTTCATCAGCATCAGCGTGCGGCGCACGTCCGGATGGTCGAAGATGCGCGAGGGCAGGGTCCCGGTCCAGGCCGAGCGGCCCTTGCTGGCGCTCCAGCGAATAGGCCAGCGCCTGCTGGTAGGCCCGCTCGGCGATGCCCACGCCCTGCACGCCGACCTGCAGCCGCGCGGCGTTCATCATCACGAACATGTGCCGCCAGGCCCTGGTTGGGCGCGCCGACCAGCTCGGCCTTGGCGCCCTCGAACAGCATGACGCAGGTGGGCGAGGCGTGGATGCCCAGCTTGTGCTCGATGCTGGCCGGGCCGAAGCGCGTTGGCCGCGCCCAGCGAGCCGTCCTCGTTCACCAGCCGCTTGGGGGCCAGGAACAGCGCAGATGCCGCGCGATGCCGGGCGGCGCGTCGGGCAGGCGCGCCAGCACCAGGTGGACGATGTTGTCGGCCACGTCGTGGTCGCCCCAGGTGATGAAGATCTTCTGGCCGGTGAGGCGGTAGCCGCCGTCGCCGTCCGGCTCGGCGCGGGTGGTCAGCGCGCCCAGGTCCGAGCCGGCCTGCGGCTCGGTCAGGTTCATGGTGCCGGTCCATTCGCCGGAGACCAGCTTGGGCAGATAGAGCGCCTTCTGCCGGTCGGTGCCGTGCGCGGCGAGCGCCTCGATGGCGCGCCAGGGTCAGCATCGGGCAGAGGCCGAAGGCCATGTTGGCGGCCTGGACCATCTCGAACACCGCGATCTCCAGCGCCTTGGGCAGGCCCTGGCCGCCGAAGGCCGGATCGGCGGACAGGCCGTTCCAGCCGCCCTGCGGCGAACTGGCGATAGGCGTCGGCGAAGCCCGGGCGCCGCGCGCACCGCGCCGTTCTCGAAGCGCGCGCCCGTGCTGTCGCCGGAGCGGTTCAGCGGCGCCAGCACGTCGGCTGACAAGGCGCCCGCCGCCTCCAGCACCGCGCTCACCGTCTCGGCGTCGGCGCCGGGAAACAGCTTGGCCAGCCTGCCGAAGTCCGCCGCCTCCTCCAGGGCGAACATCAGGTCGCGAACGGGCGCTTTATAGGTCACGGCCAGGGCTCCTCCACAGCGATTGGGCTATTTAGACCATATTGGCCGGCGGGGAAGGCCGCGCCGTTCTACCCGTCGGCCCTGCGCCGCCTAGAAGCTTGGAGCCATGCGCCGATTGCTGGTCGATCCTCGCCGCCCTCGCCCTGATCGTTCCGGCGGCGGCCGTGGCCGCCTCGGCCAATGTCGCCGATCTGCCGGCCGGCAGCTTCTTTCTCGACAAGAAGCACGCCAGCGTCATCGCCAAGGTCATGCACATGGGCGTCTCGCTCTACACCATGCGCTTCAATACCGCCGACGCCTCGTTCACCTACGATCCGGCGCATCCGGACTCGGCCGCGGTGAAGGCCACGGTCGACACCACCAGCCTCGATGTCGGCGCCAGCTACGGCCGCCAGTTCGCCCAGGAGTTCCTCGACGCCGGCAAATATCCCACCGCCACCTTCGTCTCCACCGCCCTGGCCCGCGCCCCCGACGGCCGCACCGGAACCATGACCGGAGATCTGACCCTGCGCGGCGTCACCCGGCCGGTGATCTTCGAGGTCGCCTTCCTGGGCGTCGGCCACGGCCTCTTGGGCGGCACGATCACCGGCTTTTCGGCCAGGACCACCATCAAGCGCTCGCAATTCGGCTCGACCTATCTTCAGTCCCTGGTGGGCGACGATGTAAGGATCGAGATCGAGGCCGAGTTCGATCGCAAATAGCCACGAGCAGGGGAGAGTAGCTTCGATGCCTGACACGCCCGCCGAACGCTACAACACCGTCGCCATGATCCTCCACTGGCTGATCGCGGCGCTCCTGATCGCCAACATTGGGCTCGCCTGGTATTTCAACACCCTGACCGGCCTCAACCGCGCCGGTCCGATGCAGATCCACAAGTCGATCGGCATCACCGTCCTGATCCTCAGCCTCCTGCGCCTGGCCTGGCGGTTCATCTCCCCGCCGCCGCCGCTGCCGGCCTCCATGGCGCCCTGGGAGCGCTTGGCGGCCCATACCGTCTACATCCTCTTCTATGGCGTCATGATCGGCATGCCGCTCTCCGGCTGGGCCATGAGTTCGGCCAGCCGCCTGATCGCGGTCTATCCGATCACCCTCTTCGGCCTCGTCCACTGGCCGGCCATCGGCCCGCTCACCACCCTGCCGCCGGACCAGATGAAGGCGGCCCACCAGGCGTTCGAAACCACCCATGGCCTCCTGGCCAAGCTCGCCTATGTATTGATCGTGCTCCATGTCGGGGCCGCGCTTCGCCACCAGTTCCTGAAGAAGGACGATGTCGTGGGGCGCATGATCTATTTCCTGAGGAGCCCTGAATGAGAGCGCTCGCCCTCTTCGCCCTGGCCGCCGTGATGGCCGCGCCCCTCGCCGCCATGGCCGCGCCAGCCCCGGCCTGGGGCGTCGACAAAGCCGCCTCGTCGGTGCGGTTCGCCTCCAGCTTCAGCGGCGCGCCGTTCTCCGGCGCCTTCAGCCGCTGGGATGCGGATATCCGCTTCGATCCGGCCAATCTGGCCGGCTCCAGCGTCACCGCCGTCATCGACGTCGCCTCGGCCGCCACCGGCGACGCCGACCGCGACCAGGCCCTGCCGACCCCGACCTTCCTCTCCGCCGCCAAATTCCCCAAGGCGACCTTCGCCGCCCACAGCTTCACCGCCCTGGGCGGCGACCGCTACCAGGCGATCGGGACGCTGACCCTGCGCGGCGTCGCCAAGCCCCTGACCCTGCCGTTCACCCTCGCCATCGCCGGCCCCAAGGCCCGGATGACCGCTTCGCTCGCACTCAACCGCCTGGCCTTCGGCGTCGGCCAGGACCAATGGGCCAAGACCGACGCCATCCCGAACCCGGTGACCGTGACCATCGCCCTGACCGCGACCAGGAAATAGCGGGTGACCATCTCTCTCTTCCCCCTGTGGGGGAAGTCCCGGCGAAGCCGGGGAAGGGGGCTCCAGCTTGACGCCAACCTCTCAGTCCTAGCTGGAGCCCCCTCCACGTTGGCGTCGGGGTCCCCCTTCCCCCAGACGGGGGAGGAGAGAATCGTAGCTCTCGCCGGCTCTGCGGCATGACGATTTCACAGAGTCTAGAGCAAGCCGCCTCGGCCCTGCGCGCGGGCAAGCTGATCATCCTGCCCACCGAGACCGTCTATGGCCTGGCCGCCGACGCCGCCAACCCCGCCGCCGTGGCCGCGCTCTACGAGGCCAAGGGCCGGCCGAGGTTCAATCCCCTGATCGCCCATGTCGCTGGATATCCCCGCCGCCGACGCCATCGCGCGCCTCGATGAGCGCGCGGAAATCCTGGCCCGCGCCTTCTGGCCCGGCCCGCTGACCTTCGTCCTCCCCGTGCGCGAAGGCGGCCGCGGTATGCGATCTCGCCCGCGCGGGACTGGACACCGTCGCCGTCCGCGCGCCCGCCCATCCGCTCGCCCGCGCCGTGCTGGAGGCCTTCGGCGGCCCGGTCGTCGCGCCATCCGCCAACCGCTCCGGCCGGCCCAGCCCCACCACCTTCGCCGACGCCGTGGCCGAGACCGGCGCCTTCGCCGCCGCGGCCCTGGACGGCGGCCCCTGCGCCGTGGGCCTGGAATCGACGGTGGTCGCCCTGCTCGACGGCCCGCCGCGCCTGCTGCGTCCCGGCGCCGTGACGCGCGCCCAGATCGAGGCCCTGATCGGGCCGCTGGCCGAGGCCGAGGCCGACGCGAAACGCTCGCCCGGCCGCCTGGCGCGCCACTACGCCCCCGACCGCCCCCGTGCGCCTGGACGTCGACCAGCCCAAGGCCGGCGAAGCCTGGCTGGCGTTCGGCCCCGCGCCGGACGGGCCCGGCGTCTTCAACCTCAGCCCGGGCGGCGACCTGGCCGAGGCGGCCGCCAACCTCTTCGCCTTTCTGCGCGCCGCCGACGCCCTGGCCCCCGCCGCCATCGCCGTGGCCCCCATCCCCGAGGAGGGCCTCGGCGAAGCGATCAACGATCGCCTGCGCCGCGCCGCCGGCTATGTGGGCTGAAAGGCGATACGGCTCTAAGGTGGCGCCATGACCGCGCCGGTGCCCGCCGATGTGCTTGGCCGCCTCAAGGCGGTGCTGGGCGAGGGCGGCTGGAGCCAGGATCCGGATCGCCTGGCGCCCAAGCTGGTGGAATGGCGCGACCGCTGGAGCGGGCCAGACGCCGCTGCTGGCCCTGCCGCGCGACACCGCCGCAGGTCGCCGCCGTGGTCGGCGCTCTGCGCCGAGGCCGGCGTGGCGATCACGCCCCAGGGCGGCAACACCGGCCTGGTCGGCGGCCAGATCCCCGCACGGCGAGATCCTGCTGTCCACCGAGCGGATGCGCGCCGTGCGCGAGCCATCGATGTCATCGACGACGTGATGGTGGTCGAGGCCGGCGTCACCCTGGCCGCGGTGCACGAGGCGGCGCCGGCCGCCGGCCGGCGGTTCCCGCTCAGCCTGGCCTCGGAGGGCTCGGCCACCATCGGCGGCCTGATCTCCACCAACGCCGGCGGCACGGCGGTGCTGCGCTACGGGACCATGCGCGACCTGGTGCTGGGCCTGGAGGCGGTGCTGCCCAACGGCGAGGTCTGGAACGGCCTGAAGCGCCTGCGCAAGGACAACACCGGCTATGACCTCAAGCAGCTGCTGATCGGCGCCGAGGGCACGCTGGGCGTGGTCACCGCCGCGGCCCTGAAGCTCGTTCCCGATGCTGGCCTCGCGCGCCGTGGCCATCGTCGGCGTCGACGAGCCCGGCCGACGGCCATGGCCCTGCTGGCCCGCGCCAAGGACGAGACCGGCGGCGCGGTCGAGGCCTTCGAGCTGATCGGCCGCGCTCGGCATGGATCTGGCGCTGCCGCCACATCCCCGGCGCGCGCGACGCCGCTGGAGAGCCGGCCGCCCTGGTACGTGCTGATCGAGATCGCCAGCGGCGAGCCCGGCGCGGCCGAGGCGGCGATGGAGCGGCTGCTCGAAGGCGCGCTCGAAGACGGCCTGATCGCCGACGCCGCCATCGCCCAGAACCGAGACCCAGGCCGCGCGCCTTCTGGGCCCTGCGCGAGAACCAGTCGGCCGCCCAGAAGAGCCGAGGGCGCCGGCCTGGAAGCACGACGTCTCCGTGCCGGTCTCGCGCATCGCCGATTTCATCGCACGCCGCCGGCGACGGCCCTGACGGCGCGCTTTGCCCGGCGTGCGCATCGACGCCTTCGGCCACGTCGGCGACGGCAATATCCACTACGACGTGCTCGGCCCCGTCGGCGGCGATCCGGCCGCCCACGCCGCCGGCCGCGACGCCGGCGCCCGCATCGTCCACGACATCGTCGCACGCCTGGGCGGCTCGATCAGCGCCGAGCACGGCCTGGGCACGATGAAGACCGCCGAGGCGCTGCGCTACAAGAGCCCGGTCGAGGTCGCCGCCCTGCGCGCCGTCCGCGCCGCCCTCGATCCCAAGCGGATCATGAACCCGCGGGTGCTGTTCTAGGCCGTTAAGCTTCAAACCCGTCACGGGGCTGACATTCCCCGGCCAAACAGGCGGCGCATGACAACGGCCTCGCTTCCTGGAGGCCCAGCCATGCGTCAGATCGCCGGCGACAAGCCGCACCCGTCCTTTTCCCCCGAGGCCGCCGCCGAGCGCGCCAGACGGGAGCGCCGCCTCGCCTCCCTGTTCGCCGGCGTCAATCTCCTGGTCTTCGGCATCCTGGCCAGCTGCGTGGTCGCGGCGGCCGTCCTCTATGAGCATTGGGGCTGAACAAGCTCCAAACCAGCCGTTCAGACTGGGTTCAGCCTCGTGCGCTAGAAACGGGGCCAACATCGCTGAAATCATGAAGGTAGTTCCCATGAGAGCCTCGTTTCGCGCCCGATCGGCCGCCGCCCTCGTTTCCATTCCCGCGCTCCTGATGGTCGTGGGCGCCGGCGTCGCCGACGCCCAGCCCGCGCCCGGCTATGACCAAGGCGACGGCTACGCCAACCAGGGTCCGCCGCCGCCTCAGGATGGCCAGCCGCCGCGGGATCAATATGCGCCGCCCGGCGGAGCCCCCGGCGGCTATGACGGCGCCCCGCCCCAGCAGGGCTATGCTCCGCCGCCGCAGCAAGGCTACGCGCAGCCGCAGGGCGGCTACGCGCCTCCGCCACCGAACGGCTATGCGCAAGGCGGCGCACCCGCCGGCGCCTCGGCCGCCTACGCCGAGCAATGGCGACAATACAACATCGCCTACGGCGCCTATCTGGCGGCCTATCGCAACTGGGCGATCCAGAACTGCGTCAACCAGCACGCCAACAACACCGCCGCCGGCGCCGTGGTCGGGGGCGTCTTCGGCGCCCTGGCCGGCGCCGCCATCGCCGGCCCTGGCGGCGCCGGCGCCGGCGCGGCCATCGGCGGCGCGGTCGGCGTGGGCACGGGCGCGGCCATCGGGGCCAGCTCCGGCCCGGTCTGCCCGGGCGGCTATGTGGTGCGCACGGGGGCCCCGGCCTTCTACTATGGCGGACCAGTCTATGCCCCGCCGGTGGCCTATGTCGCGCCCTATCGGCCCTGGGTGTGGGTCGGCGGCCGCTGGGTCTACCGGCCCTACGCCTATCGCCGGCCCTACTACGGCCCACGCCCCGTCCCGGCGCCCTACTATCGCTGAGCCGCCTTGGCGCCGGCGCCGATGACCGCTAACCGAGGCGGCCATCGGCGAAGGGTCGGGAGGATGTCTTGGCGCAACGCGAGGCGGCGCTCGATCGGCGAAGCCTGATCCGGGGATCGGCGGCCGCCGGCGGCCTGGGTCTCATCGGCCTGGGCGGCTGCGCCACCACCGCCAGTCCGACCGCGCCGCGGGCGCCGCCACGCCGTCGGCCATGATCCCGCTGGCCCCGCTTCGGGCCAGCGCCGACCGGATCTTCGACATCACCGTCTGCCTGCGGCCGTTCCGCGCCGCCGGCCCGCGGCTCGATACCGAACAGATCGGCGACACCCTGGTGGTCCACAACTACGGCCACGGCGGCAGCGGCTGGTCGCTGTCCTGGGGCTCGGGCACCCTGGCGGTGGCCAAGGCCATGGCCGATCAGCCCGCGCGAGATCGCCGTGGTCGGCTGCGGCGCGCTCGGCCTCACCTCCGCGATCCTGGCCCAGCGCGCCGGGGCCAAGGTCACCATCTACGCCCAGCGATCTGCTGCCCCAGACCCGCTCGTCCCGCGCCACCGGCAGCTGGACGCCCGATTCCCGCATCGCCCTCACCGACGCCGCCGGGCCGGGCTTCGCCGCGCTCTGGGAGCAGATGGCCCGCATCTCCTTCAAGACCTATCGCCAGTATCTGGGCCTGCCCGGCGATCCGGTGGAATGGACCGACCGCTACTTCCTCTCCGATATTTCGCCGGAGGCCGCCCGCGCCGCCCGCCAGGCTCGGCCGCGCCCGCCCGGCCGGCTCGACTTCGCCGACTACGAGGACCGCATCGCCGATCTCACCCCGCGCTATGAGTCTCTGCCGCCCGGCGGCCACGCCCTTTCCCACCCCCTATGTGCGCCGCGGCGAGCAGATGATGTTCAACATCGCCGACTACGGCCACACCCTGATGGCCGACTTCCTCGCCGCCGGCGGCGTCTTTCAGCGCGCCGAGTTCCACGCCCCGGGCGAGCTCGCCCAGCTGAAGGAGAAGGTGGTGATCAACTGCCCGGGCTATGGCGCGCGGGCGCTGTGGAACGACGAGTCCATCGTGCCGGTGCGCGGCCAGATCGCCTGGCTGATCCCCCAGCCCGAGGTGCGACTACGGCGTCTATCTACCGCGATGTCGGCATGCTCTCGCGCCGCGACGGCATCGTCGTCCAGGCCCTCGATGGCGGCGACATGAAGGGCTATGGCGATAGCAACGAGGCGCCCGACCGGGCCGAGGCGGAGGCCGCCGTCGCCGTCCTCGCCGATCTCTACGCCCGGTTCGGGCGGCCGGCGCCGGCCTGAGCCTTTCCGCGCCGCGCGGCCAGCCAACGGCGGATCGGCGCGTCGTAGAAGCGCTCGAACAGGGCCGCCAGGATCAGGGTCGCGGCCAGCGCCGCCCACCACAGCGCCGTCTGGATCGGCCCATCCAGCTGATCCAGCCCGATCTCGAAGGTTCTGAGGATCGGCACATGGATGGCGTAGAGCGGATAGGAGAGGGCCCCCAGCCACGCCGCCACGCCCGTCAGCCGCGCCGGCACGGGCGAGTTGATCGCCACCGCCACCAGCGCCGGCAGCACCACCAGCACCACCACGACGTCCCTCAGCCAGAAGAGGCCGAGGCTCGGAAACCAGCGGACCATGCAGGCGGCCAGGATGGCGGCGATCAACAGATAGGGCGCGGCCGGCGCCCGAAAGCCCCGGGCGTCGAGGCGGAAGAGCAGGAGGCCCATGCAGAAGCTGTAGATCACCCTGGGCGCCGCGCCCCACCAGTTCTGGCGGCTCCAGCCCACGTCCAGGCTGCCGAAATGGACGCTGGCGTAGATCAGCGCCGCCGCCGCCATCGCCATGATCCCAAGCAGCGCCGGCGTCGTCAGCCAGCGCAGCAGCGCCGCGTGCGCCGCATTGGCCGCCAGCTCCCAGAACAGCGACCATTGCGGCCCGTTGAGCGGGAAAAGCTCGCCGCCATGGACCGCCGGCCCGAACACCACCGGCAGCAGCACGAACTGCGCCGCCAGGGCCACGCCCATCGGATCGCCGGCGGCGACGCTGACCGCCAGCCCCACCACCAGCGCCCCGAAGATCGCCGGATAGAGGCGCTCCAGCCGGATGCGCATATAGGCGGCCCACGAAAGACCGCCCTCCAGGCGCCGCTCATAGGCCAGGGCGATCACGAAGCCGCTGAGCACGAAGAAGAAATCCACCGCCGCGCCGGCGCCCTGCAGGTGCAGCTCGATGCCGCTGAGGTTCTCGAAGTGGCTCCCCACCACCGCCAGCGCCGCCACGCCCCGAAGGCCATCCAGAGAGGCGAGATGTTTGCGCACGGCTGAGGAATCTACGGGGGTTCGCGGCCGTCGTCACGCGCTGGGAAAGCCAAGCCTGCTTCACTCCGTCGCACCCGGGCCGGCGCGGATTTGGTGTATCGGTCGGCCTTCTCGTTCGTGTGAGTTTTCAGGAGCCGGATGTGCCCACCCCACAGCCGCGACCGGCGACAGTCTCGAAGTTGCATCCGGAGTCTGACGGGCCGGCCCGCGCGGTCATGGCGGCCGACGCGCTGGAGGTTCTGCGCGGCTATCTCGACGGCCTGCTGGGCGAGCCCGAACCCGGCGGCAACCGCACGCGCTGGTTCCAGCTCGGCTGGCGCCACGGCAATCATGACCGGAGCCTTCGCCCCGAAGGCGGCGCCTATACCCTCGCCCGCGCCATCCGCCGCCTGGACGCCGCCTGCCGGTAGGCTCACGCCGGCCACCCAACCTAGGCGCCCTATCCACCCCCAACACCTGCGTGCTCCGGCACGCAGGCCTCCCCTCCCAACTGCGTCATCCCGGCCGCAGCGCCGCCCTCTCGCGGCGCGGAGAGCCTCGTCGAGGGTCTGCTTGAGGCGGACCTTCTCCATGGCGATCATCTCCACCAGCTGGCGGCGGCGGGTGGAGAGGGCGCGGATCTCGAAGGCCTTGGGGCTCGGCACAGGGCGGGCGGCGTCTTGCATGATCAGAGCGAAGCGCGCGATGAGCCTGGCGTCCAGTGCGTCTGTCTTGGCGCGCTTGCCCTCGGCGATGCGAAGGGCGCGAATGCGCTTGGGATCGATGACCCCGACCTCGAAGCCGGCGTCGGCCAGAGCCCGCACCAGGCGCGCGGCGTAGCCCCCGATCGACTCCAGGATCACCCGGCTGGCGCCCTCGCGCCTCAGCCGCGAGACCACCGCCTCGATCCCCTTCTGGCCATTGGCCGTGCGAAACACCCGGCCAGATGGCGCCAGGCCGACATCGAAGAAATCCCGGCTGACGTCCACGCCGGCCGCACATATCTGCGTCATAGATCCGCTCCTGTGTTCGAGCTGAAGCGGCCTTGCGCCTCGCCCATGCGACTGTTCGGATAAGCTGACTGGCGGACGCGCCCACGCCGGCATCTCGGTCTCGCGACCAGGGACCCAACGAGCTACGCCCGCCACCAACCAGGACCCAACCCGGTCAACAGCGCAATACACAGGGACCCAGGGGACTGGAACGCACCTTTCAACCGAGGCGGCGTCAACACCCGTTGAATGTGGCCCCTGGGTCCCGGGTCTCCGTTGCGCTTCGCTCCACTGCACCCGGGATGACGCAGGTGGGGAGGGAGAACGCCGGTGGGAGGAAACGCGCGAGGCTGCGCCGACGCGCCGAACACTTAAGCGTGACCCCGGTGGCGCGAGCCGTCGCCTTGGTCTATGATATTCTCACACGTTTTTTAAGGGGAGCCGTTCATGAGCCCGGCCGTGCGTCTTCGTTTCGCGAGCCTCGGCGGCGGCCTTCTCGCCCTTGCCGCGCCCGCCGTGCTCGCGGCCCCCGGCGGCCCTCAGAGCGCCGCGGTGGGGATCGAGGCCAACTTCGTCTCTCGAGGCATCGCCAGCCAGCTCGGCCCCATCGCCCAGGTGAACGGCCAGGCCGCCGGCAAATACGACGACGTCGAGACCGTGGCCAAGGTCGCTGAGACTGTCGCCATCACCGCCCAGCTTCCGCCGGTGACCATCTTCGCCAACGCCCACGGCCTCACCTCCCATGCCTCGGCCAGCGGCATCCTCATCGATTCGCGCAGTTCCGAGGGCGACACCGCCATCGCCGGCGCCGATATCAGCCTCAACCTCAATCCGCCGCCGCCGGCGGCCGTCGGGCCCAGCCCCCAGCCGTTCCTCAACATCGCCGCCAGTCAGGTGGTGGCCCAGGCGGACTTCAGCCTGGTCTATGGCGGCGGCCAGAGCTTCACCCAGGGAACGGTCAGCTTCGGCAATCTGAAGATCAACGGCCAGCTCATCGGCGGCGCGGTTCTGCGCTATTCCGGCCCGGCGGCCCCCAATACGGTGATCTATGACACCCCGACCGTCACCATCACCCTCAATCGGCAGATCCGCTCGGGCCTGATCTCCTGCGATCCTGGCTGCGCCTTCACGCCGGTGCGCATCGACGTCGCCGCCGTGGATATCGAACTCACCAAGGCCGTCATCCGCGGCAAGCGCGTCACCGGCGACATCCTGATCGGCGAGCAGAACGCCCAATAGGGCGGCCTCGCCGCCACCGCTCAGCCGGCCCGAACGCCTGCGGCGAGATAATCTATCAGGCGCTTTCCCGGCAGGAAGAAGTAGCCGCCGCCGCGGGTCGTCACGAAAGTCGGCGTCGGGCTCAGCTTCACCGGACCATCCGGCGTGGGAATGGTGAAGCCGTTGTTCGGCTGGGCGCCGCCCAGCACCGGATCGCGCTCGCCGCTCAAGGTGATCGGGCAG
Source organism: uncultured Alphaproteobacteria bacterium (assembly GCA_963817995.1). Taxonomy (GTDB): domain Bacteria; phylum Pseudomonadota; class Alphaproteobacteria; order Caulobacterales; family Caulobacteraceae; genus Acaudatibacter. The sequence goes on from CAWFQJ010000002.1 coordinate 56,349, forward strand.
CTCAGGGAGACGACGTTTCCCAGCACCCAGGTCTGCTGAATGAACTCGAATTGCCGTTCCAGATCGCCATTGAGGCACATGAACAGCAGGCCGGGCTTCTGGTCCGGTCCCGGGGCGTACTTGCGGCCGATACGCATGATGCGGTGGCGATTGCTGATGGCGATCTGATCGGTCGAGCCGGGATTGAGGCTGTCGCGCGGGTTGGCGCGGCGGATGTGGGCCCCGAACGGACACCGCAGACCTTCGGGGTCCTCGAACCCAAGCTCGAAGCTGTTGTCGGCGATGATGTCGGCCGAGGCTGATTGGCTGTAGGGCGACCGCACCAGCGGCGCGCCGTTGCGCCAGCGGCCCATCAGCTTGGCGGCGAGAAAGTCCTCGTCGATCTGATACGGTGGCCCCAGGCGATGTCTTGAGGCGCGCCGCCTCTGATTTCAGATAGCCGTCGAACGCTTCCGGATCCTGTTCCAGCTGGCGAATGACCAGATAGGAGCCGTTGAAGCCCAGGTCCCGCGGGTTGTTGACGCTATTGAGCGAAAAGTCGGTGCTGCCCCCTAGAACCGGCAAAACGTTCTCCGGATCGTAAATGGCCGGCAGGTTGGGCACGGGCGGCAGGTTCCCGCGATTGTCGGGATAGCCCAGGATGAATTCACCGGGCTCGACCAGATGCATCGGATCGCCGCTCCTGAGGCCCTTGTAGGTGCCGCGAATGACCGGCTGCGAGCCGCCATCGGCGAATCCGAACGGCTCGTGATTGTCGTCGCGGTCGTATGTCTTCATGTCGACCGTATGGAGAAGCCGCGCCTCGTGCCGCGTGGCGATGGCGTTCAGCTCGGCCTTGAGCTGTCGAAACGCCTCTTCGGTCTGGCCATAGACGATCACGGCGACGTCGGAGGGCTCTTGGCCCCACCACCAGTATTCCAGCGAATTGGGACCACTGTCGCCGAGGATCCGGGCGCGATAGGCGGTGGTCATGTCATCCAGGAACGCCGGCGGAAAGGTCTCCAGGCCTTCGTCCGGCAGGCCAAGGGCCTTCAGGCCGGCGGCGCTTATCGCGACCTGAACCACCGCATCGACCGCGTCGTCCTCCAGCAGGCGTCGCCCGTCGTTGTAGGCGATGTGGCGGGAGACCTCCTTCAGCCAGGCTGCCGCCCGGCCGGCGTCGCCGGGCATCTTCCATAGGGTCAGGGCGCTGTAGTTGAGAAAGCCCAGGCCGCCGAACAGGAGGCTCTGGATTTCGCTGGTCACCAGCCGGTCGTCAGGGCGCAACGCCGAGCCGAAATAGCAGAGCCACGCCTGGGCGTCGTCCTCGGTCATGGCCCCCGACAGCCCCCGGCGAATGCCGCTGTTGGCGCGGATCATGTCGGTGGTCAGTTCCGGATAGGCCGAATACCAGAACCGCGTCGGCGTCATGCTCTGGCGCGCATAGCGCTTGAAGCGCTCGCCGTCGGTGGCGCCGTCGAAGGCGAGGTTGTTGGTCTTGGGAAAGCCCACCGTATTGGACCACACCCCGGTCAATCCGAGGTGGGCCAAGGTGATGAAATCCTCGAGATAGGCCTCCCAGCTGCCGCCGTAGTTCGAGAAGAAGATGAAATCGCGCGTGCCCGGAAGGGTCACCCAGCGGGCGAAGTGGATGGTGCCGATCGGTCCGAGATAGCCCGGCTTGTAGAGCCGCGGTCCGACGGTCGCGATGACGAAAAACGCCAGCCTGACCGTGAACCGACGGAGCCAGCCGGCCTTGAGTTCGGTCAAGGAGACCATGTGGTTTTGCGCGGAAAGGTTCTCGCGCGCGATCATCTGGTGCAGCGTCCCGCGTTCCGGTGCGCGGGTGCTCATCCAGTCGGTGGTCTCCAGCTTCCGGAGCCACAGATAGAGTCCTATGGCCAGCGCGATCAGGACGCTGGCCAGCACCGGCAGGCCGGCCCAGAACCCCAGCCACACGCCCTTGAGGCCGACGAGCCAGCTGTGCGCCGCCATGCCCGCATAGGCGCCGCACGCCAGACTCCAGACGAGCAGCAATAGGCCAAAGGGCCAGAGGTAGGTTTTGGCGAAGGCGAAGACGGCGACGAACGCCGCCGCGGGCAGCGACATGACGCTGAAGGCGGGCTTGCCTTCGCCTGGCGCCAGGTCGGGCGAAGCCGCCCCGATCTGACGGCGTACGTCCTCCACGCGTGAAAGCGCGCTCATGCCGCCGGGCTGGCGCGCGAGCATCTCGCTGATCCGCGCCGCCAGGGCGGCCTCCCGCCGGATGCGGCCGACGCTCATGTCCGGCGAACCGCAATGGCAGAGGCCCGGATTGGCCCCAAGGCCGAACCCGATCTCGATCGTGTGGCTGGTGAGATAGGCCACCATGTCGCCGTCGCGCCAATCGGTGGCCAGGGCGAACACGCTGGCCAGTTCGGCGCCGCAAGCCGCTACGATCTGATTGATGGCCCGGGGCGCGTCGCCGTCGGCCGAAAATTCCAGAACCAGGTGCCCGCGCCCTCGGGTGAAGCTCGGCAAGGCGTGCACGCTCATGAAGTGTATGCCTGCGTCGCCGGAAAGGACGTCCAGCCGCGCCGCCAAGGCCGGCGCGGCGGGATTGCCCAGCCGGTCGATGGCGGCGCGGGCGGCCGGGATGTCGGAAGGCGCCAGGCCCGCGACGATGGTGATCATGACCTGGTTCATGCCGCGATCCCCCGCAGCTGCAGCGGCAGATGGGCCGGGAACGGGCCGGCCCATTGCAGCGCCCCAAGATGCGTCGGCCGCCGCTCGAGCAGGCCGGCCACGAGCATGGGAATCTGCCAGGCGTTGACGCCGCGCCCGGCGCAGGGATGCAGTCCGCCGCCCAGGTGGAGGTAGTCCACCGTCGGGCGATCGCGTCGCATCCGGGCCGGATCGGGAAAGGCGCTGGCGTCATACATCGCCGCCTGGGTCCACAATATCACCCGCGCCCCGGCGGGCGCCGTCACACCGGCTAGGGTCGCGTCCGCCGCGACGGAGCGGCCAAGCACCGGCGTCTGCGGCCAGCGTCGCAGGGCGTCCTGGCACCAGCCGTACAGGCGCTCGGGGTTGTCGCGATCGCGGCTCGCCAGAGCCAGCAGCAGCGCATCGCCCATCATCACCGTCATCACCTTGGCCACGACGGTCGCGGTGGTGTCGATGCTGCCCACCAGCATGCCGCCCAGCGAGCGGCGCGTGAGGTCGTCGGCCACGCCAAGGCGCAGAAGCTGGCCCATCATGTCGTCGCCGAGATTTCCGGAGGACCGGCGGCGCGCGATTTCGTCGTCGAACCAGTCGGACATCAGGCGGGCGGCGGTTTGGGCGCGGGCGAGCACCGCCTTGTCGCCGGTGAGATTGAGAAAACAGTGGTCGAAGACGGCGCGCGCCGCATCCATGAACAGCGCATTGTCGGCCGGAGCTATGCCGAACAGCGCCCGCGCCGTGGCCGCGGCGATGGGCCTGGCGTAGTCCTCGACGATATCGACCGAGGCGGCGTGGGCGGCCAGGCGCGCGGCGATCTCTCCGGCCGCCGCCTGCTTCAGCGGCGTCATATCCACGGCGGCCAGAGCCGCGTAGAGGGCGTGCCGCTCGCCGATCAGCTCGCCCGAGCGGTCCATGCCGAGAATGAAGTGATAGCCGATCTCGTCGAAGCGTTCGGCGTTCACCGGCTTGATGGTGAAATCGAGGTCGCGCGACAACACCTCGCTGACGTCCCGATGCCGCGCCGCCACCAGCAGATTGCCGAACCGGAACGGCTTTCCCCAGATGTGCGCCACAAGGATGCCCAGGCGCGCGGCCAGGAGCGGCAGAACCCGCAGGCAGAACAGGCCGGCCAGGCCGGGCGGCTTTCCGGCCGGCGTGGCGATATCCGGCCCTTGGCCGCCGGGCGCGGGGACGGGCGGGCTCGGGGCGGGACCGCCGCCGGCGGCCGGCAGGTTGCGCGCCGTCGCATAGATCGCCAGGGCCAACCGCCCGCAAGGCCGAGCGCGGGCGCGATCGATGAAGTCGCGCAGTTCGGCCGGACACAGGTCCAGATCCGGCAGCTTGCCGCCGAACTCCGGCGGGAAGATCACCGGCGACATGGTGGCGGCGATCACCACATCCATGCCGCCGGCCGTCTCGCCGCACAGGAACGGGGTGCCGCGCTTGGCGATCTCGGCGTCCATCATGTCGAGGCCCTGCAGGATCAGGCCCGGCGCCGCCTTGATATTCGCCGGCGTCAGCCCGAGCGCCCGGGCGAGCAGCCATCGCCATAGCGAATAGAAGTTATGGACAATGAAGCGCTCCCACGCCGGCGCGCCATAGACGAACAGCGGATACATCAAGGTCCGGTTGGGCAGCACCAGATTATAGACATACTGGCGCATCGGCGGCCCGAAGTACGGCTGCAGATTCTGGAACAGGGTCTGGTTGGCCAGCCGCTCGGCTTCGGTGTCGCCGAACACGTTTCGCCCCGGTGGGCTATGGGCGTCGATTCCCTCCAGGAGACCGAAGGGGGATGACCAGGGGCCATGCGGCGTCACGATCACCGGCGCCTCGACCCCGCCGCGCGCCATCAGCGTGGCGATGACATGCAGCAGCGGCGCGTGCAGCTGTTCGACGAACGGCAGCCCGGCCCGTTCGAGCAGCCAGCGCACCATCTCGCAGCCCTGGCTGACGATGATCGAGATCACCGTATAGGGCGGACGCTGGCTTCGACTGGACATGGACTTGCACCCCTCCGGGAGCCTTTCAGGGGCCGCGCCGGCTGTCAACAAACGTCAGTGGGCGGCCGCCCTTGTCCGCCCCAGGGCCAGGAGGATGACCTCGTCCTTGCCGAGGCTGGCGCCGTCGGCGACCAGCTCGGGAGTGTCAATCTCCGCGGGCAGCAGCGCCCGCACGGTTTCGGCCAGCGCCTCATTGGCCGCCCGGTCGCGCTCGGACTGCCGCGCCGTGGCCACGTAGCCCAGGATGAGGGCGGCGTCGTCCGGGCGGCCGGATTTCGCCGCGACGATCGCCATCGTCAGCAGCGCCCGGGGCTCCGGCGTGGCCGCGCCGGTCTTGAAGAAAACCGACGCCTGGTTGACCGCCTCCTCGAGATCGGCCGCGCTCCCACGCTTGGCCAGGCAGAAGGCGAGCTCCCTCGCGGCTTCATACTGGAGGCCGTCGGCGTACATCTGCCCGGGATGGATGCCGCCCAGTTGGTTGCGCCACGCCTCGATGGCGAGGCCCGGATCGCGGATGGGAATGAGCCGCAATTTCATGGATTGCCAATAATTGGCCAGGCCAACGGCGCCGAATGAGCGCAGGCACGAGACCGCCCTATCGAACAGCGGCGCCGCTTCGAGCGGCCCGCGTTCCACAAGCGTCAGCGCCGCATCGATGCCGATCGCCTGCGCCTTGATCCGCGACGCCGCGCGATGGCCGGTCAGGGTGGTCATTTCGTCGACGACCGCCCGGGCCTCGGCGAACTGGCCGGTGAGCCAGAGCGCGCCGGCTTTGGAAGCGAGCACATCGCTCAGCGCGACCTCGTCATCGATGCTGGCGCGAACCGCCTCGATCGCCTCGTCCACCACCTGCAGGGCGGCCGCCGGGCTATAGGCCACCATGGTCACATGGGCGCGGGCCGCCAGCAATTTGGCCTTCACCGCCGCCGGCGTCGCCTCGTCGATCCGCGGCAGCGCCATATCGAGCCGGCGTTTCAGCGACCGGTCATCCCACAGGGAGGCGGAACCGGCCAGGATCCGCAAGCCGACCTGGGGATCGCCGTCCGGCCCCAAAGCCCAGTCGATGGCGCGATGGAGGTTGTCGAACTCCGGCAGATAGCGCGACAGCAGCGCCTCGTCGCTGGTCTGGGCGGTGAAGTCCGGCCAGATCGACTGGACGTCCTTTGCGTACCACCGCGCGTGAGCCCGGCGGAGATCGGCGATCTGGCCGCTCGATTCGAGGCGGCCGACGGCGTATTCCCGCGTGGTCTCCAGGAGGCTGTAGCGGGTCTGGTCGAGGCCCGGTTTGGCGATCACCAGCGACTTGGCCACCAGGCTGGCGAGGGCGTCCATCACCTCGAAGGCGTCCAGGCGATCGTCCTCGGCGACGGCGCAGGCCGCTTCCACCGAGAAGTCTCCCGCGAACACGCCCAGGCGCTGAAAGACCACCGCCTCGCGCTCGCCGAGCAGGTCATGGCTCCAGTCGAGCGTCGCCTGAAGAGTCTGCTGGCGCGGCAGGGCGGTGCGGCGCCCGCCGGTCAGTATGCGGAAGCGGTCGTCGAGCCGGCGCAGCACCGCCCCGCAGCCGAGCATCGGCGCGCGGGCGGCCGCCATCTCGATCGCCAGCGGTATGCCGTCGAGCCGTTGGCAGATCGTGGCGATGGCCTGGCTGTCGGAGGCGCTCGGCGCGAAGGCGGCGTCGCACGCCCTGGCCCGGGCGACGAACAGGGCGGCGGCGTCCGTTTCGGCCAGGGGGCTGAGCCGCACCACCTGTTCGCCGTCGATGCCCAGCGGTTCGCGCGAGGTGAGCAGCAGGCGGACATTCGGCGCGCGCGAAAGGATGTCCTCGCCAAGCTCCGCCACCGCCAGGATGAGGTGCTCGCAATTGTCGAGCACGATCAGGCAGTCGCGCCGCCGCAGCCGGTCGACCAGATAGCCCCGACCGGCGCTTCCGGCCGGAAGATCGATGCGCGCGGCCCTGGCCACCACCTCGGGCACGCGCTCGGGATCGGTCACGCCGGCAAGCTCCACCAGCCAGACCCCGTCCTCGTGCCGATCCATTCGGGCGCGGGCCGTTTCGAGGCCAAGCCGCGTCTTGCCGACGCCGCCGGCCCCCACGATCGTCACCAGCCGCGCCTCCGAGAAGGCTTCCAGCGTCCGGCGCACGTCTTCGCCTCGTCCGACCAGGGCGCCGCTCGCCTCCGGAAGATTGTTGGGATGCGGCCTGGCGCCGGCGCCAGGGGATGTCTCCACGCCTTCGCCGGCCGGGCGACCCAGAAGCTCGTCGAGACTGGCCAGCACCTTGCGCCATCCCGGCGACGAGGTCCCGCCCGAGCCATCCGCACACTGAATCTGATCGAAAGGCATCGGCAGGGCCACCGGCTCGATGGCGAGCTGCACCAGCTTGCCCTGCTGGCGTCCGCGATCCGCCTCCGAACGCACCCACTCCGACCGGATCGCCGCCTTCGACCACAGGACGAGCACCGCCTTGGCCGAGCCCAGGCGCTCTTCGATCACGTCGGCGTAGGCTCGGTGAGGCGGAAGCTCATCATCCCGCCAGACCCGATAACCCAGGGAGCGAAGGACATCGCCGATCTCGCGCGCCCGGCCTTCTTGCTCGCGGGCATAGGACAGGAAGATATCCATCCCCACCGCCTTGCCAGACTAATAGACTGTTGCCCAGGCTTGTAGCGCCGACAGCCCCGCTTGTCAGCGTCTCGGCGGCGAGTGTCGCCCGGTTGGCGGCTAGCTACCTAAGCCTCCACGCTCTCCAGCGCCGGATAGTCCACATAGCCCTCGGGACCGGGCGAATAGAAGGTTTCGGCCTTCCACGGATTGAGCGGCGCCCCGGCGGCGAAGCGCTCCACCAGGTCGGGGTTGGAGATGAACAGCTTGCCGAAGCCCACCGCGTCGGCCTTGTCGGTCGCCAGCAGGGCCTGGGCGCTGGCCAGGTCAAAGCCCTCGTTGGCGATGAAAGGCCCGCCGAACGCGGCCCGCAGCGCCTCGCCGATACTGTCCTCGCCCAGCCGCTCGCGGGCCATCAGGAAGGCGATGCCGCGATCCTTCATCGCCCTGGCCACATAGTCGAAGGTCGCCGAAAGATTGGAGTCGCCCATGTCGTGGGCGTCGCCGCGCGGGGCCAGGTGCAGGCCCACCCGCTCTGGCCCGAACACCGAGATCGCCGCATCCACCGCTTCCAGCATCAGCCGCGCGCGGTTTTCGATCGCGCCGCCGTAGGCGTCGGTGCGCTTGTTGGAGCCGTCCTGCAGGAACTGGTCGAGCAGATAGCCATTGGCGCCGTGCAGCTCGACGCCGTCGAAGCCGGCCCGCTTGGCGTTCTCCGCCCCCCGCCGATAGGCCTCGATCACCCCGGGGATCTCTTCCAGCGTCAGCGCCCGCGGCGTGGGAAAGGGCCGCTTGGGCCGCAGCAGGCTCACCTCGCCCTTGGCGGCGATGGCGCTGGCCGAGACCGGCGCCTGGCCATCCAGGAAGTGGGGGTCGGAAATCCGGCCCACGTGCCAGAGCTGCAGGAAGATCAGCCCGCCGGCGTCATGGACGGCCTTGGTGGTCAGCTTCCAGCCCTCCACCTGGGCCTCGTTCCAGATGCCGGGCGTATCGGCGTAGCCGACGCCCAGCGGCGTCACCGAGGTGGCTTCGGAGACGATCAGCCCGGCCGAGGCCCGCTGGCGATAATATTCCGCCACCATGGGGCCGGGAACGCGTTCGGCGCCCGACCGCTGCCGGGTGAGCGGGGCCATGACGATCCGGTTCTTGAGCGTCAGATCGCCAAGGCGGAGAGGGTCGAACAGCGTCGGCATGGTTTGGGGTGTCCTGAAGTGAAGGCGGCGCACTCAGATAGGGGCGCGTTGGAAGGGCGGCCAGCCCAGATTTCCTTTGCCCGCCTTCAGATTTGCCCGATGGCTCGCGCAATCCGCAAGGCTAGTCTCTACCGGGCGGTGGACACCCAATAGAGCAGGGCGAGCATCAGCACGACCGCCGGCACCACGGCCACGGCCCAGCCCCGGGCCTCGATCTGCACCCACCGCCCGATCTCGACGGAGAGCCACGCCCGGGGCGCGGGGCGTAACGGCGAAGGTTTGGTAAGCATGTTCACTGGCCTCTTGCGTATTGCAATACGAAATACGCCGACATCAGGAGGGCTTCAAGCCCGTTTTCCAGCTAAGCTCGGATTTTCTTTCGGTTTTGCGAACTCGAAAACTGAGCCGCCGCCCAGCCATCAAGTCCGCTGATCCCGTCGTTCAACCGCACGTGCAGGGGCAAGACCGGCGAACTCGCGCCGTCGGCGCCGCTCAGGCCGAGCTCCATGGTGAAATTTGAAGGAACGGAAGTACGGGTAGCCGGCCACTAGCGTCGCAATTTCGGCTTGCCCGGACTAAACTACCCTACCCTACCATGTCGCTCGCACGGAGAAACCTGCATGCCAAAGCTAGTTGATTTCACACCCGCCAACCCGAATTTTGCCGCGAAAATCGCGATCAATCCGGCCGAAGTCGTATTTATCACTCCCGGCAAGGCCAACCCTGCGGAAACGGTGCTTCGCCTTGTCGGTCGAGACCAGGCGGTGTCGGTGGCCTGCCCATATGCGGACACGCTGAAGCTTTTGAATGACGCCCTTTGAGTGGACGCCCCGCCGGTGTGTGCGCCCACACCGAAGCGCCAAATGAGCATGTTCCGTATTTTGGAAGCTTCATACCCCCCTGGCAGCTCAGCCATATCCCACCCGCTAGACGTCCAACTCGATAGAACGGAAGTCATTTTCTCTCTAAAGACAGGGTTGAGTCCGCAATTTCGCGCTTCATAAGCTTGGTTACGAAAAAGCTGAAAGCGGTGTCATGGCCGCCCCAGGCCGATTGTGTTGAAAAACTCCTGGCGACCTCTTTGGAGGGGCGGATCGGACCTCAAATGGGACTTCCAGTAGAATTTAAAACTCTACTTCCGCCACGTCTCGCAACGATATTGCTCAATTTTCGGCAAGATGAACGGGTTGGGGAGTTTTTCAACACAATCGGCCGATAGCGGCGCTCAGCCAGGCCTGATGGCGAGCTTCGGCCTTCGGCGCATCACCGCGCCGATCGCCCCGACGCCCGCTGTCATCAGCATCCAGATCCTCGGCTCTGGGACGCTGGCCGAGAAAGACTGCGCGACCGTCGAGACCACCGGCGCGCCGTCACCGTAGACGAACACCGGGGGCGCATACGGCGCGTTCACCCCCCACACCCAGAGGAACTCGCCATTGGCGCTGACGTGGCAGATCAGGTGCGCCGCGGTGTGCCCCGGTGGGCACTGGCCGGCGAGGGCGTCGAAGAAGCCCGGCGTCTTGACCAGAAAGCTCTCCTTCCACACCCCCTGGCCGGCGACCAGCGTCATTGCGTTCGCGTATAGGTCGGCGGTGAACAACCCAGCGTCCGGATCGTTGTAGGCGAATGCGGCGCCCTCGCCGGCGGGGGCGACGGCGAATCGCGCGCCGCCGCCGGGCGCGAATTCATTCACCGCCCGCGAGCCGCCGAGGAACAGCTTGGCGAACACCGTCTTTTCAATCGGGTCGGGCGCGCCTTCGAAGGCCACCTCGTTCAAGACGGTGCCCTCAGCGTAACCGTAATTGCTGAGGATGTTCATCGTCAGACTGGTCACCGTCGTCGGCGCAAAAGCGAAGACCTCGGCCGGCTGCTGAGGAGGGTTCTGCGAACTTGCCGGCATGTCGAACACACCGGCTATGCCGTCCAGGCTGAAGCTCTTTAGCGATACCGGGCCAGCCGGGTTCCAGACGACTATGCTGTCGAGGGTTACAGGCGTGTTGAAGGCGAAGGTGATGCTACCCAGATCGCCGTTGGTGTCACTCGCCACCGCGCCGAGTTCCGGGTAACAGCCATCGCCGATGCAGCGATAGGTTGCGGTCGTGGTGGCGGTGAACGAGCTGAAGTCCGTCACGCCGCTGACATAGCGCGCCGAAAGGCCCGACTGGTTGATGATGTTCACGAGCGCTACCGGCGGCGGATAGGTGGCCGGCGCCCCCGCCGACGCGCTCACCGAATTGGCGCCGATGACCACGCCCGCGCAAGCGGTGGTGGCCCAGCCGGCCAGGGCGGCCGTGACCACCGATACGATCTTCAAACGTCCCATGCCGCTACTCCGGGGCCACTACGCCAGACCAACTTCAAGGCAGCCGGCGATGGCCACGCCGGTACGGCCGCCCCCGTCAGTCTGGCGTTGTCCATTCGAACTGGCTAGTCGGACGACCGCTGGCGCCGGCAAAAAAAATCGCGCGAGCGCCTCAAACGCCAAATCTAGTTCGATGGATGGGTCAGGCGATGCCATCCCAGCATTCCAAGCACGACCACGGTCCGCAGGGGAGCAAGACTCAGGCTGGGAATAAACAGCTTTACGAAATAGAACAGGATCGTAAGGGCCAGAAAGATTATGCCGCTGGTCAAGTAGGTTAGGCCGACAACGCCCCAGAATCCCATCGTTCACTGCTCCATGCGGCCGGGCCAGCGGCGCTGGTCAGTGATGCGCCCGTGGCGCGAGAACTGGTCGCCGTTCGACTTGAGACAATAGGCGCGAGTTCTGGCGATGGCAACTCCGCTCGCTCACTTCATGGACCCTCGATCCCGCCGCCTGGCCGCCTGGCCTTCACGCCCAATCCCGGCGCGGCTGCCTCAGGGGATATGTCGCCATCCCCGCCCAAGGTCGGGTCGGGTCTAGGTCCTCGGCGCGGCGATCAGCGGCGGCGCGGCCACCGACGACGCGCTCGGATGCCCCGCGCCGACGACCGCCGCCGACGGCATGGCCGCCGCGGCCTGGGTCAAGCGGGCGACGGCCGGGACGGCGGGAACCATCAGGGTGATATTCGTTCCGCCATGGCCGTCGGAGGCGACATTGAACGTATCGCCGGCATAAGGCCCGGTCAGGCGCAAGATGGCGACCGCGGCGGCGCCATTAGTGATGGTCAGCTTGCCGGCGGCGAAACTCGCGGCGCTGGCGGTGGTGTTCAGGAGGTCGATCGTCTGGCCGGTGGTGAAACCCTGGATCCTGCCGGTGAAGCCGGCGACATCGCCCAGGGCCAGGGCGCCGCCGGCGCCGGCGAAGGCGATCACGGCGCGCAGGCCGGCGGCGGAATCAAGTTGCAGGACGGAGGCGGCCTCGATGATGAATTGACCCGCACCGGCGACCGCATCCTGGATATCTAGGGTCCCACCGGTGGCGGTGATCGTTTTGTTGTTGGTGAGGCCGCCGACGATCGCCCCATATCCGGCGATGGCGCCGCTGTTGGTAAGGTAGCTGACGGTGAAGGTCCCGCCGGCCAATTCGAGCGCGCCGGCATTGTTGAACGTGCGCGTCGAAGACCAGTCTCGGCCGCCCAGAACCTCCAGCGTCCCGCTGGCGGTAATCTGGTAGAGGCTCGAATCCAGGGTCGCCTGCGCCTTGGTGGCGCTGTTCAGCGCCTGGATCATCGATCCGGGCCCGTCGAGAATGATGGTGGCGGCGTCGACCACGATGCGGGTGTTGGTCTTAAGCTCGATCGTCGAGCCGGCGCCCGCCTCATAGCTGCCGCCGGTCAGTGTGGATCCCACAAGATTGGTGAACACCGTCGGCTGGAGATCCATCACCTCGCCGTTGCTCACGACTATGGACCCGTTGTTGGTGAAGTGGCGCAACGAGCCGAGGGCGCCAGAGGCCATCATCTCAAAGGTCCCGCCGCTGAAGCCCGCGATAATCGTGCCGTTGTTGACGATGGCGTCGAGTGCCCGGCCGTGGTTGTCCTTGATAATGGCCACAAGCCCGGCCTGAACAATCTTGAAATGACTTCCGAGCGTGAGCACCGAATTGGCGTTCGTCGAACTCTCCAGGGCCAGAACGGCGCCGGCGCCGGTCGCGCCAATATCCAATGTGGCATTGTCGAAGGTCTGGCCGCCGGCGGCGTTGATCACCGAACCCTCACCGGTCAGTTCAATCTCACCAGGTCCGGTCCCCGCCAGATTGTTGGCGGTGAAACCATCGGCGATGAAAACCCGAGACCCGGCGGCGGACAGGTTGACGGTTCCGTCATAGGTGACGCCCGACAGGACCCCGTAGTTGAAATGAAGGCCCGCGCCCTTGTCTACGATCGTTCCGCCCACGATGCTTGAGACCGTTTCATAACTGTTCAGCACCACGGTGGGATCGCCCGTGCCTGGTCCGACAGACAGGACCGCTCCGGTGTTGATCAGAGTATTGTCGATCGAAATGATCCCGCCATGGTTGACGATGCCCGTCAGGTCGGCGGTTGTGTTTGACGGACCCACCAGATGCAGGGTCGCCTTGGACTCCACCGTGATCGTCCCGGTGTTGGACCAGGGCGCGTCGAACGTGCCGATATATCCCGTGGCCCCGGCGCTGAAGGTGATGGAGCCGGCGTTCGTTACCGATATGCCGGAAAGCATGGCGACGCTGCCGGCGCCGCGAACCGTGATCGATGCGCCGGCGGCGTTGGTGAAAGCGCCGTCATCCTGGTCTTCAAGATATCCGCCGTTGGAAACGGTGATCGCCCCATTATTGGTGGCGGTGCTTGAGTATACCAGCTGAAGCTTGCCGTTGTTTAGAGAAATTGCTCCATTGTTTGTGAACGTTTTCCAGATTGTCAACCAGCAGCCGTTGCTCGATGATATCGAGCCATTGTTGGTGAATACGCTGGAAGTATTATCGGTGAGGGAGATTTGAAAATACCCACCCACCGCGTCCGCGGTGATGGTTCCGTTGTTAATGAATCCAACACTGGCGTCGGTGGCGGCGATGAAACCGTTTCTCCCAATGATGTGTAGGTGTGCGCCGAAGGTCAGATTTGGGTCGGAATCGTCCGAGGCGTCGACACGGAGTTCCTCCGCTGATATTCAAGGTCGCGTTATCCAAGGCCTCGCCGGCGACAACGTGCAGCACATCCCCTGTAAGGTTCAGAACGCCGGCCCCCGTCCCACCGGCGCCGGTCAGCTTCAGGCCATCCTTGATGTTCAGAGCGCCATTGACGTTGAGTGGCCCCTTGAACGTGACACCCGAGAGCGTCCCGCCGTTCCAGACGAAAGCGCCGCCGGTCGCGCTCAGCGTCCCGCCCACGATCGCGCCGCCGCTGTTGAGGTCGAACTCGCCGTTGGCGAGGTCCAGGGTCGATCCCAGGGTGAGCGTGCCTTTGACCGCCACCGTGGCGCCGGCGTCATCGAGGGTGAAGGCGTGGGCCGCTTCGGCGCCATTGATCGTTACGCCATAGGTCCCCGCCGGGTCGATGAACACATCATCGGACGCGCCGGGCGCGACACCGCCGGCCCATCGCGCCGCCGTAGCCCAGTCACCCTTGGTCGCGGACTTCCAGTGGATCGTCGCCATGGTCCTCCCTCAGCGCGTCGCTCGTGAATATGGCACGCTTGCGCGCGGTAGGCAGTAGGCCTCGCGCTCACCGAGAGTCCAGCCTGGCGGGGCGGAGGGCCGTTGGGCTCTGATATTCTTTCCACCACGGCCGTCGTCGGGGGCGAACGGCCGCCGGCATCGCGCTCGATACTTTCAAATTGGGCGGTTTGTGGGGTCGGTTGGACGCCTCCGCCATACGATAAACCGCGCGGCCAATCGATTTTCACAACGCCAGGCCCGCAATTCAGGCGGCCTCCGTGGCCGAAGGAACCGCCAGCGAATGGATATCCATATCTCCTTCTGGCTAGGGAGCGCGAGCGCGATCTTGACCGCTGAGACTCTGCTCGACAGCAACGTCCTGGTGGCGATGCTGGCCGAGGCGCATGAGCATCACCAGGCCTCGCTCGCGCTCGTGCTTGGCGATCCACGGCCTAGTTTCGCCGTTTGCGCTCACAGCTACGTCGAGGCGTACAGTACCCTGACGCGTCGGGGTGAGCACGCGCCCTTCCGATTCACGGCCCAGGAAGCCTGGGCGGCGCTGGAGAGCGTCCGGGCGATCACCGCCCTGGCCGGCCTGACGCCGGCCCAGACATTCGATGCAATCAGAAGCTATGCCCAGACGGGCGGCATCGGCGCCCGCCTCTACGACCGGCTGATCGGCGAGGCCGCCGTCGCGCACGACATCAAGACCATCGTGACTTGGAACATCGCCCACATGCGCGGCCTGTTTCCCGCATTGGCGGTGCTGACGCCGAAGGATTTTGTCGACGTGACCCGTCCGCCAGCAGGGTAGGCGAGGCCACCTTCCAGCATCAGTAACGCGAGATCACCTCGCCGTATTCTCGGGGGGGACCTAATTTCTGGTGCCGTCACCGGAACCGACCCACCCCGTCCAAGTCGCTGGAGCCCGCGAAATGCCGTTTCCCGTCGAGAAGCTGGGCCTGCGGTTGGCGCCCAGCGCGTGGGATATCTCCACCCGCGCGATCCTCGCCTATGCGGCCGGGCTCGGCGCCAGCGAACCGGCGTTTCTGGACGACGCCCAGACGGGCGGTCTGCGCGCGCTGCCCTTCCAATGCGTCTCGCTGGAATGGCCGGTTCTGGTGTCGATGCGCCAGGCCACCGGCGATACCCTATCGCCGCTGGAGGCGTCGCGCGGCGTCCATGCCGTGCAGGATTCGACCTTCCACCGCCCGATCCGGCCCGGCGACAGGCTCCTCACCGAGGGCCAGCTGGTTTCAGTCCGGCCCGTGCGGGCGGGCGTGCTGACGATCTGCCGCCTCGAAACCCGCGATCGTGATAGCGGCCAGCCGGTGTCGACCACCTGGACCAGCTCCATCTACCGAGACGTCGCCCTGACCGGTCCGGCCGCATCCATCGCCGAGCCGCCGGCGCTGGACCCGGTGGACGCCGCGCCCCCAGGCCCGGACGCCGCCGAGGCCCGGATCCACATTCCCAAGGCGGCCCCGCACGTCTACTCGGAGTGCGCCGACATCTGGAATCCGATCCACACCGAGCGCGCGGTCGCCCTCGCCGCCGGCCTGCCGGATATCATTCTTCACGGAACGGCGACCTGGGCCCTCGCCGGCCTGACCATTCTGCGCCGATACGGCGACAACGATGTCGGCAAACTAAGGCGGCTGACGGGCCGCTTTTCCGGCATGGTCTTCCCTGGCGAGGATATCATCATCCGCCATGATCGCGCGCCCACCGGCGCGGTTCGCTTCGAGGTGCGCACCGCCGGCGGCGCCCTGGCGATCAGCCAGGGCGTCGCCTGGCTGGATGGGTCGTGATCAAGGGTTGCGGGTGATCCAGCCACCGCTGCACGGCGATGGGTGTGGCCATACTCTGAGTTCGCGGTTTCAACCCGAAATGGCGCGTCGCTTCAGGCGATGATGAGAGCTACATGTCCTCACCGACCGAGCCCCGCGCCGAGGTCAGAAACCAAAATCGCTGAGGCCAGGGTGGTCGTCGGGTCGACGCCCCAGCGGCCAGTGATATTTGCGGTCGCCCGCGTCGATAGGGGCGTCGTTGATGCTGGCGACGCGACGACGCATCAGGCCGCGCTCGTCGAACTCCCAAAGCTCGTTTCCATAAGATCGGAACCAGGCTCCGGCCTCGTCATGCCACTCATAGGCGAAGCGAACGGCCATCCGGTTTTCCCGGAAACCCCACAGCTCCTTGATCAGCCGGTAGTCGAGTTCCTTGGCCCACTTTCCGGTCAGGAAGGCGACGATGGCCTCGCGACCTTCCAGGAATTCGGCCCGGTTTCGCCAATGGCTATCGGCGGTATAGGCGAGCGCCACGCGGGCGGGGTCGCGAGTGTTCCACGCATCTTCGGCCAGCCGGACTTTCCGAACGGCGTCCTCGATCGTCGTGAAGGGCGGCAGCGGCGGGCGTTCGGCGTCCATCATTGATCTCCGTGTGAGGCGAGCACGGCCTTCACGCTCGGCATGACGTGGCGTCCGAGAAGCCATGGGGTAAGTTTGCTCCCGGATTTGATATAGGGGCCCAGATTGGCGGCTTCGTCGAAGCCGCCAATCTGGTGCCAGGCTCAGGCGGCCGCGGCGATATCGGCGGCGTGGACGACCGGAAAGTCGATGTCGGTCGCGGCGACGATGTTGAGCAGGTTCGTAAAGATGTTCTCGGCCACAACAGCGATGATCTCCACGATCTCGCGGTCGCTGAAGCCCGCGTCACGGACCGCCCGGACGTCCGCGTCGCCAATGTGGCCGCGTTCGCGCACGACCTTGGCGGCGAAGCCGACCGCGGCGTTGGCCTTCGCATCGCCGGAGGCGCCGGCGCGGTTCAGCGCGACCTCCTCGGGGCTGATCTTGGCGAGGTTCAAGCCGAGATAGGTATGCGCTGACAGGCAGTAGTCGCATGCGTTCGCTTGGGCGACGACAAGGGCGATCCGCTCACGGGTCTTGGCGTCCAGCGTCTTCGCCAGGGCTGCGTTGTTGCTGGTGAAACCCTGCAAGGCCGCCGGGCTCTGCGCGATCAGACGAAACATGTTGGGAACGACGCCCAGTTGCTTGTGAACGACATCGAGAATGGGCTTGGAGGCTTCTGGAACGTCGTCGCGGGCCGGAATGACGAGACGGGACATGTTTTTCTCCTTTGGCGCGGGACCGATGGCCGGTTCCGATGCGACGATTCCTATCTCGTTCAAACATACGGGATAATCTGTCATCATTGGGAATGACTATCCCGTAAAATGGAAAGATCATGGACCGCCTCGAAGCTATGACGATCCTCCTCAAGGTGGTCGAGAAGGGGAGCTTTTCGGCCGCCAGTCGGGACCTCCGCGTGCCGCTGGCGACCGTCAGCCGGAAGGTCGGCGACCTGGAAGCTCATCTCGGCGCGCAGCTTCTCCTGCGCACCACCCGCAAGCTGGCCCTGACCGACGCCGGGCGCGCCTACGTCGCGGCGGCGCAACGGATCCTGGAGGCGGTGGACGAGGCGGCGCGGGTCGCGACCGGGGAATACGCCACGCCCAGCGGAGAGTTGGTCCTGACGGCCCCGATCCTGTTTGGCCGGCTGCATCTTCTGCCGGTCGTTGCGGAATTCCTGGCGGCCTATCCCGACATCACCGTCCGGCTCTCCCTATCGGACCGAAACCTGCACCTCTTGGACGAGCATCTCGACATGGCGGTCAGGATCGGCCCCCTGGCGGACAGCAGCATGATCGCCACCCGCGTGGGGTCGATGCGGACGGTTGTCTGCGCCAGCCCCAAACTCCTCAACGCCCATGGCGCGCCAAAACGGCCCGAGGACCTGCGGTCGCTCCCTTGTGTCAGCTTCGAGCCCTTGGCTGGCGCTTCGATCTGGACGTTCCGCCGGCCGGCCGGCCCGGGAACCATTGACCTCGCCGTCACCCCGCGCCTCACGGTCACCACGGCGGAGGCGGCGGTTTGGGCCGCCAGCCAAGGCGTCGGTGCGACGAGGGTCCTGCACTACCAGTGTGCCCAAGAGGTCGAATGCGGGGCGTTGCGGATCCTGCTGGCCGACTATGAACCACTGCCCCTTCCGATCCACCTCGTCCATGCCGCTCGGGGCGTTCTTCCTTTGAAAATGCGGTCTTTCCTGGATTTTGCCGCGGAGCGACTCCGCCGCCGCCTTAAAGGCTTGAGCTAAGTTGCGGCGGCGGTGACAGGTACTCCTGTCCCCGCGATACCCTGCGATACCCTGCACCAGCTCCATCTACCGCAACCGGCCCGATCCCATTCCCGCGCTGCTGCTCGGCCAGCTCGCCATCGACCGACGCTATCAAGGCCGCGGCTATGCCGGGTCCCTGATGCGCTTCGCCCTCACCACGGCCGTGCGCTTCTCGCGAGATGTCGGCTGTTTCTGTGTCTTGACCCATCCGCTGGACGATGCCCTTCGCGCCTTCTACCGGTCCTTCGGGTTCGAGGAGCTGCCCTTCGATCCGGCCCGCGCCATGGCGGTCCGCATCGTCGATCTCGAACGCAACGGCATTGGCCGCGCGAGTGACGGCTCGGTGCTTGAGTTCGTCTGCAATCATTGCCTACATTGCAATCAATGCAGGATGGAGAACTTTCATGGCCAGCCTCACGATCCGCAATCTCGACGACCCCCTGAAAGCCCGCCTGCGCATCCAGGCGGCGACGCATGGCCGGTCCATGGAGGAAGAGGCGCGCACCATCCTGCGCGCCGCCCTCAATCGGGAGACGCCGGCGCCCGGCAATCTCTACGCGGCGATCCGCGCCAGGGTCGCGGAAAGTGGCGGCTTCGAGCTCGAGCTTCCGCCGCGCGAACTTGTGCGCGATCCCCCGACCTTCGACTGATGGTCCTGCTGGACACCAATATCGTTTCCGAGGTGATCAAGGACGCCGTGGACGCCAGGGTGGCGCTCTGGTTGACGGGACAGCCCAAGGACAATCTGTTCCTCTGTTCGGTGACGGAAGCCGAACTTCGGTTTGGGGTGGCGATCCTGCCGGTCGGACGGAGGCGGGACGCTCTCGCCAACCTGATCGAAGGCATACTGACCGAGGACTTCGCCGGGCGCATCGTGCCGTTCGACAGTCGAGCCGCCATCGCCTACGCGACCGTTTCGGCGGCCCGGCGCCTGGCCGGCCGTCCGATCTCCGTCGCCGACGCCCAGATCGCGGCGGTCGCCCGCGCACACGGCGCCGCGATCGCCACGCGCAACGCACGCGATTTCGAGGGTTGCGGCGTCGTGGTGATCGATCCCTGGACGGTGGGCGCCTGAGAGGGGCGCCGTCCCTCGCGAGGGCCTGATCCCTTCACACGGAACAGATGTGAAGGGTGAATCAGGCTGTACACTTTTGCATCCAGAGCAGGACGTCCTGCTCTAGCCAGCCCTCGCCGTCGTGCAGTCGTTGGGCAATGCCGTCCGCGACCATCTTCGCGGCGGGAGGGTCCCGGTTCGACAGAACCGCAATCAGCCATTCCGCCTCGGGATAGATCCAGAACATCGCCGCCATGCCCGGGGCGCCGCCCGTGTGGCCAATCCTGCGAAGCCCACGATCGGTCTCGTCCGTGAAGCCGTAGGCGTATCGCATTCCATCTCCGGCGTCCGCCTTCCCCGTCGTCATCAACTCCGTGTGCTCGCCGTCCAGCAGCCGATGGGCGATCAAGGCCTTGGCGAACAGATCGAGGTCGCCAACGGTGGAATAGCCGCCGCCGGCGGGCGTGCCGCGGAAGGGCAAGGTTTCGTCGGCCGGGCCCCAGCCATCCGGCATTCTCATATAGCCGGCCGCGCGCTGTGCGACATCGATGGTCTCGGGAAGAGAGTCCGTGGAGGTCATTCCCGCCGCCGCGAAGACGTGCGCGCGGACGCGGTCATAATAGTCTTCGCCCGTCGCCGCCTCCAGCATGCGGCCCAGCACTATGTAGCCATAGCTCGAGTATTTGTACGCCGAGCCCGGCGCGAACGCCGGCGCCTGGGCTCCGAAGATTTTGACATAGTCGGCGCCCGTTCGAAGCTCCAGGCGATGGTCGTTGAAGTCGTCGCCCCACAGATTGCCGAGACCGGACGTGTGGCACAGGAGTTGATGGACCGTGACGCTCTTCGCCACCTCGCGGTTGGGATAGTCAGGCAATACCTCGCCCACCGTGGTCCCCAACCCCAGCTCCGATCGCTGAACGAGCTGCAGCACCGCGGTGGCGGTGAACATCTTGTTCAGCGACGCCAGCCGAAACCGGGTCCGCGGTGTGTTGGCGATTTGAGTGTCCCGGTGCGCCAGGCCGTATCCGGCGGAGAGGATTGTTGCGTCCCCGACCCTGACAAGAACAGCGCCCGAGAACCGGTCCTCGGACGCGGAGCGGGTGAGTTGCTCGTCAACGGCCCTGGCGACGTTCTCCAACAATCGGATTCCCCTGCGTCTTTCATGCGACGACTGGTTTCGATAGGGGCTCTTACGCTCTAGAAAGTTCCAGCCTCATCATTTGCAAGGGAAGGCGTCTTGAAGGGATCTAAATAGATCAATCTCCCAAGGGTCATCTTTGTATTGTGAATGACTTGGCAACCATTGTTCAACTATGCTAATTGCTTGAGATCCCTTAAGCATTAAATCCGGTGGTTGACAAATAAGTCCCTTCTCATTCCTTTGAATGGCAACCGCTACGCTCGCAACAAGCATTCCATCGGCCGCCTCTTCCGCTTGTATCTCGGATAAATCTTTCACCTCCCTGGAACCAGAACTGTATTCACTTAAAAACTCGGCTGCGCTGGTTTGCCCCGGTGCAGCATCGTTTGCCGTTGCCATCCCGGCCAGCGTTAGCCCCAGGATCAGCCCGCAAGCCGCGATCATCTTACGTTTCACGATCCCCTCCACTTCAATCCCCGCAAGGACCGACATTCTCGCGGATCCGTGCCTGTTACAACGTCACCCTCTCCTACCCACGTGCAACGGTGACAGGTGCTCCTGTCCCTCGATATCTCCACCGACGCCGGCGAGGCTAGCGCAACAACTCAGCGAGGTAAGGCATGCAGCCCGTCGCCCCCTTCTCGTAGCCATGCCACGGCTTCGCGCTGATCGATTTGATTGCATCGTTGTTGTCGACGGCAATGCGGAGCGTGCAGTGGATGATGATCGGCACAGCACCGTAATACATCGAGCCGGTCGGAATGCTTATGGCTCGGCCCTCTTTCGTGTTTCGGCTCGAGTCCCAAACATAGGCGACTCCGACCTTCGTGATCAGCTTGGTGTCCGGAGGGTCGAGCCGGGACAGAGCGAATTGAACATTCTTGCCGACCAACGAACTGAGGTCTGCGGGTGTTGACTCAGGGAGGGGTTGCGCGGGCGTCGGCTCTATCGCGAAAGCCAGGAACAGGACGGCGAGCGTAGAACCTCTCATCGGTCGCCCTCTCATGTGGCGTAACCATCCCAGTCGGCCCCAAGAACAGGCTATGTCACACGGCCCCTCAAACGGCGAGCGGCCCCGGTAGTCCTGATCGCCAACGGATCGGCTGTAGCGGGCTCTATGGGGCTTGTAGGCGGCACCCAGAAGCGGAGCATTGGCGATAACCTTTGCCACTGATAGGCTGGCTCGGCGAATTGAGGAACGGTCGTCGCATCTGCCGATGAATGGCCAGATTGCAGGATGCCACAAAGGCGGGGCGGGTGTGCGAGACGCGGACAACAACGCTATACAGCGCGAACAAAGACTCCCCGTCACACCGGAGCAGATATCGGGTTCTTCCTCAAAGTGGGCCATATGCCTACTAGGCAGCCTTGGCTTTCTATTCTGGGGCGTAGTTATGACAAACCTGGGACCCCCTAGCAGTACCGCAGGCTGGTTCTTCAGTGTTTCTGGCGGCCTGTCTGCTGTAGTGTTTCTTTGGATGACGCGACGCCCGCAAATTTTGCTCCTGGACGGCGACGGTTTCACCTTGACCGGTGGTTTTGTGCGAAGCCCGAAGAAAATCGCATGGTCAGATATCGAGAAATTCTTCGTCTACGGTGGTGGAAGAAGTGGAAAGACGGTAGCTTTCAACTATGTCGAGGGGAAGCTTCCGCATACCAGGATGGCGAGTTTCAATCATGCGCTTGGCGTAGATGGCGGATTGCCCCAAGGTTGGACGCTGCCTCCTGAAGACATTGTTGAAAAGCTGAACGTGTATCGTGAAAAATATGCGGCGGGGGTCGCCCCGAAGCCCTAGTAGGCAAACTGCTTCTCTTGCAACCAGGGCGCGGCCGAAACGCGGGGACAGGAGCACCAGTCCCGCATTCTATCCTAACCGGCTTCAGCTATGTCAGCTTTAGGGCCAGCGCGCCAAGCCTCGAGCGAACGCGATCCGCCAGGGTGCCATCTGCCGACAGCCTAGTGAGCGCCGCCTTCTCGTAGTCGTCGCGGCTTTGAAACCTGAGGCCCTTGGCGATGGCGGCGAGTGCTCCACTTTCGCGGACGGGGTAGCCAGTGATGATCGCTTCCAGATTCTTTGCCGTGATCAATGCTTTCATAGCGTCTGCTTCCTTTGCCAGCGGCGAGGGAACGTTAATGGAGATCATGCCTGTCCCGGCAATCAGAGCCTTCCGGTCGGGAAGCGCGGCAATGACCTGATCTCGCATGAGGCGTTCACTAATCCGAGCTGCCAAGCCCTCAGCGACGCCGTTGGCGCCCAGCGCGTTGAGCGCCGCTGTCTCCGCATCGTGTAGCAAATCATCTGCGGAAACCCCGAAGGTCGCCGCCTGATGCGCTGCAACCGCCTCTCTAAGATCCTTGCCATAATAGAGGCTTTCGACGGCATAGATGGGCAAAGGAAAGACAGCCGCCGCTTCAAGCTCTGCGATCAGTTCCGGGGTCATTCGGTCGTTGTCGACCAGTCCGTAAGGCTCGATCATCGTCAGGCTGTCCACGGACCGCAAACCCGTGACGGCTCGCCTTACCTCGACGCATCCGTTTTTCGGGCGAACCGAGACCTTCGGAAACAAGAGCGCATAGAGCGGCCGGTCCAGGCTGGCGTCCGTTCCTTCGGTAAAGAGAATTTTCCGACGAGCTCCCAACACATCGACCCTGAGGTCCTCGGGAATCTCGGCCGAGGACGGCAATACATCGATTTCCCATGCGGTCGGCGTATCGTCCTGCCACACACATCCTCGAACTAGGATCGAGGTGGCGGGCTCGATGTCGTTCGGCAGTTCCAGTTCGTGGGTGCTGACCACAAATCCGCAGTCCGGTCGTTCTCGGATGAAAGCTTTCAGAAGTGGAATGATAATCGAGCGGTGCAAGTGGAGCTCAGGCTCATCGACAAGGAATATAGAGCCATCATTCGCTGATTGAACCTCCGCTATGAATATGAGTGCTACCCTCTCTCCATCCGATAGCTTCGCTATACTATATTTAGCTTCTCCCTGTTTCGCCCATAGTTCGCCTTCACTAAGGACAATTTTTATTGGCAGATTGCCTTGCTTCAGAAGTTGGTTGACGCGATCAAGTGGCGAATTGTTTGATTGCAGGATCGCGACGGCCGCCGAGTTCTTCCCCTCGGCCTTGACCTGATCCGCCAGCCGCGTCTTGAAGTCGATCTCAGCCGTTTGCAGATCGTGGATTGCCCTTTCGTTCCGAAAATTGCCTCCGAGGGGCTGCCACCTAGTTTTTAGGTCACGGTCCCATGTGTGCCAAGCCGTAGCGCTTTGACGCCTAGTAGCAGGGGTTAACGACAGACTCTCGTTTTCGAAATGCACCGGGCGGGAGCCAGGTAGGTATACGAGTTGATTTCCCAGAGTGCGCATAAGGCTATTGATGAGCGCAGATTTACCAACACCATTCGCTCCAAGGACGAATACTGGTTCTCCAGCTCTCACGTCGATGCTGACGGCGCCTTGTATGCCCGGTATGCTCCCCGTTTTTAGTGGTGCCGTCAGGGTTTGATCGACCGTCATCGGCGAAGTCCGTTGTTAATCGGCTTGCTGCCCCTTAGAGACCACGGAGTCCGCCGGTTCCTCTAAGTGTTTGAAAAAATTGGCGCGCTCGGAGCGATTCGAACGCCCGACCCCCAGATTCGTAGTCTGGTGCTCTATCCAGCTGAGCTACGAGCGCGCACGGCCTTTCGGCGAAGGCGCGGAACCTAGTCGGGTCGGCCGCAAGATTCAAGGCTGGGGGTCACGGCCCGCGTCGGGACCCACGCATAGTCGCTTGGCCGGCATTGACATTATGCAATATCATTGCAATATGCGATCCACTTCCCGCGGCGACCAAGATAGTCGCCCTCGACATGGAGATGGATCGATGCCGGTTTTGCAAAATTCACGCCAAGAGGCTTTCGCCCAGGCGCGCGCCAAGGGCGTTCGGCTGGAAGACGCCTATGAGGCCGCCGGCTATGCGCCGGGCAATGGTCACGCCAGCCGCGTCGCCCTGCGGGAAGATGTGGCCGAGCGGATCGCCGAGCTGCGCGCCGAGCAGGCCGAACTGAGCGGGGCCAATACCCAGTCCCTCATCCTGGCTCTGCTGCGCATGGCCAAATCCGACGCCGTTCTGGCCGCGCCGGGCGGGGCGAAGGAGGCGCGGCTGGCGCTGGTCGACGCCGCCCGCTTGAGTGGCGAGCTGTTTATGGAACACGTGCGAGACCGCCATGAGCTGGCGATGCTCCTGAAGAAGTCATGTTAGAACAATAGCTTACAGATTTCACACGTCGCCTTGCCGCCGCCATCGCCCGCCGAAACGCCGCCCGTCCACCGCCAAAAACCGCCATTTGACCGCCATTTCACCGCCAACCCACCGCCCATCCGCCGCCCGCCGACATCCCTTCGCCCGCCCTTCCTAGCCCTCCGGCCTGGCCCCGTTGGCCGCATAGGCCTTCAGCCCGGCCGCCAGGTGATCGAACAGGCGCCGCATGCGCGGGTCGGTCTTGAGGTCTTCGTGCATCACCACCCACAGCTCCAGGTCGAAGTCGAAGACGCCTTCGAGGATGGGCACGAGGTTGGGGTCGCGCGCCGCCAGGGCCCGCTGGCAGGGCAATACGCCATAGCCGGCGCGCAGGGCGGCGATCTGGGCCACCTCGTTGTCGGTGCGCAGGGCGAAGAGATCGCGCGTCACCTCGATGCCGATCCTGTCGGTGGCGGCGGCCATGGGGCGCACATGGTCAAAGCCGATCACGGTGTGGGCGCGCAGTTCGTCGATCGTGGTCGGCTCGCCATGCTTCTGCAGATACGAGCGATGGGCGAAGAAGGCCGACGTTCAGCGCCCCGATCCGGCGCGCGAACAGCGCGTTCTGCTGGGGCCTGGCCATGCGCACGGCGATATCGGCGTCGCGGCGCAGCAGGTCCTCCATGCGGTTGGAGAGCACCAGCTCGATATCCACCTTGGGCCACGCCTCGCGGAAGTCGGTCAGGATGGGCGGCAGCACCTCGACGCCCATGATCTCGCTGGCGGTCAGGCGCACGGCGCCCGGCGCATCTCCTCGGCGTCGCCCTTGGCGGTGCGGATCAGGGTCTCGGCGGCCACGGCCATGGCCTTGGCGTGGGGGGCCAGGGCCAGGGCCGCGCGCGTCGGGCGAAGGCCGCCGGGCGAGCGGGTGAACAGCGCCTCGCCGCCCAGCGCGCTTTCCAGCGCCTCGATGTGGCGGCCCGACCGTCGGCTGGGCGATGGCCAGCGCCCGCGCCGCGCCGGAGAGGCTGCCCGTCTCCATCACCGCCAGGAACGAGCGGTAGAGATCCCAGTCAGGCTCAGCTGGTCATGCGATTATGTATAGTCGATCGCACGAACTTAGACAATTCCGAATAGGCGGACGCTGGCCCATCTTGCCGTCATCCCAACCGGAGTTCCTCCCATGACCGACACGTCTCCCCGAAGACCGCCCTCGTCATCGGCGCCACCGGCTCGTTCGGCGGCCACGCCGCCGCCGCCCTGATCAAGCATGGCTGGACCGTCCGCGCCCTGGCCCGCGATCCGATCGCCGCCCAGCGCCAAGGCCGGCCCGCGCATGCCGATCGAATGGGTCAAGGGCGACGCCATGGACGCGCCGGATGTGCTGGCCGCCGCCCGCGGCGCCGATGTGATCGTCCACGCCGCCAACCCGCCCGCCTACAGGAACTGGCCGGGCCTGGTGATGCCGATGCTCAAGAGCACCATCGCCGCGGCCAAGGCGGTGGGCGCGCGGATCGTCCTGCCCGGCAATGTCTACAACTACGCCCCCGACAGCGGCGCCCGCATCGCCGAGGACGCCCCCGCAGGCGCCGGCGACCCGCAAGGGCAAGATCCGCGTGGAGATGGAGGCCATGCTGCGGGACGCCGCGCGCGATGGCGTCAAGGGCCTGATGCTGCGCGCCGGCGACTTCTTCGGCCCCGCCGCGCCCAACAGCGCGCTCGGCTGGCTGACCCTCCGCTCGCGGCGGCCAGGTGCGCTGCGTCTTTTCGCCAGGGCCGCGTCGGCGTCGGCCACGCCTTCGCCTATCTGCCCGACATGGCCGAGACCATGGCCCGCCTGCTGGACCGCGAAGCCGATCTGGCCGATTTCGAGAGCTTCCACTTCGCCGGCCACTGGCTGGCGCGGGGCGACGATATGGCGAACGCCGATCCGCCGGGCCAGCGGCGACGCGCGCATCCCGATCCTGCCCTTCCCCTATCCGCTGGTCGTCGCCCTCTCGCCCTTCAACGAGACCTTGCGCGAGCTGCTGGAGATGCGCTACCTCTGGCGCCGCCCCATCGGCCTCGACAACGCCAAGCTCCGCGCCTTCCTCGGCGACGTCCCCTCCACCCCCCTGGACGCCGCCATCCGCGCCACCCTCGCCGACATGGGGTGCCTGCCGCAGGCCCATGCCCCGCAAGGAAGTTTGGCCCTGGCGTAGCGCCCGCCGCCTTGCGCCCCCTCCGTCACGGCGCAAGAGAGCGCGCCGCGCCACCTCCCCCGCCGCGCTTCGCTTGCGGGGGAGGAGAAGCGAAAGACTCTCCTCCCCGTGCCTCTTCACGGGGGAGGTGGCGCTCGCCGCAGGCGAGTGACGGAGGGGGCGCAAAGCCGCGCGCTCCACCCCCCAGCTTTGACCCTCTCGCCCTCTCCCCCTACATAGGCCGCCATGTCCGGCAAGACCCTCTACGACAAGATCTGGGACGCGCACGTCGTCTCCACCGACGCCAACGGCGAGGCGATCCTCTATATCGACCTGCACCTGATCCACGAGGTGACCACGCCCCAGGCCTTCGCCGGCCTGCGCGCCGCCGGCCGGCCGGTGCGCCGGCCCGACCGCACCCTGGCGGTGGCCGACCACAACATCCCCACCGAGGGCCAGGCCCTGGGCGTCGACGCCGTCGCCGACGAGGAGGCGCGGCTGCAGCTGCAGACCCTGGAGCGCAACGTCGCGGACGCACGGCATCGAGTTCTTCCCCATGGGCGATATCGCGCAACGGCATCGTCCATGTGGTCGGCCCCGAGCAGGGCCGCACCCAGCCGGGCATGACCATCGTCTGCGGCGACAGCCACACCTCCACCCACGGCGCCTTCGGGGCCCTGGCCCAGGGCATCGGCACCTCCGAGGTCGAGCACGTGCTGGCCACCCAGACCCTGCGCCAGATGAAGTCGAAGAACATGCGGGTGACCTTCGACGGCGAGCCGGCGCCCGGCGTCGGCGCCAAGGACTTCGCCCTGGCCCTGATCGGCCAGATCGGCACCGGCGGCGGCACCGGCTACGTGATCGAATACGCCGGCGCGGCGATCGCAGGCCCTGTCGATGGAAGGGCGCATGACCCTCTGCAACATGACCATCGAGGCCGGCGCCCGGGCCGGCCTGGTCGCGCCGGACGAGACCACCTTCGCCTATCTGATGGGCCGCCCGGCCGCGCCCAAGGGCGCGGCCTGGGAGATGGCGCTGGCCTACTGGAAGAGCTTCTTCTCCGACCCGGACGCCGCGCTTCGACCGCGAGGTGCGTATCGACGTCTCGGCCATCGTCCCCACCGTCACCTGGGGCACCAGCCCGGAGGACGTGGTCGCCGATCGACGGCCGCGTGCCCGATCCCGCCGACTTCGACGCCGGCCAAGGCCGCCCAGATCGCCGCGGGCCCTCGACTACATGGGCCTCGAGCCCGGCCAGCCGATCGCCGAGGCCGCGATCGACCGGGTGTTCATCGGCTCGTGCACCAACAGCCGCATCGAGGATCTGCGCGCCGCCGCCGCCATCGCCGAAGGGCCGCAAGGTCGCCGGCCACGTCCGCGCCATGGTGGTGCCGGGCTCGGGCCTGGTGAAGGACCAGGCCGAGGCAGGAGGGCCTGGACGAGATCTTCCGCGACGCCGGCTTCGACTGGCGCGAGCCCGGCTGCTCCATGTGCCTGGGCATGAACCCCGACCGCCTGGCGCCGGGCGAGCGCTGCGCCTCCACCTCCAACCGCAACTTCGAGGGCCGCCAGGGCCGCGGCGGCCGCACCCACCTGATGAGCCCGGCCATGGCCGCCGCCGCCGCCATCGCCGGCCACATCGCCGACGTGCGGGACTATCTTTGATCGTCGGCCTCGATCACATCGGCGTCGCGGTCGGCGATCTCGACGCTGCCGTGGACGCCTACGCCCGGTTCCTCGGCGTGTCGCCACGCATGGCGGAGGGCGATGGAAAGGGACGCCGCGCCCGCTTCGAGCTCGCCAACACCGCCCTGCTACTCTTTCAGCAAGACGGCGCTGACGACGCGCTCTGGTCGCTCGCCTTTCGGGTCGACGACGAAGCCGAGACCCGGCGGATCCTGGAGCGTCGCGGTCTTACTGGCGGGAGTGGGCCGTTTCTCGACACCGCCGCCACGGCCGGTTTGCGGATCGCGCTGGTCGAACACGCTTCGGCGCCGCCCGCCCCTCCGGCGTCCGACGGTGTTGAGGCCCTCGACCACGTGGTCGTGCGCACC
The DNA here is from genome assembly GCA_963817995.1 of uncultured Alphaproteobacteria bacterium. GTDB lineage: Bacteria > Pseudomonadota > Alphaproteobacteria > Caulobacterales > Caulobacteraceae > Acaudatibacter. The sequence goes on from CAWFQJ010000002.1 coordinate 85,215, forward strand.
GCCAATCCCGATCGCGCCGTCGCCCTGTGGGGTTCGCGCCTCGGCCTCGACTTCCGCCTCGACCGTTCCAACCCCGCCTGGGGCTCGCGCCTGCTGTTCTTCCGCTGCGGCGGCGCCGTGATCGAGGTCGGCGCGGCGCTGGACGCTCCGGTCACCGACGCCCCGGACACGCTCTCCGGCCTCGCCTGGCGGGTGCGCGATCCGGCCGCCGCCCACGCCCGCATCGCCGCCGCCGGCTTCGATGTCTCGGAGGTGCGAAAGGGACGAAAGCCCGGCACGGCGGTCTTCACCCTCCGCTCCGGCCTTCCCGCCGCCCCGGCCCTGGTGATCGGGGGGAGTTGATGGCCGGAGAGGTGGAGCTTGTCGCTGTGCGCCCCCTCCGTCACGCGGCCGGTAGAGGCCGCGCGCCACCTCCCCCGCCGCGCTTCGCTTGCAGGGGAGGAGAAACCCTCTCCTCCCCCGTGCCTCTTCACGGGGGAGGTGGCGCGGCGCGCTTTCTTGCGCCGTGACGGAGGGGGCGCAAGGCGGCGGGCCGATAGGCGCGGCGTCGATCACCTGCGTCATCCCGGCGTTCGAGAACCCAGCCCTCTTCGGCCCCTGCCTCGCCTCGGTCGTCGCCCAGCGGGATGTGGCTCTGGAGGTCATCGTCACCGACGACTCTTCCAGCGATGCGGTGCGCGAGATCGCCGCCGCTTATCCCAAGGTTCGCTACCTCGCCGGCCCGCGCTCCGGCAATCCCGTCGAGAACTGGAACCACGGCCTCGCCCTGGCCGGCGGCGAACTCTGCGTCCTCGTCCACCACGACGAGACCCTGGCCGATCCCGACTATCTCGCCAGAGCCGCCGCCGCCCTGACCGATCCCGGCGTCGCCGCGGCCATCGGCCCGGTGGCCGTCACCGGCGTCCGCCGGCCCTCGCGGCATCGCCACGCCGTGCGGCTGGCGCGAGCGCTTGGATATCCGCTCTGGCTGCTGCCGGCGATGAACTGGATCGGGCCGACGGCGTCCTTCGTCTTCCGCCGAGGCCCAATGTTCGACGCTCGGCTTCAGGCAGTTGGTCGACGTCGAGTTCTATCGCCGCGTCGCCAAGGGCGGTCGGCTGGCGATCCTGGAGGGGGTGTGCGTCGACTCCCTCGGCCACCACGACGCCCAGATCAGCGCCACGATCGATCCGCGCGCCGAGGCCCTGCGCGATGTGGCGACCCTGGCCAAGGGCGGGGCGCGATGAGGGGCGGGGACGTTCACCTGCCTTCTGCCGGTCTGGGCCGGCGATCGCGCCGACTGGTTCACTCAGGCGATCGACAGCATCGGCGCCAACGGCCTGGCCGCCGGCGGCCATCTTCATCTGTCAGGACGGACCCCTGCCCGCCGATCTGGAGGCGGCGGTGGCCGCGGGCGAGCGGCATTGGCGCGCGCGCCGCCTCGTCAATCCCGGCCCGCGCGGCCTGCACCACAACCTGAACCACGCGCTGGCCGAGGTGCGGACGCCGCTCGCCTGCCGCGCCGACGCCGACGACATCAATCTGCCCGGCCGCTTCGAGGCCCAGGCCCGGTTCCTCGCCGCCCACCCGGATGTCGCCGTGGTCGGCGCCGCGATCGAGGAGCTGGCGCCCGAGGGCGCGCCGCCGACGCAAGGCCCTGCCCTTGACCCACGACCAGATCGTCCGCTTCGCCGCCTGGCGAAATCCGATCAACCACATGACCGCCTTCTTCCGCGCCGACGCCGTCCGCGCCGTCGGCGGCTATCCGCCGATCCCCCTGAAGGAGGACTACGCCCTGTGGCTGCGCATGATCGCCCACGGCCTGCGCCTGGCCAATCTGCCGCAGGTTCTGGTCCAGGCGCGGCTGGGCGAGAGCTTCCATCGCCGGCGGGCGGGCCCCGGCCATCTCGCCGCCGAGCGCGCTCTGCACCAGGTGCGCCGCGAAGTGCGCCAGATCGGGCCCGGTGAGGGCCAGCGCCGCCATGGCGCTGCGCGCCGCCGCGCTCACCCTGGAGACTCCCGCGCGCCTGATCTACGCCGCCGCCCTGCGCCGATGAGGATGGGGCCGATGAAGACGGTGAAGATCCAGGGCGGGATCGGCAACCAGCTCTTCGGCCTCGCCTTCGCCCATTCCCTGGCCGCGCTCAGCGGCGACCTCGTCGCGCTCGACGTCGCCGGCTATGGCGCCGATCCCTATGGCCGCCGATTCCTCCTCGCCGATCTCGCGCGGCGTCTGGGCCTGGAGATCATTCGCCGGCCATTCCTGTCGAACCGCCTCGCCGGCGCGGTCATGCGCCGCCTGCCCATCCCCGGCTACCACGCCGAAGGCGGCGCTAGCCTCGCAGCGCTAGCCCGCCGCTCCGGCTATTTCGATGGCTATTGGCAGGACGCCGTCTGGTTCGCACGGCCTGACGAGATCCGCGAAGCCGTCCGCCGTTTCATCGCCGAACGCGCCGGCGCGCGGGTCGGACCCCCAGCGGAAGTCGTCCTGCACTTCCGCACCTACAAGGAGGAGACCCATCCCGATCGTCGGATCGGGCCTGACGCCGCCTGGGTTCGGCGCGCGCTGGAATTCGTTGACGGGCGCCTTGGCCACGCCGCCCCGGTGACTCTCGTCTCCGACGATCCGGCCCTCGCCCTGGCCCGCCTCGGCGATCTGGGCCGCCCGGTGCCCGTTCATGAAGGGCCCGATCCCTGGACTGACCTGGCGACGCTTATGGAGGCCAAGGCGCTCATCCTCACCAATTCCTCCTTCTCCTGGTGGGGCGGCTTCTGTAGCGAGGCGCGGGCCATCGCCTATCCGGCCCGGCGCGGCTTCCACCACTATCCGGCGCCGCATCCCAGATTCACGGTTCTCTAGCCAGGAGTGTCCGCTCTGTTCGCGCCCGACAGTCCCCGCGTCCTGGTCGCCGATATCGGCGGCACCAACGCCCGCTTCGCCTTGGCCGGGCGGGACGCGCACGGCGCGATCGCCATCGCCGGGCGCCACGATTTGCAGGCCGACGACTACGTCGGCCTGGGCGATTGCCTGGAAGCCTATCTCGCCACGCTGGCGGCGGACGATCGTCCGCACGCGGCGGCCTTCGGCGTCGCCTCGCCGGTGGCGGGCGATCGGATCACCCTCACCAACCGGGCGTGGTCGTTCGGCATCGCCGAGTTCAAGGCCCGGTTCGGCTGGGACAGGTTCGAAGTGGTCAACGACTTCGCCGCCCTGGGCCACGCGGCGCCGGCGCTGAAGCCCGGAGACTGGCGGAGCCTGGTCGGCCCGCCGTGGCCGGAGCAGTTGCCGCCGGTGGTCTCGCTCGTGGGTCCCGGCACCGGCTTTGGCGTCGGCGCCGTGGCGCGCGGCGATGGCGGCTACGTGGTGGTTCCCAGCGAAGGCGGCCACGCCGGCTTCGCGCCCTTCGACGCCCTGGAAGCCGAAATCCTGAAGGTCATGCTGAGGCGTTTTCCTCGGGTCTCCAACGAGCGGGTTCTCTCGGGCCCGGGGCTGGAGAACCTCCATGCCGCCCTGGCGGAGATTCGGGGCGCGCCGGCGAGCCGCCTCGCCGCCCCGGCCATCCTGGAAGCCGCGCTTGGCGGCGCCGATTCCCTGGCCGCCGAGACCGTCGAGCGCTTCTGCCTCATGCTGGGCGGCGTCATGGGCGACATCGCCCTGGTTCAAGGCGCCGGGGCCGTGGCCCTGGCCGGCGGCATAGCGCCGCGCCTTATCGAGGTCCTGGATACGCCCGCCGTGCGTGAGCGGTTCGAGGCCAAGGGCCGGGCCCGCGAGGTCATGGCGGGCATCCCCATCGCCCTGATCGTCCATCCCGAGCCGGCCCTCCTGGGCGCCGCCCGCCTGATTTTCACGAACTGACGCCGCTCTCCGGAAGGTCGCGCCAGCAGGGCGTAGGTCGTTCCTGGCCACGGCGTGGCCTCATAGACCCCTCTGGCCACCGCCCGCGCCAGGGTGTCGGCGGCCAGGGCGCCCAGCCGGGTAAGCGTGAAAGCCGTCGGCTCGTCCAGCGGTCGGCGGCCGGTGGAGAGCACGAACACCACATCGCCGTCGAACGGCGCATGGACCGGCCGGATGGCGCGGGCGAGGCCGTCCTGGGCCATCACCGCCACGCGCCTGGCCTGGGCCGGCGTGAGCGCCGCATCGACCGCGACCACCGCCAGGGTCGTGTGGGTCCGGGCCGCGCCGTCGCGCTTGGCCAGGCCCCAGTCGTCCGGTCCGGCGCGGGCGGCGCCCAGTTCGACCCCGCCGAATTCCTCGCCGATCTCATAGGGCGCGGCCCAGAACGCCCGGCCGCCCGGCGCGACCACCGAGCCGAAGCTGTTCACCGCCGCCAGGGCGCCGACGGCGTAGCCATCCGCCGTGACCACCGACGCCGAGCCGACGCCGCCCTTGAGGCCCCCAGCCATCGCCCCGGCGCCCGCGCCGGCGGTCCCGAGTTCCACCTCGAGGCTCGCGCTCCGCACCGCCTCCAGTCCCAGCGCCCGATAGGGCGGCTGGAGCCCCCAGCCCTTCCCGCCGCCATTGGCGAGGTCGTAGAGGATCGCCGCCGGCACGATCGGAGCGACCGGGACGCCGGCGCGTTCTCACCATGCCGTAGCCACGGCCCTGGGCGCCCAGCCAGGCGGTCACCGCGTCCGCCGCCGCCAGGCCATAGACCGAGCCGCCGGACAGCACGACGGCGTCCACCGCCTCCACCAGGGTGTCGGCCGCCAGGGCGTCGGTCTCCCGGGTGCCGGGGCCGCCGCCGCGCACATCGACGGCGCAGACCGCGCGCTCGTCAGGCAGGATCACCGTCACGCCGCTGCGCGCCGCCGCATCCATCGGCCTGGCCCACGGCGATCCCGGGAACGTCGGTGATCAAATTGCGGGCGCCCGGCGCGGCCTTGGTCATGGCGTCCGACCTCGCATGGGCGATGGGCGATTGTCCATGCGGCGCGGCTGGCCGGAGCGCTACAAGAGCCGGGATGCCCGACCGGCCGGGCCAGGAGCCTTCATGCGATCGATCCTCGCCCTCGCTCTGAGTTCTGATGTGCGTAGCGTCGGCGACTGCCGAGACACGGCCCAGCGCCATGGTCGCCGCCGCCAATCCGGCGGCCGTGGAGGCCGGGCTCAAGGTGCTGCGCGCCGGCGGCACGGCGATGGACGCGGCGGTGGCCGTCCAGGCGGTGCTGGGCCTGGTCGAGCCGCAGAGCTCCGGCCTCGGGGGCGGCGCCTTCCTCGTCTACTATGACGCCAAGACCAGGCGGGTCACCGCCTACGACGGCCGCGAGACCGCGCCCGCCGGCGCCACGCCGGAGCTGTTTCTCGGGGCGGACGGCAAGCCGATGGCGTTTTCCGAGGCGGTGCTCTCGGGCCGCTCGGCCGGCGTGCCGGGCGCCATCGCCATGCTCGCCCTGGCCCACAAGGCTCATGGGAAGCTGGCCTGGTCGTCCCTGTTCGGCGACGCCGAGACCCTGGCCGACGACGGCTTCCTCGTCGGGCCGCGGCTGGCCGGCCTGATCGCCAGCAATGCGCCCCAGGCCAAGGCGCCGGACGTCATCGCCTATTTCAGCCAGCCGGACGGGACGCGGATCGTCGCCGGCGACGGCTGAAGAACCCCGCCTACGCCGCGACCCTGCGCAGGATCGCCAAGCCGAAGGCCCCGCCGCCATCCTGGCCGGCCCGATCGCCGGCGACATCGTCGCCCGGCTGGGCAAGGCGCCCTTGCCGGGCGCCATGACCCTGGCGGACCTGGCCGCCTACGCGCCCCATTCGGCCGACGCCCTGTGCCGGCCCTATCGCCAATGGACCATCTGCGCGCCCAACGCCCCCTCCGGCGGCCCGGCGACCCTGGAGGGCCTGGGGATCCTGGCCCGCACCGACATCGCCGCCCACGGGCCCGGCGACGCCCAGGGCTGGTACCTGCTCTCCCAGGCCGAGCGGCTGATGTACGCCGACCGCGACTGCGCTAGATCGGCGATCCCGCCTTCGTCGACGCCCCCGTTCAGGGCCTGCTGGCGCCGGACTATCTCGACGCCCGCGCCAGGCTGATCGGCGACGACCGCCGGCCCGCCGCCGGAGCCCGGCCACCCCGCCGGCGCGCCGGCGGTCGGCCCCGACGCCACCCAGGAGCCCGGCGGCACCTCCTCGTTCGCCATCGTCGACAAGTGGGGCAACGTGGTGTCCATGACCACCACGGTCGAGAGCATCTTCGGCGACGGCCGGATGGTCGACGGCTTCTTCCTCAACAACCAGCTCACCGACTTCTCCTTCTCGCCGCGCAACAAGGACGGGACCCCGGCCGCCAATGCGGTCGGCCCCGGCAAGCGCCCGCGCTCGTCCATGGCCCCGGTCATCGTGCTCGATCGGCAGGGCCGGTTCGTCGCCGCCGTGGGCTCGCCCGGCGGCCTGGCGATCCCGGCCTATGTGCTGAAGGCCCTGGTGGGCGTGCTGGACTGGAAGCTTTCCATGCAGGACGCCGTCGCCCTGCCCAACCTCATCGCGCTCGGCGATATCTACGCCTCCGAGCCGGACAAGCTCGGCCCCAGCGTGGTCGATGGCTTGGCGGCCAAGGGGGTGAAAGTCCACGGCGGCTTCGGCGTCGAGGCCTCGGGCCTGCACGGCATCATCGACCGCGACGGCGTCCTCGAAGGCGGCGCCGATCCCCGGCGCGAGGGGATCGTCAAGGGCTGCTGCTAGCCTCGGGCGCCTTCGGCAACCGCAGTTCGAACGTCGCGCCTTCCGGCCCGCTATCCACCAGCACCAGGTCGCCGCCGTGGCCCTGGGCCAGTTCGCGGGCGATGGCGAGGCCCAGGCCCGCGCCGCCCTGGCGCGCGGAGCCGGCGAACGGCTGGAAGAATTAGCCTCGGCCCGATCGGGCAGGCCCGGGCCATCGTCGGCCAGGCGCACGACGCTCATCTCGCCGTCCTCGGTGAATTCGGCCACGACCTTGCCCACGCCGCCCCGGCCCTCGACGCCATCGATCGCCTCGCGGCGCGTTGCGCAGCAGATTGACCAGGATCCGGTGCAGCTGTTCGGGATCGGCCTCGACCTTGGCCGCCTTGCCGAACTTCACCTCCAGGCGCGACGCCGGCGGGGCCAAGGCCGGCGTCCTCGGCCGCCGCCTCCAGCGCCGCCCGCCAGGGCGACGGGACGCTTCTCCGGCGCCGGCTCCTCGCTCTTGCCGATAGGCCAGCACGTTGGAGGCCAGGGTGACGGCCCGGTCCAGCGCCCGCTCCAGCCGCGGCAGGGCCTGGGCGACCTGCGGGTCGCCGGAGGCCGCCAGCCGCTCCGAGGCGATCTGGGCGCTGGTCAGCATGTTGCGCAGGTCGTGGTTGATCTTGGCCACCGCCTCGCCCAGCGCCGCCAGCCGCGCGCGCGAATTCAGCGCCGCGCGCAGATCGGCCTGCATGCGGTCCAGCTCGCGCCTCGGCGCGGCCGATCTCGTCGCGGCGGCCGGAGGGCGAGATGCGCGACCTGGGATCGTCCGGGTCGGCGCGGAACCGCTCCATCGACCTCGGTGATCCGCTGCATGGGCCGCACCAGGAGGAAGTTCAGCGACAGATAGACCACCGCGCCGGCCATGATCGAGGTGAAGAGGGCGATGCCGATCAGGCGCTCGAGCTAGCGCCAGCAGCTCCCGCTTCAGCGGCGCGTCCGGCGCGACGATCTCGACGAAATCGCCGGGCAGGAAGCGCGGCTTGGCCATCACCCGCACCATCCTGCCCTCGCCGCCGAACAGGGTCTCGAACGGCGCCGTCCAGCGAGAGGGGACTGTCGCCGCGCAGGTCGACCAGATAGGGCGCGCGGTTGACCCGGGGCATCTGCAGGATCAGGTGCCGCTCGTTATCGATACCCACCGACACCTGAACCACCTCGGCGCTGGCCAGCAGTTCCTGCGAGACGCCCGCGGTCACCTGGCCGTTGGGGGCGGATTGCTTGACCAGGGTGGCGACCTCGGCGGCCCGCAGGCGATCGATCAGCCACTGCTCCTCGAAGGCGGCGAGGTTGGGCGGCAGGATCAGCAGATTGGCGGCCACCACGATCAGCACGGTGACCATCAGAAGCCGCGCCGAAAGGCCGCCGGGCCAGAAGAAGCGGCGTGGGTTTTTCGCTGGGTCCTTTGGGGGGGCGGCGTCCGCCATGGCCGAAAGCGTTACTTCACCGCGCGCGCCTGGGCAATGAAACGCACGCTCCGATCCCTTGGCGGCGGGGCGTTCACGAAGCGCCTGTCGCCTCGGCGAGACCGCGAAAGCCGTCGGCCCGCAGGCGTGCGGCGAGGTCCCGGCGGATGCGCGGGACGAGACCCGGGCCTTCGAGCACCATCGCCGAATAGAGCTGCACCGCGCTCGCGCCGGCCCTGATCTTGGCGTAGGCGTCCGCGCCCGAGCGGATGCCGCCGACCCCCACCAGCGCCAGGCGCCCGCCAACGGCCTGGTGGAAAAGCCGCAGCAGCGCCGTCGACCTTTCCATGAGCGGCGCGCCCGAGAGGCCGCCAGTCTCTCCCCGATGCGCCGAGACCAGGGATTTCGGACGGCTCACGGTGGTATTGGAGACGATCAGGCCCTGCAGGCCGAAGTCCACCGCCGCCTCGACGATGCCGCCCACCTCCGCATCGACCAGATCGGGCGCCACCTTGAGGAAGATCGGCACGGCGCCCAGCAGCGGCAGTCCGCGGCGGGCATCGGCCAAGGCGCCTAGAAGATCCTCCAGCGCGCCCTTTTCCTGCAGCGCCCGCAGGCCCGGCGTGTTGGGCGAGGAGATGTTGATGGTGACATAGTCGGCAACGCCCCAGACCGCCGACAGTCCGCGGACATAGTCGCCGATACGGTCGGCCGAATCCTTGTTGGCCCCGATGTTGGCCCCCACCACGCCTCCGCGCGGACGGCGCGCCAGATTGGCCGCGAAGGCCTCCAGGCCATCGTTGTTGAACCCCATCCGGTTGATCACCGCCCGGTCCTCGGTCAGCCGGAACAGGCGCGGCCTGGGATTGCCCGCCTGCGGCCTTGGGGTCGCGGTGCCGCATTCGACGAAACCGAAGCCGGCGCGCAGCATCGCCCCAGCCACCTCGGCGTTCTTGTCGAAGCCGGCCGCCAGGCCCACCGGGTTGGTCAGGTCGAGGCCGGCCAACCGGGTCGCGAGGATGGGATCGGCGGCCACGCGGTCGCGAGGGCCCAGACCGGCTTTCAGTCCCGTGATCGTCAGACGGTGGGCCGTCTCGGGGTCCAGCCGCCGCAGCGCCCAGGCCGCCGCGTCGTGGAACCCGCTCATCGGCGGAGGGCGCCCAGATCCGGCACGCCATCGTCGCCCAGAGGCGCCGGACGCGCTTCGCAAACCAGGGCGCAGGGCAGAGGGCCGTAGAGATGGGGAAAGAGCGCGCCGCCCCGCGACGGCCTCCCATTTCAGCGCCGCGCCCAGGGCCTCGGCTTCGACGACCAGGACCATCAGGTCATCCTGGCCCCGGAAATACTTCCGCGCCGTCTCGGCCGCCTGATCGGCCGCCGAGAAATGGATGAAGCCATCCTGCCGATCGATCGCCGAGCCCTCAAAGGCCCCGGCCGCCAGGGCCGCGCTCCCATTCGGCGCGTCTCAGGATCTTGTATATCCGGGTCACCGGACGCCGGCCGCGAGGAGGGCTCCTCTCACCCTTCGCCCTCCTGGCTCCGATAGTCGCGGGCGTGAAACAGGCCCTCCAGGGCGGCGCGGCCCATGGGATCAATGGCGAAGACGGCGGCCGTGGCGGTCGGAAAGCCGGCCGACACCTTCTCCACGTCCGAGGGTGGGGCCCCGCCGTCGATCAGGAGGTTGATCGCCAGTTCCTGCAGGCTGGGGTTGTGGCCCACGACCATCACCACGCCCGCCGAGTGATCGGTGTCGCCGAGTTCGGCCTCCACTTCCTCGGGCGTGGCGTCGTAGAGTCCTTCGCGCGTTTCGACGACGGCGTTCGGGAAGGGGGCCTTGGCGTATTCCCAGGTCTCCCGAGCCCGGGCGGCCGATGAGACCAGCACCAGGTCTGGCTCGAAGCCGGCTTGCGCCAGAACCCGGCCCATGAGCGCCGCTTCGCTGCGGCCGCGCTCGACCAGCACGCGGTCGATATCCTCGCGCCCGGCCGGCCGCGCTTCGGTCTTGGCGTGGCGAAAAAGAATCAGTCGATGCATGAACAGCGCTTTCCCCACCGCCTCTTAGCGCGTCCTCGCGATGTCCGGAACCGTGTCCGGCTATCGTCTTATCCGCACCGCGGCGAGGGGCGTGGCGAGTTGACAGCGGACGCCAGAGACGATCCTAGGCCCCATGGACGCGCGGGAAACGGCGGAGCTGAGCGGCGGCGGTCTGTTCGCCTTCTCGGCGGAACAACCTCTTGAACTGGATTCCGGCGGCCGGATCGAGGGCCTGGAGATCGCCTACCGCACCTAGGGCGCGCTGAACGCCGAGCGCTCCAACGCCGTCCTGGTCTGCCACGCCCTGACCCTGGACCAGCACGTCGCCGGCCGCCACCCTCTCACCGGCAAGCCGGGCTGGTGGTCGCGGCTGGTCGGCCCGGGCCTGCCGCTCGATCCCGCGCGCCATTTCATCATCTGCGCCAATGTCGTCGGCGGCTGCATGGGCTCCACCGGCCCCTCCTCGATCAATCCGGCGACCGGCAAGCCCTAGGGCCTGGCCTTTCCCATGATCACCATCGCCGACATGGTGCGCGCCCAGGCGATGCTGGTCGAGGCGCTGGGCATCGAGCGCCTGTTCGCCGTGGTCGGCGGCTCCATGGGCGGCATGCAGGTGCTGCAGTGGGCGGCGGACTACCCCGAGCGCCTGTTCGCGGCCGTCTGCATCGCCGCCGCCGCGCGCCATTCGGCCCAGAACATCGCCTTCCACGAGGTCGGCCGCCAGGCGATCATGGCCGACCCCGACTGGCGGGGCGGCGACTATGCGTCCCTGGGCGTGCGTCCGGAAAAGGGCCTGGCCGTGGCCCGGATGGCCGCCCACATCACCTACCTGTCCGAACCGGCCCTGCAGCGGAAGTTCGGCCGCGAACTGCAGCGCGACGGCCTTTCCTGGGGCTTCGACGCCGACTTCCAGGTGGAAAGCTATCTGCGCCACCAGGGCGCGACCTTCGTCGATCGCTTCGACGCCAACTCCTATCTCTACATCACCCGGGCGATGGACTATTTCGACCTGGCCGCCGCCCACGGCGGCGTCCTGGCCGAGGCCTTCCAGCGCGCCCGGGACGTGCGGTTCTGCGTCTTCTCCTTCACCTCCGACTGGCTCTATCCCACCGCCGAAAGCCGCTCCATCGTCCGGGCGCTGAACGCCGCCGGCGCCCGGGCCAGCTTCGTGGAGATCGAGAGCGACAAGGGCCACGACGCCTTCCTGCTCGACGAGCCGGTGCTGCGCGAAGCGCTGGCCGGGTTTCTGGGCTCGGCCGCCCAGGCGTGGAGCGCTTCGTGAGCGCGCCCGCGCCGCGCGAGGACTTCAGCGAGATCGTCCGTCTGGTGCGGCCCGGCGCGCGCGTGCTGGACGTCGGCTGCGGCGAGGGCGACGCTGCTGGAGCTTCTCGCCAGGGAGAAAGCAGGTCGACGGGCGGGGCATCGAGATCAGCCCCGACGGGGTGTCCGCCTGCCTGGCCCGCGGGCTGGCGGTGATGCAGGGCGACGCCGACCGCGACCTCGCCGATTTCTTTCCGGCCGGGGCCTTCGACTACGCCATCCTGTCCCAGACCCTGCAGGCGGTGCTGCGAGCCGCGCCACGTGCTGGGCGAACTCCTGCGGATCGGCGGTCAGGCCATCGTCTCGCTGCCCAACTTCGGCCACTGGCGGGTGCGGCTGGATTTGCTCTTTCAGGGCCGCATGCCGGTGACCCGGGCGCTGCCCGAGCCCTGGTGGGCGACGCCGAACATCCACCTGTGCACCGTGCGCGACTTCACCGCCCTGTGCGACGAAATGGGCCTGCGGATCGACGCCTGCGCGGCGCTCTCCGAAGGCAAGCCCGCGAGGCCGGCGAAGGCGGGCGGCGCGATCGAGAACTGGCGGGCCGAGGCCGCGCTCTTTCTTCTCAGCCGCCGGGACCGGTAAAAACGATCAGCCGCTGATGGCGGCGAGATCCATTTCGCCGGTGCGGATCCGCAAGGCCGCCTCGAGATCGATGACGAAGATCTTGCCATCGCCGATCTTGCCGGTGTTGGCCGCGGCCGCCAGGGCCTCGCGGACGGTGTCGAGCATGTCTTCGGCCACGGCGATTTCCAGCCGCACCTTGGGCAGCAGCTTCACCTCGTATTCCGTGCCGCGGTAGACCTCGGTCTTGCCCTTCTGGCGGCCATAGCCCCGCACTTCGGTGACCGTCAGCCCGGAGGCGCCGGCCTGGGTGACCGCGTCGAGCACCGCGTCGAGACGGCTGGGTTTGATGACCGCGATGATCATCTTCATGCTGCAGACTCCTTTAGGCGGGACCGCCGAAAACTGGATCGGTTCCTAGAGCAAGTCGGAGGGCGGTGGAAACGTCCCGCGCGTGATTTTCGAAATGGTCGCCTTGGCCGGAACCGGCGACGGCTGGAGCAGAGGCCGCGCCGGCGCCCTGACCCGCGCGCGCGATCCCTTGGGCCGGACGGCGTAGGTTTGCTTCATCGCCTCCATCAAGATGATGCCGGCGAAGGGCGGCCAGAGCCGCGCGCCGACCTGTTCGAAACCCTCGGCCCAGGTCGAGGCCCAGGCCAGGGGCGGGGCGTAGAGCGCCCGCGTCCAGCCTACCGGTTCCAGGTCCGCCTCGCGCACCAGCCGCTCGAGCTGGCGACGACTGAAGGGGCGGCCATGGCCGAAAGGCGTCCCCTCGGCGTTGGCCCACAGGCCATGGCGCGCGGTGACGGCCACCATCACCCGCCCGGTGGGCGCCAGCACCCGCCAGACCTCTCGCAGAACGGCGGAAGGGTTGTCGCTTTCTTCCAAGGCGTGAAGCGCCAGGATCCGGTCGAAGAAGGCGTTGGGGAAGGGCAGAGCGTCCTCTTCGGCGAGGCAGGCGCGATTGGCTTCGCCCGCGGGCCAGACCTCTACGCCCTGGGCCGCCGGCATGGCGGCGATCGTCCGCCGAGGCGCCGAGCCGAGGCTTTCGAGATATGGCGTGGCGTAGCCCAGAGCCAGGAGATCGAGGCCGCCTGTGTCGTTCCACGCTTCGGCGATCTTGCGCATCACCATGCGCCGCGCCAGCTGCCCCAGCGGCGAGGCGTAGAATTCACGAAGCTCAAATATCCCCTGGCGCATTCGCGCTCCCGTTTGGTCCGACCGCCATGATAGGATAGGTGGCGCATCCTCCAGCGCTACCGGAAACCTCCATGCCTTTGACCGTACGCCAGTTCCCGTGCCTCTCCGACAACTATGGCTTTCTGATCCGCGACGAGGCGAGCGGCAAGACCGCTTGCATCGACACGCCCGACGCCGAAGCGATCCTCGCCCAGCTGCGCGAAGCCGGCTGGGGCCTGGATTTCATCTTCAACACCCACTGGCATCCCGATCATGCCGGCGGCAACGCCGAGATCAAGGCGGCCACCGGCGCCACGGTCGATCGGTCCGGCCGAGGTGACCCGGATCGCCCGCCTCGATCGCACCGTGGCGGGCGGCGATGTGGTCGAGCTCGGCGAGACACGCTTCGAGGTGATCGACAGCGGCGGCCACACACTGGGCCACATCGCCTATTTCGATGCCGGCCGACCACATCGCCTTCGTCGGCGACACCCTGTTCGCCCTGGGCTGCGGCCGTCTGTTCGAGGGAACGGCCGAGCAGATGTGGGCCAGCCTTTCGCGCCTGGCCGCCCTGCCCGACGACACCACGGTCTATTGCGCCCACGAATACACCGCCTCCAACGCCCGCTTCGCGCTCAGCGTCGACAAGGACCCGGCGCTTGCCGCCAGGGCGGATCGGATCTTCGCCGCCCGCGAGCGTGGCGAGCCGACGGTGCCCACCACCATCGCCCTGGAAAAGGCCACCAACCCGTTCCTGCGCGCGCCTCAACTCGCCGCCGCGATGGGCAAGGCCGGCGTTCGGGATTTCGAAGCCTTCGGCGCTATTCGGTCGGCCAAGGACGATTTCAAGGGCTGAGGCCTTGAGCCTGATCCATTCACACGGAACAGATGTGAAGGGTGAATCAGACTCTTCACTTTTAAATCTAGGGCGGTCCGATCGCCAGCAGAATGCGCGCGGAGGAGGGCCTGCCCGCGAACCCTTGAGACGGGACGACGTCGATCGACAAGATCCCGTGCTGCAGGTCGGCGTTGGGCGCGCGCGAAACGTTGAACATGACCATGCCGATGCGCCCAAGGGCCATGCGGCCGCCTGGGTGGTAGGGAAGGGTGGTGAGGGCCTCGACCACATTGGTGGTGGCGTCGGCGATGATGGCCTCGGCCTTGGCGTCCCTCATCTCCTTATCGGAGGTGGCCATCCCCACGGTATGGCGCGCGGCATGGCTGCATCGGGCGGCGGCGATGACCAGGCGTTCGTCAAACGCAGTCGGCGGCGAGAGCTTGGGCCGAAAGGCGGGCGCCGGGCCGACGACGGCCGCGGCGGCGCCCTCGGGTCTGTCGGTCGTGTAGACCGTCATCCCGCCTAATTTGGTCGATCGAACCATCAGTTCGCCGATGTCGTTGATGTAGAGGACATCGCCCCTGGGGCCATGGCTGGCTTTCAGCGCCCAGATCTCCGGGCTGTTGTCGAACTTGAGAAGCGGCGGGCGGTCGGCAAGGTCGAGAACGAACCCTTCTCCCTGCTCGATTTGATACCTGGCGACCGCCGGCGGCGGCGTGGTGCGTCCGTCATCGCCGTGGCCGCCGGAAAGGACATTCTTCAGCCATGCCGGCGCGGCGTTCGCGGGCGCGGCAAATCCGGCGGCGACCGCCGCCGCCAGGGTGGCGGCGATCACGATCCCACCAAGAGAGGCTCTGCGCGCCGAAACCATGGCCGCCTCTTGCGGGGTGATAGCGGCGCTTTTGGGACTAGCCGCTTATGTACTGGCCGCCGTTGACGGTGAGCGTCGCGCCGGTGATGAAGCCCGCATCCTCGGCCGCCAGGAAGGCGACGCAGCCGGCGATCTCGTCGGCCATGCCCAGGCGTCCGACGGGAATGCCGGCGACGATCTGGTCGAGCACCGTTCTTGCGGCACCGCCGTCACCATCTCGGTGTCGATATAGCCCGGCGCGATGGCGTTGACCGTGATGCCCTTCTTGGCGTTCTCCTGCGCCAGCGCCTTGGTGAAGCCGATCATGCCGGCCTTGGCGGCGGAATAGTTGGTCTGGCCCATCTGGCCCTTCTGGCCGTTGATCGAGGAGATGTTGATGATCCGGCCATAGCCGCGCTCGCGCATGCCCTCGATCACGTTGCGGGTCATGTTGAAGATCGAGGCGAGGTTGACGTGGATCACCTCGTTCCACTGCTCCTCGGTCATCTTGTGCAGCATGGCGTCGCGGGTGATGCCGGCGTTGTTGACCAGGACGTCGATCGGGCCGAGCTCGGCCTCGACCGTCTTCACCGCCGTGGCGCAGTCGGCGAACGACGCGACATTGCCCTTCACCACCATGCACGCCCAGTTCGCTGGCGCAGGCCTGGGCGGCCACCTCGTTGCCGGCGTAGCCGGCGGCGACCTTGAAGCCGTCCGCCTTCAGCCGCGCCGAGATGGCGCGGCCGATGCCCCGGGTGCCGCCCGTGACGAAAGCCACCCTACTCATCGTTTCCTCTCCAGCATTTTTGTTGCAAGGCGCGCCATTGGCGGCGCGTCAGGTCGTCCTATTGATCACATCGCCTCGACGCACATCGCCACGCCCATGCCGCCGCCGACGCAGAGGGTCGCCAGGCCCTTCTTGGCGCCGCGACCGCTTCATCTCGTGCAGCAGGGTGGTCAGGATGCGCGCGCCCGAGGCGCCGATCGGGTGGCCGATGGCGATGGCGCCGCCGTTGACGTTGACCTTGGCCGGATCGAGGCCGAGTTCGCGCACCACGCGACAGCGACTGGGCGGCGAAGGCTTCGTTGGATTCGATCAGGTCGAGGTCGGAGATCTTCCAGCCGGCCTTCTCCAGCGCCTTGCGGCTGGCCGGGATCGGGCCGGTGCCCATGATTTCGGGCTCGACGCCGGCGTGGGCCCAGGAGGCGATGCGCGCGAGCGGCTTCGAGCCCGCGCTTCTTGGCCTCGTCGGCGGTCATCAGCACCAGCGCCGCGGCGCCGTCGTTGAGGCCGGAGGCGTTGGCGGCGGTGACCGATGCCGTCCTTGTTGAAGGCCGGGCGCAAGCCCTGAAATGCCTTCGTAGGTGACGCCGTGGCGGATGAATTCGTCCTGGTCGACCACGGTGTCGCCCTTGCGGCCCTTGATCGTCACCGGGGCGATCTCGCCGGCGAAGCGGCCGGCCTTCTGGGCCGCCTCGGCCTTGTTCTGCGAGGCCACGGCGAACCGGTCCTGGTCTTCGCGGGTGATCTGCCAGCGGGCGGCGATGTTCTCGGCGGTCTGGCCCATGTGGTAGCCGTGGAAGGCGTCCCACAGGCCGTCCTTGATCATGGTGTCGACGCAGGCCCAGGTCGCCCATCTTCTGGCCGTTGCGCAGGTTGGCCGCGTGGGGCGACTGGCTCATGCTTTCCTGGCCGCCCGCCACCACGATGGCGGCGTCTCCGGCGGCGATCTGCTGAGCGCCCAGCGCCACGGCGCGAAGGCCGGAGCCGCACAGCTGGTTGACGCTCCAGGCCGGGCTCTCGACCGGCACGCCGGCCTTGACCGACGCTTGGCGCGCGGGGCCCTGGCCAGCGCCCGCCTGCAGGACCTGGCCCATGATCACTTCCTCGACATCGGCCGAGGCGATGCCGGCGCGCTCGACCGCGGCCTTGATGGCGATGGCGCCCAGTTCGTGGGCTGGCAGGCTGGCGAGGGCGCCGTTGAAGGACCCGACCGGGGTGCGAGCGGCGGAAACGATGACGATGTCGGTCATGGCGGTGATCTCCCTGATATCCGGCTTGGCGCGCCTTAAAATTCACCATGCCCAATCGCGAGGCCCGCGTCACGCGTCGCTTTGTGATGATCTGGCGCCCGGGGCTCAAATAGGTGATACTGCGGTGCAAACAATTCGCGTGCGCGCCCGCCAAGGATGGAAATGCCGAAAGAGAACGGATCCGCTCAGCCTCATCCCACTGGCGAGCGCGTGGTCATCCAGAAATACGCCAACCGCCGCCTCTACAATAAGGCGACCAGCAGCTACATAACCCTCGATGATCTTTCTGTGATGGTTAAGGATGGCGTGGACTTCGTGGTCCATGACGCCAAGAGCGGCGAGGATATCACCCGAAAGGTCCTCACTCAGATTATCTTCGAAGAGGAAGGCCGTGGCCAAAATCTGCTGCCGATCCAGTTCCTTCGCCAACTCATCGGCTTCTATGGCGATCGCATGCAGGCCTTCCTGCCGAGCTTTCTCGAACTTTCCCTCGACAGCTTCATCCAGCAGCAGGAGCGCCTGAGAGGGCAGTGGACTTCGGTCAGTCCGCCGGGTCTGGGCGCCTTTGATGAACAGATCCGCCAGAACATGGCCCTGTTCGATCGGGCGATGAAGATGTTCACCCCGTTCGCCTATCGCGGCGATGAGATCGGCCTTGGCGCCGCGGCGCCAGCGCCGAAAGCGGCGGAAGACGACACCCTGTCCGAACTCAAGAGCCAGATGGCCGCGATGCAGGCGCAACTAGAGGCGCTGTCGACCAAGAAATAGGGCGCGTCAGGCCGGTCGGACGCGCAAGCGCGCGCCGCCCAGCACCGCGACCACCACGACCTTGGCGCCTTGGGCGAGGGCGTCGCCGGCTTCCAGTTCCGCCGACCACTCCTTGCCGTCCACGAACACGCGGCCGGCGCCGTCCACAAAGGCGCCAGTGGTATCGCCCTTATGGCCGATCAGGCGCCTCATGGGGTCATTCACATCCGGCGCCGAGGCCGGCGTCGGGCGTAGGTACCGCCGGCCGATATAGGTCGTTACGATGGTGACGACCGCGAAAACGGCCACCTGGACCGGTTCGGCGATGGGCAGGAATATCATGGCGATGGCGACCGCCACGGCCGAGCCCGCCGGCCAGAGCAGCCAGCCCGACCCGGTCATGAGTTCGATGGCCAGGAAGATCGCCCCGACCGCCATCCACACCCAGAAGGGGTGGGAGAGCAAAAGGCTGGAGACCGTGTCCACGGTTGTCAGCTCGCCGTCGGGGGAACCGCCGGCCGGGGCGGGGCGGGCGGCGGCGTCGGCCCGCGTGGGCCGCCGTCATGTCGGGCGGCGTTCACCAGTTCGGTGATGCCGGCGATCGAGCCGGCGATGGCGGCCATGTCCGTCGGCACTATCACTGTGCGCTGTTGTGGTGAATCAGCGAGCTTGGCGAAGGCCTCGACGTATTTCTGGGCGACGAAGTAGTTCAGCGCATTGACGCTGCCCGCCTCGATCGCGTCGGACACCGACTTGGTGGCGGCCGCCTCGGCCTGGGCGGAGCGCTCGCGGGCTTCAGCGTCGCGAAAGGCCGCTTCCTTACGTCCCTCTGCCTGAAGGATCGCCGCCTGTTTGGCCCCCTCGGCCCGGGTCACGGCGGCCTGGCGTTCGCCCTCCGCCTCGGTAATCACGGCGCGCTTTTCCCGCTCGGCCTTCATCTGGCGAGCCATGGCGTTGGTGATGTCCGGCGGCGGCTGGAGATCCTTGATCTCGATGCGCGCCACCTTGACGCCCCAGGGACCGGTGGCCTCGTCGATCACCGTGAGCAGGCGAGTATTGATCTGGTCGCGCTGGGAGAGCACCTCGTCCAGCTCCATGGAGCCGACCACCGTGCGCAAATTGGTCATGGTGAGCTGGCCGATGGCGTAGTTGAGGTTGGCCACGCGGTAGGCGGCGGCGGATGCGTCCATCACCTGGATGAAAACGATCGCATCGACCTGAACCGTCACGTTGTCCTTGGTGATCACCTCCTGGCGCGGCACGTCCAGCACCTGCTCCATGACGCTCACCTTGCGCCGTACGCTCTCCACAAATGGGGTGAGGATGGTGATGCCGGGCTTGAGGGTTCGGGTGTAACGGCCGAACCGCTCGACCGTGTACTCATAGCCCTGCGGGACGATCTTGATGGCCGACAGGGCGAGGAAGATCGCCAGGACTAGAACGGCCGCGGAAAAGATGGAAAACACCATGGCGCCGCCCTCCCTGGCTCGGCGCCGACAGACTACATCGCCACGCTAGGCCGCGCCATGGCGTGGGCCGCCGGATCAGAAGATCGAATAGCCGCCGTCGATCACGAAGCAGTCGCCCGTATGGTATTTCGAGGCGTCCGAAGCGAGATAGACGGCGACGCCGCCGAAATCTTCGGGCTCCCCCCAGCGCCGGGCGGGAACGCGGGGAATGACCTTCTCGGCGAAGGCCGGCGCGCTCTGGGCGTCGGCGGTCATGTCGGTGGCGATCCAGCCGGGCAGGATGGCGTTGGCGCGCACGCCATAGCGGGCGTGTTCAACGGCGATGGCCTTCATCATCGAGATCACCCCGCCCTTGGTGGCCGCGTAGGCCTCGTTGCGCGCCGCGCCCTCGATGGCGGCCAGCGACGCGGTGACGGCGATCGAGCCGCCCGGATCGCCGGCCTGGGCCCTGGCGGCCATGTGCTTGCAGGCTTCGCGGCAGGTGAAGAACACGCCGTCGAGGTTCACCGAAAGCACCCGGCGCCAGATGTCGGCGCTCATTTCGGAGAAGGATCGGGCGCCGCCGCCGATGCCGGCGTTGGCGATCACGGTGTCGACCCTTCCCATGGCCGCGACGGCCTCGGCCATGGCCGCCACCACGGCGGCTTCGTCCGCCACATCCACCTTCTGGGCCAGGACCCGCACGCCGAGCTTATCCAGTTCGCCCTCGGCCGTGGCGTTGTGGCCGGCGTTGCTGCCCCAGATGACGATGTCGGCGCCCGACTGGGCCAGGGCCTTGGCCATGCCAAGGCCGATGCCGCGATTGCCGCCGGTGATCAGGGCCACCTTGCCCGTCAGGTTGAAAGGCTCATAGGCCATGCGCGTCACGCTCCCGTTTTATGGTGTCTTGTTGGCCTCAAAAGCCGCCTTACGTCGCGAGCGTCAAGCGACACACGTTGGTTCGCCTTGACCAACTTGGTCAGAAACATCATTTTGCCGGCATGAAACAGGTCAATCTCTATGAGGCGAAGACTTCGCTCTCGGCCCTGGTCGAAGCGGCGGCCGGCGGTGAGGAGATAATCATCGCCAAGAATGGCAAGGCCCGGGCGCGCCTCACAGCGTTGCCGTCCGAGCTCAAGCGGGCGCGGCGGTACGGGGTGTTGGCTCACACCGGGTGGAAGCTGCCCGACAATTTCAATGACCCCGATCCCGAGATCGAGGCGTTGTTCTACGGCGAAGGCAAGCCCAACGGCGAGCTGTGACCTTCTATCTGCTGGACACCAGCGCGCTCCTGCTCGCCAGCCTGGATGACAGCCGGTTCAACGCTGGCGTGAGAGAGAGGATCGCGACAGAGGATGTCGTCGTCAGCCAGGTTTGCGCCATTGAGATCGCGATCAAACAGAGCATCGGCCGGCTCGATTTGCCCAATCCGTTCGGCGGCGATTTCAGCGAGGTTTTCCACGCCATGGTCGATGCGATGGCCGCAACGGTGCTCGACATCGACATGGATGACATTGACCGACTAAGCCGACTGCCACTTCATCATCGCGATCCCTTCGATCGCCTGATTATCGCCCAGGGGCTAAGAACCGGAATGACCGTCATTACCTCCGACCGGGCCTTCTCGGCCTATTCGGGCCTTAGCGTTCTGGAAATCTGAAGCCCATGCAGCCTTTCGTCAGTCTCACCGCCCCGGCCGCGCCGCTCGACATGGCCAATATCGACACCGACCAGATCATCCCCAAGCAGTTCCTCAAGACCGTGGACCGCGAGGGTCTGGGCAAGGGCCTGTTCTACGATCTGCGTTTCGATCACCAGGGTGCCGAGAAGCCGGGCTTCGTGCTCAACGACCCGCGCTTCGCCGGGGCCGGGCTGCTGATCGCCGGCGACAATTTCGGCTGCGGATCCAGCCGCGAGCACGCCGCCTGGGCGCTGCTGGATTTCGGCATCCGCTGCGTGATCGCGCCGAGCTTCGCCGACATCTTCTACAACAACTGCTTTCAGAACGGGGTTCTTCCGATCGCTCTGCCGGAGGCGGCGGTGCAGGCTCTGATGGACGAGGCCAAGGGCGGCAACCACGTCTTCGCCGTGGACCTGGAGAGCCAGACCGTCACCGCGCCCTCCGGCGCACGCTTCGACTTCGACATCGATCCAGGCCGCAAGGAGAAACTGCTCAAGGGCCTGGACGCCATCGGGGAGACCCTGCAAAGCGCCGACGCCATCGATCGACACGAGAGCGGCCAGGCGCTCACCCGGCCCTGGCTGGAGGCGTCGTGAGCCTGATCATCGCCGGCACGGTCCGCGTTCCGCCGGAGAACTCTCGACGGTCTTCGGCCGCACATGAAGGCGATGGTCGAGGCCTCGCGGGCGGAGGACGGCTGCGCGGCCTATGCTTATGGCCAAGATGTGCTGGAGCCGGGGCTGATCCACGTCTTCGAGGTCTGGCGAGACCAAGTGGCGCTCGATGCGCATTTCAAGAGCGAGCACATGACGCGCTGGCGCGAGGCGTGGCCGAGCTTTGGGGTATCGGATCGCCGGCTGATCGCCTACGAGATCGCCGATCAACGCCCTCTCTGACGAGACTTCAAAACCCATGCCAAGACTGCTGCTACTCCCGGGCGATGGCGTCGGACCGGAGGTGACCGCCCAGGCGCGCCGGGTCGCCGAGCGGATCGCGCCGGATCTCGTGATCGAGGAACGCCTGTTTGGCGGCGCGGCTTATGAGGTCGAGGGCGCCCCGCTCAGTGAAGAAACCTTGGCGGCCGCCAAGGCCTCCGATGCGGTTCTGATGGGCGCCGTGGGGGGGCCACAGTGGGCCGGCGCGCCCCGCCATCTTCGACCAGAAGCCGGGCTGCTGGGCCTGCGCACTGGCATGGAGGTGTACGCCAACCTCCGTCCGGCCCTCTGCTTTGAAGCCCTCGCCGACGCCTCGACCCTGAAGCGCGAGGTGGTCCAGGGCCTGGACATCATGATCGTGCGCGAGCTTACCGGCGGGGTCTATTTCGGCCAGCCCCGAGGGATCGAGGTGCTAGCCGACGGGCAGAAGCGCGGCGTTGACACCCAGGTCTACACCACCGGCGAGATCGAGCGGGTCTCGCGCGTGGCGTTCGAACTGGCCAGGGGCCGGCGTCGCAAGGTCACCTCGTGCGAGAAATCCAATGTCATGGAGACCGGCCTGTTATGGCGCGAGGTCGTGACCGCCTTGCACGCACGCGACTACGGCGATGTGACCCTGGAGCATATGCTGGCCGACAACGCGGCCATGCAACTGGTCAAGAATCCCCGCCAATTCGACGTGATCCTGACCGACAATCTTTTCGGCGATATCCTCTCGGATGAGGCGGCCCAGCTTACCGGATCGCTGGGCATGCTGCCATCGGCCGCCATCGGCGAGTCGGGCAAGCCGGGGCTGTACGAGCCGATCCACGGCTCGGCGCCGGACATCGCCGGCCAGGGACTGGCCAACCCGCTGGCCTCGATCCTGTCGCTGCAGATGGCTCTGCGCTGGTCACTGGGTCGGCCAGAGGCGGCGGATCGGCTGGGCGCGGCGGTCAGCGCCGCCCTGGACAGCGGCGCGCGCACCCGTGACATCGGCGGTTCGCTCTCCACGCGCGAGATGGGAGACGCTGTGCTGGCCGCGCTTTAGGCTGGCGCGAGCCGCCGGCCCTCCAGGCGTTCGAGGATGCGCAGGGGCGAGACGTCCGGCGCGGCTATGGCGCTCATCGGCAAATAGAAGGTCTGCTCCAGGGCGTGACGCCCGGCGATGGCCGCGTGGACGACGCTGTCGGTGAAGGCCAGCCAGGTGGCGCCGGGCTCGAAGGCGATCTCCCGCGCCGGAGCGCTCTGCTGGTAGCCGGCGTCGAGCTTGGCGCGGTCGTGCAGGGCCAGCATGAGGAAATCGTAAGGCTCACGGCGCGCCTTGGTGATTCCAAGCCCATGAAGCGTCGAGGCTTCACCGGGCCATGGCCGCCGAGCATGGCCGAGCCAGCGCTTGGCGTAGGCTTCGAAAGGTTCGCCCACCCGCCACACGCGCGCCTCGCCGAACGGATTGATGTTGGTGAAAACACGCAGAATGCGCTTGCCGCCGGTCGGCTGGGAGGCGAAGGCGTCGACATGGAGGCGCCGATCGTCCTTACGCGGGCTGAGGGGAGCGTCGTCGATCGGACGCGGCCTATAGCTCGCGCGGCCTCGTTCCAGGTGTGGGCCATAGCGCGGCGCCAATTCATTGAGAAGCGCTCGCGACCAGCCGGCGTAGCGTTCCAGCAAGGCCGTGAGGCTGGCCGCGTGTGCGTCGGTGGCCGAGGTTCCGCGCAGCGCGCCGTCGGGACCGAGGCTGATGTTCTTGGCGCGATCGTCCGACAGGTTGGAGGTCAGCAGCGCGCTCTCCTCGTCGGTGAGCGCGAAAACGGCGTTCGGCAGGGTCGCTAGGCCGTCGGTCTCCAGCTTGGCGGCGAAGGCGTCCGCTTCGGCGATGGGTCCAGGATCCATGCCGGTCATGATAACGCGCCCGGCCACGCCTTCAAACGCGGCCTATTTCGCGGCGCCGGTGATCTCCTTGATCAAGCCCTGCACCAAGGGCTTGGCGCCGGCCGCCCAGACGACCTTCAAGTGTTCCAGCGTGCGCGCCGCCGGACCTTCGAAACGCCAGTCGCACTGGTCGAAGCGGCAGTCGGTGAAGCTAGGCGGCTCGCCGCCGGCATAGACGAGCCGGCACTTGCGGAACTCGCAATCGGCGAAGGCCTCGCCGTCCAGGGCGACGGTTTCGTGGTTGAAATTGGTCGCGCTCACCATGGCGAGCATTCCTACCGGTCCTCTTCCGAAGGCTCGGGTTCGCCCGCGGCCGCCCTGGCCTCGCGCTCCTTCTGCTCGCGCTTGAGGGCGGCCTTTTCAGCGGCCTTGGCGGCCTTGACGCGCTCGCGGTCAAGGCGCTCGAACTGATAGTTGGGCTTGCGCGGCATGGCGGCGGGTTCCTTTCGTCTCGCAAGGCGGAGGGCGTCCATGACCGATCCGCGCCGATTTTGCGAGCCTTTTTGCCCTAACGCCCCTATCAGCGCCCGCGGCGGAGAAGGAATCGATGGCCAAGACCAGCAACCACACCAGTGTCGAAAAGCTCAATCAGGCGAACGAAGGCAAGCTGCCCGGTCATCTCGGGCTTGTGGTTACTGAGGTCGCGGAGGGCCGGGTGGCCGGGCGCTGGACCATCCGCCCCGACCTTGTGGCCCATACCGGCTATCTGCTGGCCGGGGTGGTGCTGTCGGTGGCCGACATCCTCTGCGCCTACGGCGTTTCCACCGCCTGGCCGGAGGGCGCCAACGGCTTCACCACCGTTGAGGTGAAATGCAATTTCATGGGTACGCTGCGGGAAGGCGCGGCGGTCTGCGTGGCCGAGCTACTTCACGGCGGGCGCACGACCCAGGTCTGGGACGCGAGGGTCAGCGACGAAGCGACCGGACGGCTGATGGCGGCGTTTCGCTGCACCCAGATCATCCTCTATCCCAAGGCGGAAGGATGACGATCCGATCAGACGCGAGGGCAGCGCAATGAGCGATGGCGAGGTGCACGATCACCTGGTTCACGACGCCGTCGGGCCGCCGATCACCGGGCTCGAGGCTGGAGCGACGGTCGGCGTCGGCATCAACTCCCTGCTGGTGCTGGGCGTGGTTCCGATCTTGCTGGGCGCCCTGGTGGATGAACACCGCCTGACCGCGCCTGGGATCGGCATCGCGGCGATGATCGAGCTTCTGACCATGGGGCTGATGACGGCCGCCGCTGGCGCCCTGATCAAGCCGCGGGCCATGCGGGCCATCGGCCTCATCGCCTCGGTGGCCCTGGCGGTCGCCGATCTGGCGACCATGCGGCTGAACGGTGAGGCGATCTACCTGATCCGGGGTTTGGCCGGAGCGATCGAGGGGATCCTGCTATGGATCACCGTCGGCATGATCGCCCGCACCGCGACGCCGGAGCGCTGGGCCGGGGTCTTCTTCACCGCCCAGACCCTTTCGCAGCTCATCCTGGCCGTGATCCTGGCGATCTGGGTGATGCCGAGATACGGCGCCAACGGCGGGTTCGCCGCCCTGGCGGTGGCCAGCATTCTGGGCATGGCCCCGGCGTTGTTCTCGCCCGATCGCTACGCGCCCTTGCCGCTGGCGCCCGGTGAAGGCGGCGGACCGCCGCCGCGCGGCTGGATGGCCCTCATCGCCACGGTGATCTTCGTCGCCGCCGGCGGCGCGGTCGGCGTCTATCTCGAACCCCTCGCCCACCAGGCGGGCCTCGGCGCGGGCGTGGCCCGCACCGCCAACTGGACATCCCTGGCGGCGCAGGTCGTAGGCGGAGGCTTGGCGACCGCCATGGCCGGACGGGTCCGCTATTTCTCGGTCTTCATCTTCAGCTCGGCGAGCTATCTGGCGGTCTGGTATATACTGACCCTGAAATCGCCGGGGTGGGTGTTCGTCGGCGCCAACGCCTTCGCCGGACTGACCGGCCTCTTCCTCGCGCCTTTCCTCGTCCCGTTCACCATCGAGGCCGACCCCAGCCGGCGCACCGCCCTGCAGAGCGGCGCGGCTCAGCTTCTGGGTGGGGCGCTCGGACCCCTGCTGGCGGCCCTGGTGGTGGACGATCGCGACGTCCATGGCGTGGTGTGGCTGGGCATGGCCCTGCTCGTGATCGGGCTGGCCGGCGTGGCCGCCTTGCGGTTCACTCGTCTTGCGCCGACCCCGGCCGAGGCGTAGGAAGCGCGCTCACTTTTCCAGGGAGATCGACGATGGGTTACCGGGTCGCCGTCGTCGGCGCCACGGGCGCCGTGGGCCGTGAGATGCTGAACATCCTCGAGGAAGTGAACTTCCCCGTCGACAAGATCCACGCCATCGCCTCGCGCAAATCCATCGGCGTCGAGGTCGGCTGGAAGGCCGGCGTCATCAAATGCCAGGACGTCGCCCAGTTCGACTTCTCCACCGTCGACGTCGTGCTGATGTCGGTGAGCGGCGAGTTCTCGCGCGAGTGGGCGCCGCAGCATCGGCGCCGCCGGCCCGATCGTGATCGACAACTCCTCGGCCTGGCGGATGGACCCGGACGTGCCGCTGATCGTGCCGGAAGTGAACCCGGACGCCGTCGACTACGCACGGCGCAAGAACATCATCGCCAATCCCAACTGCTCGACGGCTCAGCTGGTGGTGGCGCTCAAGCCGCTGCACGACGCGGCCCGGATCAAGCGCGTGGTGGTGGCCACCTATCAATCGGTGTCCGGGGCCGGCAAGGAGGGCATGGACGAGCTTTGGGACCAGACCAAGGGCGTCTTCGTGCTGGGCCCCTCCGAACCCCATGTCTTTCCCAAGCAGATCGCCTTCAACGTCATCCCCTTCATCGGCGCCTTCGGCGACGACGGCTACACCGACGAAGAAGCCAAGATGTGGAAGGAGACCCACAAGATCCTCGATCCGGCCATCGCGCTGACGGTCACCTGCGTTCGGGTGCCGGTGATGGTCGGCCACTCCGAGGCGGTGAACATCGAATTCCATGAGGCCCTCGACGAGGACGACGCCCGCGACATCCTGCGCGAGGCGCCGGGGATCATGGTGATCGATAAGCGCGATGCCACCGGCTACATCACGCCCAAGGAAGTCCAGGGCGAGTTTCCGGTCTATGTCTCGCGCATCCGCCGCGACCCGACGGTAAAGCACGGCCTTTCGATGTGGGTGGTGGCCGACAACCTGCGCAAGGGCGCGGCGCTCAACGCGGTGCAGATCGCCGAGCTTCTCCATGAGCGCGGCCTGATCGGACTCAAGGCCCTGGTGTGAGCCTGGAGGCGGCGGCGTCGGAGGGCTCGTCCCGCCAGGCGCTGATCGCCGGGGTCGTCTGCTATCTCCTCTGGGGGGCCACACCGGCGCTCTTCATCGCCATGGGGAAGGTCGGCGCCAGCCCGCTGGAGATTCTGGCGCAGCGGGCGATGTGGTCGGCGCCCTGGGCTTTCTTTCTGGTGCTGATCACGGGCCAAGGCGCGCAGGCGCTGGCGGTGTTCCGGCGGCCAAAACTCCTGGCCATGCTGGCGCTCTCGGCCCTGATGATCGGCTCGGGCTGGGCCGTCTATGTCTGGGCGGTGAACAACGGCCGCAATCTCGAATCGAGCGTCGGCTATTACATCAAGCCACTGCTGAACATGGCCGTGGGGGCCTTGATCTTCCGTGAGCGGATCGGACGGATAGGGGCGCTGGCGATCGGCCTGGCGAGCTTCGGCGTGCTCCTGCAGGCCCTGGCGCTCGGCCACTTTCCGGCCATCGCGCTGTTTCTCGCCGGCACATTCTGGGGATATGGGCTGATCCGTCGGCACGTCGATACCGAGGCCCAGACCGGACTCTTCATCGAGTGCCTGTTGATGGCGGGTCCAGGGCTCGCCTATGTGATCTGGCTTCATCACTCGGGCGGCGGGGTGTTCGGCCACGGGCTTGGCCGATCCCTGCTGATGATGACGGCGGGGCCGGCCACCGTGGCGCCGCTCGCCGTCTTCGCCTGGACGACGCGCCGCCTGCCTTTCTCGACCTTCGGCTTTCTGCAGTTCCTCTCCCCGACCATCGGCTTTCTGGTGGGGCTGGCCAATGGCGAGCGGCTGACCACGATCGGCGTGGTGTCGTTCCTCTTCATCTGGGGCGGCGCCGCGACCTTCATCTTCGGCGCCTGGCGCGCCTCGCGGCGACTTCAGAGCGCCGAATAGACCGCCTCGATCAGACGCCGGGCCCGTGCGTCGGCGATCAGCTCGGCCGACTGGCGGTTCATCACATAGGCGCCGGAGAGGCGCCGCTCCGGATCGGCGAACGCGCAACTGCCGCCCCAGCCGGAGTGGCCGAAGGTTTCGCGGCCGGGGCCATAGATCGCGAGGCCGTCATTGCGGATGAAACCGGCGCTCCAGGCCATGTCATAAGGCAGCACCAGGTCGCGACCGCGCATGCGTTCGCGCGCCGCGTCCCACACCGTTTCGGCGGAAAGCCAACGCCTTCGATTCAATTCTCCGCCGCAGGCCATGATCGCCATCAGGCGGGCGAGGGCCGGGGCGGTGGCGTGACCGGTGACCGAGGGTATCTCCGCGCGGCGCCACTCGGCGAGGCTGACGCCGCCGGGGGAGGCCCATTTGGTCAGGAACGCCACGCGCTTAGCCTCATTGATTTCGCCCAGATCCGGCAAGGCCGGCGGGCGCTGGACATCGGCGCAGCGGTGATGCTCGGCGTCCGGCAGGCCGATCCACAGATCGAGACCGAGGGGCTGGGCGAGGTCCTCGCGCAGGGCCGTTCCCAGGCTGCGCCCGTCGATCCGCCGGAAGATCTCGCCGGCGAGATAGCCGAAGGTGACCGGATGATAGCCGCTGGCGCCGGGCCTCCACATCGGGGCCATGGCTTCGAGGCGCTCCAGGACCGCGGCGCGGTCGAACCAAAGCGAGGGTTCCATCGGCTCGGCGAACCCTGGCAGGCCGCCCTGATGAGACATCACCTGCTCGACGGTGAGCCGCGACTTGCCGGCGGCGCCGAAGGCGGGCCAGAGGTCGGCGACGGGCTGCGCCCAGCCGAGGCGCCTCTGATCGACCAGCCTGGCGATCATCAGTGAGGCCATGGCTTTGGTGGTCGAGAACACTGAGGTCAGGGTGTCTTCGGCGAAGGGCCGGGCGCGCGCCCGGTCGGCCCAACCGCCTATCAGATCGATGATGATCTCGCCATCGAGGGCGATGGCGAAGCGGGCGCCGAGTTCGCGGCCCTCGGAGAAATTGGCGGCGAAAGCTTCGCGCACGGCCGCGAACCGTGGCGGGCAAAGACCGCGAACCTCGCTCACCGCAACCGCTCCAGCGCCACCGGCGTCGCCTCGCCGGCCACCACCTCGGCCACGGCGGCCACGGCGGTTTCGAGCGCCGCCGGGGCCGACGCGCCCTCCAGGACGGCCGCCACGAAGAGCGCCGTCAGCAGGTCACCCGTCCCCTTGGGCGCCAGAGCCGATCGTGGATGGCTGGCGAGCCAAGCCTGGCGATCGTCCGTGTAGAGCACGCCGATGTCGCCGCCGGCGTCCAGCGACGAAACCAGGGTCGGCCGGCCGAGGCTCGCCGCGGCCGCCATCGCCGAAGCAGGCCCGGCGACCACCAGATCGCTAAGCCGTTCCAGCTCCCAGGCGTTGGGGGTGATCAGGTCGGCGCGGGGGACGAGGTCTTGGGCCAGGGCGATGGCCACCGCCTCGCCGACATAGAGGCCGCTCTCGGTATCGCCCATGATGGGATCGACGACGATCCAGGCTCGCCTGTTGAGGGCGCGGATGCGGTCGATAGCCTTGACGGCGCAATCGACCTGCTCGGGCGTCGCGAAATAGCCGGTGATCACCGCGCCGAGAGTCTCGAACGCGCCGGTCGCCTCCACGCCGGAGAGGACGCCCTCGAACACATCCTGGGGAACCCGCCCGCCGCCGGGCGCCCCTAGCCCCGGATGACGGCCGAAAAGAACGGTCGGCGCCAGGATCGTCTCTACGCCAACTCCCGCGAGCGCCGCCGCCTGGGCGCCGCCGCCCACCCGGCTGGCGGCGACGTGGCTCGATATGATCAGCACCGGCGACATAGCCGGGGATTTAGACCGGCCCGCCGCTCGGGGCGAGATCGCTTGTCTAGTAGCGGTAGTGGTCCGGCTTGAACGGGCCCTGCTCGGGCACGCCGATATAGTCGGCCTGGTCTTTGGAAAGCGTGGTCAGCGTGGCGCCCAGCTTGGCCAGGTGCAGCATGGCGACCTTCTCGTCGAGGTGCTTGGGCAGGGTGTAGACCTGGGTCTCGTAGGCCTTGGCGTTGGTCCACAGCTCGATCTGGGCCAGGGTCTGGTTGGTGAAGCTGGCGCTCATCACGAAGCTGGGGTGGCCGGTGGCGTTGCCGAGGTTCACCAGGCGGCCTTCGGACAAGCACGATGATCTTCTTGCCGTCCGGGAATTCGACGTGGTGGACCTGCGGCTTGATCTCGTCCCACTTGAAGTTGCGCAGGCCGGCGATCTGGATCTCGGAATCGAAGTGGCCGATGTTGCAGACGATGGCGTTGTTCTTCATCGCCGCGCATGTGGTCGACGGTGATGACGTCCTTGTTGCCGGTGGCGGTGACGAAGATGTCGGCGTTGGCCGAGCGCTGTCGTCGATGGTGCGGACCTCATAGCCTTCCATCGCCGCCTGCAGGGCGCAGATCGGGTCGATCTCGGTGACGATCACCCGCGCGCCGCCCTGGCGCAGGGAGGCGGCCGAGCCCTTGCCCACGTCGCCATAGCCGCAGACCACCGCGACCTTGCCGGCCAGCATCACGTCGGTGCCGCGGCGGATGGCGTCCACCAGGCTCTCGCGGCAGCCGTAGAGGTTGTCGAACTTCGACTTGGTGACGCTGTCGTTGACGTTGATGGCGGGGAACGGCAGCTCGCCGCGCTCGGCCATCTGATAGAGGCGGTGGACGCCGGTGGTGGTCTCTTCCGAGACGCCCTTGATGGCGTCGCGGATGGCCGAATAGAAGCCGGGCTTCTCCTTCAGGTAGCGCTTCATCACCGCATAGAGCGCTTCTTCTTCCTCGTTCTGCGGGATGGTTGAGGATCGAGGGGTCCTTCTCCGCCTTGGGGCCCAGCACGCAGAGCAGGGTGGCGTCGCCGCCGTCGTCGAGGATCAGGTTGGGATAGCCGCCGTCGCGACCACTCGAAGATCTTGTGGGCGTAGTCCCAGTATTCGATCAGGGTCTCGCCCTTGATGGCGAACACCGGCGTGCCGGTGGCGGCGATGGCGGCGGCGGCGTGGTCCTGGGTCGAGAAGATGTTGCAGGAGGCCCAGCGCACCTCGGCGCCCAGCGCCTGCAGGGTCTCGATCAGCACGGCGGTCTGGATGGTCATGTGCAGGGAGCCGGCGATCCGCGCGCCCTTCAGCGGCTTGTCCTTGCCGAACTCGGCGCGCACGCGCCATCAGGCCCGGCATTTCGGTCTCGGCGATCTCGATTTCCTTGCGGCCCCAGGCGGCGAGGGCGATGTCCTTGACGATGTAGTCGGCCACTTTGGATTCCTTATGCGACGGCGCCCGCTCTATAGAGCGGCGGCGCAAGCCCCGCAACACTCATATAAGGATTTCTTTATATGGGTCTGCTTGACCCCGGCCGACAGGCTGCTGCTAGCGGTCTTCCTCGAATTTTGAGGTCACCAGGGCCGTTAGCGCGTCCACCGCAGCATGGGCCTCTCGGCCTTCGGCGACTGATGTCGATGGTCGAGCCCGGGCCGGCGGCCAGCATCATCAGGCCCATGATCGAGCGGGCGTCGACGGTCTGGTCGTCCTTGGTGACCGTGACCTCGGCGTCGAAGGCAGCGGCTAGCTTGACGAACTTGGCCGAGGCGCGCGCGTGCAGGCCGCGTTCGTTGACGATTTCGACCGTCGGCCGAGGCCGTCACTTCTCGCCGGCCAGCACGTAGGAGGCGACGGAGATGTATTTGCGGCCCGCCTCCTGGGCGTAGGCGACGCAGACGCTCAAGGGTCTCGCGGGCGCGCACGCTGGCCAGCTTGATCAGCATCGGCAGGTTGAGCCCGGCGATCACCTCGGCCTTGGTCTGCTCCATCACCGAGATCGCCAGGTTGGACGGCGTGCCGCCGAACATGTCGGTGAGCAGGATCACGCCCGCGCCCAGGTCGACCTGTTCGCAGGCCTTGAGGATGTCGCGCGCGGCGGCGCTCCATGTCGTCCTCGGGGCCGATGCAGATCGCGGCGACACGCCTGTCTGCGGGCCGACGACATGCTCCATGGCGTAGACGAATTCTTCCGCCAGCCGCCCGTGCGTGACGATCACGAGCCCGATCATGCGAGATGACTCACGGTCGTCCCTTCAACCCCCGACGCGACCGCCGGGCGGCGCGAAGCGATTTTGATACCCCGCTTGGCGGCCCGGTCCAAGATGTTCAAGCGCCAGACGTAATTTCGCCGGGGCGGAGAGCCCAAACGGCCACAGATCGAAGCAAGGGATGGCGGCCCCGAGGATGGCTTCATGGCCGTCGTCGGGCATCCGCTCGATCTGATCGGGCGTTTGCGTGCAGCGGGCGAGGACGGCCACCTCGGCGAACGCAATCTCTGCGCATCCGACAACGCCCACGCCGCGCGCTTCCATCAGGCCTCTCAAGGGCGGCGGGCTCCGCCCGAACAGCCGGCCGCGGGAGGTGAAGACGATGACGCGGTCGTCGGCCACCAGGCGAAAGCCGCTTTGCAGCGCTCGAAGCGCCAGATCGCTCTTGCCGGCGCCGGAGGGTCCCTCGATCAGGATCCCGCGCCAGTTCCCCTCCACCCGCCTGGCGATCAGCGAGGCGTGACGAATCATGCCTTGGGCAGAGCTACGCAAAAGCGGGCGCCGGCGACCGCTCCGTCTCGTTCGCGGTTCTCGGCCCAGATCCGACCGCCGTGAGCCTCGATGATCTGGCGGGCGATGGCCAGGCCAAGGCCCGAGTTGCCGCCGAAGGCCGCGCCCTTAGGCCGGGAGGTGTAGAAGCGCTCGAACACCGTCTCCAGGTTTTCAGCGGCATGCCCGGGCCGTCGTCCTCGACGAAAGCGGTGATCTCGTCGCGGCCCGACCGGAGGCTGACCCGGACTTCGCCGCCCGGAGGGCTGAACGAGCGGGCGTTGTCGATCAGGTTGCGGAACACCTGGCTGAGCGGGCCCTCGCGCCCGGAGATCAGCCGAGGCTCGGGGCCGCCCGAATCGATGAAGCGGACGGGAATCTCACCCGGCTTGCGCGTCGCTTCGTAGAAGCCGCAGATATCGGCGAGCAGCCGGGCCAGATCGAGCGGCGTCGGCGTCTCGCGGGACAGTTCGGCGTCGAGGCGCGAGGCGTTGGAGATGTCGGTGATCAGGCGGTCCAGGCGATCGACGTCCTGTTGCAGGACGCTGAGCAGCCGTGCGCGCGGGCCTGGCGCCTTGACCAGGTCCAGGGTCTCCACCGCCGAGCGGATCGAGGTCAGCGGATTGCGGAGCTCGTGGGCGACGTCGGCGGCGAACCGCTCGATGGCCTCCATCCGCTCGGAAAGCGCCTCGGTCATGTCTTCCAGCGAGCGGGTCAGGTCGCCCAGTTCGTCGTCGCGGCCGGCGAGGTCGGGCAGGGCGATGGCGCGGGCGCGCTGAAGGCGCACGCGGTCGGCCGCTCGGGCCAGCCGGAGCACCGGCTGGGCGATCAGCTGGATCAGCAGCAGCGACGAGAGCAGGGTCACGCCGACCGCGATCAGGATGAAGGGGATGAGCGCCCGGCGTTCGGCGGCGATGATCTGATCGACGTCGTCGGCCTCCAGCGTCAGCACCCCCAGCACCGCGCGCACATGCTGGAGCGGGATCGACACCGACACCACCCGCCGGCCGTCTTCGGCCACCCGAGTGGTCTTGATCACCTCGCCTTCGCGCAGGGCCCGGCTCGACTTCTCGGCCGAGCGCGTCCTGGGCGGCGGCGGCGCGTCTTTCGGCCGCGGCCTGGGTGAACCCGAACGAGAGGGGTGTCCCACCAGGCTTGTGGGCCGGCGGAAAGGTGCGCTCTCGACCCGGTCGGCGACCTGAGCGGTGTCGGCGAACAGGCGGCCGGCGGCGTCGAACAGGCGCGCGCGCTGCGGCTTGGGAATATCGAGAGCTGCAGCACGTTGTTTGCGGTGTCGGCTTCCAGCGCCGGCTCGGGCTCGCCGACGGTGGCGTCCTGGTCGATCACATTGGCGATCAGCTGCGCCCTGGGGCGTCAGGCTGTCGATGCCTGGCGCTCACCAGGCCCTGGCGCAGCTCGTTGAGGATCAGGGCGCCGGCGATCAGGATCGCCAGGCCCAGCAGGTTCAGGACGATGATCAGCCGGCCGAGGCGCGAGCCCAGCGGCCAGGAACCGTGTCGTGACGCAGGACGGCGCGCGCGCAGGGGCCGCCTCGGCGCCGCGTCGTCGCTCAGGTTCAGGACTCGCGGTAGCGGTAGCCGACGCCATAGAGGGTTTCGATCGCGTCGAACTCCGGATCGACCTCGCGGAACTTCTTGCGCATGCGCTTGATGTGGCTGTCGATGGTGCGGTCGTCGACATAGACCTGATCGTCGTAGGCCGCGTCCATCAGGTTGTCGCGGCTCTTCACGAAGCCGGGGCGCTGGGCCAGCGACTGCAGCAGCAGGAACTCGGTGACGGTCAGCTTCACCGGCTTGTCCGTCCCACAGGCAGTCGTGGCGGGCTGGATCGAGGGTCAGCTCGCCCGCGCTTGATCGCGCGCGAAGCCGCCGCGGCGCCGGCCGGAGCGCCGGCTTCCTCGTCCTCCGGACGTCGGCGCGGCGCAGCACCGCCTTGACCCGCTCGATCAGCAGGCGCTGGCTGAACGGCTTGTGGATGTAGTCGTCGGCGCCGAGGTTGAAGCCGAGGATCTCGTCGATCTCCTCGTCCTTGGAGGTCAGCATGATCACCGGGACGTTCGAGGTCTGGCGCAGGCGCCGCAGCACCTCCATCCCGTCCATGCGCGGCATCTTCACGTCCAGGATGGCGAGGTCCGGCGGATCGCTCTCCAGCGCCGCCAGGCCGGAGGCGCCGTCGTAATAGGCCTTCACCGTATGGCCGTGGCTTTCCAGCGCCAGGGAGACGGAGGCGACGATGTTCTCGTCGTCGTCGACGAGGGTGATCTTCGCCATGAATGTCTGAGACGTCCTTTCAGCGCGCCCGCGTTCCAGTCCTTAAGGTCCGAAACGCGTTTCTTCAATGAACTCGGCCGCCCCAGGGTCCGCGCCTTTCGCCCGATTGCGTGGCGTCATTGCGGCGATGGTGAAGATTGCTCGGCGCCGATGGATCCTTGCCGCCTCAACCGGCGGCGGCTTCGTCCATGAATTTGGCCAGGCGCACATCCAGTTCGGTGACGCCGTCGGCGTCGTGGGTGGCGAGAACCACCTCGACCCGGTTATAGACGTTGAACCACTCGGGATGGTGGTCGAGGACCTCGGCCTTGAGGGCCACGCGCGTCATCCAGCCAAAAGCGGCGTTGAAGTCCTTGAACTTGAACGTCCGGACGATGGCGTCTCGCCCCTCGGCCCGCGCCCAGCCGGGCAGGTCCGCCAGAGCGGCCGTCGCGCCAATCCTGCGCCGGCCGGCTCATGCCGTCGCCAGTGAAAACGCCAAGCCGGTGGCGCGCTCGAGATCGGTCAGGGCCTGGGCCTCGCTCACCACCTTGATGGCCGTCATGCCCAGAGCCGCGGCTGGCTTGCAGTTGATCCCCAGGTCGTCGAGATAGACGCAGGCGCGCGCCTCCACGTCCAGGGCCTCGCACATCATCAGATAGATGGCCGGGTCCGGCTTGCGCACGCCGGCCTTGGAGCTTTCGATCACCTTGTCGAAAAGGGCCATGACATCGGCCGCGCGGCTGGCCCCCTGAGCGCTGGCCGACATGCCGGGGCCATGGCCTTGAGCCATGTTGTTGGTGATGCAGCCGACCTTGAAGCGTTGCTTGCAGGCCTTCAGGGCCTCGACCATCCGCGGCCGGAGCTCGCCGGAAAGCAGGGGCAAAACGTCGGCGCCCGGAATGGGATGGCCAAGGGCCGTTGATTCCCGCAGGAACAGGCGGTCGAATCCGGTCGCGTCGATCTCGGCCCGCTCGAAGAGCGCCCAGGCGTTGCCTTGGGGATTGGTGGCGTTGATCCCACGGATGAAATCCCGAGGCAGACCCCGGCACGCTTCATAGCGGTTGAAGGCCTCGAACGGCGATGAGGTGAACACCCCCCCGAAATCCCAGATCACCGCCTCGACCGCCATACCGCCTCGCTTCCGAAAACCAACGCAACGCTAGTGGGCGGGGTGCCCGCGCACAAGACCACGCCGGTTTCAGTACGGGATGTACTTGGGGGGGATCGACTTGATCTCCTCGGGGGTGAGCTTCACCAAGGTCACGGGATAGAGGTGTTCGGAAATGCCGTGAAAATTCGTGACGTTCAGATCCAGATCAATCGGAAGGCAGACGCTCGATGAGCCGTGCGTCAGAGAAACGATACGCGCATTGGGATCCTGCAACATCGAAGAAGGATGGGCGAGATCGACGCGATAAACGTCACGAATGCTGACACCCAGATAGACAACATCTGGCGCTGGCGACTTCCAGCCCTTCCATTGGCGGGTGAAGAAACAATTTTGTTTGCCGTCGGCCGAGTCGGCGGCGTGCGCAGCGCTCGTGAGGCCGAGCGCCAACGCGGCTATAGCGCCGAAAATCCTTTTTCGGGGAGCGTGCATGGCGTCCTCATTCTTCGGTCCCTCATCGTAGGGATGCGCCCCGCCCTTGGGTGTGTCAACCGCCAGCCCGGCTCAGTTGGGCCGATACCGCTTGGGTATCGCCGCGACTTCCTCAGGTGAGAGTTTCGTCAGGGATTTGGCGATGAGGGGCACGTAAAGCCCCTTGCCATCGGAAAGCGCCAGGTTAATCTGCACCGGCTGGCAGATGCTGCCGGTCGGGCGATCGCGCCAGACGAGATAATAGCTCGAGTTCTGCAGGAGCGGCGTCCCCTTGGCGAGGCCGACCCGGAACACGCCCCGGCCATTCATGCCCAGATAGAGCACGTCACTGGCGGGCGCCTTCCAGCCCTGCCATTGACTGATGAAGAAGCAAGCCGGCTGCCCGGCGACCACGTCGGGTTCGGCGACGGCTGAGTTTGCGATGCACGCTCCGGCGATGATTCCGGCGGCGATCAGGGCGCGGCTAATGGTTTTCGACCCGGCGAACATGGTGGCCTCCTTGTGCGTCCCTCGTCGCGAATTGAGCACAAGCGCGGCGGTTGTCAAATGGGGCGGGCGCCTAAAGCGCCACCTCGATCAACCTCGGACCGACTTGGCGCATGGCATCGGCGAACTGGGCCTCGAAGGCCTCCATGGTCTCGGCCCGGCTGGATTCGACGCCGAGGCCCCGGCCCAGTTCGACGAAATCGAGGGAAGGCCCGCGCAGGTCGAGCATGGAGAGGGCCTTGGGCCCGGCGTTGAGAGCGCCGACCCGGTGCAGCTCGACGTTCAATATGGCGTAGGAGTGGTTGGCGAAGATCACGGTGGTGACGTCGAGCTTTTCCCTGCGCCTGGGTCCATAAGGCCTGAATGGTGTACATGGCGCCGCCGTCGCCCTGGACGCACACCACCTTGCGGCCCGGCGCCGCCACCGCCGCGCCGGTGGCGAGGGGTACGCCCTGGCCGATCGAGCCGCCGGTGAGGGTCAGATAGTCGTGTGGCGCGGCGGTGGCCGTGGCGAGCTGGGTCCCTCCGCTGTTGGTCGCGCCTTCGTCGGAAAGGATTGCGCCTTCGGGCAGATGGCGGGCGATGATCTGGCCGATGGTGTATTGGTTGAAAGCGGTGGCCGCACCTTCGGTGAGGGCGTGGGCGGCCAAGCCGGCCGGCGCCTTGGGCGCGTTCAGCGCCGTTGCGATATCCATCAGCGCGTTAACGCCATGCTCGTGCGGATGGGCGAGGTAGAGCACCTTGGCGCCCTCCGGCAGGCACCAGCTCGGCTTGCCTGGATAGGCGAAGAACGACACGGGCGGCTTGGCGCCGACCAGGATCAGCTGTTCCACGCCCTTGAGGAAATCGATGATCTGCTCGGCGAAATAGGGGATGCGCTCAAGCGCTACCCGCCCGGCGCCGCGTTCGAGGCGGGGAGCGAAGGTGTCGCACAGGATCCGCGCGCCGGTCGCCGCGGCGATACGGCCGGCGGCGATTAGGCCCTCGCCGCGCAGGCCCGCGCCGCGGATCAGTATGGCAGAGCGCTTGCCGTTCTTCAGCGCCGCGGCGACCCGGTCGACGACCGCGCCGGCGACTGGCGCGGGCGCCTGAACGGCCAGCGGCGCGGCGGCGCCCTCGGCAGGGTCCCAGGCGGTGTCGGCCGGCAGGATCAGTGTGGCGATCTGGCCGGGAGGCGCAAGCGAGGCGGCCACGGCCCGCGCTCCATCGGCGGCCACGGTGAGAGCGCTGGCGGAAGAATGAACCCAGCCGGATACCGGTCTGGCGAACCCCGCCACGTCCGAGGTCAGCGGCGCGTCATACTGAGCGTGATAGGTGGCGTGGTCGCCGACGATATTGACGATCGGCGTCGCCGCACGCCTCGCGTTGTGCAGATTGGCCAGACCATTGGCGAGGCCCGGTCCCAGGTGAAGCAGGGTCGCGGCTGGCTTCAAGGCCATTCGCCCATAGCCATCGGCCATGCCGGTGACCGCGCCTTCGAAGAGGCCGAGGATCGGGCGCATGCCGGCGACGCTGTCGAGCGCGGCCACGAAGTGCATCTCCGATGTGCCGGGATTGGCAAAACAGACGTCGACGCCAGCGCCGACCAGGGTGCGCACGAGCGATTCGGCTCCGTTCATCGGCGCGTCTTCCATCCCTCGGCTTCCCCTGATCGCCGACGCCTAGCGCGTCGTGGAGCGGGTCATAGCAGGCCGGGAAACTGGCCACCATCAAGGAGGATGTTCTGGCCGGTGATGAACCCGGCCTGGGCCGAACACAGGAAAGCGCACATGGCCCCGAACTCGGCGGGATCGCCGAATCGGCCGACGGGGATGTTTCGCCGCGCCCCATCCTGGACGGCGGCCAACTCCCGTCCGGCGCTGTCGGCGAAGCGCTGGTGGTTGGAGCGCAGCCGGTCGGTGTCGAACTGGCCGGGCAGTACATTATTGATGGTGACGCCTTGGGGGGCGACGTCCCGCGCCAGGCCGCCCATGAAGCCGGTCAGGCCGGCTCGCGCGCCGTTGGAAAGACTGAGGATCGCCGCCGGCTGCTTCACCATATGGCTGGTGATGTTGACGATCCGGCCGAACCGCCGACCGATCATGCCATCGATCACGGCCTTGGTGAGGAAGATGGCCGAGAGCATATTGGCGTCGATGGCCTTGATCCAATCGGCTCGCGACCAGTCGCGAAAATCGCCAGGCGGCGGGCCGCCGGCGTTGTTGATCAGGATGTCGGGATCGGGGCAGGCGGCCAGGGCCGCGGCCTGACCCTCCTCCGTGGTCACGTCGGCCACCACGAATTCCACCCGGCCACCCGTTTCCGCAATGATCTCGGCCGCGGCCTTTTCGAGGCGCTCAACCGATCGCGCCGCGATCACCACGCGGACGCCATCCGCGGCAAGAGCGGTCGCCGTTCCGCGCCCCAGGCCGGCGCTGCCGCCGCAGACCAGAGCCCGGCGCCCGGCGATCCCGAGATCCATGGCTAGCCGCCGGCTTTTTCGAAGGCGGCGCTGATCGTCAGATCCACATCGTCGCCGACCATCGGCACATACATCGAGACACCGAAGTCGCTGCGCTTGACCACGCCACTGACCTGGAAACCGGTGGTGTAGGCTTTGGTGAGCGGGTTTGGGCCGGCGCTGTTGAACTTGACCTTCAGGGTAACCGGCTTGGTGACGCCGTGCAGGGTCAGCTCGCCGGCGACATCGGCGGTGGTCGCTCCGGTGGGGGTGACCGCGGTGGAGTGGAAGGTCATGGCCGGATATTTGGCCGCGTCGAGCCACTGCGGCCCCTTGAGTTCCTCGTTGAGTTTATCGCTGGGGGTCCAGACGCTGGCCGTTGGCACCGAGACGTCGAGCTTGCTGGCGGCCGGGTTGGCGCTGTCGAGCGTGAGGCTGCCAGAGGCGCCTGAGAACACGCCGTAGTAGGTGGTGAAGCCCAGGTGCGAGACGCCGAACAGGACCTGGGTGTGCGCCGGCTCGACCTTATAGGTTCCCGATTGCACCTGCGTCTGAGCCAAGGAAGGAACGGGGGCGGCGAGCGTCAAGGCGGCGATGGCCAGCGTGGCGGATTTCATGATCGTTTTTGTCCTTGTGGATCGAGGGGTTGGCTCAGCGGAAGCGTTAGAGATAGGTCGCCAAGAGCGGCGGCCAAGGTCCAGGCCTTTTTTCATGGCTGTTAGGGCGCAAGCGGACGTTGGCTTGGAGAGTGTGGGCTTCGAACGAGTTCGTCGGAGGCCCGGGCGGAGATGGACGTCGCCTCGAGGGGGGGTACGCCCAAGCCTCTGAGCAGGAGAGCGCAAAGCTGCTGGGCGAGGCCGGTCGCCGCGGCCGGCGAAGGCTCGCGGGCGATGCGGCCGAGGCCAGCGAGCGCGACACCCATGACGAACAGGGCCCCCGCCTCCGTTCCGGCGATCTCGAAGCGGCCGCTGAAGAGGCCGGCGGCGATATCGTCCATCAAGCCCTGATTCAGGGGCGAGGCCATGGGAATGTGAGTGTCGTGGAGGCGCAGCATCACACCGGCGCGCTCGGGCTCATCAAGGGCGTAGCGCAGATAGACACACACGGCCCGGACCACCCGGCGCGCGGGATCGTCCACGCCGTCGTTAGCCGATCTCACAATGCTTTCGACGCCCGCGCGGATTTCGCCGGCGATGGCGTCGACCAGGGCGTCCTTGTCGTCGAAGTGGTTGTAAAAGGCGCCTTTGGACACGCCGGCTTCGCGGACGATCTCGTCAATGGCCACGGCGTCCACGGCCCGGGCGGCGAAGAGGGCGCGGCCGGCGCCGACGATCGCCTGCCGCGTCCGCGCGCCTCGCGTGGCCTTTGGCGCGAGGGCTTGCGCCTCGCTCACGGCGTGGGGCCAAGGGCGGACGCGTAAGCGCACGCGAGAACCGCCGGAGCGCCAACACCGAAGATGTAGCGGTCCGGGCGCAGAAGAACCGCTTGAGCGTGGTGGGCCGCGAGCCATTTGGCGATTGGTTCCCGAAACGGGGCCACACGATCGTCTTCGAGGCCGATCGCGCTCAAGCCCGAAGCCTTCGGCGTCTCGGCGCCGGTGTGAAGGAGAACGGCGCCCCCGCCTAACACATCGTCCAATCCGATCCGGCGGCCGTCGATCTCGGCCCATGGCTGAGGAAACTGGCGCCCCGCGAACGCGTCGCCGGCGAGCGAACAGCCGGGCCCCAAAGACGGCGGTGGCGGCAAGGGCGGCGGCGGGGCGTCGGCCTGCCGCTGGGCCAGCATCTGGGCGTCCCGAGCGTCGGCCACGGCCGGATCGAGGGCGCAAACCGTGCGGCCCATGCCGATGGCCAGCTCGATATAGCCGCGCACATGCGGTTCGCGTTCGGTCTGATAGGTGTCGAGCAGGCCTTCGCGCGCATCGCCCTTGATGACGGCGGCCAGTTTCCAGGCGAGGTTGGCGGCGTCGCGCAGGCCCGAACACATGCCATGGCCGGCGAAAGGCGGCATCTGATGGCAGGAGTCGCCAGCCAACATAACGCCGCGGTCGCGCCAAGTCTTGGCCACGAGGCCGTGAAAGCGATAGACCGCCTTGCGCTCGATTTCGATAGAGTCGGTTCCATCCCACTTGGCGATCAGTGGACGAATGAAATCATCCTCGATGACCTGTTCAGGCGTTTCGCCGGGCAGGAGCATGAACTCCCAGCGGTGGCGCCCTGGGCCCGAGAGAACGCAGGTGGTCGGCCGGGCCGGATCGCAGATCTGAAGATTGATGTCGGGCAGACCGCCGCTGTCCGGCGTGAGGGCGTCCACGACCAGCCAGGGTTCGTCGAAGGCGTAGTCATCGAGCTCGCAACCCATTGTCTCGCGCACGCCGCTGGAGGCGCCGTCACAGCCGACAAGATAGCGGGCCTTGATGGTGGAGGGACCCTCTGGACCCACGATCACCGCGCCGACATGATCTTTATGCTGAGCAAGGCTCTCGAAGCGGCGGGCGAGGCGAACCTCGGCTTTGGCGCTCGCCGCCAGCTTGGCGCGCAGCGCGTTTTCCAGCCCCGGCTGGTGGAACATATAGCTCGACGACCAGCCCGAGGGACCGGGCTTGGCCAGGCCGCCGAAGCCCATCAGTACCTGGCCGTTCCGGTCCCGGAACTCATAGGCCTCGGTCACGCGGGTGTGGGCGAGCACCGCCTCGGCGATCCCCATCTGCTGAAAAAGGCGCATGATCTCCTGATCGAAATGCACGGCCCTGGGCAGCGGATAGACCTCGACATCCTTGTCGATGGCGATGGTGGTGATCCCCGCGTCGGCCAGCAGGCCGGCGAGGACGGCGCCGACCGGCCCAAGGCCGACGATCAGGACATCGCAGTCCAGGGTTTCGCCAGTCATGGTCAGGCTTCGTCGGCGCAGGGGTTTTCAATGGCGCCGAGGCCCTCGATCTCCACCCTCACCAAATCTCCGGCCTTGAGGAACCGCATCGGCTTCATGGCGGCGCCGACGCCGCCAGGCGTCCCGGTATAGATCAGATCGCCGGGCTCAAGCGTCATCGCCTCGGAAAGGTGGGCGATCTGATCGAAGACGTTGAACACCAGGTGACGGGTGTTGGAATCCTGGCGCACCTCGCCATTCACCAGCCCGCGGATGGCGAGGGCGTGTGGATCGGCGATCTCGTCCGCGGTGGTGATCCAGGGGCCGAAAGGGGCGTGGCTGTCGAAGGACTTACCTAGGACCCACTGGGTGGTGCGATGCTGCCAGGCCCGTTCAGTGGCGTCGTTGCCCACGCAATATCCGAATATGGCCTTGGCGGCGT
This sequence comes from uncultured Alphaproteobacteria bacterium, assembly GCA_963817995.1. GTDB lineage: Bacteria > Pseudomonadota > Alphaproteobacteria > Caulobacterales > Caulobacteraceae > Acaudatibacter. The sequence goes on from CAWFQJ010000002.1 coordinate 127,761, forward strand.
CGGCCTTGGCGATGTGCCGACCGCCGGCGCCGATCACCGCGACCATCTCCGCCTCATAGTCGACCGCCTGCGAAACCTTGGGGATCTGGATGGGATCAAACGGCCCGTTAACGGCGGTGGTCGCCTTGCTGAACCAGATCTGGTCCTTGGGCTCGCCCAGGCCGCTCTCGGCGATGTGGTCGGCGTAGTTGAGGCCGATGGCCATGATCTTGCCGGGCCGGCGGATCGGCGCGAGCAGGCGGACCGCGTCCAGCGGGATGGCGTCGGTCGGTGTTGCGGCGACGCCCCGCACCTCGCGCTCGACCTCACTCCATCGGGCGATCAGATCGATCATTTCGCTGGCGAGGCCAGGTCTGGCGCGAGAGATCGAGACGACGGCCTCGCCTTGGACAATGCCGAGTTCCGGCGCGCCGCCGGCGCTGAAGGTGGCGAGTTTCATGGGCTTGCTCTCGATGCTCTTTTGAGTTTAGGCCATGGTCGGCGGGGCGGACGGACCCCACTGGACGGCCATCAGATCCCGCACGGTGGCGACGTTCGAGCCATCGGCGGCGGTGAAGAGATCGCCGTCGGTCCAGTGCTCCAGGGTGTGGCCCCACGGGTCGCGCCAATAGTCGAAAACTTGGCTGCCCAGCAGGTGGCGGCCCACGCCCCATTCGGCCGTTCGCCCGGCCGCCTTGAGACGGCTGTGGCCGGCCATCAGATCGTCGATATCGGCGACTTCGAAGGCGGCGTGGTTGAAGCCGGGGCCCTTGGGACTCTGGATCAGGAACAGGGTGTGGTGATCGGTGGGCGTGTCGCCCCGGTCGCAGCGCAGGAAGGCGCCGACGGAAAATTCCGGCGAGAGGGCGATCTCGTCGGAAGTGATGAAGCCGAAGCGCTCCTTGTACCAGCGCTCGGAGGCGCGAAAGTCCGCGACATTGAGGACGCCGTGGCCAAGGCGGACCACGTGGGCGCCTGGGTAGGTTCGCTTCACCTGGCGTTGGCGGTCGCGCCGACGGGCGCTGTTCCAAGGTCTTGCTTCGGGCAGGGTGAGGGGTTCGGCCAGGCTCTGGCCGGCGATCACCTCCACCGCACGGCCATCGGGATCCGTCAGCACGATCATATCGCCGCCGCCAGGCGCATCCAGCGGCTGGATCGGCGCACCTTCGCTTGCGGCGAGGGCGCTGAGATCGGTGAGGGTTTCCGCGCGGAGGCCGAGCGCCAAGAAGGCCGGCTCACCGGGCTCGGTGATATGGAGGAAAGGCTCGGGCCCTGTTCCACGAGCGAACAATCGGCCGCCATGGGAGGCGACGGAGAAGCCGAAGTCTTCCAGGAAGGCCTGCATCGCCGTCAAGTCAGGCGCGCGGAACCTGACATAGGCGATATCCTCGATCTTGATCCCGGCCATTTCCGCCCTCATTATGACTATTTAGTCATTTTATGCGTCAAAGTGGCCTCGAGGTCAATGACGGGAATATGACCATATAGTCATATCAAGCGCGTGCGGCCGTCTTCATTGAGGTGACGCCGGCGGTTCGCATTCCGGCCCGGCGGACTTCAGCCCACGCACGAGTTCTGCCTTGAGGGCGGCGATGCGGGAAGCGTAGAGCGCCTGCAGACAAGTCAAATCACGGCCGCACGCCGCCCGTGATTTGAGGAAGGTCTGTTGCTCATCGCGCCGCTGGCCGTTCGCGCCCATGAGAAGCGGCAGGCGACTGTAGCTGAACCAGAGGGCGCTCATCTCGACGTCGCGTTCGGAAAGCGAGCGACTGGCGCAGACCGCCCGTTCGTCCGGGGCCTTCGCCATGGCGCAGTCGAAGCTCGCCGCGCTGGCCGAACCGACGGCCGCCAGGATCAGGATCGCGCCGATTGCCGCCGGCGCCGCGGCGAGCATGGCGGCGCGCGCCACGCCAGTCACTCCGGCTTGTGTCGGGCCGCGATGGGCTGGGTGAATTGAAGCTCCACATCCCATGGGAAATAGATCCAGGTGTCCTGGCTGACCTCGGTGACGAAGGTGTCGACCATGGGCCGGCCGAGCGGCTTTGCATAGACGGTGGCGAAATGGGCCTTGGGGATGAGGCGGCGCAGCACCTCGGCAGTGCGGCCGGTGTCCACCAGATCATCGATCACCAGCCAGCCTTCGCCGTCCCCGACATTGGCTGGATATTTGACGATCCTCGCCTCCTCGGCTTGTCCTGGATCGCTGTCATCGCCGCGATAGCTGACGATTGAGACGGTTTCGACGACGCGGATATCAAGTTCGCGAGCGACGATGGCGGCCGGCGCCAGCCCACCCCGGGTGACGCCGATCAGACCCTTCCAGGGGCCGAGATCCACCAGCCGCCAGGCGAGGGCCCTGGCGTTGCGATGGAGCTCCTCCCAGCTCACGGGAAAGTTTTTCGGGCTTGTCGCGATGGTCACTGGCGCTCGGTTGGTTGAGGCTCCGTTATGGGCGCGGACCGCGGGCATGTCACCTCGCTGGCCCATCGCCCCCTCTTGACCCTTGGCGTATGCCGCCGCAGGCGTGCAACGAAGGAGCCGTGGATGCCAAAGATCGACATAGAGGCCACGTCGGCGCGCAGGGGTTCGGGTTATCCGCCGCCGTTTGATCAGCGTTGCGCCGAGCGCACTGGGCGCCGGCTCGGCGACGCGGGAGGCCTCACCGATTTTGGCGTTAATCTGATGACCTTGCCGCCTGGCGGCTGGTCCAGCCAACGCCATTGGCACAGCCATGAGGACGATTTCGTCTATGTGCTTGAAGGTGAACTGATACTCGTCGAGGACGGCGGCGAGGTCGTCTTGCGCGGCGGCGACGCGGCGGCGTTCGCCAAGAACTCGGGCGATGGCCATCACCTAATCAACCGATCCTCGGCGACGGCGGTCTATCTTGAGGTGGGTTCGCGCAGCCCGCTCGAACTCACGACCTGCTCCGATATCGACATGATGAGCGCCGCCGCGGACGGCCGCTTCACCCGTAAGTACGGCGCGCCTTACTGACAGAATTCGTTCGTTTCAAGCGACGTCGAACCCCGGGTGGTACGCGACTTCTCCCGTGGGCGGCTCGCCGATGAACACCAGCCTCTGGAAATATCCGTCCGGCGCGCCGGCGTAGCGGAGGCGGGGATCGGCGACAAAGCCGAAGCGGACGTAGTAGACCGGATCACCGAGGACGACACAGCCTCGCGCGCCCATCACTCTTAGCCGATCGAGGCCGTCGCGAACGATCGCCGAACCAACACCGCTTTTCTGACCGTCCGGTCGGACGGAGACTGGGCCGAGGCCGAACCATCCTCCGTCCCGGCCATCGATTTGGACGGGTGAGAAGGCCGCGTGGCCAATGATCTCGCCGTTGTCCTCGGCGACCAGAGAAAGCGTCAGTGCGCCGGCGCCGCGCAAGGCGTCGATGATCCGCGCCTCGGTATGATCGCTGTAGCGCGCATGCCTGAAGGCTGCTTCCGTGATCGTGGAGATCAAGGAAGCGTCCCCCCGGTTTTCCGATCGAATTTTCATGTCGTCGGGTTCATTCGCCTTCCGCGCCTAGTGGGCTAGTTCAACGCTCGGCCGTCGGCATAGGCGCCGATCGCGCGGTATGGCGTGGGAAGCAGCGAAGGGATCATTTCCGTCGGCTGATTCCAGCGGGTGACCAGATCGACGCTGGCCAAGGCGCTGTCGGGAAAGGCGCGGGCGCTACGGGGGGTAAGCACGAACGGGAAACTCGCCCCGTCATCTTGGGCGAAATCCAGTGGGTTCGCGTCGAGAGGCGGGCTCAGGAGAGCCGGGTTGCAGGTGAGCCCCACGCTCTGAAGTTGGGTCAACATCCACGCGAGCGCGCCATCGGAAAGTCCCCGATTGGGAAAGCCGCCTCCCACATCGGAGTGGCAGCCTGGGAACACGCGTTGAACAACGCCATTGCGCGTCGCCCAGAAGGTAGGGCTGAAAAGATCCCGGCTCTCGTCGGCAGCCAGGGCGTGAAAGCCGTTCTGGATGCGGGGATTGAGGGCGGTGTCCATGATCGAGAAATCGAATTCCGGCTGCCCGCTGGAGTTGAGTATAGGAAGGCCCAGCGAGCTGACGGTGTCAAAGACTCCCACGGCGCGAACTACAGGGGGCGTCGTGTAGTCGGGCGGGGCGAGCTTGGGAACCGGCTTGCCGAGCGTACCGCCGATCAGCGCCAGGCGCGTCTGGTCAGCGAGGCCAGGGTTGGGGCCCCGATAGGCGTACCAGGCCGCGACCGCGCGCAGATAGGCGCTGGTCTTGTCGGACGGATCATATCGCGTCTTTTCCAAGAGACCCTGGTTCACAATCAGACCGGCGAGCGCGCGGGCGGCGGTGGCGCCCCGGCTGAAGCCGGTGACGACGATTTCATCGCCAGGCGCGTAGTTACGAGAGAGAAAAGTGTAGCCGCGCACGATCGGCTCGGCGATGCCGTTGCCGAAGGCGGCGCCCAGCGCCTTGAGCACCGGATCGCCCTGGGTGCCGACGCCGGCAAGATATTTGCCGGCTGCGGCCGGAGGGCCCGCCAGGCTTGTCTCGTACGATCCGTTGTCCGCATAACTGACGATACCGCCGATGCTGTCGAAAATCCTGGCGATGTTGGTCGGGTGCGGCTGGAGCTTGGTCTGGTTGGTCCCATCCAGACAAACGACGTGCGTGACCATGTTCGCCTCATGCTTACTTTACGCGCCGTTGACCGAACTGGCGGCGGAGCCATGTTATCCTTCGATCTTCTGGCTCGCCAGCCTCCAAGGCGTCGGCGCCCTTCGAGATCAGCGCAGTTCTGCAGGAAGGATGGCGGGATCAAACCGTCCCCGTCCGGTGTCGATGAGCCGCCGTTCGATACCGCGGTTTTCGTCGGCCCAGCACCGCCGGCCTTCATAGGCCACGCCCTCGATGAAGGTGAGTTCACGACGACGGCCATGCTCTTCGAACGCCGCTTCAACGCCTGAATAGCCGAGGTTCGCCGGCGCCGCGCAGGCGCCGCCAAGCGGCTTGAGCTGGGAAATGGAGACGCTTATCGCCTCCGCCTCGGCCGCCGCCAGCGCCCAAGTCGGGTTCGGCCGACCCGAATAGACGAGCACGGTTAAGATCATGGTTGTGATCAGGATATGGTCACTTTCAAGTTCGTCACCATGAAAGTGCAGAACGTGCTGTAGGGTCCGCGATCGGCCTGCGATGGGTCGGAAATTGTCGCGCCACTGTTGTCGACGTTACGCGCGGGGGTTTGTCCTGGCTTGTGGGACCAGCATCCGTTCGAGTCCTGTCGGTACCAATGATAGTCCCGACCGGGCCAGATCACGAGCGCGACGTACCAGCCGGCTTGAGAGGCTTGAAAACCAGACACCGTCGTCAGCCCGTCGCGTTCGGCGGCCGGTCGCACGTCGTCGCAAGTCAGGGCGGTGAACTTTTGGCCCGAGCCACGGCCTGGCTGCGGGAAGGTGTTGGTTTGCTGGTCATTAGCGTAGGCATAGCAGTTGTTGTTGCGCTGCGCGGCCGGGTCATTGTTCCAGCGGCCCGGGTCGTAGGCTGGCGCATCGCCGCCGCCGCAGGGAGGGCAGCTTCCGCCGCCGCCGGAAAAACTCGACGACGACGTTGAGCCGATCAAGCCGCCCACATAACCCGCCAGATCGCCGTCGACGGCGCCGGCGTCCACACCCGATTGAAGGAGCGCCTTTTCGGTGTCGGAGGCGCCGGCGATAACGCCCGTTATGGTGAAGTTTCCGATCTGGTCTTCGGTCGTCGCGGCGCCGCTCGCGGCGGACCCGCCGACCATTGGCGTCGCTCCCGACGCGCCGGAAGACGCGTCGGGCGCATCAAGGACCTGGAATCCTCGATAGCCCAATCCCTGCGGGGCCTGATCGGCCGTCACCGTCTGCTGACCATATTGTGTGGCGAGATCGTCGCTTATCGGCCAAACCGGATTCGGAATCCCTGAAAACACATCCAACTTCAAATATTTGGCCAAAGCTTACTCCTACTGCGCGACGCGTGCGGCGGTGAAGCGCCGCCATCAATAATACGCGCGATGGCTCCATCACCCCAACCCTCGCGTCAAGGTAAGATCACGGAAAAATGAACACGATTTCAGTCGTGACGCCTTCCACACGAAACGAGCGCATGCACAGGTGGAATACAGCGGGTTCGGGTCGAGATATATTTACGGTTACGCTTGTTTTTGTCGCTGTATAGTGTTTGTGCGCCCTCGCCCCGAGCGGTTTGAGTTTGTCTGATTTGTACAAGTGTCGCTTTGTTTAGGGTCCAGTTCGCATGGCTTCGATACCAGAACTCGTTATCATCGACCTCCTGAATTCCCTGGTCGATCGAATAAAGCAGTCCCGCCCCACCAACACCAGCGGCAAGCCCTCGGGCGGCGATATCGTCTATTCTCAATTGCTTCTGGGAATGCCCATCGATCCCGAGGACTATTCCAATCCCTGGTCCCCGATCGGCGGCGCTAGCGTGGCTCAGGGTTCGGCGACGGCCCAGACCCAGGGTGTTCCCACGGTTACCGGTCAGCCCAGTCCGGTTTTGTTGCGCGCCCTTGAAGCGGCGTTCCACACCTCACAGCTTTGCAACATCATGCTGCAAGTGACCAACGATGGTACGTACCAGGAGTATCCTGTTGGCCGGCATCTGGCGTTTCAGTACACCGGTATTGTCAACTCAATGACCCCGCAGCCAACCCCGCCGCTGCCGGCGAACGAGCAGGCGGCGCTGAATTCGGCCATGGCGGTCCTCTATCAACTCGATAACACCGATCCGAACAATCCGGTGATCCTGGGCAAGACCCAGCTCTATGAGACCTACGAGTCAAACGCTCGGAAATACGCTCAGGCCAAGGCCAACTACGCCGTCCAGCAGGCGATGACGCTGGCCAATCCGGCTCAGGCGAACCTTTGGCCGCAGATCTCCTCCACCTATCAACAGGCGGTGGATGACGCCTGGGACGACTGGAAAACCGAAGGCGCCGACAAGATCGAAACCGCACTGGCCACCTATGAAAGTCAGGGCGTCAATATGCAGGCCGCACAGATCGCCCAGGCGAAAAAGCAGCTCGATGTCTGGAGCCTCGGGCTGGCCGGCGTGCCGGTGAACATTCCCTACAGCTACGTCGACCCCAGCGCTTGGTGCGATCCGGACAATGACGACATCGGCTTCGAGCAGCTCCAGATCAAGCGCACCTCGGAAGATCATGTCACCTCTTCGGTGACGGACTCCAACAGCAGCATGTGGTGGAACAACGGGACCAGTTCGCTGTCTCAGAGCAGCAGCGCCGGCTTTCTCGGATTCGGCAAAGGCTCGGAAAGTGTCAGCCACGCCGATCAGCATACGGCCAGCGCCAACGTCTCCGGCTACACCTTCAAATCGATGAAGATGGATCATTTCACCGATTTCGAAGTCGACCTCGAGTGGGGTCTTGTGACGATCTATCGGCCCTGGTTGGTCAGCGACCTCTTGTACATGAACAACTGGTACATCCCGGGGCAGCGCGCGAACTGCGTGAGCGACGGACAAATTCAGACCCAGGTGAAGGCCAGCGCGCCGATGCTGCCGATGATCCCACAGCAGATGCTGGTGATCCGCAACGTCAGCGTAAAAAGCAGCAGCTGGGGCGATACGGCCGATACCCTCAACACGCTTTACGGTGGCGCCCAGGCCTCCAGCGACAAGACACAAGACAGCCAAGGGGGGTCGGCGGGCGTGTCCTTAGGTGTCATCAGTTTCGGCGGCTCGGCCCAACACGCCTCGACCACCGACACCGGCCAGGGTTCAAACTACAACAACGCCTCGGCCTTCTCACGCAACACCGCCAATTTCGATGGCACGACGCTGAGTATCAATGGCGCCCAGGTGATCGCCTTCGTCAGCGATATCGTGCCGCCTTCGCCAATGATGGACGATCCGTCGCTAAAAAAGCAGACCACCTCGGCGACCATCGCCGGGCCCGCGACGGCGACGCCCGCCCCGGCCGCCGGCGGCTGATCCATGGCCACCGCGCTCGACTTGATGTCGGACGTCTATGCGAACTTCCTGAGCGCCTACGGCGGTCAGGTGGGGAGCGTGACCTTGGCGTTCGAACCACTTGGATTGATGCCGGGAATAGATCCGGCATCGTCCGGGGCGGCGGACGCGGCTCTCGAACTGGTGTCGACCAACGCCGATGCTTTGCCGGACCTATCGAGCGGCGCCTATGTCGCCACCGGCCGCACTCTCTCCGGCACCTACGCGATCATTTTAAACGGGGCGCAGGCGGCGCCCGGCGTCGATACCGAGGGGTTTAATCGCCTGAAAGCCCAGGCGCTGGAAGTGCTCGACAACGGCCAACTCGGTTCGCTGCAAGGCCCGTTCCGCTACTACCCGTCCTATGCTTCGCCGGCCAATTGGTACGACCCGGCGGCAACGGCGAACTGGTCATCCTACAGCTTTTCAACGCCGTCGCCGGCCGCGAACTCATCAACCTCGCCGCCGCCCCCGCCCCCGGTGTTCCATCCGGCCATCCTCAGGATGCAACCTTGGCAATTGCGGGCGGTGGCTGTTCAGTCGCCAACGGCCGTCCCAGTCAGCCAAACGGTTGCGCCGGCCGCTCATGCGGTCCCTTTGGCCGCCCAGGCCCACCCGATAGGGCCGATGTTCGCGACCCGTCTGCAAACGACCCATTTCACCCCAGTCGCCGCGCCGCCGCCGCCAACGCCAGCCCCCGCGCCGCCGCCGCCGGCCGATCCTCAGCTGTCAATCTCCTTCGATTATTGCGTGATCCGGTTGAACCGGCCCTGGCTCGACGGCGATTTCCTAGCCAGCGGTGGCTGGTTCCTGGCTGGCGCACACGCTGGAGACTATGCGCCCGGCGCGGCCGCGGCCGCGCCCAGTTCCACGACTCCATCGTCATCGCAAACACCGCCCAGCCAGCCGCCGATGGCCTGGGCCCCGGTCGCGGCCATCGCCGTCAAGAACGTCGCCATCCGGTCAAACGTCGTGGCCGGACAGACGGGCGTCAGCACATTCGGCCCTTTCAGCCTGCATGCGGCCAGCCCAGGGGGCGACAGCCTTTCGAATCCGGGAATCCAGATCATCGCCTGGATCTGCGCGGCGCAACCGCGCCTGCCGCCCGTCGGCGATCCGGCGCTCACCCCTCCGACGGAAGCGCAGACGGTGGCCGGCATCGCGGGCGTGGCCGTCGATCTGCTAGGCGGCCTGCTTGGTCAAGGCGGTGGCGGACCGGTGGCGAGTTCGGGAACATCGGGGGCCGGCGGTGCGGCGTCTAACGGCGCCGGAGCGTCTGCGGCGGATCAGAACACCGACCAGTCTCCGCCTGTATCGGTCAAGTCGTAGGGAGACGAAGTGGATCCGGTGATCGACATATCGCACTGGAGCGGCAATGCGCTGAATTTTGGCGCGGCGGCTGGCGCCGGGGTTCAGGCGATCATTCACAAGGCCACCCAGGGTAACGCCGGGGTCGATCCGATGTGGGCGGTCAATCGGCCCAAAATTCTCGCCGCAAATCTAAAGTTCGGCTCCTATCACTTCGGCAATGGATCGGATGGCGGCTCCCAAGCCCAGTTCTTTCTATCCACCGTAGGGCCAAATCCAGGGGAGCTTCTGGCGCTCGACCTAGAGTTCGAACCCGGCGGGACCCTCGATGACCCTGGAGGAAGCTCGCGCGTTCGTGACCACGATTTTCAACGCCATCGGCAAATGGCCGATGCTTTATGCCGGACATTCGTTCAAGGACATGCTGAACGGGTCGGCGGACGCCGTGCTGAGCAATTGTCCGCTGTGGCTTGCGCAATACGGGCCAACCGCCGTCCTCCCGCCAGGCTGGAGCGCGTGGAGCCTGTGGCAATACACCGATGGCGCCTATGGCGCGCCGCCGGCCGTTCCGGGTATCGGCCATTGCGATCGGGAAAAATACAACGCGACCGCGGGCGCTTTGGCGACCTTTTGGGCGAGCGTCTCGCCCTAGGCTCAGGACTCATTGATCACAGCCAGAAGATGACGGTTGCGGCGATGCAGATGGCGGACATGAAGGTGTGGGCGCATCGGTCGTAGCGGGTGTGGATGCGCCGCCAGTCTTTGATGCGGCCGAAGGTGTTCTCGATCTTGTGGCGCTGTCGGTAGAGGACCTTGTCATGAGGGATGGGGACTTTTCGGTCTGATTTCGAAGGGATGCAGGCCTCGATGCCGCGCTGGGCGAGAGCGGCTCGGAACCAGTCAGCGTCGTAGCCTTTGTCGCCCAAGAGGGCCTTGGCCGGCGGCAGGTCGTCGATCATCAGGGCGGCGCCCTTGAAGTCGCTCATCTGACCTTCGCTGAGCAGCATGATCAAGGGTCTGCCTTCGCCGTCGCAGACGGCGTGCAGCTTCGAGTTCAAGCCGCCTTTGGTGCGCCCGATACGTCGGGGAACAGCCCCTTTTTGAAGAGGCTCGCCGCCGTGCGATGCGCCTTCAGATGGGTGGCGTCGATCGTCAGCCGATCGGGCTTGGGACCCTGGCCGGCCAGCTCGGCGAAGATCTTGTTGAACACGCCCAGCCGGCTCCAGCGGATGAACCGGTTGTAGATCGTCTTGGGCGGCCCGTAGTCCTTCGGCGCGTCCCGCCATCGCAGACCATTGCGGATCACAAACACGATCCCGCTGATCACCCTGCGGTCATCGACACGGGGCATGCCGTGCGAGAGCGGAAAATACGGCTCTATCCGGCGCATCTGCGCCTCGCTGAGCCAAAACAAATCACCCATGACGACGCCTCCTGACGCCGCCAATGAATCAGACCCGCATCCCCTTGGGAATCCCTTTAATGGGTCCTGAGCCTAGAGTATCGGCCAAAGGATTCAGGCGGCGGTTGGGGCGTGGCCGATCAGCCGCTCGAGGTTGGATTGGCAAGTCTCGTAACACTCGCACACCCGCGCCTCCATGCGCGCGCGGTCGAGGATTTCCACGTGGCCGCGTCCGGTGCGGATCAGGCCCGCCGCCGCCAGTTCGCCCAGCGCTTCGGTGATGGTGGTGCGTTGAACTCCCACCATGGTGGCGAGATACTGCTGGGTCAGGCGCACCACATCGCTGGCTGTTCGATCCTGCGACATGAGCAGCCATCGGATCAGCCGCTCGGTAACGCTGTGCAGGGCGTTGCAGGCTACGGATTGATGGGCTTGGGCAAGGTTTGCCAGGGAATGGCGAACCAGAACCTGACGAAGATGAGAGCTAGCCTCGGCTCGGCTGCGCAGCCGTGCGGCCGAAAGGCGCACCGCCTCTCCTGCGATCTGGGTGAAGGTGCGGCTGGTAGCCGGAGAGCGACCGAGCGCCGCAAGCAGGCCAACGGCGCTCTCGCGCCCCACGGTGTCGCTCTCCACGGCGCGGCCATCGGCCATGACGGTCACCACCGAGAGCACCGCCGTGGTGGGAAAATAAACCCAATCGACCGGATATTCCGGCTCGTAGAGCACATCGCCGGACTTGAGCGAAACCGGTCTCAAATCGGCGGCGAGCAGTGCTCGGTCTGCTTCGCCAAGGGCCCTTAGCATGTAGTTCCGGATCGGCGGTTCCGGTGTGACCTCGATGAGTGCGCGCGCGAGAAGCTGCATGGGAAACCTCGATTGTCGCCTTGCCGACAAACATCAACGCGTGGCTTGGCTATGGGCTCCCTTCGACGGGCAAGCTGTGAAGGAAGAGACTGTGAAGACCTATCTACTCTACATCTACGACCGTCGAAGCACCGCACCGAAACTGGAGGTCGTCACCGTCGTGGACGATTCGCGGGTGCGCGAACTCGCCGCCGAGCGTCTGGCGGTCCGCAACGATTACTACGGGGCGGAGGTCTGGGAAGACGACCGGCTGGTCTGTAAGCTCGGCGATTGATTAAGCCGACCCAGCATAGATATCCATCGCCGCGTGCAGAAGGCGGAGGGCCCGATCTTTTGGTCGTTGAAATGAATTGCGGCCGATGATCGAGCCAAAGCCGCCGCCGGCGTGGATGGCCTGGATCTCGTCTAGAAACGCCTCGTCGTTCGGCTCCTCCGCGCCGCCGGAAAAGATCACGATGCGGCGACCGGCGAAGGCGCAGTCGACGATATGGCGCACCCGCTCCGCGGCGGTGGCGATGGGTATCTTTTGAGCGTCGTAGACCGCCTTGGCCGCCGTCCTGCTCGATGTGGTCGGTCGGCAGCTTCACCTTGATGATGTGAGCGCCGAGCTGGGCGGCGATCTGAGCGGCGTAGCCGACCACGTCAATGGCGGTCTCGCCCGCCTTCGAGAGACCCGAGCCGCGCGGATAGGACCAGACCACCACCGCCAAGCCAGCGGCTTTGGCTTCTTCGGCCCGCGCGCGCAATTGCGCATACATCTCCGCCTCGTGCGCCGACCCGGGATAGATCGTAAAACCGACGGCGACCGCGCCCAGCCTCAGAGCGTCGGCGACGCTCGCGGTCGGGCGCCTGGAGCGGGTCCTTGTCCTCACGCAGGCTGTCGGCGTCGTTGAGCTTGAGGATCAGCGGGATTTCCCCGGCATAGCGGCGCGCGCCGGCCTCGATAAAGCCCAGCGGGGCGGCGTAGGCGTTGCAGCCCGCCTCGATCGCCAGCTCGAAGTGATAGAGCGGATCGTAGGCTGGTGGATTGACCGCGAAAGATCGCGCCGGCCCGTGCTCGAAGCCCTGGTCGACCGGCAGGATCACGAGCTTGCCGGTGCCTCCCAGCCGCCCATGGTTTAGGATTGGAGCTAGGTTGCCCAAGACGCCGGGGTTCTCGGCGCCATAATTATCGAGGATTTCCTTAACTCGTGGGGTCATCCTGGATCTCCCTTGCTGGAGCGCGGCAGAATGAACCGCTCAACCGCCTTGGCGAAGCCTTCATCGTCATTAGCGTCGGTCACCGCGTTGGCGCGGGCTTTCACCTGATCGGAAGCATTGCCCATCGCTATGGAAAACCCGCCCTTGGCGAACATCAGGACATCGTTAGGCATGTCGCCGATGGTGGCGATGGCACTCGCCGGAATATCCAGCATCCGCGCCAGGCTGGCGACGACCACACCCTTGTTGGCCTCCGGACTGGTCACGTCCAGATAATAGGGTTGTGACCGGGCGGCGCTGGCCTTATCGCCCAGGGCTTCCTGGACCGCCGCCTCGCAGCGCTCAACCAAGCCCAGATCGTCCGACACGCCCACGATCTTCACGGCTTTAGCAAGGTCGTCGCCGGTGAATTCGTTCTTCACCTCCGCTTCGAACTTCACGGTCCAGGCTTCGCGGGCCACGTGAGCGGCCATCGGATCACGGATCAGCCAAGCGTCGGGCGTATAGAGCCATGCGTCCAGGCCCTGTTTCAGAATGATGTCCAGCGCGTGCCGCGCCGCCTTCGCCTCCAGCCCGTGGGTTTCGATCACGCTGAGGTCGGGCTTGGCGAACACCCCACCGTTGAACCCGGCGATCGGCGTCGTCAGGCCGAGCGGCTCAATGAGCATGGTCATGCCGCGCGGCGGCCGACCGCTGGTTATCGCCAAGGCGACGCCGGCCTCCTTCAGAGCGCGCGCAGCCGACAGCGCCCGCTCCGTAAGCACTTTCTCCTGGGTGACAAGGGTGCCATCGACGTCGGCCAGGAGCAGCCGGATGGCGGCGTCGCTCACGCCGCCTTTGCGGACGACTTTGTCGGCTCCGGATAGCGCCACGCGTTTCCCTTCCCCTTCGCCGCCGCGAACTGCGAGGCCGCGAACACCCAATTGGGCAGAGCGTCGAACCAGGCTTCCAGGTAGCCTTTGCGGTTGTTCTGATAGTCCAGATAATAGGCGTGCTCCCAAAGATCGCACACCAACAAAGGCGTTACGCCAGCCCCCACCGCCATGCCGTGAGCGTCGTGTGTGGAGCGAACCTCCAGCGCGCCGTCGGCCTTGGCCGAGAGCCAAACCCAGCCTGAACCGAAATGACCGGCCCCCTCGGTCACAAAGGTCTCCTTCAGCTTGCCCAAATCTCCGAACGTCTTATTGATTGCCGCCTCCAGCGCGGCCTCTGGCGCCGATTTCTCATCGGTCATGGCGTTCCAGAAGAAGCCGTGGTTCCAGGCCTGGGCGGCGTTATTGAAGAGTTTGGCCTCGCCGCCGTTTGCCGCCTCGGCGATCACTTTCTCGAGGGAAGTCTGAGATTTCCCCGCCTTTTCCAGAAGCTCGTTGAGCGTCTTCACATAGGTGGCATGGTGCTTGTCGTGGTGAAAATGCAGCGTCTCAGCAGACATGACCGGCTGCAGCGCTTCATAGGGGTAGGGTAGGTCTGGCAAGCTGAACATGGGAACTCCTTTCGCCACTACAAAAACCCCATCGAGGGCGTTTGGTTCACGGTTTTTCGCATGCCCGACCAGCACCCATCTAAATGCGACGCTCATCCCATGGGAACTCCAAATCGCGGTCCGTCGTTTGATCGTCCGGAAAGGGGGCGCCCAAGAAGGACTAGACTATGAAAACCATGAAAACCGCTCTGTTGAGCGGAGCTTTGATCGCTGGCCTCGCCATGGCGACGGCGGTCGCCACGAGCGCTTCGGCTGCCACGACCTATGTGGTCTGTAACCGTTACGACACCTGCTGGAAGGTGCAGGAGCGCTACAGGGACTACCCCGCTGATCTAGGCGTGACCTATCACGACGAAGCCTGGTGGGCGGCCCATGAGCACGATCAGGGCTGGCGCTTCCAGACTGAAGTGAGAACCGATCACGGCTGGTACGACGAGCACGGCGACTGGCATTCGGTCGATCATCCCGACCATCCGTAGCCAACGAACCTTGAACTGGCCGCCGGCTCCTCGTGTTCGGGCGCCGGCGCGCCACTATTCGACCAACCCTCGACAACCCTGTCTCATACCGGCCGAGCGATGGCCGACGGAAACGCGCGTTCCCCCTGATTATAATCGTCCCAAGCCGTGAGCTTGGCGACGAGAGCCGGCGCGGTCCTCACCGTATATTTCGCTGGATCGAGACCCTTTTTCACCTGCCCCCAGGTCAGTGGCATCGAAACCGGCGCGCCGGGACGGCCGCGGGGTGAAAGCGGCGCCACCGCCGTCGCCATGCGGTCATTGCGCAGATAGTCGAGGAAAATGCGGCCTTCCCGGGCCTTCTTGGCCATGTTGACGAGATAGAGCGAGGGCGAGTCGCCGGCCATCGCCTCACAGATCCCCTTGGCGAAGGCCTTGGCCGCTGGCCAGTCGGCGCCCTCGGCCCTGATCGGCGTAACCACATGCAGCCCCTTGCCGCCGGTCGTCTTGCAGAAGGCGACCAGGCCCAGCGCCTCAAGCCGTTCCTTAACCTCGCGGGCGGCGGCGATTACCGCCTCGAACGCCACGTCCGGGGCCGGGTCGAGATCGAACACCAGCCTTCCCGGTTCCTCAGGCTTGAACGGCGCGCAGTTCCACGGATGGAGTTCCACGGCGCCGATCTGGGCGGCGGCGATCAGAGCCTCTGGCCGGTCGATCTGGAGATAGGGTTTTTTGTCGCCGAACACGGTTGTTTCGGTGAATAGCGAGGACGAGCCGTGTGGAGCATGTCTCTGGAAGAAGCGTTCGCCCTCGATACCGTCCGGCATGCGAATGATCGAGCAGGGCCGACCCTTGATATGCGCCATCAGCCAAGGGCCGACGGTCTGATAATAGAGCGCGAGATCGAGCTTGGTGACCGGCGCGCCATCGCCGCCATCCGGCCACAGAGCCTTATCCGCATGCGAGATCGTGACGGCCATCACCACGGTCGAACTTTTAGCACGCACAGACACGGTCGGCCTCGGTTCTTTCAGCCGCGCCAGCTCGGCGGCCACGGGCGCTTCGGCTTCGACCTCCGCGGCCGGCTTATCCTCCCGCAGCCCCTTGAATGAGGCCTGGCGGATCGCGCCGTCGCCGGTGAAGCCGGCGTATTCGATCTCGGCCACCAACTTGGGTTTGACCCAATGGATCGATGGCGCGCTCTTGGGCGCGCCGTCGCCCGAGAACGGGCTTGTCTTGGTCTCCAGAGCCTGGAGCTTTGGCAGCAACCGAGCGACCACACCCCGACCGAAGCCTGTGCCGATGCGCCCAACGTGAGTGAGGGCGCCGTCGCGATAGACGCCGGCGATCAGGGAGCGGAAGGCGTCGCCGGTGGTGGTCCAGCCGCCGATCACCACCTCGTGGCCACGGCGGCATTTCGACTTGGCCCAGCTAGATCCACGCCCAGACTGGTAAGGCGCGTCCAGCCGCTTGGAGACGATCCCCTCCAAATCCATGCGGCAGGCGGATTGCAGCACGGCGTCGCCAGCGCTGACGAAATGATCGACATAGCGGATAGTCGCCGACCCATCGGCCAGCAGCGCCTTGAGCCGCGTCTTACGGTCTGTCAGCGGCAGGGGGCGCAAATCCGCACCGCCGGCGAACATAAGGTCGAAGGCGAAATAGATCAGGTCGTCGGTCTTTTCCTCGGAGATCGCCGCCTGCAGCGCCGCGAAGTCGGGCGCGCCGCTGGCGTCCAGGGCGACGACTTCGCCGTCGAGAATGACGTTGTCCAGCATCCCGCCGGCGCGCACGATCTTCGGAAACTTCTCCGACCAGTCCAGACCCTTGCGGGTGAGCAGCGTGGCCTCGCCGTCGGCGACCCGGAGCTGCATCCGATAGCCGTCGAACTTGATCTCGTGCCCCCAGCCCTCGCCGCGCGGCGGCGCCGACAGCGACTGGCAGAGCTGAGGCTCGATAAAGTCGGGGAGGGCGCCAGCGATCTCGGCGGACTCTTTCCGCTTCGCCGTCTTTTTTACCGATGTGGGCGCCGCCGCGGCGGTGGAGTGGCTGTTGGCATGGGTGCGCCACACCGCGTCCGGCGCGCTCGTCTTTGCGGTCATAAAGGGCGTCGGCGCCTTGCCGCCGCCTTCGCCGATCTGAGCGAGGCTCCGCCCGGAGGCGACGGAGCTGTCCTCGGCGGCCAGAGCGGCCCCGCCGCCCTCCTTAGCCGCCTCATCGCGATGTTTGATGAGCAGCCAGTTGTTCCGCTTGGATTTCCCATCGGGTTTGAGGCGCACGATCACCCATCCGCCGTGCATGCGCTCGCCTTCCATGACGAACTTCAACTCGCCCCGGGACAGGGCCTTGTCGACATCCTCGAAGCCCGGCTCGGGCGCCCAATAGCCACGGTCCCAGAGCTGAACCACGCCGCCGCCATACTCACCCTTTGGGATGACGCCTTCGAAATCTCCATAGTCGAGCGGGTGGTCCTCGACCTCCACAGCTAGGCGGCGATCGTGGGGATCGAGCGAAGGCCCGCGGGTCACGGCCCAGGATTTGAACGTTCCGCCGTATTCCAGGCGAAGGTCAAAGTGCAGCCTGGTAGCCGCGTGTTTCTGGATGACGAAGCGAAGCTGGTTCGAGGGAACGGCCTTGGCGTCCTTGCCGGACGGCTCTGCCGTGCGACCGAAATCCCGCATCCGCCGATAACGGGCAAGCTTCGCCTCAGCCATGGTCCGCACCTCCAACTCGCCCTTTGAGAACGAGCTTCGGCGAAAGTCGATCCGAAGGGACTGATTTCACCGCGCCGGGATGGCGCCGGGGATGCTCGAGACCACCCGCAAGAACTCGCGCGCGGCCTCGGTTCCTAACGGGTCCGGCTATTGCGGCGCCGGCGTCGTCGTCGCATCGCCGCTGGGCGGTACGACCACGGTTGTACCAGGGGCCGGTTGGACGACCACCGTCTTCTCCTCGGTGGTGCCGCAGGCGGCCAGCGCCAGCAGGGAGAGTGGGAAGAGAATGTAAGCAACGCGCATGGGGAAACCTCCAACTATTGCGGCGGTAACGGTCGCCGCATGGCCAGGGTTCCCATGGAACGATCGCCGCGAGAGATCGTTGGCCCGCCGAAAGGGGCGACGATGCCGCACTCCTCATCGACATTGAATAGGCTGAAGGCCTCCCCTGGGGCCGTGAGGCTTACGTACGTCTCAGCCGACGATCCGGGTCTCGAGCGGCGCCGGTCGGGCAAGGGATTCAGCTATCGCGACGCCACGGGCGCGCGTGTGGACGACTCCGCTACGCTTAAGCGAATTCGCGGCCTGGCCATACCGCCGGCGTGGCGCGGGGTGTGGATATGCGCCGATCCGGCCGGTCATCTTCAGGCGGTTGGCCGCGATGAGAAAGGTCGACGGCAATACCGCTATCACGATGCCTTTCGCGAGCATCGGGAAGGCGCGAAATTCGAGCATATGATTGCATTCGCCGAGGCGCTCCCGAGTTTGCGCGCTCAAGTCCTGCGCGACATGGCTACCCCCGGTCTTGGCCGGCGAAAGGTCCTGGCCACAGTGGTTCGTCTCCTGGAAACCACCATGATCCGGGTGGGAAACGCCGCCTACGCCAGAGAGAACAAAAGCTACGGCCTTACCACGCTCAACAGCCGCCACGTGTCGGTAGACGGGGGCGACCTGCGGTTTCATTTCAAGGGCAAGAGCGGGCGTACCTGGCGGCTCAGCCTCCATGATCGGCGCGTCGCCAGGATCGTCCGATCATGCCAGGAACTGCCGGGCCAGCATCTCTTCCAGTACGCCGATGAAGCGGGGGTCCGCCAAGCGATCACCTCGGCCGATGTCAACGCCTATCTCAGGGAGGTGAGCGACGCCGATATCACGGCCAAGGATTTCCGGACCTGGACGGGCACGGTCCTGGCCGCGGCGGCGCTGGCGGAAATGGGAGTCGCCGCCGACGCCCGCGGGGCGCGGAAGAACGTCAGCGAGGCTGTAGCGCGGGTCGCCGCTCATCTGGGCAATACGCCGACCATTTGCCGAAAATCCTACGTGCATCCCGAAATTCTCGCCGCCTATCTGCAGGGCGGTGGGATCGCCCACATGGGTGCTCGGTTCGACCAATCGGGCGTACTACGGCCGGAAGAGGCGGCGGTGCTGGCGTTTCTGAAGGCGAAGGTTTGCGCTTCGAGAACACCGCCCTCGCACCAACCAGCGGCCGCGTGAGCCGAATGGTGGAAACTTTGCCGCTCGCCTGGAACCCGGATTTCGCATGCCGCGTTTGCCTTCCGACGTTGATGATTGGCATTTTCGGATCATCGCACAACTGGAGAGTTCGACCATGCTCGGTTGGGCCATTGTTTTCGCCGTTCTGGCTATCGTCGCCGGCGCCCTGGGCTTCTTCGTCTTGGCCGGAGTGGCCGCTACCATCGCCAAGTTCCTGCTTTTGGCGTTCGTCGTTCTGCTCGTGATAAGCTTCTTGGCCCGCGCGCTTCGCGGCGGATCCGTAGTTTAACCGCGCTTGCCTTGGCGCTCGCGTGCTTCTAGTCGAGGGCCATAACTGCTGGCGGCGCGCGCGGGCGCCCAGGGCTGCGATCCTGATCGATATGGAGGCCTATTTCTCCGCCGCGGCCGAGGCGATGGAGAAGGCGCGGCGGTCCGTCCATTTTCTGAATTGGGCGTTCGAGCCGGAGACGTTGCTGCATCCACAGCCGGGTGGCGGTGGTGAGGACGGCGATCGCATCGCCAACTTTCTCAAGCGATTAGCTACGACCAGGCCCGAGCTCGATATTCGAATCCTGTGCTGGAAGTCGGCTTTGCCGGTGGCGGCGACCCAGCATTTCTTTCCTCTGGCGGACAGAGGCGCCTTCGACGCAAGCCCGGTGAAGTTTCGCCTGGATGGAAAGCTGCCGTTGGGCGCCTGCCATCACCAGAAAATGCTGATCATCGACGACGCGGTGGCCTTTTGCGGGGGCGGGGACATCGGACCGGACCGCTGGGACACGCCCGCCCATCTCGACAATGATCCACGTCGGGAAAAGACTCGGTATGACAACAAAGCCTTCGATAACCGCCATGAGGTGATGAGCGTCTTCGATGGTCCGCCCGCCGCGGCGCTGGGCGAGCTGTTTCGGCGGCGATGGCGGCGTTGCACGGGAGAGACACTCCCCGCGCCGTCGATCACGCCGCCGGTCGCTTGGCCCCCATGCATCCGGCCGATGTTCACCGATATCGCGGTCGGCCTCTCGCGAACCGAGGGGGCTTGGAAGGGCCATCGCCAGGTCGACGAGTGCGAAGCTCTGCATTTGGCCTCCATCTTCGCCGCCCGCCGTCTCATCTACATTGAGAGCCAGTATTTCACCTCGCCGCTATTGGCGGCGGCCATAGCGGAGCGCTTGGCCGAGCCCGAGGGGCCTGAGGTAGTGCTCATTTCGACGGAGCATTCACCGAGCTATTTTGACCAGGCGACCATGGATCGCACCCGCTGGCGCTTTATAGCGGCGCTGCGCGCGGCCGACAGGTTCGGCCGGTTCCAGATCTATAGTCCTGTGACGACCCTTGGCCGCACGATCATCGTCCACGCCAAGCTCGCCATCATTGACGATGATTTGCTGAGAATTGGATCAGCCAATATCAACAATCGTTCGCTAGGCTTTGACACCGAGTGCGATGTTTCGTTCGAGGCGGATGGGGACGCGCGTGGGGAGGTCGCGCGGCTGCGTACCGGTCTGGTCGCTCATTGGATAGGTTGCGCGGGATCGGTGGTCGAGGAGGCCGTGCAGCTGCATGGCGGGTTGTGCGGCGCCATCGAATCTCTTCGCATGGCCGGCTATAGCCGCCTAAGGCCGATCACGCCGGGGCGGTTGGGGCTGATCGGGAGCCTCATCGCCGACTTGCACCTCGGCGATCCCGTGGGCCCGGAAGACGCCTGGAAGCCATGGAAGCGACGGTCCGCCATCGAAGCTAAGGTTCGCTCGTTTAACCTGAGACGGTCCGGGCCGCGGCCAGCGGCCGACGAAGAGGAGGAGACCGGGCACGTCGTTCTTGCTGGTGTGGCGCCGAACGCCGTTTGACAGCGGGACGCTAGCCCGAAAGTTTGGTGAGTTCACGCCACAGGTCATTGTCAGCGAACGGCTTCCGGAGGAAAGCAGCGGTGTCGGGAAGCTGGTCGAGCGTTACGTGCAATCGACCGGAGACCACCAGGATTTTTACCGGCGGCCAACGGTTGCGCACGTGGTGCGCCAGTCGGACGCCATCCATGGATCCAGGCATTTCCACGTCCGTAACCAGAAACTCGATCTCCGGATGCCCATCCAGCAAGGCGATCGCCTCATCCGCGCTCCCCGCCTCGAGCACCGCGACACCGCGGTTAAGAAGAAAACCGGCCAGAACCATCCTGACAAGAACGTCGTCGTCAACGACGAGACCACCTTCGCGGTTAGAGGCGCATCCGAGGTCATGATTGATCCATCTCCCAAGCGCTCCGAAGCCTTACGTGGATTTGCGGGCGAACGACCGACAGCGGATTTTCTCTGGAAGGCGCCGCCAAGCAAATCCGGTTCCCCCGAACGGGGCCTGCGACCGCCCCCAAAATCGCCCATTGTCCTGATCTTCCACAACGTTTTGCTTTCCTGCCGCTCCTAATGGTTGAAAGAAGAGGTCGTTCCTGGCGTCAGCATTTGCCGGCCTTGAACGCTCGTAGGAGCGGTATTTTGGCAACGCTCCGCATCGCCTCTCAAAAAGCAGGGAACTAAGGCGACGTTTCGGTGTTTGCCAATTGTCTTGACAATAAGGATGGGTGGCCTCGCTGCCTGTTATGCAACAATGGGGTTTGCAATGAATAAAACGGGTCTACTCTGCGCCGCTGCGGCGATAGTCTTCAGCGCTGCCGGCGCCCAAGCTCAAATGGTGTTTGGCGGCGAGGCTCCTTACTCAGCGACAACGCCGGGTTTCTACATCGCCGCGGATGGCGGGGTTCATAGCGTCAACCATCTGCCCCTGGCCTTCTCCGGCACTGACGACGGGGCCAATGTTCGCACCAGCAGCTACGACTGGGACGTGTTCGGCAGGGTGGGTTACCGCTTCACACCCTATGTGCGCCTGGAATTGGAGGGCGCCTATCGCGCGGCGGGCATCAACTCGATCAAGGGGTTCGTGAAGCCGAGCAACTATTTCTATTGCACGAGCGCTTCGACCACGCTTGACGGCTGCAACCAGGTCGGGGGTTCACTCAATACTTGGAGCGGCATGGCCAATGTGCTGTTCGACTTGCTTCCCCATTCGCGCATAAGCCCGTTCATCGGCGGCGGCCTGGGCGTCATCCATGTGAAGCTCCAAACCAATGGCGTCGTCGATGGGCCGGTCGTCGGTTACGATCCTGTGGCGGTCAACATCGACAATTCCAGCACCGAGTTCGGCTATCAGGGGATCGGCGGTGTCACCTTCGCGGCGACCGACCGGCTCAATATCGATCTGACCTATCACTATACGACCGGTTCGGACGTCAAGTTCTCCAACGCCTCCTATTCGGGCCTGAATGGTCATGGACGCTATGCCGATAGCTCTCTGAGCCTCGGACTGCGATACAGTTTCGCGGCGCCGCCCCCGCCGCCTCCGCCTCCGCCTCCGCCACCGCCGCCTCCCCCGCCGCCGCCGCCGCCGCCACCGCCTCCTCCCCCGCCGCCGCCTCCCACCTTTGAGGCCCGCGACTACGTGATCTACTTCCCGTGGGATCAGTATGTGATCACCCCCGAAGCCCAGGCGGTTCTCCAGGACGCGGCCAAGTACGCTTCCGACGGCCACGCCACCAAGGAGATCATTGTCGGCTATACCGACACCTCCGGTTCGGTCGCCTACAACCTCAAGCTCTCCGAGCGCCGGGCCAAGGCCGCCGCCGACGGACTCGTCGCCCTGGGCGTCTCCCAAGACACCCTCGACGTCTCCTGGAAAGGCAAGTCCGATCCCGCCGTCGCCACCGGCGACAACGTCAAGGAACCCCTCAACCGGCGTGACACCATCCACGTCCAGTTCTAGGAAAGCCCACTAGGGCGAAAGCGGCCGGCCGCGGCGTCAGTAACGCCATGGCCGGCCGTCGTGTTTGGGTCCACGGGGTCGACGTTAAGCTTGTTAGATCGGCGCTGATCAGCGATCAGGCCCCGGCTGAGGGGGGGTTGGTCTGCTCGTGGATCAAATCGAAATCGACCACCAGGGGCAGGTGATCGGAGGCCGTGCGCGAGCGCATATCCGATGGCGCCGTCACGGAGCGGACTTGAATGCCCGTGCTGACGAACACGTGGTCGAGCGCCAGCATCGGCGCCTGGGACGGAAACGTCCGGATCGAGGGCGCCCCCTCGCACGCACGCCGTGATTCCGTGAGATGGCCTGATATAATTCGGAACGCGGCGGCCCGCGGAGTGGCGTTGAAGTCGCCGACCAGCATCAGCGGGTCGGACCGCTCGGGCGAACTGAGCCATGCCTCGCCAGCGAGCGCGGAAGCCTGAGCGCGTTGTTCTCCCGGCGTCAGGCCCAGATGCGTGTTGACAACCTGCAGCTCGATGTCCCCGATCGTCACCGCCACCCAGAGGGCGCCTCGCGGCTCCAGGCGGGTGGTCAGCGGATGCCCGGGCAACGCCGCCGCCTTGACGAGGCGCTCGGGCAGGGAAGTGAGAATTGCGTCCCCATAACTTTCGCTTTCGACGGTCAAGGCGGCGTTGAAATGAAACGCCATGCCGAGAAGCTCCGCCAGATGGTGAGCCTGATCGACGCCGCCAGTGCGCGCTCGGCCGACGTCAATCTCCTGCAGCGCCACGATGTCTGGCGACTGTGCCGCGATCACCTCGGCCACGCGGCCAACATCCAGGCGGCGGTCCACCCCCAGGCATCGATGAACGTTGTAGGTGACTATTCGGGGCATCGACGCCCCTCTCGTCGGTGCCGCCCTCGCCGTGGCGGGCTTCAGCGCCGATGATCGCCCAATCGGTGACGAGCCGCGGTCGCGAACAGCCGATAGACGAACAAGGCCGACGCCGAGCCAAACAATGCGACCAACGGATTATAGGGGTCGATTTCAACCGGCGTGATGGCGGCCGCGAAATGGCTGTAAACGACACCGCCGATAGCGGCGCCTAACAAACTCAGGCACAAATCTACGGTAAAGCCCTCACAGTTGTTCACCTGATCGGCGACAATCGCTGCAATCATCGCCACAACAATCCATGTTATGATCGACATTTCCCGCTCCAAATCTGACGTATTAACGAACGTTTTCGGGGTATGCAGGGTTCCCTCGACGTTCCGTAGCCACGCGGCTGAACTCGCCCCTATTAAGAGGGGGCGTGGGAACCCCCCCTTCAATCGTGGCATTATAAACATCCCACCTCGGTAGCGCTAATTCCGAGAAAAGCTCACCGGAGACCTCAGCGCGCCGTGATCGATCTCGCACACCGAAATCAGGTCGGCATATCGCCGTCGTTGATCTTTCTGGAAGGTCGCGGCGAGATGGCCCAACGAATGCGCACACATAACTGGAGCGCCACGCCGCTTGGGCCGCCGGAACACTGGCCCCAGACTTTAAAGACGCTGGTCGGGCTTATGCTCCAATCCGAACAGCCTATGTTCATGGCCTGGGGCGACGACGGGATCTGGCTCTACAACGACGCCTTCATCCCCATTCTCGGGCGTAAACATCCCGCCCTGGCCCGGCCGGCGATGGAGGTGTGGGCCGAGGCGCGGGCCGACCTTGAGCCCCTTTTCGAACGGGTATTCAGCGGCGAAGCCATACACAACGAAGATTTCCGCGTGGACCTCGACCGGCACGGAAGGATGGAAGAAGCGCACTTCTCGTTCTCATACACGCCCGCGCGGGACGAAGCCGGTAATGTCGTCGGCCTGTTCGGCGCCTGCATCGATATCACCGAAAAGCGCGCGGCCGCCCAGGCGATGGTCGAGACCGCTTTGCAGCAAAGTGAGGCCCAGTTCAGGCTGCTGGTGAGAAGCGTCACCGACTACGCGATCTATATGCTCGATCCCTTCGGCCACGTAACCAACTGGAACCTGGGCGCCCAGCGGATCAAGGGCTACCTCCCCGAGGAGATCGTAGGCTCGCATTTCTCGCGCTTCTATACACCCGAGGATCTGGCGCTCGGCGTTCCGGCCCGCGGCTTGGAGGAAGCGCGGCGCACCGGCCGCTTCGAGACCGAGGGCTGGCGCCTGCGCAAGGACGGCAGCCGTTTCTGGGCTCACGTCATCATCGACGCCATTCCTGGCGACGACGGCGAGATCCTCGGCTTCGCCAAGATCACCCGCGACGTGAGCGAAAGGCGGGCCGCGCAGCGAGCTCTGGAAGAAGCCCGCGAAGCGCTGTTCCAGGCCCAGAAGCTCGAAGCCATAGGCCAGCTCACCGGCGGCATCGCCCATGACTTCAACAATCTCTTGATGGCGGTGCTGGGCAGCCTTGAACTCTTGCAAAAACGCCTCCCCGACGATCCGCAGATGACTCGCCTGGTGGACAACGCCGTCCAGGGCGCCAAGCGCGGCGCGACCCTCACCCAGCGCATGCTGGCGTTCGCCAGGCGCCAGGAACTGAAACACGAATCCGTCGATCTTCCCGATCTCGTTCGGGGCATGACGGATCTATTCGAGCGCTCGGTCGGCGAAACCATCACCATCGAAACGGAATTTCCAGACACCCTTCCGCCCGTGGAGTCCGACCCGGCCCAACTCGAGAGCGCCCTTCTTAACCTGGTGTTGAACGCGCGGGACGCTATGCCCCGGGGCGGCCTCATCACTATCGCGGCAAGTCGGGAGGCGATCGAGACGCCGGTGAGCGACCTCGCCGCGGGCGTCTATGTCCGTCTCTCGGTGATTGACACGGGCGAGGGGATGGACCCCGAGACGCTCGTCAGGGCCACCGAACCGTTCTTTACCACCAAGGGCGTCGGCAAGGGCACTGGCCTGGGCCTGCCGATGATCCACGGCCTGGCATCCCAGTCGGGCGGTGCGTTGCGTCTGCACAGCACTCTGGGGCAGGGCGCAAGGATCGAACTCTTCCTGCCGGTTTCCACCGCTATCGCCGCGACCCGTGAGGCGACGCCCGACCCGCAGCCCGATCAGGCTGGGCCGCCGCTGGTGATATTGGCCGTCGATGACGACGAGCTGGTCTTGATGAACACAACGGCCATGATCGAGGATCTGGGCCATGTCGCCTTGCAAGCGCGGGACGCGGCCGAGGCTCTTTCGATCCTGCGCAGCCGCGGGGACATCGATCTGCTGATCACCGACCAGTCCATGCCCAAAACGACCGGCGTCGAACTGGCCTCCCAGGTCGCCCGTGAATGGCCCACCCTTCCCATCGTCCTGGCCACCGGCTTCTCCGAACTCCCGGCCGGCGAGGGTCGCGATCTGCCCCAGATATCCAAGCCGTTCGATCAGCGAGACCTGGTCAAGATGTTGAACCGCATCGGTCCGAATAACCGTTTCTGAGGTCCGAGAAACCCACGGCGAACGCCATTGGTCCATGGCCAATAGCCGGCCCACGCGGAAATCCGATCTCGGCGACGGGGCGCGGTGCGACCCAAACCTCGCGTGCCAGCGCTTTTTGCTTCGCCAACCCCGGAGGGCGATGATGCTGGTATCTTTGGGTCGTGGCGGAGAGGGGGGGATTCGAACCCCCGATACCCTTGCGAGTATGCCGCATTTCGAGTGCGGTGCTTTCAACCGCTCAGCCACCTCTCCAAAGATTCCCGGGCGAGCGAAGGCGCGGTGATATCGATGTGGTCGCCGCCATGCAAGCGCGGGCCAGCGGCGGCTCCTATGGAAATCCACCCGCACGGCTGAGGGCCGAGACCGGCGGCTTGCCGATCTTTTCGCCCATCCACCGGGCGGTCTCCACCAAAGCGCCAATATCCAGGCCCGTCTCGAAGCCGGCGCGTTCGAGCATATAGACCAGATCTTCGCTGGCGATATTGCCGGTGGCCGCCGGAGCGAATGGGCAGCCGCCAAGGCCGCCGCAACTGGCGTCGAGCACCCTCACGCCGGCCTCTACACTGGCGAAAGCGTTGGCCAGACCCGTTCCCCGGGTATCATGGAAATGCATGCGCAGCGTCGCATCCGGCGCCGCCTGACGGGTGGCTTCCACGCGGGCGCGGACGGTCCAAGGGTCGGCGACGCCAATGGTGTCGGCCAGGGCGATCTCACCGACGCCAAGATCGGCGGCCTCGCGCACGATCGCCATCACCTGATCCTCACTGACCTCGCCGTCGAAGGGACAACCAAAGGCCACCGAGATGGTCAGGGAGATAGGCGGACCCCCCTCTTGTTCTCGCCGCGCGGTGATGGCCGCGAGGGTCGCGATTTGCTGGGCTACACCCGCGCCTTGATTGCGAATGCCGAAGCCGTCGGTGGCGCAAACCACCACATTGGCTTCGTCGCAGGCGCTGGCCACAGCCCGTTCCCATCCTCGTTCGTTAAGCACCAGGCCGATACGCGAGACCCCTGGCGCGCGCGGCAGCCCAGCCATGATCTCCTCACCCCCGGCCATCTGTGGCACGCGCCGCGGATTGACGAAGGAAACCGCCTCGATCCGTCGGGCGCCGGCCGCTTCCAGGCGGTTGATGAATTCGATCTTGTCGGTGATTTCGAGCAGCGCTTTTTCGTTCTGCAGACCGTCGCGAGGTCCGACCTCGACGATCTGGATCGCCCAATTCATGGGCCCTCCTTCTGTTTGTCCCGCAGGAAGATGAGCAGCATATCGTGCGCGTTGTTCGAATAATCGAGGCCAGCGCCCTCACCGATGCGCCGAACATCCAGGCCCTGCCGCGCCAAAGCCAAGCGGAAGGCGGGAAACTGCCGGCTCTCGACGATCACCGGACGGCCATCGGCGATGGCGTCCGCGCCATCGTCGGCGTCACCCAGTTCGGTGTCGGCGCCCAGAAGAAAGACGAGGCTGGGCTCCTCGTAGCCGACGACGGCGACAGGGCCGGGGACCACGCCCTGGCGCGGGCTGGCGCCGGCGGCTTCCAGCGCTTTGGCGGCCCGGCTCGATAGCCACAGTGGTTTCAGCGACGGCGCGACGACGCCGGTAATAAGGCCATGGCCGACTATGCCAAGCGCGCCAGCCCAGAGAGCGGCCTTTACAGCCTCATCTTTCAAAAGGAGCCCGGCGCCGGCCGCGCCGGCGGCCAGATAGAGCGCGGCGGTGGCGAGTGCGAACGGCATGCCCACGCCGCCATTCAAGCGACCTGCGGCTATGGGACCGATGGCCGCGAAGGCGATCGCCGCCGCCATCATGAGGGCCGCGCCGACGCCCCGTACAGTCGGCTCTGGAGCCCTATCGGGCGGCTCCGCCAAGCTCCTCGCCACCAGCCACGCCACAGCGCCATAGAGTGGCAAAGGATAGTGGACAAGCTTGGTCGGCGTGGCCTCGAAGATTACCCAGGCGGGAATCAGCCAGCAAAGGGCAAATCGGACTCCTGGCTCGGACCGCTGGCGCCAGGCGATGACAGCGGCGGCCGGGAGGAGGAATGTGGCGGGAAACATCAGCAGGGGCGCCAGGAGCAGGTGGAATCCCGGCGGAGCCCCGTGACCGTCGTCGCCTCCCGCCAACTTTGACGCCAGATCGCCGCCGACCGCGCCGCTCCAAAAGGCCCCGTCGCTGGCCACCGTTATGGCCATGGCCCACGGGCCGATCACGGCCAGGATAAGGATCGCGCCCCACCCCCAACCGAGCGACCTTATCCAGCCGGCCTCCCGGTCCCAGATCGCCAGGGCCGCGAGCGTGAGAACCACGATCATCGGCCCGATCGGTCCTTTGACCGCGATCGAAAGGGCCACGGCCAGCCAGAAGAGGATCTTCGCCAATCGGCCGGCGGCAGGCCCATCGCGCGCGGCAAAATAGAGTCTTCCCAGCGACGCCATGGCCAGAGCGACCGACCCCGCCAAAACCGCGTCGGTGGCGGCGACCGCCCCTTCCGTAGAGAGCAGAAATGTCGATCCCAACAGGGCGCCAGCCAGAAAGGCTGCTCCGGGCCTCGCGAACGCGGCCGCGCCCCATGCGCAGGCCGCCGCGGCCATCATCGCGCCTAGGAGAGAGGGAATCCGGTAGGCCCAGATCTGGCGGTCCTCCACATGGCTGAGGACGCGCACGGCGGCGGCCTGCAGCCAATAGATTCCCACCGGCTTCTTGAAGCGCGGCGTCTCTTGGAATCTTGGGCTGACGAAATCGCCTGTTTCCAGCATCTGCGCCGAGGCTTCGGCGAATCGAGATTCGTCCCGATCGAGCGGAGGCAAGGCGACCAGGCCAGGCAGGGCGGCGAGGAAGGCCACGACGGCGGCGAGGATCGGGCCGCGCCAGCCGCGACTCAGGCGGTCAAGTGATGCAACGTCAAGCACAGCCGAGTAGTAGCACGAACATCGCGATGCCGAATTTTGCTCTATCAACGACGGTTATGATGTCGGACACCGCGCCTCAAATTTCGATCGTTGTGCCGGTTCGTGATGAGGAAGGCGCGGCCGCTTCCCTGGCCTGGGAGATTTCGGCCGTCTTCGAGGCCGAAGCGGCGGAGATTATCTTCGTCGATGACGCTAGCACCGACGGCGTCCGGGCAAGTCTGATGGCTCTCAGGCCGGAGATGCCAAATCTGCGTATCCTCTCCCACGCTCGAGGCGCCGGCCAGAGCCGGGCGATCCGCACCGGTGTTCTGGCGGCCCGGGCGCCGGTTATCGTACTGCTTGATGGCGATGGTCAGAACGACCCGGCCGACGCCCTTGATCTTGTCGCGGTGTTGCGCTCCGGGCCGGCGCGCCTTGGTCTTGTAGGAGGGGAGCGGTGCGGCCGGCGTGATTCTCCCGCCCGCCGGTGGGCGTCGCGCCTGGCCAATGAGGTTCGGCGCGGTTTACTCGACGATCGGACGCTCGATACCGGCTGCGGTCTTAAGGTCGTTCGCCGCGAGGCCTTTCTGCGCCTGCCCTATTTCGATCATCTGCACCGCTACCTGCCGTCCATGATGTTGCGCGAGGGGTATGAGATAACCTTCCTGCCGGTCGCTCATCGCCCACGTGTCGCGGGCCGGTCGAAATATACCAACTTCGGGCGCCTGTTGGCCGGCGTGATCGACTTGCTGGGGGTCCTTTGGCTGAGGGGCAGAACGCGTGACCCAGGCCAGGTGTCGGAGCATTAGATCGCCCGGCCTCGACCATTATCGCCGGCGTCCCTACAAACGACGCCATGGGCAAATTCGCCATCTTCGCCGCCGCTCCGCTGCTTGTGCTGCCTGTGGGCCTCTACAACGTGTTCGCCCTCACTCTCGCCGGCGGCTACCGTTCAACCGACGCCAACATCCGCCTAACCGCGCCTCTTTTCGAATTGAAGACAGCGCCGGGAGGCCTATGGCCGGTCAGCGTGGCGGATCTGTTGCTTGCGGCCTCGCTGATTGTACTTTTCGTCGAACTGGTGAAATCAGCTGGCAGTCGGCGGATCGCCATCGCTAATCACGCCCTCTCCATGGTGCTGTTCGTCGCCTGCCTTGTGGAAATGCTGGTCTTTCCCGCCTTCGCCACTTCGACCTTTTTCCTGATCATCCTGATGGTGCTGCTCGACGTGCTGGCCGGATTCGTCATCACCATGGCCCAGGCGCGCGACGATTCGAACTAGCCGCTAGTCCGTCCAGCGAGCCAGCCAGTCGGCGAGCGCCTGCGGGGTCATCGAGCGGGCGTCGGCAAGGGCGGCGACGTGGCCGGCGTTGACCAGACGACCCTGCGAATCGACGATGAGCAGGCTTGGAACGCCATCCATGGACTTCACGCCGTAGTGGGCCGGTATGTCGAGGTTTCGGTTCTCGCGGCCTACATCTACGTTCACCACCACATAGTGAGCCCTGACGAACGCGGCGATCTCCGGTTGGTCCATCAATCCGGCCAGCACCCGGCAATCGCCGCACCATGCGCCGCCCAGATCGATCAGGAGGAGCTTTCCGTCGGCCTTGGCCTTAGCTCTGGCCGCGGCAACCTCTGCCTTGGCGTCGGCGGCTGGGTCATAAGGATTCGGAAGAGGCGTGGGAAGCCGAGCAAGGGATGCGATGCGCACATGGGGGGCGGGTGCGGCCGGCGCGCCCCACGCCATCACCATCATGGCCCCGACCAGGAGGCCAAGGCGAGTGACGCCGCTCAAGCGGGGGAGCCGGCCTTGGCGGGCGCGGCTCCGGCCGCCGCGGCGGCAGGGGCGGCCCCAGCGGTAGGCTGGGCGGCGGCGGCCGGCGCCGGTGGTGGGATCGGCAGGCTCGACCCCAGGGTATGGAGATAGGCGATGACGTTGATACGGTCCTGCGAGTCCTTGATGCCCATGAAGGTCATCTTGGTGCCATCGATATATTTCTGTGGACCGGCGAGAAACTCGTAGATGTGCTCATAGTCCCAGATCGGCTGCTTGGCGCCAAAGGCTTCCATGCCCGCCGAATAGGAGAATCCCGGATGGCTGCCAGGCTTGCGGCCGACCACGCCGTAGAGGCCAGGGCCGATGTTGTTGGCGCCCGACGGATCGAAGATGTGGCAGGCTCTGCAGACTGCGGTCTTGGCCTCGCCGGCCGAAACGTCGGCGGTCTTCAGCACCGTACCCCAGTCAGGCGGCGCCACGGGCGCGGCAGCTCCCGAGTCGGCTTCGGCGGCCACGGCGATGGCGTATCCCGGTTTGGCCGGCGGCGTGCTTTCGAAGAACTTGGGCGTGACCACGGCAAGGCCCACCATGACGAGCGCCGTCGCCAGCGTCGCGCCGATGATCTTGTTGCCGGTCAGGTCGTCGCTCATCTCTTCCTTGGACCCTTTTGAGGAATGCCGAGACGATCGTGGGGGGCCGCGCCGCCCAAACCTCGCCCCTGGTTGCCTTGGCGTCTCTTACACGCTACCGCCGCTGGCGCAAACGCCCTTTGGGCTCTGTCCGTGGCGTCTCGGCGACGGCGCCCAGAACACGTTCAAACAGCCCGGACGCCGCTCCGCTCATGAACCCGATCATCCTCATACCCGCGCGCATGGCCGCGCGACGGCTGCCAGGCAAGCCCCTGGCGGATATCGGCGGCGTGGCGATGATCGTCCGAGTGCTGCGCCAGGCGCTCGAAGCCGACATAGGCCCGGTGGCCGTGGCGGCGGGAGACGGCGTTATTGTCGATGCGGTGAAGATGGCGGGCGGACAGGCGATCCTCACCGACCCATCATTGCCTTCGGGCTCCGACCGCATCCTTGCCGCCCTGGCCGAGCTGGATCCCAACCGCCGACACGAGGTGGTGATCAATCTTCAAGGTGATATGCCCTTCGTTTCACCGGCCTCGATCGCCGATGGCGCGGCCCTTCTGGCCAACCGTCCCGATTGCGATATCGCCACCTTGGCGGCCCTTGAGGCCGACGTCGCTGATCGCGCCAATTCCGACGTGGTCAAGGCGATCCTGGCCTTGGAGGACGACGGGCGCTCTGGGAGGGCTCTCTATTTCACGCGATCGGTTCTCTATGGCGAGGGGCCGATCTGGCGACACATAGGTCTCTATGCCTATCGTCGGGGCGCCCTGGAGCGTTTCAACGCCGCCCCGCCTTCGTCCCTTGAGCGGCGAGAAAACCTGGAGCAACTCAGGGCTCTGGAACTGGGCCTTTCCATCTGGGCCGCGGTAGTCGACAGGGCCCCGATCTCGGTGGACACGGCCGCCGACCTCGCCGCCGCCCGCGCCTATGCTAGAAACCCTTCATGACTCCCAGACCGAAGATCGCTTTCCAGGGCGAACCGGGCGCCAATAGCGACGAAGCCTGCCGCGCCCACTTTCCCGACTATGAACCCGCCCCACACGCTACCTTCGAGGACGCCTTCGAGGCGGTGAAACGCGGAGACTGCGCCCTCGGCATGATCCCGGTGGAGAACTCTATCGCCGGCCGTGTGGCGGATGTTCACCACCTGCTGCCCTCATCGGGCCTGAAGATCATTGGCGAGCGGTTCAAGCCCATTCGCTTCCAGCTGATGGCCAATCCGGGCGCTCGCCTGGAGGATGTGAAGACCATCATCAGCATGCCGTTCGCCGCCGGCCAATGCCGAAAGGTGTTCAGAAAGCTGGGCGCGAGCCTGGAGGCGGCCGGCGACACCGCCGGCGCCGCCAAGACCTTGGCGTCTCATCCCGATCGCACGAAGGCGGCCATAGCCCCGGCCCTCGCCGCCGAAATCTATGGTCTCGATATCCTGCTGACCGATGTCGAGGATGAAGCCCACAACACCACACGGTTCCTGGTCATGTCCGCCGAGCAGAGCCCGCCGCCGCCGGCTGATGGGGCGGCCTGTGTAACCAGCTTCGTCTTCCGCGTGCGCAATATTCCGGCGGCGCTCTACAAGGTGCTGGGCGGCTTCGCCACGCATGGCGTCAATATGACCAAGCTCGAGAGCTATATGGAGAATGGCGCTTTCACCGCGACTTTCTTCTACGCCGAGGTCGATGGACGGCCGAGCGACGCCGACCTCGCCGGCGCCTTCGATGAATTGGCCTTCTTCAGCGATCACTTCGAGATTCTGGGCGTCTTCGAAGCCGATCCGTTCCGGGCGCAATCATGACCCCGCTGTTAGCGGTCAAGTCCATACTTACGCCGGTCTTGGCGCTGATCCTGTGGTCATTCGTCATGTGGATATGGATGTATGTGACGCGTATTCCCGCGATCACCCGAGCGGGCATAGACCCAGACCAGGCGCGGGAACCGAGTTCACTTAACGCCTTGCCTCTGAAGGTCCGACAGGTGGCCTACAACTACAACCACCTGATGGAACAGCCGACGATCTTCTACGCGTTGGTCTTCTACACCTACCTCGCCCATCGTTGGGGAAGCGACCTCGATCTGGCCCTGGCCTGGGCCTATGTCGCGCTACGTGTCGTCCATAGCCTGATCCAGGCGACGATCAACGCGGTCATGATCCGCTTCGCCGTGCACGTATTGGGCACACTCGTGCTCATGGCCCTGGCGGCGCACAATGTGTGGAGACTGTTGGGTTAGACCGTCACCGCCGTCCAGGAATCGATGCGCGCCCGTTCATTGTCATGACCCGAGGCCACGCCGACGACGAGCGATCCCGCGTGTGCGTCTCCCGCGAATGCGACCTGGGTGAAATCCTCGGCGCGTCCCTGGCCTTCGCGCTCCACAAGCACCGTCAGGCGCCGTCCCACTTGGCGGTCCAAATGGCGGGCGAGTGCGGTTTTTCCGATGGCGCGCAGTCGTCCCGCGCGCTCTTTGATCACCGAGCGCGAAAGCTGGGGCATACGCGCGGCCGGTGTGCCCGGGCGTGGGCTGTAGGGGAACACATGGAGGAAGGCGAGGTCGGCCTCCTCAACGAAAGCGAGGGTGTTTTCGAACGCACTTTCGGTCTCGGTGGGAAAGCCGGCGATGAAGTCGGCGCCGAAGGCGGTCTCAGGCCGCACCCGCCGCACTGCGTCGATTAGCGCTAGCGCCTGGGCGCGCGAATGCCGGCGCTTCATTCGCTTGAGGATGAGATCGTCGCCGGATTGTAGAGAAAGATGTAGATGCGGTGCGAAACGCGGTTCGTTGGCAATTACCGCCATCAGATCCGGATCGATCTCAGCGGCGTCGATCGAGGAAAGGCGCAAGCGTCGAAGTGATGGCGCGCCGGCAAGGATCTCGGCCACCAAGGCGCCTAGGGGTGGCCGGCCAGGAAGGTCGGCCCCCCAACTTGTAAGGTCCACGCCAGTAAGCACCACTTCGGCGAATCCAGCGTCTGCCAAAGCACGCACGCGCTTCACGACGGTTTCCGCGGGAACGGAGCGCGCGTTTCCTCGACCAAAAGGGATCACACAGAAGGTGCAGCGATGATCACAGCCGTTCTGGATCTCTACATAGGCCCTGGCGCGTCCGGCAAAGCCCGACGCCGCGCGGCGAGCGGTATCGCGCAACGCCATGATGTCGCTCACCCGCGTCCGAGCGCCGCCGGCTTTCAGCGCGCCTGGGACGGTCTTGTCGGCGTTGCCAAGCACCAGATCGACCTCGTCCATGGCGGCGAAGGCGCTCGGATCGATCTGGGCGGCGCAGCCGGTGACGACCAGTCGCGCGCCCGGGCGATCGCGCCTGGCCTTGCGGATCGCCTGGCGCGCTTGGCGGACCGCTTCGCTGGTCACCGCACAGGTGTTGAAGACCACTGTATCGGCGACGCCATCCTCGGCGGCGCGTTCGCTGATGGCTTGCGACTCGCACGCGTTGAGCCGGCAGCCGAAAGTCACAATTTCCAACCCGCGGCCCTCGGCGCTGGCGGGCGATGATCCATCGGCCATGAAAGTCGGTCCGCCGCGACCTCCAATGGATCGCTCGCGCGGCTCTAGCAGATCGCCGACCTCGCCGCGACCTTCGGGTAGCGCTAGGCGGCCGCCTGCTCGAGATTTGGAAGACGGCCGGCGAATTCCACCGCCACCGGACCGGTCATCAGCACGTGATCATCAGTCCGGCTCCAATTGATCAAGAGCTCGCCGCCGTCCATTTCGACAGTGACCTCCCGGCCGGTGAGACCTCGGCGATGGCCCGCCACCACGGCCGCGCACGCGCCGGTGCCGCAGGCGCTGGTGATCCCGGCGCCGCGTTCCCACACCCGCAAACGGATGCGATTGGCCGCCTTGACCTGGGCGAAGCCGACGTTGGCGCGTTCGGGAAAAAGCGGGTGGCGCTCCAACCTAGCCCCCAGCCTGGCCAGGGGGACGGCCATGGCGTCGGGCACGAAGAACACCATGTGCGGATTGCCCATGGAGACGCAGCCGGGGCGATCGCGAATATAATCCACCTCCAGGTCAACCCGGCGGGTGTCCACCGCGTGCGCTAGCGGGATGTCACGCCAATGGAGACCCGGAACGCCCATGTCGACAGTGACTTCTTTTGGTCCGACGCGCTTGGCTTCCACGAGGCCGGCGGTTGTTTCGATCAGGATCGACTCTCGCCCGGAAGCCTCCATGAGCAGCCAGCCGACGCAGCGGGCGGCGTTTCCGCAGGCGCTGACCTCGCCTCCATCCGCGTTCCATATCCGCATGAAGGCGTCAGCGCGCTCGGATCGCTCAAGGCTGATGAGCTGATCGCAGCCGATGCCGCTTTTGCGATCGGCGATGGCGCGAACCTCTTGGGTGTTGGGGGCAAATCTCTCCGAACCAGCCTCGACGACCACGAAATCGTTGCCGAGACCATTCATTTTTATGAACGAATAATTCATGAGGCGTTGGGTGTTGCGGGCTCTGTCGGGGGAGGCTGCAAAAGGCGATTAACGACTTACGCGCGGCGTTTGCAAGCCCCGTGGGCCACCTTTTGGCGGTCGTATGGCTTCCGTGCGCATTTGTCCCGCGGTCGTCCCCTTTTTCTGTCTGGATCCGCGAAATTTTCCGAGAGGCCGGCCGCCGCTCAATGGCCTTGAAACACCTCGACGAGAAGGCGGCACTCCGCCGCGCGCGTGGATCCGGCCCGCCAGGCCACAACGATCTGTCGGCTTGCATGATCCGCGTCCAGGGGGCGTACGGCAATCTGCGCGGCCTTGGCGAGTCCGGCTTCCACCGCCATGGCCGGCAGGAAGGAAACCCCTAGCCCAGAAGCCACCATCTGAACCAGGGTAGCCAGGGAGGTGGCCGCGAAGCCCTCGTCCCTGGCGTGACGCGCGGCTCCCATCCCGCAGGCGGTCAGGGCGTGATCGCGCAGGCAATGACCGTCCTCGAGCAGTATCAACTCCTCGCCTTCAAGGCGGTCGGGCGCGATGCTGGCGGCGAGGCTGAACGGATGATCGTTTGGGAAGGCCGCCATGAGTTCGTCGTCTCCCACATGGGCGAAGTCCAAGCCTGTCATATCGTAGGGAAGGGCCACCAGCGCGCCGTCCAAGGCGCCGGACCTGACGTCGGCCACCAGCCGATGAGTAAGGTCTTCGCGCAGAAACAGCTTCAGTTTTGGAAAGCGCGTTCGCAGGACAGGCAACGCGGCGGGCAGGAGAAACGGGGCGACCGTCGGGATGACACCGAGCCTGAATCGGCCGCCGAGAGGTTCTCCGGCTCCTCGAGCCTCTCGCACAAGATCTTCGGTCTGCGTCAGGATCGCCCCGGCGCGGCCCACCACCTCTTCGCCGGCCGCGGTCAGAAGCACCCCCGAGCGATTGCGGTCTACCATCGCGGCGCCGAGAATCTTCTCGAGTTCTTGAATGCCCGCCGAAAGCGTTGGCTGAGTTACATGGGCCGCATCAGCGGCGCGGCTGAACGAGCCGTGGTGCGCTAGAAGTTTGAGATATTGGAGCTGGCGGAGGGTGGGAAGCATCGCGGTAACATAGGTATTATCAATGCGCGCCGATAGTTACATCGACAGATTCTAGGACAGACCGCCCCTTCGCGGCCCTATTGCGGCTTGCCCGTCTCCACATATCGCTTGAGGCGGTTGGCCTGATCGCCGAGCACCCCGTCAACCGCGCCGGCGAAGGCGGCAAGTCCTCCTGGGGCGTGGCCGCCCACGTCGTAGGTTTGCGTAACCGTAGTCACGCCGTCCTTCTCATTCAGTCTCCAGGTCAAGCTCCCGGCGACGCCGAACGCCTGCAAAGGGCCAAGCGCACCCTCGAGACGCAGCGTCTCGTTCGGTTTGGCGTAGACCACAACCATATGGCGGACGCCTCCGCCGGGCAGGGCTTCGAGAAGAATTCCCCGGGCTTCAGGGCGATGGACAGATTTCTGGGGTCGCCAGAGTAGCTGTGAACCGGGTTCCACCATGCTCCAATTTGACCCAGGGCCGCCCAGACCCTCGCCGCTGGAGCGGCTACAACGACGCTCTCGCGCGTGGTGAACCCCCCAGCTTGGCTTTCGATCACCTCGGCGCGCGCCGCGCTTCCAAGAGCCAAGGCGGTCAACCCAAATACAACTCCGAGTTGAACTACAAACTTCATGTCTCCCCTGCTAGATCGATTGGAAGTGGAGCGGCGAGCCCCAGAACCGTTCGACCAGACCGTTTTGCGCGCCGGCGCGGCCTGTGGTGAGGAATAGCCGACGCCCCTCGGTCCCCGGATCGTATTGCGGATGGCGCTCAAGATAGGTGGCGATCGCCTCGGCGGTGGCGTCGGGCTGGTGGATCAGCGGAACGCCGGGCGGCAAGGCGTCGCGAAATAGGCCCGCGATGATCTCGTAGTGTGTGCAGCCCAATATGGCCCTGTCGGGCGGGCGTCCGATCCTTCGCGTCAGCGCCCCGACGTGATCTTTCACCACGCTCTTCAGATACTCCTCCTTGGCGCCGGCCTCGATCTCCCGGGCCAGGGTCGGGCACGGCTCGGAGAAGACGGCGACATCACCGCGTCGCTTGTCGATTTCGATCTCATAGACGCGGGAGATCGCCGTCGCGGGAGTGGAGAAGATGCCGAGGACGTCCACATGCTCGACTTTATCGGCGGCGCGCTCCGCCTCATGACTCCAAGGCAAACCGGTGGCGGCTTCGATCGTAGGGACGATAATTCCAAGAACATTGGCCGGTCGCCCCAGTACCCGGCGATAGTCTGGCAGCCAGGTCTGTTGCAGGCGCCGCAGAGCGACCGCGGCGGCGGTGTTGCAGGCCAAAATGACCAGATCGCATCCCGCTTCGAACAGCCGCTCACAACCCGCGCGGGTCAGGGCGACGATTTCCTCCCCGGCGCGACCGCCGTAGGGCGTCGACGCCTGGTCCGCGAGATAGATGAAGTCTGCTGATGGAAGGCGCCGCACCAAGGCATGGTGTACGCTTAAGCCGCCAATTCCGGAATCAAAAACGCCAATCGCCATCGCCGCCCTTTAGCGGCCCGATCGAGCGGCGTCCACGTCGCAACGCTTCCGCCCCAGGGAGGCCTCAAAAAGAAAGGAGCCCGGCCTTTTGGGCCGGGCTCCAGGTCGATTGTATAGGAAGGTTGCCTAGAACTGGACGTGGATGGTGTCACGCCGGTTGAGGGGTTCCTTGACGTTGTCGCCGGTGGCGACGGCGGGATCGGACTTGCCTTTCCAGGAGACGTCGAGGGTGTCTTGGGAGACGCCCAGGGCGACGAGTCCGTCGGCGGCGGCCTTGGCCCGGCGCTCGGAGAGCTTGAGGTTGTAGGCGACCGAACCGGAGGTGTCGGTATAGCCGACAATGATCTCCTTGGTGGCGTGGCCGTCGGAAGCGTACTTGGCCGCGTCCTGAAGAACCGCCTGGGCTTCCGGCGTGATCACATACTGATCCCACGGGAAGTAGATGATGTAGTCGCGGGCCTCAAAGGTGGGAGGCGGCGGCGGCGGGGGAGGCGGAGGCGGCGGCGGCGGGGGAGGCGGCGGCGGGGGAGGCGGCGGCGGAGGCGGCGGCGGCGGGGCGAAGCTGTAGCGGAACCCGAGGGTGAAGGAATTGTCCTCAAAGCGACCCTGGCCGTTGAGGCCGGAATAGCTGCTTTCCGCGACTTGTACGTTGCCGCCGGTGAGATAACGGTAGGTCAAGTCGACATTGATACGATCAGTCACCGCATAGGTGACGCCGCCGATGGCTTGAGCGCCGAACACCGTGCTCGAGTCGCTGATATTGATATGCACCGGATCATAGTCCACCAAATTGCCGCCGACATAGCCGCTGGTGCTGAACTGATGATAGATGATGCCGACGCCGCCCCCCACGAATGGACTGATGCGGGAATGGGGCAGCAGGTCGAACAGCAAGTTGCCCATCACTGTCCAAGCGTCGCTGTCACCCCCAACATTGCTACACCCGCTGAGATCGTTGGACGGCTGCGAGCAGAAATAATAGTTGCTGGGTCGGCTGAATGATTTGATGGAACTGATGCTGGAGGGACGATAGCCGCCTTCCAGTTCAATGCGGACCCAGGGAGCCAGGCGGTAACCCACCTTGGCGAAAGCCGCCCAATCGATGCCGCTGGTCCGAATGTTGGCGCCATCGGTTTCATCATTGAACTTCAGCCCCATCGTGAGGGCATTGTTCATGCCGACGTCGGCGCCTGCGTACCAGCCCGGCGTCGTAGCCGTGTAGGGCGCCGGTCCGCCGAATTGCCACTCGGCAGAGGCGCCCGTGGCGGCGAAGACGGTGGCCACGGCGGCCCCAGCCAGCAGTTTCAGTTTCATATCAAACCCCTTTGTTGCCCACTGCGCCGCCAATGACGGTGCAACATGTTTTATGAACCAGGACGCGCCCGCAAACTTTCGGATTCCTGCGGGCCGCCTCAAGGACTCTTAGCGGAGCCTATACAAGGATTCCGGGCGCGGGCAACTTGAAGGCCTGCGAAAACAGCCTTGTGGGCCGTTCGGTCGGCGGGTTTCCCGTCTCTGTTGCGAAAATGTCAAGACTTCGCTTGTGGCCACGCGGCAGCTTTGCCCTGCGCAAACGCCAACCGCTTCCGCCCCAGGGAGGCTTCAAAAAGAAAGGAGCCCGGCCTTTTGGGCCGGGCTCCAGGTCGATTGTATAGGAAGGTTGCCTAGAACTGGACGTGGATGGTGTCACGCCGGTTGAGGGGTTCCTTGACGTTGTCGCCGGTGGCGACGGCGGGATCGGACTTGCCTTTCCAGGAGACGTCGAGGGTGTCTTGGGAGACGCCCAGGGCGACGAGTCCGTCGGCGGCGGCCTTGGCCCGGCGCTCGGAGAGCTTGAGGTTGTAGGCGACCGAACCGGAGGTGTCGGTATAGCCGACAATGATCTCCTTGGTGGCGTGGCCGTCGGAAGCGTACTTGGCCGCGTCCTGGAGAACCGCCTGGGCTTCCGGCGTGATCACATACTGATCCCACGGGAAGTAGATCACGTAGTCGCGGGCCTCAAAGGTCGGCGGCGGCGGGGGAGGCGGCGGTGGGGGAGGCGGCGGCGGTGGGGGAGGCGGCGGCGGTGGGGGAGGCGGCGGGGGAGGGGGCGCCGGCGGCGACGCGAAGTTGTAGTTCACGCCGATCCGGAACACGTTGATATTCCCAGCGCTGCCCGAAGAGTGGAACGACGCGTAAGCAAACTGGTCGCAAAATGAGCTATCGGTGACTTGGCAAACGGGTATGTGCTCGTGGTTGCCGAAGTTGGCGAACAGGTCTTCGGCTTTGACCGACCAATGAGCGTCGATCTTGTACTCGACGCCGCCACCGAGGGTCCAACCGGTCCGGGTGCCGCCGCCACTGCTCGTGAAGGACGCGGGCTCGCAAGCGACGGGACCGTCACTGCCTGGGCACTCCGCGCCGGCGGTGGGGGTGTAGGCGATGGTGCCGGTGGTGTTCGAGCCGGCGAACGCGCCGCCGCCGGTGACGTAGATCAGCGTCCGGTCGAAAGCATAACCGAGGCGGGCGCGGATGGTGCCGTAGACTTCCGGCGTATGGCTTCCATAAACAGAATAGGTGCCAGCCGGTATGTCCGCGTTGCCGGCGGTCACGCGTGAATAGTGGCTGC
Source organism: uncultured Alphaproteobacteria bacterium (assembly GCA_963817995.1). GTDB lineage: Bacteria > Pseudomonadota > Alphaproteobacteria > Caulobacterales > Caulobacteraceae > Acaudatibacter. The sequence goes on from CAWFQJ010000002.1 coordinate 168,810, forward strand.
TGGTGGTGGTGGCGCCTTCGACGTCGCCTTCAAGGCCGAACACCCAGTTCGAAACCTGATAATTGTACCCGAGTTCGCCGCCGCCAGTGAAGGACGCCTGGTTCGGGCAGTTGCCACCTGTGTAGACCGCCGACCCATCGGCGGAAACCAGGTTGAAGCTTGCGCAGCTTGTGTTCCATGCGCCGCCGAGGTTCACACCGACGTAAAAGCCGGTCCAGTTGACAGCGTCCTGCGCCGCCGCAGCGCCACCGATCGCGGTGAGCACCGTAGCCAATGCGGCCCCGGTCATAAACTTCGATTTCATCGGTATCCCCTCTGTTGCCTGGCGCGACCGCTTTCGGCCGCCGAGGTATGATCGAGCTTTACCTTGCCAAGGGGTCCACTGCAACATCGCGCGGATACCTTAGACGGCGTTACTCACCGTGGGTTCTATACAAGTTTGCCGTTGGCGATCAACGCGGCCAACATGGAAAGAGCGGGTCTTTTGCGACATTTCCGGCTTTTCTCGCGCCACTGTGACCGAAATGGCGCCGGCCCGCGGCATGGGGGCCTGCAGTAAATCCCGGCCCGCGAATCACTCTGGTGCTGGCTACCGCCTATGAGTTGGGCTAGGCGACCGAATTTGAGGATGGGATGGCCATAAAGGATCAACCCTTGGAGGCTGATGCGTCGGTCGAGATTGTGACGATCCGGTCGAAAGACTGGAACCGTCTTTCCGACGCCCTGCACGATCACGAACGCCTCGCCGCCACTCAGGCGCGGTTCACGGCGAAAAGTGGCCAACTCATCTATGTCCCGGCCAGGGGAGAGCGTCCCGGCCGCTTCCTTTTCGGTCTCGCCGATGGCGAAGGCGCGATGGCCTACCGCGGCCTTGCCGGCCGGTTGCCGCCTGGAGACTATCGCCTGGTGTCGCCACCGGCGGAATTGGACGTAGCGCAAATCGCCTTGGCCTGGGCGCTCGGCGCATATCGCTTCGACCGTTACAAAAAGGAACCGGCGGAGGCCCCGCCGCGTCTGGCTGGGTTTCCCGGCGTGGAGGCAGCGGAAATCGAGGCGCTCGCCGGCGCGTGCGCTCTGGCCCGGGACATGATCAACACGCCGGCCAACGACATGGGGCCGGCTGAGGTGGAAGCCGCCGCTCGCGCGATCGCCGACGGCTACGGCGCGCGCATTGAAGTGGTCGTCGGAGACGATCTGCTAGCGGCTGGTTATCCCGCAGTCCACGCGGTCGGCCGCGCCGCCGCTCCGGCGCGCGCCCCGCGCATGATCGAGATATCCTGGGGCGAGGCCGACCACCCCCTCATCGCCCTGGTGGGCAAGGGCGTCGTGTTCGACAGCGGCGGTCTCGACATCAAGCCCTCAGCCGGCATGCGTCAGATGAAGAAGGATATGGGCGGCGGCGCCCACGTTCTGGCTCTGGCGCGTATGGTGATGGCCGCCAAGCTCCCAGTGCGCCTGGCGGTGCTGGTCCCCACGGTGGAGAACGCGATCAGCGGCGACGCCATGCGGCCAGGTGACGTGCTCGCCTCACGCGCCGGCCTCTCCATCGAGGTGGGCAACACTGACGCCGAAGGACGCCTGATCCTGGCCGACGCCCTGGCCCGCGCGTCGGAACTGTCGCCCGCGCTGACTATCGACATGGCCACGCTGACCGGCGCTGCGCGGGTGGCCCTGGGACCCGACATGGTTCCCTTCTACACCGCCGACGATGAACTGGCGGCGGAGCTCGCCGCCGCCGCAACCCGGGTCGCCGATGCCTTGTGGCGCATGCCGCTGTGGTCCGGCTACGAGGCCGCGATCGACAGCGATATCGCCGATGTGGCCAACGATGCGGAACCCTGGGCCCAGGCGGGCTCGATCACCGCCGCCCTTTTCCTACAGCGCTTCGCTCCCAAGACTCCCTGGGTTCATTTCGACATCTTCGGCTGGAATCCGAGGAGCCGGCCCGGCTGGCCCAAGGGCGCCGAAGCTCAGGCGATCCGCGCGATCTACGCCGTCCTCAAGGCCAGATACGGGTGAGCCTCGACCCCCGCCTCACCCTGGCCCGGACCGATCTGGCCGCCGCCGGCTTGGAGGGAGAGGTTTCCGCCGGTCGGTTTGCACCGACCTTCGCCACGCAGGTGATCGCGCCAGCGGCGGCAATCCGCGCGGCCCCCGATCCGTCGGCCGAACAGCTCGATCAGCTTCTCATCGGCGAAGTCTTTGACAAACTGGAAGAGAACGACGGTTTCGTTTGGGGCCAGGCGCGGCGCGACGGCTATGTGGGCTTTGTCGAGGCTTCCACCTTGGCGGACGAGATCAACACCCCCACCCATTGGGTGAGCGTCCCAGGCACCTTCGCTTTCGCCGAGACGTCGATCAAGGCGCGGGCTTTCGGTCCGATCAGCCTCAACGCCCTGGTGACCATCATCGAGGAGACCGAAACCCTGGCCCTGGCGAGCGACGCCGGGTGGATCGCCAAGGCCCACCTCTCTCATATCGGCGAGATTTCGGCCGACCCGGCGGCCGTGGCCGAGACCTTTCTGGGCGCACCCTATCTGTGGGGAGGACGCACCAGCCTGGGCCTCGATTGCTCCGGCCTGGTCCAGCAGTCGCTCTACGCCGCCGGCCTCGCCTGCCCACGCGATGCGGATCAGCAGGCTTTGCTCGGAACGCCGATTGATCTGAATGGCCTGATGCGCGGCGATCTGGTTTGCTGGCGAGGCCACATCGGCATGATGCTCGATGAGGTGCGCCTCATCCACGCCAACGCCCACCACATGGCCGTGGCCATAGAGTCCCTGGCCGAGGCTGTCGCCCGCATCGAGGCCAAGGGCGGCGGAGAGCCAACCGCCATGCGCCGGCCTGGGCGCTATCTCGCGAACACCTGAGCGTCGTCGGCGAAGGCCTTGAACTCCAGGGCGTTGCCCGACGGGTCGGTGAGGAACATCGTGTCCTGCTCTCCTGGCTTACCGGCGAACCGGGTTTGCGGCGCGATGAGAAAGGTCACCTCAGCCGTTTTCAGCCGAGCCGCCAGGGCGCGCCAATCTTGCCTTGTCAGGATAAGGCCGAAGTGACGCACCGGAACGGCCTCGCCATCGACCAGATTGGTTCGTGCGGACACTTCATCCGGCGCCAGATGAGCGACGATCTGATGGCCGTGGAAGTCGAAATCCACCCAGTCATCGGCTGAGCGACCCTCCGCGCATCCCAGCAAGGCGCCGTAAAAGGCGCGCGCTTCGGCCAAGTCGCGAACCGGAAAGGCGAGGTGAAAGCGTGGGCGGGACATGAGCCCTCATAGCCTTTGGCATGAGATCGTAGAAGCGCCGCTGGACTTTGCGCCATCGCCGCGCGCAATCTCCGCCCGCCTAGCCATTTTTCGATCTGGAACTCGACATGAACGCCATGACATTCGACGCCGAAACCTGGACCTCAGCTGGTGAAGCGGGGCTTACAGAAGCCATCGCCCTGCGACGCGCGATCCATGAGGATCCGGAGTTGGGCCTCGACCTTCCGCGCACCACAGCCAAGGTGAAGGCGGCCTTGGCGGGTCTGCCTCTGGAAATTCGGGAGGGCCCGTCCACCAGCGGCCTGGTGGCCATCCTCCGCGGCCCGGCCAATGGGCGCACGGTGCTGTTGCGCGGCGACATGGACGCCCTTCCCCTGCACGAAGACACGGGCCTTGCTTTCACCTCCCTCAACCAGGGGGCCATGCACGCCTGCGGGCACGACACCCACGTGGCCATGTTGGCCGGCGCCGCCAGGGCCCTTTGTGAGAAGCGCGACCGGCTGGCCGGCACGGTGATGTTCATGTTTCAGCCGGGCGAAGAAGGCTGGCATGGCGCGAGGTTCATGATCGAGGACGGCCTCCTTGACCCACTTCCCGACGCGGCCTTCGCCCTGCATATCTCGCCCAATATGCCCGCGGGCACCTTCGCTGGCCGCACGGGGCCGCTTCTGGCGGCGTCAGACACCCTGCGCATTCGCGTCGTCGGCGCCGGCGGCCACGCCTCCATGCCGCAGGACGCCCTCGATCCCATCCCGGTGCTGTGCGAGATCGTCACCGCCCTGCAGACCCTGGTGACGCGGCGTGTTTCGGTTTTCGCCCCGGCGGTGATCACCATCGCCCATATCGCGGCGGGCACGACCAGCAACGTCATTCCCGAGGATGGCCGCCTGCTCGGCACCATCCGCACCTTCTCCGAACACACCCGCGCAATCATTCACGAAGGCTGCCGCCGAGTGGCGGAGAACATCGCGGCGGCTCATGGCGCCACAGCCGAGGTGGACATCGACCACGGCTTTCCGGTCACCGTCTGCGATGGTCGCGTGACCGATCTGGCCGAACGCACCGCCAAGGCGCTTTTTGGTGAGGACGCCTGGCACACCATGGCCAATCCGATGATGGGGGCGGAGGACTTCTCCTACGTGCTTCAGAAGCTTCCCGGCGCCATGGCCTTTCTCGGCGCGGCGCCGGAGGGCGGCGATTACCGCACCTGCTGCGCCCTGCATTCCAACCGCATGATACTCAACGAGGATGTGATGGCGCGCGGCATCGCCATGCACTGCGCCATGGCCGAGGCGGCGCTGAGCGGCGATCTGGAGCTTTAGGTCGCCGGCCGCTCGAAATTGACCATCCACGGGATGCCGAAGCGGTCCTTCAGCATGCCGAATCGGACCGCCCAGAAGGTCTCGCCGATGGGCATGTGGACCTCACCGCCCTCGGCCAGGGCGCCAAAGACGCGCTCCGCCTCCTCAACGCTTTCCGTTGTGAGCGAGACCGCGAAGCCTTTCGCCTCCGACGAGCGGGACGAGGGGCTATCCGAGCCCATCAGCACCGTGTCGCCGACGTTCACGCGCGCATGGACCACCCGATCCTGGTCCTCCGGACCGACGTGATCGGCCATCGGCGACTCGCGGAAGGTCTGAATGGCGAGATTCTGGCCACCGAGGCAACGCGCATAGAAGGCGAACGCTTCGGCGCACTTGCCATCGAAATTGAGATAGGGGTTGAGACGCATCGGGCAGCTTCCAGCCTGTTGACGGGGTCGCACTTCTAGCCGGGACGGAAACGCCGGTCAGCTTGGCGCCGGCGATTTTCTCTGGAGGGCCGGCGAGTACCGCGCTAAAGGGCCTCGGAAAGGCCGCCCTCCGGTGATGGCCTCGCCTTTCCACGCAAGCGCGCGGACAGGGATTCTCAAGCGACATGGGTAATGTGACGGTGATCGGCGCCCAGTGGGGCGACGAGGGCAAGGGCCGGGTGATCGACTGGCTGGCGGACCGCGCCGATGTCGTCGTCCGCTTCCAGGGCGGAAACAACGCCGGCCATACCATCGTGGTGGGCAATTCGACCTACAAGTTCGCCCTGCTGCCGTCGGGCGTGGTCCAGGGCAAGCTTTCGATCATCGGCAACGGCGTGGTGGTCGATCCCTGGTCGCTGCTTGACGAGATCGAGCGCGTCCGGGGCCAGGGCCTGACGATCAGTCCCGAAGTGCTCGTCGTGGCCGACAACGCCTGTCTCGTACTTCCCCTGCATCGCGACTTGGACGCCGCCCGCGAAACCCGCGCCGGCGCGGGCCGGATCGGCACCACCGGCCGCGGCATCGGTCCGGCTTATGAGGACAAGGTCGGACGCCGGGCGATCCGCTTCTGCGACTTGGCCGACGCCGCCGCCCTGCCGCCCAAGATCGAGCGCCTGCTAGCCCATCACGCGCCTCTGCGCCGCGGTCTTGATCTGCCCGAAGTGACGGCGGAAGATCTGTCTACCCTGCTTGCCGAGGTCGCGCCGAAACTCTCGCCCTATGTCCGACCTGCCTGGCGGGTGCTCGACCAGGTGGCCAAGGACGGGCGCCAGGTGCTGTTCGAAGGCGCCCAAGCGACGATGCTCGATGTGGACCATGGCACCTATCCCTTCGTCACCTCCTCCAACACCGTGGCGGGTCAGGCCGCGACCGGCGCGGGCGTCGGCCCAGCGGGCGGCGGCTATGTGCTGGGCATCGTCAAGGCCTACACCACGCGGGTCGGCGAAGGCCCCTTCCCTTGCGAACTCAAAGACGAGATCGGCGAGCGGCTGGGCGTGCGCGGCAACGAATTCGGCACCAACACCGGGCGTAAGCGGCGCTGCGGCTGGTTCGACGCTGTGCTGGTGCGTCAGAGCGTGGCCATCAGCGGCATCCAGGGCGTGGTCCTCACCAAGCTCGACGTGCTCGACGGCTTCGAGACCATGAAGATCTGCACCGGTTATCGCCTGGGAGACCAGACGCTCGACTATCTCCCCGCAGGCCTCTCCGACCAGGCGGCCGTGACGCCGATCTACGAGGAGATCGAGGGCTGGACCGGCACGACGCGCGGCGCGCGCTCGTGGAAGGACCTCCCGGCCGCGGCGGTGAAATACGTCCGTCGGATCGAAGAACTGATCGGCGCTCAGATCGCGGCGGTGACCACCAGCCCCGAGCGGGAAGACATCATCATCATGCGCGATCCTTTCAGGGGGTAGCGAGGAGGGCGCAGACTCAGATGTGGTTGCCCAAGTAGCTATGCGGCGCCCACTTGTCCGCCCACGGACGAGCAGCTTCAAGCTGATAGGCGAGGCCTAGGAGGGTCGCTTCGTCGCCGAGTCTGGCGGCGAACTGGGAGCCGATCGGCAGGCCTCCGGCGCTCCAGCTGAGGGGGACGCTCATGGCTGGGGAGCCGGAGACGTTGAAGAGCGGTGTATAGACGACATTATCCACCACCCGGTCCCAGAGCTCCTGGAACGGCAGGGTCGTGGCGTGTTCGCCGACCTTCTTGGGCAAGTGGCGAAGCACCGGTGAAAGCAGGACATCATAGGTCTGGAGGAAATCCTCCAGTGCGCGGGCGGCTTCGTTCAGATGAGTCACAACCTTGGCGATCCGATCGGGGGTGAGGGCCGCGCCCTTCTGGGCCAGGGCCAGGGTCCAGGGTTCGAAATGATCCTCGTCGGCGACGCAGCCCATGGCGCCGCAGGTCTGCATCACCGCCCCGGCGGCTAAGAGAGCCCACTCATCCAGGAAGGCGTCGATCATGGCGCCGCCGGCGAAGGGCCAATCCGCCTCTTCCACGGTGTGGCCGAGGTCTTCGCACAGCCTGGCGGTGGAGAGGATCGCCGCATCCACCTCCGGCGAGGCGGGCCGCCCATCGGCGCCGTTGCGCACCAAAGCGATCTGGAGCGATTTGGTGATGGGCGCCTCGATGAATCCGACCTTTCCCAGCGGTGTGTGGGGATCTTCCACCACGCCCAGCATACGGGCGCTGTCGCGCACCGAGCGGGTCAGGACGTGGTTGATGGCCAGATCCGGCAGGCCGAAGGGCATGGCCGGAAAGCCGGCGTCCAGGTTGCGGCCGCGGCTCGGCTTGAGGCCAAAGAGGCCGTTGTTGGTGGCTGGCAGGCGGATCGAGCCGCCACCATCGCTGGCGTGGGCCATGGGCGTCATGCCCGCCGCCACCGCCGCGCCGGAACCGCCGGAGCTCCCCGCCGGCGAATGGTCGAGATTCCACGGATTGCGGGTCGGGCCAAACAATACCGGCTCGGTCACATCGATGAGACCAAACTCGGGGGTGTTGGTCAGGCCCACCGGGATCAGGCCGGCGGTGTCGAACGCCTGGACGAACGGCGGGCTCTCGGCGCCGACGGCGCCGGCCAGGGCTCGGCAGCCGGAGGTGTTGGGGACACCCGCCACCGGCAACAGATCCTTGATAAGGAACGGCACGCCGGCAAAGGCGCCATCGCCCACCGGCCGGGCGGCCCGGGCGCGGGCGGCTTCATAGAGCTTGTGGGTGACGGCGTTGAGCGCGCCATTGGTCGCTTCGATCCGCGCGATAGCGGCTTCGACCAATTCGGCGGGGCTGGCCTTCTTGTTCCGAACGAGTTCGGCCTGGGCGGTGGCGTCCAGCCTGGCGAAGGGATCGGCCTTCTTGGCCTCCGCTTGCGCCTCGAGGGTTTCCGACATGATGGTCCTTCTCCAATCCAAGCCCGAAAGACGATGGGGCGCCGCGCCGGCAAAATCCAGCCGCTCGCTTGTGGCGCCGGGGCGTTTGGAGGAGCATCAAGCCGCCATGAAACCCGAAGACGAGCCGGTCCGCCTGCCGGCATCGCTGACCGACGGTGTGATCGTTCTGGACGCCCATAGCCTTGCCGACGCCGAAGCTCACTGGCGCGGCGAAGACGACGAAATGCGCCGGCGGTTCGATTCGCCCAGGCCGCCCACTCTCGAAGAGGTCCAGGCCGCCATCGGGCGGTGGGTAGAGGCCCGGGCGGCGGGCGGGCCGAATTTCGCCTATGCGCTGCGCACGCCGGCGGGCGTCTTGGTGGGCGGCTGCGAGATGCGGCGCCTTGGACCCGGCCGCGCCAATGTCTCCTACTGGGTTTTCCCCAGCTTTCGAGGAAAAGGCTATGCGGCAAGGGCGCTTCGCCTGCTATGCGCCGCCGCCGCGGAGATTGCCGATATGCGCCGGCTGGAGGCCCACATCGATCCGGACAATCTCGCCTCCCGACGGGTCGCCGAAGCGGCCGGGTTTGGTGAGGCCGGAGTGGTCGAGGACGAATCCTGGGCGGGCGAGCTTTCCACCCGGATGCTCTATGTACGGGCGGTGCAAGCGGTTAGGGCTTGACCGCTCGGGTCGCGGCGGCCGCCTGGCGAACCCAGACATCGGTCTCCAGGGACGTCAGGCGCGGAGCGTCGGCGTCGTGTTGACCTCATCCGCGGTCTCGGCCTCCACGCTCTCGCGCAGGAGTTCGGGATGCACGGCGAGAGGCGACCCAATCCAGAGCGCGTCCTCAAGGTGGTCGCGCCGCTCGTTGGTCGTGTTGGGGTGGACGAGGATGCTGAGGCCGCCGTGGTTGAGCATCAGGAAGGCGGTGAGATCGGCGAACAGGGCTGGCTCGAAGGCGATCTGGAACATCGCCTTGTCGTGTGGGCCAACCTTCACCTCATGCCAGCGCCCTAGCCGCACGGCGAAGCGCTCGCCGACCCAGGCGCGAATTCGCTCGGCGATCGGGCGCGTCGAACCCGGGTCGAAATAGACATGGGCGTGATAGCTGGCGATCTCGCCGATCGCGCGGGGCGTCTCGCTCATGGCGATTTGCCTCCGCGCGCTAGGCGTTCACCAGGTTCTGCTCGACCGCCGCGGCGCGCATCGCCTTCTGCAGCTTCTCGAACGCCCGCACCTCGATCTGGCGCACCCGCTCGCGGCTGACGCCGTATTCGCGCGGCCAGGTCTTCCAGCGTGGTCGGGTCGTCCTTCAGCCGGCGCTCGGTCAGGATGTGGCGCTCGCGGTCGGTGAGCTCGGTCATCGCCTCTTCGAGCAGGCCCATGCGGATGGGACTTCTCCTCGTCCTCGGCCAGACTGGGTCTCCTGGCTGACGGCGTCCTTGTCGTCCAGCCAGTCCTGCCACTCGCTCTCGCTGTCGGCGCGCAGCGGCGCGTTCAGCGAGGCGTCCGGCGCCGGACAGGCGCCGGTTCATCGAGATCACTTCCTCGTCGAGCACGCCCAGCTTGGTGGCGATCTGGCGCGACCTGGTCGGGATGCAGGTCGCCCTCCTCGAGGGCGCGAGATCTCGCTCTTGGCCTTGCGCAGGTTGAAGAACAGCTTCTTCTGCGCCGCGGTCGTGCCCATCTTCACCAGCGACCAGGAGCGCAGGATGTATTCCTGGATCGAGGCGCGGATCCACCACATGGCGTAGGTGGCCAGGCGGAAGCCCTTGTCGGGCTCGAACTTCTTCACCGCCTGCATCAGGCCGACGTTGCCTTCGGAGATCACTTCGCCGATCGGCAGGCCGTAGCCGCGATAGCCCATGGCGATCTTGGCCACCAGGCGCAGGTGGCGAGGTGACCAGCCGGTGGGCGGCCTCGGGGTCCTCGTGCTCGCGCCAGCGCTTGGCGAGCATGAACTCCTCGTCCTTGGCGAGCATCGGAAACTTGCGGATTTCGGTCAGATAGCGCGACAGGCCGCCATCGGGCGACATCACCGAGAGTGCGTTGGCTGCAGCCATAGAGCTTATCAATTCCCCTTGGATCAGGCCGTTGTCGCCAGCGTCGGCGCGCCTGTCCTCGTTGGACCCTGTAAGATAGGTTGCCACGTTGCGCCGCCGTTTAAGACCAGTGCTAGGAACGCAGGCTTTCTAATCGAACGCATCTCAGAGCGCCTTAAGGGCCGATCTCCAAGTCCGACCATGTCCGCGGGCGGCGCGGTCTCGAACCGCAGCGCCTCGCCGGTGATCGGGTGGCGAAAGCCCAGCACGGCGGCGTGCAGGGCCTGGCGCTTCAGGCCGGCCGCCGCGATCGCCTCGCGCACCGCCGGCGCCGGCGGCGCCGGAGCCATAGGCGGGATCGCCCAGGCACGGCGCGCCCTTGTGCGCCAGGTGCACGCGGATCTGGTGGGTGCGGCCGGTCTCCAGCCGGCAGGCGACCCGGGCGGCCAGCGGCTTGGCGGCCGGGCCGAAAGCGGCGCTCGACGTGCATAGTGGGTGATCGCCTCGCGGCCGCCGGCGCGCAGCACGGCCATCTTCTTGCGGTCGCTGGTCGAGCGGCCGATGCGGGTGGTCGATCGTCCCCCGCGCCGGCGTCGGGCGCGCCGCGGGTCAGGGCGATGTAGACCCGCTCGATGTCGTGGGCGGCGAACAGGGCCGAGAGGCCGCGGTGGGCCGCGTCGGTCTTGGCCGCGACCATGACGCCCGAGGTGTCCTTGTCGAGCCGGTGCACGATCCCCGGCCGCGCCACCCCGCCGATGCCGGACAGGCTGAGCGCCGCAGTGGTGGAGCAGGGCGTTGACCAGGGTGCCCGTCTGGCGCTGCCGGGCGCCGGATGGGCCGCCATGCCCGCCGGCTTGTCGATCACGATCAGGTGGGCGTCCTCGAAGAGCACCGTCAGCGCGATGTCCTCGGCCTGGGGCTCGGCCGGGCGAAGTTCGGGCAGGACTAGCCGATAGATACCCGCCGCGGCCTTGGCGGAAGGATCGCTGACCGGGTTGCCGCCCCGCGTAATCGCCCCCTCCAGCATCAGCGCCTGGACTCGAGCCCGGGAGAGCTCGGGCAGGGCGTCGGCCAGGGCGCGGTCGAGCCGGCCGGTGGGAGAGACCAGTTCGACGAGGCTCTCAGCGCCTCCCGTCATTCCCGCTCTACCAGGGCGCCGTTCTCAACCACCCGATAGAAGCAGGAACGGGCGCCCGTGTGGCAGGCGCCGCCGTCGCCGCCGGGGATCACTTTGAGCCACACCGCGTCCTGGTCGCAGTCGATGCGGATCTCGGCCACCGCCTGAACCTGGCCGCTAGTCTCGCCCTTCCTCCACAGCGCCTGGCGCGAGCGGCTGAAATAGTGGGCCTGGCCGGTGTCCATGGTCAGCCGCAAGGCCTCTGCGTTCATCCACGCCAGCATCAGCACCTCGCCGGTCCGCGCATGGGTGGCCACCGCCGCGATCAGACCGTCGGCATCGAAGCGCGGCGCGAGCACGGTTCCGCGCTCAAGGGCGTCAGTGTCCGGGGCGATGGGGAAGGGGGCCTGGCTCATGGCCCCGATATGGCGCCCATCCTGGGCCTTGCGCTAGGGGTCGGCTATCCGGCGTGGGGCATCGCCAAAACCCGCAGCTCGAGGCGATGCGCCGTTGAGACCGTTCCGCTCGCCGGCGCGCCCACCCCGAAGCTCGCCATCGCTCCGACGAGGACGTGAGCCGAGGCCGGCCCGGGCGGCGGCGGTTGCCAGACGATGTCGGTGCCGCCGTCGCCGTCGCCGGTCGGTCCGAAGTTGCCCAGGACCAGCCCGCTGCCGGCGCCGAAGTTCACCTTGTCGGTGTGGGTTCCGTCCGAGACCGTCAGCAGGCCGGTGGCGGCGTCGAAGCTGATATTGGCGCTGGCTCCGGTGGTGATGTTGCGCAGATCGACGGTCGAGCCGCTGGTGAAGTTCTGCACATGGCCGGTGAATTTCGACGGCGCCGTCAGGATCAGAGTCCCGCCGCCCGCGAATTGCACATTTTCGCCGACCAAGCCGGACAGTGTGAGGGTCGTATCGAAGACGTTCAGACTGCCGCTGAAGGTTTCGTTCCCGGACAGTGTCGCCACACCCTGGATTTCCACGTTTGTGAATCCGCCGGCGATCACACCGCTGAAATTGGTCCCGGTGTAGACTTGCAGAATGTTTCCGGACATCGAATCAGTAACCGTTCCGCCTCCGGTGAGTGCGTTCAAATAAAGATTCCAACCGTTTGTATCGACGGTAGCCCCGCTGTCGATTTTGAGCGAAGCGGACTGGTCAAGCAGGCTGGTCAGAGCATTGCTGGCGCCGCCCTTTAGCTGACCCGCCCGAACCTCGACGCTGGTGTGGGTAGGGTCGGAAACCGTCACACCCGAAGCGCTCGAAAGGGTGATCACGCCGTCATTGACGGCGTCTCCAAAATAGATCTTGCCCACGTTCACGGTGAGGGCGCCTGAAGAGAGACTAAGCGTCTTGCCGTGGGCGGCGGCGAAGGCCACCGTGCCGGCGGTGGTCAGGTCCTGGGTGTCGGTGAAGTTGACGCTCGCCAGCAGCTCGCCGCCGGTGATCAGCAGCGGTCCGCCGCTCCCCAAGGCCGCCGCGTTCGCCGCGATCAGTTCGCCTTTGGCGATGTGCGTGCCGCCCGAGAAGCTATTGGCGCCGCTCAAGGTGGTGGTTCCCGTTCCCGCCTGGCCGAACTGGCCCGCCCCGCTGATGGCGCCGGTCAGAGCCACGGCGTCGGTCTCGTTCACCGCCAGCAGGCCCTCGTCATCGATGGCCCCGGCGATCGAGCCTGTCGCTCCGCCGACGCCGAGGTTGAGCGTCGCCCCGCCGGCGATCGAGGTCCCGCCGGTGTAGGTTTCGGCGCCCGAAAGGGTCGTGGTCCCGTCGTCGACGATGACCTGGGTCTTGCCGGAAATCACCCCGGTGATGGCGCTCTTGCCGTGCAGATCGAGGGTCCCCGTACCCGCTGAATTGGTGATCAGGCCGGCGTTGGTGAGGTTGGGCGTATTGACGTCACCGCCGTCCAGATCGAGCGTCGCACCGGCGGCGATCTTCACGTCGGCGGCTAGGCCGGTGATGGTGTCGAGGCCGGAACCGGCGGCCCTCACCACGCCGCCGTTGAGCCGCACATGGATCGGATTGCCGCTCGCCACCGAGGTGGCTCCTTGGCCAAGGACCACCGTGCCGGTGTTGACCGCGTCGCCGAAGCTCAAGGTCAGGGCCTTGGCGCTGGCGTCGGCCAGGAGGCTGGCCCCGGCGCCGAGCGTCAGGGTCGTCCCGGCGGCCGCCACCAAGGCGGAGGTCCCCGAGACGCTCAGGCTCTGGAACAGACTGACAGCCGCGGCCGCGCCGAATTCGCCGCCGGTGATGAACACATCGCCCTGGCCCAGGGCGCCGACCTTGGTGAGCAGCAGCGCCCCCTTGGAGACGAAGGTTCCACCGGAAAAGGTGTTGGCGCCGCCGAGGGTGGTGGTCCCCGCTCCTGTCTGATGAAGCGTCCCGCCGCCGGAGATCACGCCCGCCAGGCTCACCGCGCCGGTCTCGTTGACCGTCAGCGTCCCCTCGTCGTCGATATTGCCGGTGATCGAGCCGGTGGCCCCGCCGGCGCCCAGCAGCAGCGAGGTCCCGCTCTCCACCGTCGTGCCGCCGGTATAGTTGTCGGTCCCGCTCAGCGTCGCCGTCCCGCTTTTGACGTCCAAAGCGATCTTTCCGGTCACCGCGCCGGATATCTTGGCCGCGCCCGTGGTTTCCAGGCTCGCCGTGCCGCTTCCTGAATTGATGATAGTCCCGGCGCTGGTCAGGTTGTTGATCAGATAGAGCGGGCCGCCGTTGACATCGAGCGTGGCCCCGGCGGCGATACTGGCGCCGATGGCGTTGAAGAGAATATCGGCCAGGGTCGTGTCGCCGCCGCCGCCGGCCTTCAAGGTCCCGTTGGCCACCTTGACGGTGAAGGGAGTAGGGGCGCCGGTGACGCTCTGGAAGGACTTCAGCACCACCGTGCCCGCGTCGACGGCGTCGCCTATGGTGAGGCTAAGCGCGCCTGGGCCCTCGAGGGTGGTGCTGGTCAGGGTCAGGGTCGTCCCGGCGGCTGCGGCCAGGGTGGCGTTTTCAGCGATGGACACCGGACCGGCGAGCGTCTGGCTGGCGTCGCTGACGATCTCGCCGCCCAGAAAGCTCACCGCGCTCGTGCCCAGCGCCCCGGCGGCGCCCAGGATGAGCTTGCCGCCGACCAGGGTGGTCGGGCCCGAAAAGGCGCCGTCGGTGTGGCTGAGCAAGGTGCTCCCGTTGCCTTCCTGGCGCAGCTCGCCCGTTCCCGACAGGGCGCCCAGGGTGACAACACCGGTCGTGTCGGCGTTCACTAAGTCGCCGGTGTCGATGATCGGGCCGGTAATGCTCCCGGCCCCTTCCAGCACAAGTTGGCCCGTGATCGTCGATCCGCCGGTATAGGTCTGGGCGGTGTAGACATGGGCGTTGTCGGAGTAGGTCACGGCGGTGGCGCCGCTGATGACGCCTTTCCAGGTGACCGAGCCGCCGCCGATCGTCAGGCTGGCCGCCGCCCCGCTGTTGACCACCGATCCGGCGCCGCTGATGTCGTTTATGATCAGGGAGTGGCCGGCCATATCCAATGTGGCGCCCTTGCCCACGATGACGCCGCGATTGTTCAGGAGGTTGCTCAGCGCGGCGTCGCCGGCCTTGAGCGTGCCGCCGGCGACATTGACGAACACATCGCCCCCCGTCGAACTGCCCGCCGGCGTATGCCAGATCACCGTGCCGGTGCGGGTGGTCGAGCCGAACTTGACCGTCAGCGCCGGGCCCGAGGTCGGCAGGCTCCAGCCGCCACCGCCGAAATCCGCCGTGGTTCCGGCGGCGGCGTCGAAGGCCGCGCCCGTCCCCCAAATCGCCAGCTTGTTGGCGATGACCTCGGTCTTCATGGCCGAGACCTCGCCGCCGCTGATGGCCACACTGGCCGTACCGAGCGCCGAAGCGTTGAAGAGCTGCAGCACCCCGCCGCTCTCGCTCACCGAGCCGAAGCTATTGGCGTTGTTCAGAATCAGCGATCCGGCCTGCAGGTTGACGGCCCCCGAAACCGCTAGCGAGCCGGCGGCGCTTTCGAACAGCTGGGCGCTGGCGCTGTTCAGCGTGAGGCTCTTGGCGCTTTGGACGCCCGCCAGGCTGACCCTATATGCGCCCAGGGCGTCGATGGTGACCTCGTCGGCCGAGGTCGGAACCGCCGACCCGCTCCACTTGGTCGCATCCGACCAGTTCCCCGGCACACCGTTCGCCCAATTGATCGCCGCCATTTGCCTATCCCCTTCGTGTTTCGCCGCCCCGTCCCGGGGAAACGCCAAGGCCCCCGCGCGCGGGGGCCAGCACGATGAGTCTCCCACGCCCGCCGGCGCCTCATAAGTTGTTATGGCGTGCGTCTTGTTGGGAGTTGTTGCGTCGCGTTGCATCCGGGTGCGCGATCGCTCGCCGGTGGCCTCGACGGCCCCCCTTCTGTATAGGGCCGCCCATGGCTCTTTCCCTCTACGACACCATGGCCCGCGCGAAGCGGCCGTTCGTTCCGATCGATCCGGCGCGGGTGACGATGTATGTCTGCGGGCCGACGGTCTACAACTACGCCCACATCGGCAACGCCCGGCCGGTGGTGGTGTTCGACGTGCTGTTCCGCCTGCTGCGGCGGCATCTATGGCGAGGACGCACGTGCTCTACGCCGCCAACGTCACCGACGTGGACGACAAGATCAACGCCAAGGCCGCCGACGAGGGCGTGCCGATCGGCGCGATCACCGACCGCTACCTCGACGCCTACAACGCCGACATGGCGGCGCTGGGCGCGCTGCCGCCCACCTTCGAGCCGCGCGCGACCGAGACCATGGACGCGATCATCGCCATGATCGGCCGGCTGGTGCGCAACAACGCGGCCTATGCGGCCGAGGGCCACGTGCTGTTCAACACCCAGGCCTACGCCGACTACGGCAAGCTCTCGGGCCGCTCGCTGGACGACATGATCGCCGGCGCCCGGGTCGAGGTCGCGCCCTACAAGCAGCATCCCGCCGACTTCGTGCTCTGGAAGCCGTCCAAGCCGGGCGAGCCGGTGTGGGAGAGCCCGTTCGGCGCCGGGCGGCCCGGCTGGCACATCGAGTGCTCGGCGATGATCGAGCGAGACGCTGGGCCTGCCCATCGACATCCACGGCGGCGGCAACGACCTGATCTTCCCGCACCATGAGAACGAGATGGCCCAGGGCGTGTGCGCCGACCACGCCGACGGCGGCTACGCCAACTACTGGCTGCACAACGGCTTCCTCAACATGGGCGACGAGAAGATGTCCAAGAGCCTGGGCAATGTGGTGCTGGTCCACGACCTCGTGACCCGCTGGCCGCCGGCGAGGCGCTGCGCTGGGCGCTGCTGTCGCGCGCACTACCGCCAGCCGCTGGCCTGGACCGACGAGGTGATCTCCGCCGCCAACAGCGCCCTGGACAGCCTCTACGGGGCGCTCGATCGGGCGCGGGACGTCGAGGCGGCGACCACCGAACCTTCGGCGGCTTTTCTTGAAGCCCTAGAGGACGATCTCAATACCCCCAAGGCCAACGCGGAGCTGTTCGCCGTCGCGCGGCGGCTGGAGACGGGTGATGGAGCGGAGCGCGGCGTCGCCAAAGGAGAACTGCTGGCCAGCGGCGCCCTGATCGGCTTCCTTCAGGCCGATCCGCGCGCCTGGTTCCAGGGCGGAGCGGACGTTGCCCTGACGGCGCGCATCGACGCCCTGATCGCCGAGCGCGTCGCCGCCCGCTTGGCCAAGGACTGGGCCAAGGCCGACGCCATTCGCGCCGAACTGACCGCCCTCAATGTCGAAGTGATGGACTCGGCCGACGGCGCGACCTGGAGGCTCAAGGAGCGGGCGTAGTGGAGGTCAAGCTCGAACACCGTCTTGGGATAAGGGCGCCGGCCGAGGCGATCTGGGCGGTGATCTTTGACATCTACCGCTGGAGCGAGTGGAACCCGCTCTATCCCAAGGCGGCCGGCGTGATTCGCATCGGTTCGGTGCTTGACCTTGAGGTCGCCGTGCCCGGCCAGGCGCCGCGCGCTATTCGCCCGGTGGTCACCGATTGGGTGCCCAATGAGCAGATCCTGTGGCGACTGAACATGATGGCGGGGCTGGTGAGAGCCACCCGCTACATCGAGATCGAACAGCTCTCCGAGAGCGGCTGTATCTTTTCCAATGGCGAAATCTTCGGTGGCCTCTTCGGCGAGCGCCTGCCTGGGCGCCTGCGCGGACCGATCCGGGCCGGGTTCGTGGCCATGGGCGAGGCGCTCAAGGCGCGCGTCGAGGCCACGTGGCGCCCTGATGCGGGCGTGACCATCTAAGACCCCGCGATGATCAGTGAACTCTATTCCGCCGGGATTCTCTCCCTCGCCGCCAATATGCCGCGCGCGGGACGGCTCGCCGCGCCGGACGCCTCGGCGGAGAAGGTGGCCAAGCTGTGTGGCAGCCGGATCGTCGTCGATGTGGCGATGGAAGGGACCCGCGTCGTCGATTTCGCCCAGGAGGTGAAGGCCTGCGCCCTGGGTCAGGCCGCGGCGGCCGTACTGGGGGCCAAGGTCATCGGCGCCGAAGCCGGCGAAATCGAAATGGCCCTCAGCGCCTTTCGTGCTATGCTGAAGGAAGGCGGACCTCCGCCCACGGGAAGATTTTCGGGCCTTTCGATGCTGCAACCGGTCAAAGACTATCCGCCGCGTCACGCCTCCACGCTGCTTGCGTTCGAGGCGACGGCGGAAGCTTGCCGGCGCGCCATGGCGTCGAAGACCGCGCGAACTAGCCCCGCCGGCGCGGCCTGACCGCGGGCGCTTTCGCGGTTTCCTCCAGACGCCGGCATGACACCCTATCAGCGCGTCATCCGCCTGGGCCATCTGGCCTATAAGGTGACGCTTTCGCCCTGGATCGGGCGCCAATGCCGCTTCATTCCCACCTGTTCGGACTATGCGGCGGAGGCCCTGACCCTGCACGGACCGTTTCGCGGCGGCGCCCTGGCCGCCCGGCGTCTGTGCCGATGTCATCCCTTCGGCGGATCGGGCTATGACCCGGTGCCGCCGCGAGAAAGTGTTCAAAGACGATGATCGATCTGAAATTCCCCGACGGCCAAGTCCGTCAGTTCGACGACGGCGTCACGGGTCGTGACGTCGCTGGCGCCATCTCCAAATCCCTGGAGAAGAAAGCTCTCCTGGTGAAGCTCGACGGCGCGCTGCTGGATCTCGGCCGCCCCATCGAGCATGGCGGCGCCATCGAGATCGTCACGCGCGATAGCCCGGAAGCCCTGGAGGTGATCCGCCACGACACCGCCCACGTCCTGGCCGAAGCGGTGCAAGAGCTGTTTCCGGGCACCCAGGTGACCATCGGCCCCAATGTCGAGGACGGGTTCTATTACGACTTCGCCCGCGACGAGCCGTTCTCCCTCGATGATCTCGCCTTGATCGAGGCGCGCATGCGCCAGATCGTCGACCGGGACGAGCCGATCACGCGCGAGGTGTGGGATCGGGGCGAGGCCATCGCCCACTTCGAGGGCATCGGTGAGATCTACAAGGCCCAGATCATCCGCGATATTCCGGGCGGCGAGCCGATCAGCGTCTATCGCCAGGGTGGCTGGAAGGACCTGTGCCGAGGGCCGCACCTGCCCTCCACGCGCCATGTGGGCAAGGCGTTCAAGCTGACCAAGCTCGCCGGCGCCTATTGGCGGGGCGATCAGGCGAACGCCCAGCTCCAGCGCATCTACGGCACCGCCTGGGCTTCGGATGCGGACCTTGCCGCCCATCTCAAGCGGATCGAGGAAGCCGAGAAGCGCGACCACCGCAAGATCGGCCAAGCCATGGACCTCTTCCATATCCAGGAGGAGGGCCGGGGGATGGTCTTCTGGCATCCCAAGGGTTGGACGCTTTATCGCACCCTGCAGAACTACGTCCGAAGACGGATGGAGGCCGAGGGCTATGTCGAGGTCAAGACGCCCCAGATTCTCGACCGCTCGCTTTGGGAGCGGTCCGGCCACTGGCAAAAGTTCCACGACTCGATGTTCGTCTGCGAGACCGACGATGGCGAGATGCTGGCCGTCAAGCCGATGAACTGTCCGGGCCATGTCCAGATTTTCAACCATGGCCAGAGGTCCTATCGCGACCTGCCGATCCGCATGGCCGAGTTCGATGGCCTGCACCGCCATGAGAGTTCCGGCTCCCTGCACGGGATCATGCGGGTGCGTGGGCTCTCTCAGGACGATGCGCACATCTTCTGCACGGACGATCAGATCGAGGCTGAATCCAAGGCCTTCGTCGAGCTTCTGCGCCGGGTCTACGCCGACCTGGAGGTCGAGCTGGATTCGGTGAAGCTGGCGTTGCGGCCCGACCAGCGCTTCGGCACGGACGAACAGTGGACCATCGCCGAGGACACACTCGAGCGCGCCGCCAACGCCGCCGGCGTGGAGGTGGAGCGCATCCCCAACGAAGGCGCCTTCTATGGTCCCAAGCTGGAGTTCCATCTGCGCGACGCCATCGGCCGCACCTGGCAGTGCGGCACGCTGCAGCTCGACTACGTGCTGCCTGAACGTCTGGACGCATCCTATATTGGCGAGGATGGCGCCAAGCACCGCCCGGTCATGCTGCACCGGGCGATTCTGGGATCTTTGGAGCGTTTCACCGGGGTGCTGATCGAGCATTTCGCCGGGGCATTCCCCTTATGGCTGGCGCCCACTCAGGTTGTGGTGGCGACGATCACGTCGGACGCCGACGACTATGCGATCAGCGTCGCCCAGGCGCTGCGTCGGGCGGGCCTGCGCGTCGAAACCGATCTTCGCAATGAGAAGGTCGGATACAAGGTGCGCGAGCACTCGGTGGCCAAGGTTCCAGTGATCGCCGTCGTCGGCCGGCGCGAGGCGGAGGAGGGCAATGTCGCCCTGCGCCGCCTGGGCTCCGATCGCCAGCAGATTGTTGGCCTGGACGAGGCGGTGCGACTCCTCACCGCCGAAGCCACCGCGCCCGACCTGCGTTGAGCGGGCGGCGTCAGCGAGGGGATCGGCCGGTCTTCACAGTTTCGTGACCAGCCTTGGCGGCAAACTGCGCTTAATTGCGCGCGCATGAAAACGGCCGCCGTCCCCTTGCTGATCCTGGCCGCCCTGGTGGCCCCGGGAGGCAGCCAGGCCCGCCAACCCGTAGTGGTGGAATTGTTCACCGCCCAGGGCTGCTCGTCGTGCGTGGGCGCCAACGCCCTGGTGGCCAAGCTCGCCGACCGCAAGGGTGTCATCGCCCTCACCTGGAACGTGGATTACTGGGACTATCTCGGCTGGAAGGACACCTTCGCTCAGAGCGCCTTCGCCGACCGCCAGCATGCCTATGACAAGCGGTTTGGCCTCAAGGACGTCTATACGCCCCAGGTAATCGTGGCCGGCGCCGGCGAATCGTCCGGCGACAAACCGGCCGCGATCGACACCCTGATCGCCCAGGCCAAAAGCGCGCCGGCCGATCCGCCGCAGATGAAGACGCGGGACGACGGTCGCCTGGCCATCGGCTCCGGGCGCAAACCCAAAGGCGGCGCCGAGGTCTTTCTCATTCGCTACGATCCCCGCGAACAAACCGTCGAGATCAAAGAGGGCGATAATCGCGGCAAGGCCATGGTCCACCGCGATGTCGTACGCCAGCTCGTCCGACTGGGGGCCTGGACCGGCAAGCCGGCGGTCTACACTCTGCCGTCGGCGCCCGAAACCGGCCTTGCCAGCCTGATCCTGCTGCAGGGCGCCCACGGCGGCCATATTCTCGGGATAATGAAAGTTCCCGCCAAAACCTGAGGCGCCACCTGCGCGGGGCCCGAAAACAAAAACCCCGCGACCAAGGGGCGTGGTCGCGGGGTCCTTGTCTCATGGGGTATGCGTCGGCCGACCGGAACCCCGTCAATCCAGGGGGGCTGGGGGGGCTGTTCAGGGTCCGGGACCAGCGGGTGTCCCGATCAGCCGACATCCGCCTTGTCGCCCGGCAAGCGGGCGGGCGAACGACCAAATTAAGGTCATTTCACGGCTCCAGGTGAAGGCGGAGTAATGTTTTGCGCAATGTTGCAGGCCGGTCACGATCAGGGATCGGCGCTGCGGCCGTCTATCGGCTTCATCAGCGGCGAGCGGAGGCCCATGGCCGCCGAGAGCGTCAAGCCGGCGCAGGCGATGACCAGGGTGGGCCTGGCGCCGATCACACCGCCGAGCCAGCCGCCGATGAGGGCGCCAGCTATGCCGGTTATCCCCGGCGCCATGGCGAAGACGCCGCCAACGCGGCCCATCAGATGCGGGGCCACCTGGCTCTGACGAAGGCTTCGACCGCAGATCTCTTCCACGGTTCCGACGCTGTCCCCGATCAGTTGGGCGATCATCAGCGTCAGCATGCCCAGCACCGGGGCTCCGTGAGCCAGCGGGATTAAGAAAGTGCTCGCCGCGGCGATGACGGCGCCTATCACAAATGAGGGTCCCAGACCGAAACGGTCGATGATGCGTCGAGCCAGGCTCGCGCCGAACAAGGCCGCCACCCCGCCCACCGCCACCGTGGCGCCCAGCATGGCCGCGGTCAGATGCAACGTCCTCAGAGCGTAGACGATGTAGAGGGCTGAAAAGAACGAACCGAACAGGGCCGTCGCAGTCGCCATGATCAGCAGCGTGCACAAGGGAGGATCGGCCAGAGCCGTAGCAAGACCAAGGCGAAAGTCACCCGCGAGATCTGCGCGAGACTCGTGAGCGGGCAGGGTCGGTGGCATCTCCCGCGCGCGGATGGCGGTCAGGGCGGCAGCGGAAAACAGGTAGGTTCCCGCGTTGACGGCTATGGCGATCGGCGCGGTGAGAAACTGGAAGAGCACGCCATAGAGGGCCGGGCCGCCGATCTCGGCCACGGACTCGGTCACCGCCAGCTTGGAATTGCCCTCGACGAGTTGGTCGCGGGCAATGAGCGATGGAAGGTAGGCGTGGTCAGCGATGTCGAAGACGACGCTCAGCGCTCCGACTAGGGCCGCCACGGCGTAGATTTGGCCCATGGTCAGCATGTGGGACCAGGCGGCGATAGGGATGGTCGCCAGGATCGCCGCCCGGCCGAGGTCGGCCCCGATGAGAATCGGCCGGCGGCGGCGTCGGTCAACGAAACCGCCGCCCGTAAGGCCCACGATGATGGCGGGTCCTCGGACGAGCGCGGCGAGCAGGCCGACCTGGGCGGGCGTGGCGCCGAGGCTCATTACGGCGGCGAACGGCAGGCCCTCCCGAGTGATCCGCGCGCCCAGCGACGACACCGACTGGGCCGCCCAGAGTTTGAGAAAGTCACGATGGCGCCAGAGGCCGCCCGACCCGCCCATGGCCACCGCCTCAGCCGCGCTTGAACCGGGCGATGAAGAAGCCGTCGAGGCCGCCTTCGGCGTGGTGCGGCAGGATGCGCAGCCAGCCTTCCGACGTCAGGCTGGCGACCGGCGCTCCGGCCTCGCCGGGGGTGATCGGATCGAGGGTGAAATCGCCGTGGGCGGAAAGGAAAGCGCGGATCTGGCCTTCGCCTTCCTCGGGCTCGAGGGAGCAAACGCTGTAGACGAGCCGGCCGCCGCGCTTCACCCGCCGGGCGGCGGACGCCAGGAGCGCGCTCTGCACCCCGGCCAGGGTGGCGATATCGCCGACCTTGGCGTTCCACAGCACATCCGGGTGGCGGCGGAAGGTGCCGGTGGCCGAGCAGGGCGCGTCGAGCAACACGGCGTCGAACGATCGCTCATCCTTCCAGACCGCGGCGTCGGCCTCGATAAGCTCGGCGGAGAGCCCCATGCGCGCCAGGCCGGTGGTCACCCGGCGCAGGCGCGAGGCGGAGCGGTCCAGGGCGGTGACGCTGGCCCCGGCGGCGGCGAGCTGAAAGGTCTTGCCGCCCGGGGCGGCGCACAGATCGAGAGCGGCTTCGCCCGGCGCCACGGCGAGCAGGCGGGCCGGGATGGCGGCGGCGGCGTCCTGCACCCACCACTCACCCTCGGCGTATCCCGGCCACGCGGCGACGTCTCCGCGCCGGGCGGTGCGCAGCGAGCCGCCGGGAAGCCCCACGGCGTCCAGGGCTTCGAGTGTCGCCGCATCGATCGCGCTCCGCGCCGTCAGATCGGTCGCCGGCTCCTGGGCGATCATCGCCGCCATGGTCAAGGCGTTGTCCTCGCCAAAGGCGGCGCGCCAGCGGGTGAAAAGCCAGCCGGGCGCCAGGGTCTCGGGATCGGCGCTGGGCGGTCCGTCTCGCAGTTGGCCACGCAGCACGGCGTTGACCAAGCCTCTCAGCCGCTCCGGGGCCAGAGCGACGGTGGTGTTGACCGCGGCGAAAGCCGGCGTGTCGAGATAGAAGGCCTGAGCGATCCCGAGGCGCAGCAAGTCGCGGATCGGCGCCGGCGGCTCGCGCTTCAGGCGAGGATCGAGCGCCCGATCGATGGGTCCCAGATGGCGCAGGGTCGCCATGACCAGGGCCCGGGCGAAAGCGCGATCCTGGGGGCCGCCGAGCCGGGTGTTTCCGCCGGCGCTCAGGGCTTCATCCAACCCGCCCCGACCGGAGAGGGCGGTGGTCAACATGCGTAACGCGGCGGCGCGGGCGAGAAGGGCGGGATCGGAAGGTGCGTTCACCCAAGGAGCCGTGCCCGCTTAAGCCTCGCGCGGCAAGAGGCGGAATGCCGATGAGGGCGCTGGCCTGGCGACTAGGGAAGGATGTATCCTCGCCCCATGTCCGCCAATCCACCCAACGCGGCGCCGGGCAAGGCGCTCACCCCGGAGGCTAGGCGCGCGCTGGAGGAAGCTGCCGAGCGCCGCGCCACCGAGGCCGCGAAAACCCTGCCCGAGGAGCTTAGCGGTCCCAAAGGACCAGAGCCCACCCGCTTTGGCGACTGGGAGCGCAAGGGCATGGCCGTCGATTTCTGATCGGCGGCGAGATGGGCTAAGCCGCCGCCATGGATCTGGCCACCTTCGCCCTCAACTTCTTCGTCGCCCTCTTCGCCCTGATCGATCCGGTGGGCAATGTGCCGCTGTTCGCGGCGGCGACGGTCGGCGCCCCCAACGCCGGGCGGCGGCTGACGGCCGTCTATATCGCCCTCTTCGCCTTCGTCTTTCTGAGTTTCTTCTATCTGACCGGTCTGGGCCTGTTGCAGTTCTTCGGCATCTCCCTGCCGGCCTTCCGCATCGCCGGCGGTATCGTCCTTCTGCTGATGGGCCTGGAGATGACCCGGGGCGATCTCAACAAGAGCTTTTCCGAAGGCGGTCCCGACACCACGCCCCTCTCGACCCGCGCCTACGCGGCCCGGCAATTCGAGGCCCTGATCGTTCCTTTCGGCATGCCGCTCCTGGTCGGGCCCGGCGCCATATCCTCGGCGGTGATCTATGCCGAGGAGGCGCGAAAGTTCGGCGGCACGGGCCTCGCCGTCGGTGTCGGCGTAATCGCCGCGGTCTGCGCCCTGATCATTGTCGCCTTCTGGCTCACCAATGTGATCTCAAGACTTTTGGGCGCCATTGGCATGGTGATCGTGGTGCGCGTTTTGGGTCTTATCCTCTGCGCCATGGCGGTGCAGTTCATCCTCACGGGCCTGGCCGGCTCAACCATCGGCGTGGTGCGCCACGAGACCGCCGCCCCCTATCAGGGCGCGGCGCGGCTCACCTTCAAACCACCCGCTCGACCAGCATCGTCTTGATCTCGGCGATGGCCTTGGCCGGGTTCAGGCCCTTGGGGCAGACCTGGGCGCAGTTCATGATGGTGTGGCAGCGGTAGAGCTTGAACGGGATCTTCCAGCGCGTCGAGCCGCTCGCCGGTGGCCTCGTCGCGGCTGTCGACCAGCCAGCGGTAGGCCTGCAGCAGGGTCGCCGGGCCCAGGTACTTCTCGCCGTTCCACCAGTAGCTCGGGCACGAGGTGGTGCAGCAGGCGCAGAGGATGCACTCGTAGAGGCCGTCGAGCTTGGCGCGGTCCTCCTGGCGACTGGCGCCATTCGCGTCTGCGGCTCGGGCGTCGTGGTGTGCAGCCAGGGCTCGATCGAGGCGTACTGGGCGTAGAACAGCGTCAGGTCGGGGACCAGGTCCTTGACCACCGGCTGGTGCGGCAGGGGCGAGATCTGCACCTCCTTGCCGGGGACCTCCTCCCAGCCGTGGGTGCAGGCCAGGGTGTTGCGCCCGCCGATGTTCATGGCGCAGGAGCCGCAGACGCCCTCGCGGCACGAGCGGCGGAAGGCCAGGGTCGGGTCCATGGTGTTCTTGATGTGGATCAGGGCGTCCAGCACCATCGGCCCGCAGGCGTCGACGTCGACGTCGTAGGTGTCCCAGCGCGGGTTGCCCGTCGCCCTCCGGGTCGTAGCGATAGACCTTGAAGGTCTTGACCTTCTTGGCCCCGGCGGGCGCGGGATGATGGCTGGCCCTTGCCGACCTTGGAGTTCTTGGGGAGCGTGAGCTGGACCATGAGAAAATCTCCTAGGCGGTGGCGGGCCGGCGCCCACCCCAAACTTGCGTCATCCCGCACGCAACGAAGCGAAGCGAGTGGAGATGCGGGACCCAGGGGCCTCATTCAATTTGCGCGCAGCCGCGCGGTGACCGGACCATCAACGCCCGGTCTCCTGGGTCCCGGGTCCCCGTTGCGCTTCGCTTCACTGCACCCGGGATGACGCGGGTGGGTGGGGGTGAGGCGCTTCAGTAGACCCGCGCCTTGGGCGGGATGTAGGCGACGTCGTTGGTCATGGTGTAGGTGTGCACCGGGCGGTAATCGATGCTCACCTTGCCGGTGGCGTCGTCGAACCAGGCCAGGGTGTGCTTCATCCAGTTGCTCGTCGTCGCGGTCGGGGAAGTCCTCGCGGGCGTGGGCGCCGCGGCTTTCGGTGCGGTTCAGCGCGCCGGCCACGGTGACGATGGCCTGGCCGATCAGGTTGTCGAACTCCAGGGTCTCGACCAGGTCGGTGTTCCAGATCAGGCCGCGGTCGGTGACGTGCAGGTCGGCGCGCTTGGCCTGGACCGCTGCCAGGCGCTCGACGCCCGATCTCCAGGGTCTCGCCGGTGCGGAACACCGCCGCGTCCTCCTGCATGGCCTTCTGCATCTCCAGGCGCAGCTCGGCCGTCGGCGGTCGAGCCGGAGGCGTTGCGCAGGCGGTCGAAGCGGGCGAGGTGCGGCGTCGGTCCACGCCGGCTTCAGCTCGGGCTGGCGTGGCGCCGGCCTTGAGGGTCTCGGCGCAGCGCAGGCCGACCGCGCGGCCGAACACCACCAGGTCGATCAGGGAGTTGGAGCCCAGGCGGTTGGCGCCGTGCACCGAGACGCAGGCCGCCTCGCCCACCGCCATCAGGCCGGGCACCACCGTGTCGGGATCGTCGCCGGCCATGGTCACCACCTCGCCGTGATAGTTCGTCGGGATGCCGCCCATGTTGTAGTGGACGGTCGGCAGCACCGGGATCGGCTCCTTGGTCACGTCGACGCCGGCGAAGATCTTGGCGGTCTCGGAGATGCCCGGCAGGCGCTCGTGCAGCACCTTGGGGTCCAGGTGGTCGAGGTGCAGGAAGATGTGGTCCTTCTTCGGACCCACGCCGCGGCCCTCGCGGATCTCGATGGTCATGGCGCGGCTGACCATGTCGCGCGGCGCCAGGTCCTTCACGCGACGGCGCATAGCGCTCCATGAACCGCTCGCCCTCGGAATTGGTCAGGTAGCCGCCCTCGCCGCGCGCGCCCTCGGTGATCAGGCAGCCGGCGCCGTAGATGCCGGTGGGGTGGAACTGCACGAACTCCATGTCCTGCAGCGGCAGGCCGGCGCGCAGCACCATGCCGCCGCCGTCGCCGGTGCAGGTGTGGGCGCAGGTGCAGGAGAAATAGGCGCGGCCATAGCCGCCGGTGGCCAGGACCACGGTCTGGGCCTGGAAGCGGTGCAGGGTGCCGTCGTCCAGCTTCCAGGCGGTGACGCCCCGGCAGACGCCTTCGTCCATGATCAGGTCGAGGGCGAAGTACTCGATGAAGAACTCGACGTCTTGGCCAGCGCCTGGCCGTACATGGTGTGCAGCATGGCGTGGCCGGTGCGGTCGGCCGCGGCGCAGGTGCGCTGGATCGGCGCCTCGCCGAAGTTGCGGGTCATG
Organism: uncultured Alphaproteobacteria bacterium; assembly: GCA_963817995.1. Taxonomy (GTDB): domain Bacteria; phylum Pseudomonadota; class Alphaproteobacteria; order Caulobacterales; family Caulobacteraceae; genus Acaudatibacter. Next base: position 195,866 of record CAWFQJ010000002.1, read on the forward strand.
CCGCCGAAGGCGCGCTGGTAGATCTTGCCCTCGTCGCGTGCGCGAGAACGGCACGCCCCAGTGCTCCAGCTCGTAGACCGCGGCCGGGGCGTTGCGGACCAGGTATTCGATGGCGTCCTGGTCGCCCAGCCAGTCCGACCCCTTGACGGTGTCGTACATGTGCCAGCGCCAGTCGTCCTGGCCCATGTTGCCGAGGCTGGCGGAGATGCCGCCCTGGGCCGCCACGGTGTGCGAGCGGGTCGGGAAGACCTTGGTGATGCAGGCGGTCTTCAGCCCGGCCTGGGCGCAGCCGAGCGCGGCGCGCAGGCCCGAGCCGCCGGCGCCGACCACCACCACGTCGAAGCGGTGGTCGATGAAATCGTAGGCGGCCATGTCAGATGCGCCTCCGCCGCTCAAGGCGACCTTCAGGATGGCAGATGACGGTCAGGGCGCCGGCCGCCGCAGCAGACGAACAGGTTGAGGATCAGCAGCGCCGCCTTGCGTCGGCGGCTTGTGGATGTAGTCCTCGATGATCACCCGCATGCCGAGCTGCATGTGATAGAAGCCGGCGACCGCCAGCAGGATCAGCAGGGCGGCGTTGATCGGCGAGCCGCAGCCAGGCGACGGCGCCGTCGTAGCCGCCGCTGGCCAGGACCGACGGCCGACGCCGACGCGCCCAGAGCACCAGGAGGACCAGGGCGACGGCGGAGACCCGCTCGCCGATGAAGTGGCCGACGCCGTGCTTGGCCGAGCCGAGGCCGCGGGCGCGGCCGAGCGGCGGTGCGATAATCGGCCATCAGAGCGCTCCCGATCACGGCCAGCGAGGACCCAGACCGCGATGGTGGCGGCGACGGCGAAGGCGAAGGCGGCCCAGGCGGTGGCGTTGGCCGGCTTCGGCTCGAAGCCTCGCGCCGGTGTCCCAGACCAGGTGCCGGACGCCATTGGCCAGGTGGTAGAAGAGCGCAGAGCGTCAGGCCGAACAGCACCAGCTTGCCGGGGATCGAGCCCAGCAGGCCGGTGAAGCCGTCGTAGGCCGTCCGGCCCCGAGGCCAGGGCCAGGGCCCAGCCGGCCAGCGATCAGCAGCGCCGACATAGAGCGCCGACGCCGGTGGCCCGGTGCAGGATCGAGGCCGCCATGGTGATGTGCCAGCGCCAGACCTGAAGGTGGGGCGAAAGCGGATGCGCCCTGGGCGCCGGCGAACTCTCGACCATCGTGCCTCGCTCTCCCCCACCGTGACGCGCGGGGACTTTTAGGCCGCCCGCCGAGGGTGTCAACGAAGCGCCGCTAAGCCGCTGCTTTGAATGTCGGCCAGCGCTCGGTGATTTCACCACCGTCGTAGACTGCGAGGTCGCCGAACTGGAGGAGCACGCCTTCGCTTTCGGTGGGGCGGAGGAAGACGAAGCCGTCCTCGTCGAGCGACACCTTGGCCGAGCCGGTCAGCATGGCCCTCCCGCCGTAGAGGCTCGAGAAGCGCAAGCCGGGCGGCGAGACGGGGCGGGCGTCGCCATAGCCGCCGTAGAGGAAGAACCCTCTGGCGCTATTAGGATCGATCCGCGCCAGGGCCGGCGCCAGCGGTTCCAGACCAGGGATCAGGGCCGGATTCATCGCCTTGAGCACCGGCTGGGCGATGAAGGCGGTCGGGATGAGCTCGGCGAGTGTCGGCAGGTCGAAATGGGTCGGCTTGACGAACGCCGAGCCGATGGCGACCTCGTTGGCCGGCGTGCCATCCAGATGCAGACCGAAGGTCGCGCTGCCGGCGGCGTCGAGGGTCAGGCTCGAGGGATCGCGACCCAGCTTTGCGACCAGCACATCCTTCGCCTGGGCGTACCGCGCCTTGACCCGCGCGATCTCGGCCGCCGGAGAACTCGCTCCGACGGCGTGCGGGTCATAGCCCATCAGCCCGGCGATCTCGATCAGAGGCTCGGCCAGCGCCTGGTCTACGGCGACCGCCAGGGCCGTCTCGCCGAGAAAGCCGCCGCGATGGAGACCGACGTCGATCTCGAAATTCACCCGCATCGGCGCCCGGCGCTTCGGGCGATCTCGATGTATTGAGCCAGCCGTCGCCCACTGTCGATCAGCCACTGGGGCCTGGCCGCCGGCGCCCGATCGCCCAGGTGCGCTTGTACGAAGGCCACGGCCTGAACAACGGGCAGGGGCCTTCCCAGCAATACGTCGCCATCGGGCCGGAAGGCGGCGATCTCCTCCAGCATGACGCCGTTGAACACCATCATCCGGTCCGTGCCGGCGCCGTCCGTCACCTGGGCCAGGAGCGCCGGCGCCGGAAGAGACTTGGTCACCACCCGCAGGGCGAGACCGGCCGGCGCCAGGGCGCCGCGCACCCGTGCAATGTTGGCCGCCAGCCGCGCCTTGTCGATCACCAGGGTCGGTGCGGCGATCCCTGCCCGCTTCAGCGCCGCCGAAAGGCCCGCGAAGTATTCGTCATGGCCGCCGGCGCCGCGATCGGGCTCGCGCAGACCGTGCCATGCGCCAGCCAGCGCCGCCTGCGTTCGGATGCGCCAGGGCGAGCGGGTGGGGCGTTTCATTCGCCCGCCTCCGCCAGCCATTCCGCCGATCGCATCTCCCGCAGCCGCGAGGCAGTGCGTTCGAACTCGAAGGCCTGGTCGCCGGCCGGATAGATCGTCTCCGGCTCGCCCTCGGCCAGCACCACCAGTCGGGCGTGGGCCTCGTAGAGCGTGTCGATCAGCGTCGCCAGGCGTCGGGCCTGGTCGCGCTTGTCGGGCGTCAGCCTGGGGATGGCCTCGATGAAGACGGTGTGGAAGCGATCGGCGATGGCGATGTAGTCGGCCGGGCCCAGGGCCTGGACGCACAGGCTGGCGAAGTGGGCGCGCAGCAGGCCGCCGACCGCGCGGGGCCAATGCTGAGTGCGGCCCAGCACTTCCAAAGTCACGCCGATCTCGGCGTCGGCGCCCAGCATGTCGCGCCACAGGGCGTCGAAGGTGCGCTCATTGTCGGGATCGATGGGGGCGAGCCAGGTCTGGGCGGCCCTGAGCCGATCGAGCCGATAGTCATGGCCGCCGACCAGCGGCACGATCTCCATCCGCGCCTTCAGCATGGCGATGAACGGCAGGAACAGCTGGCGGTTTATGCCGTCGCGATAGAGATCGTCCGGCGGCCGGTTGGAGGTGGAGACCAGCGTCACGCCGTGGGCGAACAGGGCCTCGAACAGCCGCCCCAGGATCATGGCGTCGGCGATATCGGTCACCTGCAGTTCGTCGAAACAGAGCAGCCGCGCCTCGCTGGCGATCAAGGCCGCCACCGGCGGGATCGGATCGTCGCCCCGGTGCTGGCCAAAGCGCGCGCGCCTCGCCGCGGCGTCGCCCGCGCGCCATTCGCCCACCAGGCGGTGGATTCTGGCCATGAACACATGGAAGTGGACCCGCTGCTTGGGCGCCGCCGGCGCGACCTCGAAAAAGAGGTCCATCAGCATCGACTTGCCCCGCCCCACCGGGCCCCACAGATAGGCGCCGCGCACCCCCTCGGCCTTGCGAAACAGTCCCGCCGGCCGCGCGTTCGCCAACGCCGCCTCGACGCGGGAGAGCGCCTCCACCGCCGCCGCTTGAACCGGATCGGCCGCCAGTTCGCCGGCCGCGAGGCGTTGATCATAGGCGGCGCGCAGAAGGGACGGCATGGGCGCCGGTTAGCGGGTGGCGGGAAGGATTACAAACCGGCGAGCCAGTGGTGCTCGTAGCCGCAGTGAGAGCTCACTACAGTCGCTCACCAATTGATTGGCAAACTTGGGTGGGGATCGAATGATCCGTCTGACGGCGGCAACATCCAGGATTATCGTCTTGCTGGCTATTGGCTTTCAGATGACGGCCCTGCCCGTGCGGGCGGCGGGCGATCAAGGCGTTGACGGCTGGGCGATCACACGCGGCGCCCAATCAATGGTTTGTATTGCTCTAGGTCCCTCAGACCGCAGTGCGACCCTCAGCCTGACAGCCGAGGGCCCCCGGTTTCGAATGATGGTTGAGGCTCCGGACTTTCCGACGGAGAAGACAGGCTACCCCGTTATCCTAATTTTTGATTCCAGGCCGCCGGTTAGTGCTGTTGCATTTGACGTGACCCCCTGAAACTCGTCCAGAAATAATTAGAGTCCGGCCCAATGGAGGGACGGACGGATGAAGAGATCGAGGTTCACGGAGGAGCAGATCATCGGGATCCTGCGGGAGCAGGAAGTCGGGGTCGCGGTGACGGAGCTGTGCCGCAAGCACGGCGTCAGCTCGCCGACCTTCTACAAGTGGAAGGCGAAGTTCGGCGGCATGGACGTATCCGAGGCGCGGAAGCTGAAGGCGCTGGAGGACGAGAACGCCAAGCTCAAGCGGATGCTGGCCGAGGCCATGTTGGACAACGTGGCGCTGAAAGATCTCCTTGGAAAAAAATGGTGACGCCCGTCGCGCGTCGGGAGGCCGCGGCCTATCTGCGGTCTGCCCATGGGATGAGCGAGCGGCGGGCGTGCCGGGTTCTCAAGGTCGATCGGGCAAGCGTCCGCTACGAGGCGGCCAGGCCCGACGACGCGGCCCTGAGGGATCGCCTCAAGGCCCTGGCCGCGGAGCGGCGACGGTTCGGCTACCGGCGCCTTCATGTGCTGCTGCGGCGCGAGGGCCATGCGGTCAACAGGAAGCGCGTTCAGCGCCTCTACCGCGAGGAGAAGCTCACGGTGCGCCGCCGGGGTGGCCGCAAGCGGGCGCTGGGCGAGCGGCGGCCGATGGAGACGCCCACGGTGGCCAACCAGCGCTGGAGCCTGGACTTCGTCTCCGACCAGATGACCGACGGCCGGCGCTTCCGCATCCTGGCCGTGGTGGACGACTGCACCCGCGAGTGCCTGGCGCTCGTGCCCGATACCTCGATCAGCGGCGCGCGCGTCGCCCGTGAGCTCACCGCCATCGTCCGCTGGCGTGGCCGGCCAGCGACCATCGTCAGCGACAACGGCACGGAGCTGACCTCCAACGCCATCCTCGCCTGGGCCGATGAGACCCAAGTCGGCTGGCACTACATCGCGCCTGGCAAGCCGCAGCAGAACGGGTTCATCGAGAGATTCAACGGCCGCCTGCGCGACGAGCTGCTCAACGAGACGCTGTTCCGATCCCTGCCGCACGCCCGCGCCGTGCTCGACGCCTGGCGGCGCGACTACAACGATGTGCGGCCGCACTCGAAGCTCGGCTGGATGACGCCTGGAGCCTACGCCAGCGCCCTTCTCGGCCACCACGCCCGGTCCGCTGCACGACTTGAGGGTTCCGCGCACCGGGCTCTTGCCACCCAGCCCCAGCAGGGCTCAGATCACGCCGGGACTCTCGTTATGGCTGGATGAGAAACGGGGGTCACGTCACATTGGGCTACAGAGGCCTCATGGGCATCAACTTGGGCCGCGGCGAATCGGCCAGGATGGTCGCGACTTCATCACGCATCTCTGTAACTATAGATGGCCACACCCATGCCTTTTCAATACGCAATGCCGCAGCCGCCCTTGATGCTGTCGCGCGATGCGCTGGGCAGCCGACGCTTTCAGAGGATTCCGAGCGCCCGACCATCCCGATAGCGGGGGCCGGACAGTGGCATCTCATGGAGAGTCTTGCCGGAGTAAAAGGGCGTCCCTGCGCGGCACGGACGGCTGGTGACCAAATCGACACTATTCTGTTATTGAACGATAGCGGCGACTTAGTGCTCATCGGTGGCCACGGCGACTGGGCAACCTGGGGAGGCGCTGTGCCGCTGCAGCTTTCCATCGACGGTGCGCCGCCCGCAACGATGACAGCAAGCACCGTCGACAATCTTATCCTGGTGCTAATCAAAGATCCGTCGCTCGTCTCGCGACTTCGGGAGGCCAGCTTTCTCGATTGGACTATCCCAACCGGCCATGTGCGCGGTGAGGTCGCCAGGCTCGGCGTAGCTCTCGATGCGATGAAAGCGTGCAAGGCTGAAGAGGTAAAAAAATAGCGGCGCGTTGGATGCCCTGGGTGCCGATAGGTTCCTCTATAGGTCGAAGAAGGGGGCGGATGAGCTCACGATGTGGAGGTCGGCCGAGCCGGGTCCGCGATATAGACCCAAGCGTCCAACCCCGAGCCCAGCCGAACGGCCACGCGTTTGTAGTCGGAGACCTCATAGGTGTCGGCGGCGGCGAGTTCGGCGGGGGTGATTTCGAATACGGCGCCTTCCACCGCGTCGGTGGGATCCGGGCTCGGCGCCACGATCGGATGGAACTCCGCGCCGCTGGTGGCGATCACCTCGGGATCGGTGATGCGGACCAGGGTGCGGGCGTAGCCTGGCAGGATGTCGGGCGCACCTTTGAGCAAGCGGCCGAAGGTTTCCAACTGCACCTTTTCGAGCTGCAGAGTGCCGTAGGAGAACAGGTGGATCGGCGGCGGCATGAGCTTTCCCTCGCTCGGTCAATGTTTCCGAACGATGGTCATGCCGTCCCGCCATGGCAGAAGCACCATGTCGACGCCCTCGTCGGCATGGATGGCTTCGTTCAAGGCGACGACCGCCGCCACCGAGGGCGCATAGAAATCCGGATCGCCGGGCAGCGCGCCGGTGGCGACCCGACCGCGAAGAAGCGTGTCGTCGAGGAGGATCAGGCCGCCGGGGCGAACAAGGCGAAAGGCCTTGCCGTAGTAATCCGGATAGGCTGGCTTGTCGGCGTCGATCAGCGCCAGATCGTAGGCGTTTTCGCCGTCGCGCGCGATGAGTGCGTCGAGGGTCTCACCGGCGTCGCCCAGCCTCGCCTCGATGCGATCCTCCACGCGCGCCTCGCGCCAGAACCCCCTCGCCAGGGCGAGATATTCCTCGGAGACATCGCATGTTGTCAGTCGGCCATCCCTGGGTAAGGCCAGAGCCATGGCTAGCGCGCTATATCCGGTGAAGGTGCCAATCTCGACGACGCGATGGGCTCCTAGGAGGCGGACCAGCATCTGCAGGAACGCGCCCTGCTCGGGGGCGATCTGCATCGCCGCCATATTTCCCCGGCTCATGGCCTCGGCGCGGCAGGCGGTGAGGCTCGGATGTTCCCGGTAGCCCACGCGGTCGATGTAGCGTTCCAACGCGTCGGTCATCGGCACGTTGATGCGCAGTTCCGCTAGCCACGGCTGATCGGTCATCCTTCTTTGCCTCGCCCCATGGAAAAGATCGGCTCGAAACAGCCGAGGATCAGACGGCTCGCGTCGAACGGCGGCTCGCCGGCCGTATCCATGCGCTCATCGCGGTGCATCTTCGCCTCGGCGGCTTGGAAGCTCTCCTTGTTGGGCCAGATCTGCCAGGTGAAGACGATCTTCTCGCCCGCCTTGGCGGCCACCGCGCGGCGAAAGTCGGTCTGTTTGCCTTGTGGGACATTGTCTTCCCAGGATTCGACGATCTCCAGGCAGCCGTAGTCCTTGAAGATCCGCGCGCCGTTCTCGGCCCATACGCGATAGGCGTCCATCTTCTCTTCAGGCACCGGGATCACGAGACCGGCGACGTACATGGGAGGCGCTCCGAGCAAAGAGTTGGCGCCGACACATGGCGTCGTTACGCGACGGGTTTCAACCGGTGTCCGAACACGCTGGAGCCACGACGATGTTTCGATCCCCCATGATCAACCTCTATTCCCGCGACCTCGCCAAGGCGCTCGCATTCTACGCCCAGCTTGGCTTCAAGGAGACGTTCCGCACGCCAAAGACCGGTGAGCCGGTTCATGTGGAGCTTCAGCTCGATGGCTTCACCCTGGGCGTCGCCACGGTGGACGCCGCCCATAGCGACCACGGCCTCGCCGCCGAAGCCGGCGGGCGGGGGATCGAGATCGTCGTCTGGACGGATGACGCCGCCGCGGCCATCGCCCGGCTGACCGCGGCAGGCGCGCCGGTTCTCTCCCCGGCCCACGATTTTCTGGACGGTCGCCTGCGCTCCGGCTGGATTGCCGATCCGGACGGCAATCCGATCCAGATCGTGCAGTGCAAGCCCGGCTGAGGCGCCAACTGCGTTCCGCCTTTTGATCCGCGGGACGCCAGCGGTAGTCTCACCGTCGCGGAGCGATCCGGCCGCGCGAGTCGAAGGGGCGATCTTGAGCTTGGAACCTATCTCCCCGGCGCCGGCCGGCCGGGTCATTCTCACCTATGGCCGCAGCCTGATGGCCCTGGTCATCGCCCGCTCCCTGGCCCAGCGCGGCGTCGAGGTGATCGGCTGCGACGATGTCGACCTCACCGTCTGCGCCTTCTCCCGCCATGTGCGCGAGACCTTCACCGTCGCCCCCTGGCGTAGCCAGCCGGAGCGGTTTCTCGACGATCTCGAGGCGGCGGTGCGCCACTATGCGCCGCGCGATGGCCGGCCCTATGTGCTGATGCCGGTGTTCGCCGAGATCGAGCTGATCGCGAGGCGCCGTCACCGGTTCGAACCCACCATCACCGTGGCCGCGCCGCTTTGGGAAAGCATCAGCCTGGTGACGCCGAAGGATCATTTCGCCCAGCTGGTGGAACGCGAGCAGCTGCCGGCGCCGCGCACCTGGATCATCCCCAATCGAGCGGCGCTGGAGGAACTAGCGCCCCAGATGGACTATCCGCTGATCGTCAAGCCCAGCGACGGCGCCGGCGGCCGGGGCGTCAGCCTGGCGGGATCTCAGGAGGAGGCTGTCGCGACGGTCGAGGCTTTGGGCTTCTCGCCAATGCCATTGTTCCAGGTCCCCGTGCCTGGCCAGGACTTTTGCGTCGCCGTGCTCGCCAACGAGGGCCGGCTCGAGGCGATCATGGCCTACCGCAATCTCACCACCTTTCCACGCAAGGCTGGGGCCGGGGCGGTGCGCGAGACGGTGGACGCCGAGCCGTTTCGTGCGGCCGCCGAGAAGGTGGTCGCCGCCACCGCCTGGACCGGCCTCGCCGAGATCGACTTCCGCTGGAGCGGCGATCTGGCCGATGAACCCAAGGTGATCGAGGTCAACGCCCGCTTCTGGGCCGGCATCTTCCATTCGATCCAGACGGCGGTGGATTTTCCCTGGCTGCTCTATCGCCAGACGATCGGCGAGCCGCTTGATCACGCCAGCGAACCGCATATCGGCGCGCGCACCAAGACGCCGGGGATCTGGCTGCTGGCGGCCATAGAGGAGGTGACGGCTTCGGAGCCGCATGTTTCGGCGGTGGAGGAGGCGTGGCATGACCTCAAGCGGAGGCTGAGCACACACGAGCTATCCCAGCTCCATCGCGACTTGAGCGGGATCGCCCACCACTCCATCGGCGATATCGCCGGGCGTATTCACTTGGCCCTGGAGCAGGCCAGGGGCGCGCCTGGCGAATTTACCGGCGACGAGGACCCGTTGGTGGGGCTGGGCACCCTGTTTGTGCTCAGCTCGCTCGTGCGCCATGGCAGGCTGCCTGATGAGCTGACTTTCGCCGGCAAGTACGACGCCGCCGACCTTGCGTGCCCCGTGGAGCGCACGGGCCGGCCGGCGATCGGGGTGACCATGCCGGAGGAGGGCGATCATTTGGCCTGGGCGGCGATCAGCAACGCCGTTTGGCTCGCCGGCGGCAGGGCGGTGCGGCTCACCGCGCGGGCGCCGCAGGATCCGATGACCATAGATGCGCTGATCTTCGCCGGCGGTAAGGATGTCCATCCCGCGCGCTTCGATGGCACGCCCAAGCCCGGCTACGATTACGACATCGCCCGCGGCGACATGGAGGTTTCCTGGGGTCTCGCCGCCCGGCGCCATGACCTGCCGGTGCTGGGCGTCTGCCGCGGCGCCCAGATGCTCAATGTCATCGCTGGCGGGACCCTGCACATGGACCTCTCCGGCTTCGAGGGCGCCAATCTCTCGCCCTCGTGGTGGGACAATCTCACCGTGCGCAAGATCGTCAGCGTCCAGCGCGGCTCGCGTTTGGCCGCTATCCTCGGTCAGGAAGAGGTGGAGATTAACGTCATCCATCAGCAGGCGATCGATCGCCTGGGCGTGGGTCTCAGCATCTGCGCGCGTGAGGACAATGGCGTGGTGCAGGCGATCGAAGATCGCAACCGCCATTTCTGGATCGGTGTCCAATACCACCCCGAATTCCTCATTCACCACGCCGTCCACCGACGCCTGTTCCGCGCCCTGGTGGAGGCGGCCAAGGTGCGGCGTAACGAGCGTTGCCAGGCCGTGGAGGCCTGAGGGCGGCCTAAGCCCCCAGCTCCTTCTCCACCGGCCCATAGCTCCCTGGGTTCTCGCAGGCGCAGGCGCGCATGGCGCCGGCCTTGTTCCACCAGATCAGGGTGGGATAGCCGACCTTGATTCCGTTCTTCTTCAGAAGCGGCTTGAGAGCCTCCACCAGTTGGCGTCCGGCGCCGACCACGGCGGTGCGGGCCTGGTCGCCGTCGGCCGGCGCCAGACTAGGCGCGGTCCATGAGGACGGCGGCGAGGCAGCCAGCCAGCGCTGATAGAGGTTCCAGTCGCGGCCCAGCCAAAGCTCGGCCACCGTCGATCGTTCGGCGGGCGTGGATTGGGGAAGGCCGTTGCGATCGGCGCGCGCGATCATGATCACCCGCGTATCGACGCCGACCGCCTCCAACTTGGGGATGACCTGCGTCTCGAACCGCACGCAATCGGGGCAGTCGCGATAGGAGATCACATAGAGTCTCGGCCCGGGCAGATGCGGCGCCACCCAGCCGGCGCCATCCAAAAGCTTGGCGATCTGGGCCTGGTCCTTGCCCACGGTGTGCGGCCGCCAGCGCAGATCGAGCGTCCACCATAGCCAGAAGGCCCCGCCGATCGCGGCGACGAACAGCACGATGGTGGTCCAGAGGCGCAGCCGTCTCATGCCGTTGGTTTCCTCAAATCCGGGGCCATGCTGCGCGCCGGCCCCTATCGCGGTCAACCTTGCCCGCGAATCGCCGCCGCTACGCCGATCCTCAGCCCGGCCGGCAGATGTCGAGCAACCGCCGGAGCATTGGCCCCGCACCCCTGCCCGGAACCGTCCACCGCCTGCCCGCGTGAGTGACGGTGAGGGATTGCCCAAGGAGCAGGGCCTGTATCGCCGGGTCATGCTCATCGACGGCGGCGGAAAACTCGGCGCCATTGCCGAAAGCAACTATCTCCGCCATGCGCGACTCATGGAATGTCCCGGATTCGAAGGTGACGGAATTGCCTTCGCCGCTTGTGGCGCCGTTGGCCGCGCCGGAGGCGAACGGGCCGCCGATGTAAATGTGACCCTGGTCGTCGCAATCGATGCGCAGCAGGCGACTATCCGTGTCCGAGCCATCATCCGTATCCGGACGGCTGAACTGCACCAGCTCGCCGTTGTCGACCGCGTTCCAGGCATAGGGCGCCGTCGCCCATGCGGGAGACATAGAGACCAGGGCGGTCAGAGCGGACATCAATGCCAGCGGCGCCCTCATCCTTCCTCCGGCGAACTTAGCATGAAGTGGCCGCGCAGGGCCGCCACCGGCGAAGCGCGCGCTTCCTGCCAGGCTTCGACATGGACGTTGGCGATGCGCCGGCCGATCTTGCGCACGTCGGCGCGGGCGTAGGTGGTCTGGGCGCGGCCAGGTCGCAGATATTCGATGGTGACGTCGATCGTGCGCGGCTGGCGGCGCAGGGGCTCGCGCACCGCCAGTTGGAGAAGGGCGGTCATCTCCAGGAAGGCGCCGATCACCCCGCCGTGCAGGGCCGGCAGCATGACATTGCCGACCAGATGCGGCTGAAAGGGCAGGATGGCGGTCATTTCGTCGCCGGCCAGCTCGGCGGTCATGCCGAGGAAGGTCATGTAAGGCACACGGGCCAGCATGGCGGCCAGGCGCTCGGCGCGCGCCTCGCTCATTTGGCCGCCGGCGGACGGGTGAAGGCGAAGGCCGCCTGGGCGGTGGCGACCGGGTTGTCCTCGCTGTCCTCGAAGGCGCTGGCGCGGACGAAGGCGATGGAGCGGGTGAGCTTGTAGCAGCGGGCCAGGGCGATCACCTCGCGGCCGGGCTCGGCCGAGCGCATGTAGTCGATGCGCAGGTCCAGGGTCGCGAGGCTGGTGGCGCCGCCTTTCTCCAGCATGGCCGAGGTGGCGGCCATGCCGCAGACGTGGTCGAGCAGGGTGGTGATCACCCCGCCGGCCAGGACCCCGGTATCGGGATCGCCCACCAGGTCGGCGCGATAGGGCACAGCCATGGAGCCGACGCCCGAGGCGGCCGAAACCAGGCGAAAGCCCAGCGCCGCGGCCTGGGGCGTGCCGTCGGCCATACGGGCGCCGAGCTCGGCCATGGAAGGCTGTGCGTTCTCCATGGCCGCTTATAGGAACAAAAGATCGCCCGCGCCTATATCCCCAACCATGATGCGGCCCGAAGCCCTGCTCTGTCCCCGGCCCGAGGGGCTCTATTGCCCGCCGGGCGATTTCTACATCGATCCGGTGCGGCCGGTGGCCCGGGCGGTGATCACCCACGGCCACGCCGACCACGCCCGCGCCGGCCACGGCGTGGTGCTGGCGACGCCGCAGACCCTGGACGATCATGGCCGTGCGCTATGGCGAGGACTTCGCCGGCCAGGCGCGGGCCGCTGGCCTATGGCGAGACCGTCGCGCGCGACGGCGTCGAGGTGAGCCTGGTCCCGGCCGGCCATGTGCTGGGCTCGGCCCAGGCGGTGGTGCGCTGGAAGGGCCTGACCATGGTGGTCTCCGGCGACTACAAGCGCCGGCGCGATCCGACCTGCGCGCCCTTCGAGCCCGTCCCCTGCGACGTCTTCATCACCGAGGCCACCTTCGGCCTGCCGGTGTTCCGCCATCCGCCCGACAGCGAGGAGATCGCGCAAGCTGCTGCACTCGGTGGCCCAGTTCCCCGAGCGCACGCCACCTGGTCGGCGCCTATGCGCTCGGCAAGGCGCAGCGGGTGATCCGGCTGCTGCGCGAGGCCGGCTGGGACGGCCGATCTATGTCCACGGCGCCCTGGAGCGGCTGAACGCGCTCTACGCCCGGTTCGGCGTCGACCTCGGGCCCTCTGCTGCCGGCCACGGGCGGCGCCGAAGGCCGAACTTCGCCGGGGCCGATCGTCATCGCCCCGCCCTCGGCCTTGGCACGACCGCTGGGCGCGGCGCTTCCCCGATCCGGTCGACGCCTTCGCCTCCGGCTGGATGCGGGTCCGGGCCCGCGCCCGGCAGCGAGGCGTCGAGCTGCCGCTGATCCTCTCCGACCACGCCGACTGGGACGAACTGACCGGCACCATCGCCGAACTCCGCCCCGGCGAAGCTCTGGATCACCCACGGCCGCGAGGAGGCCCTGGCCCGCTGGTGCGAGCTGGAGGGCATCCCGGCCAGGGCCCTGGCGCTGGTGGGCTATGAGGAGGAGGCGGAATAGCCGTGCGCGCCTTCGCCCATCTGCTCGACCGGCTGTCTCTGACGTCCTCGCGCAACGCCAAGCTGACGCTGGTGCGCGACTATCTGCGCGAGACGCCCGATCCCGAGCGGGGCTGGGCGCTGGCGGCCCTGACCGGCGAGCTGTCCTTCGACGCGGCCAAGCCGGCCATCGATCCGCAAGGCGGTGGAGGCGCGGATGGACTCCGCTGCTGTTCGCCTGGTCCTACGACTATGTCGGCGACCTGGCCGAGACCGTGGCCCTGGTCTGGCCGGCGCAGGCCCGGCGCCAACCGCGAGCCGGAGCTGTCCGAGGTGGTCGACGCCCTGCGCGGCGCCGTCGCGGGCCGAGGTTCCGCGGCCTGATCGAGGGCTGGCTCGACGCGCTGGACGCCGACGGCCGCTGGGCGCTGCTGAAGCTGCTCACCGGCGGCCTGCGCGTCGGCCTCTCCGCGCGGCTGGCCAAGCAGGCGGCGGCGGATATCGGCGGCGTGGCGCTCAGCGAGGTCGAGGAGGTCTGGCACGCGCTTGAGCCCGCCCTACGACGACCTGTTCGCCTGGCTGGAGGGCCGCAGCGAGCGGCCGACCGCCGAGGCGCCCGGGCCGCTTCCGGCCCGTGATGCTGGCCCAGGCGATCGACGAGGCCGCCGACTTCGCCAAGCTCGATCCGGCCGACTACGCCGCCGAATGGAAGTGGGACGGCATCCGCGTCCAGGCGGTCAGCGAGCGCGGCGAGCGGCGGCTCTACAGCCGCACCGGCGACGAGATCTCCGCCGCCTTTCCCGACGTGCTGGCGGCGCTGGACTTCGAGGGGGTGATCGACGGCGAGCTGCTGGTGATGCGCGACGGCCGCGTGGCGCCCGTTCGGCGACCTGCAGCAGCGGCTGAACCGCAAGACCGTCGACGCCAAGCTGATGGCCGCCCATCCCGCCGGCATCCGCGCCTACGACCTGCTGCTGGAGGGCGAGGCGGACCTGCGCGCCTTGCCGTTCGCCGAGCGGCGCGCGCGGCTGGAGGCCTTCGTCGGCGCCATCGGCGGCGCCGCGCATCGACCTGTCGCCGCTGCAGCCGTTCGACACCTGGGACGAGCTGGCCGCCCTGCGCGCCGACCCGCCGCCGGGCGATCCGCGCGCGCGCCGAGGGGCTGATGCTGAAGCGCTGGGACATCGATCTACGAGGCCGGCCGGCCCAAGGGGCCGTGGTTCAAGTGGAAGCGCGATCCGCACCTGATCGACGCGGTGCTGATGTACGCCCAGCGCGGCCACGGCAAGCGCTCGAGCTTCTATTCCGACTACACCTTCGGGGTCTGGCGCGAGGACGCCGAGGGCCATCGCGGCGCTGACCCCGGTCGGCAAGGCCTATTTCGGCTTCACCGACGAGGAGCTGAAGCAGATCGACAAGTTCGTGCGCGACAACACCATCGAGCGCTTCGGCCCGGTGCGCGCGGTGCGCGCCGACCGCGACTTCGGCCTGGTGCTGGAGGTGGCCTTCGAGGGCCTGCAGCGCTCCACCCGCCACAAGTCCGGCGTGGCCATGCGCTTTCCGCGCATCAACCGCATCCGCTGGGACAAGCCGGCGCGCGAGGCCGACGAGCTCGCGACACTGGAGCGGATGTTGACCGAACCGCCGGCCGCGAGCTGATCTCAGCTGATCGTCTTGCCGCCGTCGACGATCAGCACCTGGCCGGTCGTGTAGCCGCCGCACATCAGATAGAGATAGGCCTGCGCCACCTCCTCCGGCTGCGCGCCGCGCGGCAGGGGCTGGCGGTCGGTGTAGCGCTTGAGCATCTCCGCCGGCATCATCTGCGAAACGCGCTCGGTGAGCACGAGGCCCGGGCAGACCGCATTGACGCGCAAGGGCGCGAGATCCACTGCCAACCCCCGCGTCAGGTGCTCGATGGCGCCCCCGAAGGCCGAACTCAATGGCGAGCCTTTCATCGGCCGGTGAGCCACCAGGCCGTCGGTGAGGGTGATCGAGCCGCCGGGCGAGATGCGCCCCTGGGCATGCTTGACCGCCATCAACGCCCCCCAGAACCGCACCGCCATGCCCTCGCGCGCCCGCTCGAAATCCAGTTCCGCCACCGGATTGGCGGCCAGGCCCGACGACCGGCTCCAGTCGCCGGCGGTGAACACCAGATGGTCGAGCGCGCCGAGCTTTTCGAAGAGGCCCGCGACGCTGGCCTCCTCCCGGACGTTCACCACCTCGCCGGAAGCGCCTTCGCCCAGGCGCTTCACGGCGCCAGCGACCGTGTCGGCGCCGCTGGAGGCGACGGTCACCTTGGCGCCTTCCGCCAGCGCGCATTCGGCCACGGCCAGGCCGATGCCGGAGCTGCCGCCGATGATGACGATATGCTGATCGCGAAGCGTGGGGATGGCCATGGGGAATTCCTCCTTGTCAGGCGGTGGGCGCCGGTCCGTTGAAACCGCGCACAGCCTCGATGATCCGGTGCTGAACCTCAGGCGTTAGATAGGGATGCATCGGCAGGGCGAGAACCGTCCGCGCCTTGGCGTCGGAGACCGGGAGGCCGCCTGGCCCTTGCGGGAAATGGGCGTAGGGCGCCTGGCGGTGCATGGGGACGGGATAGTAGACGGCGGTGGGGATTTCCCTGGCGCGCAGATGCGCCGCCAGTCCGTCGCGGTTCTCGTGCTCGATCACATATTGCGCCCAGGTGGAGACGCCGCCCTCGATCACCCTGGGCGTGGAAAGGCACACCGAAGCCAAGCCTTCGGCGTAGCGCCTAGCCACCGCCTGACGCGCCTCGATCTCCTCAGGGAAGATCGCCAGCTTTTCCAGCAGGATCGCCGCCTGGAGGGTGTCGAGGCGCGAGTTCATGCCGATCCGGGCGTTGAGGTATTTCGGGTCGTGGGCGAAGTCCCCCGCCGCGCCGTCCGAGGCCACCGCCTTGCCGTGGATGCGCAGGGAATCCATCCGCTCCCATAGGGCCGCGTCATTGGTGATCACCGCCCCGCCGTCGCCATAGCCGCCCAGCGGCTTGGCCGGAAAGAAGCTGGTGGTGGCCACATCGGCCCAGGCGATCGGGTGGCGGCCATTCAGGGTGGCGCCATAGCCCTGGGCGGAATCGGCGATCAGCTTCAACCCGTGACGGCGGCAGACCTCGGAGATCGCCGGATAGTCGGCGGTCTGGCCGAAAAGATCGACGGCGATCACCGCGGCCGGGCGCAAAAGGCCCTCGCCATTCACCGCATCGATGGCCGCCTCCAGGTGGGCCGGATCGAGATTGTAGGTATCCGGCAGAATATCGACGAACACCGGAATGGCGCCGTTCCAGGGGATCACTTCGGGTGTCGCCGTGAAGGTGAAGGAAGGGGTGAAGACCGCGTCGCCGGCGCCGATCTCCCAGGCCATCAGCGGCAGCGCCAGGGCGTCGGTGCCGTTGGCGCAGGAGAGCGCCAGATCCGCGCCGCAGAAGGTCGCCAGGGCCGCTTCCAGCTCGCGCACCTCCGGTCCCATGACATAGCCGCCGTGGGCGAGAACGCGGGCGATGGCGGCGTCGATGGCGGGGCGGATGCGCGCCTGCTGGGCGGCCAGATCGATGAACGGGATCATGGCGCGCGCTGATAGGCGGATGCGGCGGCGCGCGCGAGCAAAACCGTGTATCGCCTCATTTCGGCAGGGCCAGGGTGGCGACGAAGGCGTCGAGATTGCCCCCAGGAAACAGCATGCCCTCGATCCCCGCCCGCCGCGCGGCCTCCAGATCGCTCGCCTTGTCGCCGATCATCAGGGCCCGGGCCGGATCGATGTTCCAGTCGGACAGGGCGCGCAGGATCATGCCGGGATTGGGTTTGCGATCGGGATGATCGGGATGGGCGAAGGCGGCCACCGCCGCGTCGGGCAGAAACGGGCAGACATAGAAGGCGTCGATCCGCGCGCCCTCGGCGGCCAGGGTCGCCTCCATGACGCCATGCAGCCCCTCCACCGCCGCCAGGTCGAACAGCCCCCGCGCCACCCCCGACTGGTTGGTGGCGACGATCACCAGCAAACCCGCTTCGTTGAGCCGGCGCACCGCGGCCCTGGCGCCGGGAACCCATTCCAGCCGCGCGGCTTCCCCCACATAGCCGTGATCAACATTCAGCACGCCGTCGCGGTCCAGGATCACCGCCGCGCGCTTCGTCAAAGCTTCCAGCCCGGCCTCCCAGCGCCTAGATTGCACCGTCCGCTTACGAATCTCGAAGGTAAACCTCTTGCCGGCATCGCCAAAACTCGCGCCCGCGCCTGATCACGCCGCCTCGGCGGTGCGCACGGTCGCCGCGGAAATCGCCGGGCTGGAAGTGCTGGCAGGTGCGCTGCAGAACGGCCTGAAAGCGCCCTTCGAGGCGGCGATCGAGGCGATCATCGCCGGGCCCGGGCGGGTGGTGGTCACCGGCATGGGCAAGAGCGGCCATGTGGCGCGCAAGATTGCCGCGACCCTCGCCTCCACCGGCACCCCGGCGTTTTTCCTCCACCCCGCCGAAGCCAGCCATGGGGATCTGGGCATGGTGGCCCAGGGCGATGTGCTGCTGGCCCTTTCCTGGTCGGGTGAGACGCCCGAGCTTAAGGATGTGATCCACTATTGCCGCCGCTTCGCGGTGCCGCTGGTCGCCATCTCCTCCGAACCGGCGAGCGCCTTGGCCGGCGCCGCCGATATTGCCCTCATCCTGCCCAAGGCGCGCGAAGCCTGCTCCAACACCGGCGCCCCCACCACCTCGACCACCATGCAGCTGGCCTTCGGCGACGCCCTGGCGGTGGCTTTGCTGGAAGCGCGCGGCTTCTCCGCCGCCGATTTCCGCAACTTCCATCCGGGCGGCAAGCTTGGCGCTCAGCTGGTGACGGTGTCCGACCTGATGGCCCGGGACGACGAGGCGCCCAAGGTGCCGCGGAACGCCAGCCTCGCCGATGCGATCATGGAGATCACCCGCACCCGCTACGGCGGCGTCGCCGTGATCGATGACGACGGCGCGCTGGTCGGAGCCTTCACCGACGGCGACCTGCGCCGTGCGTTGCCCCTCGCCGACCTCACTTCCCCCGTCGCCGACCACATGACCCGCGCCCCCGTGTTCGTTCACCCACACATGTTGGCCATCGAAGCCCTTCGGGTGATGAACGACCGCCCACGCCCCATCCAGATGGTGTTCGCTTGCGAAGCTGGGCGCCTCGTCGGCGCCGTCTCCATGCATGATCTGCTGCGGGCGGGGATCGCCTAGTCCTGTCGCCATAGCCGCGCCGTCGTTTTGCGGCTAGGGAACGCCCCACCCGCGCGAGCGCCTTTCACTACCCAACGATTCATGACCCTCACCCTCTCCGACATCCAGGACGCTGCGGCGCGCATCGCCGGCCATGTGGAGCGCACGCCGTGCCGTTATTCGCGCACCCTGTCGCAGATCACCGGGGCCGAGGTGTGGGTGAAGTTCGAGAACCTGCAGTTCAGCGCCTCCTACAAGGAGCGCGGGGCTCTCAACCGGCTGTCGCGGTTGACCGAGGAAGAGCGCGGGCGCGGCGTGATCGCCGCCTCGGCCGGCAATCACGCCCAGGGCCTGGCCTATCACGGTGATCGCCTCGGCGTGCCGGTGACCATCGTCATGCCGCGCGGCACGCCCTATGTGAAGGTGCAGCAGACCCGTGACTTCGGCGCCGAGGTGGTGATCGATGGCGACGGCTACGACAGCGCCTACGAGCATGCTCTCAAGTTGCGCGACGAGCGCGGCCTGGTGTTCGTCCATCCGTTCGATGATTTCGACGTCATGGCCGGCCAAGGCACACTAGCCCTGGAGATGCTGGAGGATGCGCCCGATCTGGAGGTGCTGCCGGTGCCCATCGGCGGCGGCGGCCTGATCAGCGGCGTGGCCACTGCCGCCAAGGCGATCAAGCCGGATATCCACATCATCGGCGTCGAGCCGGCGATGTATCCTTCCTTCACCGCTCGGATGCGCGGCCTCAACGCTCCCATCGGCGGCCAGACCATCGCCGAGGGGATCGCGGTCAAGGGCGTGGGCGAGCTGACCTACGCCGTCGCCCGGCCGCTGATCGACGACGTGCTGCTGCTGGAGGAGCCGTTCTTCGAGCGCGCCATCGCCCTCTATTGCAATGTCGAGAAGACGGTGACCGAGGGAGCAGGGGCGGCGTCGCTTGCCGCTCTGCTGGCCTATCCCGAACGGTTTCGCGGCAAGAAGTGCGGCCTGATCATCACCGGCGGCAATATCGACCCGCGTCTGCTGGCCTCGGTCCTCACCCGCGAGTTGGTGCGCGCCCAGCGGCTGGTTTCCCTGCGCATCGTCGGCGACGATCGGCCGGGGCTGCTGGCGACGGTCTCGGCCGCCATCGGCGCGCTGGGGGGAAATATTCTCGAGGTGGCGCACAATCGCCTGGCCCTCGACGTGCCGGCCAAGGGTGCCGAGTTCGACCTGATGATCGAGACCCGCGACGCTCAGCATACCCAGGAGATCATGGATGCTTTGCGCGACCGCGGCTATCCGCCCCGGGTGGTGTGAGAGGCTGATGAAGCGCCGTCATATCCTCGCCCTAGCGGCAATGCTCGTCCTCGGCGCCTGCGCCAAGGCTGCCCCCCAGGCAGATAGTTCGGCCGGCGCCGCCACGGCTGGCGCGGCGTTCCTGGCCAAGAACGCCAAGGATCCGGGCGTCGTCACCACCAAGTCCGGCCTGCAATACCGCATCCTCCACTCCGGTCCGGCCGGCGGCCTGCGGCCCAAGCCGGCCGACGAGGTGAAGGTCAATTACGAGGGCAAGCTCCTCGACGGATCGGTGTTTGATTCCAGCTACGACCGGGGCTCGCCGGCGGTGATGACCGTGCGCGACCTTGTGCCCGGCTGGCAGGAGGCGCTTCAGCTCATGCGCCCGGGCGACGAGTGGCTGGTCTATCTGCCATCCAATCTCGGCTATGGCGCCAAGGGCGCCGGCCCGATCCCGCCCAATGCGGTGCTGGTGTTCAAGCTGGAGCTGATTGACGTCCTTCCGGACTCCAGCTCGATCGGCCACGGATAGCGGGTCAGGTCTCCTCGAGTTCCGGATAGTGGCGAAAGATACCGGTTTCGTTGAACGGAATGCGTCGGTCCGAAGCCAGGTATCTGGCGATGTTCGGCAGGGCGGCGACGGCGTGGTGCAACCGATCCAGCGTCGGATAGCGGCCAGCTGAGGCGCTCATCACCCTGGGAAAGGCGTAGGTGAGGCCCTCGATGATCTGGAAAAGCGACAGATCGATATAGCTGAGCGCATCGCCCACGGCGTGAGCGTCGCCGGCCGGGTTCCGCGCCACGACCCTCTCGAAGTAGCCGAGATATTTAGGGATTCGCTCGGCGATGAAGGCGGTGGCGCGCGCCTTGGCCGCTTCCTTCTGGTCTTCGTAATGGAGCATTGGCGAGATCGGGTGGTGGGTGTCGTGGACCTCGGCGACGAGGTCGGCGATGGTCAGTTGCAGGCCATTGGCGAAGGTGCGCAGCGCTTCCGAGGCGGGCGCAAGGCCGAGCTTGGGTCCCAGATACATCAAGATATTGGCGACCTGTGAAACCAGGAGGTCGTCGTCCTTCAGGAAGGGCGGCGCGAAGGGCGGGTGAGGCTCACTTGGCGAGGTCAGCATCGCCGTCAGGGCCGATATGCCTTGGCCGTTCCCATCAGGCAGCCGCGCCACATCGACATAGTCGGCGCCGGCGGCCTCCAACGCCAGGCGGATAAATTCTCCCCGACCCTGCAGCCCTGGCCAATAGTACAGTTTGTATGTCATGATCGCCTCCTTTCGCCCACAAGTCTTAACGCCTACGCGGGCTGAACGACCAAGAAGGTTCATAATGGCGGGAGGGGAGCCCCCATGTCAGGCATTGCCGGACCGGCCGAGGCCGGCCATCGAGACCTAATACTAAAACGCACCATAGAGGCGCCGCCGGCGGCGGTTTATCGCGCCTGGACCGAGCCGGCGCTGTTGCAGCGATGGTTCGCGCCCAGACCCTGGACGACGCCGCGCGTGGAACTGGATGTGCGTCGCGGCGGCGCGAGCCTGATCGTCATGCGCGACCCCGAGGGCAACGACTATCCCAATCGAAGCGTCTACCTCGAGGTCGAACCGGGTCGGCGGTTGGTGTTCACCGACGCCTTTGTGTCGGCTTGGGAGCCGTCGGAGACGCCGTTCATGACGGTGAGTCTCACCTTCGAGGAGGCCGACGGCAAGACGCTCTACACCGCCCTGGTGCGCCATTGGACCTTCAACGACCGCAAACGCCACGAGGACATGGGCTTCCACGACGGCTGGGGCCGCTGCGCCGACCAGATGGAACAGGTCGTGGCGCGTCTCTGAAACTCAGAAATCGAGTTCGGCGTACCAGCTGGAGGGCGCTAGGCCCGGCCAGCGATCGGCTAGAAGGGCGCGAAAGGCCGGACGCGATTTGATGCGCATGTACCAGGTCTTCAAGGTCGGAAACTCGCGCCAGGCGATATCGCCGAAGTAGTCCAGCACCGAGATGTGCGCGGCGGCGGCGAAATCGGCGAGGCTGAGGCGACTGCCGGCCAGCCAGTCTCGGGCGTTGAGCAGCTTTTCGATGGTGATCAGGTGAAGGCGCAGGGCGTCGCGGCCCTGGCGCATGTTGTAGAGATCAGGCGCGCCCATCTTCAGCAGACGCTTCTCAAGCCGTTCATGCAAAAGGTAGGCGTTGACCTCATTGTCGAACTTGCGGTCGAACCACTGCATCAGGCGCCGCGCCTCGGCGCGATCGGCCGCCTTGGCGCCCAGCAGGTCGTGCGACGGGGCCTGCCTCCTCCAGGTGTTCCAGTATGGCGCGCGTCTCGCACACCACGCAGTGCCGGTCCGCTGGCCGGCTGCTCGACCAGCACCGGCGTCAGGCCCGAGGGATTGAGGGCCAGAAAGGCCTTCGGCTGCTCCCAATAGCGCACCACCTCCTCGCTGAACGGCAGGCGCTTTTCCGCCAGGGACAGGCGAACCTGCCTCGACGCCGGATCGAGCGGAAAGTGATGGAGGGTGCGGGTGAGACTCATGAGGCAGGCGAGCTATAGCCGGATCGAGGAAGAAGGGACAACGCGCCCACGGTCGTTAAGACCACGTTTACTTCGTCGCCTGCGCCCTCTCGTGCGATTCGGCGAACGCTCCGCCATGCGGTTCGGCGCGGCCGCGCGGGTCGGGATGGATGAGGATATCGGCTGCGGGAAAGGCCTCCAGCACCCGGTTCTCCGCCGCCACCACCGCATGGTGAGCCGCTTCGAGGGAAAGGTCGGGATCCAGATCCGCGTGCATTTGGATATGCACCGTCGGGCCCGAGGCGCGGGTGCGGAGCTGGTGCACGTCGATGATGCTCTTGTCCCTTTTCATCAGTTCGACGATCCGCCGCCGCGCCTCGTCGGGCAGCTCGTGATCCATAAGCTGGCTCGAGGCTTCGCGGAACACGGCCACCGCCCCCCAGAGCAATATCGCCCCCACGGCCAGACCGCCCAGGGCGTCGAACCCGGTCCAGCCGAGGAAGAGCGAGGCGGCGATGGCCGCCACGGCCAAGGCGTTGGAGGCGAAGTCGGCGGCATAGTGGACCCGGTCTCCCGCGACGGCCACCGAGGCGGTCCGCTTGAGGGTCCAGGTCTGGGCGAAGATCAGAACCCCGGTGAGCAGGATCGAAACGATCATCACCGCGATCGCCCAGCCTTGCGCCAGCACCGGCTGGGGGCGGAAAAGATGGCGGATCGCTTCCTCGGCGATCAGGGCGGCGGAGGCGAACACCAGCCCCGCCTGGATCAGGCTGGCGAAGGCTTCGGCCTTGCCGTGGCCATAGCGATGTTCGGCGTCCGGCGGCGAGGCGGCATAGCGCACGGCGAAGAAGGTCACCGACGAGGCCACAAGATCGAGACCTGAATCGGCCAGAGACGCCAGCAGCGATACCGATCCGCTCGCCATCCACACGGCGGCTTTCAGAGCCACCAGCACCGCCGCGGTGGCCACCGACAGCATCGTCACCCGCCGGGTGAGGGCGGCGCTCTGGGTTGGCGAGACGGCGGCGAAGTCCATGACGCGAGCTTAAGGCCGCCGCGCCTGACGCTACAGCGCGAACAACTCTCAACCGACATGGCGAGGACATCACCCCGCCTTGGTCTTCGGCGCTATGCTGCGCGGGTCAGAGCGATCCTCCCGGAGAACGGCATGCGCGAATGGACCTTCGGTCTGGTTTTGGCGGCGCTCGCGGCGGCCTCTCCCGTCCTGGCGGCCGACGCCGACGCGATCTATTTCGACGGCACGATCCTCACCATCGACAAGAAGGCGCCAACGGCCGGCGCCGTTGCCATAAAAGCCGGCCTCATCACCGCGGTGGGTGACCAGGAGACGGTGACAGCCGCCGAAAAAGGGGCCGACACCGAAATGGTGGATCTTAGAGGCAAGACCCTGATTCCGGGCTTCGTCGACGCCCACAGCCATATGGCCGGCGTCGGCCTGCAGGCGGTTTCGGCCAATCTGCTGCCCCCGCCCGATGGTCCGGTGACCTCGATCGCCGATCTCCAGAAAGTGATGCGCGAGTTCATCGCCACCTCGCCCAAGCCGAAAGCATACGGCCTGGCGATCGGCCTCAACTATGACGACTCCCAGCTCGCCGAAAAACGCCACCCGACGCGCGAGGAGTTGGACGCCATCTCCACCGACATCCCGATCGTCATCGTCCACCAGTCGGGGCACCTGGCGGTGATGAACACCAAGGCGCTGGAAAAGGCCGGGATCACCGCCGACACGCCCAATCCCCCCGGCGGCGTCATCCGGCGCGAGGCCGACGGCAAGACGCCCAACGGTGTGCTTGAGGAGATGGCGCACCTCGCCAATACTCCCAAGCTCCTCCCCAAGTTCACACCGGCCCAGGCGATGGAGCTGGTCGAGGCCGCCCAGAACATCTACGTGGCCAATGGCTTCACCACCGCCCAGGAGGGCAGGGCCAGCCCCGGCCTCATCGCCATGCTGCGCGGCGTCGCGGCGGCTCAGGCCCTGGTGATCGATGTCGTCGCCTACGCCGATCTCGCGGCCTCGTCGGACCATCTGGAGGGCGCCGATTCCTTCGAGGACACCGTCGATATGTCCGAGGCGCCGCAGCCCGGCGTGGCCCCGCCCTCGAACGACCCGTCAAAAATCGTCGTCTCGCGCGACTACGTCGATCACTTCCGCGTCGGCGGGGTCAAGCTCACCTTCGATGGCTCGCCCCAGGGCAAGACCGCCTGGTTCACCAAGCCCTATTACGTGCCGCCCGAGGGCCAGAAGGCCGACTATGTCGGCTACCCGGCCTTTCCCAAGCCCGGCGAGGCCCAGAGCTGGGTCGACATGGCCTATAAGAACAATTGGCAGGTGATGATCCACGCCAATGGCGACGCCGCCATCGACGAGGTGATCAAGACCGTCGGCCAGGCGCAGAAGACCTATGGCGGCGGCGATCGGCGCACGGTGCTGATCCACGGCCAGTATCTGCGCGCCGATCAGATTCCGGAATTGAAGAAGCTGGGGATCATCCCGGCGCTCTATCCCATGCACACCTTCTATTGGGGTGACTGGCACCGCCAGTCGGTGGCGGGGCCGCAGCGGGCCGCCTTCATCTCACCCACGGGCGCGGTGCTGGCGGCCGGGATGATCTTCACCATCCACTCCGATGCGCCGGTGACCTTCCCCAACTCGATGCGGATTCTCGATTCGGCGGTCAATCGCACCACCCGCAGCGGCTTCGTGCTGGGCCCCGACCAGCGCATCGCTCCGGCGGTGGCGCTGGAGGCCATGACCCTGTGGCCCGCGTACCAGCACTTCGAGGATAAGACCAAGGGCAGCCTGGAGGTGGGCAAGGCCGCCGACCTGGTGATCCTCTCGGACAATCCGCTCGCCGTCCCGCCGGCAAAGATCAAGGACATCAAGGTCATCGAGACCATCAAGGCCGGCAATACCGTGTATCTGGCCCCGCCGCCGGCTCAGCCGGCCCCGCCGCCCCCGCCCTCGACCTAGCGGCTAGCCAGGATCGATCTATGCCGCCTGACGGGGTGTCGGACCTACATAGACCGACGCCGGCCGGATCAGCCGCCCGCCCTCCACCTGTTCCCGGGCATGGGCGATCCAGCCGCCGACCCGGCCCATGGCGAAGACGCAGGTGAAGGCGTCGGCCGGAAAGGCCAGGCCTTCCAGCAGCAGGGCGGTATAGAGCTCGACATTGGTCTGGAGCGAGCGGTTTGGCTTGCGTTCGCGCAGCACCTCCAGCGCCGCAGTCTCCACCGCCTCGGCGAAAGCGAGCCGGCCGGGCAGGATGTTCGACTGCGACGCCAGCGCCTTGATCGCGCCTTTGAGGGCGTCGGCCCGAGGGTCGCGAACGCGATAGACCCGGTGGCCAAAACCCATCAGGCGATCGCCCCGGTCGAGCGCCGCCTCCAGCCAGGCGCGGGCGTTCTGCGGCTTGCCGATGGCGTCCAGCATCTCGATCACCGGGCCGGGCGCGCCGCCATGCAAAGGCCCCTTGAGGGCGCTGATTCCCGCCAGCACCGCCGAGGTCAGGCCGGCGCGGGTCGAGGCGACGACCCGGGCCGCGAAGGTCGAGGCGTTGAGGCCGTGATCGGCCACCGTCACCAGATAGGCCTGCAGGGCGCCGATCTCCGCCGCCGGCGCCGCGCGCCCCCGGGTCATGCGCAGAATGTCGGTGGCATGGCTCAGCGACGGATCGGGCGCGAGAGGCGCCTCGCCCGCGCCGGCCCGGATCACGGCGGCGGTGAACACGCCTGGCGCGGCGGTCAGGCGCAGGGCCACGGCGAGGCTATCGCCATCGATCAGCCGCGCCGTCAGCGCGCGCATGGCCTCGATCGGGGGCAGGGCCCGCAGGGTGGCGTCGAGCGCCGCCACCTCCGTGAACACCTCGGCCCGCGCCGTTCCCAGCGCTGGTTGAAGATCGTCGGGCAGGGCCTCGAAAAATCCCTCCCACAACAGGCGCATGACCTCCTCGTAGGTCCAGCTCCCGGCCAGGGTCTCCACCGGATAGCCTCGCACGGTCAGGCGGCCGGCTTCGCCATCGACGTCGGAGAGCACGGTCTGCGCCGCAACGATCCCTTCCAGCCCATCGCTCACGATCATTGTTCAATCTCCTTGCTTCAATGAAGGCGGCATGCGAGCTTCCAAACATTGAATCAAGATTGATCAACTTAATCAATATAACAGCATGACCGATTGGGTGACCGCCGACGAAGCCATGGCGCGGCTGGGGGTAAGACCGCAGACCCTCTACGCCTATGTCAGCCGGGGGCGGGTGGGCGCCCAGCCGGATCCGGCCGACCCGCGCCGGCGTCGCTATCGGGCCAGCGACATCGACTCCCTCCGGGCGCGCAAGCTGCGCAGCCGCCGGGTGGCCGATGTGGCCGCCGCCGCCATCGCCTGGGGCGATCCGGTGCTGGATTCCGCCATCACCACCATCGCCGACGGTCGTCTCTATTACCGGGGCCGCGATGCGGAGCGGCTGGCGCGGACCGAGACCCTGGAAGGGGTAGCGCGGCTGCTGCGGGGCGGCCACGGCGTGGCGTTGAAGACCGCTGAACGCGGGGCGCCGCCGAGCGCCGACACCATGCGCGCCCGGGCCTTCGCCGCCCTGGCCGCCCGGGCCGGGACCGATCGGCCGGCGCGGGGCCGCGCGCCCCTGGCCCTGGCGGCGGAGGCGGCGACCCTGCTCGATGTTCTCACCGACGCCGTGGCCGGCGTGACCACGAGCGGCGCGATCCATGACCGCCTGGCCAGAGCCTGGCGCTGCACGCCGGCCCAGGGCGAGATGATCCGCCGCACCCTGGTGCTGCTGGCCGATCACGAGCTCAATCCATCGACCTTCGCCGCGCGGGTCGCGGCCTCCACCGGCGCGTCCCTGGCCGCCGCGTCCCTGGCCGGTCTGGCCGCCTTGTCAGGGCCTCTGCATGGAGGGATCGCGGCCCGGGTGGAAAACCTGGCGGCCGAGGCGAGGGAGATCGGACCGGCGGCCACCGTCGCCGGCCGCCTGGCCAGGGGCGCGCCCCTTCCGGGCTTCGGCCATCCGCTCTATCCGCAAGGCGATCCCCGCGCCCGGGCCCTCTTCGAAGTCCTCCAGGCCCCGGCGGATCTGGAGGCCCTGCGCGTGACCGTGGAGGCGGCGACCGGCCAGAAGGCCAATATCGATTTCGCCCTGGTGGCCCTGGCCCGCTCCCTGGCGCTTCCCGATGACGCGCCCTTCGCCTTCTTCGCCGTGGCCAGATGCGCCGGCTGGATCGCTCACGCCATGGAACAGGTGGCCTCGGGGCAGGTCATCCGCCCCCGCGCCCACTATGTCGGGGCGGCGCCGGAGGCGGGGTGAGCGGCCGTCCACTGGCGGTTCACCGCGGCTTGCAGGTCCCCGCCGACCCCGCGCCGGCTCAGGGAAATTCCGCGTAGCGTCAGGCGACGGCCGAGCAGAAAGCGGCCGTGATAGGCGTAGCCGACCTCATAGAGCGACTGGTCGGTCCGGGTTTCGCCATCCTCGACATAGGTGGTGATCACCCCCACCGGCAGGCGGCCGTCGCCCGATCCCTTGGCGTGTTCCTGATCGAGAGCGTGGCCCAGGCCATCGGAAATCCAGCCGAGCTCGATCCTGGGCTTGGCCGCGTCCACATCCTTGGGCTCGGCCAGCACGGCGGTGGGAAAGACGAACCGCTGCGACTGGATCGCCTGGTTCTGATCGAGTGTGTCGAGCGTCACCGTCTGGCCGCCGGCGTCCGCCGCGCCTTTCAGCACCAGGGCGGTGTGAGCCTTCGCCTCGGCGTCGGCGGCCTTCTGCGCCTGGGTGTGCTCCTTGTGGGAATCCCAATAGTTGAGGCCGGCGATGCCCACGGCCAGCACCGCGGCGATCTCGCCGACATTGAGCCAGAACCGGCCGCGGCGGGCCTCTTTCGCCGGCGTCTCCTTGGCCATGGGCGCCTTTAAGCCTCGCCTAGCGCGGCGGCAGGGCGGCGGCGGCCTGCAGCACCTCGGCGTACTGGCCGCCCCTGCGGTAGCGGTAGAGATAGGTCGGGATGATGGGCTCGGCGGCGCTGGCGGCGACGCCCAACTCGGCCAGGCCGAGCGCGCCCGGCGCGACGATATTATCCGACCGCAGCATCGCAACCTGGTCGCGGGTGATCGGCGGCGCGATGAGGCCGGTGGCGGCCGCCAGATCGCCGCCGAAACCCAGCAGCCCCGCCAAACCGAATGGTATGGGGATGAGGGCGCAGGACCGGCCTGTCACGTCCAGCAGCAGCGTCATGAGTTCCTTAAAGCTGTAGATGCGCGGACCGCCCAGCTCATAGGTCTTTCCCTCGGCGGCGGGGTCGAGGAGGGCGGTGGCCACCGCCGCGGCCACATCGCCGACAAACACCGGCTGGAACTTCGTCTCGCCGCCGCCGATCAGGGGAAGCACGGGCGATATCGCCGCCATCTCGCCGAAGCGGTTGAAGAAGGCGTCGCCAGGTCCGAATACGATCGAAGGACGGACGATCGTCGCCGAGGGAAAGGCGTCCCGCACCGCCGCTTCGCCCGCGGCCTTGGTGCGGCCATAGGCCGATGGGCTCGATGGATCGGCGCCGATGGCCGAGATCTGCACGAAGCGTTCGGCGCCCTGGGCGGCCGCGGCCTGCGCGATCATCGCCGCGCCGTCCACATGCAGGGCCTGGAAGGTCTGACGGCCGGACGAATAGAGAACAGCCACGGCGTTGATGCAGCCCTCGGCTCCGTCCAGGGCGCGGTCCACCGAGGCCGCGTCGCGGATATTGGCCTGGACGACCTCGATCTGGCCCACGTCCCCCAGCATCGGCAGGCGGTAGCCGAGGCCCGGTCGGCGCACGGCCACCCGCACCCGCAGGCCGCGCCGGGCGAGCGCGCGGACGATCTGGCTTCCGACGAAACCCGAGCCGCCGAACACGGTCACCAGACCCTTCATCGCTCTATCGATCTCCGCACGCATCGCGCTCTAGAAGCGCAGGCTTCGGATAGACGAGCCGCCCGCCCAGGGCAACCGCGCTCCATTGACGATCCGGAGGCGGCGCCCTATGCGTCCGCCCCTCGCGCGATCCGACTGGGACGAGCGGGCCCAGGTGGCGGAATTGGTAGACGCGCTGGCTTCAGGTGCCAGTGGCTTAACGGCCGTGAAGGTTCGAGTCCTTTCCTGGGCACCAGCCTCCCTCCAAGGGGCTGATCCTAATAGAAGTCGGGGTTTGCATAGGGTCGCCGCCCTTGCAACGTGTCCTACTACACTCGGTCAGCGCCGGTCTGGCGACCTTGC
The DNA here is from genome assembly GCA_963817995.1 of uncultured Alphaproteobacteria bacterium. Classification (GTDB taxonomy): domain Bacteria; phylum Pseudomonadota; class Alphaproteobacteria; order Caulobacterales; family Caulobacteraceae; genus Acaudatibacter. The sequence continues at coordinate 225,369 of CAWFQJ010000002.1, forward strand.
GGGGTCGGTCGTCCCGCCAAGGTGTCTTGGGCTTCCGCGACCGCGTGCAGAACCTTGTCCAGGGCCTCGCGTTCCCGGCCGCCGACCCGGTGAAGGTCCCGAAGATAGGGGACGCGCTGGCGGCAGGCGGTCAGGGCCTCAAGGGCCTGGTCGATGGGTCGGGTGTGCATGGCGGGGCCTCGAATGTTCCCGTAATGTTCTCATGGGAACGGCGTCCGCGTGTCAAGGAGGCCGACCGCCGCTCTCACGGCTTTTCCAAACTCACAATGCAGAGCCTTTGATAGCCCTCGCAGATCGCGACCGCCCGATGGTGGGGGGATCGGGCGAGCAGGCGCAAAGCCTCATCGCGGGCCGCATCAAGGTTCGCCGCCGTCACGAACGAGAGAACGGGCATCGCCGACCGGTCATCTTCGAGGTAGAAGTCAAACGTCCGCACCGGCCCCCCAGTTCACCTTCGCCGGACCCAGCGGGTCCAATGCGTGATGCAGCGCCCCATCGATCAGGCCGCGCTTAATGGCTAGCATTGTCAACGGCTAAGCTCGTCCTTCAGGCGTGTCGGCTCGCTCGTCGGGCGTCCCCGTAGAGAAGGGAGAACAGGGGTTGGGCTGATCGCGCCATTTCCTTGACCGATCCCGCCAATGACCCTAGGGGCCTGCCCAATGGAGCATTGGGCGCACAACGATCTGCTGGACGTTCTCTTCCGATACGCCCCCACCTTTGGCGCGTCGGCGGAGGAGATTTGCGCCGCCATCGGTCTGGATATCGAAAAGGCCACCGCCCTTGGCGGGATCGTGCCGTCCGCCAAACTGGTGGACGCCGTCGAATGGTGCGCGGAACGTTCAGGCTATCCCGGCTTCGGCCTCCTTACCGCCCAGCATACGGATCACCGGATGACCGGCCTTGCGGGTCTGATCGGCGAACGCGGGCTGTCCCTGGCGCAGCACTTCGATCTCGTCGGCCACCATCTGCCCCTGCACAACACCGGCTTTTCCTTCAGGTTTGATCCCGATCCGGCGGGCCCATCGTCGCGGATGATCATGCACTGCAAAGGCGCGTGGCCAGCGCGCCATTTCGTGGAGGGGGTCATGGCCGTGCAGACCCGGATGCTCCAGCGAATGATGGGCGCGGGATGGCGGCCCGCGGGCGTGGAGTTTGCTCATGGGCCCCTTGGCGGCGAGGCCGCCTATGGCGCCGCCTTCAACGCGCCAGTCCGCTTTGAGGCTTCCCGGAACGCATTGCTCTTCAAGCCGGAGGATTTGCTCTGGCGGTCGAATGGCCCGGAATATCAAAGCGAGATCGCGGTGGATGCTCAGTTGCGCGATTTGGCCCTGGTTGAGGCCACCGATCTGGTCGCCAAGGTGGAGCGCCTGGTAAAAGCGCGTCTCCCCGCGCCAACAAATGTGGCGGTCGCAGCGGCCGAGCTTGGCATGTCCCCCAGGTCATTGCAGCGCCGTCTCGCCGCCGAAGGCGCGAGCTGGACCGAGATCGTCACGAAGGCCCGGGTAACCCTCGCCCAGGAGTATCTGCGTCACCCGGGCGTCAGCACGATGGAGGTCGCCAGCCGCCTCGGGTTTCGCCATCCCAGCGTCCTTAGCCGGATGCTCAAGCGCGAGTTGGGCGCCTCGCCGAAGACCCTGCGCAAATAGGCTCCACGTCCTCCCACGAAGTTCGCCCCGACTGGGTGCCAATCGATGGCGGGCGCGAAAATTCGTCTCGCGAAAACGGGCGCTGGAAGATTCTGGGTTCTGCAGGCGTTGTTCGCCGGCGCCGGAATCTCTATACTCTACGTAGATTGCGAGGTTTCCATGGTTCGCGTGACGGGTGAACAGCTTCAAAAGGCCAGCGGGTTCGTACGCGCCGAGGCGCGCCGGGCGCCGGTGGAGGTTACCTATCATGGGCGGCCCGAGCTGGTGGTGTTGTCCGTGGAGGACTACGCCCTGCTTCGCGAAAACCGGAAACTGGCGATGGCCAGCGCCGATATGGCGCCAGCGAAGCTCGAACGCATCTCCCAGGCGCGAATGGATGGAGAGCACGAAGCCCTCAACGCCCTGATGGATGATTGAGACGTGCCTCTGCCGACGCCGAAACTCGGCTTGGTGGTTCAATATGGTTTCCTCTGGGCGGGCGAAGGGCGCCGGCGGCCTCCGGACGCTGGCAAAGACCGGCCATGCCTGATCGTCGATCTGGAATCGGTGGACGCTCCGGGACCTGTGGGTCGAACCGCTCTGCGGGTAACCTATCTGCCCATCTCCCACCTTCCGCCACGTGTCGGCGAGCAGGCGCTGCCAATCCCGCCGCGCGTGGCCGCGCATCTGGGTCTGACCGCCGAACGGTCCTGGCTCTACACCTCCTACGCGGTGGAGGACGATTGGCCTTTCGACCTTGCCCGGGTTCCAGGCCAGGACGATCGTTTCGACTATGGTTTCATTCCGCCTCGCCTTTTTGACGCCGTCGCCGAGGCCTTCGCTGGCTATCTCAAGGCGCATCCGAAGTTCGTCTATCGACCTTGAGTTTGAGGGGACCGACCAATGACCATCTCCGAGAGCCACCCATGAAATGGATCGCTGGCGTTCTTGTCACCCTCGCGGTGATCGGCCTGGTGCTGCTGGGCGCGCGGCCGCTGGCCATCGGCCTGGCGGAAAGGCAGTTGATGGAGCTGCATCCGAAGGGCGCGGCGACGCCGACGAGCTTTGGCGCCGCCTCGTATCAGGAACTGAGCTTCGATAGCGGCGGCCGGCGGCTGGACGCCTCGCTCGTGCGCGCCGCGGCCGATTGCCCCTCGCCCACGGCGATCCTGATCTTCCACGGCAAGGGCGAGACGGTGACCGATTGGGCCAGGGCCCAGGCGTTTCTGGCCGGCCAGTGCGTCTCATCCATGGTGTTCGACTATTCGGGCCATGGCGCCAGTGCGCCGGGCGCCAGCATCGCGCATCTGAACACCGACGCCGGCGCTGCTTGGCCGGTTTTCATCCGCCTGTTTCCGAGGCCGGCGCGGCGCTGCATCCTGGCCCATTCGATGGGCAATTCGCCCATGCTCCACGCCTATCCCGCCATGAGCCCGGCGCCCGATTGCGTGGTCGACGCCAACGGCTTCACCTCGCTGGCCAAGATCGCCGGGGTGGGCGGCGCGCCCGCGCCTTTGCTGTTCCTGCTCTCCGGCGTGTGGGACAATGAGGCGGCGATCAAGGCCGTGCGCTCGCCGTTGCTGGTGATCCACAGCGACGCCGACACGACCATACCGCCGGCCATGGGCGCCGAGCTGGCCGCCGCCGCGCCGGCGGGCGCCGTGGCCGTCACCGTCCATGGCTACGGCCACGACGCCCTGTACGAGGCGCCCGCCTCGGGCTGGTGGACACCGGTGCTGAAGTTCGTCCGCCCGCTTGCCGCTGGCCGGCCGAACCCCTAAATCTGCGCGCAATCGACCGGCGGGAGAGTCTCGTCTCTCGCCTCGGAGCCTTCGACCTCTTGCCGCACACCCTTCATCAAGGCGATCTGCCTGACGGCCTCTTCGCAGGCGTCGGCTCGGTGGCCATCGATTCGGAAACCATGGGCCTGCGCCTGGGCCGCGATCCCCTGTGCGTGGTGCAGATCTGCGGCCCGGATGGCGGCGCTCACCTGGTCCAGCTCGACCGCGCTGCGTATGACGCGCCGAACCTCAAGGCCCTGCTCGCCGATCCGGCCATCCTGAAGATCTTCCATTTCGGCCGGTTCGATATCGCCATGTTCCAGAAGCATCTGGGGGTGGTCACCACGCCGGTCTATTGCACCAAGATCGCGTCGAAGCTGGCGCGCACCTACACCGACCGCCATGGCCTCAAGGACGTCACCCGCGAACTCCTGGGGATCGAGCTTTCCAAGGTCCAGCAGAGCTCCGATTGGGGCGCCGCCCAACTTTCGACAGACCAGCAGGCCTATGCCGCGTCCGACGTGCTCAACCTGCACGCCCTCAAAGCCAAGCTCGACGAAATGCTGATCCGCGAAGGGCGCATGGGCCTGGCCCAGGCCTGTTTCGATTTCCTGCCCCAACGCGCCGGCCCTCGATGTGGCCGGCTGGGAAGACATGGATATCTTCGCCCATGGCTGACGGCGCCCAGACTCTTGGCCGGGCCGCCCCCAGCGCCACGCCGGCCTCGCGGATGCCCAGGGGCAAGGCGCGGGCGCACAGCCGGTTCGTGCGGGTGCTGCGCTGGCTTCTGCCGGCGGTGATGGTGGGCGTGGTGGCGCTGCTGGCCGGCCTGGTGGCGGCTCACGCCATCCGGCGCCAGGCCGCCGCGCACCGGAATGTCGAGACGCCCATCCGGATGACCAATCCGCTGTTTTTCGGCCGTGATGCGCAAGGCCGGCCCTACACCCTGGGCGCGCGCCAGGCGGCGCGCGACGAGCGGGCCTTCCAGACCGTGCTCCTGCAATACCCGACGATGAATTTCGACGTCGGCGGGCCGCACCCCTCGCGCATCACCGCCGACAGTGGCGTCTATCATGAAGACACCCACATGCTGTTGCTGCGCGGGAACGTGAAGGCGAATGACGCCAAGGCCTCTCATTTCGCCACCGACGAAGCCTTGGTCGACACCCGCACCGGCGCCGTTGTTGGCCCGGCGTCCCTGGCCGGCCAGACCTCGGTGGGCAACGTCAAATCCAACAGCTTCAACGTCCAGGACAATGGCGACAAGGTGGTCTTCACCGGCGGAGTCCACAGCCGCCTGAGCGGACATTGAGCATGTCGGCCAAGGGGCGGCCGTTCGATGGCTGGCGCGGCGGGGCGGCCGGTCGTATGGGAAGCGCCATGACCTTGCGGAATGCCTTAAGTGCGGTGACGGCGGCGCTCCTCTGCGCCGTCGCGGCGGGCGGCGCGCGGGCGCAGATCGACACCAAGTCCAGCGCCCCGATCGACATCACCGCCCAGGAGGCGGAGGTGCAGACCTCCAAGTGCGTGGCCATCTGGCGCGGCCAGGCCGAGGCGCTGCAGGGCCAGAACCGCCTGCGGGCCGACACCATCAGCGTCTTTTCCACGCCCAAGGGCGTCGGCGCCAACGGCCAGCAGACCTGCGGCGGCACCGACCGCATCGTCGCCGAAGGCAATGTCTATTACGTCACGCCCCAGCAGAACGCCCGGGGCGACAAGGCCGTCTACACCCAGGCCAGCGACCTGATCGTCATGACCGGCAATGTCATCGTCGTGCAGGGCAATGACGTGGCCAGGGGCGATAAGCTGACCATCCATGTCTCCACCAAGGAGGCCCACATGGAATCCAACGCCCAGGGCCTGGGCGCGGCCAACCGCGTGCGCGGCGTCTTCTATCCCGACAAGTCGCAAACCCAGGGCGGGTCCTCAACGCCGCCCTCGGCCAAGCCGTGAGCGGGCGATGAACGACATCGCCACCCCGGACGCCGCCGCCCTCGCTAAGGCCACGCCGGTGGTCGACGCCGCCGGCGGCCTCGTCGTCGATCGGATCGGCAAGTCGTTTCGCGGCCGTCCGGTGGTCAAGGGCGTCAGCCTGCATCTGGCTAGGGGCGAGGTGGCCGGCCTCCTCGGCCCCAACGGCGCGGGCAAGACCACCTGCTTCTATATGATCACCGGCCTGATCGCCGCCGACTACGGGACGATCTTCCTCGATGGTCAGGACATCACCAACCAGCCGATGTATCAGCGCGCCCGCCAGGGCCTGGGTTATCTGCCGCAGGAGACCTCGATCTTCCGCGGCATGACCGTCGAGCAGAACGTCATGGCCGTGGTGGAGATGCGCGAGACCAAGCGCGCCAAGGTCAAGGAGATCACCAACGAGCTCCTGAGCGAGCTGCACATCGATCACCTGCGCACTTCGGCGGCGGTGTCGCTCTCGGGCGGCGAGCGGCGGCGCGTGGAGATCGCCCGGGCCCTGGCCAGCGAGCCGGCGTTCATGCTGCTCGACGAACCCTTCGCCGGCATCGACCCCCTGGCCATCGCCGATATCCGCGATGTGATCGGCTATCTGCGCCGGCGCGGCATCGGCATACTGATCACCGACCACAATGTGCGCGAGACCCTGGAGATCATCGACCGGGCCTCGATCATCCACGCCGGCGAGGTGCTTTTCGAGGGCAGTCCGGACGAAGTTCTGGCCAACGCCGAGGTCCGCCGGGTCTATCTGGGCGACCGGTTTTCCTGATCTCCGGACAAGCTTGACACCAAGGCGCGCCCGGCGCGTTGATAGGGTATGCAAGTTCTGGTCTCCGGCAAACATGTCAACGTCGGCGAGGCCCTGCGCACGCGGGTCAGCGACGATCTTCAAAGCAGCATCGGCCGATATTTCGAGCGCGGCGGCGACGCCGAGGTGGTGGTCAGCCGCGACGGCCATGGCTTTCGCGTCGACTGCGCGGTCACCCTCGCCACCGGCCAGGGACTGCAGAGCCACGGCCTGGGCGCCGACGCCCACGGGGCGTTCGGTCAGGCGCTGGGCAAGATCGAAGCGCGCATCCGGCGCTATAAGCGCAAGCTCAAGAGCCACACGGTCGCCGCCACCGCCAAGGCCCAGGAGACCGCGGCGCTCTATGTGCTGCGCGCGCCCACCGACGATGACGACGACTGGAGCGAATCGGTCGGTGATTCGCCCCCGGCGGCGATGGTCATCGCCGAAACCGAGGCGGCGCTGAAAACCATGACCGTTTCGATGGCGGTGCTGGAGCTGGATCTGACTGAATCTCAAACAATCGTGTTCAGGAACGCCGCCCACGACGGATTGTCCGTGGTATATCGGCGCCCGGACGGAAACATCGGCTGGATCGATCCGCAGCGCACCAAGGCGATCAACGGACGGCGAGGCCGCTGAGGCGGCGGAAGCCCTCCATCGCACAGGTGATCGTTGGGGACGATCGGGGCAACGAGGCGAAATTCTCAAATGAAATCCGTGATCTCATGATCATCGGCGACTGGCTCGATAGAGGGGCGATAGCGGCGCGTGTCTCGGCCGCCGACAAGCGGCAGGCGCTATCGGTCGTCTCGGAGATCGCCGCCCGCGCCTTCGGCCTCAAGGCCCCCAAGGTGTTCGACGCCCTGATGGAGCGCGAATCGGTCGCCGCCACCGGCGTCGGCCACGGCGTCGCCGTGCCGCACGCCCAGGTTCCCGGCCTCGACCGGATTCGCGGGGTCTTCGTGCGCCTCGAAACGCCGGTCGACTACGGCGCGGTGGACGAGGCGCCGGTGGATATCATCTTCGCCCTGCTGGCCCCGCCGGGGCGCGGCTCGGAGCATCTGCGGGCCCTGGCCCGCGTGGCCCGCGCCCTGCGTCGTCCGGAAATCCGCGAACAGCTGCGCAACGCCCGCACCCCCGACGCCGTGCACGCCCTGCTATCCCAGGAAGCTCAATCCTCGGCGGCGTGACCTTCAATCCTCCCCGCTCTTGGAGACGGGAAGGAGAAAGAAAGTCCTTAGTGCACCGAGACCGGCGCCAGTTCGTGCGCCAGGGCCACGGCGACGGCGGCGTTCTTGTCGCCCATCACCGCCAGGCGCGCGCCATCGGCGCGGTGGACCGCATAGAGGGTCTGGTCGGGCTGGATGTCGAAGCCCTGCACCTGGCCCACCGGCGTGTCGGCCAGAACCTCCGCTCCCGAGACGGGACGCACATAGACGAGGTTCGGTCCGCCCAGGGCGGCGAAGGCTTCGGGAGTCAATTGCGAAATCAACATGACTTATCTCCTTGCAAACTTGAACGCGCCGAAACGGCCGCGGTTCTCAAGACGCTGTCCGAATCGGCACCTGGCGAACGACGCGCGCCGGCTGCGGCCGGAAGGCGTCGACATGCAGAAGGCCGTGCTCCAGGGTCGCCCCGCGGATCTCCATGCCATCGGCCAGGACAAAACTACGCGTGAAGGCGCGCGCGGCGATGCCGCGATGCAGATAGGCGCGTTCAGCGCCGGCCGCATCGTCACTCTCGCGCTTGCCGGTGATGGTGAGGTGATTATCCTCCACCGTGACGGCAAGCTGATCGGGCGTGAAGCCGGCCACGGCCACGGTGATCCTCACCGCCCCATCGCCGGTTTCTTCGACGTTGTAGGGCGGATAGCCCTCGCCGGCGGCCTTGGCGGCGCGCTCGATGAGAGAGCGGGTGTGGTCGAAGCCGAGCAGAAACGGGCTGTCGAACAGGATAGTGCGGTTCATCACGAGTCCTTGAAAAGCGACCCCACCCCGCGGCGCCCCTCGATAAGGCGACACCGCGTGGTGTGACAGTTAGGTGGCGATGGGGAGCGGGGAGTTCAAGCGGCGGGTGGCTGCCCGGTCAGGCGGAGGCAGCCCGGTAGTCCCGGGGAGCCGAAATGGAGAAGGCCCGCGGGGTCTAGCCGCGGGCCTTCATGGTGGAGCTAAGCGGAGTCGAACCGCTGACCTCTTGAATGCCATTCAAGCGCTCTACCAGCTGAGCTATAGCCCCGAGAGTTCGGGTTTTGCCCCGGCCCCGCGAGAGGGGGCCGGCGCGAAGCGGCGGAACCTAGTGCGCTGTTCCGCCGCGATCAAGGCCGATCAACACCAGATCAGCGATCCTCGCCACCTTCCGTCGGCAGGCCGTCGATCTCCACGTCGGGGAATTCGTCGTCATCCTCGTCCTCGATGAACGGCACTTCGTCGTCGTCGGCCTCGGCCAGATCCTCGTCCTCGGCGAAGTCCACGCCCAGAGCGTCCGCCGGAGGCGCGACCGGCGCGTCGGCTTCCTCGGTGTCGTCGTCGGAGAGGATGGGCGGATCGTCGACCACCGCGTCCAGCTCCGGCGCCTCGTCCGGTTCGGCCTCGAAGCCGTCTTCAACCTCGGCGGCCACCACCGGCTTTTCTTCCTCGGCCTCGTCCTCGGGGCCGAGCGCGCGCGCGCGCACCCGGCGATTGCGCAGGGCTTCTTCCGGGTCGAATTCGGCGCCGCACTTGGGGCAATGGGCCGGGCGGCGCTGCAGGTCGTAGAATTTCGTCGAACAGGTTGGGCAAATCTGTTTGGCGCCCAGTTCGGGATTGGCCAAGGAGACCTCTGTTTCTTTAGGGGGGAATGGCTAGGGCTGGCGGAAAGCGGCGGCTCCCTTGCCATGGCGGGGCGCCACTGTCAAAAGCATTCCCCTTTGAAATTTAAGAGCCTGGCGGGCGAGGCCGTCTATATCCATGGCGCAGGCCGCGATGACCGCGCTCCCCGGCGCTCCCCTGAAGGGCGCCGCCAAGGCGCCGGGCGACAAGTCCATCTCCCACCGGGCCCTGATCCTGGGCGCCATGGCCAGCGGCCTCACCGAGATCCACGGCCTGCTGGAGGGCGAGGACGTGCGCCGCACCGCCGGCGCCATGGCGCGCCTTCGGCGCCGGCGTCGAGCGGCTGGGGGAGGGCCATTGGCGGGTCGAGGGCCGGGGCGGTCTCGCCGAACCGGACGATGTCATCGATTGCGGCAACGCCGGCACCGGCGTGCGGCTGATCATGGGCGCGGCGGCGGGCTACGCCCTCACCGCGACCTTCACCGGCGACGCCTCCCTGCGCGGCCGGCCGATGAACCGGGTGATGGGGCCGCTGGGCCAGATGGGCGCCCGCTTCGTCGCCCGCTCGGGCGGCCGCCTGCCGCTGAGCCTCTCGGGCGGCGGACTTGGAGGCGATCAGCCTATCGCCTGCCCAATCCCTCGGCCCAGGTGAAGTCGGCGATCCTGCTGGCCGGCCTGAACGCGCGGGGCGAGACGCGGGTGATCGAGCCCGAGCTTACCCGCGACCACACCGAGCGGATGCTGCGCGCCTTCGGGGCCGAGGTCGGGGTCGAGGATGGCGCCGAGGGGCGCACGATCACGTCTTCACGGCGGTCAGGCCTTGCACGGCGCGACGATCATGGTTCCGGGCGATCCGTCGTCGGCGGCCTTCCCCCTGGTGGCGGCCCTGATCACCCCGGGTTCGGAGGTCACGGTGGAGGGCGTGCTGGTGAACCCTCTGCGCGCCGGGCTCTTCGAGACGCTCAAGGAAATGGGCGCCGATCTGACCATCGCCAACCGGCGCGAGGCCGGCGGCGAGCCGGTGGCCGATATCACCGCCCGGGCCTCCTCCCTCACCGGCGTCACCGTGCCGCCGGAGCGCGCGGCCTCGATGATCGACGAATATCCGATCCTGGCCGTGGCCGCCGCCTTCGCCCGCGGGCGCGACGGTGATGCGCGGCATCGGCGAGCTGCGTGTCAAGGAGAGCGACCGCATCGCCCTGATGGCCCGGGCGCTGGGGACCTGCGGCGTCGGCGTCGAGGAGGAAGCCGAGGGCCTGATCGTGGTCGGCGCCGCCGGGGCCAATCACCCCGTCAAGGGCGGCGCGGCCGTGATCACCCATGGCGACCATCGCATCGCCATGAGCGCGCTGGTTCTGGGTCTCGCCGCCCGCGAGGCGGTGAGCGTCGACGCCGCCGAGATGATCGCCACCAGCTTTCCGGGCTTCGCCGGCCTGATGCGGGGCCTCGGCGCGCGGCTGGACGGGGCCTGATGGGGTTCGTCGTCGCCATCGACGGGCCGGCCGCCTCGGGCAAGGGTACGATCGCCCAGCGGCTGGGCGAGGCTTTAGGCCTGCCGGTGCTCGACACCGGCCTGCTTTACCGCGCCGTCGCCGCCGCCGTGATCGCCGCCGGCGCCGATCCGGCCGACGAGGAGGCCTGCGCCCGCCTGGCCCGCGACCTCGATCTTGCCAGTCTCGCCGATCCCGGCCTGCGCGCCGAAGCCGTCGGCGAGGCGGCCAGCCAGGTGGCGGCCTATCCCAAGGTCCGCCACGCGCTGATCGAGATGCAGCGCGCCTTCGCCGCCCGATCGCCTGGCGCGGTGCTCGATGGCCGTGATATCGGCACCGTGATCGTCCCGACCGCGCCAGCCAAGCTCTACGTCACCGCCTCGGCCAAGGCCCGGGCCGAGCGGCGCTGGCGCGAGCTGACCGGCCGCGGCGAGACGGCCCGCCTGGCCGATATCCTGGCCGATATCGAGCGCCGCGACGCCCGCGACGGCGAGCGCGCGGCCGCGCCCATGCGGCCGGCGCCCGATGCGGTCTTGCTCGACACCACCGATCTGACTATAGACGACGCCTTCGATGCGGCCCGCCGTATCGTCGAGGCGGCGCGCGCCCGGTCCGGATTGGGCTGACGGCAATCCCATCGCGCCAAGACCTCGCACGGCCGCGGGCGTAACAAAGCATCCTACCAAGACATCCCTGCATATCCCCGTCCGGACTCCGCGCCGGGCGCAACCCTTCAACCGATACAAGAGACAAAGACATTTCATGGCTGACGATATGAGTTCGAACCCCTCGCGGGACGATTTCGAGGCCCTGCTCGACGAGAGCATGGGCGGCGGCGACTTCGCCGAAGGCACGGTGGTCAAGGGCATAGTGGCCGCCATCGAAAAGGATTTCGCCATCATCGACGTGGGCCTCAAGACCGAGGGCCGCATCCCGGTGAAGGAATTCGGCGTCGACGACGACGGCCGTCCCACCCTGAAGGTCGGCGACACCGTCGAGGTGTTCCTCGAGCGCATCGAAAACGCCCTGGGCGAAGCGGTCATCAGCCGCGACAAGGCCCGCCGCGAAGAAGCCTGGACCCGTCTCGAAGGCGTGTTCGCCAAGAACGAGCCGGTGGTCGGCTCCATCGTCGGCCGCGTGAAGGGCGGCTTCACCGTCGATCTCGGCGGCGCCTCGGCCTTCCTGCCCGGCTCTCAGGTCGATATCCGCCCGGTGCGCGACGTCGGCCCGCTGATGGGCAAGGAACAGCCTTTCGCCATCCTCAAGATGGACCGCCCGCGCGGCAATATCGTCGTCTCGCGCCGGGCCATCCTCGAGGAAGCCCGCGCCGAACAGCGCACCGAACTGGTCGGCCAGCTCCAGGAAGGCGAAGTGCGCGAAGGCGTGGTCAAGAACATCACCGACTACGGCGCGTTCGTCGACCTGGGCGGCATCGACGGCCTGCTGCACGTCACCGACATGAGCTGGAAGCGCGTCTCGCACCCCAGCCAGGTCCTGGCCGTGGGCGACACCGTCAAGGTGCAGATCGTCAAGATCAACCCCGACACCCAGCGCATCAGCCTTGGCATGAAGCAGCTGCAGTCCGATCCGTGGGACGGCGTGGAAGCCAAGTATCCGCCCGGCGCCAAGTTCACCGGCCGCATCACCAACATCACCGACTACGGCGCCTTCGTGGAGCTGGAAGCCGGGGTCGAGGGCCTGGTCCACGTCTCCGAAATGAGCTGGACCAAGAAGAACGTCCATCCGGGCAAGATCGTCTCTACCTCCCAGGAGGTCGAGGTGGTGGTGCTCGACGTCGACGCCTCCAAGCGCCGGGTGAGCCTGGGTCTCAAGCAGGCGGTCGCCAACCCGTGGGATCAGTTCCTCGAACATCATCCGATCGGCTCGACCGTCGAGGGCGAAGTGAAGAACGCCACCGAGTTCGGCCTGTTCATCGGCCTGGACGACGATATCGACGGCATGGTCCACCTCAGCGACATCGACTGGAATGTCGCCGGCGAGGAAGCCATGGCCCGATACAAGAAGGGCGAAATGGTCAAGGCCCGGGTGCTCGACGTCGATGTCGAAAAGGAACGCATCAGCCTCGGCATCAAGCAGCTTTCCGGCGATCCGATGGACGTGGCCGGAGAGACCTTCCGCAAGGGTCAGATCGTCACCACCACCGTCACCGAGATCACCACCGGCGGCATCGAAGTGAAGTTCGGCGACGAAGCCGCGCCGATGACGGCCTTCATCCGCAAGGCCGACCTCTCGCGCGACCGCTCCGAACAGCGCCCCGAACGCTTCGCCGTCGGCGATCGCCTGGACGCCCAGATCACCAACTTCGACAAGGCCGCCCGCAAGGTGGGCCTGTCGGTCAAGGCCCTGGAAATGGCCGAAGACAAGGTGGCGATCGAGAAGTTCGGCTCCTCCGACAGCGGCGCGTCCCTGGGCGATATCCTGGGCGCGGCCCTGCGCGAAAAGGCCGCCACCAAGGAATAAGCGTCGCCGGTCTTCCGTTCCGGCTCGGGGCGGAAGACCGGTCTTTCCTCGAATATGGCCCCGGGCGACACGAAATGGGTCGACTATGCTCGGACCGCCGCCGTTAACCCCTTGTCTACAATTGCCGTTTGGGCAATGGTCGCAAGCGGAAGGGGTGGGACGTCAATGATAAAATCCGAGCTGATCGCCGCCTTGGCGGACGAGAATCCCCACCTCACCCAGAAGGACATCGAGCGCGTGGTCGGCGTCATTCTCGAGGAGATGATCAAGGCGCTCGAGCGTGGTCGGCGGGTGGAGCTGCGCGGTTTCGGCGCCTTTTCCGTTCGCTCCCGTCCCGCCCGCGCCGGCCGCAACCCCCGAACCGGCGAAGCGGTGAAGGTGCGCGCCAAGCATGTGCCCTTCTTCAAGAGCGGCAAGGAACTGCGCGCCCGCCTCAACGCCGACTGATCGCAAGGAGTCTCACGGCCCATGTCGGTATTCAGCGAATTTCGCGATTTCATCGCCCGCGGCAATGTCGTCGATCTGGCGGTCGGCGTGATCATCGGCGGGGCCTTCGGCAAGATCGTCACCAGCCTCGTCGATGATGTCGTCATGCCGCCGATCGGGCTGGTTCTCGGCGGCGTCGATTTCAGCGCGCTCAAGATCGTGCTCAAGGCGGCCGATCCGGCCAAGAAGGCGGCGGAAGTGGCCATCGGCTATGGCGCCTTCCTGAACACCATCATCCAGTTCCTGATCCTCGCCGTGGTGATCTTCCTGGTGGTCAAGGGCATCAACAGCCTGCGCCGGGAAGAGGCGGTCGAGGAAGCGCCGCCCCAGCCGGCCCCACCAGCGAAGAACTCCTCACCGAAATCCGCGACCTGCTGGCGACCAGGGCGCCGAGCGCCTAGATCAGCGCCTTCCCGCGGCCGGCGCCGCTGGAAGGCGGAGGTCCCATGACACCGGTAAAGATCTGCGGGCTGTCGACGCCGGAAACGGTGGACGCGGCCCTGGCCGGCGGGGCGGCGTTCATCGGCTTCATGTTCTTCGCCGCCAGCCCGCGAAACATCGATCCCGCCGCCGCCGGCCGTCTCGCCGCCCGGGCGCGGGGCAAGGCCAAGGTCGTCGCCGTCACCGTCGATCCCGGACGATGAGTTCCTCGGACGCCTGGTAGGCGAGCTGGCGCCCGACCTCATCCAGCTGCACGGCAAGGAGAGCCCCGCCCGCGTCCGCGATATCGCCGCGCGCACCGGCGCCGGGCGTGATCAAGGCTGTCCCGGTTTCCGAGGCGGCCGATGTCGACGCCGCTCGCGCCTACGAGGGCGTGGCCGATCACCTGATGTTCGACGCCAAGGCGCCGGCCGGCTCGGCCATTCCCGGCGGCCTCGGCGTGCCCTTCGACTGGACCCTGCTGGCCGGCCAGCGGTTCGAGCGGCCCTGGTTCCTGGCCGGCGGCCTCGATCCCTGGAACGTCGCGGCGGCCATCGAGGCGTCGGGCGCGCCCATGGTGGACGTTTCCTCTGGCGTGGAGCGCGGCGCGGGCCTAAAGGACCCGGCTCTGATCGCGGCGTTCCTGGACGCGGTCCGCCGCGTGTGAAGCCAAGGCCCCGTGAACAGCCCCTTCCCCCCCGCCCGTCGCCCTGGCGCCCACGGCTGGCCAACGACTACGCCGCCTAGCCCGACGCCAACGGCCGGTTCGGCGACTACGGCGGCCGCTATGTGCCCGAGACCCTGATGCCGCTGGTGCTGGAGCTGGACGAGGCCTATCGAGGCCGCCAAGGCCGATCCGGCGTTCCAGGCCGAGCTCGACGGCTATCTGAAGCACTATGTCGGCCGGCCCAGCCCGCTCTATTTCGCCGAGCGGCTGACCGAGCATTTCGGCGGCGCGAAGATCTATCTCAAGCGCGAGGAGCTGAATCACACCGGCGCGCACAAGATCAACAACTGCATGGGCCAGATCCTGCTGGCCCGGCGCATGGGCAAGACCCGGATCATCGCCGAGACCGGCGCCGGCCAGCACGGCGTCGCCACCGCCACCGTCTGCGCCCGCTTCGGCCTGCCCTGCGTGGTCTACATGGGCGCGGTGGACGTCGAGCGGCAGGCGCCCAACGTCTTGCGCATGAACCTGCTGGGCGCCGAGGTCCGGCCGGTGACCAGCGGCTCGGCCACCCTGAAGGACGCCATGAACGAGGCCCTGCGCGACTGGGTCACCAACGTCGCACGACACCTACTACCTGATCGGCTCGGCCGCCGGCCCGCACCCCTATCCGGCGATGGTGCGCGACTTCCAGGCGGTGATCGGCGATCGAGGCCCGCGCGCAGATGCTGGAGGCCGAGGGCCGCCTGCCGGACGCGCGTGGTCGCCTGCGTCGGCGGCGGCTCCAACGCCATCGGCCTGTTCCATCCCTTCCTCGCCGACGAGAGCGTGCGGCTCATCGGCGTCGAGGCGGCCGGGCGACGGCATGGCCACCGACCGGCACGCCGCCGCCCTCAACGGCGGGCGGCCGGGCGTGCTGCACGGCAACAAGACCTATCTGCTGCAGGACGGCGACGGCCAGATCACCGAGGCCCATTCGATCTCCGCCGGCCTCGACTATCCCGGCATCGGCCCCGAGCACGCCTGGCTGCACGACGTCGGCCGCGCCCAATATCTGACCGGCCACCGACGAGGAGGCGCTGGAGGCCTTCCAGCTCTGCGCCCGGCTGGAGGGCATCATCCCGGCGCTGGAATCGGCCCACGCCCTGGCCCGCTTCGCCGAGGTGGCGCGCGAGGTCGGCAAGGACGGGATCATCGTGCTGAACCTCTCCGGCCGGGGCGACAAGGATCTGGCCACCGTCGCCGCGCGGCTGGGACGGGCGATCTGACCGTTGAACCGGATCGACGCCCGCTTCGCCGCTCTGAAGCGCGAGGGCCGCGCCGCCTTCGTCGCCTATGTCATGGCCGGCGATCCGGACCCCGAGACGGCGCTGGCGCATCCTCGAGGGCCTGCCGGCCGCCGGGGCCGACATGATCGAGCTGGGCTTGCCGTTCTCCGACCCCATGGCCGAGGGCCCGCCGATCCAGCGCGCCGCCCTGCGCGCGCTCGCACGCCGGCATGACCCCGCAGGGCATGCTGGCCCTGGTGCGCCGGTTCCGCGCAGGGCGATGACGCGACCCCGATCGTGCTGATGGGCTATCTCAACCCGATCCTGAGCCTACGGCTACGAGCGCCTTCGCCGCACGACGCGGCCGAGGCCGGCGTGGACGGCCTGATCGTGGTCGACTGCCCGCCGGAGGAGGCCGATCCGCTGGCCGACGCTCTGGACGCCGCCGAGCGTCGCCCTGATCCGCCTGGCGACCCCGACCACCGACGACGCGCGCCTGAAGATCGTCGTCGCGCCGCACCTCGGGCTTCGTCTACTACGTCTCGGTCGCCGGGCGTGACCGGCGGCAAGGAGGCCGACGCCGGCGCGATCGCGCCGGCGGTGGCGCGGGTCCGCGCGGCCTCGCGGCCTGCCGGTCGCGGTCGGCTTCGGCATCCGCACGCCGGAGCGGGCCGCCGCGGTGGCCCGGGTCGCCGACGCGCGCGGTGGTGGGCTCGGCCCTGGTGGATGAGATCGCCGGCGCCATCGCACAGAACCGTGATCCGGTCGCCGAAAGTGCTGGATACCGCCGCGCGCTCTGGCTCAGGCTGTCCATTCGGCCCGAGTCTGATGGCCGCCGTCGCGCTTCGCATCCGGCCCGAGGCTCGTCCATGGCTCTGACCGACGACAAGAAGAACAAGCCGATCCGCAACCCGGCCCTGCCGGCCGGGCGCGAGCGCGGCGGCTGGCTGGCGAAGATCGCGCCGGGCGTGCGCAAGCTGGTGCGCCAAGCGCGAGACGCCCGAGAACCTCTGGGTAAAGTGCCCCGACACCGGCGAGATGATCTATCGGCCCGACCTGGAGGCCGCGCTGTGGGTGACGCCGGCCGGCCGGCACATGCGGATCGGCCCGACGCTGCGCTTCGCCTACACCTTCGACGGCGGCCGCTACAAGAGCCCTTGCCCTGCCCAAGTCGCCCGACGACCCGCTGAAGTTCACCTACGGCAAGCCCTATCGCGACAGCCTGGCCGCGGCGCGCAAGGCCACCGGCGAGAACGACGCCATGGCCGTCGGCGTCGGCGAGATCGGCGGCGTCGCCGCCGTGGTGCTGGTGCAGGACTTCGCCTTCATGGGCGGCTCGCTGGGCATGGCCGCCGGCGAGGGCTTCATCGCCGCCGCCGAGGAGGCGGTGAAGCGCGCAGGCGCCGCTGGTGGTCTTCACCGCCTCCGGCGGCGCGCGCATGCAGGAAGGCGCGCTGTCCCTGATGCAGATGGCCCGCACCACCGCTGGCGATCCAGGAGCTGACGCCGCGCCCGCCTGCCCTATGTCGTGGTGCTGACCGACCCGACCACCGGCGGCGTCACCGCCTCCTACGCCATGCTGGGCGACGTCCATCTGGCCGAGCCCGGCGCCCTGATCGGCTTCGCCGGCCGCCGGGTGATCGAGCAGACCATCCGCGAGACCCTGCCGCCCGGCTTCCAGCGCGCCGAGTACCTGGTGGAGCACGGCATGGTCGACCGGGTGGTGACCCGCAAGGAGCTGCCGGCGGTGCTCGGCTCGATCCTCGCGCACCCTGATGATGGGCCGCGCCCGGCGCGTCGCCGCCTAATGTCTCTGACGACGCCGGCGCCCATCGATCACGACGCGATCCGCGCCTCCGACGGCGGCGATCCAGCGCCTGCGCGCGCTCCATCCGATCGCTGATCGACCTGACCACCGGCCGGATCGAGCGGCTGCTGGACGCGCTTGGGCAGGCCGCAGGAGCGCCTGGCGCCGGTGATCCATGTGGCCGGCACCAACGGCAAGGGCTCGACCGTCGCCTTCCTGCGCGCCATCGCCGAGGCGGCCGGGCTGAAGGTCCACGTGCTGACCTCGCCGCACCTGGTGCGCTTCGCCGAGCGCATCCGCATCGCCGGGGCGCTGATCACCGACGAGGCACCTCGACGGCGCTGATCGACGAGGTCGAGGCCGCCAACGCCGGCGAGCCGATCAGCTTCTTCGAGATCACCACGGCGCTCGCCTTCCAGGCCTTCGCCGCAGACCCCGGCCGACCTGCTGCGTCGATCGAGGTGGGCCTGGGCGGCCGGTTCGACGCCACCAACGTCTTCGACGCGCCCGGCGGTCAGCGTGATCACCCCGGTCGACTACGACCACCTGGAGATGCTGGGCCCGGAGCTCGGCAAGATCGCCTGGGAAAAGGCCGGGATCATCAAGGCCGGCCGGCCGGTGGTCGTCGCGCGCCAGCTGGACGAAGGCGCTGGCGGTGATCGAGGCGCGAGGCCGACGCGCCTCGGCGCGCCGCTGACCCTGATGGGCCGCGACTTCGACGCCTGCGAGGAGCGCGGGCGGCTGCTGGTGCAGATGCGGCGACCGCCTGCTCGACCTGCCGCGCGCCCAGCCTGTTCGGCGCGCACCAGTTCGCCAACGCCGGCCTGGCGGTCGCCGCCGCGCTGGCGCTCGGCGATCCGCGCATCGACGAGGCGCGCCATCGCGGCGCGGCGTCGCCGGCGCCGTCTGGCCCGGCCGGTTCCAGCGCCTGACCGCAGGGGCCGCTGGCGGAGATGGCCAAGGCCGCGCGGCGCCGACCTCTGGCTCGACGGCGGCCACAATCCCCACGCCGGCGCGCGCCCTGGCCGAGCGCCTGCGCGCGCCTGCTCGCCGCGCGACGGCCGGCCGCTCGTGCTGATCGTCGGCATGCTCGGCCGCAAGGACGCCGCGGGCTTCTTCGCCCCCTTCGCCGCCTTGACCCCCGCAGGTGTTCACCACCGCCTTCGATTCGCCGAGCGCCACGCCAGCCGATGAACTCGCCGGCCGCCGCCGCGCGGCGGGGCTGGAGGCGGAGGCCGTCGAGGGTGTTCAGACGCGCTTGGAACGCGCGCTGGCGGTCGCGGGGCCGGCGCCGCACGTGCTGATCTGCGGGTCTCTGCACTTCGTCGGCGACGTGCTGGCGATGAGCCCGGAGACCTGGCCGAACTGAGCCGCGGAACACCGCCGCTTTGGGGCGACGCGCCTCAAGAGGCGTCGTCGTGACCCAGCTTTTCCAGTTCGGCCGACAGCTGTTTGATGCGCTCGGCCACCGCCTGTTTCTTCGCCTCGGGGGCGTGCTCGGCGATGAACGCCTCCAGTTCGTCATACAGCATCTGACGTTTCACCTTGAGCTCGGCGATCTCGTCGTCTTTGGTCATCGGCGCGATGCGGCTAAGCCGCTGCCTTGAGCCCGCTTTCGGCCAGCCATTCGAGGATCTTCTGCTTGGGCATGGCGCCGACCTTCATCGAGGCCATCTGGCCGTCCTTGAACAGCATCATGGTCGGGATGCCGCGCACGCCGTAGCGCGAGGGCGTGGTCGGGCTTTCCTCGATGTTGAGCTTGGCGATGGTCACCGTGCCGCCCAGCTCTTCGGCGATCTGGTCCAGGGCCGGGGCGATCTGCTTGCAGGGGCCGCACCACTCGGCCCAGAAGTCCACCAGCACCGGGCTTGCCGGCCTTCAGGACGTCGGTCTCGAAGCTTTCGTCGGTGACCGTCGACGGTGCTCATGGGATGATCTCCTTGAGTCTGCCAATCAGGATGTAGGCGCCACCGCCCGTCAACCGCGCGGCCTTGGCTGAATTCGAGGCCCCTGTAGAGGCGATTAGCACGCCATGACGGCGCCGGTTCCAGGCCGCGGCTTCGCGGCCAGCGTCCGCAGCGCCTCCGCCGCCATCGTTTTCTGGAACCGGCATCAGCTTCGGTCCGTCGGTCCAGACCAGCGCCGCCTCGATCGCCGCGGCCGGGAAAGACCTCGGCCAGCACGCGCGCCATAGACCGCCATCTGCAGCACATAGGCCGGGTCGGCGTCCTCGATCCGGTCCGGCGCCGGCCGGTTGGTCTTGAAGTCGACCACCAGCACCCGGTCGGGCTCGACCAGCAGCCGGTCGACCCGGCCGGAAAGCTGCAGGTCCGCCGGCAGGCGTCGGCGCGCGCCCGCGAGCGCGGCCTCGGCGCGCGAGCCCGGCCCGAACACCGCGGCGAAGCGCGCGTCGTCCAGCACCGCCAGGGCGGCGGCGGCCATCTCGGCGCGCTGCTCGTCGGTGAGGTCGCGTTCGCGGGCCAGCAGGCGATGGGCGGCCGCGGCGCGGTCGGCTGGCGGCAGGTCGGGCAGAAGCTGCAGCAGCCGGTGGATCAGATCGCCGCGCCGATAGCGGCCGAGGCCGGCGACCTGCGCCAGCGGCGAGGGCGCCGAGCCCTTGCTCGTCCTCGGCCAGGCTGGAGGGCGAGGCGTAGCGCGCCATGGGCGGTTCGGCTGGCGCCAGGCCGGCGCTCCAGGCGGGCAGCGGCGGCGAGGACGGGCGCGCGGCGGCGCCTCGCCGAGGGCTGGGCTGGGATCTATGCCATAGCGCCAGCCCTCGCCGCCGCCTTCCAGGGCGAAGGCCTGGATCGGCAGATCGTCGAAGGCGCGCTGGACGAAATCGTACCAGCTCCGCTCGAAGCGCGCGGCTTGGCTTTCCACGCCGCAGACGATCAGCCGGTCGCGCGCGCGGGTCAGGGCGACATAGAGCAGGCGCAGCGACTCGTGCTCCGCGGCGAGGTCGCGAACCTGACGCGCGGCCGGCGGAGGCCGGGCAGTCGTCGGCCTTGCGCGGCGCCCAGAGGAAGCCGCCGTCCTCCGCGTCCAGCAGCGGCCCGCCCTGGGCGGTGGCCCGGGTGGTGGTGTCGGGCAGGATCACGATCGGCGCCTCCAGCCCCTTGGCGCCGTGCACGGTCATCACCCGCACCTCGCCCTGGCCGTGCTCGCTTGCGTGATCCTGCTCGCGCTTGACCTCGATCTCGCTGGCGGCGATCCGGGCGAGGAAGCGCTCCAGGTCGTGTGCGCCCGCGGCCTCGGCGGCCAGGGCCTGGGCCAGGAAGGCGTCGAGGGCGTCCTCGCGCCTCGCGCGCCCAGGCGGGTCAGGATCCGCTGGCGCATCGAGCGGCCCTCGCCGTCGAGCCGGCTCAGCACCCGGCTGTAGAAGTCGAACGGCGAGCGCGCGCGCGGCCTCGTCCCGCGCCCAGCCAAGGAACGC
Organism: uncultured Alphaproteobacteria bacterium; assembly: GCA_963817995.1. Lineage (GTDB taxonomy): Bacteria > Pseudomonadota > Alphaproteobacteria > Caulobacterales > Caulobacteraceae > Acaudatibacter. The sequence continues at coordinate 246,398 of CAWFQJ010000002.1, forward strand.
CACGCGCCGCGCGCCAGTCCGGCCGCTCGCCGGCGCGGCGGCTCAGCGCCGCCCACAGCGGGCCGTCGCGGCCGTAGGCGAGGTCGAACAGGCTCGGTCTCGTCGACGTCGCAGAACGGGCTGCGCAGCAGGGCCGCCAGGGTCAGGTCGTCGTCGGGGAACCGGGCGAAGCGGCCGAGCGCCAGCAGGTCCTCGAAGGCGATGTGTTCGGACAGCTTCAGCCGGTCGGCCCCGCCCACCGGCGACCCCTTCGCGCTTCAGGGCGCGGATGATCTCGTGGAACAGGGCGCTGCGCCGGCGCACCAGGATCAGCACGTCGCCGTAGCCGCACGGCCGCATCCGGCGCGTCGCGCGATCGAGCACGCCGTCGCCGCGCGCCGACCATGCGACTTGATCGCGCGGGCGATCCGGCGCGGCCAGCTGCTTGTTGGCGCTCTCGGGCGGTTCGGCGTCCACCGGCGCCCAGGGATCGAGCTCCTCGCCCGGCTCGCTCGCCTCCAGCGGCCAGAGGTCGACGCAGCCGGCCGGTTCGCGCGTGGCCGTGTGGGTCAGCGGACAGCAGGCGATCGCCTCGCCGACCGCCGGGCGCAGCCCGGCGCAGCGCCTCGCGGTCGGCGAAGACGGCGTCGACGAAGGCCAGCACCTCCGGCGCCGAGCGCCAGCTCTCCAGCAGCGGCACCGGCTCGAAGCGCGCCGCCGGCGCCGGTCGACCAGCTCGCCGATAGGCCTGCGTCTCGACCGCGCAGCCGCTCGGGCGCGGCGCCCTGGAACGAATAGATCGACTGCTTCTCGTCGCCCACCGCGAACACGGTGCGGTCCAGCGCCGGGCCGGCGCCCGGCGCCGGCGAAGAACTCGGCGGTCAGGGCGCGCAGGATGTCCCACTGCTCGGGGGCGGTGTCCTGGGCCTCGTCCAGCAGCACGTGGTCGATGCCGCCGTCCAGCTTGTAGAGCACCCAGGCCGCGTCGGCCCGCTCGGTGAGCAGCTCGATGGGTCGCGCGATCAGGTCGCCGAAATCGAGCGCGCCCTGCGCGCGCCTTGGCCGCCTTCGTAGAGGCCGGCGTAGGCGAGGGCCAGGGTCAGGGCGTGGACGGTGTCCTCGGCGACGCGCGGCGGCCTTGAGCCGCGCTCGCGGCGTCGTCCAGATGGCGCGCCTGTTCGTCGGCCAGCCAGTGCGCGGGCGCGCGGCGTCCACCGACTTGGTGCCCAGCCGCTTGCGCGGGCTCGCCCGCCGCCGGTCGAGAAGACCGCCCAGACCTCGGCGAACGGCGAGTCTCGGCTGAACCGCCAGCATCTGGGCCGCCAGGGCCCGGTCGGTCGCGCCGGTGCCCCGCGCCAGGGCCTCGGCGGCGCGCCGCCAGCCGCGCCCAGTCGGATCGCGGCCATGGCCTCGGCCTCGATCTCCTCCGGCTGGGCGTCGGCGTCGTCGAAGCCGCAGCGGCGCCAGACATCCTCGCCATAGCCGCTTCCAGCCTCCTCGCACGCGCGCGACATAGGCGTCGATCGCCGCCCGTCGCGCCTCGAAGGCGGCGAACATGGCGTTGAAGCCGCGCCAGTCCAGCTCGACCGAGAAATGGGCGTAGGCCTGGCCACATCGGCTCATCCGGCGTCGGCCATGGCGCAGTCGGCCAGCTCGTCGCGGGCCTGTTGCCGAGACCTCGGCCGCGGCCGCGTCCTCCAGCACCGTGAAGCCGGGCGAGACGCCGGCCTCCAGCGGAAAGCGCCGCAGCAGCTTTTCGCAGAAGGCGTGGATGGTCTGGATCTTCAGGCCGCCGGGCGTCTCCAGGGCGCGGGCGAACAGGGCGCGGGCCTGGGACAGGTCGGCGGCCGGCCTCGTCGAGTTCCGCCAGGGCCTCGGTCAGCGGCGCGTCGTCCATCACCGCCCAGGCGCCCAGCTCGTCGAACAGGCGCCGCTGCATCTCCGCCGCCGCGGCCTTGGTGTAGGTGACGCAGAGGATCGCCTCGGGCTCGCGCCGGCGCAGCAGCAGCCGCGCCACCCGCTCGACCAGGGTCGAGGTCTTGCCCGACCCGGCGTTGGCGGTGACGAACACCGAGGCGCCGGGATCGGAGGCTCTGCACCTGGGGATCGCAGACGGCGCGTTCATTCGCCGCCTCCGCCTCGCCTTCGCCGATCACATGCCATTCCCAGAGCCGCGCCAGGTGGTCGTAGTCGCCCCCCTGGCTGGCCGATGAACTGGGGCGCGGCCCAGGAGAGATAGGGCGTGCGTCGGATCATCGAAGGCGCGCGACCCGGCGCTTCAGCCCGTCCAGCGCGCGTCGGCGGCCAGGGCGCCGGCGTCGCCGTCGCCGCGCGCCTCCTCCCGCCCGGGATGCGGCCGCCGCTGACGCGTACATAGACCAGTTCCGCCGGCGCCAGGGCGGCCCAGGTCGGCGAAGCCGCCGGCGGCGCAGGATGGCGGCGGTGAGGGTCAGCTGCGGCGAAAGCCCGCGTCCGCACCTGCTTGGCGCTGGGCGCGACCGCCGGTCTTGAAGTCGAGGATGTCGGCCGCCGTCGTCGCGCGACCTCGATCCGGTCGGCCTTGGCGGTGACGGTGAAGACGCCGCCGGGGGCGGCGAAGGCCAGTTCGCCCCTCCTGTTCGATCGATCAGCCGCGCGCCCGGCCGCCGGCGCCGCTCGAAGGCGACCACCCACGGCGCGACATTGGCCGCCAGGGCGTGCTCGCGGGCCATCCGGGCGCTCGGCATGCCGGCGGCGACGAGCTCCTCGATCAGGATGGCCGCGAACACAGCCTCCGGCTCGGCGGGCAACGCGTCGGGATGCTCGAGGGCGAAGCGCTCGAAGGCGGCGTGGATGGCCGTGCCCCGCGCCAGGGCCTCCACCGGCTCGTCGGGCCGGTCCAGCGGGCGCAGGCCCAGAATGTAGCGGGCGTAGACGCCGTAGGGATCGCGGACCCAGCGCTCGACGCCGGTGACCGGCAGCTGGCGCGGCCGCGCCGCCACCGGCGGCGTCGGCGCGGGGCGCGGCGCGGTCTTCAGCGCGGGGGGCGGATCGGCAGCGGCGCGTCCAGGGCCCGGGCCCAGGCGAGCATGTCCGGCCGTGCCTGGCAGGTCGAGGCCCGCGCCCTTGGCCAGGGTCGCCAGCCGCCAGAGCCAGCGCGAGGCCACCGCCGGCGCGCCGTCCGCGGCGCTCGGAATGCAGCAGCACCACCTCCGGCGCGCAGGCGGCCTGGGCGAAGTCGTGGGCCGAAAGGCCGATGCGGCGCTCCGGCGGCGGCAGGCCCAGGCGCTCGCGCATGGGCCGCGACAGGAACGGATCGATCGGCGCGGCCGCCGGCCAGACGCCTTCCTCCAGGCCGGCCAGGATCAGCCGGTCGGCCCGCACCAGCCGCGCCTCGATCGCGCCCAGGATGCGCAGGCGCGGATGGCTGGCGCCGCCGGCGCGCACCAGGGCGCGGGCCAGCAGGCCGTCGAGCAGGTCGGCGAACCCGGCCCGGGTCACCTCCGGCAGGCCCTCGCTCTCGTCGATCAGGCTGGCCAGCACCACGCCCAGGCCCTCGCCCCCCTGGCCTCGCCAAAGCTCCCCGGCCGCGCCGCGCGGTCCGGCGGTCAGGGCTTCCAGGCATGCGATCAGCGAGCGGGCGGCTTCTGCGGGCGTCGCCGTCTCGCCGGTGTAGGGCGCCTGGGCCAAGGCCAGGGCCTCGCGCGTCAGAGTGGCGAACTCGATCGCGGCGCTCAACCCGCTTATGGCGGATTCTGGCGGCGGGTCGGCTGCGCGCGCCCGCTCCAGCGCCGCCCGCAGGCGGGCGTTCAACGCGTCCCAGCTTCCGGGCCGGGGTCCCCGGAGCCCGCCGCGTTCCAGCCAACGCGCGGCCACGCTGAGAGTCTCGGCCTCCAGTCCCAACTGCGTCAGGGGGTGTTTGACGATGGCCAGCAGGGTCACCGGGTCCGCGGGGTCGAGCACCGTCCGCGCCGCCAGGCTCGCCAGCACCGCCGCCGGCGCGCCGGCCAGGGGTTGGCCGGCGGAGGAGTCGGCGGTGATGTCCCAACGCGTCAGCTTGGCGCTGACCCGTCTCGCCAGCGCCGCGTCGGGGGTGATCAGGGCGCAGGTCTTGCCTGGGCTTTCCAGGGTTTCCCGCAGCATCAGGGCGGCGGCGGTGGCCGCTTCCTCCTCGGTGCGCGCCGTGACCACGCTCAGGCCCTCCAGACCCGCGGCGATGGGATCGACGCCCGAGGCCGCGCCCTCGGCGCGCAAGGCCGCGATCTGGGCCAGCCAGTCGGCGGTGGCCTCGGGCGGGCGCAGGGCCTCGTTGATCAGCCGCCGGCGCCAGCGGCCGGCGGCCTGGGCCTCGGCCGCCGGATCCCAGTCGCGCACCTCGCCACGGGTAATCCCGGCCCGCTCGATCAGCCGGCGCAGCGCGCCTTGCGGGTGCTGTTCGTCCACCAGGGCCCAGGCGTCGTCGGCCAGGGATTTGTCGAGGCCCGGCAGCACCACGCAGCCGCGCGGCGCCTGGGCGATCGCCGCCAGCAGATCGGCCGTCGCCCGGGTCGAGCCGGTGGATCCCGCGGCGATCAGCACCTCCGAGGTCGGGTGATCGCGCCAGCGCGCTTCGAGCCGGCGCAGCAGCGCCACCCGCCGCGCGGCGACATCCATCAGGCCCAGCGCTTCCAGCCGGCGCGGCCAGGCGTCGAGGGCCAGGGCCAGGAAGTCGGCCGACAGCCGCCAGTGCTGGGCCAGATCGCCTTCCACCAGCGTCTCGATCTGGCTGACTTCGCCGGTCTCCTCGATCTGGCAGGCGTCGAGGAAGCCGGCCAGGGCGTCGGCCAGCTCCAGCGCCGAGCCGGCGCTCAACTCCCGCTGCAACAGGTCCTGGTTCTCGGCCACCAGCCCCGCCAGTTCGAAGCGCCGCCGCGCCGGCTCGATCGCCGGCGGCAGGTCGAGGGCCAGATCGCCGGTCTCGAACGGCGGCTCGCCCTCGTCCAGATCGCCGAGGGCCCGCATGTGGGGCAGCAGCACCGCCGGGCTCTCCGCCGTCTTCAGGAACGCCTCGGCCAGCGACCGCGCCGCCCGGCGGGTGGGCAGCAGCACCACCGCGTCGGCCAGAGCCTCGGGGCCCAGTGGCGAAAGCGCCGTCCACAGCCCGGCGCCAGATCCTCCAGAAACGGCCGGTGGGCCGGGATGGTGAACCAGCGCGGCGCCGGCGCGGAGAGGAAGTCGGTCACGCCCCGTCTTTCGTCCGGGCCTCTTGCGTCAGACGCGTCTCCGCCGCCTCCCGCGCGGCCGGATCGCCCACATGCATCCACTCGCCCTCGGCGATCACGCCATGCAGCCGCCGGCGGCCCGCCATCGCCATCCAATGGTCGAAGATGCTGTGGCGATGCTCGGGCCAGGCGTCGATCAGGCGCGGATCGATCATATGGACGCCCATATGCGCCAGGGGCGCGGCGGCGGCCTCGCCGCGATGCCGCAGAGCGCCGTCTTCGGCGTGGAAGAAGTCGCCGGGACCGTCAAAGCCAAGCGCCCGATCCACCGGAATGGCCAGCAACAGATCGTCCATCCGCGCCGGGTCCCAGGCCTCGATCAGGCGGCCGCAGGGCGGCCTCGTCGATCCAGACCGAATCGATATTGGCGACGAGGATCGGCTCGTTCCCCAGCAGCGGTCGCGCTTTCTTCAGCCCGCCGCCCGTCTCCAGCAGGCCGCCGCGCTCGTCGGAGAGGATCACCTCCAGGTCGGTGCGGCGGGCCAGATGGCCCTCAAGCCGGTCGGCAAGGGCGTGGACATTGACCACCACGCGCGCGATCCCCACCGCCTCGAGGCGATCCAGCACATGGTCGATCAGGGTGCGGCCGGCCACCTCCACCAGGGCCTTGGGACGATCGTCGGTGAGCGGCCGCATGCGGGTGCCGAGGCCGGCGGCCAGCACCATGGCCGTGGTCGGAGAACGCGCGCTCGTCAGCGCCCGCGCCTCGGCCGGCACATGCCGCGCCAGCCAGCGGCCCAGGCCCTCCGGCGCCGGATCGGCCAGGCAGCGGTCGAGATAGCCCCACAGTCGCCGCATCACGGTCCATAGCGCGGCTTGCTGTCGCGCACCACCAGGCGGGCGAAGAGGCCGAGGATGCGGACGATATTGAGCGCGCCAAGGCCATGGTAGTCGGCCAGGAAGGCGTCGCGATCGACCTCCGGCCGGGCGGCGAGGTAGCGCGCCAGCACCGCCGCCTCGCGTTCGGCGGAAACATCGCGGCGGGCGTCGTGCAGCAGCATGGAGAGGTCCCAGGCCGGATGGGCGCGCAGCGCGTCCTGGAAGTCCAGCAGGCCGACGCGCGCCGCGCCGCGCCGATCCGGCAGCCAGATCAGGTTCTCGGCGTGGTAGTCGCGGTGGCAGAAGACGCTCGCCCCCGCCTCGCCCCGCGCCCGGATCGGCGCCCAGAGCGCTTCCCATTCCGCCCGGCCGCCTCGTCGAACGCCAGCGCCGGGCGCAGGCGCGGCAACCATTCGAGGAACAGGTCGCCGGCGGTGTGCAGGGCCAGGTCGTCGTAGGTCAGCAGCGGCCAGGCTCCGGCGCCCTCGCCCAGCACGGCCGGCGGCGTCGCCGCGTGCAGCGGCGACCAGCACGTCGACGGCGGCGTCATAGAGCGGCGTCTCGTCGGCCCCGGCCTCGATCAGGCGGGCGTAGAGGTCGTCGCCCAGGTCCTCCAGCACCGCCAGGCCGGCGGCCGGATCGGCGGCGATGATCTCCGGCGCCGAAAGGCCCAGGTCGCGCAGATAGCCGGCGCAGGCGACGAAGGCGTCGACCCGGCCGGCCGCCAGCCGCGCCAGGGCGTTGTAGCCCAGGGCCGCGCGCTCGTCGGCGTCGGCGGCGGGCGGGCAGGGGTGGCTCTCCACCGCCGGCGGCTGGTCCATGAGGATCAGGCTCGGCCCGCGCGCCGGATGGAGCCGCTCGTAGCGCCGGGTCGAGGCGTCGCCGGCCAGGGGCTCGCGCCGCGCGTCCCCCAGCCCCGCGCCGGCCAGGAAGGCTCGGCGCGCCGCCTCGCGCTCAGACGTCAAGCGCGCGCTCCTCCCAGGCGCCATGCGGCGTCAGCCGCGCATGGCGCGCTTCGCCGTCGACGGTCAGGTCGATGTCGAGCCGGTCCGGCGGCAGATGATGGCCCAGCCGCTCGGGCCATTCGATCACCGCCGCCCCGTCGCTCCAGCGCCTCGTCCAGCCCGATCTCGTATGCCTCGCGGGCGTCGGTCAGGCGATAGAGATCGAAGTGGGCGATGGGAAAGCGCCGGCCCTGATAGAACTGCACCAGCGTGAAGGTGGGGCTGGGCACATCGCCCTCGCCGGGCGCCAGGGCGCGGATCAGCCCCCGGGCCAGCACCGACTTGCCCGCCCCCAGCGGTCCGCTCAGGCACACGGCCTCGCCCTTTCGCAACTCGGCCCCCACCGCCGCGCCGAACCTCGCCGTATCGGCGTCGGTGTTCAGGCGAAAATCGCCCATGGCTGGCAGGATCATGCGAACGCCCTCGATCGGTCGGCCGGAAGGATAGTCTCCACATAGCTCTTCATGGCGATCGCCGCTTGCCCCGGATCGGCCGGCAAGGCGCTGGGCGAGACCGGCGGCCCGACCATAAGCGAGAAGCTCTTGCCCCGCTTGTTCAGCAGTTCGTGAAAGAGGGTGATGTCGCGAAGCTCGCCCGAGAGGCCGTCGAACAGGTGAAAGAGCGTCGGCCACGGGCCCGGCCAGATGCAGCGGCAGGATCGTCGCCCCGTATTTGCGCGCCACGCGAAAAGGCGCTGGGGGCCCAGGGCAGGTCCAGGGCCACGCCGCGCCGCACCTGCCGCGCCAGCTTGCCGGCCGGAAAGATCACCAGCGCCCGCTCCGCCTCCATGGCCTCGCGGGTCATGGTCAGGGTCAGGCGCGTGCGCTCGCGCGTGCGCTTCTCCTCCACCCACTCCACCGGGATCAGCACGTCAATGAGGCGCGGCGCCACGCGCAGGGCGTCGGAATTGGCGTAGAAGGTCAGGTCGGGTCGCACGGCCTTGAGCGCGTCATAGACCGCGATCCCGTCGGCGATGCCGGTGGGGTGGTTGCAGACCACCACCAGCCGGCCTTTGCGCGGAACGCGCTCGATGAACCGTGTCGCCACCTTCACCTTCAGGAGGTCGGAGACGAAATCGATCGCCGCCCGGCCGCCCATCGGCGCGATGGCGTCGGCCATCCGCCGCGCCTTGCCGTAGTCGAGCATGGCGTAGAGCGCCGGGCGCAGCACCGGCCACGCCGCGCTCGCCGCCAGCCCAGGCGCGCGCTCGGCGATCAGCCGGTCGACGATGTGGTCCCTGGCGGCGGCCGCGGCGCGCGGCGGCGAAAGGACCGTGGATTCGTAGGCCATGGCCTAAGCATGCTCGCCCCGAAGGGTTGCGGGCAAGGGGCGTGCTTTTGCAGGCGCGTCACGCACGCGTCCTAATTTCGCCGGAGAGATGATAACAGAGGGGGCGCTGACGGCGCCCATTCGCCGCGACTGATGAAAGGGATCGCATGGCCGCCAGGACCCTTGTCGAGACCACCATCACCACCGGCTATGTGCTCTCCGCGCACTACAATTCCCTCACCATCACCACCACGGCCACGATCGGCGGTAAAGCCGGCATTGTCGGCGGTGGCAATGGCGGCCCGGGCGGCGCGGGCGGCGCGGCCCTTGCGGTCGGCTTCGCCGCGCCGGTGGAGAACTATACCGAGGTCACCGGCGGCGTCGGCGGCGTCGGTGGAAACAGCCTGACCCTTGGCGGGGTCGGGGGCGCCGGAGGCGCCGGCGGCGCGGGCATGACTCTTGGGAGCGGCGCCCACCTTGCCAACAGCGTCTATGGCGACATCACCGGCGGCGCCGGCGGGGCCGGCGGCTACAATGAGGTCCTGACCAACTATGGCGCCAAGGGCGGCGTCGGCGGCGCCGGAGGCGTCGGTGTCAGCCTGAAGTCGGGCGTCCTTGCCAACGAAACCCAGATCACCGGCGGCGCGGGCGGAACTGGCGGCGTGGGCGGCTATGGCTTCCTCACCTCAGGCGTCGGCGGCGCGGGCGGGGCGGGCGGGGCGGCGCTTTCTCTGACCAGCGTGTCGGTCACCAACACGGGCATGATCGCGGGCGGCGCAGGCGGTGTCGGCGGGGAGGGCGGCGCGACCGATTCCGCCTATCGCAACACCTGGGCCTCCTCTGGCGGTGTCGGCGGCGTGGGTGGTGCGGGCGCGGTGCTCGCTGGCGGCGCCATCACCTGCAGCGGCCAGATCAGCGGCGGCGCGGGCGGCGCGGGCGGCGCGGTGGCCCTGTCCAACTACGGATTCCTGGCCGCCGGCGCCGGCGGCGTGGGCGGCGCCGGCGTGGCGCTGACCGGCGCCACCCTCTCCAACACCGGCGCGGTCTTTGGCGGCGATGGCGGTTACGGCGGCGCTGGCGGCAGCGAGAATATCTTTTCCACCCGAGGCGGCGCCGGGGGCAAGGGCGGCAATGGCGGTGTCGGGGTGGCCTGGCGGCTCGGGCCTGGTGAGCAACAATGGGACGATCGAAGGCGGCCTGGGCGGGTCGGGCGGGATCGGTGGCCAGCTCGATGGCGCCAATGGCGCCAACGGCGCAGGCCGGTGACGGGATCAGCGCCGCCGGTGGCGGCAGGATCAGCAACGGCGTTCACGGCCTTATCGCGGGTTACGATGGCGTCGAGGACACTGGCGCCGGCGGCGTGACCATCACCAACCGCGGAACCATCGAGGGAAGCCACGACGCCATACTGTTCCGCGCCGCCACCGATCATCTGATCGTTGGCGCGGGATCGAACATATTTGGCGAGGTGGTTGGCGGCGGCGGTCTGCTGGAGCTGAGCGCGCCCACCGGAACGATCACCGCGCTGGGCGCTTCCGGCGCGATCTCGGGCCCCGAGGCGATGAGCTTCACCGGCTTTGGCGCCTATATGATCGCCGCCGGCGCCGACTGGACATTGACAGCCGGGAACGCTCTGGCGGCGGGCCAGACCTTCACCAACCTCGGCGACCTCACCGTGGCCGGCGCTCTGAAAAATTCAGGGACGCTCTACAATCGATCCGGCGAGACCATCGTCGATGGCGCCGTCAGCGGCGCCGGCAAGGTCGAGATCGACGCCGGCGTGGCCGATTTCGTCTCGACCTTCATCCAGAATGTCACCTTCGTTTCCGGCGCGACGGGAACCCTGGAGCTGGCGAAGTCGCGGACCTACACCGGCGAGATCACCGGCTTCTCCAAGACCGGCGCCAACGCCCTCGATCTCGCCGATATCACCTTCGTCGTCGGCAAGACCGAAGCGACGTTCGCCGGAACCGCGACGTCGGGCGTGCTCACCGTCACCGACGGCTCTCGCACGGCCAAGATCACCCTCGAAGGCGACTATCTCGGCGAAACCTTCGCCGCCGTCACCGACGGTCATGGCGGGACGAAGGTGACAGCCGGGACATCGACCGCCGCCGCCTTCGCCAACGCCCTTGCGGCCTTCGCCCCCGCCGCGTCGATCAACAGCCCCGTCTCCGCGGTCGAGCGCGCAACGCCGTCGCCGACGCTTCTAGCCTCGCGCTGATCCACTCCTCCTCCCAGAAAAGAGGGCGCCCCCTCTCAACTTGCGACCGCCCCCAACTTACGGCAACACAAGCCTTCGCGCGGAGGGGCCGCCATGAACGCCGGATTTCACTCACGCCGTCTCCGCGCATGAGCGTCGCCGACGCGACGCCGGCAAGCTTGGCCCGGTGCTCGCCACCCTTCTGGTGGCCAGCGGCATGATCGGCTCGGGCATCTATCTTCTGCCGGCCAGCCTGGCGGCGTTCGGCTCGGTCTCGATCCTCGGCTGGGCGCTGGCGGTGGTCGGCGCGGCGCTTTTGGTCGGCGTCTTTTCCTGGCTCTCGATCCTCAGGCCCGACGGTCCTGGGTTTTTCCCGATGATCACCGAAGCCCTGGGCCCAGGCCTCGGCTTCGTCTCCGGCCTGCTCTACTGGTTTCCGGTGGGCTCTCTTGGCGGGGCTCTGGCGGTCACTGGCTATCTCAGCTTCTTTATCCCCCAGATCGCCAACGGCGTGGGCGCGACCATAGCCACGGTCATTGTCGTGTGGCTCTTCATCGGGGCCAATTTGGTCGGCGCGAAGTTCGTCGCCCGGTTTGGCGGTTGGACCCTGGGGGTCGGTCTGGTTCCGATCCTGATCGTGGCCATCGGCGGCTGGCTCAGCTTCCATCCCGCGATTTTCGCCGCTTCCTGGAATGTCAGTGGCCACAGCGACTGGCTGGCGGTTCCCCAGTCGGCGACGATCGCGTTCCTGGCGCTCTCCGGCGTCGAAAGCGCTCTCATCGTCGCGCCCCTGGTGCGCCGGCCGGCGCGCAATGTGCCCATCGCCAGCGTCGCCGGCCTCTTCGTCGCCGGCTCGGTCTACCTGCTGGCCTCGGGCGTGATCATGGGTATCCTCCCGGCGGCGGTCCTGGCTAAGTCCAGCGCGCCGTTCGCCGACGCCATGCGTCCGCTGCTGGGCGCCTCGGTCGCCGGCCTTGTCGCCTTCTGCGCCATGATGCGGTCGGCCGGATGCCTGGGAAGCAACATCCTGGTCATCGTCGAGACCGCCGAGAGCGATGCGGTCATGGGCCAGATCCTCCCTGATCGGCCGCCACGACGCCCGGAGGCGGCGCCCAAACTGAACCTGATCGTCACCGGCGTTTTGATGTCCGCCGCCGTGGTCGCCTCAACCAGTCCCACGATGGGCCGTCAGTTCACCATCGTGGCGGATCTCACCGTCGTGTTCTCCATGTTCGCCTATCTGGCCGTTTGCCTTGCGCTTTTGCGCATGAGCGGGGATGCGGCCCCTGGCCGGCGCGGCCCGATCCGCGCCATCGCCATCGCTGCGGCGCTCTTCTGTTGCGGTATCATCGCCGCCTCGGAGCCGGATCTGCTGATTTGGAGCGCCTGCGGGATCGGCGTGGCGGCCCTCGTCTGGCTGCCGGTTCGATGGCGGCGCCGGCGCCGGGCGTGAGGTCTTCGCGGTGGTTCACTGGGCGCCGAGGCGCGTTACAATGCGGGTCTCGAGGGCTTGAAAAGGTCTCCATCATGCGCGCGAAGGTGCTTTGAGCGGCGTCACGACAAATTCGCCTCTCTCACGCCTCGCCCGGGCGATCGCCAGCCCGTGGCGGGCGGCGCAACTCCTCACCGCCGCCAAATCCTTTGAGGCCAACCCCTTCATCGGCAGCGAACGCCTCAATCGCCGCGGGCTTCACGCCGCCCGCGTATCCCTCGCCCACGCCATGGCCGCTCGCCGCCGCCAGCGGCTAGCCCACCTCGTCTCGCCCGAGGACCGCGCGGCCTACGCCCGCGACGGCTTCGTGATGAGGCCCGATTTCCTGCCGCCGGACCGGTTTGATCGTCTCGTTTCCGAATTGCGCGCCTGGCGCGGCGACGCCCTGGAGGCGATGCAGGGCGACACCCGCCACCGCAAGATGGCCCTCGACCCACAAGCCCTGGCCGCCGCTCCAACCCTTCGCGCCGTCATCGCCTCGCCCGCCTGGCGTGGGCTGATCCGCTATGTCGGCAGCCTCGATTCCGATCCCCAGGTGCTGCTCCAGACCCTGGTTCGCCCCGGCGGCGGAACCTCCTCGGATCCCCAGACCCGGCTTCACGCCGACACCTTCCACCCCACCGCCAAGGCGTGGCTCTTTCTCACCGATGTCGCCGAGGACGCCGGGCCGTTCTCCTATGTCTCAGGCTCGCATGTCCTGACCCCGGCCAGGCTGGAGTGGGAGCGCCGCATGAGCCTTACCGCCCGCGCCGCGTCCGACAGCGACACCCGCGAGGGTTCCTTCCGCATCACCCCGGCCGGGCTCGCCGCCATGGGATTGGGTCCTCCCCGGCTCTTTCCGGTCAAGGCCAACACCTTGCTGGTCGCCGACACCTTCGGTTTCCACGCCAGAGGCCCGAGCCTCCAGCCTTCCATGCGCGTGGAGATCTTCGCCCTGGGCCGCCGCGACCCCTTCCGCCCCTGGCCAGGGCTCGATCCCCTGACCACGCCGATGCTGGGGATGGCCAGCCGCGCGTCCTGGCGCCTGGCGGATGCGCTGCGGGGAAGCCGCAAGTCGAAGCTGCGACGCGCGGTCTCACCCTTCGATCCGGCCTGATCGTCGGCCTGCTCCGGTTCGCCCCGGCCGCTCAAAAGGATGCCCATGATCGCAGAGCGCCGCACCCTCCTGATCGTCGCACCGCTCCTCGCCGCCTGGCCCGCGCTCGCCCAGCCGGCGCCGCCCGAGCTGTTGGCCTATGAGCGCGAGACCGGCGGCCGGATCGGGATCTACGCCGAGAACCTTGGCACGGGCGCGAAGATCGCCTGGCGAGCCAACGAGCGTTTCGTCATGTGCAGCAGCTTCAAGGCCTCCCTCGCCGCCCTCGTTCTGGCCCGCGTGGATCGCGGCCAGGATCGGCTCGAGACGATGATCGCCTATGGCCCGGCCGATATGCAGGACTGGTGGGCGCCGGTCGCCAAGGCAAACCTCGCCAAGGGCGCCATGTCGATCGCCGAAATGTGCGCCGCCGCGGTGGAATACAGCGACAACACCTGCGCCAATCTGCTGCTGGCTCGGGTCGGCGGCCCGCCCGCCATGACCGCTTTCTGGCGCTCGATTGGCGATGGCGTCAGCCGGCTGGATCATAACGAGCCGATGCTCAACCGCTCGCCGCCGGGCGATCCGCACGACACCACCACGCCCGCGGCCATGGCCGGAAACCTGCGCCGCTTCGTACTCGGCGATGTGCTCTCGCCGGCCTCGCGCGATCGGTTCACCGGCTGGATGCTGGGTTGCAAGACCGGCGACAACCGCCTGCGCGGCGGCCTGCCGAAGACCTGGCGGATCGCCGACAAGACCGGCAACAATGGCGTGGACGCGGCCGGCGACATCGCCGTGGCCTGGCCGCCCTCCGGCAGGCCGGTGCTGATCAGCGCCTATGTCCAGGGCGGCGCGCCGACCGACGCCCAGATCACCGCGATTTTCGCCGACGTCGGGCGTATGGTGGGCCAGAGGTTGGGCTGATCGCGGCGCTATCTTGTTCCTTGCGCCACGGATCGTTCTGGCGTCTTGGGCATTTGAGATCGAAATGTCGAAACCCGTATGGAGACCGCGCCATGACCGAAGATCGCATCGAAGGCGGAGTGAAGAAGGAGTTCGGCCGCCTTCAGGACGCCATGGGCCGCGCCCGCGGCGACATCGGCCAGCAGGCCCAGGGAAAGTTCAACGAGGCGACTGGCGCGGCGCAGGAAGTGGCCGGCCATGTCCGCGAAGTCGCCAACGATCTCTATGAGGAGTTCGAGGCCTACGCTCAGGACAAGCCCCTGCTCGTCGGCGCCGCCCTCCTGGGGCTCGGCGTGGCCATTGGCCTGGCGATGCGCGGGCCGCCGAGAACCATCTATGTAAAGAAGTGACGGCCTGGCGCGGTCAGCGCCACCCCGCCGTCTTCTCGCCCGCATAGGCTGGCTGGAGCCCATTCAGGATGCGGCTCCAGCCGTAGTGTTCTGCGCGGCGTAGTCCGCCGGAAGGCCTTCGTTCGTGAGCGCGAGCAACGCTCCTAGCCGTCATGAGCGAAGTCGATATCAGGCTGGTCGTGGCCAGATCGACTACAGCCGCTTAAGCCTCCCTCGCCATGGTCGGTCTCCACCGTCGCCTCGAGGTGATAGATTTGGCCAATCGGCGGCATGTGAACAATCAATTTTACAAAGGCGCGCTAAGCGCCTTGTCTGTCGTTAACGATTAGACCCCAGGCCCGCCCCTCCTCGAAGAGCGGCGCCGAAACGATGGGAGAGACGAATTATGGACGCCAAGGTCGAAGACAACATCTCAGGCGGATGCCCGGTGGCCCACGGCAGGGGCCGGGCTAACCGCGACTGGTGGCCGGAAAGCTTGCGCCTCGAGGCGCTCAATCAGCATTCGCCCAGATCCAACCCCCTCGGCGAGACGTTCAACTACGCCGAGGCTTTCAAGAGCCTCGATCTCGACGCCGTGATCAAGGACCTGCACGCCTTGATGACGGATTCCCAGGACTGGTGGCCCGCCGACTTCGGCCACTATGGCGGCCTCTTCATTCGTCTGGCCTGGCATAGCGCCGGGCACCTATCGCACCAGCGACGGTCGCGGCGGCGCCGGCGGTGGCCAGCAGCGCTTCGCCCCTCTCAACAGCTGGCCCGACAACACCAACCTCGACAAGGCCCGCCGCCTGCTCTGGCCGATCAAGCAGAAATACGGCGCCGCCATCTCCTGGGCCGATCTCTTCGTCCTGGTCGGCAACGTCGCCCTGGAATCCATGGGCTTCAAGACCTTCGGCTTCGCCGGCGGCCGGGCCGACACCTGGGAGCCGGAGGAGCTCTATTGGGGGCCGGAAGGCTCGTGGCTGGGCGATGAGCGCTACAGCGGCGAGCGTCAGCTGCACGGCACGCTGGGCGCCGTGCAGATGGGCCTGATCTACGTCAATCCCGAAGGCCCCAACGGCAATCCCGATCCGCTCGCCTCGGCCCGCGATATCCGCGAGACCTTCGCCCGCATGGCCATGGACGATGAGGAGACCGTCGCCCTGATCGCCGGCGGCCACACCTTCGGCAAGACCCACGGCGCCGGCGATCCGTCCTTCGTCGGGCCCGAGCCGGAAGGCGCGGTGATCGAGGACCAGGGTCTGGGCTGGCGCAGCAAGCACGGCACGGGCGTCGGCGCCGACGCCATCACCGGCGGCCCGGAAGTCACCTGGAGCCAGACGCCCACCCAGTGGAGCAACCACTTCTTCGACAATCTCTTCAACAATCGAGTGGGAGCTGACCAAGAGCCCGGCCGGCGCCAAGCAATGGCAAGCCAAGGGCGCGGAGGCGACGATCCCGGAGCCCTTCGACGCCGCCAAGAAGCGCGTTCCCACCATGCTGACCTCCGACCTCGCGCTGCGGTTCGACCCGGCCTACGAAAAGATATCCCGGCGCTTCTACGAGCATCCCGACCAGTTCGCCGACGCCTTCGCCCGCGCCTGGTTCAAGCTCACCCACCGCGACATGGGACCGATCCAGCGCTACCTCGGCCCGCTCGTCCCCAAGGAGAGGCTGATCTGGCAGGATCCGATCCCGGCCGTGGATCACCCTCTGGTCGAGGCGGCCGATATCGCCGCGCTCAAGGCCAAGATCCTGGCCTCGGGCCTCACCGTGGCGCAGCTGGTCTCGGCCGCCTGGGCCTCGGCCTCCACCTTCCGCGGCTCGGACAAGCGCGGCGGCGCCAATGGCGCGCGCATCCGCCTGGCCCCACAGAAGGATTGGGAGGTCAACAATCCGGCCGAGCTGGCCAAGGTGCTGCGGACGCTCGAAGCGATCCAGTCGGAGTTCAACGCCTCGGCCGCCGGCGGCAAGAAGGTCTCGCTGGCCGACCTGATCGTGCTGGGCGGCGCGGCGGCGGTCGAAAAGGCCGCTGGGGACGCGGGCGTCGAGTGTGGAGGTTCCCTTCTCTCCGGGACGCATGGACGCCTCGGCCGATCAGACCGACGCCGCCTCCTTCGCCCCGCTGGAGCCGCTCTCCGACGGCTTCCGCAACTATCGCCGCGCCGGCGAGCAGTTCATGTCTCCGGAAGAAGCCCTGGTCGATCGCGCCCAGCTGTTGCGGCTGAGCGGGCCGGAGATGACGGTGCTGGTCGGCGGCCTGCGGGTCCTGGGGGCCAACGCCGGCGGCTCGCCGCATGGAGTTTTCACCCACGATATCGGCAAGCTGACCAACGACTTCTTCGTGGGTCTGCTCGACATGGGCGTCGAGTGGCGACCGACCGGGACCGACAACACCTTCGAAGGCGTGGATCGCAAGACGGGAGTCCTGAAATGGACCGGCACGCGGGTCGATCTCATCTTCGGCTCGCACTCGGAGCTTCGGGCCCTGGCGGAGGTCTATGCCAGCGCCGACGCCAAGGCGAAGTTCGTGAAGGACTTCGTCGCCGCCTGGAACAAGGTCATGAACGCCGATCGCTACGATCTGGCGTGAGGGCTAGAACGACAGAAGGCCGATCACCGCCCCGCCGAGAACCAGCAGCGCCGGATTGATCTTGTATCTGAGCAGGATCAGCAGGACGCCCACGGCGATCGCGGCCGTCTCCGTGCCGAAGATCGCGCCCTTTGGCCATGGTGAAACAGCCGGCGAGCAGCAGGCCAATGGAGACCGGGGCTAGCCCCTGCTGAATCGATGTCCGCCACGGCCATGACTTCAAGCCGGTTCCAGGCGCGTCCGACGAAGAAGGTGAAGGCCGCGGTCGGCGCGAAGAAGGCGATGGCGACAATGATGGCGCCGGCCACGCCGCCGGCCCAGTCGCCAATGGGCACGATCATCATCATGTTCGGGCCGGGCGCGAGTTGCCCGACGCTGTAGAGATGGACGAGCTGCGGAAATGTCAGCCAGTGGTGGATGTCGACCGCCAGCGGCTTTCAGTTCCGGAAACGCCGCCATCCCGCCACCGACGGTGAGCAGCGATAGATAGGCGAAGACGCGCAAGCAGGGCGGGGAGCTGAGTCATGAGGCCTCCGACTTCGAAGGTTTGCGCGGGTGATGCCAGAGGATCGCCGCTAGGCCGACCACGACCAGGGCCGATCGGGCACGGGAAGGTGAAGGCGATTAACCGCCAGCACGGTCAAAGCCACGAAAACGAAATCGAACCGCTGGTCCAGCGAGCGCCTCGAAAGCTGCACCACGGTCGAGAGCACCAGCCCCACCGAGGCCGCGGCCACGCCCTTCAGCGCGGCGGTCGCCCACGGGTGGTCGCCGTGCGCGCGATAGACCAAGCCGACGGCGAACATCAGCGCGCCGCCCGGCAGGCACATGCCGAGAATCGCCAGAACGCCGCCCCAGACGCCGCGCAGCTTGTCGCCCACCAGGATCGCCATGTTTGTCGCGTTGAGTCCCGGCAGGCTCTGACTGATCGAAAGCAACTCCACGAACTGCTTTTCATCGAGCCAGCGGTTCTTCACCACAAGCCGGTCGCGCAGATAGGGCACCGGCCCGCCGAAGCTGGTCGACCCAATGATCAGGAAGTCCAGAAATATCCGGGCCAGCGAGACGGTGGCCGGCGCCGGGCCGGCTTCGGCGGGAGGCTCCGCCGCGACGGCGCCGGCTTCACTCATGGCTCATTTTACTCATGACTCTGCGGCTCGGCGCCGTTCAGCCGATAGACCATCGCCGTCTTGGTCACGCCTAGCGCCAGCCAGTCGGCGACCGTGGTTTGCAGAGCCAGATAGAAGGCGGCGGCGCGCTGTCTCTGCTTGACCGCTATGCTTTCCTTGTTCGCGAACTTCACCTGAAACGCGAATTCACCCACCAGAGGTTTGTGTTCGCCTCGCGTCCTCCACAGCGATATGTCGCACTTGCCCAGCAATCCCTTGCCGAAATCGAGGGTGCCGATCGGCAGCAGGATTTCCTCGACGATGCCGTTGTTGACCAGCGAAACTCTGTCGCCGCGGTGCTTCAATGACGACAAGGCCGGAAAGACCTTCGCCAGGGTGGCCATCGCGGTCTGGTCGCCGCCGCCGGCCTGGCTCAAGCCGAACTGGCAATTGTGCGAATAGAGAACGCGATAGCCGCCGAGCCCGTCCTTGAGAGGCAGCACCTCGGCCTTGAACTTGATGCGGTATTTGCCGGGGATCTTCGGCTTAACATCAAGTTCGGTCGCCTTGCCTTCTTCCGGGTGGCGAAACTTGAAGACGATCTCTGGATCTCCGACCGGAAAACCGTTCTCGTAGGCAATTCGTCGACGCAGGATGTAGGCGCCGCGATAGAGAGCGAAGTCCTCGGTGTCGACGAACAGGATCTCGCGCACCTCGGGCGAGCCTTGAAACCCCTCCGCCTCGGTGAAGCCCACGCCAAGGTTGCGGGCGGTCTTTTTCACCAGCTTGCCGAATTTCCGGAAGTCTTGCACCGAAGTGAAGTGATCCGGCTTCAGAATCAGCTTGGCCTCGAGATACTGGACCCGGTCGAACGGCGTGCCGTCAGCGT
>CAWFQJ010000003.1:0-305000 GCA_963817995.1 uncultured Alphaproteobacteria bacterium
CGCCGTTCATCGCCGTGCGCGTCGATCGCGTGGGCGAGGCGCTGCGGTTCGTCACCAACGTCGGCGATGTCGTCGAGGCCGGGCCGGACAACGCCATCCGCGTGCAGATGGACCCCGACACCGGCGAACCGCGCCCTTATCTGCACGTCCGCCGCGGACTGGAAGCGCTGATCGCACGGCCGGTGTTCTATGAGATCGCGGAGATGGCGCAGGAGCGCGATACCGGTGCGGGACCGGCGATGTTCGTGTCGTCGAACGGCGCATGGTTCGAGGTCGGTCCGGTCGAGACGGGTCCTGCGTGAGCGACCGACTGCGCGCCTGGATCTCGGCAAGGCTCGATCCGCTGGAAGTCACTCCGATCGATGCGGGGGCGACCCGTTCGGATTTCGACCTCGATCCCGCAACATGCGCCGACCGATCGACCGGCGCTCAAGCCCGCGGCCGTCCTGATCGGCCTGGTCGAACATCCGCAAGGGCCCTCGGTCATCCTCACGCGTCGGTCGGACAGCCTGCGCAGCCATACCGGTCAGGTCGCGTTGCCCGGAGGTCGCTGCGATCCGGGAGAGACGCCCTGGGAGACCGCCGTGCGCGAGGCTCACGAGGAGGTCGGCCTCGATCCCTCGCTGGTGACGCTGGCGGGTCTGTCGACGCCCTATCGGACCGGCACCGGCTATCACATCACGCCCGTGGTCGGGTTCATCGCTCCAGGCTTCAGCCTGACGGTCAGCCCGGCCGAGGTAGCCGAGGTGTTCGAGACGCCGTTCAAATTCCTGATGGATCCGGTGAACTATGTTCAGCATCAACGGGAAATTCCCACCGGGGTCACCCGGCGGTTTTACGGGATGACCTGGGAAGACCATTTCATCTGGGGCGCCACCGCCGGGATCCTGCGCGCGCTCTACGACCGCCTGTACGCAGCCGCGGTGGCCTGAAGATGACCGCGATGACTGCCTCCGTCAGTCCTGGCTGACCCACCCGGCGACGACCAGGGTGATGGACGCCCTGGCAGGCCGCGGGCGGCGAAGGCTGCGCGCGCTTCGTCGGCGGCTGCGTGCGCAACGCCCTGCTTTGCCGGCCGGTCGAGCGACATCGACATCGCCACCACCCTGACGCCGGATCAGGTGATCGCAGGCGCTGCGGGACGCCGGCCTGAAGGCGGTTCCGACCGGCATCGACCACGGCACCGTCACCGCGGTCGCCGATCGCAAGCCGTTCGAGATCACCACCCTGCGGCGCGACGTCGAGACCGACGGACGCCGCGCCGTGGTCGCCTTCACCGACGACTGGGCGCGAGGACGCCGCAGCGGCGCGATTTCCGCCTCAACGCGCTCTACGCCGACCGCGAGGGCGCGATGTTCGACCCCACCGGCGGCGGCCTGGCCGACATCGCGGCCGGCGCGATCGTCTTCGTCGGCGACGCCGAGACCCGCATCCGCGAGGACGCCCTGCGCATCCTGCGCTTCTTCCGATTCCTCGCCTGGTATGGCCGGGGCGAACCGGACGCCGAGGCGCTGGCGGCCTGCGCGGCGCTGAGCGCCCTGGTCGCCGGCCTGTCGGCCGAACGGGTGTCGAAGGAACTGCTGACCCTGCTGGCCGCGGAGGATCCGCGCGCGGCCGTGCGGCTGATGGCCGCGACGGGCGTCCTGGCGCGCGATCGTGCCGGAGGCCGCGGGCTCGGCCGGTTCGAGGCGCTGGTGGCGATCGAGACCGAGCAGCTGTTCACCGAGGACGCGCTGCTGCGCCTGGCGGCCCTGCTGCCCGACGATCCCGACGGTCGGCGCCGGCCTGGCCGATCGCCTGCGGCTGTCGAACGCCCAGCGCGACCGGCTGGCCGCCGCCCTCGGCGCGGATCCGCCGCTGGTGTCGTGGATGAGCCCGCGGCAGGTGCGCCAGGGCGGTCTGGCGCCTGGGCGCCGAGCGCCTTCTGCGACCGGGTGACCCTGGCCTGGGCCGCGCTCGGCCGGCCCGGCGCGGCGATCCAGTGGCGCGCCCTGCTGCCCATGGCGCGAGGCTGGCCCCGGCCGACCCTTCCGCTCACCGGCGAGGAGGTCGTCGCCGCCGGCGTGCCGCGCGGGCCGATGGTCGGGCGCGGTCATGCGCGAGGTCGAGGCCTGGTGGATCGACAACGACTTCCTCGCCGACCGTCTCTCGGTCATCGAAGCCCTCAAGGCCATCGCCCAGGGCATGGCTTATTAAGCACTCTCTTCCCCCTCTGGGGGAAGTCCCGGCGAAGCCGGGGAAGGGGGCTCCAGCTTGACGCAGGCCTCAGCCAGGCTGGAGCCCCCTCCACCCCTTCGGGGTCCCCCTCCCCCAGAGGGGAACTATATACTTGACAAAGCATGTCTGGCTTATAGGGTGCGGTCATTGAAAGGCTCCGCCATGATTTTGACCGACCCGATCTTCACTGACGCCGACAAGGCCCGCGCCCACCTTGAAGCCACCCGTTGGCCGAATGGCCCGGTCTGCCCTCACTGTGGCGTTGTCAACGAAGCGACGGCGCTTAACGGGAAGGCGCACCGCGCGGGCGTCTATCAGTGCAACGCTTGCCGCGAGCAATTCACGGCGACGGTCGGGACGGTTTTCGAGCAATCCAAGGTTCCGCTGAACAAGTGGCTTCTGGCGTCCTATCTCATGGCGTCGAGCAAGAAAGGGATTTCCTCCCTTCAACTCAGCCGCACCCTTGGCGTGACCTACAAGACGGCTTGGTTCATGGCGCACCGCCTTCGTGAGGCTATGAACGAGGGCGATAGCGCCGCGCCACTGGGTGGCGAAGGCAAGACGGTTGAGGCCGACGCGACCTATGTCGGCGGGAAGGAAGCCAACAAGCACGGCGTGAAGCGCAACTCGAAGAACATCGGCGGTAAGGGGAAGCAGATCGTCCACACGCTGGTTGAGCGCAACGGGCGCGCTCGCTCGCACCACATCGCCAACGTGACCGGCAAAACGCTTCGCCCCATCATGGCCAAGAACGTAAGCCGCAAGTCCACGCTGATGACCGACACCGCTGGCGGTTACCTTCACATCGGCCGCGAGTTTGCGCGCCACGAAATGGTTGACCATGGCCGCGACGAATACGTGCGCGGGGACGCCTATTCGAACACCGCCGAGGCGTTCTTCGCGCTGTTCAAGCGTGGCGTGAACGGAACCTTCCATTCGATCAGCGAGGCCCATATGGCGCGCTATCTCGCCGAGTTCGATTTCCGTTGGTCCAACCGCATCGCGCTCGGCGTGGACGATACCCAGCGCACCAACGAAATGTTGCGTGGGATCGAAGGCAAGCGCCTCACCTATCGGCGGACTGGTCAAGGCGCGAACGCGTAAGCAGAGGGCGCGCCGCATCATGGCGTTGCGCCGAGGGGAGGCGAAGGACGATGGTTGATCTGGCCATTGGCGCGGCTATCGCCAGCCTGAAAACGGCTGGCGAGATAGCGGGCTCGTTCATCAAGATTCGGGATCAGACAATGATCCGAGCAAAGGTTATCGAACTCCAATCCATAATTTTGTCCGCCCAAAGCAGCGCACTCGCGGCCCAAGGCGAGCAATCTGCGTTGCTGCAAGAGAAACGCGACCTTGAACGCCACATTGCCGACCTTGAGGCATGGAATCGCGAAAAGGATCGATATGAACTCAAGGAAGTGGTCGTGGGAGTCTTCGCTTATTCGCTCAAGCCAGATGCCCAGTCCGCCGATCCTCCGCACCGCATCTGTGCAAACTGCTATGAGCGCGGTCGAAAAAGCGTGTTGCAGAAAGATGGCGCCATCAGAGATGCAGCGCTCGCCTGCCCGGCATGTCGGACGAACTTTAAGATTGGGGGCGTTGGCGTCCAGCATTTGAAGGGGGAGGATGGCCAACCGATTTATCCCTGATGCTCACATGCGGCTTGTGCGGCGTGTTCACCAGGTTGCCAACCAAGCGCTTGAATCGCGCCTCCGCTTCGGCTTCTGGTAGCTTGTCGGGCTCCGCTGGCTTGTCGGTCATGGGGGGATAATACCATCATGCGCGCCGATCTCTTAGACGCTCTCGCATCGGTTGATTGGGCCGAATCCAAACTCCCAGCCTTCGAGGCACGACTGGAGGCGTGGCTCGACGGCAACATCGATATAACTGTCGTAGACAATCCATCGCCAGCAACTCACGACAGCGTGGTAGCGCGCGAAAAAGGCTTCTTGCAGCTTGAACTTGGCGTCGAGGCCGGGGCCTACATCAACGCCATTCGAAGCAGCCTCGACATCCTCGCCTGCGCCATCGGCAAACGCGAAATGACTCTGACCCTGACGACATCTATTTCCCCGTGGCCAACAGTGCGGAGGACTTTGCGAGAGGAAACTATAGGGGAAGCAAATTCGTAAGGGGCCTGTCCGCCGACTCTCGGCTCATCATTGAAAATTTCAACCCGTATCAAGGAGGGAACGACACGCTTTGGGCTTGTCATCACCTCGACATCGTGAGGAAGCACAAACGCTTGCTTGAGATTTATGTGCGGCCCGCTCAAATGAGCGTCACAGGATGGCGCTTGCGAGACGATTGGACCCCTCCCGCAACCGGCTTTGTCGATGCTGGAAATGGCGAAACCATACTTGGATTGCTGCGGAAGGGCGCGCCGCACCCCAAGATTCAATATTCCGCTCAGGTATGCTTCAACGAAGCCGCGTCGGCCATGCAGGGCCTCAACGTTATCAAATCGATCAGGGGCTTCGCCTATACAGCGCGAGCGATCATCGCCGCTTTCGACACGCCCTAGAGCAGGACTCCTTTAGACGGAACCATAGCCTGAGTTGGCGAGGTAGTTGGCGCACTCGCTTCGGGCTGAAGAGATCGAGGAGGTGTCCGACCTTTCGCCAGGTGGCTTCGACGTCACGGGGCTGGGCCTTTCGCATGAGGTGTTTGAGCTTGGCGAAGACCTGTTCGATCGGGTTGAGGTCGGGGCTGTAGGGCGGCAGGAAGAGCAGATGGGCGCCTCTGGCTCTGACGGCGGCGCGGGCGGCCTTGCCCTTGTGGCTGCCGAGGTTGTCGAGGACGACGACGTCGCCCGGCGAGAGGGTCGGGGCGAGGACCTTCTCGACGTAGAGGATGGAAGAGTTCGCCGTTGATCGGGCCGTCGATGACCCAGGGCGCGTCGATGCGGTCGTGGCGCAGGGCGGCGATGAAGGTCAGGGTCTTCCAGTGGCCGTACGGCGCATAGGCCTTCAGCCGCCGGCCCCTCGGTCCCCAGCCGCGCAGGGGCGCCATGTTGGTCTTCACCCAGGTCTCGTCGATGAACACCAGGCGCTGAAGGGTGCGATCCGGCCCTGATAGGCCTTCCACCGCGCCCGTTTGCGCGCCACGTCAGGGCGCGTCTGTTCCTCGGGCAGCAGGGTTTTTTTTGAAGCTCAGCCCTCGGCGTGGACGAACACCCACACCGCCTCGGGGTGGGTCTTGATCCCCCGCTCGGCCAGCTCCGCCGCCAGGCCTCGCAAGCGTGAACGGCCCCGACGCGCATCCGCGCGCGCAGCCACTCGGCGCAATCGCCCGACAGCGTGCGCGGCTTGTAGCCGCCGATCTGGGCCGGCGCCAAAGAGCCCGTCTCGCGCCGTCGCGTCGTCCACTTCGAGACACAGGAGGGGCTGATCTTCAACGCCGCCGCGATCTCGCGGTTGGTCTCGCCCGACGCCTTACGCGCCAGCGCTCGCTCCCGAAGGTCCAATCGAATAGGGAGCCGTCATCCATGCTGGCCTCCTCATCCAGCATGAACCGTGAATCAGATCGCCCCTGATTTGGGAATCCCGATTCCGTCAAAACGCGGCATGCTCTAGCGGCGCCAAAGCTCGCCTCTAAGCCGGCTCGCTCCGCGGCGCCCGCTTCACCGGCACCACCCGCACCTTGGCGCCGTCGAGCACCAGGGCCAGTTCGCCGCGCTTCAGCTTCAGGGCGTCCTCGCCGAACAGCCTCGCGCCGCCAGCCGTGCAGGGCCGGCGATGTCGGCTTCGTCGTCACCGGCGATCTTTTCCAGGTCGGAGACCGTGGCGATCAGCTTGGAGGCCACGCCCGCGTCTTCGGCCCGCGCCTTCAGCAGCACCTTGAGCAACTCCACCACCGCGCCCGCGGCCGGATTGCTGGCCGGCGCGGCGCGGTCGATCACCGGCGCGTAGGCTTCCGGGTCCTTCAGCGCCTCGCGGACCGCCTCGATCAGGTCCGGGCCGAACTTGCGAGCCGGCGAAGCCCTTGGGCACCGACGCGCAGGCGGTTGAGGGCTTCGGCGTCGGTGGGCGCCTGGGTGGCGATCTCGTCGATCGCCTCGTCCTTGAGGATGCGGCCGCGCGGCTGGTCGCGGGTCTGGGCGGTGCGCTCGCGCCAGGCGGCGACGGCGCTTGAAGGCCGCCAGGTATTTGGCGGTGAACTTGCGCGGCTTCAGCCGCCGCCAGGCGTTCTCCGGGTCGATGTCGTAGAGCGGCCGGATCGGTCAGCGCGGCCATCTCCTCCGCCACCCAGGCCAGGCGCCCGGCCTTCTCCAGCCGCGTCGCGCAGCGTGGGATAGAGCGTGGCCAGGTGGGTCACGTCGGCCAGGGCATAGGTCAGCTGGGCGTCGCTCAGCGGGCCGGCGCGCCCAGTCGGTGAAGCGGCTGGACTTGTCGAGGTCGATCTTCAGCATCTGGCGCACCAGGGCGTCATAGGCGATCTGCTCGCCGAAGCCCGCGGCCATGGCGGCGATCTGGGTGTCGAACAGGGGCGTGGGGATCACGCCGAGATTGTTGAAGATCTCCACGTCCTGGCGGGCGGCGTGGAACACCTTGATCGATGCTTCGGATCGGCCATCAGCGTCGAGGAACGGCGCAAGGTCGAGGCCCTCGGCCAGGGGGTCGATGATGGCCGCCTCGGTCGTCGGCGCGGCGGCCTGGATCAGGCACAGCTTGGGCCAGTAGGTGGTCTCGCGCATGAACTCGGTGTCGACGGCGATGAAGGGCTGCGGCCGCGATCCGTTCGCAGAACGCCGCCAGTTCGGCGGTGGTGGTGATCGGGGTCATCGGCTAGCTATAGCCCGCGCTGCGGCGCGTCGCGGAAGTCGCGTCGCACGCCCGACCAATTCCGTCCGGAAGATCGAGACGCACCGATGACCGATCGGCCCAACGGCCTGACCTACGCCGAGGCCGGCGTGGATATCGACGCGGGCGCGGCGCTGGTGGAGGCGATCAAGCCCCTGGCCAAGGCCACGCGCCGGCCGGGCGCGGACGCCGCGCTCGGCGGCTTCGGCGCCCTGTTCGACCTGAAGGCGGCCGGGTTCGACGATCCCCTGATCGTCTCCACCACCGACGGCGTCGGCACCAAGCTGAAGATCGCCATCGAGACCGGCCTGCACGACACGGTCGGGCATCGACCTGGTGGCCATGTGCGTCAACGACCTGCTGGCCCAGGGCGCCGAGCCCCTGATGTTCCTGGACTATTACGCCACCGGCAAGCTGGAGGTGGACGTCGCCGCGGCGCGTGGTCGCCGGCATCGCCGAGGGCTGCCGCCAGGCCGGCGCGCGCCCTGGTCGGCGGCGAGACGGCCGAGATGCCGGGCATGTACGGCGAGGGCGACTACGACCTGGCCGGCTTCTGCGCTCGGCGCGGTGGAGCGCGGCGCGGTGCTGCCGCGGCTGGACGACGCAGAAGCGCCGGCGACCTCCTGATCGGCCTGGGCTCCTCCGGCCCGCACTCCAACGGCTATTCGCTGGTGCGCCGGATCGTCGAGCGGTCGGGCCTGGCCTGGGACGCGCCGGCGCCGTTCGCGCCGGGCCAGACCCTGGCCGAGGCGCTGATGGCGCCGACGCGCATCTATGTGCAAGCCGTGCTGCCGCTGATCAAGGCCGGCCTGATCAAGGGCGGCGCCCACATCACCGGCGGCGGCCTGATCGAAAACCCGCCCCGCGCCATCGCCGAGGGCCTGGTCGCCCGCTTCGACTGGGACGCCTGGCCCCTGCCGCCGGTGTTCGACTGGCTGCAGGGGATCGGCGGCGTCGCCGACCACGAGCTGCGCCGCACCTTCAACTGCGGCGTCGGCTTCGTGCTGATCGTCGCGCCCGAGCAACGCCGAGGCGGTGCTGGCCGCCCTGCTCGACGCCGGCGAGAAGGCCTTCGTCTGCGGCGAGCTGGCGCGCGGGCTGCCAGATCTGACGCGCATGCGCAGGCGCGGCGTCGAATTCCTGACGCGGCTCCGGTGAGGCCCATGCGCCGCCGCGCCTATCGCATCGAAGGACCGCTTCTCGCCGCCGGCCGGATATGCGCCGAGACGCGTAGCTCGCACCCTGCGGTCGCCACCGACCACCATAGGCGCGGGCACGGCGGGCGCGAAGTCCGGCAAGTCGGAGCAGTCCGCTCCCGATCGGTTTGGCCGCGATCAGCTGGCTGATCATGAGCAAACCGAACCGCTGAGGTCAGCATGAGTTGATTGATGTTCGGACACCGCCGACCTCGCAGGCGATGCTCATTCCAAGATCGACACATGCGCGCGCTAGGCCGTGACGTCAAATTCGCCGATTCTTTGACTGGGTACCGATGAGATCTCTGGGCCAACCCAGATCGTAGTGAAGCCTTGCGAGAACTGCGACGGTGATGATCGGCTCAATCCACAGGCTAAAGGGCCTTGCGATCGATACTCTCCGTGCCTTCCCAAAGAAATTGCTCGACCGCTCGACTTCTAGGCGCACGATAAAGGCCGCGCCCGTCTCATGAACTATTAGCCCACCGCGCCATGCTCGCAGAAAGTCGCGAGCGTCTGCCTCGGCTATTGTTGACCAGATCCTCTTTGAACCCTTGCCGCCGCCCAGGCTCGGCTCGGATCATCGCAATAGGTTGCGAAGAAGGTCGGTCGGCTACCAAATCCCTGAATTCAGCGAGCACCTCTTCCACAGTGCACCTCGCTCTGTCGCCGTCGAACTCGTGGGGCCTACCGCCACGATCTCCCCGTCCTTGAAGAACTGCCCGATCTCGATCGCGGCGTTCTCGGCGCTGTCGGAGCCGTGGACCGAGTTCTCGCCCACCGACAGGGCGAAGAGCTTGCGGATGGTGCCGTCGGCGGCCTGGGCCGGGTTGGTGGCGCCCATGACGTCGCGATATTTGGCGACGGCGCCCTCGCCTTCCAGCACCTGGACCACCACCGGGGCCGAGATCATGAAATCCACCAGTTCGCCGAAGAACGGCCGCTCCTTGTGGACGGCGTAGAAGGCTTCGGCCTGGTCGCGGCTCATGCGGATGCGGCGCTGGGCGACGATGCGCAGGCCGGCGTCCTCGATCACCGCATTGATCTTGCCGGTGAGATTGCGGGCCGTGGCGTCCGGCTTGATGATCGAGAAGGTGCGTTCGGACATGATTTTAAGCGCTCACAAGCAATTGGAAATGAAAGGGTCCGGGCTTATAGCGGCGCGCGTCCCGTCCGCCAAGGCGGCCTCCAATCCCGCCTAGCGAGACCCTCCGAGCCATGTTGCGCATTCACGATCTCGTCTTCGACGCCTGGGGCCGGCGGTTCTTCGACCGCGCCACGGTGAGCCTGCCGGTGGGCGCCAAGGTGGGTCTCGTCGGCCGCAACGGGGCCGGCAAATCGACCCTCTTCCGCTGATCCTCGGCGATCTTTCGGCCGGCGACGGCGATATCGATATCCCCAAGGCGGCCCGGATCGGCTCGGTGGATCAGGAGCATCCGGCCACGCCCGTCTCGCTGATCGATACCGTGCTGGAGGCCGATGTCGAGCGGGCGCGGCTGATGGCCGAGCTGGAGACCGCGCCGCCCGAGCGGCATGGCCGACATCTATGGCCGGCTCGGCGAAATCGACGCCGACCGCGCCCCGGCCCGCGCCGCCGAGATCCTCAATGGCCTGGGCTTCACCACCGCCGACCTGACCCGGCCCATGGCCGAGTTCTCCGGCGGCTGGCGGATGCGGGTGGCCATGGCCGCGGCCCTGTTCGCCGAGCCCGACCTGCTGCTGCTGGACGAGCCGACCAACTATCTCGATCTGGAAGGCGCGCTGTGGCTGGAGGCGCGGCTGAAGAAATATCCCAACTCCGCCCTGATCATCAGCCACGACCGCGAACTGCTGGACCACTCGGTGGACGCCATCCTGCATCTGACCGAGGGCCGGCTCGACTACTATGTCGGCGGCTTTTCGCAGCTTCGAGCGGCAGCGGGCCGAGAAGCTGCGGCTGCAGAGCGCCACCAAAGCCAAGATCGACGCCAAGCGCGCGCACATGCAGGTCTTCGTCGACCGCTTCCGCGCCTCGGCCAGCAAGGCGCGCCAGGCCCAGTCGCGGATGAAGATGATCGCCAAGCTGGAGGTCGGGGCGGAGGCGATCGAGGAGCACGTGGCGCCCTTCCTGCTCCCCTCCCCCGAACGGCCCCTGGCGCCGCCTCTGGTGCGCCTGGAGGGCGTCAGCGTCGGCTATGGCGGCCCGCCGGTGCTGGAGAAGCTGAACCTGCGGCTCGACCTGGACGACCGCATCGGCCTCCTGGGCGTCAACGGCTCGGGCAAGTCCACCTTCGCCCGGATGATCGCCGGGCGACCTGGCCAGCGAGGGCGGCCACGTGCATCGCGACCGGCGCATGAAGGTCGGCTGGTTCCACCAGCACCAGATCGAGGCCATGGACCCCAAGGATACGCCCCTGGCGATCATGGGCCGGGCCCTGCCCGAGGCCAGCGAATCCCAGCGCCGCTCGCGCCTGGCGCGCTTTGGCATGACGGTGGAGAAGGTCGAGACCACCGTGGCCAATCTCTCCGGCGGCGAGCGGGCGCGCCTGCTGCTCAACATGGTGGCCATGGAGCGGCCGCACCTGCTGATCCTGGACGAGCCCACCAACCACCTGGACATCGACAGCCGCTGGGCGCTCACCGAGGCGCTGAACGACTACTCCGGGGCGGTGATCCTGATCACCCACGACCGCTCGCTGATGGAGCTGGTGGCCGACCGGCTGTGGCTGGTGGCCGATCGCACGGTGAAGCCCTTCGACGGCGATATGGACGAGTACGCCAAGTTCGTGCTCGACCGCGCGCGGACGGCCTCCCGCGCGCCGGCCAAGGCGGCCCCGGCGCCCCCCGCCGGCCCGCCCGGCGCTCGGCGCCGCTGAAGCGCAAGCTCGAGGCGGCCGAGGTCGTGCTCGCCCGGGAAACCGGCCTCCTGGCCGAGGCCGACGCCGCCCTGGACGATCCCCGGCTTTACCAAGGCGACCCCGGCCCCCTCACCGACCTTCGCCAACGCCGCGCCCGCATCGCCGAACGCCTGGCCAAGGCGGAGGCCGTCTGGGTGGCCGCGGCGGAGAGCTACGAGGCGGCGAAGGGGTAAGCAGCGGCCAACCCCACCACCTGCGACATCCCGGTCGAAAAAGAACGTCATCGCTCGACCGCCGGTGATCGAGGATCCATGATACAGCGGAGCTTCCGTTGGGTGGACGTGCGCGCGCACGGTCGCATGGCAGGCCGCGGATCTCCGGCCTGCAAGAGGTACTGACGACCGGCGATGACGCAGGTGTTGGCGGATCGCGTCCACGCGGGTTTAGTTGCACGCCACCGAGGTCACCAGATGGGTCTTCTCGTTGAAGAGGATGGTTTGACGATCCAGTCGGTAGTCTCTGGTCATCGGGCAGGTGGTGCAGACGACCGGCGGTGCGTGGGATCCACCGCGACGGGGATTTCGGTCTCGGGCCGGCCGACCAGATATTGCAGATCGGCGGCGCCGCACTGA
Source organism: uncultured Alphaproteobacteria bacterium (assembly GCA_963817995.1). GTDB lineage: Bacteria > Pseudomonadota > Alphaproteobacteria > Caulobacterales > Caulobacteraceae > Acaudatibacter. Next base: position 11,685 of record CAWFQJ010000003.1, read on the forward strand.
TCGTCCGTGGGTCTGGGCACGGAGGTGTTCGCAGCCGGCGCGGCGCCGGCGACTGGCGGTGGCGCGGGCTCGGCGGTCGGCGCCGGGCGGCGAGGCGCAGGCGGCCAGGATCAGCAGGGTGGCCAGCGGCGCGGATTTCATGCCTGGCGTTCCCATCCCCGCGTCTCCCCCTGTTTCCAATAGGCCACCTCGTGGCCGGCTTTCTTGAAGCCCGACCACCGTCCGCGTGCGGCGGCCAAGGCGTCTTCATCGCGGCCGTCGAAGATCAGGATGCAGCGTTCGAAATCGGCGAGGCTGGCGGCCGGAGCGTCATCGACAAGGAAGAGCGCCTTGGCGCCGTTGGCGTTCTCCTCGCCGGTGGTCGAGCAGGATCGGCTGGCGCGCGGCCAGGGGTTCGGCGGCGAGGCCATGGGCCAGGAAGCTGTCGTCGCGATAGGCCCATAGCCAGCGAATCCAGGTGGTCGATGCGGTCCTGGCTAGCGGCGCGCACCAGGGCCTTCCAGCCGCGCGCCAGGGTCTTTTCCAGCAGTTCCGGCAGCACCTGTTCGAGGCTGGCGCGCTCGAGATGATAGAACCAGACCTCGCAGGGGGCCTCGCTCACTTCAGCCGCGCGGAGAGGTCGATCAGCATGGCGGCCACCCTATCAGGCTCGGTGATGATCGCCAGATGATGGAGCGCGGCCCGCTCGACGGGCCAGCCCTTCCCGGCGGCCCGGTCGGCGGCCGCCGTCATAGGCCTTGCTGAGCCGGAGATAGGCTTTGGGGAGGACTTCCCAGCCGGTAAACGCCGGCGCCTGGGCGCGCAGGAAAGCCAGGGGCACGCGTGGTAGCTCGCCCAGGATCTCGGCGCGCTCGTCGGGGTCGGAAACCAGCTGGCCGATCGGATCGTGAGGATACCAGTCGTTCCACGGCGGCAAGCGGCCGTCCGAGGCCTGGGCCAGAAGGTGCTCGGCCATGATCGTCGGGGCGGTGTCGAACCAGCTTCGTCCCGGGCGAGGCAGGACCGAGTCGACGAACAGGATGCCGGAGATGGCGGCGGCGGCCGTGTGGTCGACGATCGAGGGAACCAGGGCGCCGGCGCCGCTGTGGGTGACCAGGATCGAAGGCGAGGGCGCCGCCACGATGGATGAACCGATCAACTCGCCGGCCGCTTCGTACTGAGACGGCGCATCTGCCAGCGCATAGGCCGCTATGTCGCCCAGGTGGCCGGCTCTGCCCAAAGCGGCGGCCACCCCGCGCCAGCTCGATGGCCCCAGGAACGGGCTATGGACCAGGACAAACCGGGTCACACCGGACCTCGCGCCTCAGTCCTCGTAGAAATCGGCCACCAGGCGATCGAGCAGCCGCACGCCAAAGCCGGTGGCGCCGTTGGGGATGGTGGGGACGGCCGAAGCCGGCTTCCAGGCGGTGGAGGCGATATCGAGGTGCGCCCAGGGAAGGCCGTTGACGAAGCGCTGGATGAACAGCGCCGCGGTGATCGAGCCGCCCTGGCGCGGTGCCGACGTTCTTCATGTCGGCGACGCCGCTTTCGATCTGCTTTTCGTATTGCGCCGGCATGGGCATGCGCCAGAGGGCGTCGGCGCTGGCCTTGGAGGCGGCCATCAGGTTCTCCGCCAGGGCGTCGTCGTTGCAGAACATGCCGCCCAGATCCTTGCCGAGCGCGATGATGATGGCCCCGGTGAGGGTGGCCAGATCGATCATGAGCTTGGGCTTGAAGCGGTCCTGGCAGTACCAGAGGGCGTCGGCCAGGACGAGGCGGCCCTCGGCGTCGGTGTTGATCACCTCGACGGTCTGGCCGGACATGGTCTTGACCACATCGCCCGGGCGCTGGGCGTTTCCGTCGGGCATGTTCTCCACCAGGCCGAGGATGCCGACCGCATTGACCTTGGCCTTGCGCGCGGCCAGGGCCGCCATCGGCCCCGGCCACCGCCGCCGGCCCCGCCCATGTCGGTGATCATCTCCTCCATGCCGTCGGCCGGCTTGATGCTGATGCCGCCGGTGTCGAAGCAGACGCCCTTGCCGACGAAGGCGATCGGGCGGCCTTGGCCGGATCCTTGGCGCCCTTCCATTGGATGATGGCCAGCTGGCTCTCGCGCACGCTGCCCTGGCCGACGCCCAGCAGGGCGCCCATGCCCGAGCTTCTTCATCTCCTTTTCGCCGAGGATCTCGACCTCGAGGCCCAGCTCGGCCAGCTTCTTCACCCGCCTGGCGAACTCCTCGGGATAGAGGATGTTGGCCGGCTCGGAGACGAGGTCGCGGGCGAAGACGATGGCGTCTGCCAGCCCGTCGAGACCCTTGGACGCCTGCTTGGCGGCGGCCGGGTCATCGACCGCGATCCGCACCTTGGTGATCGAGGGTTTCTTGTCGGCCTTTTCCTTGGTGCGGTATTTGTCGAACCGATAGGCGGCGAGCCGCACGCCCAGGGCGGCATGACCGGCCATGGCGCGGGCCGACGCCCGGCAGGCGCAGGGTCAGGCTCTCGGCCCCGCTCATCTTGACGGCCTGGTAGGCGGGGGCGGCGGCCAGCTCCAGCGCCCGCTCGTCGAACTTGCCCTCGGCGCCGGCGCCGACGATCAGCACCCTGGCCGCTTCGATCCCGTGCGGGGCGATGAGGTCGAGGCTCTGGCCCTGGGCGCCGGTGAACCGGCCGCCGGCGATGGCGCGCGCCAGGGCCCCGCCGGTTTGCCTGTCGAGCTCGGCCGCCGCGCCGGCGAGCGCCGCCTTCTCGAAGGCCAGGACCGCGATGACGCCGGTCTTGCCGACCTCGGCGTCGGACGGGACAAATTCGATTTTCATGGGCGGCTCCTCCTGGCGGGAGCGGCATAGCCCAGGCCGGCGCGTCGGGGAAGCGAGCGGCTGACCCTCAGGCGGTGAGAATCGCCAGAGGGCTTGGCCCAAAGCGATTGGCGCCCTGTTCGCCCGGGAGGAGGCCCAACTCCACAAGCGCCCAGATCAGCACCGGCAGGGCCAGCACGAACCGCGCGCCATTGGGCGCCGTCCAGACCAGCACCTCGCCGAACAGCACCAGCGCCGCCCACCAGCCCGACCGCCCCCGATCGTGCAGCCGCTTGGAAAGCACGCAGGCGCCGGAAGCCAGCAGAAGCGGATAGACGAACCAGAAGGTCAGCAGCTTGGTGTCGGGGCCGGCTACGGCTTCGTAGAGGGCGAACAGGGTGAAGAGTGTCGCCACCGCGATCCAGAATGGGCCGCGAGACGTGCGCCCCGCCGGGATCGTGAAGAGTTGCCGCCAATCGATCGGGGCGCCGTTCATCGCCGTCTCCCACGCGTCGGGTGATTCATACCGGAGCCGAGCCTAGCACACTGGAACTCGCCGGCACGGGAAAGTGGCGCAGAGCGTGGGTGTCGCGACCAACTCACCCCCCGCCCCACCGTCATCACCGGGCGTCAGTCCCGGTGACCCGTGATCTCGCGGGTCGCCATGGACGTGCGCGCGCACGTCCACCCCACGGAAGAGGGAGTATGGGTGGCCGGGACAAGCCCGGCCATGACGTTTGTGGGAGACGGGCGGAAAACTGTGGCCGTCCCCCACGAACGCCTCAGGCGAACTCGACCAGCACCTCGTCGGCGGCGACGCTGTCGCCGGCCTTGGCGCCGACGGTCTTGACCACGCCGTCGCGCTCGGCGCGGATGATGTTCTGCATCTTCATCGCCTCGATCACGCAGAGCGACCTCGCCCTCCTTCACCTCCTGGCCCTGCGGCGACATCGCATCGAGACCACCAGGCCCGGCATCGGCGAGACGACCATGCTTGGAGGTGTCGGCCGGCGTCTTCGCCGGCAGGCGCTCGTGCAGGTCGGCCGAGCGGGGCGTCAGCACCAGCACCTTGGCGCTGGCCGCGCGGTGGCGGATCGTGAAGCCCTCGGCGGCCGGCTCGACACGGTGACGGTGAAGGGCCGCGCCGTCCAGCGCGCCGCGCGAACAGCGGCGAGCCCGGCCGCCAGTCGACGCCGCTCAGGCGCAGCGTGCGGCCCTCGTCGGGAAATTCGATCGTCAGGGCGCCGTCGCGCTCCGCCAGGCGCACGGTCCGCCGCGTGTGGCCGACCACCACGACCCAGTCGTGCGCGCAGCCGGCCCGATCAGGCCATTGCCGCTGCGTCGCGCCCGGGCCGCCTGCATGCGGTGCATGGCAGCGGCGGCGGCGGTCATCACGTCGATCTGCAAGGGCTGGGCGGAAGCCCGTGAAAGCCGTCGGGGAATTCGTCGTCGATGTAGTTGGTGGAGAGCTGGCCCGAGCCGAACCGCGGCTGGTCCATCACCGCCGACAGGAACGGCGATGTTGTGGCCCAGGCCCTCGATGTGGAAGTCCTCCAGCGCCCGGCCCATGCCGGCGACGGCGCCGGCGCGGTCGGGCGCCCAGGCGCACAGCTTGGCGATCATCGGGTCGTAGAACATCGAGATCTCGTCGCCCTCGCGCACGCCGGTGTCGTTGCGCACGACGTCCAGCCGCCGCGCTCGCCCTCGGCCGGCGGCTGGTAGCGCACCAGCCGGCCGATGGAGGGCAGGAACTGCGGTAGGGGTCCTCGGCGTAGATGCCGGCTCTCGATCGCCCAGCCGTTGATCGCCAGGTCGTCCTGCGCGAACGCCAGCGGCTCGCCGGCGGCGACGCGGATCATCTGCTCGACCAGGTCGAGCGCCGGTGATCAGCTCGGTGACCGGATGCTCCACCTGCAGGCGGGTGTTCATCTCCAGGAAGATAGAAGCTCTTGTCCTGGCCGGCGACGAACTCGACCGTGCCGGCGCGAGTCGTAGTTCACCGCCTGGGCCAGGGCGACGGCCTGGGCGCCCATGGCGGCGCGGGTCGTCTGCGTCGAGCAGCGGCGACGGCGCCTCCTCGATGACCTTCTGGTTGCGGCGCTGGATCGAGCATTCGCGCTCGAACAGGTGGACCACGTGGCCGTGCTTGTCGCCCAGCACCTGGATCTCGATGTGGCGCGGGCTCTCGATGAACTTCTCGATGAAGATGCGGTCGTCGCCGAAGGCGCCCTTGGCCTCGGCGCGCACGGCCGGGAAGCCCTCCTCGACGTCGCTGCGGTTCCAGGCGACGCGGATGCCCTTGCCGCCGCCGCCGGCCGAGGCCTTGATCATCACCGGATAGCCGATCTCCTCGGAGATCTCGATGGCGTGGGCGGTGTCGTCGATCTCGCCGATGTGGCCGGGCACGCACGGAGACGCCGGCCGTCGGCGGCGAACTTCTTGGACTCGATCTTGTCGCCCATCGCGTCGATGGCGTCGCGGGTTGGGGCCGATGAAGACGATGCCCTCGCTCGGCGCAGCCGCTGGGCGAAGTCGGCGTTCTCGGACAGGAAGCCGAAGCCGGGGTGGATCGCCTCCGCGCCGGTCTCGCTTGCAGGCGGCGATGATCTTGTCGGCCACCAGATAGGACTGCGCGGCCGGCGGCGGGCCGATGAACACGCGTCTCGTCGGCCATCTCGACGGCCAGGCTGTCGGCGTCGGCCTCGGAATAGACCACCACCGTGGCGATCCCCATCCGCCGGCAGGTCTTGATGATGCGGACCGCGATCTCGCCGCGGTTGGCGATCAGGATTTTCGAGAACATCTCGTTGGGGCCGCCCGTTTCCACGCTATATTGACGGCGTTAGACGCGCGCACCGGCCTTGACAACCGTGCCGGAGCGTCAGGCTCGACCAAGGAGTTCCCGCATGACCGACACCGCCGCCCCCACACCCTCTCCGCCTCCGGCTTCGACCTGACCGCCGCCCACCGCCGGCGGAACGCGAGCGCCTGGAGGCCGGCGCTGACCCGCGAGGAGACGCGACGTCCTGCTGCACCACGGCACCGAGGCGCCGTTCTGCGGCGGCCTGCTTGGATAACAAGGAGGACGGCGTCTATTGCTGCCGGCTCTGCGGCCTGCCGCTGTTCCTGGCCAAGACCAAGTTCGAGAGCGGCACCGGCTGGCCGAGCTTCTTCGCGCCGTTCGACGAGGAGCACGTGATCGAGGTGCGCGACACCAGCTACGGCATGGTGCGCATCGAGACCCGCTGCGCCCGCTGCGACAGCCACCAGGGCCACGTCTTCCCCGACGGCCCGCCGCCCACCCGCCTGCGCTACTGCATCAACTCGGTCTCGCTGGAGTTCGTGGCCAACGGAACGCCCCTTCCCGACCCGCTGGGGCGCGGCGACCACATCCGCTAGAGCCTGATCCCTTCACACGGAACAGATGTGAAGGGTGAATCAGGCTCTACACTCTTGCATCTAAAGCGGGATATTATCGTGCTTTTTCCAGGGGTTCGTTAGCTCTTTTCCCTTCAGGCTCTTGAGCGCCCGCACGATCCGGCGCCGCGTGCCGTGGGGCATGATCACGTCGTCGATATAGCCGCGCGAGGCGGCGACGAACGGGTTGGCGAAGTGCGCCTTGTACTCGGCCTCGCGCTCGGCCAGCTTTTCCGGATCGCCGATGTCGGCGCGGAAGATGATCTCCACCGCCTGTTTGGGCCCCATCACCGCGATCTCGGCGGTCGGCCAGGCGTAGTTGAAATCGCCGCGGATGTTCTTCGAGCTCATCACGTCGAAGGCGCCGCCATAGGCCTTGCGGGTGATCAGGGTGATCTTCGGCACGGTCGCCTCGGCGAAGGCGAACAGCAGCTTGGCGCCGTGCTTGATCAGGCCGCCCTGCTCCTGCTTGGTGCCCGGCATGAAACCCGGCACGTCGACGAAGGTGAGGATCGGGATCGATGAAGGCGTCGCAGAAGCGCACGAAGCGGGCCGCCTTGCGCGAGGCGTCGATGTCGAGCACCCCGGCCAGAACCTGCGGCTGGTTGGCGACGATGCCCACCGTCTCGCCGTCCATGCGCGCGAAGCCGACGATGATGTTCTTGGCGTAATCTGGTGAGATCTCGAAGAAATCGGCCTCGTCGACGACCTTGAGGATCAGCTCCTTCATGTCGTAGGGCTTGTTGGGGTTGGCCGGCACCAGGGTGTCGAGGGAGCGCTCCTCGCGGTCGGGATCGTCGAAGCTCTCGCGCTTGGGCGGCGGCACGCGGTTGGAGACCGGCAGGAAGTCGATCAGCCGGCGCACCTGGGTGAGCGCCTCGAGGTCGTTGTCGAAGGCCCCGTCGGCGACGCCGGACTTCAGCGCGTGGACGCGGTAGCCGCCCAGGTCCTCGTGGCTGACGTCCTCGTTGATGACCGTCTTCACCACGTCCGGGCCGGTCACGTACATGTAGGCCGTATCCTTCACCATGAAGATGAAGTCGGTCATCGCCGGCGAATAGACGTCGCCGCCGGCGCACGGGCCCATGATCACGCTGATCTGCGGGATGACGCCGCTGAGAGAGCACGTTCTGCAGGAAGATGTCGGCGTAGCCGGCCAGGCTAGTCGACGCCCTCCTGGATGCGCGCGCCGCCGGCGTCGAACAGGCCGATGATCGGCGCGCCGTTGCGCGGCCGCCATCTCCTGCACCTTGACGATCTTCTCGGCGTGGGCCTTGGAAAGAGACCCGCCGAAGACCGTGAAATCCTTGGAGAAAACATAGACGACACGGCCGTTGATGGTGCCCCAGCCGGTGACCACGCCGTCGCCGGGAATGCGCTGCTTCTCCATGCCGAAGTCGTGGCTGCGGTGCTCGACGAACATGTCGAACTCCTCGAAGGAGTCCTCGTCGAGCAGCAGGTCGAGGCGCTCGCGGGCGGTGAGCTTGCCCTTGGCGTGCTGGGCGGCGATGCGCCGCTCGCCGCCGCCGGCCCGGGCCTGCGCCCGCCGCTGCTCGAGCTCCTCGAGGATGTGCTGCATGCCCGCGTCCCTGTTGGAGAGGGGTTTGCCTAGCCTCGCCGGCGGGATCGTGACAAGTTCGCCCAGGGTCAGGGGCGCGCCATTGCGCACGCAACCGAGCGCGCCCACCGCCGTCGCCCTACCCATCCCTGCCGTCATAGCCGGTCGTCAGTACCGGCTATCCATTCGGCTGCCGGCTTGCCCTGGACGCGCGCGCACACGTCCACCCCACGGAAGCGTATTCATGGATCCTCGACACTGACGGTCGAGGATGACGTTCGTTAGTGGGAGCGAGGGTCAGCGGAGGGCTTTGAACCAGGCTTCCAGCATCGCGGCGTCTGCCGCGAGGGCCTTCGCCCGCTCGGCGGCTTCGGAGTCGACGCCCCATCTTTCCTCCTGGAAAGCCTCGTCCAGGCGCGCGGCGGCGCAGGCCTGCTCGCCGGTCAGGCGGCCGCGCATCAGGGCCAGGGCGATGATGGCCGAGCCGAACAGGGCCGTGGCGAAAGCGAGGCCGGCCAGGGCGAAGTCGTCGAGACCGGCGGCGAGCGTTTCGACGGCGGCCAAGGTCGCGCGCCGGCTGCTCGCGGTGGACGATCCCGGTGGCGCGTTCGAACACCATGCCGAGATCCTCCCTCGCCCACTCGATCAGCGGCGCCCAGAGCGCCTGCTGGCGGGCGACGAGGCTGGCCGGCCCTTCGGCGAAATAGCAGACGAGGTCCGAGCCGGCCCAGCGCGCCACCTCGGCGGCCATGGCCGCGCGCGAAGCGGCGACGGCATCCAGGGCCGTGTGCGCCAGGCGCGTGGCCGGCATGGAGACGAACTCCACATGCTCGCCCTGGGCGCCCCATTCGGCGGCCACGACCTGGGCCAGAGCTTCGGTCGGCAGGGTCAGGGGCGCGCCCTTGGGCGAGCGCGGAGTCCTTCCATCCAACAGAACTGCAAAATTACCCTCCTTGGCGGCCACACTAACGCCCGAATAAAAGCGCTTGGCTGCGTTGAGGGACGGGGCGGTCTGGGGCATGCTTCGGATCGCTTATCTCCAATGGAGGCGTGACGACATGCGCGCCCACGCCACGCGAGGCAAGAGAGTCCCGTGAGCCTCGACCGCGACCTCGGCGGCGCCATCGCGGCGACGCGCTTTGGCCTGGGCGCCCGGCCCGGCGAGATCGCCAGCCGCGCGGTCCGATCCGCGAGGGATTCCTGCTCGACCAGATCAGCCTCCGGGGCGCCGATCTCGCCCATCCCCGATAGCCCAAGCTCGACCCAGCGCCTGGCCGAGTTCGGCGCCTATCAGCGCGATCGCAAGCTCGGCCCTCGCCACCGGAGACGCCAAGTCCGATCCGGTCAAGATGGCGGCCAAGCTGATCCGCGACGACGCCGGCGCGGATTTCCTGGCCCGGGTCCAGCTGGGCGTGAAGACCGACGCCGGCTTTCGCGAGCGATGGGCGCTGTTCTGGGCCAACCACTTCACCGTCTCGGCCGGCAAGCTGGCCACGGCCACCCTGGTCGGCCCGTTCGAGCAGGAGGCGATCCGCCCCCACGTGTTCGGCCGCTTCGAGGACATGCTGGTCGCCTCCTCCAGCCATCCGGCGCATGCTGCTCTATCTCGACCAGGCCCAGTCGGTCGGGGCCGAACAGCGATCTCGCCCGCCTCGCCCAGCGCGCCGGCAAGCACCCCGGCCTGAACGAGAACCTGGCCCGCGAGATCCTGGAGCTGCACACCGTGGGCGTGGACGCCGGCTACACCCAGGCCGACGTCACCGAATTCGCCCGCGCCATGACCGGCTGGAGCCTCGGCCGCACCGACCACCCGGAGGACGCCGCAGGGCTTCCTGTTCCGTCCCGCACGCCCACGAGCCCGGCGCGCGGACCATCATGGGCAAGCGCTATGGCGAGGACGGCCAGGCCCAGGCGCGGGCGGTGATGGCCGACCTGGCCGCCAGCCCGCACACCGCCCGGCATCTCTCCACCAAGATCGCCCGCCATTTCGTCGCCGACGATCCGCCGCCGGCGCTGGTGGACCGCCTGACCAAGGCCTATCTGCGCCAGCGGCGGGCGGCTGGACGAGGTCGCCGCCACCCTGATCCGCTCGCCCGAGGCCTGGGATCCGCGGGCGAGCCAAGTTCAAGACGCCCTATGAGTTCATGGTCTCGTCCTGGCGCGCCGCCGACACGGCGCCCACCGACGTGGCGGCAGGTGGCCAAGACCCTGAACGAGATGGGCCAGAAGCCGTTCAGCGCCCCCTCGCCCAAGGGCTGGCCCGAGGAGGCGCCGGCCTGGTGCGCGCCCGACGCGGTGATCAAGCGCATGACCTGGTCCGAGGGCTTCGCCCAGGTCGCCTCGGCGATCGCGACCCGATGCAGCTGGCCGACAACGCCCTCGGCGCCCGGCTCTCGCCCCTGGCCGCCAAGGCCATCGCCCGCGCCGAGACCCGGCCCGAGGCGCGTGGCCATCCTGCTGATGAGCCCGGAGTTCCAGCGCCGATGAGCGCCCGCCCCTCCGCTCATCCTCGCGCAAGCGAGGACCCAGGCTTTTTCCGCCCTACCCGGCGGCGCTCTGGCCGGCGCCCTCGGCCTCGGCGTCACCATCGAGCTGATCGGCGCGCCGCGCCTTCGCCGACGCCCCCGCCGGCGGCAAGAAGCTGGTGGTGATCATCTGCCGCGGCGGCCTGGACGGCCTGTCGCTCTCGCCGCCGGTCGGCGACCCAACTACGCCGCCCTGCGCGGCGCCATCGCCATCGCCCCGCTTCGGCAGCCAAGGACGGCGCCCTGAAGCTCGACGACACCTTCGGCCTGCACCCGGCGCATGACGGCCGACCCACGCCCTGGCGCTGAAGGGCCAGGCGCGCATCGCCCCGGCCATCGCCACCCCCGATCGCGAGCGCTCGCATTTCGAGGCCCAGGACGTGCTGGAGAGCGGCGATGCGGTGGTCTACGCCAGCGCCTCCGGCTGGCTCAACCGGGCGGTGGAGGCCATGGGCCCGGCCGGCAAGGTCAAGGCGCATCTCGGTCGGACCCACCGCGCCGCTGATCCTGCGCGGCAAGATCGAGGCCGCCTCCTGGTCGCCCGGCGGCGGCGGCCGATCGCGACCGCCGCCTGCCGGCGATCCTGCAGGACCTCTACGCCGACGACCCCCTGCTCGGCCCGGCCCTGGCCGCGCGGCCTGGCCACCCAGGCCATGGCCAAGATCGCCGCCAGCGACGCGGCCATGGCCCCGCCGCCGGATATGACCGGCGCCTCCGCCTCGGCCATGGCCCCGCCGCCGATGGGCGGCGCCGCATGGGCGGCGCGCCGCCGGCCCGCGCCAGCCGCTGCTGAAACCGGGCCTCGCCCAGGCCGCGCACGCCTGGGCGCGACCCTGGCCGGCTTCATGATCCAGCCCGGCGGCGCCGCAGGTGGCCGCCGTCTCCATGGACAACTTCGACACCCACGCCAACCAGGGCGCCGGCCAGGGCCAGCTGGCCAACCGCCTGGCCTATCTCGACGCCTTCATCGACGGCCTGGCCAGCGGCCTCGGCCCCGCCTGGCGCAAGACCGTGGTGGTGGTGGCCACCGAGTTCGGCCGCACCGCGCGGGTCAACGGCACCGGCGGGCACCGACCACGGCACCGCCTCCACCGCCCTGGTGCTCGGCGGCGCGCTGAAGCGCGGCGGCATCATCGGCGACTGGCCGACCCTGGCCCAGGACCGCCTGTTCGAGAACCGCGACACCGCCCCGACGCTGGACATGCGCGCGCCTGTTCAAGGGCGTGCTGCGCGACCACATGGGCGTGGACCGGGCGGCGCTGGACAGCGTGGTGTTTCCGGGGAGTGGGGGCGTGGCGGGGGTGGCGGGGGTGGTTTGAGGGGGAGCACGCGAGCGGCGGCTAACACCCCTCATATTACGCTATCCGCGAAGTTAGCGGATATTGGCATATGAGCGACTCTGGACAGACTGGTGTTTCCGGGGAGCGCCGGGGTAACTGGTGGTGCGAGCGAGACGCGGCCGGGCGGGTGACCATCGGCCGGCGGTTTGCTATGGTGGTTGCGTCGCGGGCAAGGCGAGAGGCGAACGGTGTCCAAGCAATACCATGTCGAGGCCGTCTGGGACGCCGACGCCAAGGTCTTCTACGCCATGAGCAATATCCCCGGCCTGAATGTCGAGGCGCCAACGGTGGCGGATTTCATCGAGGTGGTGAAGGATCTGGCGCCCGACCTGATTTCGGCCAACGAGCCGGGGCCGCACACGCAGGCCCCCTCAATCCGCCTGGAGACCAAGCTCGACCCCGTGCCGGCCTGAGCCTTGGCCAAGGATTTCTATCGCGAGATCGCGGCGCGGCTGAAGGAGGGCGGCTGTGGGTTTCGCCTACACAGTCAGCGATGCGCCAGAAGCGGTCTTTGGTTATGCGCCCGACACCGGACGGTGGTCTGCAGGCGCTGCCCTGCTCGTAGGGGGCGGCTATGGTGATCGCCGCGATCTTTTGAACTACTCGGGCCAGCAAATAATCGGCGTCCGGCGGGAATGAAGTGCCTATATCCATTCATCGTAGCGCTACGCCGCAGCGCTCGAAGCACAGAATTGGCCCCATGACCGAACCCGATTCCGTCTTCGAACTGTTTCTGAATCAGACCTTCGAGGGCTTCCCTGACCTCCCGTGGCCGCGCATGATGCCTGGCGGCTTCTTTCAGTTTGAGGTCGCCGACGTAGACGCGGCGGTCGACTCTCGGCGACGCGTTTCAAGGATGGCGGTCGCTATAGGTATTTTCGAGGACAGCGAGATTCGGATTGGCCGGTGCGTTCGAGGTTTGTCCGGCTTGAGCAAGAGCAGCGCGTCACCGCCAACGAGGCTTTCAACGCCTTCCGGAACTGGGTGCTGCGGTCGCCGGAGTTAGTGCCCTACCTGACCGAGGAAGATCAACTCGTCGCCGCCGCCCAGCACCACGGAGTTTGCGCGACTACCTTCATCGACCTCTCCACGGACCCCGCCGTGGCGGGATGGTTCGCCACGGACGGTGCTCAAGCGGGCGAAACGGGAGCGCTCTACCTCCTCGATCCGGAGCGCCTGCAGCCGGTGTTCGACGCTGCCACTTCCGGCGATCTGACCATCCGCTTTGTCGAAATTGACGTCCCAAACCTGTGGCGGCTACAAGCCCAGTCCGGTCTGTTCCTCGAATGCAATGTGGAACTCGACAGAATCTGGCCACTCGACCGCATTGTCTTCCGCCAGGACGGCACGCCGCCGCGGGTCGAAAAAGGCCTGATTTACCCCTCCGACCGGAGTCAGCTCGAGCAGATGATTGACCAGCATCTACTGCTGAACCGGCGGCAGGCCGCCATGCGGGACCTTCTCGCCGGCGGCAGGATCCTCTCGATCGAAATGGAGGGAGAGCCAGAGACGGTCCCACCTGGGTTCGGCACCGTCGTCCGTCCCTCAGATTGGGCGGTGGGTCCGGACGAGCGCTGGGCGCGCATCGACCCGAGGCCGAGTGCCGAGCAATTGGCGCTCGCGGATTTACGCGAGCCCACCGGCATCCTAGAGAAGCTCGTCGAACGCCGGCGCCACGCCACCCACCTCCTCAATGTTGAAGCCGACGAGCACGTCGTGAGCCAGCGGCTACAAGCCCTGATCGACCGGATCTGGGCCGGCATGCGGCCCTACCCGTACGACGCCCCGGCGATCGCGCGAGCGATCGCTGCCGTAGCGCGGCTGGAAGTATTCTTCCGAGATTTCGATCTCGGGGCTGGCCTAGGCACGATGCCGGTCGCTCGGTCCGTTCTGGTCGATCCTGTCGAGGTGGGCTTCGGAATTGCGGGTGGCGGCGCTTCACGCGCCTGCGTCACGGGAAACCGGCTTCTCGGTGCGCTTGGCGATGTCGCGCGCCAGCGACTTAATTTGCCTGACGACGCGTCAGGGAACACGGTACTCGAGCGACTTGCACCCTTCGGGGGAGAAACCCTACCGTGCTTCGACCACGACCGTCTAATGGACCTTTTCGTCGACGAGATCATACCTTGGCAGGTCGTGTCTAAGCGCGACCCGATTGCATTCTCATCTCAGCATATCAAGACTTTAGGCCGTCCCTGAGGTCGAGCGGCCCCTCGGGCAGCCTCGAGTCATGCCGTCCCCGCCGTTGCGCGTCGGCCTCGCGATGGGAGCTTGGAACGTTCGGCCGGGTGATCTTTGTTGCGGGACTCCGACTGCAGGCTCGGGTCACCTCTGGGCCGATTGTGTTGAAAAACTCCGGACGACCCTCTCGGTAGGGTGAGTTCGACCGTTAACAGGCCTGTGACCGAAATTTTCTACTGTAGTTCTGATGGTCTACGCAAACATATTGCTCAATTTCCGACAAGATGAACGAGCCAGGGAGTTTTTCAACACAATCGGCCATTTGCAGACGCTCGCGTGGGACCGAGACGCGGACGCCGGGATTGGAACAAAATAAGAACGATGATAGCGTGAAAATCTTATATTGGCGCTCTATTCGCTGGCGAAATTGCGCTTGCAACCGCATGGTGGATGCAGGGCGGAAAGGGTATGATTTCTTCAATCAGAGATTGGTAGAAAACGGGTCATGGCGCGCGGCGAGTTGATGAAAAGACTGTTGGCGAGCTACGGACGGGATGATGAGTTCCGCGCCGTCGCCGAGCAGATCATCGACGAGGAAGAGAAGAAGAATAACCGCGTTCTTGCGCGATCGCTTCGTATGACGCTGGATGGCGGACCCTCCCGGCCGAGCCGACCGAGAGCGTTGGCACCGTTAATCCCCTTTCCGGAGGCTGCCGGCGATTACATCGAATTCGTCGAACATTCCCACACCAAACAGGACATCGTCCTCAGCGCCGAAAATGTGAAGGTTTTCATGGGCTTGCTGAGGAGTCCGGCGCGCAGAGGAAATTCGGCGGCGCGGCCTGCAAACCAGCTCGAAGCTGCTGTTCTGCGCCCTACCAGGCTGAGGAGAAGCTCCCGGTGCGCCGCGATTTTCGCGGCCGAGCTGGGGCTGCCGCTTTACATCGTCAAACTCGACGGCTGATTTCATCCTATCTGGGTGAAACCGCGACCAATGTGCGGAAAATCTTTGAATTCGCCCGCAAGCAGCCGTGCGTGTTGTTCTTCGACGAGTTCGACGCGCTGGCACGCGCGAGGGACGACAGCGGCGAGCACGACGAACTCCGTCGCGTGGTCAATAGCCTGCTTATCTTTATCGACCGCATCACGCCCAAGGGCTTTCTCGTCGCAGCACCATCTCGACCAAGCACTGACAGCGCTGTGTGGCGCAGGTTTGACGAGGTGATTTGGTTCGACAAGCCCGATAAGATGATGGTGGAGCGATCTCGAGAATGAAGCTCAAGAATGTGGCCGACGCCTTCGATGTCGCTCACGCTGCGGCGCTGGAGGGTATTCCTATGCGGTCATGATCGCGTCTGTTCAGGCAATCAAGGCGGCAATCATCGAAAAGCGAAATGATGACAGAGAGAGCGATTTCGGCTCGCGTCGGCGAAGAGCGGCGGCGGAGCGTGGAGACGCTCGATTGATGCCTGCGAGGTAGCTCCTGCCCCGGGATGAGCACTCGAGCTGCTGCGGCTGCCGGAGCGCTTCGAGCGTCGAGAATCTGAGGGGGGCGAGCGCCGCTACGGGAAGCCGGCGCAGCGCCCGACTGCGCACCGAGATGGATCAGGCTTTTAGGCGCAACGGCACCTGGGCCGCCGGAAGCGGCTCGGCGTTGACTGGCGTGTCAGAGGACGGCGCCTTCTCGAAGACGACTGGACAGGGTGGCCAACGAGCAGCGCTGGAGCCTGGTACTTCGTCTCCGACCAGATGACCGACGGCCGGCGCTTCCGCATCCTGGCCGTGGTGCGACGACTGCACCCGCGCTCACAACGCGTTTGTCGCGGGGATTTAGTCGATTCCGCGATAGCTCCACGGGACCGATCGGCGTCAGATTCCTCCGAGACGGACTAACCGAGGCGACGACTTCCAAGTCGGCACCTTCACGATCGATGTCGAGCTGGGCTGCGGCGGGAGGGCTGGCGAGCGCAAGTCAGGAATGGCGCGTTCAGCGCGTGCGGGGAGGTGCCTGGGCGCTCGTCGGGCCGTCGATCACCACGATCAGCGGCGCTGCGACGGCGGGATGGTCAAGACCGCGGTGACAATCGAGGAAATCGCTGGACTGGATTTACCTTCGTCATCCGATCTGATGATGGGCCGACGGCTGGAGATGTCGCTAGGCGATCTTCCGCCTCTTGGCGTCGTCGCATGGACGCGCCTCTGATTGGGATCATCGACAGCGGTGTGAACGACCACCCCCTAATCGAGGACATACTGGCCGGAGCCATCGGCGTTCCAGACACACTCGGCACGGCGGATGAATTCGGTCACGGCACCAGGGTGGCTGGCATCGCCGTCCGGAGACCTCGGGGTCACTAGCTGCTGGCACGCTGGATCGCGGCACCCGCATTTGTTCCGCTAAGGTCATCGACGAGAATGGCGAGTTTCCGGACCGACGTCTCACGCCCAACCAGATGCGGGAGGCGGTTACGCGATTGAACGCGGAATTTGGCTGTCGGATTTTTGTGGTCGCACTGGGCGACCGAACTAGATTTACGACGGCGGCAAGGTGGGTGCTTGGGCGGCGACCGCGCGTCGCCCGTGAGCTCATCCGCCATCGTCCGCTGGCTGGCCGGCCAGGGACCATCGTCAGCGACAACGGAGCACGGAGCTGACCTCCAACGCCATCCTCGCCTGGGCCGATGAGACCCAAGTCGGCGGCACTCATGGCACGGCCTGGCGCCGGCACGCAGAAACGGGGTTCACACGGATCGAGAGCTCCGTTCACCCGCGCCGGGCCGGGCCTCCGGGGCGCCATCAAGCCCGATTTCGTCGATGTAGGGGGGACTTTGGTCTACGACCCCTTCGTTCGCAGTTTGCGGGGCGGACACGATGTCATCGAAGCTGGCGTAATGACATTGCATTTTCGGCCCATAGACCAACTCTTCACGACCTGCTCTGGCACTTCCGCTGCGCCCCTGGTGGCCTACAAGGCTAGCCAGATCCTTGCAGCCTTTCTGGCTGCATAAGGCAATCTGATCCGCGCATTGTTGGCCACCGGGGCGAGCATGCCCGCCGCGGCCGAATTGCGCCTCAGCCTGCTCGGCGTCGATGCGCAGCGCGCGGTCTGCGGCGACGGTCAAATCGACCTCGAACGTGCCGCCTTCTCCGATGACGCTCGGGTCGCACTTTATGCGGAAGACGAACGCAGGTGGACCATTTGGCCATCTACCAGGTGCCCGTGCCGAGCCCTTTCAGATCGAGCAGGGCCGCCGCACCATTCGTGTGACACTCGCCTACGATCCCCCGGTGCGCCACACGGCCGCCTGCGCGGCACACGATGCAGCTCAACGAGACGCTGTTCCGATCCAGCTGCTTGAGCATCGCCACCGCGTCGTGCGACGAAGGGCCGTTTCCCGAAATGGAGGCGCGACTACAACTGCAAATGAACCGCCCTCGAAGCTCCGCTGGAAATCAAGCCTGGAAACTGCGACCGTGACGTTCAAGCGCGACATCAGCAAATATGGGGACAACTACTACCTGGTCGTCCGATGCGCCGGCGGCTGGGCGGCCGAGAGCCATCCTCGGCAGGCCTTCGCTGTGGTGGTGGAAATCGCCCACGAAGCGGAGGTGCAGCTATACGAACGCCTACGACAACGGGTGCGGGTGCAAGCTTAGAGTATATAGACTTGGTGGCCTGCGTTGCCCTCGCCTGGAGGCGGAGATTCAAGGCGTATTCGGCGATCATCCCGAAACCAGACGTTCCCAAGGGCCGAGTTGAGTCACCTCCCGCCCTTCACACCACGCCTGACCTCGCGCTGTCACACTGGGGGTCCGTGAACGCTGATCGGGATTTCCCAGAGCCGAAGCAGCCAGCCGCGCCCTCATATGCCCGCCTTAACCACCCCTCTCGCAAACCACCCCGGCGGATGTGGCCGGACGGTTGGCGGCGCGTTAGCCTTCGACATGGCGTCATCGGACATCGGCCCCGCCGCCGATCGCCGCCTCGGCTTCGAGCGCTTCATCTTCTTCAGCGATGCGGTGTTCGCCATCGCCATCACCCTGCTGGCGCCCGATCTCAAGCCGCCGCATGGGCGCGCGGGCGAATTCGACCTGACGACGCAGATCCCCAATCTGATCGGCTTCGGCCTCAGCTTCCATGTCGTCGGCCGCTATCGGCTGGCCCACCACGCGCTCTTCGAAACCGTGCGCGCCTATGATCGGCGCCTGCTCGTCGTCAATCTGGTCTTTCTCGCCAGCATCGCCTTCCTGCCCTTTCCCACCAGCGTGGTGGCCCAGGAGAAGGCCGAGACCGGGCCGGTGGTGCTCTATGCGGTTTCGGTGGCCGCGGTCGGCCTCTTGATGATGCTGGTGGCGTGGGCGGCGCGCCGGCCGGCCCTGCTTCAGAGCGGCGAAACGCGGGCTTGAGCGGCAGAAAAACCTCCTCCCCTTTATGGGGAGGGTGGACCGGCGAAGCCGGGACGGGTGGGGTTGTGAGGGGAAGTCATCGGCGCCGAGGCGGCTTGAGACTTCCCCCACCCCGGACTTCGCTTCGCTTCGTCTCGACCCTCCCCAGAAGGGGAGGGAGGAAGAGCGGTTGATCTGAAAAAGCCTGGGTCCTCGCTTTCGCGAGGATGAGCGGGGGTGGGGACGCCGCGTTCTACGCGACGACCGCCGGCTCTATGTCGGTCTGGGCGAAGTCGGCGCCCTTGAACAGCAGTGGCGAGGCGCTGACCCTGGCCAGGGCATAGGCAAAGCAATCGCCATAGTTCAGCGCCGCGGGATGGCGGCCCTTGCCGAACCGCCGCCATGCGATGCGGGCAACTTCGGCCTGCTCTTGGTCCACCGGAACAATCTCGATCTCGGCGCGGTAGATCAACAGATCGAGATCGCGGGCGCCCTCGAGGCCCTTGCGCGCCTCGATGACCATGGACGCTTCAACAAGAACTCGCCGCCGACAGCAGCCTTGATTGGGCTTGTTTTACGGCGGTGGCGAACCGTTCGGCGTCGGGTTCGCCGAGCAGGATGGCGAGGATCGCGGAGGTGTCGATGACCATCAGCCGGGAAGGCCATCGTCGTCATAACCCAGGATTTCCTCTGGAGACCGGGTGTCGAGATCGGGCAAGGCGGCGCAGTGAGCGCCGATGGAGAGAAGGTCGGCGGCGAGGTCCCGCCCTCCCCGATCGCGGCGCACTCTCGCCAAGCGTTCCTCGACGGCCTTACGCACGGCGAGGGTGAGGCCCTCGCCGGTGGCGGCGGAGAGATCACGCGCGGATCGCTCGGCGGCCGGGTCCTTGATATTGAGCGCCATTCTCGGAACCGCGGTTGAAGGGTGGATATTTTCTACCTGGCAACATAGTGGCTCGGATGGCAGCCGGGAAGAGCGGCTGAGCTGAAAAAGCCTGGGTCCTCGCTTTCGCGAGGATGAGCGGGGGGTTGGGTGGGTATTCTACCTCTCCCGCAGGGAGAGGTAGAGGCCCGTTGCGCAAGCAACGGGAAGGTGAGGGGTTACATGGCCAGCCGCGTAACCCCTCATCTTCCCACGCTCTTCGAGCGCGGGCCCCTCCTTCTCCCTATGGGAGAAGGGTTTAGGTCCTACGCGTAAACCGCCCGCTCGAACCTCGAGAACAGCTCCAGGGCCTTCTTGTCGGCGAAGGGGAGGATCTGGGTGAGGAGGACGCCGGCGACGCGGGTCTTGGGGTCGATCCAGTAGTAGCAGTTGGCGAGGCCGGCCCAGGCGCCGCTGCCCACCGGGCGGCCGTCGGGGCCGGGGCGCTGGTTGAGGAGGAGGCCGAGGCTCCAGCGCTTGGGATCGCCGGGCATGGGCTCGAAATCATTGGTGAGGGCCGGGTTGGAGGAGACGGTGACGCCGGCCTGGAGGTCGCCGATCTGGTTGGCGAACAGGGCGGCGCGGGAGGCTTCGGTGAGGATCTCGCCATCGAGAATGGCGGTGAGCAGGCGCAGATAGTCGGAGGCCGTGGAATGAAGGCCGCCGCCGCCCAGGCTGAAGTTCGGCGGCGGCGGCATGGCGAAATCGATGGGGACGAGGCTCCCGTCCGGCAGGCGGGCGTGCATGGCGGCGGCGCGGGGCTTCTGGGTCTCGTTCAGGGCGAATGTGGTGTCGGCCATGCCAAGCGGGCCGGTGATTCGCTCGGCGAAGACGGCGTCCAGTCCCTGGCCGGTCAACCGCCTCGATCACCGCCCCGGCCCAGTCGATGCCGACGCCATAATGCCAGCGCGAGCCGGCTTCGAAGCGGCGCGGCAGGCGGCGGGCCTGGTCGGGGCCGATGCCCTGTTGCTCGGCGTAGCGGGCGAGATCGGCGTCCATGAACGTATAACCCAGGCCCGAGGTGTGGGTGAGGAGGTGGCGGATCGTCGGCGCGTCGGTGGCCTTGCGCAGGCGCGGCTGCGCCGGCGCCGTCGAAGCCCTCCAGGATCGGCAGGTCGGCGAAATCGGGGAGGATGGAGGCGACGGTCTGGTCGAGGTCGAGGTCGCCGGCCTCGACCAGCTGCAGGGCGGCGATGGTGGTGACCAGCTTGGTGAAGGAGGCGATCCAGAAGACGGTGTCGGGCGTCATCGGCGCGGGCGCGGCGACGGAGCGGGCGCCATAGGCGGCCTCGAAGCGCTGGCCGTCCGGCAGTCGCGCGGCGGCGACGAAGCCTGGGACAAGATCGGCGGCGGCGGCTTGGGTGAGGGCCTTATCGACGGCGGCGATAGACATCAGATCATCTCCATGGATCGTGAGCGCGGCTTTGCGCCCCCACCACCCCTCCGGGGTCCCCCTCCCCCGTAAGAGGACGGGGGAGGAGAAGACACCCTCTCCTCCCCCGCCGTTATGCGGGGGAGGTGGCGGCGAAGCCGACGGAGGGGGCGCAAGGCGGCGCCTCACCTATTGCCATAGACCGGCGGCCTCTTCTCCAGAAAAGCCGCGACGCCTTCGCGGAAGTCCTCGCCCTGGGCGCAGAGGATCTGGTTGCGGTCTTCCATGGCGATGGCGGCTTCCAGGCCGCCGGCGTCGATGGAGTGGTTGAGGCATTCCTTGGTCAGGCGAAGGCCGAGCGGCGTGGTGGCCAGCATCTCGGCGACCAGGGCCTCGCCTTCAGCCGTCCAGCTGCTCGGCCTCGACCACGGCGCTGACGAGGCCGAGCGACAGCGCCCGCTCGGCGCGGATGAAGCGGCCGGTGAGCATCAGCTCGGCGGCGACGGACGATGCCCACCATGCGCGGCAGGAAATAGCTGACGCCGATGTCGCAGGCCGAAAGGCCGATGCGGATGAAGGCGGCGTTCATCTTCAAGGTCGGCGTGGCGATGCGCACGTCGGAGGCCAGCGCCAGGGCGAAGCCGCCGCCGCTGGCCGCGCCGTCGATCAGGGCGACGATCGGCTGGGGGCAGCGGCGCATGGCCATGACGATCTCGCTGATCTGGCGCTGGCGGACGAGGCCGGTGGAGGGCCCGCCGGGGCCGGCGTTGTCGCGCTCCTTCAGATCGAGGCCGGCGCAGAAATTGGCGCCCGCGCCGCGCAGCACCACCACCCGCACCTCATGGCGCCAATAGAGGCCGACGAAGAGATCGCGCAGCTCCTCCACCAGGCGCCGGTTGAGCGCATTGAGCCGCTCCGGCCGGTCCATGGTCACCCACAGGGCGTCGCCGCGAGCCTCGATGCGCAGGTGTTCGTAGTCCATCGGTCATTTCTTCCTTCTGCTCCCCCGTCCTCTTACGGGGGAGCTGGCGGCCGGCTTGCCGGCCGACTGAGGGGGCGCAAAGCGGCCGGTAGGATCGGCGGGGGTTCGCTGTGGCGGCCTTGCGCCCCCTCCGTCAGCCCGCAAGAGTGCGGGCCGCCACCTCCCCCGCGAAGGCGCGCGGGGGAGGAGATGGGCCGGCATCATCATCCCCGCGCGCTGGTGGGGATCTGGTTGAAGGGGACGTCCTTGTCGACGCGGATGTCGGCGGGGAGGCCCAGGACCCGTTCGGCGATGATGTTGCGCAGGATCTCGTCGGTGCCGCCTTCGACGCGGGTGGCGGGCGAGCGCATCAGCATGGCCTGGAAGCGGCCGTTGGCGGCGGCGATCTCGGGGTCGGAGATGATCCCGGCCTGGCCCTGCAGGTCCTCGGCGAACATGGCGATCTCCTGCATGGTCGGGCCGGCCACCAGCTTGCCGATGGAGTTCTCCGGCCCCGGCGTCTCGCCGCGCGAGAGGGCCGAGAGGGCGCGAAAGCCGGTGTATTTCAGCCCGGTGGTGCGGATGGCCCAGGTGGCGAGCTTGGAGCGCACCGCCGGATCGTCCACCGCCAGGCCATTGGCCGTCTCGATGCGGCAGCACAGATCGAACAGCTCGGGAAAGCCGGTGGACATGCCCGAGCCGATGGAGAGCCGCTCGTTCATCAGGGTGGTCAGCGAGACCTTCCAGCCGTCGCCCACGGCCCCCAGGCGCTGGGCGTCGGGGATGCGCACGTCGGTGAAATAGACCTCGTTGAAGCCCGACTGGCCGTTGGCCTGCTTGATCGGCCGGATCTCGATCCCCGGGCTCTTCATGGAGAGGAAGAACATGGTCAGGCCCTTGTGCTTGGGCACATTCGGGTCGGTGCGGGTGATCAGGATCGCCATGTCGGAATAGTGGGCGCCGCTGGTCCAGATCTTCTGGCCGTTGATGATCCAGTCGCCGGAGCCGTCGGCGGCCTTTTCGGCGCGGGTGCGAAGGCCGGCGAGGTCGGAGCCGCCGGCCGGCTCGCTGAACAGCTGGCACCAGATCTCCTCGCCGGCGGCCAGCGGCGGCAGATAGCGGCGCTTCTGCTCTTCGGAGGCGAAGGCCATCATGGTCGGCCCGCACATGCCGTGGCCGATGATGAAGATACCGCCGAGCGCGCCGATAGGGGCCCTCCTCCTGCCCCCAGATCACCCGCTCGATCGGGGTGGCGCCCCGGCCGCCGTAGTCCTTGGGCCAGTGCAGGCAGGCCCAGCCGGCGTCGGCCTTCTTCTTCTGCCAGGCCTTGGCCGCCGCCATCGGATCGACCCCGGCGACGGAAAGATTGCCGAAGCCGGAGGATTCGAGATCGGCCTTCAGCTCGCGCGGCGCGTTGGCGTCAATCCAGCCGCGCACCTCGGCGCGAAAGACGGCTTCCTGGGGGGTGTCATCGAAGTTCATGGGTTGGGTTCCTAAGTAATTTTTACCGACCTACCGTCATCACCGGGCGTCAGTCCCGGTGATCCATGAGCACCGCCGGCTCGGGTGGCGCGCCAGCGCGCCATGGCTGGGAAGGGTGTGTATGGGTAGCCGGGACTGACGCCCGGCTATGACGGTAGGAAGAGGGGTGGCGTTCCACTATCTCAAGCCGCGTTGCGGGCGCGGAGGCGGGTGATGAGGGCGTCTTCCCAGGTGGAGAGCGCGCCGAGGCCCAGGGCCAGGAGGTTGGAGCGGCGGTAGAAGAGGTGACAGTCGAAGGCCCAGGTGAAGCCCATGCCCCCGTGCACCTGGATGTTGTTCTTGGCGCAGTGCTGGAAGGCCTGGGTGGCCGCCACCCGCGCCGAGGCCGCCGCTTCCGGCAGCTCGGCCGCGCCGGTGGAAAGCGCCCAGGCGCCGTAGTAGCCGTTGGACCGGGCCAGCGTCGCCGAGACGTACATGTCGGCCAGCATGTGCTTGATGGCCTGGAACGAGCCGATCGGCCGGCCAAAGGCCATGCGCTCCAGGGCATAGTCGCGGGCCATCTCCAGGGCCCGGTCGGCGCCGCCGATCTGCTCGAAGGCGGTGAGCACGGCGGCGCGGTCGAACACCCGCTCGATGGTGGACCAGCCCTCGCCGGGAGCACCCAGCGGCTGCGCCTCTGCCCCGGCGAAGGTGATCGCCGCGTGGCCGCGGGAGGGGTCGATGGTCTCCAGCGGCCTCGCGGGTGACGCCGGCGCCGGCCAGGTCGACGATGTAGAGCGATATCCCGCGCGCGTCCGATCCCGGAGCGGAACGAGCCGCGACGATGGCGAAGTCGGCGATCTCGCCATCGGGCACGGCGGTCTTGGCGCCCGTCAGGCGGCCGTCGGCGGCGGCGAGTTGGATGGTCTTGGGCGTCACCGCCCCGACCCGCTCGGCGAAGGCGAAGGTTCCGATCGCCTCGCCCGCCGCCAGCTTCGGCAGCCAGGCCGATTTCTGGGCCTCGGAGCCGGCGGCCAGCAGGAACTCGGTGGCCAGGAACACCGAGGAGCTGAACGGAACCGGAGCGATGGCGCGGCCCAGTTCCTCGGCGATCAGGCAGAGCTCCAGGTATGAGAGGCCAAGGCCGCCGTATTCCTCGGGAATGACCACGCCCAGGAAACCCATCTCGGCGAGGCCCTTCCACAGGGCCTTGTCGTACGGCTCGGGTCCCTCGAGGATCGCCCGCACCGCCGATGGTCGGACACTTGTCCGCCAGATAGCGCCGCGCCTGCTCGCCCAGCGCCTTCTGATCGTCGGAAAATTCGAAGTTCATTCAGGATACCTTTTGGAAAATCGTGAGCCTGTGTTGGCGTGGCTTTGCGCCCCCTCCGTCACGGCGCAAGAAAGCGCGCCGCGCCACCTCCCCCGCCGCGCTTCGCTTGCATGGGAGGAGAAGGAAAACGCTCTCCTCCCCCGTCTTCTTACGGGGGAGGTGGCGCGCGATGCCCTCTCGCATCGCGTGACGGAGGGGGCGCAAAGCGGCCTCATTCCGACACCAGGTCATCCATCCGCTCCACCGCCTCCAGAAATTCTTCCTTGAAGTCCTGGACGACCTGGGTGGCGGAGCGGACGGAGTTGATGAGGCCGACGCCCTGGCCGACGAAATAGGTGACCATCTCGCGCGCCTGCTTATTGCCGGCGGCGGCGGCGCGGTCGACGCCGCGTAGGGCGTTTTCGCTGATCAGGCTCTGCAGGGGCATGGGCAGCGGCCCGGGGCTGGCCGGATCGCGCTCCCAGGCCTCGGTCCAGGCCGAGCGGAGCTGGCGGGCGGGTTTGCCGGTGCGGCTCTTGGAGCGGACGGCGTCGCGCGAGCTGGCCTCGATCATCTTTTCACGGAAGATCTCGGTGGTCTCGGATTCCATGGTCGCCAGCCACACCGAGCCGGTCCATACGCCCGCCGCGCCCATGGCCATGCAGGCGGCCATCTGGGCGCCGGTCATGATGCCGCCGGCGGCCAGGACCGGCACGTCGCGGATCGGCTTGATGGCTTTCAGCACCTCGGGGACCAAGCACGAGGGTGGAGACCTCGCCGCAGTGGCCGCCGGCCTCCGTGCCCTGGACCACGAGGATATCGACCCCGGCGTTGACCTGCCGGATGGCGTGCTCCTTTGCCCCGACGAGAGCCGCCACCGGCACGCCGTGCTTCTTGCCCATCTCGATCATAGACGGCGGCGGCACGCCCAGGGCATTGGCGATCAGGCGGATGGGGAATTCGAAGGCGGCCTCCAGCACCTGCAGGGCCCGGTCCGGATCGAACGGCTGGGGCGTGTCGTCCCGGGCGACCTGCTCCTCCACGCTCACCCCGACCTTCTCCAGAAGATCGTGGGCGAAGGCCCGGTGCTGGGCCGGCACGCGGGTGCGCAGGGAATTGTAGGTGACGTTCTTCTCGCCGGCGGTGGCCATGTTTTCCGGGATCAGGACGTCGATGCCATAGGGCTTGCCGTCGCAATGATCGTCGATCCACTTGAGCTCGGTGCGCACCGACTCCGGCGAATGGCCGGTGGCGCCCAGCACGCCAAAGCCCCCTGCCCGGCTCACCGCCGCCACCACGTCGCGGCAATGGCTGAAGGCCAGCAGGGGAAACTCGATCCCCAGCATGTCGCAGATGGGTGACTTCATGGTGACGCCTTCCTCTCCGGTGTTGTTTTCAGTCCATTGTCGCGTTCACCCGAGGTGAGTTTAGGGAATTTGGCCGAGCGCGGCGCAAGAGAGAGGCCCTGTCCAAGCTTGACCAATCAAGCCCGTCTCGTATCCTGCTTCTGGAATGTGAAATTTGGGGGGAGAGATGATCAGAAAGAATTTAGCGGTTTGGCTTACCCTGCTCGCGTCGCTCGGCGCGGATTCCGCCCTTGCTGATGATACGCCGCCAGACACGAAGCCCAGCCCTGATGTGGCTTGGCTTGTTATTGGAGTCCAACCGAAAACCGCCCGACTCGAGATCGACGAACCGCGCATGCACAACGGTGTCGTGGTGTCCTTCCACTACCGGCTAGACGCCTTCCGACCGGTGGACGGCTTCATCCTAGTCAAGGCCCATCCAGGAACAGTCTACGCCGTCGCCGCGTCATCACTTATGGCGGGGAGCAGCATCTTCGGCGTGCGCTACAAACCCTGCGGCCAAGTTCCATCTTTTCAGGCGGCTGGTGGGAAGGTGGTCTATTTTACCACCATGACCTACCGGGGCGAGGGTGCGCACGCTCCAGGAATCTTGGTGGAGGGCCACGACTATTCCCAGGATATGGAGGGTGCGCGCGCCTTCATGAAAGCCCACTACCCAGGCTTGGCCGACAGCCTTGAGCAGGGCCAAATGGAAAAGCTCGAGATGGGCAGCAAGTGCCCATGAAAACCCTCGACCGCTAGGCCGCGCCTGCATCCTTCAGCGCCGCGTTTCTGGCCCATTTGTAATCGGCCTTGCCGTTGGCGGCGCGGCGAACCTCGTCGACCACGATCAGCTTGCGCGGCGTCTTGTAGCCGGCAATCCGTGTCCGGATGAATTCATTGAGCTGGGCTTCATCGACGGCGTGGCCCGGCCTCGCCGAGACGACCGCGACCACCCGCTCGCCGAAGCGCGGGTCGGGCACGCCGACCACCAGGGCGTCCCAGACACTCTCGTGGGCCTTGATCGCTTCTTCGACTTCCTCGGGAAAGACCTTTTCGCCGCCGGTGTTGATGCACACCCCGCCCCGGCCCAGCAGGATCAGCGAGCCGTCGGCGGCGACCTTGGCGAAATCGCCGGGGAAGGAATAACGCTGGCCTTTGATGACGCGGAAGGTGCGGGCGCTCTTTTCCGGATCCTTGTAGTAGCCGATCGGGGCGAAGCCGCCATTGGCGATCATGCCCATCTCCTCGGAGCCCGGCTCGACCTCCTCGTCGCGTTCGTTGAACACCTTGGTGGTGAGGGCGCGCTCGAACCGGGCGGTCTGGCCAAGCGGCAGGGCGCGGGAAACGGCGCTCGACCCCATGGAGCCCTCGGTGGATCCCATGACGTCGATGATTGCGATATCGGCGAATTCCAGCAGGCCGCGCTTGACCTCGGTGGAGAACATCACGCCGGACGACATGATCTGCTGGAGGCTGGAAAGGTCGTGCGGCGCTCCGGCGTCCCTGGCCTCAATCAGGGCGGCGAGCATGGGCTTGGCGAAGGCGTCGCCGACGATCACGACATTGGTCGCCCGCTCCTTGGCCACCAGGCGCCACAGGGCGTGGGGATCGAAATGCTCGTTGCGGAAGGTGACCGCCGTGCCGCCGAGGATATGGGGCACGAAACAGCCGAGCCACAGGCCGGTGCCGTGCATCAGCGGGCAAGCGGCGATGCTGATGGGCGCGGCCTTGGCCTCGGCCAGCATTTTGATCGCCCCGAGCAACGCCTCGGGCGTGCGCGGCGCGTCGGGGCCGAGGCCGGCGCCGGCCAGGCCTAGGCTGAAGTCGCCCTGGCGATACATCACCCCCTTGGGCATGCCGGTCGTGCCGCCGGTGTAGAGCATGTAGATGTCGTCTTCGGAGGTGTCCTGGCGCGGCAAGGGGGCGTTCGCCGCGATCAGGTCCTCGAAGCGATGGGCGCCGGGGAGGTGCTCGCCGGAGCCGTCGTCGATCTCGACCAGGAAGCTGAGCTTCGGAAGCCGGCCCTGGATCGCCGCCACCCGCGGGGCGAACTGGGCGTCGAACACCAGGGCCTCGGCATCCGCATTATCGAGCAGATAGATCAGCTCGTGCTCGACATAGCGGTAGTTGACGTTGACCGGCACGGCTCTGGCCTTAAACATGCCGAACTGGGCTTCGAGATATTCGTTGGAATTGTAGCCATAGAGGCCGGCCTTGACGTCGCGGCCGACGCCGGCGGCGACCAGCGCCGAGGCGAAGCGGGCGGCGCGATCCTCATATTGCCGCCAGGTGCGCCGGCTCTCGCCATTGATCAGGGCAATGGCGTCCGGAACCGTATCGGCCGCGGTCTCGAACAGATCGGCGAAACACCATTTCATGGGAGGGCGGGCCTGCGGTCAAGGTGAAGCGCTCGGCCTTGCGCCCCCTCCGTCAGCCCGCGAGAGGGCGGGCCGCCACCTCCCCCGCCTAGTAGCGGGGGAGGAGAAGACACCCCTCTCCTCCCCCGTGCCTCCCCACGGGGGAGGTGGCGGCGAAGCCGACGGAGGGGGCGCAAGGCGGCGCGCA
Source organism: uncultured Alphaproteobacteria bacterium (assembly GCA_963817995.1). Classification (GTDB taxonomy): domain Bacteria; phylum Pseudomonadota; class Alphaproteobacteria; order Caulobacterales; family Caulobacteraceae; genus Acaudatibacter. The sequence goes on from CAWFQJ010000003.1 coordinate 39,808, forward strand.
TCACGGGTGTCCAGCCGGAACAAGGTTGGTGATGAGCGAGCGGCCATCGTCGGAGGGGGCCAAGGTCACCTTCGCACCCAGGGGATCTTGCGCGATCATCGCCTGGACGATAGCCGGATCGTCGCTCATGGCGACGAAGCGAGCGCCGCTGGCCTCCAGGCTGCCGACGACGACGGCGAGGGGCGGCTGGCGGCTGTAGTCGATGGTGTAGGTTTCGACGACGCCTTCGCCCTCTCCCGGCGCCATCACCGGAGCGGGCCAGGCGTCGACCTCGGCCTGGAGGGCGGCGCTGTCGAAGCCGCGCCAGGGCGCGGGCTTGGCCGAATAGATCCCCACCGAATATTTCGAAAGAAAGCCGCCATTGGCCGCCACCAGGCCGATCTTGCCGGGGGCGGCGCGCAGGGCCCGGACCATCGAGGCGATGGCGTGCATGGAGTAGTTGTTCCCGGCTCCGCCAAAATAGGGCAGGCCGCCGGTGAGGGTCAGGGCGCGCGGATCATCCTCCGCCATCCCCAGCCCGTCGCGGACATTGAAGACGGCGATCGGGAAGCAGGAATAGAAATCGATCAGGTCGATGTCGCCGATCCCAACGCCGGCGCTCTCCAGCGCCCGTTTCGCGGCCAAGACCGAGGCCGGGCTTCGCGACAGATCGGCCCTGGCCGTGGGTATGCGTTCGCGCACATCGGCGCCGCCGAGCAGATAGACGAAGCGATCCTCCGGCACGCCCAATTCCCGGGCGCGGCCGACCGAGGTGATGAGCACCGCCGCGCCCTGGTTGGCCTGGTCGCGCGCCACCAGGCGCCGGGGAAAGGGATCGGAGGTAAGCCGATTGGGTTTGGAGACGGTGGCCAACTCCTCGGCCGAATAGACCTCCCGCGACATGGCGTGGGGATTGCCGGCGGCGACGCGGGTGAAGGGCGCGAACAGCTCGCCCATGGCCAGGGCGTAGTCGGCGCGGTTGAGACCAAGCCGAGCGCGGCGGGCGTTTTCGAAGAGGGCGTAGATGCTGATCGGGGTGCGGGCGCCGTGCTTGGAAAGATCGGGGTCGACGATCTGCTCATTGCCATAGCCGCGATCCTCGAGCTGGCCGCCGACCTCCTCGGACCAGTCGAGGGTCTCGCTGCGCGAGGCGACGGCGCGAACCGTGGAGATGGCCTCGGCCCCGCACAGCAGCGCCATGGAGACCTCGCCGGCGCCGATGGCCTGGGCCATTTCATTGACCAGGTGCTGAGGCCCCTGCCCGCCCACCGGTTCGAGGATGCCCGGGCCGGATCGGCGCCGATGCGCCTGGCCACCGCCCGAGGGAAGTTGTCGGATCGGCCGAAGGGCGCCACGGCGCGGAAATGCGAGGTCTCGAACTGGCGGACGGCGGCGATGACATCGATGTGGCGCGCCAGGGTCTCGGCCGAGAGGGCGTCCTCCAGCGCCGCCCGCGCCGCGGCGCCGGCCAGATCGGCCGGAGACAGAGCCGCGTAGCCGGGCGCATCAAGCCGCTCCGACGCCTCGCCGACGCCGATGATCACGGGAGTGTTGTCGGACACGTGCACGCGCTCCTGGGCTTAAATCTGGAGAGCCCGATTCACGCCTCAGGTCTCTCCGGCCTGAGACGATCGGGCTCTCGTTCTTCCCTGGCGCCACATTGGCGGCAAGGAGGCGGCGGTGTCGAGTGTGACGTTGGGAGAGGAGGGCGAACGGCGCCGCCATCGGCCGTGTCTCCATCGGCTGGCCAGTTGCTGACCCTTCAAAGAAAACGCACCACAAAGGACACGAAGTCCGACGTTGCGCCGCGCCGGAGGCGCAACAAACCGACAGCGCCGGGCATGATTGACGGCTTCGCCGTCGCACGACGTCTTCTCTTTCTTCGTGGCCTTTGTGCCTTTGCGGTGCGCTTTGGAGCGGGCGCTGCTGGCCATGTCGGTCGCCTGGGCGATCGCCTTCAACGGCGCCTTAAAGTCCCGATTTCAGCGCCTCGGCGAAACGGCTGAAGAGCCGGGTGAGGGTTTCGCGGTCGGTGGGCGTCCAATCGGCGAGGGCGCGATCGAACAGGCGCCGACGAGCGGCGGAAAGGGCGGCGACGGCTTCCTCCCCTTTGGCCGTGAGACGGGCGGCGCGCACGCGGCCATCCGTGGGCGAGGCCTGACGCGCGACGACACCCGCCGCCTCCAGCTTCGCCAGCTGCCGGCTCATGGTGGAATGATCCTTTCCCAACTGCTCCGAGAGCTCGACGACGCCGAGAACGCCGCCAGCGCCCAGGCTCACCAGAAGCGGCAGGAACATCGGATCGAGATCCAACCCGGCCTCGGCCATCAGCCGCCAGTCCTGGCGCGGATCGTTGATGAAGCGCGCCAGGGTAAGGAGGGTGCGCTCAAGCGTGTCGTCAGGTCGGTGCATAGCGCACACTTTACACCGGATCGTCGGCGATGATATATGTGCGCCATGCACGCAAATCATTACCTCGTGGTCGCCGGAACCACCCGCCCCCTGCGTCGCTCGCCGGCCATCGCCCAGTGGATCGCATCCTTGGGCGAGGCCGAAGGCGGGGTGTTCCGGGTGGTCGATCTTGCAGGATCTGGGGCTCGGTCTCGACGATGAGCCGGGCATCCCGGCGCTGGGGACCTATGTGCGCGAGACCACGCGGGCCTGGAGCGAGCGCGTCTCGGCGGCCGCCGGGGTGGTCTTCGTCACGCCGCAGTACAACTGGGGCTATCCGGCGCCGCTGAAGAACGCCATCGACCATCTCTATCGCGAGTGGAAGGGCAAGCCGGCCCTGATCGTCACCTATGGCGGCCACGGCGGCGATCGGTGCGCGCGCCAGCTCCGCGAGGTGCTGACCGGCCTCGACTTGAACCTGGCGCAGGCCATGCCGGGCCTGCATCTGGCGCGGGCGCGGATCGAGGCCGACGATGGCGCCATCGAACCGCACGTCGATTTCGAGATCCATGGCCAGGAGATGAAGGACGCCTTGCGGGAATTGATCGACCTGGCCGAGGTCAGGGCCGCCGCCGCCGATTGAACAGCACCCCCTCCTGGCTCTAGGTATGCCCACTCCCTAGATGGGAGCGAAGCCAGATGGGAAGCCTGCCGCCATGACGATGACCGAAGAGCGCAAGGCGGCCGCCGCTCGGCCGATCGACAAGAAGGCGCTGCTGGCCAAATACATCGCCGAGCGCGACAAGCGCCTGCGGGCCGACGGCAACGCCCAGTATCTGGAGCTCAAGGGCCGCCTCGCCCACTATCTGGACGATCCCTATACGCCGCGCGTGGAGCGCGAGCCCAAAACCGATCACGTCACCTTCGCCTTCGTCGGCGGCGGCTTCGCCGGTCTCGTCACCGCCGCGCGGCTGGTGGAGGCGGGCGTCACCGATGTGCGCATCGTCGAGAAGGGCGGCGGCTTTGGCGGCACCTGGTACTGGAACCGCTATCCCGGCGCCCAGTGCGACACCGCCTCGATGGTCTATATGCCTATGCTGGAAGAGACCGGCCACCGGCCCACCGAGAAATACGCTCACGGCCCGGAGATCCTCAGCCAATGCGAGCGCATCGGCCGCCAGTACGGCCTCTATGACAACGCCCTCTTCCACACCGTGGTGACGGAGGTGACCTGGGATGAGGCGGGCGCCCGCTGGGTGATCAGCACCGACCGGGGCGACAAATTCACCGCCAGCTTCATCGGCATCGGCACCGGGCCGCTGCACGTGCCCAAACTGCCGGGCATCCCCGGCATCGAGACCTTCAAGGGCCATTCGTTTCACACCAGCCGCTGGGACTACGACTACACCGGCGGCGATCGCTTCGGCGCCAAGATGGACAAGCTGGCCGACAAGCGCGTGGCGATCATCGGCACCGGGGCGACGGCGGTGCAGGCGGTTCCGCACCTGGCGCGCGCCGCCAAGGAACTCTTCGTCGTCCAGCGCACCCCCTCTTCGGTGGACGTGCGGGACAACAAGCCGATCGATCCGGACTGGTTCGCCGAAATCGCCACACCAGGCTGGCAGCAGCGCTGGCTGGAGAACTTCACCGCCAACCAGGCCGGCGGCGGGGCCGATGAGGATCTGGTGATGGACGGCTGGACCGATCTGTCACGCCGCATCCGCGCCAAGATCTCGCAGCTGCCGCGCGAGGAGATGACGCTGGAGAAGATGCTGGCGGCCTATGAGGATTCCGACTTCGAGAAGATGGAGGAGATCCGTCACCGGGCCGAAACCCTCGTCGAGGATCCGGAAACGGCCGAGAACCTCAAGGCTTGGTACCGGCAGCTGTGCAAGCGGCCGTGCTTCCACGACGCCTATCTGCTGGCCTTCAATACGCCCGGAACCCACCTCGTCCACACCGACGGCAAGGGGGTGGAGCGCATCACCGAGAAAGGCTTCGTCGTCGCCGGCAAAGAATACGAGGTCGACTGCATCATCTATGCCTCCGGCTTCGAGGTCGGCACCGAATACAAGCGCCGGGCCGGCTTCGAGGTCACCGGGCGGGGTGGGCTGACCCTGTCCCAGGCCTGGGGCCAGGGCATGCGCTCGCTGCACGGCATCCATGTGCGCGGCTTTCCCAACGCCTTCTTCGTCCAGCCGACCCAGGGGGCCAATCTGATCTCCAATGTGCCGCACAATCTGACCGAGAGCGGCAAGACCATCGCGCTCATCGTCCGCCAGGCCCTGGATATCGGCGCGAAAGAGGTCGAGGTGACCCAGGAGGCCCAGGACGCCTGGGTGGAGCTCCTCCTCACCGGCCCCGGCCGCATGCTGGGCTCTCCGGACTGCACTCCCGGATACTACAACAATGAGGGGCAGGACCCCGGACCGGGCGCGAAGTACTATGTGGGCTATCCCGCCGGAGCCATGGCCTATTTCAAATATCTGGACGGCTGGCGGGCCAAGGGCGCGTTCGAGGGGCTGACGTTCACGTAAGGATTGGCGGGCGCCCGGCTCAGCTTTCGACCAAGGCCAAGTCAGCTCAGGCCCGCGCGCCGGAAGGCCTGTAGATAGTGTTCGCGCTCAGCGTCTTGTTGGATCGGCATGTCGCTGGCGATCCAGGCGAGCGAAATATTGGGCTGGGCGCGGCGCAGACCCCGTAGCGCCGCCTTGGCGATATCGATCTGGCCGGCCATGCCGGCGGCGGCGGTGAGAACACGATGGGCGCCGACGAAATCGGCTCTCTGACGTATGCCCTCCCGCGCCAGCCGCATGGCCTCGTCATAGTTGCGTCCAACGAACTGGGCGTAGGCGGCGACGCCGTAATAGATCGCCGAGAACGGGTCGCGCGGACTGAGGCGAATGGCGCGGCGACCGGCTTCGTCAGCCTGGCGCCAGCGCCCGCAATAGGAGAGCGCCAGGCCGTAATAGCCTTGCGCCAGCGAGAAATTGGGGTTCAGCCGGAGCGCCAGCTCGAACTCGGCCAGCGAGTTGTCGAAACGCCGCGTGAACAGATAGACACAGGCCAGCGCGTGGTGCGCCCACGGATCTTCGCCGTCGGATCGTATCGCCGATAACGCCGCGCGCTCGGCGACCGGAGTCGCCGTGGCCATATCCTCCCAGCCCATGTGGGCGCTGAATGTATGGCTGGCGGCCAGGACTCCCAGCGCCTGGCCGTAGTTGGGATCGATGCTGATCGCCTTTTCCAGCAAGGCTTGGGCGACGACATTGTCCTGCCGCGTCACCCGCCAGTAGTGCGACAGGGCGCGCATGACCAGATCCCAGGCGTCCAGGCTGCCGGGCGCCTTGCGCTGGGCGTGAAAATTCTCGGCCGCATAGATCTGCGGCTCGATCGCCGCGATGATGGCCTCCGTGATTTCATCTTGCACGGCGAACACGTCAGCCAGATCGCGGTCATAGCGCTCCGCCCAGATGTGGCTGCCGGTGGCGACGTCGTTGAGCTGGGCGGTGATGCGCACCCGGTTGCCGGCCCGGCGCACGCTGCCCTCGACCACATAGCCCACGCCGAGCTCCTCGGCGAGCTGCTTCATGTGGACGGCCTTGCCCTTGTAAATAAAGGACGAATTGCGCGCGATCACGAAAAACCAGCGCAGTTTGGACAGCGCGGTGATGATGTCTTCGCTGATGCCGTCGGAGAAATATTCCTGCTCTGGATCGCCGCTCATGTTGACGAAGGGCAGCACGGCGATGGCGGGCCGGTCGGGCAGCGGCAAGGCCGGGCGCGATGGCGTCTGGGCTTCGTCGTTTGGCGGACGATCGGCATCCGTCGTCCCCTCGCGCGGATCATCATGGACCGCGCCGACGAAACGCAGGCCCTTGCGCGGAATTGTGCGGATCAGTTTCTGGCCTTCGCCGCTGTCGCCGACCGCCGATCGCGCGGCATTGATGCGGCTGGTCAGGGTAGAATCCGAAACGATCCGGCCACCCCAGACACAGGCGATCAGATCATCCTTGCTGACCACGCGATCGCGATTCTCGACGAGATATACCAGGAGGTCGAAGACTTGAGGCTCGACATGCACCGCGATCGCGCCACGGCGCAGCTCGCGCCGATCGATGTCGATCGCATAGTCATCGAACCGGAGGGTCATTCGCCGATCAAGTCCATGAGGGACTCATAGCCCGCTTTACGCGGCGTGGTTATCACTCGCGCTCGCGGGGAGCGACGGTCGAGGTCGCCAAAATCAAGGGCGTCTCAAGGGCTTCTGGAGATTAAATCACGGCGCTCTGAAAGCCTTGGACGAACGAGGCGCGCAGATTGCTCACGGTTCTCGCGGAGACGAGGACAATTCTCAGGAGCACGACGATGCCGTTGATAGAAGTTCATCTGGTTGAGAAAGTCTTCACCCCCGAGCAGAAGCGCCAGATCATCCATAAGCTGACCGACGCCATGGTCTCGATCGAAGGCGAGAATATGCGCGGCGTGACCTGGGTCAAGATTTCGGAAGTGGCAAGCGGCGAGTGGGGCATCGGCGGCCAGCCGCTGACCACGGAAGCCGTCAGGGACCTCGCCGCCGGCCGACACGCGGCGTGACCCTTTAGAGCGAGATAACTTTGGACGAAATCGTCCAGAAGCTGAATCCTGTTCTAGATTCAAAAGCCTAGAGTCTGATGCGATCGAACATCTTTCGTGCGATCGCATCAGGCGCTTGAGTTTCGATACACTCTGTCCGATTCCTTTTCCCCAGCGAAAGTGGGCGGGTGACGAGTATCGACCATGAGCGTGACCGCCCAGGGGGGAAAGAGCGCCGCGGTCTGGCTGGCCGCGCCGTTCTGGATCTTTCAGGTGTTCACCGGCGCCAAGACCTTCGGCGCCAATCCGATCCTCGCCAGCCCCACGCTCAATCGCAACGGCCTGCACGCCTGGCGCACGAGGCTCGCGCACCACGTCGCCGACCGGCGGCGAGCGCGGCTTCGCCATCTGCTGACGGCCGACGAATTGGCGGCGTTCAGGACCAACGGCTATCTGGTCAAGCGCGACTTCCTGCCCGCCGCCGATTTCGCCGCCCTTGTCGGCGAGATCGGCCGGTATCGCGGCGAGATTCTGGAATTCGTCGAGGGCCAGGCCACGACGCGCCGGGTCCCCTTGAGCTTCGCGGCGACGAGGCGCCTGCCGCAATGCCGCCGGCTGACCGGCTCGGACGCGTGGCGCCGGCTCATGCGCTTCGCGGCCGGGCGCAATACGCCGGCCGGCGTGTTCGTCCAGGAGATCGTGACCCGCGCCGAGGGCCCGCAGATCGACCCCCAGACGCGCCTGCATATGGACACCTTCCATCCGACGGCGAAGGCGTGGCTCTTTCTCAACGACGTGGCCGAGGACCAGGGGCCGTTCACCTATGTGCCCGGCTCCCATCGTCCGACACCAAGGCGCCTGGCCTGGCAGCGGCGGCGCAGTGTGGCGATCTCACTGGGGCCGACGGCGGGCGGCGCTTTTCGCATCGAGGAGGGCGAACTCAAGCGGCTGCGCCTGCCGCCGCCCGTGCGTCTCGCCGTCCCGGCCAACACCCTGGTGGTCGCCGACACCTATGGTTTCCACGCCCGCGGCGAATGTGCGGGATCATCCCGCCGGCTGGAAATCTACGCCATATCGAGGGATAGCCCGTTCACGCCCTTCCTGGGCCTGACGCTGAACGCCACCGGCCAGCAGCAGCTGCGCAGCTCCGCTTTCATGGCTTACCATAAGCTTCGCCGACGTTTCGGCTGGCCCGGGCGAATCCGGATCGTACCTGACTCACACTTCGGCCAGGAGTCTCCGACGCCTACCCGCTAGCCGCCACCAACGGCGCGAGCGGCGTTGCCTGGACTTGAGCGGTGAGGCTGGTCGCGGCGCCGCTTCCGCCCATGGCCGCGGCCTGCCTGGCGAAGAGCGCGGCGCTCGCCGATGCCGGCGGATCGACCACCTTGGTCCCGCCGTGACCGTCGCTGCTGGTGGTGAAGGTGGAGCTGGAGAAATTGCCCGCCAGGGTGATGTTGGCGGTGTGGGTTCCGTCGGTGACGGTGAGGACGCCGCTGGTCCCGGACGCGCTTTCCTGGAACTTCGCCGTGGTGACGCTGGTGCTGATGAAGCTGATGTCATCGAGGTCCAGCGCCGTGCCGCCGGTCAGGGAGAAGCCGGTGACCCGGCCGGTATAGCTCTGGGAATGGGCCAGTTCGAGGGTCCCGGTCCCGCCGACGAAGGTCACCGCCTCGGTGAGGGAAGCCTCAGCGTCCAGGGTCCCGCCTTCGATCCGGCCGGTTCCAACGCCGGTGACCGTTCCGGCGAGGGTGAGGGTCGCGCCATAGGCGAAGAGCGTGCCGGCGTTGTTGACCGCGCTCTTGATCGTCACCGCACCCTTGTCGGCCTCGATCAGGCCGCCGTTGGCGATGGTGTTGGCCCCGGTGTCGAGGGTGAGCCCCACAGTTCCCAGGCCAAGGATCCTCGCCCCCTTGTCATTGACGAGCGTCATCTGGCCGGCGCCCAGCAGCCCCGAGCCCTGGAGGGTGTCGCCAGCATTGGTGAGGACGGCCGCTCCGCTCGCGCCTGTGATCGCGTTGCCGGCGTTGTTTCCAAGAACCACCGTGCCGCCGCCGGCGAGGGTGACCCCCGCCGCGCCGACCGTCAGGGTCGCCTTGGCGGCTGTGGCGGACAGAGCGATCCGCCCCGCCCCGGCGATCACCCCCTCGATCGTCAGGCCGGCGCCGTTAAGGACATCGATTGTGCCGCCGTTGGCGACGCTCGAAGCGGACCCATCCAGCGTGTTCGTCCCGGTCGAGGTGTCGATCTTTCCGGTTCCCGCGGTCAGCAAGGTCCCGCCCTGGATATCGGCCCCCCTCAGCGTCACCCGAGAGCCCGTGGCCGCCTCGATGGTTCCAGCATTGGCTACGGTCGTCGCCGAGAGGGTCAGGCCACCAGCGCCCGTCCCTTCCATCAGGCCGGCGTTGGCCACGCTCTTGGGATCCAACGTCAGGGCCGTGGCCGCGCTGGCGTCGATCGTCCCGGTGGCGGTCACGCTCGCCGTCCCGGTCCCGCCCAAGGCGCCGGCCCCGCTCAGAACGCCGCTCACCACCACCGCGCCGTTGTCGAGGATCTTCTGGGCCGCCAGAGTGTTCGACCCGCTGAGCGTCCAGGCCCCGCCGCTGTCCACGTGATAGGCGCCAAAGCCGGTGAACGAATCGCCGAGCCCCGAGATGGTCCCGCCGCCCTTGGCCAGTTCGAGGATCCCGCCGCCGCCCAAGGCCACGCCGCTCAGCGCCGAACCGGTCTCCAGGATCAGACGGTCGTCCGCCGACTGGAACCGAACCGAGGCGGACGTCCCCTCGATCGTGCCGAAGTTGGTCACCGTCACCGGGCTGGACGCGCGGGCGTCGATTCCCACGCCCCCTTCGATCAGGGCCGCTGATGAGGTTGCCGACCCATTGGTCACCACGCCACCGGCCGCCAAGGTGACACCGTCGCCCCGCGCGCCGGTCGAGCCGGGCACGAAAGAACCGTATCCGCCGCCGCCGCCCTGACCGCCCACGATCGTACCGGTGTTGACCGCCGTCGCCGCGGCCGCCAGCACCAGACCCGCCCCCCCGGCGCCGCCATTGCCGCCGAATTCGACGCCGCCGCCCCCCGCGCCGCCCGTGCCGCCGACGATCACGCCGGTGTTGGTCAAGCCGCTGGCCAGCACGCCGGCGCCGCCGGCGCCGCCGGGACCCCCGCCAATATCCTTCGTCACATTGGCCCCGCCGGCGCCGCCATTCGCGCCCATGATATGGCCCGAATTGACGACACTTCCCGCGCCCGAAACACCGGCCCCGCCGGCCCCGCCGGCGCCGGCGAAGACGGGGGAACTGGTCACGGACGCGGCGGTGGCGCCTTGGCCTCCGGTGATCGAACCGCTGTTGTCGAGACTGGCGCCCGCAGCGAGGTCCACGCCCGCGCCGCCGGCGCCGCCGTTACGGCTGCCGCCCACCTGGGGGGTGGCGTGGCCGCTGGCGCCGCCGCCGCCACCGGCTATCGCGCCGTTGTTGGTGAGATCGCCGCCGGCGGCGTTGAGATCGACGCCGTCCCCGCCCGCGCCGCCAGGCCCGCCATAGTACGTGATCGCGTTCCCGCCGACGCCGCCAGCGCCGCCGGTGACAGCGCCGGCCGCACCATTGCTGATCGAGCCGGCGGCGCCAAAGACAATCCCCGCTCCGCCGGCGCCGCCCCATCCGCCGCCGCCGCCACCCGTGCCGCCCTGACCCCCAGCGCCGCCGGCGCCGCCGATGATCGAACCGGAGCTGTTGGTGATGGTCCCGCCGGCGACGAAACTGACGGCGACACCTCCCGAGCCGCCCAGCCCGCCATAAGCCCCTGCATAGCCGCCCGCGCCGCCGGCGCCGCCCCGGATCTGTCCGCCGGCATTGGTCAGCGAGGCGGCGCCCAGGGCGACGATCGCCACGCCGGCGGCCCCGCCCGCCGACAAGCGGCCCACGCCATATTTATTAACGCCGCCTCCGCCGCCCTGGCCGGCCGCGATCGTGCCTGTGTTGGATATTGTCCCTCCGGCCGCCAGCGCGATCGCCGCCGCCCCGGCGCCGCCGGCGCCGCCGTACTCGAAGGACGGAGCGCCCCCACCGCCGCCCCCGCCGAAGATGCCGCCGCTGTTGCTGACGTCGCCCAGGGCGGCGAAAGATACGCCGACGCCCCCGGCGCCGCCGGGCCCCGAGTTGAAATGGGCCGTCCCAGACACGGCCCCATAGCCGCCGACGCCGCCGGAAATCACACCGCTATTGGTGAGCATGCAACCGGCCACGGTCAGGTTGACGCCCAGCGCGCCGGCGCCGGCGGTAAGCTTGGTATTGTTCTGATCCACGCCCCCGGCGCCGCCCGCGCCGCCCACGATCTTGCCGGCGTTGGCCACCAAGGCCGCATGCGAGATCGCAAGCGCGACGCCGCCAGGCTCTCCGTTTTGATTGGCGCCTCCCGCCGAGCCCAGCAGCCCGTCGATCGCGCCGGTCGAGGTTATGCTGAGCGCCGCATAGCTTGACAAGAGCACATAGCCGGAGGTGATCGTCGTGCCGTTGATCGTCTTCGTTGTCACCGCGGCTCCCCCCTCAAGGACTACGCCACTCAAACCAGATGGCCGACCTGACGGCCATAGAGGAGCGAACACCGAGGTCTTGGCGTGAGCGCCCGTCACTGTCAACTTAACCTTGACCGGGCCGCGCCAGCCGCTTCCGAAGCGGCCCAATTCCTTTTCCTCAACACCAAGCGAGGCAAGGCGATCCGACCGCGCCCCAGACCAAGCCTTGGCGCCTCCTTCGTGACCGCCTACCGTTCCTCCAACACCGATGAGCGCGGCAAGCTTGAGGCGCCTTAAGGGAGGGAGAGGCCATGCCCCACGCCCGCACGATCGACGTCCATGCCCACTTCCTGCCGCCGGTCTATCTCGAGGCCCTGCGCGAGGCGGGTTTGAAGACGCTAGATGGGGGCATCCCCGTGCCCGAGTGGTCGGAGGCGCGGGCGCTGGCGATCATGGACGAGGTGGGGATCGACGGGGCCGTCCTCTCAGTCTCCTCGCCGCATGTGAGCTTCGCCGATTCGGCGCGGGCGCCGACTCTCTGCCGGGCGATCAATGACGAGGCGGCGGCGATCCGCGCGCGCCATCCGGGCCGGTTCGGCGCCTATGCCATCCTGCCCCTGCCCGATATGGCGGCCAGCCTCGCCGAGCTCGACCGGACGCTGGACGGGTTGAAGCTGGACGGCGTCGCCCTGCCGACCCATGCGCAGGGCGCCTATCTCGGCGATGCGCGCCTTTCGCCCCTGATGGAGGCGCTGGACGCGCGCCGGGCCACGGTCTTCGTCCATCCCACCTCGCCATGCTGTTTCGAGGCCTTCGGCCTGGAGTTGCCGGCGCCGATGATCGAGTTTCCGTTCGACACCACCCGCACCGCCGCCAGCCTGCTCTTTTCGGGGACACTGGCCAGGCGGCCGTCGATCAACTTCATCCTGCCCCATGCCGGCGGGACCTTGCCGTTCCTGGGCCCGCGGATGGCGGCGGTGGGATCGCTCCCGGCCCTGGGCGAGCGGGCCATGGCGCCGGGCGCGGCCATGGCCGCCTTCGCCCGGTTCTTCTACGACACCGCCCTCTCGACCACGCCCCAGCAGATCGCCGCCCTGACCGCGCTCGCCCCTGTCAGCCAGATCCTCTACGGCACCGACTTCCCCTTCGCGCCGGAAGAGAGGGTGCGCATGGCCGAGGGGATTTTCGCTAGCCTGGGTTGGACGCCGGCGGAAGAAGCGATGGTGCGCGGCGGCAATGCGGCGCGGCTGTTCGGCGCCTTCGCAAGCCGGTGCGCGGGGCATGGGCACGGGTAAATGCGGTCGTAGAGTGGAATGTGAACCGCCAAGACGCCAAGGGGCCAAGAGGCTGGAGGCCAATCGGCTCGCTGCGGGAAAGGCCGTCTTATGATTGCGCTTCGCGCGAACGCCTGGGTTTCTTGGCTCCTTGGCGTTTCAACCTAAGAGGCGACGGCCGGCGGCGGCCTACCGCCGAGACTTTGATCGAGGAACTCCCATGACCGACACGACAGACGCCCTGCCCCCGCCGTCGGAGCGACGCCATTTCGAGGCGCACGACTGGCCCGAACACACCATCGACCTCGGCGAAGTGACGATGAACTACGCCGTCGCCGGCAGCCCCGATAAGCCGGCGCTCCTGCTGATCCCCGGCCAGAGCGAATCCTGGTGGGGCTATGAGAAGGCCATGGCGATCCTGGCGGCGGATTTCCACGTCCATGCGGTGGACCTGCGCGGCCAGGGCCGCAGCACCTGGACGCCCAGGCGCTACACCCTCGACAACATGGGCAACGACCTCATCAAGTTCATCGCCCTGGCGATCAAGCGGCCGGTGATCACCAGCGGTTGTTCGTCCGGCGGGGTGCTCTCGGCATGGCTGGCGGCCTTCGCCATGCCGGGCCAGATTCGCGGCGCCTGTCTGGAAGATCCGCCGCTGTTCGCCTCGGAGACCCGGCCGCTCTATGGCCATTCGATCCGTCAGGGGGCCGGCCCAATCTTCGCCCTGTGGGCCAAGCATCTGGGCGATCAGTGGAGCATCGGCGACTGGAAGGGCCTGAACGCGGCGCAGGCGGCCGATCCGTTTCCGGTCAACCGCATGATGGCCTCCATCGAGACGCCGCCGCAGCGCATGCGCGAATACGATCCCGAATGGGGCCGGGCCTTCACCGAGGGCACGGTGGCGGCGAGCTGTCCGCATGAGCGGATGCTGGCCCAGGTCAAGACGCCGATCCTGTTCACCCATCACATGCGCATGATCGATCCGGCCACCGGCAATCTGATGGGCGCGGTCTCCGACCTGCAGGCGGCCAAGGTGGGCGAGATCGTCCGCGAGGCCGGCCAGGACTTCACCTATGTGGACGCCCAGGGCGCCGCCCACGCCATGCACGAGGCCGATCCGCCGCGGTTCGCCAAGATCCTCGGCGAATGGGCGAAAGCCCTGCCGGCCTGAAATCGCCGGCGCGACCGAAAGCCTGGCGCCGCCTTTTCTGGGGCTTCCGGGCGAGACGTAGAGCCCACCTCTTTTCATCCTTTCCCCAAACGTCATCGGCGGGCGTCAGTCCCGCCGATCCATAAACACGCTTCCGTTGAGTGGACGTGCGCGCGCACGTCCATGGCAAACCGGGAGATCATGGGTAGCCGGGACTGACGCCCGGCTATGACGGTAAAGGGGGGGCGTGTGAGGTTCTCCTGACGCGACCTTGGCGACCCCACCCTCAATTCCCGAAGATCGTCTTCAGCACGGTCGGGTTGGAGAAATAGCCGATGTGGGCGAGATCGGGCCGCTCGAACAGGTGGAACCAGTCGGTGGCGTTGTGGACGGTGATGTTGATCACAACCGCGTCGTGGATTTGGGGCATCGGATAGGTGAGGATGTCGCTGGGATCGCTGAAGGCGATGATCTGCTTGCGCTCGCCGTTCGATCCGTTGGACTTGATATCCGCCCAGGCCTTGAGGGCGTCATCCAGTTTCTGACCCACCAGGGCGGTGGAGGTATCCGGCGCGCCGGATGGCGACCGCGCATCGGCGGCGTCGAGGGAGTCTCCATACAGCACCGGCTGTGAGAGGCCCTGGAGCCGGGCGATCTCCAGCAAGGGAAATTGATTGGCCAGGAAGAACAGATTGTCGCTGTTCTGGATGACGAAACAGAGTCCGCGGTTCTGGGTGACGATCGAGCGACGCTCTCTCTCGTGGGCCGCATTGGCCGGGCCGGCCATATAGGCCTGAAAGCGCCACAGGGACCGCGCCTCCTCGCCCTGGCAAAGCTCCCGCAGCGCGGCGGGCGCGGCGCCCGGCGCGCTCGCCTCGGCCTGATCGCCCCGCTCGGCGTTGTCGAGATCCTCGACCCGGCCGGCCGCGGCGGCGAAGGTGTCCAGAAGCAGGAAGCTGCCGAGACTGTGGGAGACGATGACGAACCGGGCGTCACGCGGCGCCCTGGCTTCGTTCTCGCACCGGTGGGCGGTCGTCGCCGCCGGAGATGACGCGTCCGTCGGGGTCACCACCGGCGCGCTTCCCGGATCGAACTGGGCGATGTTTTCCATGGCGCATTGGACCGTGCGGTGGAGATAGGTCTTCATGACGCCGAGCGAGATGACCGCATCTGAAACGCCCCAGTCCAGGATCTCGGTCTTGAGCGCCCGGTTGGCCCAGGCCGCGCCCCCACCCCACGGCTTGGCGGCCACCAGGGCCGCCGCCTCGGCGCGGGTCAGCCAGGCGTAGTGATCGGGATAGGCGGGCTGAAGCTGGCCATCCTTCACCGCCAGATTGGCGCACAGGTTGATGATCCGGCGCTCGGGGCCGGCGAGCTGGGCGTCCGGGCCGATGAGCGCCCGGCACTTGATCGGAAACACCAGGGGCCACCAGTTGATCTCGTCGACGATGATCGGCGGTCCCGAGGGCCGCTCATAGACATAGTGGTCGACGAACGGCTGGCTGGCGTTCCAGGTCTCCTCGCTGGCCCAGATCGCGCCGCCCAGATAGCTCGCGGCGGGCCTTGGCCCCAGATAGAGCACGCTCGATAGGCTGCGCGTCATGCCCGAGCAGCCTCCGGCGATGTGACCGCACAGATGGGCCTGGAACTCCAGCGACGAGCCGCGCGTCTCGGTGCGGATTCCGTGGATGAAGATGATGTGGATCGGATCGTTGGGATGGGTGCGGAGCAAATCCGACACCGTGCGGATGGCTTCCGGCGTCTCGGCCGGCGTGGCGGTCGCGCCGCTCGCCAGACCAGCCACGCGAAGGCGGCCAGGAACATCCGCCGGCAATCGATACGCAACCCATCTCAGCCCTCCTGGCGGCGGGCAGGATCGCCCGTGGCGCGGCTCATTGCAAATCATGGCCAGCGACAGCGCCCGCACCCAATGAGCGGGGAAAACTGAGATATTTCTGTCATGGGCGGCCGCTAGATCGATGCGCGCGCGCTCGGCGCATAAGCTTCACTTTCGTCTTGTCGCTTAAGGGATTCCTCATGGCAAAATCTTCGGCTTCGCTTGTTCTGCTGCTGATCGGCGGCATGGCGCCGGTGTCGGCGCACGCGATCACCTATTTCACCCCGGGCGACCTGGTGGTCAGCGTCGAAGGCAATGGCGTGCAGGGCGCGCCCAGCGGTCCCTACGCCGACAACCAGGCCGCGCCGCTGACGCTGTTCGAATTCAACCAGTCGGGGACGAGCAGCGCGTCCTATGTCGGCGCCAAGGTTCTGCCGCAGGCGAGTTCGGGGGGCAATTCCGCCATCTCCGGCGAATATGGCTCCTCCTCGGAGGGCACGCTGCAGCTCTCCGGCAATGGAAAATATCTGACGATCATGGGCTATGGCGTGAACGCCGCCGCCTTCAACGCCAATCCGGGCGCCTACGGCACCGATGACCAACGACCCGAATAAGCCGACCGCCCTTGGCCAATCGGGCAGCCTTCAAGGCCAGGGCTATACCGCCGTCCCCCGGGTCGTGGCCCTGGTGGACGCCAAGCGGTTCGGTGGACACTACCACGGCGCTATATCGGCGTCTTCAACGCCAACAATCCGCGCAGCGTCTACACCACCGATGGAAGCACGCTTCTATGTGTCGGGCCAGGGGACGAGCGGCGACGCCACCGGCGGGGTCTTCTACGCGGCCAGAGGCAGCCTCCTCGGCCACCTCGATCACCGGCCTGGACACGACCGGCATCAGGGCGCCCCAGGACACCCGGGAAGTCCAGATCTACAACAACCAGCTCTATGTCTCGACCGACAGCAAAGCAGGCGCGGCACCAACCGCGACTATGTCGGCACGCTGGGCGCGCCCGGCGCGCCGCCGACCAGCGCTGGCCAACGGCGGCGACGGGCCGGCGATGCTGCCCGGGTTCGGCTCTAGCAACGGCGAGGGCACGTTGACGATCACGGCGGCGACCGCCAACGGGCCTCAAAGCCGGTCGACAAGACATCAATCTCAGCCCGGAGAACTATTTCTTCGCCAACGCGACGACGCTCTACGTCGCCGACAGCGGCGCGCCGAAGAACAACTCCGGCGCCACAGCCCGCTGGGCGACGGCGGCCTGCAGAAGTGGACCTTTAGCAAGCTGACGGCGGGACCTGGACGCTGGACTACACCCTCGCCAAAGGCCTGAACCTGGTGGCCAATAGCGCCAAGTCCGGCACGACAGGCCTGCTGGGACTGACCGGCGAGGTGCGTGCGGCGACGACGTCGAGCTCTTCGCCACCAACTACACCATTGGCGACACCGACAAGACCTATCTGTACGGGATCACCGACATCCTCGCCGCCACCACGGGGCCCTCAAGCGAACAGTTCACCGAACTGGCCGCCGCTCCGGCCGACTCGACCTTCAAGGGCGTCGCCTTCGCGCCGAGCGGCAATGTCGTGCCCGAGCCGGCGACCTGGGCCCTGATGATCGCCGGCCTTGGAATGATCGGCGCGGCGGCGCGGCAGGCGAAACGACAGGCGCTTCTCGAGGCCTGACGCCGGCGGCCCAAAGTGAGCGGGCGCATTGCCCGCTCGCCCGCCCGAAAGATATGCTAGACTCGCTTTGATAACGCGCGAGGGGAGTACATGACGACAGTGGCCGCCGACCTAGAGGCCGAAGCCGTGATCCAGCTCGAGGCCGCGCCCACCCCGCTTCCGCTCTCCACCCGATGGCGGATCATGGCCTATCTGGCCGTGCTCATCTTCATGATGGCCTATGGCAATCCCCATGGCCCGCTCATCGGCCTGCCGGTCAGCTTCTTCCTGAAGAACAAGCTGCACCTGAAGGCGCACGAGGTGGCGATGTTCGGCCTGATCGCCACGGCGCCGGTCTATGTCGGGTTTCTGTTCGGCTTCGCCCGCGACCGCTGGAACCCGTTGGGCATGAAGGATCGCGGCTTCCTGGCGATCTTCGGCGCCGCCACGGCGCTGATCTATCTGGCCATGGCCTTCCTGCCGGTTAGCTATCCGATGCTCCTCGCCGGAGTGGTCCTGCTGGGGGTCGGCTATCTGTTCGTCCTCGCCGCCAAGGACGGCCTCGCCGCGATGATCGGCCGCCAGCATGTGATGAGCGGCCAGGTCAGCACCATCTGGCTGGTGGTCGCCAGCGTGCCCGGCGTGCTCGGCTATCTCTTGGGCGGCCTGCTCAGCGACCTCCTGGAAGGCGAAAACGCGGCCATGGCGGCGCGGATCCTGTTCCTGACCGGCGCGGCGGTGATGGCCGCGGTGGCCTTCTATGGGCTTTGGCGGCCGAAGTCGGTGTTCGACAATCTCCATGCCGAGAACACCGCCCCGGCTCACCCCCTGGCCGACCTCAAGCGCCTGGCGCGGCATTGGCCGATCTATCCGGCCCTGGGCATCTGGCTGCTGTGGAATTTCGCCCCGGGGTCGGTGACCTCGCTGCAGTACTATCTGCAGAACACCCTGCACGCGAAGGACGCCCAGTGGGGTCAGTGGAACGCGATCTTCGCCATTTCCTTCATCCCCACCTTCCTGCTGTTCGGCGTGCTTTGCCGTCGCTTCCCGCTGAGGACCCTGCTCATCTGGGGGACGGCGGCGGCGATACCGCAATTCATCCCGCTGCTGTTCGTCCATTCGGTGACCACCGCCTTGATCGCCGCCGCGCCGATGGGCCTGATGGGCGGGGTGGCGACGGCGGCCTATATGGATCTCCTGATCCGCTCGTGCCCGACGGGACTTCAGGGCACGGTCCTGATGTTCGCCGCCGCGGCCTATGGCATCGACGTGCGGTTCGGCGATGTGCTGGGCACCAGCCTCTATGACCATTTCGGCGCCTTCACCGCCTGCGTGATCGCCATCACCGTGGTCTACGCCCTCATCATGCCGCTCATCTTCCTTGTCCCCCGACGCCTGATCGCCACCGCCGATGGCGAGGCGCCCGAGGGCGGGTTTGGCTGAAGCGCGGGCGTCGCCGGCAAAGGCGCCCCGCCCGGGCCTTTAATCCTTGCCAAGGCCGGCGGGAGGTTGTGGGCTCCATCGCGGTAGCGAGACGCGGAGCGCCAAGGCGAGAGATCTATGAAGAAGATTCCTCCAGGCGTTGGCCCACGCCATCCCCAGGTGGTGGTGCTGGTCGGCGCCACCGGCGATCTCTCGCGGCGCAAGCTCCTGCCCGGGCTTTTTCATCTTTCCAGCGCCGGCTTCATCCCCGGCTGCCGGATCATCGCCGTTTCATTGGACGACATGGACGCGGCGGCGTTTCGCCTCTTCGCCCGTCAGGCGCTGGCGGAATTCTCCAGCCGCGAGGTGAAGGACGAGGCCTGGGCCGACTTCGCCAAGACCCTGGACTATGTGCCCCTATCCGCCGGCGCTGCGGCCTTGAAAGCGGCGGTGGCCAAGGCCGAGAAGGCGCTCGGGGCCGAGACCCAGCGCCTGCACTATCTGAGCGTGCCCCCGGCCGCCGCCCTTTCGGCGGTGCGTTTGCTGGGCGAGGCGGATCTGGTGGCGCGCTCGCGGGTCATCATGGAAAAGCCGTTCGGGGTCGACCTGGAAAGCGCGATCACCCTCAACAGCCGCCTGCACGAGGTGTTCGACGAGGCCCAGATCTTCCGCATCGACCATTTCCTCGGCAAGGAGCCGGCGCAAAACATCCTCGCCTTCCGCTTCGCCAACGGCCTCTTCGAGCCGATCTGGAATCGCAATTTCATCAATCACGTGCAGATCGACGTGCCCGAGGCCCTGGGCCTTGGCAAACGCGCCGCCTTCTACGAGGCCACCGGCGCCTATCGCGACATGGTGGTGACCCACCTCTTCCAGATCCTCGCCTTCACCGCCATGGAGCCGCCCACCGCCTTGGAGCCGGCCCCGATCAGCGAGGAGAAGAACAAGGTCTTCCGCAGCATGCTGCCGATCGATCCACGCGATGTGGTGCGTGGGCAATACCTGGGATACCGCGACGAGGAAGGCGTCGATCCGGAATCGGAGACCGAGACCTTCATCGCGCTGAAATGCCTGATCGACAACTGGCGCTGGGCCGGGGTGCCGTTCTTCCTGCGCACCGGCAAGCGCCTGGCCGAGGGTCAGCGGATTATCTCGATCGCCTTTCGCGAGCCGCCCAAGAGCATGTTCCCGGTGGGATCGGGCATCGGCGCCCAGGGCCCCGATCACCTGACCTTCGATCTGGCCGACGCGTCCAAGATGTCGCTCTCCTTCTACGGCAAGCGGCCCGGGCCCGGCATGCGCCTCGACAAGCTCAGCTTGCAGTTCGCCATGCACGACACCGGCCTGGTCGGCGATGTGCTGGAGGCCTATGAGCGCCTGATCCTCGACGCCATGCGCGGCGATCACACCCTCTTCACCACCGCCGAGGGCATCGAGCGCCTGTGGGAGGTCTCCACCCCCCTTCTCGAAGCGCCGCCGCCCGTGCGCCTCTACCCGCCCGGCGCCTGGGGCCCCAAATCCATCCACCAACTCGTCGCCCCCCACGCCTGGCGCCTCCCCTTCGAGAGAGCCTGGCGCGCGCCAAACAAGGCCGGGAGCTGACGGACCGCGGCGCCGATTGCCGTCGCCGCCGTTAGGCCCTAGGTCAGTCCTCAAGGTGCGCGTCAGGCATAAGGAGAGCTGGGTTCATGGCGCTGGAAGTCACCGTCGGTCCGCCCAGGCTGGCGATAAACCAGGGCTATGGCGTCCTCATCACCGATCAGGACGGCCAGATTCCCTGGCCCACCGACAAGGGCTTCTACCATTGGGATACGCGGGTGATCTCCAGTTGGCTGATCTTCGCCAACGGCTGCAATTGGAACCTGCTCAACAGCGCCAACATCTCTCACTTCGCCGCGCGCATCTTCCTGGCCAATCCGACGATCGCCACCGAGATCGGCGACATAGCGCCGGGCACGCTTAGCCTCAGCATCGGCCGGCGTCTGGATGGCGGGCTTCACGAGGACCTGGACATCATCAACCACGGCCAGCATGCCGTGATGTTCAATCTCGAGATCGTCGTGCGCAGCGATTTCGCCGACCTCTTCGAGGTCAAGAGCGGCCACATCGTGCGGCGCGGGCGGATCACCACCGCCTGGTCGGAGGGTAAGCGGCGGCTCACCACCACCTACAGCAACAAGGATTTCGAGCGGATCGTCACCGTGACCGCCAAACGATGCCCCTCGGCCCCGGTCTACGCCAACGGCCGCATCAGCTTTCAGGTCGCCCTGGAGCCCGGCCAAGCCTGGCACAGCTGCCTGCTCTACGAAATCAGCGACGGCCAGTCGGTCACCAGGGCGCCGCACGGCTGCGTCACCGAGGTCGGCCAGGCGTCCCCGGGCAGCCAGCTGGGCGATTGGCGGAAAGCGGTGATGAAGGTCGAATCCAGCAACGAAGAGCTATACCGCTTCTATCGCCAGTCCCTGGACGACATGTACGCTCTGCGCCTGCCGATCCGGGGCACCGATCATCTGCAGTTCGTGCCCTCGGCGGGGGTGCCGTGGTTCGTGGCTCTGTTCGGCCGCGACAGCCTGATCGTCTCGCTGCAGAACGCCATGGTCTATCCCGATTTCGCCCGCGGCGCCCTGGAGGTGCTGGCCGGCTATCAGGCGAAGAAGCGCGACGATTATCGCGACGCCGAGCCGGGCAAGATCCTGCACGAACTTCGCCGCGGCGAGCTGGCGCACTTCAAGCTCATTCCGCATACGCCCTATTACGGCACCGCCGACGCGACGATCCTCTATCTGATCGTGCTGCACAGCGCCTGGCGCTCCACCGGCGACCCCGGCCTGCTGGAAAGCTGCATGCCGGCGGCGGAGAAGTGCCTGCGCTGGATCGACCACTATGGCGATCGCGATGGCGACGGCTTTCAGGAATACGAGACCCGCTCGTCGGCCGGCTATGAGAACCAGGGCTGGAAGGATTCCGGCGAGGCGCTGGTCAATACCGACGGCTCGCTGGTCAAGAGGCCCGAAGGCGCTCGTCGAACTGCAGGGCTATGTCTACGACGCCTGGCTGCGCATGGCCCAGATCTATGACTGCCTGGGCAAGCCGGCGCGGGCCCGGAGCCCTGCGCAAGAAGGCCAAGGCGCTGTTCGAGCGCTTCAACGAGGCGTTCTGGGACGAGGCGTCCGGCTTCTACGCCTTCTGCCTGGACGGCGAGAAGAAGACGGTGCTGAGCGTCGCCTCCAATCCGGGCCACTGCCTGTGGTCCGGCATCGTGCCGCCGGACCGGGCGGCGCAAGGTGGTCAAGCGGCTGATGGCGCCGGACATGTGGAGCGGCTGGGGCATCCGCACCCTCTCGTCCGAACACCGGCCTACAACCCCAACTCCTACCAGAACGGCTCCGTCTGGCCGCACGACAACAGCCTGATCGCCATGGGCTTTCGCCGCTATGGCTATCGTCGCCGAGGCCGCAGCGGATCGCCCGGGACATCAGCGGCGCCGCCGGCTATTTCATGCTGCACCAGCTGCCGGAACTCTATTCCGGCCTGCAGCGGGATCCGACCAACTTTCCGGTGCAGTATCTGGGCGCCAATGTGCCCCAGGCCTGGGCGGCGGGAAGCTGCTTCACCTTTCTGCAGATGCTGCTGGGCTTTCAGCCCGATGCGCCGGCGGGCAAGCTCTATATCGATCCCGATCTGCCCCCATGGCTCGACGAGCTGACCCTTCGCGACCTGCGGGTCGGCCGTCACATGTTCGATCTGCTTATCAGGCGCGAAGGCCCGGTCACGCGGTTCGAGGTCCTCAAGGGCGACGCCGCCGCTGTCGAGTACGCGCCGTTCGCCACGACGGTTGATCGCTGGGTCTAGGCCGGCCGTTGATTGGTCGCCGGACGCCAATCGCGTTAGACTTCGGGGGCAAAACACGAACTTGGAGGGGGCGTGGAGGTCAGGCGTATCGGCGAAGCGAGCAAGGCCGCCGCCATAACCGCGGCTTTCGTCGCCCTGCGGCTGCTCTTCAGCCCGTTCATCGGCCTGGGCGTCGACGAGTCCTACACCACCTCAATCTCGCGCGAGCTGGCGCTTTCCTATTTCGATCATCCGCCGCTGCATCAGTGGATCGTCCACGCGTTCCAGGGCCTCCTTGGGTCCGGGCCGGCGCTGCGGGCGCCGTTTATCGCCCTTTCGGGCGCCGCATCCTGGCTGATGTTTCTGTTCACACGACGCCTGTTCGGGCCGGCGGCGGGCGTCTGGGCGACCCTGGCGCTGAACCTCTCGGGTTTCTTCACGGCCGTGGCCGGATCCTGGATTTTGCCGGACGGACCTCTGAACACCTGCCTGCTGGCCGCCGCCACGGCGCTGGCCGCGGCCCTGTTTCCCGAAAGGCCACTTTCGCCGCCAAGGCGCTGGGCGGCCTGGCTCTGCGCCGGCCTGTTCATCGGCCTGGCCGGGCTGTCCAAGTATCAGGCGGCGTTCTTCGGGGCGGGCCTGATCGCCTTTCTGGCAACCACGCCAGGACGACGACGGCTGTTGGCCGATCCGGCGGTCATCGCCGCGGGGGTCCTGGCCCTGATCCTCGTCTCGCCGGTGATCGCCTGGAACGCCCAGCACGGCTGGGTGTCGTTCCGCTTCCAAGGCGGACGCGGCGCGGCCGGGCGCGGACCTTCTTTCACGGCCCTGATTGTCGCCGTGCTCGGCCAGGTCGGGCTTTTGCTGCCATGGGTCTTCGCCCCCCTCGCCTTCGCAGGCTGGCGCGCCTTCAGGGCCGGGCCGCGCGACGAGCGCCGCTGGCTCTGCCTGATGCTGGCGGCGCCCTCGATCGTCTTTTTCAACCTGGCGGCGGTCGCCAGCGGGACGGCCCTGCCCCATTGGTCGATGTCCGGATGGCTGATGCTGTTTCCCCTTGTGGGCGATCTCCTCGCGCGGGCTTCGTTGAGCCGCGCGTGGCCCGGGGCCTGGGCCTGGGCCTCGACCGCCGCCCTCGTCCTCTTCTGGAGCGCTCTCGCCGCCGACGCGAAGACAGGCTGGATCGGTGAAGCGTTTCCAGGCCTCGGCCGCGACCCCAGCCTGGAGACCGTCGCCTGGAAAAACCTCCGCCCGGTAGTGGAGAGCCGGGCGCGAGACACGCCGGGCTGCCTCTTCATCCTGGCCATGAGCTGGCGCGACAGGGGGCAAGATCGGCGCTGCCGTGGGCGATATCGCGCCGGTGCGCGTCTTTTCCAGCGACCCGCGCGGCTTCGGTTTTCTGCGCCAGCCGCCGAGCCTTCAAGGCTGCGACGCGGTGATCGTCGAGCGGCGCGGAACCGAGGCCAGGCATGCCGCTCAGCTCGCCGCCGCGTTCGCCAAGGTCTCGCCGATGGCCTTCGATGAGGAGGGGCGAAACGGCGCGGATGAGGACGACTTCAGCTCTCTTAGACGGCCACGATCTTCTGCGCCCGCTGCCGCCGGCCTACGGAGTGCGCTGAAGCGCCCTTGCCCCGCCACGCCGCCGCGCTATCGTCACGCCATGACCGATGATCCGAAATGGCGCCGTGACGGCGTCGCGGTGATCCCTGGCGACCGGCTCGATCCCAACACCGCCCAGACGCCGGGCATGAACCGCGCCGCGGCGATCAATTTCGCCCGGGTCGGCGCGCAGAAGCTGTGGGCCGGCACGGTGCACATCCACGCCGGCGCCAAGACCGGCGCCCACCATCATGGCGCGCTGGAGAGCGTGATCTATGTGGTCAAGGGCCGCGCGCGGATGCGCTGGGGCGAAGCGCTGGAGTTCACCGCCGAGGCCGGGCCGGGCGATTTCATCTATGTGCCGCCGTTCGTGCCGCACCAGGAGATCAACGCCTCGTCCGACGAGACCCTGGAATGCGTCCTGGTGCGCAGCGGCGGCGAGGCGGTGGTGGTCAATCTCGACATCGACGCCGGCGGAGAAGCCCGGAAGGCGTCGCCTGGATCGATCCGATCCATCGGGCGCCCTGAACAGGGGCGATTTTTTACTTCGGCCTAGCTTGAATTTGAAATCCTCGGCGGCGTGAACTACGGTTTTCACCGCCGCGGCGCGAGGCTGTGGATGGCGCCGCTTTGAAATTGGAGCGCGGGCGATGTTTCGGTTGAAAACGCTTTTGGCGGTTTGCTTGACGGCGATGGTCGTGGCCGCGACGCCCTCGTCGCCAACGCTACCATAGAGCTGATAACCAACGGCGGTTCGAAGTCCCCACCGCTCGCCTCGGGCGCCTACGAATATTACAACGCGACGGTTGACGACTGGACCTATGCGAACGGGCCAACCCCTCCTGGTGGCGTCAGACAGCTTCATCCACGATGTCTCGATACCGGCCGTCCCCGAGCCGGCCGCCTGGGCGCTGATGCTCGTCGGCTTCGGGGGGCTAGGCGCGATGCTGCGGCGCAGGACGAGCGTGGCTGCCGCCTAGGCGAGTCGGCAGACGCCGGCGGCAATAGGATTCAGCGCAAAGCGACGCGCCAAGCCGATTTTCGGGGCTTTCAGGCGCCCGATTTCGCGGCGCCGAACATTGTGCAGCCGCCAATGAGCTTTGTTTTTGACTTGCGCGAAATTTGCGCTATCCACGTCGTGGCGAAGTAATCGGCGCTTCCTGTGCTGGATGCGCCCTCAAGCGTTGAGCGGGTAAGTTCCATGGTGCGACTGAAGACTCTTCTGGCGACGGCGACCCTGGCGGCGGGCGTTGTGGCTGACGCGCCGGCAATCGCCAATGCGGCGACGCTGTCCGGCAGCATATCGGTGGACAACCAGTTTTCGGTCTATCTGAGTTCGAGCGACTCGACCTTAAGAACTCTCATCACCTCGGGTGACGACTGGACAAACGCGACATCCTTCTCTGGCGTAAGCCTCACGCCTGGCACAACCTACTATCTCCATGTGGTTGGCTGGAATTCACCCATCACGCCGGCGACAAGTAACAACCCGGACTCCTTCATCGGGTCGCTCTCGCTCACCGGCGCCGGCTTCACGTTTGCGAACGGCGGAACCAAACTTGAGACGGACACCGCCGATTGGCGCTCATTGGTCGTAGAGTCGCCCTCATATACGGTGACATGGAGCGCGCCTGGCGGCGCGCCCGTCGATTTGGGGGCCTATGGGGTAGGCCCCTGGGGCCACAATGTCAGCGGATTTACCGACACCGCAGCACATTGGATCTGGTCAGCCAATCCCGACGGCGATACCGGCGAGGGATTCTTTTCGACAACCATTTTGGCCTCGGCCGCTCCAGAACCCGCCGCCTGGGCCCTGATGCTGGTCGGCTTCGGCGGTCTGGGCGCGATGATGCGGCGCAAGATGGCGACGGCCCACGCACGCGCTTAACCATAGCCACCGCTTCGCGATATCAAGACGCCGCTGGCTCCCAAGCCGGCGGCGTTTTTCGTCAGCGGGCTGCCGCCGCCGACCCCTTCCCCCTTCGAGGCAATCGGCGCTATGAGCTTGCGGACAACCGCACCCTGAAGGAAATTCTATTGCGCGCCTGGCCTTTCGTCCTCGCTTTCCTCCTCATCGCCGCTCCCGCGGCCTTCGCCCAGGCTGGGCCGGACGCCGGCATGGCGGCGGCCTCGAAAGCGGCGCCGGCCGCCAAGGCCGGATCGCACGCGGGGCCCGAGGATACGCCGGTCGTCTCGGTCGGCGTCGGCCGCGTCGACGCCGATTGCGACGCCAAGACCGGCGGCCCCGGCGAAGAGGGCGGCAAGGGCGATCCCCGCGCCGACCGCGCCCGCTGCCGCAAGCTCACCGACGCCGACATCGCCACCGCCCCGATCGTCGAGGTGCGCAAGGTCACCCACCACACCGGCGACCATCGGCGGCCGGCCGATCGCCTACACGGCCACCGCCGGCACGCTCACCATCCGCGACGACGAGGGCAAGCCGACCGCCAGCATGTTCTATGTCGCCTACACCACCGGCGATCCGCACCGGCCGGTGACCTTCCTCTACAACGGCGGCCCGGGCTCCTCGACGCATGTGGCTGCACATGGGCTCGCTGGCGCCGATGCGGGTGCGCACCGACAGCCCGCGGCCGACCCACAACGCCCCCTTCAGCCTGGTCGCCAACAACGACAGCCTGCTCGACAAGTCCGACCTGGTGTTCCTCGACGCCATGGGCGCCGGCTTTTCGCGCCCGCTCGGCGACACCAAGCTGCAGGCCTTCTGGGGCACCGATCCGGACATCGACGCCTTCGCCCGCGGCATCGAGCGCTATCTGACCGTCAACGACCGCTGGAACTCGCCCAAGTTCATCTTCGGCGAATCCTACGGCACCACCCGCTCGGCCGGCCTGTCCTATCGGCTGCAGGAGGACGGGGTGCAGCTGAACGGCGTGATCCTGCTCTCCTCGATCCTCAACTACGGCCGCCGCGACCCGGGCTTCGACCAGGAGATGATCAACTATATGCCGAGCTACGCGGCGACCGCCGCCTATCACAACCGGCTGGCCGACGCCGCCGGCCGACGTCGCCGCCTTCCTGCGCGAGGTGCGCGACGTGGGCGCGCGGCCCCTACGCCTTCGCGCTGGCCAAGGGCCAGGATCTCGGCGACGCCGACCGCGCGACCATCGCCCAGAAGATGGCGGGCTACACCGGCCTTTCGCCGGCCTACATCCTGGCCAACGATCTGCGCGTCGCACCCGGCCGCTTCCGCAAGGAGCTGCTGCGCGACCAGCGGCTGACGCTCGGCCGCTACGACGCCCGCTTCACCGGCCAGGACGTCGACGCCGCCGGCGAGAACCCCGAATACGACCCCTCCGACACCGGCATCACCGGCGCCTTCGTCGCCGCCTTCCACGACTATCTGACCAGCGAACTGGGCTACGCCACCGACCTGACCTACCGGCCGACCTATTATTCGGCGGGCCTTCAGCTGGGACTTCAAGCACCAGTCGCCCGATGCGCGGCGGCGGCCGGCGACACCAACACCGCCGACGTGGCCCTCGATCTGTCGCAGGCCATGCGCGAGAACCCGCACCTGCTGCTCTATTCGCTGAACGGCATCTACGACCTGGCCACGCCGTTCTTCGGCACCGAATACGACCTCGGCCACATGCAGCTCGACCCGGCGCTGAAGGGCAATGTCCGCTTCGCCTATTATCCGTCCGGCCACATGGTCTATCTGAACACCGTAGGCCCTGACCTCGATGAAGGCCGATCTGGCCCGGTTCTACGACGAAGCGGCGCCGCGTTAGGCGCCCACCGCCCGTTCGAAAATGGAGAAGCGCTTGACCCTTAGAACCCTTCTGCTCGCCGCCGCCTCGGTGATGGCCGCCGGCGCCGCCGTGGCGGCCGACGCCGGACCCGTGGTGCCGCCCTGGGGCGTCAACCTTTCCTACATGGACACCAGCGTGAAGCCGGGGAATGATTTCTTCAGCTACGCCAACGGGACCTGGGTCAAGACCGCGCTCATTCCGCCCGAACGCGCCTATGCGGGGGTCGATCTTGAGCTGATCCAGACCAACGACAAACGCCTGCGCGGGATCGTCGATAGCCTGGTCGCCGAGAAGGACGCCGATCTGACGCCCGAACAGATCAAGCTTCGCGACTTCTACGCGGCCTATGTCGACACCGCCCAGATCGAGGCCAAGGGCCTGGCGCCCGCCGCCGCCGATCTGGCGCGTATCGCCGCCCTGAAAACCAAGGACGACGTCGCCGCCCTCATGGCCGATCCGGGCCTCAACCTCGATGGACCCTTCAGCGAAGGGATTTCCGCCGACGCCAAGAACCCCGCCGCCTACGCCATCCAGCTTGGCCAGTCGGGTCTCGGCATGCCCGACCGCGACTATTACCTTGGAACCGACAAGGCCCTCGCAGCCACGCGCGAAGCCTATAAGACCTATCTGGCAACCATGCTCGGTTATGTGGGAACGCCGGACGCCGCCGCCCGGGCGGCGGCCGTCTTCGATCTGGAGACCGAGATGGCCAAGGTCTCCTGGCCGGCCGCCGACCGGCGCGACGCCGACAAGACCTACAACCCGCTCACCCTGGCCCAGCTCACGGCCTTGGCCCCCGATTTCCCGTGGCCCATCTATCTCTCCGCCGCGGGGGTGACGAACGAGAACGCTCACGGTCCGCGCGTCATGATCATCGCCGAGAAATCGGCGTTTCCGGGCCTCGCCAAGGTGTTCGCCGACACGCCGGTCGCGGTTTGGCGCGACTATCTGACGGTGCGCTATCTGCATGCCTTCTCGGCCGATCTACCCAAGAAATTCGACGACGCCGACTTCGCCTTCTATGGCACCACCATGGCCGGCCGCACGGCGCAGCTCGATCGTCCGACCCGAGGCGTGCGGATGCTCGACGCCAGCATGGGCGAGGCGCTGGGCCAAATCTATGTCGCCAAATATTTCCCGCCCGAAGCCAAAGCCAAGGCGGACCTCCTGGTGCACAATCTGCTCAAGGCTTACGAGCAGGACATCAAGACGTTGACCTGGATGACGCCGGCGACGCGCGAAAAGGCCCTCGATAAGCTCAGCCGCTATATGCTTAAGATCGGCTACCCCGATCACTGGCGCGACTATTCGGCGCTCGTCATCCAGCCGGGCGCCCTGATCGCCGACGTGCAGGCGGCCAACCGCTTCGAGTGGAACCGCCAGCTCAAGCGTATCGACCAGCCGGTGGATCGCACCGAATGGGAAATGACCCCCTCCACGGTCAACGCCTATTACGAGGACACGCTCAACGAGATCGTCTTCCCCGCCGCCATTCTCCAGCCGCCCTTTTTCGACCCGGCCGCCGACGATGCGGTCAACTACGGCGGCATCGGCGCCACCATCGGCCACGAGATCAGCCACGGCTTCGACGACCAGGGCTCGAAATTCGATGGCTCCGGCACGCTCAAAAGCTGGTGGACGGACGAGGACCGCAAGAACTTCGACGCCCGCACCGCCGCCCTGGCGGCCCAGTACGACCAGTATGAGCCCCTGCCCGGCCTGCATGTGAACGGCAAGCTGACGCTGGGCGAAAACATCGCCGACCTCGCCGGCCTGGTGATCGCCCTGAAGGCCTACCACATCGCCCTGGATGGAAAGCCGGCGCCGGTGCTCAGCGGCATGACCGGCGACCAGCGGTTCTTCGTCGCCCACGGCCAGAGCAACCGCGTCGTCTGGCGCCCGGCCCTCACCCGCCGGATCGTGCTTTCCGACCCGCACAGCCCGGATATCTATCGGGTGAACGGCGTGCTGCGGAACGTCGACGGCTGGTACGCCGCCTACCCCAGTGTCGCGCCGGGCGACACCTACTGGCTGGCCCCGGACGCTAGAGTGAGACTCTGGTAAGGCCTAGGTCTCACTGCCCCGCGCCGGTCCGGTAGCGCCCGAACCAGGCGAGGATGGCGGCGGCCTCGGCGGCTTCCTGCGACGGCCGCTCGGCCAGGCCTCCGTGGGAGGCGCCCGGCACGCGGATCAGGGCGGTGGGGACGCTGCGCAGCTGCAGCGCCTGGAAGAACTGCTCGGCTTCGCTGGGCGGCGTGCGGTGGTCCTCGGTCGCCCACCATCACCATGGTCGGGGTCTTGACGTTGCCGACCAGGGACAGCGGCGAGCGCTTCCAATAGCCCGCAGGATCTTCCCACGGCATCTTGCCGAACCAGTAGTTCGCCATATCCGGTATAGCCGTCGGTGGTCAGGACCTCGCTGGTCCAGTTGATCACCGGCTTCTGGCTGACGGCGGCCTTGAAGCGGTCGGTCTTGCCGACGATCCAGGCGGTCAGCAGCCCGCCGCCCGATCCGCCGGTGACGAACAGGTTGTCCGGATCGACGAAGCCCTTGGCGATGGCCGCGTCGACCACGCTCATCAGGTCGTCGTAGTCGTGGCTGGGATAGTTCTTGTCGATCTTGTTGGCGAAGGCGTCGCCATAGGAGGTCGAGCCGCGCGGGTTGGCGTAGACCACCACATAGCCGGCCGCGGCGTAGAGCTGCAGTCTCCGAGGCGAAGATCGGCCCGTAGGCGCGAACGGGCCGCCGTGGATCTCCAGGATCAGCGGATATTTGCTGCGCCGGATCGAAGCCCGGCGGCGTCATGATCCAGGCGTCGACCGGACGCTTGTCGAAGGAGGACGTCACGGCCATCGGCTCGACCTGGGCCAGGGTCTGCTCGGCGAACAGGTCGGCGTTCAGGTGGGTCAGGCGCGCGGTCTTGCCGCCGCTGGCGAGGCCGACGTCGGGGGGATGGAGCGCATCGCCATCGGTGAAGGCGACCACGCCGTCGTCGCTCACGGAAAAGCCGCCGCCGCTATAGGGCCGGTCGAGCTCGGCGCCGCCCAGGCCCTCGGCGATCACCTGCATCTGGCCGTCAAGGTCGACGCGCGCGACCTTGGTGACGCCGTGGTCGGCGTAGCTCGACGAAGATCGCCCGCCCGTCGGCCGACCAGCGCGGCCGGCTCACCGACCGATCGAGGGAGGCGGTCAGGGATTTGGCGTCCGAGCCGTCGGCGTTCATCACCCAAAGCTCGGCGTTCTCATATCCCCGGCCGTGGTCTTCGCTGCCGACGAAGGCGATCCGCCTGCCGTCCGGCGACACCGCCGGCTCGCCGGCCGCCCCGTGTAGGGTGGTGAGCGGCGTGATCGCGCCATTGGCCAGATCCAGCCGATAGATATGGGAGATCAGGGGATCGAGCTCCCAGGTCTTGTCGCGGTTCGAGGTGAACACGATCGAACGGCCATCCGGCGTCCAGGCCAGCGGGCCGCCGACATCGTAGGCGCCGAAGGTGAGCTGGGCCGGGGCGCCGCCATCGGCGGCCACCAGGAATATCTGGTCGACGCCAGGCTTCAGATAGCCCTCGCCATCCTGGCGGTAGTGGACCTTGGTGATGATCTGCAGCGGTTCGGCCCATTTAGCGCCATCGGGCCTGGCGAGCGGCGCGCCCAATTGCGTCGGCGGCTCCTCGACCAGCATGGTGATGGCGATCTGGCGCCCATCCGGCGACCAGGCGATATCGCCCGGCGCCTGCGCCAGATCGGCCAGGCGCGCCGAGGCGCCGGTCTTGAGCCATCGGACCCAGAGCTGAGGCCGACCGTCCTCGCCGGCCGCGACATAGGCCAGGCGCGTCCCGTCCGGCGACCAGCGCGGACTGCCCTGCCCGCCGGCGACGCCGAGCGGCGCCTGAACGCCGGTGGCCGGATCGATCAGCCAGATGGCGCGCTGGGCGCGATCGGTCATGATGTCGTAGCCCACCCGGACATAGGCGATCTCGCCGCCATCCGGCCGAATCTCCGGATCGGAGGCGTATTCCAGGGCGAAGAGGTCGCGAGCGGTGAAAGGCGTCGGCGCGTTCGCTGGCGCGGCCACGGCCGCGTGGGCGAAGAGGGCGCCAAGGCCGCCAGCGAGCGTGAGGTAACGGACCCATCCAACCGCGCCGCACTTGCCCACCATGTCCGCCCCTCGTTCAGCCGTCCGCAGACGGTCGATTAACACCAGGATGACGCCGATGGCCAGAAGCGGACCTCCGGGTCCGAAGAGGGGAGCCTAGCTGGCGCCGAAGCCCTGGATCTTTAGGTTCCCGACCTCGCCCTCGTCACGCGGCGTCGCCACAGCATGTACGGCAGCGTCAGCATCACATTGGTGAGCAGGAACAGCAGGACGGTGGCGACGATGGCGTCCTTGTCGGCCGGATAGGCGCCGGCGGCCAGGGCGATGGCGAGGCCCGGGTGGCGGGCCGAGGTGGCCAGGGCGAGGGCCCCCCGATTGCCAGGATCGGGGCCGCCCAGCAGGTGACCGACCAGCAGGCCGAAGAGGACGATGGCGGCGGTCACCCACAGCAACCCATTGCCGATGCGCGCCAGCACATTGGGCGCCTCGGCGTAAAGCGCCAAGGCCGCGCCCACCGCCAGCACGCCCATGGCCAGCGTGCCCAATCGCTTCGAGAGCTTGGCCGCGCGCGGCCAGAGGCGGGCAAGGACGATACCGGCCGCCAAGGGCGCGCCGATGGTGATGGCCAGCACCTTCAGCATGGCCAAGGTGTCAAAATGGGCCGCTACCCCGAACAGCCGCCCGGCCAGCCAGACGATGATCGGCGCGACGATGATCGAGACCACCGAGGCCATCACCTGCAGGCCAACGGCATAGTCGCCCTCTCCGCCGACCGTGGCCTCCCGGCGCGGCAGGATCGGCGGCATGGGCGAGACCGCCAGGGCGATCAGGGCGGCGCGGTCGGGGCGGCCTAGGGCGACCGCCATGGTCACGGCGATCACGAAGATCGGCGTCAGGACGAACATGGAGGTCATGGCGCGCAGGCCGAGCATGGGGTGGCGCACGAGCAGAAGCGTATCCCGCGGCCGCGAGCGCAGGCCGATGGCGAATACGGTCAGGGCGATGCCGCCGGTGAGGACAAGCTTGACGATGTCGGCCGGGCTCACGGCGTGTCTCCTTGCGCCTTGGTCGAGGGCGGCTTCCCGCGCGATGCGGCTATCGCTTCATCCACGGCTTCGATACGCCGGCCGCGACGCCCGCGGCCGGGTCGGGCCGAGTCCCGCCGCCGCCGGGTGGTTTTGACTTCGCCTGGATCGCGGCTTTCTTCAAGCGCAGGGCGCGTTCCAGCGGGCTTTCGTCGGAGGCGGGTTTGGGACGATCATCCATTTGCCGAAGCTAACACGAATCAGGCGAAGGCCCAGGCTGTGCTTGGCTTACGGCGGCAGGTGCGCCTGCCCCACGGTTGGCGTTAGACCGCTTTGTTCGGGGAAAGCGGTCTTGGCCTGAATCGGTGATGGCGCCTCATCGATTGCCCTGGTTAGGCATGTTGCGTTTCTGCCACCTCAAGGCCATGCTCTTTTGATCCGAAGGAGGGCCATAGTGTCCACAATCCGATGGGCCAACGCCGTCAACGGCGATTTCTCTGACACATCAGGCTGGACCGGCGGCAAAGTCCCCGGCGGCCAGGACACCGCCAGCCTCGGCGCGCTCGGTGGCGCGGACTATACCGTCACTGTCACCGGCGCCGCCAGCCGCACCGTCGACGCCATCGAGATGGCGGCCAACGCCAGCCTGGATATCGCCGAGAAGCTCTTCTACGCCCGCAGCGGGAGTGGCGGGGGCGCTGACGCCGGGGTGATCACCGTGGATAACGGCGCCGGGTTTCGCCTGACGGGCGGGTTCGACAACACCGGATCGGTGATCCTTAGCGCCTCCAGCCAGCCCACATCGCTGGCGATCAGCGGGTCTGTCACCCTGACCGGCGGAGGAATGATCAATCTAAGCGATTCAGTCCGCAATCGAATCTACGCCATGCCCGGCGGCGTCCTCACCAATGTCGACAACACCATTGCCGGCGCCGGCGCCATTGGCCTGGCGACGCCGCTTACCCTGATCAACGAGGCGGCGGGCGTCATCGACGCCACCGATAGCGATACCGCACTCAAGCTGAGCGCCACGGTCACCAACGCAGGCCTGATCGAGGCCACCGGCGCCGGCAGCCTGCTCAGCCTATCCGGCGGCCTGGGCAATAGCGGCCGGCTGGTCGCCAACGGCGGAACGGTTTCGGACCTGGGATCGGTGACCAATACCGGGACCCTGATGGTCGACGGCGGCGTCCTCACCCTCGTCGGCGCGGTCAGCGGCGCCGGCGGCGCGGTGATTGACGGCGGGACCCTTCAGGCCCAATCCACGTTTACCGAAAACGTAGATTTTACGGGAGCTACCGGCGGGCTCACCCTCTTCAAGTCACAGGGCTATGGCGGCGAAGTCTCGGGTTTTTCCACCAGCGCCGGCACGCAGCTCGATTTGCGGGATATCGGCTTCGTCTCGATCAGCGAGGCGACCTTCAACGGAACCACCAGCGGTGGCGTCCTGACCGTCACCGATGGGACGCACACCGCCAACATCGATCTCGTCGGGAACTACACCAAGGCGGTGTTCACCAGCGCAGGCGACGGCGCTGGCGGCGTGGTTGTTGAGGCCAATCTGCCGACGGCGGTTCACTGGGCCAAGGCGATTAGCGGCGATTTCACCACGGCCGCCGATTGGACCGGAGGTGTCGTTCCTGGCTTGACGAGCATCGTTACGCTCGATGCGCCAGGATCGACGCCCTACACCGTCACCGTTTCGACGACCCAGAGCGTGAACGCCATTCAGACGGCGGCCGACGCCACATTGGACATCACTGGCAATTTGACGGTCACCAACGGGACCGGATCGGGCGTCAACGCCGGCGTGCTAGAGGCGACGGGAACCTCGGGCTACGTCAAAATATCCAACGGCTTAGACAACAGCGGGCAGCTGGTCGCCGGCGGCGGCGTTGTCTCCGACAACGGCTCGGTGACCAACACCGGAACTTTGGTGGCCGACGGCGGCGGTTTTCTCGCTATTACCGGTGCGGTGAGCGGCGCCGGCGGCGCGATGATCGACGGCGGGACCCTCGAAACCCAATCCACCTTCGATGAAGATGTCGCCTTTACCGGAACCACCGGCAAGCTCGTCCTCTTCCAGTCCCCGGATTACGACGCCGCCATCTCCGGCTTTTCGACCACCGGCGGCACGCAGCTCGATCTGCGGGATATCGCCTTTGTCTCTACCGACGAGGCCACCTTCAGTGGAACGACCAGCGGCGGCGTGCTGACCGTCAGCGACGGAACCCACACCGCCAAGATCAACCTCGTGGGAGATTACACCGACGCGCTGTTCGTCAGCGCCGACGACAACGGGGGCGGCGTGACGATCAAGGCGGAACCGCCGCCACAGCCAATCCACTGGGCCAGCGCGGTAAACGGCGATTTCACCACGGCGGCCGATTGGACCGGGGCGCCGTCCCTGGCGCTACGGATGTCGCCGTTCTCGATGCGAAAGGTTCGACGCCCTATACAGTGACCGTTTCGACGGCCCAAACTGTCAGAGCTATCCAGACGGCGGCCGACGCCACCTTGAATATTGTGGGCTACCTAGGCACGTTCACTGTCACGAACGGGACCGGATCAGGGGCAAACGCCGGGGTGATTTCCGTAGGACAAGGTGATGGCGGACCTGCCGGAACGCTCACCGTCGCCGGCCAGATCGTCAATAGCGGAGAGATCATCCTCTACGCTGGCGGGGATGCTGCGAACAACATGTTCGTCGAGAGTCCGGGCGTCACCCTGACGGGCGGGGGCACGGTTCTGCTCGACGGGTCCAAAGACTTTGGCGACGCCGATGTGATCCAGGGTGTCCCGGTAGGGGGCGAGTTCGCCGCGGACTTCACCAATGTCGACAACACCATCGCCGGGGGCGGCTTTATTGAGGCGGACTATCTGGCCTTCACCAATGCGAGCAAGGGCGTGGTGGACGCCAACAATCCCACCAATGTCCTTCTCTTGTCAGTCTACGATGGGACAGACAACGGCGGCAGGTTGATCACCAACGCCGGCTGGCTGGAGGCAACCGGTGGAGGAGAGTTGAGCATCGGCGCCGTCGTCATCGGTAATACCGGTGGCGTCATCCTCGCGTCGGGGACCGGCAGCGAGGTCCAGGTTGTCGATTCGACCATCGAGGGCGGCGCCCTCAAATCATCCGGCGGCGGAGAAATTCTGCTACAGGGCGCACCTAGCGTGTTCGATGGGTCCAAGTCCGCCGTCTCGGTCGATGGCGCGGTGACGATCGCCGCCGATACGATTGGCGACCCCAGCAATGGCTTATCTCTCAAAGGCCGGATCGACATTAATGGCGGATCAATCGTCAACAATAACGCTACGGCAATCTCCAGCACCGGCCAGATTGTCGGCGTCGGAACTGCTGGTCTCATTCAGAGCGCGGTCGACAACGAGGGAACCCTGGTCGCCAATTCCGGGACCCTGACCATTGAAGGCGCGGTCACCGGAGCGGGCTTGGCCGCTATCGCCGCCGGAACGCTGGATTTGACGGCCGCCTTCGGCCAGAACGTCACCTTTGAGGCCGGGTCCACGGGGACCCTGGAACTCGCCCATTCCGTCGACTATAGCGGCACGATCAGCGGCTTTTCCACCAGCGGCGCCAACGCCCTCGATTTGGGCGACATCAGCTATCTAAAGGGAACAACCACCGCCACGTTCAGCGGGACCACCACCGGCGGTATCCTCACCGTCACCGACGGAACCCACACCGCCGAGATCAAGCTTACCGGCGACTACACGGCCTCCACCTTCACCACCAGTTCCGATGGAAATGGCGGCACGATCGTGGTCGATCCTCCCGCCGCATCCGCCGCGCACACCCCGTCGCCCGCCGCCTTCGTCGCCGCGATGGCCGGCGTCGGCGCGCATAGCGGAACAGGCGAGGTCAGTGTGTCGGGCGCCTCGCGCTCACCATCGATGATACTCGCGACGCCAAGGACTTTGCCGCACTGATCGCTACTCAACCCTGCCGCGCCCGCACCGGGCCGCCATCAATGCGGATCAGGGCGGCGTTGGTGAAGCTGGAGGCGTCGGAGGCGAGGTAGAGCGCGGCGGCGGTGATCTCGGTGGGCAGGCCCACGCGCCAGCCGGCCTTGGTCCAGCCGGGATTGGCGTGGTCCGGCGGATCGGCCCAGTGCTCGGCGACGTCGGTGGCGAACGGCCCCACGCAGATGGTGTTGACCCGCACATTGGGACTGTAAGCGGCGGCGAAGCCCTCCGTCAGGGAATTGAGCGCCGCCTTGGCGCCGGCGTAGGGCAGCGCCCAGGGCGAGGCCTCCAGCGAAGCGATCGAGGAGATGTTGATGATCGCCCCGCCGGCGCCGCGATGCATCCGCCCGCCGATCAGGGCCGAGAGCCGGAACGGCCCCTTGAAATTGACGCCGATGACCTTGTCGAAATTATCCTCGGTCACTTCTTCCAGCGAGGGATAGAGCGGCGACATGCCGGCGTTGTTGACGAGGATATCGACCTTGCCGAAATGATCCCAGACCGCGCTGGCCATGGGCTCGATCTCGTCCCAGCGGCCCATGTGGCAGGCGTACGGAAAGGCGCGGCGCCCTAGGGCCTCCAGTTCCTTCGCCGTCTCCTGGCATGGCGTCGAGCTTGCGGCTGACCACGGCGATGTCGGCGCCGGCCCGGGCGAAGGCGAAGGCCATGGCCCGCCCCAGCCCGCGCGAGCCGCCGGTGATCAAGGCAACCTTGCCGGCCAGAGGCCGTTCTTCCGCCATGCGCCGACCGCCCCCGTCCGTTGTCTAGAGCCGGCCGATTAGCACCAGAACGATGATGATGACCAGAACCAGTCCCAGGCCGCCGCTTGGGAAGTATCCCCATGAGCGACTATAGCCCCAGCTCGGCAGGGCGCCGATGAGAGCCAAAATCAGGATGATGATCAGAATAGTGCCGAGCATAATTTCCTCCAGGAGCGGCGGCCGAAGCCTTGCTTTGATTGTCGCGGGAGGAAACGAGCCTGCCGCGCGCCGGTTCCGCGCCGCTGTGAAGCCGCCGCGATGAACGCCCCAATCCTTCCCGGGGCGCCGGCCACGCCCGCGGCGCCGGCCGCCCCCGGCTTCAGCGCCGGCGATGGCGTGATCAACGCCGTCAGCGCAGCGGCGCGGCGGCTGATGGCGCTCACGCCGGCCGAGATCGCCGTCAATCTGGGGCTGAGCGCACTGGTGATCGCAGGCGCGGTCGGCGCCGCCTTCGCCTTTCGACACCTGGTGAACCGGCGTCTCGGCCGCCTGACCGGCGACGAGGGCGACGCCGACCGGCTTCGCGGGTCCCGGACACTGCGCTGGGGCGGCGGCGCCTTGAGGATCATTCTCTTTGTGGGCGCGATCTGGCTGTTCCTCTCGATCTGGGGGCTCAATCCCCTGGCCTGGTGGACCGGATCGGGCGGCCGTGAAGTCGTCAGGGTCGGCGCCCGGATTCTGGTCTTGAGCCTGATCCTGCTGGCGGCGTCGGAGGCGTCGGCCTTCGCCATTCGCCGCACCATGGGCAACCTCGCCGACGCCTCACGCGATCGCCGCCGCTCGGCCCAGCTTCGCACCCTGGCCCCGCTGCTGCGCGGCCTGGTCCAGGCGGTGATCCTGGTGGTCGCGGTGATGATGGTGCTCTCAGAGCTTGGCGTGCAGATCGGCCCGCTTATCGCCGGCGCCGGCGTGGCCGGCATCGCCATCGGCTTTGGCGCCCAGAGCGTGGTCAAGGACGTGCTGACCGGCTTCTTCCTGATCGTCGAGGACATCGTCTCGGTGGGGGATGTCGTGCGCATCGGCGGCTTCGGCGGCGAGGTGGAGACCATGACCCTGCGCACCATTCGCCTGCGCGATTTCGACGGCACCCTGCATATCTTCCCCTATGGCGAGGCCCAGGTGATCCATAACCAGACCAAGGCCTTCTCCTATGCGGTGATCGATCTGCAGATCTCCTATGGCTCGGATGTCGATGCTGCGATGAAAGCCATGTCGGAGGTGGGCGACGCGCTTCGGGCCGATCCGGAGATGGGTCCGAAGATCCTGGCGCCCATGGAGGTTCTGGGTGTGGAGAACCTGAAGGAGGACGGCTTTCAGCTGCGCGGCCGCATCAAGACCCGCACCCGCGCTGATCCGGCCGTGACCCGCGAGTTCAACCGTCTGATCAAGGCCGCCTTCGACGAAAAGGGCGTCGTCATCGCCTATCCCCACATGCGCCTGGCGGTGCACGAGGCGGAGGAGGCGACCGCGGTGGCGATGCGGGAGGGCTGAGTGGCAGCGATCGGCCTCAGGCGCTGGCCGCGAAGGAATGCGAGCTTGAGGCCGGCGACGCCAACAGGCGCGGACTCGCCGGGCCGTGTTCACCGGAGGAGAGTTGGGCGCCGCCTGCCCCGCCGGACATCGAGGCCATGGCCCCGACGAAGGCCGAGGCGGACGCCGCGGGCGCCGCAGTGGGCGTCGTCCCCGGTTGGTCGGAGAGGGTCGTCCCGCCGTGACTGTCGGTGGCGACGGTAAAGGTGACGGTGGTATAATCGCCGGCGAAGCTGATCTTGGCAGTGTGGGTTCCGTCGGTGACGGTGAGCACGCCGCCGGTCGCCGTTCCGCTATAGGTGGCCTTGGTCTCGCTGCTGCTGCTGAAGGCGATATCGTCAAGGTCGAGCGAGGTGGTCCCAGCGGTGGAGAAGCCGCTGATCGTGCCGTGGTAGGCGGTGGATTTCGCCAATTCAAGGGTCCCGCTTAGGGCGATGAACGGGTTCTCGCTGCCGAACAGCACGTTCTGGCTGAAGCTCGAGGCGAACTTCAGGATCGACAGGTCCCCCACCTGGGCTGAGCCGGCGGTGTTGGTCACCGCCCCGTCGACCGTCAGATTGCCGCCATCGGCGATCAGCATGCCCGAATTGGACACCGCGCCCTTGATTACCAGGCCGCCCGCGGAGAACGATTGTATCTTGCCCGCGTTGACCAGCACATTGGCGCCGGTGTCGATGGTGAGGGCGACGGTGCTGGTCCCGGAGGCGATGGCGCCGCCGGCGTCATTGACGATCCTCAATTTGCCGCCTCCCAGCACCCCAGCGCCAATGATCTCGTCATTGACATTGGTCAGGGTGGCGGTGGCCGTGGCCCCGGTGAGATTGGCGTTGTCGCCCAGGCTCAAGGTCCCGCCGGTGAGGTGAACTCCGGACGCCGCGACGATCGCCTTGCCCCCGTTCAGCGACAGCTCATTGGCGGTCCCCATGCTGATCGTGCCCTGCAGGGTCAGCGTGCCAGAGCCGGAGAGCGTCACATAGCCCTTGATGGTGGTGGAGGAAAACGTGTCCGTCCCGGCCGTGATGGAGGCTTGGGCCGAGATCGTACCAGCGAAGCTGTTGCCCACGCCGGTGAAGGTGATCGAGCCCGGGACACCGAATTTAGTCCCGCTCTCCAGATTTCCCGCCGTCTGTGTCCAGACACCGCCGTAGGTCAGGTGCTCTCCGGTAGTGGCAAAGGCGACGCTGGTCGCTCCGCTCATGTTCACATGGGCAATGGTGAGCACGGTGCCTTTGCCGAAGTAGGCCCCGCCACCGCCCGCGATCGAGAGCGTGCCGGCGCCGGTCAGGGTCCCGCCCGTGTCGAGTTCGCCCACGTCAGCGGGGTTGGCGTTTCCCAGCACGTCCAGCGCCGTCGCCACGCTGAGGGAGCCCTCGTCCTGGAGAACGTTGCCGTCGGGCACATACCCGGTCCCGGATAGGGTGAATTCCGCGGGATTGCCGATCTCGACAAGCCCGAAGTTGGTGAAGGTGGTGGTCGGCATGCTGCCTGAGACGATTTCATTGGCGTTGGAAAGCAGCCGAAGCGTGCCCGTGCCGCTGTACATATCCACTTGGCCGCGATTGCCGATAATGGACCCAGTGAACCGCGACCCGCCCTCCACGACCAGCCTCGAGGTCGAATCCGCCAAGGTGACCGCACCGCCTGCGCTGCCAATTCCAATCACCGTGCCGAAATTATCGAGCACGCCGCTCGGCCCGATCTTCACCCCCACGGCGCCCTCGACGAGGGCCTTGGCGTCGCCGGCCGCCCCGTTGGTCAGGATCGCATTGTTGAGAAAGGCGCCCACGTTTACATTCCCGGAGACGATTGAGCCGTAATTGATGGCCGAGGCCCCCGTCTCCAGCGAGATGCCGCCAGGCCCGCTGATCATCGCCGCCGTATCGCTCAGCGAGCCATTGGTCAGGCTGCCGCCGACATCGAGCGATACGCCATAGTTCACAAGGCCGCGGATCGTGCCGTAGTTGACCACCATCGCCGCCGTCGTCGGCGCGGACACACCATCTGACGAGCCCTGGATGGTGGCGAGGGTGTCGGTCGCGGACCCATTGGTCACGGCGCCGCCGGTCAGTTGTACCCCATATCCCTGATAACCGATCACCGTCCCGAGATTGGTGACCGAAGCGACCACCGCCCTCACGCCGATGTGTCCCTCGATCAGGGCGTGGGTGAAGCCCGCGCTTCCGTTGGTGAGCGACCCGCCCGAGTTCAGCCAAACACCCACGCCCTGGGACGCGCGCACGATGCCGGTGTTGATGATGCTGGCCGCCCCGCTTGCGAACACCCCGGTTTTGCCATCGAGCAGCGCGTTCAATTCGTTGACCAACTCGCCCGTGCTGATTTCGGCCCCATAACCGCCAACGGCGGTGATATTGCCGAAGTTGTAGGTCGTGCCGCCCGCGCCCATCAGGACGCCGTCGTAACCCTCGATCAAGCCGCTTGTCAGATTGAGGATGACGCTGTTGGCGCCCAGGTTCACTCCGGCCCCGCCAAGGCCCAGCACCGCCGCATAATTGATAAATCGGCTGGCGCCGCTGACCAGCAGGCCCGCGCGGCCCTCGACCTGGGCGGTGGTGTCCTGGGTGGATCCGTTGGTGACGTTCCCCGAACCGAGCTCTATGCCCACGCCATAGGCGGCCGCCGCGACAAGCCCGTAATTGTGCGCCGTGCCCGCGCCGCTTATGTCGATGCCCGCCGCCACGCCATAAATCTTGGCCTGGTTATCCGTGCTCGAGCCGTTGGTGACGGCGCCGCCGCCGGTGAGGTTGACCCCCTGCCCCTTGTAGCCCTCGCCGGTGATGGTGGCGAAATTGCTGACCGCGCCGGCGCCGCCCTTGATGTAGATTCCGGTGTTGTTGCGGATCAGAGCCACGGTGTCGCCGGCCGCGCCATTGGTGACCGACCCGCCGGCCTCCAGATCGACCCCATTGCTTCGGAAGTAGCTGCCTTCGTCGCCGCGCGTATGCGAGGTGATGGTTCCGTAGTTGTTGACCGTACCGGCCCCCGTGGAGATGTCCACGCCGCGATAGTTGGCCAGGATCACCGCCGCGGTGTCGCTGAGCGCGCCGTTGGTGACCCTCCCGCCGTTTTCGAACACCACGGCGGCGTCGCCATTGTAGTGGGTGCTTCGCGACTGGGGTCCATACCCCGCCTCGACGGTGCCCCAATTGGTCAGCGTGGATCCGCCGCCGGTGGCCTGGGTGAAGACGCCGTTGCCGCCGCCCACCACCATGGCCGCATGATCGGAGGCGCTGCCGTTGGTGATGGCGACGGTGGAGACTGATCGGATGTAGATCGCTTGCGACGGCCCGGTGGACGGGCCCTGGACATGGCCGTCGTTCTGGATGGCGAGCGGGTTGCTCCGCGCGGTGTTGAAGGCGGTGAAAATCCCCTGGCCGGTGGCCGAACCCACCTTGCCGCTGGCGGTGATGCTAAGGAAGCTCACCCCATCGTTCAGGGTGTAGCCGTTGGCGTAGGTTCCGCTCAGCACCTTGGTCGTCATGGGTGTCGTCCTTCCGAAAGCGGGGGCAAACCTTGTCAGCCTCCGTGAGGCTGTAGAGCAATCGAACGGTCCTGCCAGGATAGAAGGACCGCCAGGCGCGGAAGCCGGCCTCGCGGCTCAGCCCCGGACAGTCCGTGCCGACAAACCAAGCTCGGCGACCACCGCCATAGCGCCTTTCTCCTTGCGGGGTAAGGGATTGAAGTGACAGGCCCTCTTTCTCGCGAAGACCACTCGGAGGTGATCTCCCCTACTCCTCTTCCCGCGTCGCGCCCACCCGCTGGGCCAGCGAGGCGCCCATGAAGGCGTCGAGGTCGCCGTCGAGCACGCCGCTGGTGTCGGAGG
Source organism: uncultured Alphaproteobacteria bacterium (assembly GCA_963817995.1). GTDB lineage: Bacteria > Pseudomonadota > Alphaproteobacteria > Caulobacterales > Caulobacteraceae > Acaudatibacter. The sequence continues at coordinate 83,060 of CAWFQJ010000003.1, forward strand.
TCTCGACGTCGGTGCGCAGGTCCTTGACCATCTGATAGGGCTGCAGGACGTAGGATGCGGATCTGGTGGCCCCAGCCGATGTCGGTCTTGTGGTCCTCGACCGCCTGGGCCAGCGGCCTCGCGCCGCTGCAGCTCGACCTCGTAGAGGCGGGCGCGCAGCATCTTCCAGGCCTCGTCGCGGTTCTGGTGCTGCGAGCGGCTGGTCTGGCAGGCCACGGCGATGCCGGTGGGGATGTGGGTCAGGCGCACGGCCGAGTCGGTCTTGTTGACGTGCTGGCCGCCGGAGCCGGACGGCGCGGTAGGTGTCGGTGCGCACGTCGGACGGGATTGATCTCGATCTCGATCTTGTCGTCGACCACCGGATAGACCCAGACCGAGGCGAAGCTGGTGTGGCGCTTGGCGGCGGCGTCGAAGGGCGAGATGCGCACCAGGCGGTGGACGCCGGCCTCGGTCTTCAGCCAGCCATAGGCGTTGGTGCCCTTGATCTGCAGGGTCGCCGACTTGATGCCGGCCTGCTCGCCGTCGGTCTCCTCGATCAACTCGACGTCCATGCCGTGGGCGTTGGCCCAGCGGGTGTACATGCGCAGCAGCATGCCGGCCCAGTCGGCGGACTCGGTGCCGCCGGCGCCGGAGTTGATCTCCACGATAGGCGTCGTTGCCGTCGGCCTCGCCGGACAGCAGGGCCTCCAGCTCGGCCCGGCGCGGCGCGTCCTTCAAGGCCGCGAGCTGGGCCGCGGCGTCGTCGAGCGAGGCCTCGTCGCCCTCGGCGTCGGCCATCTCGGCGAATTCCAGGGCGTCGGCGAGGTCGCGCTCCAGCGCGCTGCACGGCCTCGACCTGGGCGGCCAGCGCGGGTGCGCTCGCGCATCAGGGCCTGGGCGGCGTCGGCGTTGTCCCAGAGGGTCGGGTCCTCGACCCGGGCGTTCAGCTCATCGAGCTTGCGTAGCGCAGGCTCCCAGTCAAAGACGCCTCCTGAGCAGTCCGATCGACTGCTCGATGTCGGCCGCGGCGGCCTCGACATCCGCTCTCATGAGAGACGCCTTGTGACTGGATGGGTTAAGGGCCGGGCGAGATAGCTGAAAGCCGGCGACGGCGCAATCAGTGCGGCACGTCGGTCGGCGTCCGGCGGGCGGATCGAGCGCCTTGGGCCGCCGGCGGTTCGGCGGCGGGGCGCGGCGGGTCGCCGGCGGCGCGACCGGCGCGATGTCGACAGACTCGTCGTCGACCTGTCGACGGCGGCGGCGACCACGGTCGGGCTTGGGCTCGGTGCCGGGCTGGAAGGCCTCGCGGTTGCGGACCGACCATGGCGAACTTGGTGTCCGGCGGCGCCTTGAAGTCCAGCGGCGGCAGTGCCCTTCAGCGCCTCCTGCATGAAGTCGATGAAGATCGGCACGGCGGCGACCGCGCCGGTCTCGCCCTTGCCCAGCGAGCGGTTGTCGTCGAAGCCGACGAAGACCCCGACCACGATGTGCGGGCGAGAAGCCGACGAACCAGGCGCTGCGGAAGTCGTTGGTGGTGCCGGTCTTGCCGCCGATCGGCCGGCCGAGCGATCGGCCGCCTGGGCGGCCGTGCCGCGCTGGACCACGCCCTCCAGCATGGTGGTCGATCTGGTAGGCGGTGATCGGGTCGATCACCTGGGTCGCCGGCGGGCGGCATGTCGCGGCCCGTCGTCGCCGGTGAAGTCGGCGTCGCAGCCGGGGCAGTCGCGCTGGTCGGCGCGCCAGACGGCCTTGCCGTCGCGGTCCTCGACCAGCTCGATCAGGTGCGGATCGACCTTGCGGCCGCCGTTGACGAAGGCCGAATAGGCGCCGGTCAGGCGGAAGGGCGTGGTCTCGCCGGCGCCCAGGGCCATGGCCAGCACCGGGTCCATCTTGTCGACGACGCCGAAGCGCTTGGCGGTGGCGACGATCTTCGGCATGCCGACCTGCTGGGCGATGCGCACGGTCATGGTGTTGAGCGACAGCTCCAGGCCGCGGCGGAAGATCAGCGGGCCGCAGGAAGCTCGTGCTCGTAGTTCTCCGGGCGTCCAGATCTGGCCGTTGGCGCCCGGCAGGGTGATCGGGCGCGTCGAGGACGATGCTGGCCGGGGTGAAGCCGTTCTCCAGCGCCGTGGCGTAGACGAACGGCTTGAACGACGAGCCGGGCTGGCGCATGGCCTGGGTGGCGCGGTTGAAGTTGGACAGCGAGAAGCTGAATAGCCGCCGACCATGGCCAGCACCCGGCCGGAGTTGGGCTCCATGGCCACCAGGGCGCCGTTGACCGCCGGGATCTGGCGCAGGTGAAGGCCGCCGGTGTCGGCCGGCTCGACGAAGATCAGGTCGCCGACGCTGCAGGCCCTTGCCGGCCCTGGCCCAGGCGACGTCGCGCCGGCACGATCTCGCCGACCGAGCCGTCGTCGGCGATCTGGACCCTGCACCGCGCCGCCGGCACGTCGGTGACCACCGCCGCGCCGCCAGTTCGGCGCTCCGACGGCGGCGGCTGTCGGCCAGGGCCGCGCTCCTCCCAGCCCGGCTCGATGTCGACATGGCCCCAGGCGCCGCGCCAGCCGTGGCGGTGGTCGTAGGTCTCCAGCCCGTCCATCAGCGCGATCCGCGCGGCGGTCTGCAGGCGCGGATCGAGGGTGGTGCGCATGTAGTAGCCGCCCTCGGTCGACGCTCGGTCGCCGAGCGGTGACGCAGGGCCTCGCGCGCGCACCTCTTCGACGAAATAGTCGGCGTCGTGGTATTTGGCGCGGCTCGGCGCCGGCTGGACCTCGAGGTCCTCGCTTCATGGCCGCGTCGGCGTCGGCGCGGGTGACCCAGCCGAGGTCGGCCATCTGGCCCAGGATCCAGTTGCGCCGGCGCGATGGCGGCGGCCTTGCTGGCGGATCGGCTGGTAGTTGTCCGGCCCCTTGGGCAGGGCGGCCAGATAGGCGCATCTCGGCCAGGGTCAGGTCGGTGAGCGACTTGCCGAAGTAGTTGTAGGCCGCCGCGCCGACGCCATAGGAGCGGTAGCCCAGCCAGATCTCGTTCAGATAGAGCTCGAGGATGTGCTTCTTGGTCAGCGTCTGCTCGAGCCGCGGTGGCGAGGATCGCCTCCTTCAGCTTGCGGCCGACGGTGGCGTCGTTGGTCAGCAGGACGTTCTTGGCCACCTGCTGGGTGATGGTCGAGCCGCCCTCCGGCCGGCGGCCCTGCAGGCAGTTGAACACGTCCTTGACCATGGCGCGCGACGAGGCCGCCGACGTCGACGCCGCCGTGCTGGAAGAAGTTGTGGTCCTCCGCCGCCAGGAAGGCGTGGATCAGCTGCGGCGGGATCTGGTCGTAGGGCACGAAGATGCGCCGCTCCTTGGAGAACTCGCCGATCAGGGTGCCGTCCCAGGCATAGACGCGGGTGGCCGTCGGCGGGTGATAGTCGGCCAGGTCGGCGGCGTCGGGCATGTCGTGGAACAGCCACGCCGCATAGATCGCCCGCCGACAGCCGGCCGCGGCGCCCACGACGCCCAGCACAGACGGCGCCCGCCACGCCGATCCGACGACCCAGAAATTGCAAGAGCGCCTCAACCCTCCGCGGACCACCCATCGCCGCCGGGTTTGGGTCTAGCCCCGTTCGGCGGCCCGACGCCAACGGCGCCGATCAGCGCTCGGCGACGCGGGTCTGGCCGGTGAAGTAGGCGTCGATCGCCTGACCGATCGCGTCCACCAGTTCGGACCGTTTCACCGGATCGGTCAGACGCGCCTCGTCGACCGGATTGGTGATGAAGCCCATCTCCAGCAGCACCGCCGGCACATCGGGCGCCAGCAGCACGAAATAGCCGGCGTCGCGGTGGCTGCGCGGCAGGAGATCGATTTTGCCGTCGATCCGGTCGAGCAGGATCTGGGCGAACACCGCCGAACGGTTACGGGTGTTGCGCTGGGTGAGGTCCAGCAGGATCCGGCCCACCGCCGGATCGCTCCGGCAGTCCCGGCCTTGTCGAACCATTCGTGGCTGCCCAGCACCTCATTGACCCGCGGTCTCGCCGTGGTCGGAGAGGGTGTAGACGCTGGCGCCGTGCGGGCTCGCGTCGCCGCCGGCCGAATCGGCGTGCAGGGAGATGAACAGGTCGGCTCCGGCGTGACGGGCGATCTGGACCCGCGTGTCGAGAGGCACGAAGACGTCGGTAGTCGCGCGTCATCACCACCTTGTAGCGGCCGGTCTTTTCCAGCCGCGCGCGCAGGGCCAGGGCGGTGGCCAGGGTGATGTCCTTTTCGCAGGCGACGGCGCCGTCGAGCGTCCCCTGGGCGCCTGGATCATGGCCGCCGTGACCGGCGTCGATCACCACCACCATTCTTCCAGCATGCGCCGGCGGCGGCGCGGGTGTCGCGGCGACAAGATGCGGCGCGACCACGACCGAGGCGGGCTCCGTCGCGGCGATGGTGGCGACCGGGGTGACGACCGGTGTCGCGACCTCGGCCGGCGCCGGAGCGAAATCGATCACATAGCGATAGCCCGCCGTTCCACCGCCCGGAGGGATGACGAAACGATGTTTGATGGTCGCGTCCGCCGTCAGGTCGACGGTGAGGCGGGCGCCGCCGCCGGCGCTCTCCAGCTTCCAGCCCTTGACCAGTCCCTGGCCCGGCCCGGAAAACCCGGCCGGCGCCTCGAGCCTCGGCAAGCTGAGGACAATATGTCGCGGTCCGCTCTGGGCCTGAACGACCTTGGCGGACAAGGCCGCGTCGACGTCAAGCACCAGGCGCGTGGCCGACGCGTCGCCACCGAAACGAACAGTGGAAATCTTCGGCAGCGCCGGCGCATCCTGGGCGAAGGCGGAGGCGCACGTCATCGCGGCCGCGGCGACGATCAGCCCCCGCGCCATCAATGAAACCATGGACTTGGCCCGCCCGGCCCACATAGCGGCTGCTCACACCTCGCCTTCGACAAGAGGTGGGCCATATGCAGGCCGGCGCGTAGACAAAGCGTTAAGCCCGCGCGGAATAGCCGATTCGATGGTCGTTTAGGGCGGCTCGCGCCGCCCGATTTACGGGCGGCGAGCGACGCTGGAGCGCTCACCCGCCTCATCCGTCGACGCACGGTGGGCGGCGCCGCTTCCCTTTCCCAACGGCTTGGCCTACATATGTTTTCGCGCATGCGCCGTCTTTACGACTTCAGCGACGTTGCGCGCCCCGCGTCGGGCCAGCGCCTTTCTGGGCGTGGACGCTCCATCCGACCCGCGCCCTTGGTTCAAGAAGAGCGCGACCAGAGAACAAAAAACCATGGGCTGCGCCGCCTTCGCTCCGACCTCGATACCGACCGCCGCGTCTCGCGGTCGATCGGACGGTGACGTGAAGCGCGCGCGCGCCCGCAGCCGGCGCCCGGACCTCTGGTCCGCCGCGCGCCCCGGAGACTCCCCCGATGTCAAAAAAGATGCTGATCGACGCCGCCCACGCGGAAGAAACCCGGGTGGTGGTGGTGGACGGAAACCAGGTTGAGGAGTTCGACTTCGAAAGCCGCGGCAAGAAACAGCTTCGCGGCAATATCTATCTGGCCAAGGTCACCCGCGTAGAGCCCAGCCTGCAGGCGGCGTTCGTCGAATACGGCGGCAACCGCCACGGCTTCCTGGCCTTCAACGAAATCCACCCCGACTACTACCAGATCCCGCACGCCGACCGCGAAGCGCTGATGCGCGAAGCCGAGGAGGAGGACGACGATCACCGCCCGCCCCCACCGCGGCCGCCAATGGCGAGGACGAGTCCGACAGCCTGGGCGGCGATGACGAGGACGACGTCGACGAGGAGGTCGCGCGCCGCCGCCGGCGGCTGATGCGCCGCTACAAGATCCAGGAAGTGATCAAGCGCCGGCAGATCATGCTGGTGCAGGTCGTCAAGGAAGAGCGCGGCAACAAGGGCGCGGCGCTGACCACCTATCTGTCGCTGGCCGGCCGCTACTGCGTGCTGATGCCCAACACCGCCCGCGGCGGCGGCATCAGCCGCAAGATCACCGCGGCCACCGACCGCAAGCGCCTGAAGCGCGCGTCGTGCAGAGCCTGGACGTGCCGCAGGGCATGGGCCTGATCGTCCGCACCGCCGGCGCCAAGCGCACCAAGGCCGAGATCAAGCGCGACTACGAATATCTGCTGCGCCTGTGGGAGAACATCCGCGACACGACCCTGCACTCGATCGCGCCGGCGCTGATCTACGAGGAAGAGGACCTCGTCAAGCGCGCCATCCGCGACCTGTATCGACAAGGACATCGACGGCGATCTGGGTCGAGGGCGAGGCCGGCTTCCGCGAAGCGCGCGACTTCATGCGCATGCTGATGCCGTCGCCAGGCCAAGAAGGTGCATGCACTACCGCGAGCCGACGCCGCTGTTCGTCGACGCACAAGGTCGAGGACCAGCTGGCGCAGATCTATTCGCCGGTCGTGCCGCTGAAGTCCGGCGGCTATCTGGTGATCAACCAGACCGAGGCCCTGGTCGCCGTCGACGTCAACTCCGGCCGGGCCACCCGCGAGCGCAACATCGAGGCCACCGCGCTGAAGACCAACATGGAGGCGGCCGAGGAAGCCGCCCGCCAGCTGCGCCTGCGCGACCTCGCCGGCCTGATCGTCATCGACTTCATCGACATGGACGAGGCCAAGAACAACCGCGCCGTCGAGAAGAAGCTGAAGGACTGCCTGAAGGACGACCGCGCCCGCATCCAGATGGGCAAGATCTCCGCCGTTCGGCCTGATGGAGATCAGCCGCCAGCGCCGCCGCACCGGCGTGCTGGAAGGCACCACCCACGTCTGCCCGCACTGCCACGGCGCCGGCCGCGTGCGCTCGGTGGAATCCAGCGCCCTGGCGGCGCTGCGCGCGGTGGAGATGGAGGCCCTGCAAGCGGCGGCGGCGAGGTCGATGCTGCGCGTGCCGCGCGATGTCGGCCTCTACATCCTCAACGACAAGCGCGAGTATCTGACCCGCCTCCGCCACAGCCACGGCCTGTTCGTCACCGTGGTGATCGACGAGGCTCTGCCCCAGGCCGATCACGAGATCGATCGCATCTCCAACGTGCCGCATGAAATCGACCGGAGCTGGGAGGGCGAGACGCCTGTGGATGAAACCCAGGCCGATCTCGACGACGCGGATGTTGAAGACGACGACATCGAGGACGATGACGAGGCGATCGAGGCCTTCGACGAGGCCGCTTCGCCCGTCTCGTCCGGCGAACCCGCGCCCGAAGACGACGCCGGACGGCGTCGTGGGCGTCGCCGGAGACGTGGACGTCGCGGCGACGAGCCCCGTCAAGCCGCGGCCCCGGTGGAACGCGAGGCCGTCGCTCCGGCCCCCGGAGAGACTGACGCGGATGGCCAAGGCCGGCGCCGGCGCGGACGGCGGGGCGGACGGCGCATGCGCGACGAGGGTCGCGGGGCGGACGTCTACGCCTGGTCGTGGCCGGCGAGGCTCTCGGGCGAAGATCCCTATGAATGGCGCGGCCCGGTGGAGCGGGCTCCGCTGATCGAGGCGGAATCGCCCCCGGCGCCGGCGGCGATCGCTCCTGTGACCGAGCCCGTTCTCGCCCCGCTGGTCGCCCAGGCGCCGGAACCCGAGACCGACGACGTCTGGGTGGAGCTGCCGGAAAAGGTCGAGGCGCCGGCGAAGCCGAAGCGTTCGCGGTCGCGCGGCCGCGCGGCCAAGGTCGCCGAGCCGATAGCGGTCGAGGAAGCGCCCGAGACGGCGCCGACGCCGATAGTCCCGGCGGTCGCTGAAGACCCGGTCGTCGAGGCGCCGGTCGCCGCCGAGGCCACGGTAGCGGAGACGCCTGTCCGCGCCCCGGTGCTGGTGGCCGAGCGCGAGGCGCCCGCCCCCGCCGTCCCTGATCCCGCCGAAGTGGGCGCGCCGCCCGCCCAGCCCCGCCGGGGCTGGTGGCGCCGGGGCGCCTGAGCCGCTAGAGTCGTCGGCGGGGCGATCGGAGTCTTCAATCTTGAGCGCCGGCACGTTTTCCCATCGTTTCGGCTCGGGCCTGAGCGCCCTGGCCGTGCTCGCTTGCGTCTACGCCCCGGCGGCGAGGGCTCAGGACGACTCCAACCCCTCGGTGATCCGCGACACCGAGATCGAGGCGATCCTGCACGAGGACGCCGACCCGATCTTCGTGGCCGCCGGCCTCGATCCCAAGGCGGTCCAGATTCACATCATCGAGGACAAGGAACTCAACGCCTTCTCGGCCGGCGGCCAGCAGATCTTCCTCAATACCGGCCTGATCATGGAGGCCAAGAACCCCAACCAGCTGATCGGGGTCATCGCCCACGAGACCGGCCACGTCGCCGGCGGCCACCTCGCCCGGTCAGGCGACATGGAGCATGCGGCGCTGGGTCCCATGCTGCTGAGTCTCGGCCTTGGCATCCTCGCCGCCGCCGCCGGCTCGCCCGAGGGCGCCGCCGCCCTGCTCTATTCCTCCGGCTATTTCGGCGAGATCTCAGCCCTCGGCTATTCGCGGGAGCAGGAATCCAGGGCTGATCAGGCGGCCGTCACCTATCTGGAAAAGGCCGGCCTTTCCGGTCGCGGCCTGGTCGATTTCTTCAATGAATTCCGCTATCAGGAAGTGTTCGACGACGAGAAGAAATACCCCTTCTTTCGCGATCACCCCCTCACCGACGACCGCATCGAGGCCCTGCGTGTGCGTGTCGAGCAACAGCCCCACGTGAACGCCGTCGACACGCCGGAAGCCCTGGCCCAGCACGCCATCATGCGCGCCAAGCTGGAAGGCTTTCTGTACGGCGCCGGCCAGGTGATGAGCGACTATCCCGACACCGACCAGTCTTTCCCCGCCCGCTACGCCAGAGCCATCGCCCTCTATCGTCAAGACGACACCGAGCCGGCGCTCAAGGCCATCGACGCTCTGATCGCGGAGCAGCCGAACGATCCCTATCTCTGGGAGATCAAGGGCCAGATCCTGTTCGACGCCGGCCGGCCCAAGGAGTCCGTGCCCGCGCATCTGCGGTCGGTTGAGCTGAAGCCGGACGCGCCGCTTCTGCGCATCAACCTTGGCCAGGCGCTCATCGCGCTTGGCGATCCCACGCGCGTGGACGAGGCGATCGCCACCATCAAGGTCGCCCTGGAGAAGGAGCCGGATAATCCCCTCGCCTGGCGCCTGCTCTCCGAAGCCTATGACAGCCAGGGGCACGATGGCATGGCTCGGCTGGCGGCGGCCGAACAGAACTTCTATCTGGGCCAGATGGCCGACGCGCGCGTGTTCGCCCTTCGCGCCCGCGATCTCTTGAAAAAGGACTCCCCGGAATGGCGCCGAGCCACCGACATCATCCTGGCCGCCAAGCCAAGCCCGGACGACCTCAAGGCCATGAGACGCCAAGGATGAACCGTCTAACCCTGCTGATGACGGCCGGCCTGTGCGCAAGCTTGACCCTTGGCGCCTGCGGTCCGGCGGCCGGCGGCGACGACGCGGCCTTCGGCGCCAGGGTGCGCGCCTATCTGCTGGCCCATCCGGAGGTGATCGAGGAGGCCACCGAGCGACTGCAGGCGAAACGGGACGCCGAGGATGCGGCCGCCTTGAAGAAGGCTCAGGCCGCCCTGCCCCGCTACCGCGCCGCGCTGGAGCGTGATCCCCGGGATTTCGTGGCCAATCCGAACGGCAAGATCACCGTCACCGAATTCTACGATTATCGCTGCCCGCACTGCGCCGACGCCGCGCCCCAGGTGCTGGCCCTGATCAAGGAAAACCCCGATATCCGGTTCGTGTTCAAGGAGATGCCGATCTTCGGCGCCACGTCCGAGCACGCGGCCTATGCCGCCATCGCCGTGAAGAAGGCCGGCGGCGATTATCTGGGCCTCTACCAGGGCCTGATGGCCACCCATCCCCTCGATGTCGCCACGGTCGACAAGATCGCGGTCGCCAATGGCGCCAAGGCCGCCGACCTCTCACCCTCCGCGCCAGCCACCGCCCAGCTTGCCGCCACCGACAAGCTCTTCAAGGATTTGTTACTGGATGGAACGCCAGCCTTCATCGTCGGAAACGAGATCATTCCCGGCGCCGACATGGAGGCCCTTGCCGCCGCCATCGACAAGGCGCGGGGAGCGCCCGCCAAGGGCTGAAGCGGCCGGCGAACACCCCGATGGTACCACCTCTCGGGCTCGAACCGAGGACCTCTAGATCCACAATCTAGCGCTCTAACCAACTGAGCTAAGGCGGCATTCTTCGGGAAGGCGTTTCGTTTAGTCGCGAAGGGTGTGGCGATCAAGCCGAGACCCGCCACGAAAAACCCCGGAGAACGCGCCTCCGGGGTTGTTATCGAAGATCGGAGCCAGGCGGCTCTATTCCGGCGCCGCCGGCACGAAGCGCAGCGGGATGGTGACGCGAGCGCCGCCAACCGGCTGACCGTCACGGGTCTGGGGCCGCATCTGGAACTTCTTGGTGAGCTTCATCGCCGCGGCGCCGAATTGCTGATCCGGCGGATCCTCCGAGACGACGCTGCAATCGGAAAGTGAACCCTTTTCGGTCACCGTGCAGGAAAGCTCGGCCCGGCCGCCCACGCCCAGGCGCTGGGCGCGCTCGGGATAGGCGTCGGCCAGATCTTCGCCGTTAGGCTTACGCAGCCAGTCAGGGTTCGAAATCACTGTCGGGCGGGCGGGCGGCGGAGCGGCGGCGGCCACCACCGGCGGAGCCGGCCGGGGCGCTTCAACCGGCTTGATGAAGAGCGGTGGCGGCGCAGGAATATTGGGCGCCAGTACTGCCGGGGGACGCGGCTGAACCGGCGGCGGCGGCAGGTTCTTCGGCGGCGGCGGCGGCGGGGGGGGCGGCGGGGGCGGGGGCGGCGGCTTGATCAGCTGGGCGTCGGTCTTCTCGTCGGAGTATTGCTCATACTTCGGTTTGAATTTCGCCGACCACAGATAATAGCCGATGATGCCGTGGAACAGACCGGCGACGACCAGACCGATGATCAGGCCGTTGTTGCGCCTGGGGCGCGGCAGATCGAACGGATTGTGCGACGGATGGGCGATATCGATCGCCGGTGCGGATGCGGGCGGGGTATCGCTCATTTCTTCAGCCCGGTCTTGTCCTCACCCACCAGGGCCACGCTGTAGAAGCCGTTGTCCTGAAGCTTGTTCATCACGGCCATGAAATCCTGATACATCACGTCCTTGTCGCCGCGGATGAAGATCCGCTCCTTGGAGGGGTCACGCGTGCCGACGGCCGCCTTGAGGTCATCGCCCAGGGTGTCCAGGTCGGAGGCGTTGTCGCCGACGAAGACGCGGCCGTCCTTCTTGATCGAGATATAGACCGGCTTGGGCGGGTTCGGCGCGGGTTTCGCCGCCGCCGGCGGCAACGCCACCTTGATCGTCACGGTGGCCAGAGGCGCGGCCACCATGAAGATGATCAGCAGAACCAGCATCACGTCCACGAAGGGCGTGACGTTGATCGCGGCGTTCTGCTCGACGTCGTACCGGCCGCCGCCGGACCCTGCGAGTTTGGCGGCCATACGCCTTAGGCTCCCTTGTCGAGCTGCCGGGAGATCGCGTTCATCAGTTCGGCGACGAAGCCTTCCGTGCGCGCGCCGTAGGCGGTGATCTGGGTCTGGAAGTAGTTGTAGAACACCACCGCCGGGATGGCGGCGAACAGGCCGATGCCGGTGGCCAGCAGCGCTTCGGCGATGCCGGGGGCCACGACCGCGAGGTTGGTGGTGTTGGTGTTCGCGATGCCGATGAAGGAGTTCATGATCCCGTAGACGGTGCCGAACAGCCCGATGAACGGGCCGTTGGAGCCGACCGACGCCAGGAACTGCATGCCGCCGGAAAGGCGCCGGGCGAGCGAGGACTGCACGGCGCCGACGGCGGTCGTCGAGCGCGATGATGGTGGAGTCGCGGTGCTCGCCCGCGACGCTGAGGCCGGCCTGGCGGGAAAGCTCCACCTCGGCCGAGGCGGCGGCGGCCATGTCGGCCATCGGGTTGCCGGCGAAATCCTCGGACTCGGCGATCGTGCCCATGTCGGTGATCGACTTGGCGCCCCGGAAAGTCTCCAGGAACTTGTCCGAGGTCGTTTTCAAGCTGCGGAACTCGAAGAGCTTGATGATCAGCAGGGTCCAGGAGAGGATCGAGCAGACCAGCAGGCCGATCATCACCACCTTCACCACCAGGTCCGCCTGCATGAACATGCGGATCGGGGTGAGCTTGCCGTTGTCGGAGCCCCCGACCTTCATGCCTTCGGCGTTGACCGGCGGCGTATCGGTGGCGGGCGCGGCGGCGGTGTTGTCCGCGGCGGCGGCCGGGGCCGCGGCAGGCGCCGGAGCGGCGGTCTGCGCCATGGCTGGAGCGCTCGCAAGGAGCGCGACAGCGCCGATCAGCGCAATGATGGGAGAGGTTCGCTTAATTTCGAGCATCTGTCGCCGGTTCCTGGTTGATCGAGCCCATTGAATGACAAGGGCTCCGCGCTATCGGCGCGTCGGCCCCCCTTACCGAGTTGTTAGACTTGCGGCGTGGGTCCTTTGGCAACCCCTTTTTACGCCGTCAAGAGGCCCGCCGGATCGCAAATTTGATCCGGCGGCTTGTGGAACATGGATTACATTGCGGCGCATTATCCGAGAAACATTGAAGTTTAAGGCATAATTTTCCTGGATGTGGCATTCCATTTTGCACCGCACCATGACGAATAAACGACCCGCCATCCGGCTTGAAGCGGCCGACGACGCCTAAGGCATGAGCATGACGCCCCAGCCGTTGAACCCTGGCGGACCTATGGGCGCGCCTATTTGATCAAAACCAAAATCATTCGTCCGTGGATTTCACTCGGCTCATCTCCAGGTTTGCGCTCTGATAAACGCTCGGGAGGAGCCTCCAATGACCGATGCGCATGATGACAGGCACAGGGCCTTCGACCATCTGCGGGCGAACGATCCCGTTCACCGCGACCAGGCCTCGGCCAGCTTCATACTCACCCGCATGGCCGACGCCCGCGGGTGGTTGAACGACCCGGCGCAATGGAAGGACGCTGATCGCGCCGAGCCGGGCGCGCTCATCCACGCCTTCAAGCCGGCCGACATGAACCGTCCGGGCGATCGCGACAGCGGCATCGGCTGGATGGACGACCCCGATCACGTCCGCGTCCGCCGTCCGATCCAGGCGGCGCTTTTCCGGCGCGTGGCCGCGCTCGGCCCGGTCGTCGAAGCCGTTGTGAGCGACCGCATCGAATCGTTACCGCCCGGCGGCTTCGACGTCCTAGGCGACTACGCCGCCCCGATTCCGATCGCGGTGATCGGTCATCTGCTCGGCGTCGACACCGCCGATTTCGACCAGTTCCGGGCATGGTCGGAGGCCGCCCTGGCCATATTCGACGCTGATCCATCCGAGGAGAGCCGCGCCGCCACCAAGGCCGCCAGCGAGGCCATGAGCGACTATCTGGACGAGGCCATGGCCGCGCGCCGGCGCAACCCGCGGGATGACCTGATCTCCGACCTCCTGGCCGAGCAGGCCGCGGCCGGCGCCCTTAGCGACAGCGAGATCCGCGTCAACTGTTTCAACCTCTTGTTGGGCGGCAACGTCACCACCGCCGACCTGATCGCCAATGGCGTCAACCTCCTTCTGCGCCATCCCGATCAGCTCCAACGGCTTCGCGCCGACCCGGCGCTGATCGGCCCGGCCGTGGAGGAGATCCTGCGCTTCGATCCGCCCACCGGCGGAACCCAGCGCGTGGCCTCGCGCGATCTGGAGATCGGCGGCTGTCCGATTCGCGCCGGTCAGGCGGTCGCCGTGATGATCGCCGCCGCCAACCGCGACCCGGCCGCCTTCCCGGGTCCCCACCGCTTCGACATCGCCCGGCGCGACGGCGCCCACATCGCCTTCGGCGGCGGCCCCCACCTGTGCATCGGCGCGCCCCTGGCGCGGCTGGAAGCCAGGGTCGCCATCCAGCGCCTGTTCGAACGTTTCCCCACCCTGCGCCTCGCCGAACCCGACGCGCCCGCGCGGTGGCGGCCGACGCCTTTCTTCCACGGGCTTGAGGCGCTGAGGTGCTGCGCTGAGCCGCCATTTCCTGGACTGCCGGCGTCCCCGCCGGCACGGGCATGGCCCGCGTCTTCCCAGCCACCGCAGATGGCGCAGCTGCCGCAGCGAGAAGACTGTTAAGGCCTTTGTCGCGATCTCTGCGGACAAATTCCTGCCGGAAAGGCGGCGGGCGCCGGCAGATCCAAAAACAGATGGAAACCCCTAGCCCCGACCGCCTCCGCCAGCCGACCCAGGAGCCAGTCCAATCCGGGATCGGGCGTATCGGCCCGGCGCACGGTGCGCACCGTGAAGCGGAACGGCGCGAACGGAGCCTCGACGAGCTTCAGGCCCAGGCGCGCGGCGAAACGGCTGGCGAGGCGCCGCGGGCAATCGGCCAGCACGTCGCTACCGGACACGATCAGCATGGCCGTCTCCCACTGGTTCACATAGGCGTGGGTCCGCACCACCTCCGGCCCCGGCATCGTGCCATAGGCCAGCGCCAGGGCCTCCCGGTCGAGCGGCGTCTCGTCGGCCAAGGCCCCATCGGGATTGCCGACGAACACATGGCCGATGGCCCCATAGGTATAGGGATCGACCGCCTCGCCGACGGTGGGGTGATCGGCCCTGGCGATCACGCAATATTCGTCATCGTACAGCACCTCGGCCTTGAAGCCGGCTGGAACCTGGTCGAACACCCCGATCGCCACATCGGCTTCCCCACGCCGCACGGCCCGCAGCGCGCGATCCAGCACCGCCCGGCGCATGGAGACATTGGCCCCGGGCGCCTCGCGGCGGAAGATATCCACCAGCCGGTCGCCCACCAGAGAGGCCACCTCGTCGGGGCAGGCGATTCGAAAGCGCCGGCGGCTGGCGGCCGGGTCGAAGGCCGCGTCGTTGGAGACCGCCAGGCCGATGGCGTCGATCAGGGCCTCGATCCTCGGCCCCAGCTCGATCGCCCTCTGGGTCGGCTCCAGCCCATGCGAGCGGCGAATAAAGAGCGGATCGCCGAACACATCGCGCAGCCTCGTCAGGGCGTGGCTGATGGCCGAGGGACTAAGGCCCAGATGGTCCGCCACCTGGGTGGCGCGGCGCCGGCGCAGCAGTTCGCGGAAGACCAGCAGCAGGCCGCCGTCGACCTTCCTGATTTGCATTTCCGTGAGATCAGCCATCAGGCGAATTCAATGCATCTAAATCGACGACGCGTCTAGCCTTGGGCTCGTCCACAGGTTTCGAAAGCCCGGCCATGACCGTCACCCTCCAGGCGCGCGCCGCCGTTCCGCCCCGACCTAAGCCATCGCCGGCGTGGGCGATCGGCCGCCTCGCCGCCCCGCTCAGTCTGTTCTTCTTCATCCAGAGCGGGGTGAGCATGACCGGCCTGGCCATGCTCGGGCGCCTGGGGAACGCCGCCCTGGCGGCCGTGGGCGCCGGCGGCGCGGTGTTCGGCGTCTTCCTGGCGGTGCTCTACGGCGTCGACGCCGCGGTCCAGGCGACCATCTCCCGCGCCGTCGGCGCCGGCCTCGCGCAACGCCAGGCCCAGAGTCTTCTGGGCGCCCTGATCCTCTCGGTCCCCCTGGGCGCGTTCCTGGCCGGGGGCCTGTGGCTGGCGGCTCCGGCGATCCTGCCGGCGATGATTCCCCATTCCGCCGTCGCCGCCCTGGGTGTGAGCTACGCCAGGGCCGCCGCCCCTTCCCTGGTGTTCTTCGCCGTCACCATCCCGATCAACGCCTCCTGGATCGGCGCCGGCCGGCCGGGAATCGCCTTCCTGGTCACCGCCCTCACGGCCCCCATTCAGATCCTCGCCACCTTCGTGTTCATCTTCGGCGCCGGCGTCATGGCCCCGCAAGGCGCGGCCGGATCAGGATGGGGCACCACCTTCGCCGCCCTCGCCGGCATCTTCATTCAACTGGCTCTCGCCACGGCCAAGGGTGGCCCGCTCCGGGACTGGCGGGCGAATCTGGGCCACGCCGACGCCCGCGCGATCGCGTCCCTCGGCTGGCCGATCAGCGTTCAGCAAGCCCTGCTGCAGGTCGGCCTGATGGTCGCCTTCGTCATCGTCGGACGCCTGGGCGTGGCCCAGGTGGCGGCGGCCAATGTGCTGGTCTCGCTCTCCACCGTGCCGCTGCAGCTTGCCGCCGCCCTGGGCATGGCGGCCGCCACCCTGGTTGGCCAAGCCCTGGGCCGTGGCGAGACCGCCGAGGCGAGGCGCTGGGGCTGGCGCGCCGCCGGCGGCGGCCTCGCCCTCTTCGGACCGCTGGGCCTGCTCGCGCTCCTGGCGCCGGGCCTGCTGCTCAGACCCTTCCTGCGCGATCCGGCGACCCTGGCGCTGGCCGTCACGCCCCTGCGCATCCTGGGCCTCGGCATAGTCGCCGACGCCAGCGCCCGCATCCTCTGTTTCGCCATCCGCGGCGCCGGCGCCACGCGCACCGGCGCCGCGATCCCCTTCGCCAGCCAATGGCTCCTCCAGCTCCCCCTCTCCTGGCTGGTGGCCGTGCGGCTGGGCTTCGGCCTCACGGGCCTGACCGCGATCCAGACCGTCATATCCCTGGGCGAACTGGCGGTGACCGCAGTGATCTGGGTCGGATCCAGCTGGGCTTCGCCGCGGGCGTTGAAAGCGACGGTCGAGCCGCCATGAGTTGACGCGATCATCGCTAGAGTATGAAACGTCGCCGTGACACGTTTTGCGCAATGGCCCGCCTGGTGGGCGAGGCTGATCCTTCTCGCCATCGCGGCTCTGGTTTTCCTGGCCGCCTGGCCTGCCGCCAAGCTGGCGGTCCTCGCCCCCCTCTCGACCACCGCCACCGCCTCAAATGCGATCGGTGACGATCGCGGCCTCTACCGCGCCATCGCCGAGCGTGTCGCCGCTGGGGAGAACTATTATGCCGCCGCCGCCGCCGAACAGCGCGGGCATCACTATCCCATGCGACCGCCTCAGGTCTTCCGCGAACCCACCGAGGCTTGGCTCCTCGCCGTCTTGCCTAATGACCTCATACGATGGGGGGCCATCATCGTGTTGGCCATGGGCGTCGCGCTCGCGCTGAGGCAGGCGCTCGATCAGGTCGACATGCCCGCTCCGCTCCGTCTCGTCGCCGTGCTCTTGATGGCCACCGGAATCGCCAATGCCGGCACGCCCCAGGCGCCCTATCTGCACGAGATTTGGGCCGCTCTCTTCATCGCCCTATCCCTGGCCTTGCGCCGGCCGGACCGATGGGCGGCGTCAGTGGCGGCAGGGTTTATCGCCTGCCTGTTTCGCGAACTCGCCGCGCCTTACCTGGTGGTGATGCTGACCTTCGCCACTCTCGAGCGACGATGGCGCGAGGTCGCCGGCTGGCTGGCGGCCTGTATTCTCTTCGCCGGCCTCTTCGCTGTTCACCTAACGTTAGCCGCCGGCCAAGCCCGCCCCGGCGACCCGGCCTCTCCGGGTTGGATTCAACTTGGCGGATGGCCATTCGTGCTGGAGACCGCGCGGCGCAATGTGCTGCTGGTCATTTGTCCGCGGTGGCTGGTTGCGGTCGCGGTCTGCTTCTCGCTGGCCGGTCTCGTCGATCGTCGCGACCCCTGGATTTCGCGTGTCGCCCTTACCGTCGGGGGCTATCTGGCCGCCTTCACGGTCGTGGGAAGACCGGACAATGAGTATTGGGGGATACTCTATGCGCCCTTGCTTCCGCTCGGCTTGGTTTTCGCGCCCACCGCCCTTAGGGATCTATTCCGCCGAGCAATCTTCCCAATCACCAGCCTCCCCTCGAGCGACAGACCTTAATAGCAATAACAACCAGGGGTCAGGTGATCGCTTAGCGGTGACCGCCGTGATCTGGGTCGGATCCAGCTGGGCTTCGCCCAGGGGGTTCAGGCCGCCATCGCCCTGAGGTCGGCCAGGAGGTCGTCCGGGCGCTCGCCGAACCTAGTCAGATACGACCACATGATCATCCGATGATAGAGCGTGTAGAGCCGCAGGGCGGCCGCAGGGTCCGGGTGGTCGAGCGGGCCATAGCCTTCCAGCAGCGGCGCGCGGATCGTCGGATCGTGGTGGTCGGCCATCATCAGGGTCTTGGCCAGATCGAAGAGCGGATCGGCGGCGCGGGCGTTGCCGAAATCCAGCAGGCCGGTCAGTCGCGGCGGTCCGGCCCCGTCGCAAACGCCCAGCAGATTTTTTGGGTTGAAGTCGTCATGGCAGAGCACCGGCCCCGCGCTATGGGCCAGGACCGTGCGGTCCGCGGTCGCCGCCTCCAGCCGCCGCGCCAGCGCCTCATCGCCGCCAGCCGCGCGAAACATCGCGAAGCCCTGGTCAAAGGCAAAGTCCATATAGTCGGCGTTGGTGAGCCGCGGATCGGCGACCCCTTCCGCCAGCACATAGCCGTAGGCCGGCATCGGGATGGCATGGATGCGCCGCAGCAAGGCGCCCATCTGATTGTAGAGCGCCGGGCGCCGGCTTCGTCCTTCAGCGTCTCCACCATCGTCCCGGGCAGATGGCTGGTCAGGGCGTAGCGCAACGGCAGCCGCGCGCGGCTCTCGTCCAGCGCCAGCCCGCGAGGGGTCGGGAAATCCAGTCCCTCGGCGAACCATCCCGCCACCAGCGCCTCCTTGGCCGGCAGCCAGCGGGGCTCTTCGCCATAGAGCTTCAGCACCAGCGCCTCGGCGCCCTCGAGATCGATGCGATAAACCTCGGTGCTGCCGCCATGCAGTCGCGCGAGCCGGATCGGCCTCAGGGAAGGATCCAGCGCCGCGACCACGACCCGCGCCATATCGAGGGTCACGTCGAACGTCAGCCGTCGCTGGCCCGACGGCATCCGTCAGCCCAACGCCAGGTGGAGGAACTGGCTGAAATCCCCGCCCTGGTAGTCGGCGAAGGGCCCGCCATCGACAAAGCCGCGTCGCCGATAGAGCGCCAGCGCCGGCTCGAAGGCTGGCCCGCGCCCGGTCTCAAGGCTGAGCCGCGTATAGCCACGTTTTCGCGCCTCCAAGATGACGTGCTCCAGCAGGGCCTTTGCGGTCCCCCGGCGCAGATGGTCCGGATGAGTCCGCATCGACTTCAGCTCTCCCGACCGGGCGTCGAGTTCCTTGAGCGCGCACATGCCCAGGATGGCCTCGCCGTCCCACGCGCTCCAGAGCGTCACACCCGGCGCTTGCAGGCCCGAAAGGTCCAGGGCGAAGACCTGGTCCGGCGGCGAGGTCGCGTACATCCCCAGCAGGTGCAGACGCACGAGCGCGCGGCTCGCCTCGCTGGAAAGATCGTCCGGGCGGATATCCATGTTTCCGATGCTCCGATCGTGCTCCCCGGGCCGCCAGACACCGCGCCTCAGAGCGCCAGGGTGAAGCCCCCGTTCACCGGATACACCTGTCCGGTGATCCAGCTTGAGGCGTCCGAGGCCAGGAACAGCACCATATTGGCGATGTCCTGGGGCTGGCCCGGCCGGCGGATGATGTATTTTTCCATCTGCCGCTTGAGGCGCTCCTGGTCGCCCTCCAGGGTGCGCTGCACGGCCGGCGTCGCGGTCAGGGCGATGGCCACCGAATTGGCGGTGATCCCATTGCGGCCGAGTGTGCGGGCCACCGAGCGCATAAAGCCGGCGGCGCCGGCCTTGGAGGCCGCGTAGATCTCCATATTGGCGTCGCCCCACCGGCCCGCGTCGGAGATGATGGTGATGATCCGGCCCGGCGCCTGCCGCTCGATCATGCCGGGGATCACGGCGGCCGTGCAGTTGATCACGCCATAGAAATTGACGCCGATGAAGCTCTGCCACACCTCTGGCCCGGTCTCCCAGAACGGCTTGCGCAGCTCCGGCGAGGGATTGGCCCCGGCGTTGCCGGCGTTGTTGACCAGCACCCCCACCGGGCCGAGCTCGGCGCGAGTCTTCTCCACCATCGCCTTGACGCTCTCCTGGCTGGAGACGTCCGCCTGGACGGCGATAGCCTTGCCGCCCGCGGCGCGCACCTCCTCGGCCACCGCCTCGGCGCGCTCCAGCACATAGTCGTTGACAGCCACGCCGCCGCTGCCCGTCGCCGTCCCCAGATGCAGGGCGACCTGCCGCCCCACCCCCTGGCCCGCGCCGGTGACGAGGGCGACTCTGCCGCCCAGATCGAGGATGTCGGTCATAGGTGTTCTTCCCTTTTTGTGCCGGGGCGCCGCGGCCCAGTGTGTGGCGCCTGGCCCCGGCGTTGCGTAGCCGCTCGGCCGCGATCCTGATTGCCCTGACGGGCTTGTAGGATGCAAGCGCCGGCGTGGTCCGTGACCCGCGTGGAGGGGGCGCCTCGACAGAGCCGCCGCATTGGCTGAAAAGTCCTTAAAGCCACCGAGTTCGACGCATCTCTTATGCTGAACTGGATCTACGGGGTTATCGGCGGCGCCTGGGGGCCGCTGCGCCTCTTCAATTCCTTCTTCTTTCTCACCGCCGTCGGCTTCGCCGTCTCGGCCCTCGCCACCTGGATCGCCCTGCCCAGGCTCTGGGGCCGCCTTCCCACCGACCGCGGACGCGCCTTCGCCGTCGACGCCGACAAGAGCCTCGGCAAGCCGGTGAGCGCCGGCCTGATCTTCGTGACCATCTTCTGCCTGGCCGCCCTGCTCTTCGTGCCCCTGACGGCCCGGCCCCTCCTCACCCTGCCCTTCATGGTGGCGGCCACGATCGTCGGCTTTCTCGACGATCGCCGCGGCGGGTTCAGCGAATATCAACTGGCGGCCATGGACCTTGTCATCGCCCTCGGCGCGGCCTCTGGTGATCTACGGCCTGAAGCCGACCACCATCTGGCTGCCGGGATGGAAGGACACCATCGTTCTCTCGCCCTGGCTGGCCACGCCCATCGCCGCCGGGGTGATCTGGCTGGCGATCAACGCCACCAACTGCTCCGATGGCGTGGACGGCGTTTCCGGCAGCCTCAGCGCCACGGCCATGATGCTGCTGGGCGGCCTGCTCTACGCCGTGCTCGGCAACGAGCAGGTGGCGCGCCACCTGCACATCCCCTTCATCCCCGAGGGCGCCAACTGGGCGATCATGGCCTTCCTGATGGTCGGCTGTGTGGCCGGCTATCTCTGGTACAACGCCCCGCCGAGCCAGGTCCTGATGGGCGACGCCGGCTCGCGGCCCATCGGCCTGATGATCGGCATGCTGGTCGTGGCCACCGACAACCCGCTCTTCCTGGCCCTGGTGGGCTCGATGCTGCTTCTCAACGGCGCCACGGGCCTGGTGAAGGTCGCTCTTCTGCGGTTCTTCAGGCTCAAGGTGTTGGCCGGCGTGAGGTTTCCCCTGCACGACCATTGCCGCAAGGAGCTCGGCTGGTCCAACAGCCAGGTCCTGGTGCGCTTCATGCTCGTGCACCTGGGGCTATCAGCCCTGCTGGTGATCCTGGCGCTGAAGGTGCGGTGAGGGCTCGGGGGTCGGGCACGCCTGCACGAAGAATTTGACGACAGCCGCATCTCGGCCGATTACCCGACGAGCGAGAGCCCTCTCTTTCGCCGGCGGGGCGCCGGAGACCGAAGCGCGGGCGGCGGGAGGGATCATGAGCAGCGACTGACAGACGATCGGTCCTTGCCGGCGCCGCGGCGCTAGCGACCGCGGGGCTTGGCGCCGGCGGCGCGCTCGCCGACCAATTCTCGGCCGGGCCGAGCCAGACCGCCTGGGGCGATCTGGTCCGCGTGAAGTCGGAGAATCTTAAGGCGGTCTATCTGCTGCCGGGCGCCGATTTTCGCGGCTACAGCAAGATCATGCTCGACCCGCCCGAGGTTGATTTCGTCAAGGGCTGGGTGCGGCACATGAACTCCACCTACGACTTCAGCATGGGCCAGACGAGCGACATCGACGCCAAGCAGATCGCCGCGGAGTTCCGCAAGGGCATTGCCGACATCTTCGCCAAGGCCTTCGCCAAGGCCGGCTATCCGATCGTGACCGAACCCGGCCCTGATGTGCTGCGCGTGACCATGCTGATCTTCAACCTGTCGATAACGGCCCCCTACACGGTCACCAGCGGAATTCAGACAGTACGCACGGTCGATGCGGGCTCGGCGGCGATCGTTCTTGAGGTGCGCGATTCGGATTCAGGCCAGGTGCTCGGCCGCGCCCTTAACCAGGGCATCGCCGGCCGCAACGACGAGGCCTCGCCCAGATCCGAGACCGGCAACCGCTTTGACTTCTCGCAGCTGTTCGACAAATGGGCCGA
Source organism: uncultured Alphaproteobacteria bacterium (assembly GCA_963817995.1). GTDB lineage: Bacteria > Pseudomonadota > Alphaproteobacteria > Caulobacterales > Caulobacteraceae > Acaudatibacter. Next base: position 105,122 of record CAWFQJ010000003.1, read on the forward strand.
CTTCAGCGTCAAGGGCCTGGCGGCGCTGAAGGCCGCCTCCCCCGTCGACGCCGCCGGCGCCCCGGCCAAGCCGGCGTCATAGGGAGAGTATTGGGATAAAAGCGCGTGGTGAGCGGCGACCTGTAACCCGTCATCCAGCATTCGCCGCGACCACCGACCCTCCAAGACCTTTTCCTTGCCGCTTGCGTCTCGGCCTCGCTAGGGTCGCGGCGGCGACAAGGGGCTGCTTTCCAGCATGTCAGACGTGTTCATCTCCTACGCCCGCTCGACGGCGAGCCAGGCCCAGGCGGTGGCCGAGGCTCTGCGGCGGCTTGGCTATGACGTCTGGCGCGATGACGATTTGCCGGCCCACAGGCCCTATGCCGAGGTGATCGAGGAGCGGCTGGAGGCTGCCAAGGCGGTGGTCGTCATCTGGTCGGCGGAGGCGGCCAGATCGGAATGGGTGCGCTCCGAAGCCGATCGCGCTCGCAATGAGCACAAGCTGGTGCAGCTCCGCATAGACGCCGCTGTCCTGCCAATGCCCTTCGATCAGATCCAGTGCGCCGACTTGACGAGCTGGCGCGGCGAGGCCGACGCCCACGAATGGCGCAAGGTGGCGGCCAGCGTCGCCGATTTGGTCGGCGCTGTCGCCGCCGGAGCGCAACCCGCGCAATATCCCCCGCCCCTTCCCGCGAAACCTTCCATCGCCGTCCTGCCGTTCGCCAACCTCTCCGGCGATCCGGACCAGGACTATTTCGCCGATGGCATGGTGGTGGAGATCGTCGAGGCCCTGTCGCGAGTCAAATCGGTGTTCGTGATCGCCGCCAGCTCGACCCTGAGCCTGAAGGGCCGCAGCATCGGCGCCCAAGAGGCAGCCCGTCTTCTGGGCGTGGCCTATGTGCTGGACGGCACCGTGCGCAAGGCCGCCAACCGGGTCCGCATCGGTGTGCAGCTTATCGAGGCCGCCGGCAGCGCCAGATCTGGACCCATCGGTTCGAGGATGATCTTGAGGATGTCTTCGCCCTGCAGGACGCGTTGGCCCTGAGCGTCGCGGGGATCATCGAGCCCACGGTGGAGGCCGCGGAGGTGGTCCGCGCCAGAGCACGCCCCACCGAAAACATGGGGTGTTATGATCTCTGCCTCCGCGCAAGCGCCTCGCTGCGGGCCTATTCCCGCGAAGAGATGCTGCACGCGCTCGCGCTCGCCGAGCGGGCCATCGTCCTTGATCCAAACTATGCCGGCGGCTTGGTGATGGCGTTGCTTTGCCGTCAGCTCATCGATCTTTTTGGCTGGGTCGAGGACGCCCGGGCCAACCAGGAGGAAGGCCTGGACCTGATGCGACGGGCGCTCAGGATCGCGCCGGACGACGCCAGAACACTGGCGAGTTGCGCGTTGGTCATGGCGCAGTTCGAGCGCGACGTCGGCGGGGCGATCGCCCTGGTCGATCAGGCTATCGCTCTTAATCCAGGCTCCTCTTACGTATGGCTCACCAGCGCCGATTTACGGTTCCGCGCGGGACAGGCTGACAAGGGCGTGGAGCACATCGAAGCCTCCATGCGGCTCGAGCCTCTCGGTCCAAATCGGGCGATACAGTTGGGGCTGCTGGCGGCGGGACGCTTCGGGCAGGGACGCTATGCGGATTGCCTCGCCGTTTCACGCCAGGCGCTGCAATTGGTGGACAACGCCGCCTTACAAGCGATGGTCGCCGCCGCCTGTGGCTACCTGGGACAGATCGAGGCCGCGAGAGAGGCACTGGATCGCTACCGCGCCCTTTCAACCGCGCCGGCCGACGATTTCTGGCGCGCGCTTATCGTCGATCCCGACACCCTGCAACGATACCTGAGTGGCCTGACCCTGGCGGAGGGATCTGGGCGCGCCGCCAGCTAAGGCGCCGCGGCCTGGCGGTCGTCTTTGACGCACCTGCTGACGGCCGCGACCGATCTGATCCGCGCGCGCTGGAACGTCCGCAGGCGCGATCTACACCCTGGAAGGTCGCTTCTTTTGATGATCATTTGGTGGACGGCATCATCTAGTCAGCCCGTACAGCCGCACTGGCCGATCGCGCGGCAATGATCTACAAAGACCGTGTTTGAATTTGATTAGGGAAGCCAGGAGAGGCGTAACTTCCACCCCTGACCTTGGAGGCCGACAGGTGAGAGGCGGCTCAAGCGCCGATGGCGTCCAGAACGCGCTAGTCGCGGCCGCCCTGCTGCTCGGCCTGGTGACCGCGCCACTGTTCGCCCGCGCCCAGGGTCGGGCGCCGGCCCCGACCGGCCTCCAGCAGGACGTGCGGTTCGACCAGTATTCGCCGCTCTCCACCAACGAGGAATTGCTGCGCCGGCTATCGACGCCGCTCCAGGCCGAGAGCGCCCGACAAAAGCTGGCGGCGTCCGGGCAGACGCTCGCCCCCCAACCGGTCGATCTCGCCGTCGAACGGTTCGCGCTCTATGCGCCGCCCTCGCCGCCGCCGGGCGGCTATGGCCTCATGGTCTTCATACCGCCTTGGACGGAGGCCAGGATCCCGCCGGGGTGGATACCCGTGCTCGACCAATTCGGCGTGATCCTCGTCACGGCCGCCCAGGCCGGCAATGACGCCAATGTGCTAGGCCGCCGGATCCCGCTCGCCGCCATCGCGGCGCGCAACGTCATCGACCGCTACAAGGTGGATCCCGAGCGCGTCTATGTGGCCGGATTCTCCGGCGGCGCCCGCGTCGCCCTGCGCGCCGCCATCGCCTTTCCGGAGCTGTTCCACGGCGCCTTCCTCAATTCGGGAAGCGACCCCCTCGGCGGCGAGGGAACGGCCGTTCCCCCCAGGCCGCTGCTCTGCAGCTTTCAGGAGGCCAGCCGCATCGCCGCCGCCACGGGCGCCGAGGATACCGCCGTCATCGCCAAGGACGCCCAGAGCGCGGAACTCACTGACGAACTGGTGCGTCTATAACGTCAGCAGGCGGACCATCCCGTTCATGAGCCATGACCTCGCCAAACCTGCCGTCCTCGCCGAGGCCCTGCGCTGGCTGCAATCGCCGATCACGCCGAACCCGGCCCGGCTGCTGGCCTGCCGATCCGGCCTTGAGGGTGAACTGAGCAAGGGGCTCGAGCGGGCCCAGGCCGCCATCGACGCCGGCCGCCCGGCCGAGGCGCGCAAGATGATCCTGGCCCTCGACGCCCGATTCGGCGGCTTTGCTGAAGACCGCATCGTCACCCTGGCGAAGGACTGCGGCTGCGGCGTGCTGCCGTAGGGGCCGTTGCGCTCTCGACCGCGTTGAAAAATCCATCTCGCGGTCGAAAGCTGCGAGTGAAGCCCAATGGTGCCTGGGGGCGGATTCGAACCACCGACACGCGGATTTTCAGTCCGCTGCTCTACCAACTGAGCTACCCAGGCCGGGTTTGGGGAGGGGTGTCTATAGGCAAGGGCCCGCGCCTTGTCCAGGATCGGCGCGGCTCAGGAATTCGCCCGTCGCCCTCGCGCGCGCTGTCTTCCTCTTCCGGCGTTTCGGCGGGGATCGCATAGGCGCCGGTGAGCCAGCGGTTGAGGTCGACATCGGCGCATCTGGCCGAGCAGAACGGCCGATAGTCGGGCTCGGCCGGCTTGCCGCAGATCGCGCAGACCGGCGCGCTCACAGCCGCGCCACCTGATAGGCGCCGGCGGCGAGGCCGGCGTCTTCGCGCAGGGAGAGCCTGGCGCCCAGCCGCTCGGTGAGACGCGCCAGCAGCGGGGCGGCGTGCTCGGCCGTCGCCGGCGCGGCCACGGCCTCGAATCGCCCGCCGCCATCGGCGATCGCCTCGCGCTCCAGGGCGCGGATCAGGGCCAGGGCGTGGGTGAGCGCGCTCACCTGGCCGTCTTCGCCGCGCAGGATGTCGATCGTGGGCCTGGCGCGGCGCGGCACGGTGATCTCCAGCGTGCCGAACCGGCTCACGGGGCCCAGCGTCACGCCGGGATTATCCGGCGAGAAAGCCAGGCGCGCGGCCGAGATCATCGCCGGCCCGTCGTGGCCGCGGCCTACCAGGTCGATCACCACCAGCCCGCCCAGGCCCTTGAGCCGCAGAATGCGGGCGGCGGCGTTCAGGGCGGCGAAATTGGCCGCACGGGCGGCGCGCTTGGCCTCCTCGCCGGCCCGGGCGCCCAGGTCGACATCGACGGCGGTGAGGGCGCGGGTCGGCTCGATGGCCAGCGAGCCGCCGCCGGGCAGAGGGAAGATCGTCTCCAGCGCCTCGTCCTGGGCCCCGTCGGCCATGGAGCGGGCGATCGCGCCGGTCTGGATCGTCGCTTCGCGGGCGAAGGCCTGGAGGCGCTCCTCCAGCGACGGCGCCTGGGCGACGATGCGCGGCGGGCCTTCGGCGGGCTCGACGAAGCGGGCCGAGGCGCCCTTGCCGGCCCGCGCTTCGGCGCGGATCTCGATCTCGATCATGGCCCCGGTCGCCAGCTTCCCGGCCTCCGGGGTGAGATTGAGCACGGCGTCCGGCCCTTCGGCGAGCTCCAGAAACGCCAGGCCCGGCGCCTTCTCGATGGCCCGCACTCGGGCCACACTTCTGGCCCCCAGCGCCTGGCAGGCGGCGTCGCCGTCGCGCTCGATCAAGAGGCGCTCGGGCCGCCCGTCGAGGCTGACGACGCCCCGGCGCTCGCCGATCCCCGCATCCAGATAAAGCCGTCGCTCGCTCATGATCGTTCATACCCTAGGCCGGTGAGCAGGCTCGCGGTCTCATAAAGCGGCAGGCCCACCACCGCCGTATAGGAGCCGATCAGGCCCGTTACATGGCCGCCGGCCAGCCCCTGGATGCGATAGCCGCCGGCCGCGCCGCGCCATTCCTCGCTGTCGAGGAGGCTTTGCGTCTCGGCCTTGGAAAGGCGCTTCATCTTGACCCGCGCCTCGGCCAGACGTTCGGCGGTCTGGCCACCTGGCGCGATCACGCTCACCCCGGTCAGCACCCGGTGCCCGCGCCCGGAAAGAAGGCCCAGCATCGCCGCCGCCGCCTCGCGCGTGGCCGGCTTGCCGAGGATCCGGCGGCCGACGCAGACGATGGTGTCGGCCCCCAGCACGAACGCCCCCGGATGGCGCGCCGCCACGGCGGCGGCCTTGGCGGCGGCCAACCGCTGCGCCGCCAGCCTCGGCGTCTCGCCCTTGAGGATCGCCTCGTCGATATCCGCCGGATCCACCGCCTCCGGCGCGATGCCGATCTGAGCCAGCAGCTCCAGCCGTCGAGGGCTGGCGCTGGCGAGAATCAAGGGTGGGCGGAAGGCGGTCACCGCGCTTCATAGGCCGCGCTCCAAGCGCCGCCAATGGAGGGCCGCCGCGGAGGCTGTTAAGGATTTCACCACGAAGGACACAAAGAACACAAAGGGGGCTGAGCCATCTCTGGAGCGCGGGGGTGGCGTGAGGGTTTGAATTGCGCTTCGCGCGAAGCGCCATTTTCCAACTTCGTGTGCTTTGTGTCCTTTGTGGTGAACGCCTAGCAGCAGGCCAACCGCCGCGCCGTCGCCAGCCGTTCCACCGCCCCCGGACGACCCTCTCCCCGCAACATCCGCCTTGAATGTCCCGCCGCGCCCTTTACGGTGGGGGCGAATTCGAACAGATGTTCGAGGGGGCGATTGGCGCCTCGTTTTCCGGAGCCGTGAATGAGCAAGCGTTTCGAAGGCACGCGCGACTATGTCGCCACCGACGATCTGAAGATCGCGGTCAACGCCGCCATCGCCCTGGAGCGGCCCCTGTTGATCAAGGGCGAGCCCGGCACCGGCAAGACCGTGCTGGCCTATGAGATCGCCAAGGCCCTCGATGCGCCGCTGATCACCTGGCACATCAAGTCCACCACCAAGGCCCAGCAGGGTCTGTATGAATACGAGGCCGTCACCCGCCTGCGCGACAGCCAGCTGGGCGACGAGCGCGTCAAGGACGTCTCCAACTACATCAAGCGCGGCAAGCTGTGGGACGCCTTCGACGCCCCCGAGCGGCCGGTGCTGCTGATCGACGAGATCGACAAGGCCGACATCGAGTTCCCCAACGACCTGCTGCAGGAGCTCGATCGCATGGAATTCTACGTCTACGAGACCGACGAGACCATCAAGGCCAAGATCCGCCCGGTGGTGCTGATCACCTCCAACAACGAGAAGGAGCTGCCCGACGCCTTCCTGCGCCGCTGCTTCTTCCACTACATCCGCTTCCCCGACGAAGAGACCATGCGGGCGATCATCGATGTCCACTATCCGGGCATCAAGCAGAAGCTGGTCGCCGAGGCCCTGCGCATCTTCTACGACATGCGCAAGGTGCCGGGCCTGAAGAAGAAGCCCTCCACCTCCGAGCTCCTCGACTGGCTCAAGCTGCTGATGGTCGAGGATATCGACGACGAGGCCCTGCGCGAGCGCGACCCCACCAAGCTCATCCCCCCGCTCCACGGCGCCCTCCTGAAGAACGAACAGGACCTCCACCTCTTCGAACGCCTGGCGTTCCTGGCCAGGCGCGAGGGATCAGGGGCGAGGCCGGGGCAGCAGTAAGCGCGGACAGGAGGCCTTAAAGCCGCATTGCATCGGTCAACGGCGCACACTATGTGACCCCATGTAGTCATAAGTGAGGGCGAACCATGCGGACGATCCAGGTACGCGACGCAAAAGCGCACTTCTCGGAACTGGTGGCGGCCGCTGAGCGTGGCGAGCCGACCACGATCACCCGGCACGGCCAACCCGCGGCCGTGATGATCCCTGTCGAGATCGCCGAACGGCTTTATGCCGGCAATCGGCGATCGTTCGCCGACGTGCTTCTGGGTTTCCCGGGCGGCGTCGAGCTCGAGCGTGACGAGACCCCACTGAGCGATATCGATCTTTGAAGCGCTTCCTGCTCGACACCTCGGTGCTCTCCCTCATGGCGCCGGGCAGGGTCGGCGTTTCACCGCGGTCGGCGGACTGGTTGCGGGCGCGTGGCGAACAGTTGTTCATCTCAACGGTCACGCTCGCCGAAATCGAACAAGGCGTCTGCAAGCTGCGTCGTTCCGGCGCGGACCAGCGCGCGTCGGCGCTTGAGGCCTGGCTTGCCGAACTGGTCGAAACCGGCGCCCACCGCATACTGCCATTCGACATCGAGGCGGCGCGAACGGCCGGACGGATCTCAGACGCCGCGATCGCCCAAGGACGCTATCCAGGGTGCGCCGATGTCGCGATTGCCGCGATCGCGTCCTTGCATGGGATGGTCCTACTGACGACCAACGGCCGGCATTTCGTCCCTCTGGGGATCGATCATCTCGATCCTCTTGTGGAGTTGCCGCGGTAGATCGATGTGGCGTTCGCGGCCGCATTCTTCCTTCCTTACCTCTAATTCACTGGACCGGCGCGACCGCGTGGCCCCACATCGGCCTGTGACGAGGGAGATCGCGCGATGACTTCGAGGTTGAGTCTGTTGGCCGCCGCCGGCGCGGCCCTGGCCCTAGCGGCTTGCAACCCGCCGCATCCCAAGCCACATGTCGTCACCCCGATCAAGACGGTGGACGCGCTGGTCTGTCCCGACACCGAGGGCGATCTCACCCGCAAGAGCATCGCACCCGACAACAAGAGCTGCGACTACGCCACCGACGACGGCGGCCAGGTGACCCTCCAACTGATCTCCGTCGACAGCGGCGACGCCACCGCCGCCCTCGCCCCTCTGGAGACCAAGCTGCGCGGCGAGATGCCGCCCCCGAACAAGGCCGCCGGGACGCCGGCGCGGCCGACAAGGATCGTGTCGATATCGACCTTCCGGGCATCCACATTCACGCCAATGGCAGCGATCACGACGCCGACGGCGGCGCCCAGGTCAAGGTCGGCAATTCGACAGCCGCCAGCAGCAGCCACGCCGGCGGCGCCGGGGTCACCGTCAACGCCGGCGACAACGGCGCCGAGATCCATATCAATGAACCGGGCGGCGGCGTGCGGCGAAGCTTCATCCTGGCCTCCGACACCCCCGGCCCCAGCGGCTACAAGATGGTCGGCTACGAAGCCCGCGGCCCCCAGACCGGCCCGCTGGTGGTGGCCACCATGATGGCCAAGACCGACGACCACGACGAACTGCGCGACGCCGTCCGCGATCTGTTGAAGGCCAATGTCGGGGGATAGAGGCGAAGGATAAGGGCCTCAGGCCGCCGTCACCTCGGTGACCTTGTAGGTCAGCGGCCGGCCGTCCTCGTCGGTGATGGTCACATATTCTCCCACCGCGAAGCGATGCGATCCGAGGCGGTAGAGCGGTTCGTCGTCCAGCCCTTCCGCCTCGCCGTAGTCGAAGAACCAGCGCTCGCCCCGCCGGCCAAGCTTGCCGTCCACCGGATCCTCGTCCGGGGCGAAGCGATGCACCGTGCAGGCTTCGCGATCCTTGGCGTAAGCGGCGGCGTCGAGGTGGCCGTCGGGCGTCAGCGGCGCCACCAGCGAATAGCCGCGATGATCGTCGCCGCCGGCGAATTCCGTGCCCGGATTGCGGGCAAGACGCATGACGATGCGCGACAGGGGCATGGATCGCTCCGCTAAAGCTTAAGGATCAATGGGAGATGAAGAGCGAGGGCGCGTCGGCGTTGAAGAAGGTGCGCGTGGCCCCGCCGAAGATGAATTCCCTGAGGCGCGTATGGCCGAAGGCGCCGGCCACCAGGAAATCGGCTTCCATCGCCTTGGCCGCCTTGACCAGGGTCGGGCCGGCCTCGCCGGTGGCCTCCATCACCTCGATCTCGGCGGTGACGCCCCGCGCCGCCAGAAACGCCTGCAGCCGGGGCGGATCGCACTTGCGCGAAGACGCCGTCGGTACGCTGAGGATCACCACCCGCGCCGCCTTCTGCAGCAGAGGCAGGGAGGTGCGCATGGCGCGGCTGGCTTCCTTGCCGCCGTCCCAGGCCACGGCCACCGTTCCGCCGACCTTCAGCCCGGGCCTGGCGACGATCGTCGGCCGCTGTTCGTTGGCCACCACCTGCTGGAAGATCTCGGCCAGCGAGCCCTTGCCCCGCGCGGCCGAGTCGTCGAACACAATCACGTCGGCCAGGCGCCCTTCCATGGCCAGGGCCGACCACACCGGCGATTTAAGGGAGACGAAGCTCTTCTTGTCATAGCCGCAACTCTCGACAATGGCCCGCGCCGAAGCCTCGCCCTCGGCCGCCGCCTGGCGGATGCTCTCCACCGCCGTGGCCTGGACCCCGCCCATGAAGCCGTCGCCCATCCACGGAATGAGATCGGCCACATCGGCCGGGGCGTAGACGCAGGCGAGCTCGGCCCCGAACGCCTCGGCCACGCTCGCCGCGGCGACGACGATCCGCCGATCGCCCTCCCCGCCCGACAACGGCGCCATGATCTTCGCCCAATCCATAGCGCCCTCGCCTCTCGCGGTTCATCCCCTTGCATTTACTCCCCAACGTCGGGATGCTTTTGTCAAGCGGCCGGCCGACAGCCGGCTCCCGAGTAGCCAGTAACCTTAAGGAGTAGAGTGATGGATTTCACCGTTCACGCCCAAGGCCAGGGCAAGATCATCCGCGTCGTCGATCGCATGGCCGGAACCGACGCCTTCAATAAATTCCTCGACGCCGACCAGATCTCCACCGTCACGGTGGGCTCCCCCGACGGCGCGGCCGGCGACATCGACCTCTATGTCCAGATGTCCGCCTCCGCCCCGGTCTATCTGCAGCAGAGCGACTATAAGGTCGCCGCCGGCGAGCAGCTCGAAGCCACCGACGAATAGGCGAAATCCGCTCCGGGGCGGTTCCGCGCGAAGCGACACTGTTCTAGAGTTTGCCGGCCACAAAAACCCTCGGGAGGAAAACCGCATGGCCGCCATCAGCTACATGACCGTCGGATCGAACGATCTGGAAAAGGCCAAGGGGTTCTATGACTCCCTCTTGGGCTCGATCGGCATGCGCGGCGTCTTCGAGCATCCCTCCGGCGGACGGCTCTATGCGGGCAAGGATACCGGCATGTTCGGCGTGCTCGGCCCTCACGACGGCCGATCCGCCTCGATCGGCAACGGAACCATGGGCGGCTTCAGCTTCGGCAGCCGAGAGGAAGTCGACGCCTTCTACGCCAAGGCCCTGGAGTTGGGCGGTACCGATGAAGGCCCTCCCGGCGAGCGCGGCCCCACCGTCTATTTCGCCTATTTCCGCGACCTCGATGGCAACAAGCTGTGCGGCTATAAGATGGGGTGAGGCGCGGCGGCCTGGCTTGAATCGCTCCGCGACGCGCCGTAGACATCGGCGAGCAGGAGAGACTTCGACTTGGACTTCGCCAAGAAACTCGCGCGCGCCTGGGAGGCCTCGGGCGGATCGCTGTGCGTCGGGCTCGATCCGATCATCGAGCGCATGCCGTCGGCGATCGCCGCTTCGCCCCGCCCGGTGCTGGCCTTCAACCGCTATATCGTCGATCTGGTGGGCGATCTGGCCTGCGCCTTCAAGCCGCAGTTCGCCCATCACGCGGCGGTGGGGGCCGAAGAGGATCTCGCCGCCACCATCGACTACATCCACCAGCGCCATCCCCACGCGGTGGTGATCCTCGACGCCAAGCGCGGCGACGTGGGATCCACCGCCGAGATGTACGCCCGCGAGGCCTTCGATCGCTATGACGCCGACGCGGTGACGGTGAACCCCTATATGGGCGACGATACGGTGACGCCGTTCCTCGGCCGGCCCGACCGCTGCGCCCTCGTCCTGTGCCGCACCAGCAATCCCGACGCCGATCGCTTCCAGGACGCGGACCTCGCCGGCGTGCCGGTGTTCGAGGCCGTCGCCCGCCGGGCCGAAGAGACCTGGAGCCGGCAGGGCAATGTCATGCTGGTGGTCGGGCGCCACGGCCCTGGACGACATGGCCGTCGTCCGCCGCGCCGCGCCAAACCTCGCCTTCCTGGTGCCGGGCGTGGGCGAACAGGGCGGCTCGGCCGCCGAGGTGAAGAAGGTGGGCGCCCGCGCCGATGGCCTGGGCCTCGTCGTCTCCGCCTCGCGCTCGATCCTCTGGGCCGGCGACGAAGCCGCCGTCCGCCGCGCCGCCGAGACCGCCCACCGCGAACTGGCCGGCGGCGTCCCGGCCTAGGCAGCCACGCGAAACGCTCCGCCCGCCTTGTCGCCGGAGCGCCCGGATGAAGCGCACCCCAAAAGGCCGCCTTTGGCGCTATAGTCTCGGCTTTCCCCGCATTGAGCCCGGAAAGGAGCGTGTTTTTTGGCTAGCCGACGGGCCCGGGATTTTGCGCCACGCGCCTGGCAGCGGATGCTGTCGGGCCGCCGGCTCGACCTGCTCGATCCCTCGCCCATGGACATCGAGATCGAGGACATCGCCCATGGCCTGGCGCGGGTGGCCCGCTGGAACGGCCAGACGCTGGGCGACCACGCCTTCTCCGTCGCCCAGCACTCGGTGGTGGTGGAGGAGATCGCCGCCCACATCAGCCCGGGCCTGGCCCCGCAAATGGCGCCTGGCCGCCCTGCTGCACGATGCGGCGGAATATGTGATCGGCGACATGATCTCGCCGTTCAAGGCGGCGCTCGGCTTCGACTACCGCCTGTTCGAGGCCCGGCTGGAACAGGCCATCCATATCCGCTTCGGCCTGCCCACGGCGACGCCCTTGCCGATCAAGACCCTGATCAAGCACGCCGACCGGGCCTGCGCCTTCTTCGAGGCGACCCAGCTGGCCGGCTTCGAGACCCTGGAGGCGCTGAGCCTGTTCGGCCAGGCCGCCCCGCGGCTACGCCCTGATCATCGAGCCTCTGCCCCCGCCCGAGGCGCAGCGGCGCTATCTGCAGCGCTTCCACGTGCTTTCCGAGGCGGCGGGGTACGCGGGCGCCCCTCGGCGTTCGACAGCGAATGACCACGCCGGTCGTCATCGGCCTGTCGGCGGTGGTCATCGCCCTGCGCGAGGGCGAGGCGATGGTGCTGACCGTGCGGCCGATGGATAGCCGCACCGAGCGGATCTCGACCCTGGAGGGCCTGCCGTTCGGCCCCTTCGATCCGGCCGGTCATCGCACCTTCGAGCTGGCCCTGCGCGACTTCGTGACCCGACCAGACGCGGTTCGAGCTCGGCTATGTCGAGCAGCTCTACACCTTCGGCGACAAGGGCCGCGACGCGCCGCTGGCCGATGTCGGCGCCGGCGGGGCGCGGGTGATCTCGGTGGGCTACCTGGCCCTGGCCCCGGCGGCGGTGGATACCGAGGCGCCGGATACGGCCTGGTCGCCCTGGTCCCGGTTCTTTCCCTGGGAGGACTGGCGCGGCGGCCGGCCCGAGCTGATCGACGAGGTGATCGCGCCGGCCCTGGAAACCTGGGCCGGACGCTCGGCCGAGCGGCGAGGCCGCGCGCGCCTGCTGTTCGCCCTGGAGGGCGCGGCCTGGAACGAGGAGCGGGTGCTGGAGCGCTATGAGCTGCTCTACGAGGCCGGCCTGGCCCCCGAGGCGGCGCGCGACCGCGCCCGGGCCCGGGGCGGCGCGCCGGACGAGCCGGACGCCTTCGCCGCCGCGCTCGGCGCGCCGATGATCTCCGACCACCGCCGCATCCTGGCCACCGCCCTGGGGCGTCTGCGCGGCAAGCTGAAATACCGGCCGGTGATCTTCGAGCTGCTCCGCGAGGAGTTCACCCTCTCGGCGCTGCAGCGGGCGGTGGAGGCGATCGCCGGCGTCACCCTGCACAAGCAGAACTTCCGCCGCGCCGTGGAGCGCACCGGCCTGGTCGAGGGCCTGGGCCGCATCGACGCCGACACCGGCGGCCGGCCGGCCGAACTCTTCCGCTTCCGCCGCGAGGTGCTGGCCGCCGGCCCGGCGCCCGGACTGCCGCTGCCGTTGTTGAAGGAATAAGAGCCCTTCCCCTACCGTCATCGCCGGTCGTCAGTACCGGCGACCCATGATCTCGCGGGCCGCCATGGATGTGCGCGCGCACGTCCACCCCACGGAAGGGCGTTCACGGATCCTCGACACTAACGGTCGAGGATGACGTTCGTTGGTGGTGGCGGCGGCGGACGTGTTATCACCCGCCTTCAGAAAACAACTCCTTGGGAGGGAAGCCTTGCCTTCGGCCGTCATCGCCGCCACCGGCCTCTACACGCCGCCACAATCGGTCTCGAACGCCGAGCTGGTGGAGACCTTCAACCGCTACGTCGAGCGCTTCAACGCCGAGCACGCCGCGGCCATCGAGGCCGGGACGACCGAGGCCCTGCACCCATTCCTCGCCCGAGTTCATCGAGAAGGCCTCGGGCATCAAGTCGCGCTACGTGATGGACAAGGCCGGCGTCATCGATCCGGAGGTGATGCGCCCCGCTCATCCCGGAACGGCCCAACGAGGAGATCTCGATCCTGGCCGAGATCGCCGTGGCCGCGGCCAGGGACGCCATCGCCCGCTGGGGCAAGCCGCGCCAGCGAGATCGACGCGGTGATCTGCGCCGCCTCCAACATGCAGCGCGCCTATCCGGCCATGGCCATCGAGGTGCAGCAGGCGCTGGGCATCGACGGCTTCGCCTTCGACATGAACGTCGCCTGCTCCTCGGCCACCTTCGGCATCAAGACCGCCGCCGACTATATCGCCGCCGGCTCGGCCCGCGCCGTGCTGATGGTCAATCCGGAGATCTGCTCGGGCCACCTGAACTTCCGCGACCGCGACAGCCACTTCATCTTCGGCGACGTGGCCACCGCGGTGATCGTCGAGGCGGCCGACCGCGCCGACGGGCGGCTGGGACATCCTCGGCACGCGGCTGAAGACCCAGTTCTCCAACAACATCCGCAACAACTTCGGCTTCCTCAATCGCTGCGCGCCGGAGGGGATCGGCGCCAAGGACAAGCTGTTCGTCCAGGAGGGCCGCAAGGTGTTCCGCGAGGTGGTGCCGATGGTCTCCGACATGATCGTCGACCACGCCGCCGACCTCGGCCTCGATCCGACGCATCTGAAGCGCCTGTGGCTGCACCAGGCCAACATCAACATGAACGAGCTGATCGGCCGCAAGGTGCTGGGCCGCGAGCCGAGCGCGGAGGAGAACGTCATCATCCTCGACGAATTCGCCAACACCTCCTCGGCCGGCTCGATCATCGCCTTCCACCGCAAGAACGACGACTTCGCCCCCGGCGAAACCGGCCTGATCTGCTCCTTCGGCGCGGGCTATTCGGCGGGCACGGTGTTCGTGCGCAAGCGGTAGGGGCTCGGCACACTCTCCTCCGCTCTTGGGGGAGGGGGTCCCCGAAGGGGTGGAGGGGGCTCCAGCCGGATTGAGACGTTAGCGCCAAGCTTGAGCCCCCTTCCCCGGCTTCGCCGGGACTTCCCCCAGAGGGGGAAGAGAAATACGACGCCCCCTAAAGATACGCCCACACCGCCAGCGCCGCGCCGCCGGCGGCCAGCGCCATCGACGCCAGCCACGGCCAGCGGCGGGTGAGGATGATCGCCAGGGTGGCGATGGCGATGGCCATGTGCAGCAGGGTCGAGGCGATGGTCAGGCGGCCGTGGCGGCGTTCGTGGATCTCGGCATCCTCGCTGGCGGCGTCGCGGCGCGCCTCCAAAGCCTTGGCCTGTTTCTTGATATCGGCCTGATCGGTGTCGTTCTTGGCCGCCGTCTTGGCGTAGTCCGCCGCCTTGGGGCCGCCCTGGTCGGCGGCGAGGGTGTAGATGTTCTTCTTCAGGCTCTTGGCCTCGTAGAAGTTCCACTGGTCGGTGGCCTTGTTCTGCTCGAGCACCGCGTCGTTCTTGGCGACGATGGTCTTGTCGCCCTCGGTGGTCTCCAGGCTGGCGCCGACGGCGGCGACCACCGCCAGCACGGCGATGGTCATGGTCACCTGCGAGATCAGCGCGCTGCTCGGAATGGGCGGCGTGCTCGGCGTGTTCGGCGTGCTCGTGCGCTTCGAGCTCCTCCAGCGGCGAATCCGACATGCTCTACCTCTTACTTGTTCGGCCAGCGCGGCCTGGGCCGCCGCCAGGCGCGCGATCGGCACGCGGTAGGCCGAGCAGCTGACATAGTCGAGGCCGACGCTTCTCGCAGAAGGCGATCGAGGCCGGATCGCCGCCGTGCTCGCCGCAGATGCCGAGCTTGATGTCGGGCCGGGCGGCGCGGCCGCGCTCGGCGGCGATCGCGATCAGGTCGCCGACGCCCTCGAGGTCGAGGGAGACGAACGGGTCCTTCTCGAAGATGCCCTTGTCGATATAGGCGTTGAGGAACCGGCCGGAGTCGTCGCGGCTGATGCCGAAGGTGGTCTGGGTCAGGTCGTTGGTGCCGAAGGAGAAGAACTCGGCGCTCTCGGCCAGGTCGCCGGCGCGGATGCGCCGCGCGCGGCAGCTCGATCATGGTGCCGACCGTGTAGTCGATCGTTGCGGCCCTGTCTCGGCCATCACCGCCTTGGCGACGCGGTCGGTGAGCGCGCGCAGGAACTTCATCTCCTCGCCCTTGGCGACCAGCGGGTGCATGATCTCCGGGATCGGGCGCGGCCTTGCCGGAGGCGGCGACCTCGCAGGCCGCCTCGATGATGGCGCGCACCTGCATCTCGTAGATCTCGGGATAGGAGACGCCCAGGCGGCAGCCGCGGTGGCCCAGCATGGGGTTGGTCTCGCGCAGCTCCGCGGCCCGCCGCAGCAGCTTGGCGGCGTCGAGCCCGGTGGCCTCGGCCACCGCCTCGACCTCCTCCTCGGTGTGCGGCAGGAACTCGTGCAGCGGCGGGTCGAGCAGGCGGATGGTGACCGGCAGGCCGTCCATGATCGTCGAACAGCTCGACGAAGTCGCCGCGCTGCATCGGCAGGATCTTGGCCAGGGCCGCGCGGCGGCCCTGCCTCGTCGTCGGCCAGGATCATCTCGCGCACGGCGGCGATGCGCGTCGTCGTCGAAGAACATGTGCTCGGTGCGGCAAAGGCCGATGCCCTCGGCGCCGAACTGGCGGGCGGTCGCTGGCGTCGAGCGGCGGTCTCGGCGTTGGCGCGCACCTTCAGCCGGCGCACCTCGTCGGCCCAGCCCATCAGGGTGGCGAAGTCGCCGGACAGCTCCGGCTCGATCATCTTGACCGGCGCCGGCCAGGACCTCGCCCTTGCGAGCCGTCGATGGTGATGATGTCGCCGGCCTTGAAGATGCGGCCCCGGGCGCGCAGCTCGCCGGCCTTGGCGTCGATCTGCATCTCGCCGGCGCCGGAGACGCAGGGCCGGCCCATGCCGCGGGCGACCACCGCGGCGTGGCTGGTCATGCCGCCGCGGGCGGTGACGATGCCGCGGGCCGCGTGCATGCCGTGGATGTCCTCGGGCGAGGTCTCCTCGCGCACCAGGATCACCGCCTCGCCGGCCGCGCCCAGCCGCTCGGCCTCGTCGGCGGTCGAACACGATCTTGCCGGTGGCCGCGCCGGGCGAGGCCGGCAGGCCGGTGGCGATCACGTCGCGCTCGGCGGCCGGGATCGATGGTCGGGTGCAGCAGCTGGTCGAGCGACGCCGGCTCGACCCGCATGATCGCCTCGTCCTCGCGTGATCAGGCCCTCGGCGGCCATGTCGACGGCGACCTTCAGCGCGGCCTTGGCGGTGCGCTTGCCGTTGCGGGTCTGCAGCATGTAGAGCCGGCCGTGCTCGACGGTGAACTCGATGTCCTGCATGTCGCGGTAGTGGCGTCTCCAGCCGGCTCGACCACCGCCTTGAACTGGGCGAACACCTCCGGCATCGCCTCTTCCATCGAGGGCGCCGTCTCGCCCATCTCCTCGCGCGCGGCCTTGGTCAGGGCCTGCGGCGTGCGGATGCCGGCGACCACGTCCTCGCCCTGGGCGTTGATCAGGAACTCGCCGTAGAGCCGGTTCTCGCCGGTGGAGGGGTTGCGGGTGAAGGCGACGCCGGTGGCCGAGGTCTCGCCCATGTTGCCGAACACCATCGACTGGACGTTGACCGCCGTGCCCCAGCTCTCGGGGATGTCGTGCATGCGGCGATAGAACTTGGCCCGGTCGTTCATCCAGCTGGCGAACACCGCGCCGATCGCGCCCCACAGCTGGTCCTGCGGGTCCTGCGGGAAGGCCTGGCCGAGCTCGCGCTGCGACGGCGCGCCTTGTAGTCGGCGACCACCTCCTCCCAGTCGTCGGCGCGTCAGCGCGGTGTCGACGGTGACGCCCAGCGCGGTCCTTGTGGTCGTCGAGGATCTCCTCGAACATGTGGTGGTCCAGGCCCAGCACCACGTTGGAATACATCTGGATGAAGCGGCGATAGCTGTCGAAGGCGAAGCGGCGGTCGCCGGCGAGCTTGGCCAGGCCCTCGACCGTCTCGTCGTTGAGGCCGAGGTTCAGCACCGTGTCCATCATGCCGGGCATCGAGGCGCGGGCGCCCGAGCGCACCGAGACCAGCAGCGGATTGGCCGCGATCGCCGAAGCGTCTTGCCGGTCAGCTCCTCGACCTGGGCCAGGCGCCGTCGGCCACCTGGCCTCGCAGCTCGGCCGGATAGGCGCTGCCGTTGGCGTAGTAGTGGGTGCAGGCCTCGGTGGTGATGGTGAAGCCCGGCGGCACCGGCAGGCCCAGCGACGACATCTCGGCCAGGTTGGCGCCCTTGCCGCCCAGCAGGTTCTTCATCGAGGCGTCGCCGTCGGCCGCGCCGCCGCCGAAGGCATAGACCCAGCGCGTCTTGGACGGTCGTCGTCGGTCGGCCATGAGCCGTCGCTCCTCAGCCCGATACCAGCGAGAAATCCGCCACCTGGCCCATGGCGTCGCGCACCTGCGCCGAGCAGCCGCAGCCGGTTGTCCCGCTCCGCCGGCATCGTCGGCGATTCACCAGCACCTTGTCGAAGAAGGCGTCCACCGGCGCGCGCAGCGCCGCCAGCGCGCGTCATGGCGCCGGCGAAGTCCTCCGCCGCCAGCGCGGCCTCGATCTGCGGTCGCGGCGCGGCAAGCGCGTCGATCAGCGCCGCCTCCTCGGCCGGCGCCGGCGGCCGCGCGCGACGGCTCGCCTTGCGGCAAGCGCGCCCTTCTTCTCCTCGGCGTCGAGGATGTTGGCGGCGCGCTTGTAGCCGGCCAGCAGGTTGGCCCCGTCCTCGGTGGCGAGGAAGCCGCCCAGCGCCTCGACCCTGGCGCACGATCCGCACCAGGTCGTCGTCGCCGAGGGCGAAGACGGCGTCGACCAGATCGTGCCGCGCGCCCTGGTCGCGCAGCAGCACCTTCAGGCGGTCGGCGAAGAATTCGGCGACCCCGGCGGCCTCGAAGTCCGACGCGCGCCGATCATGGCGCGCCAGCGGCAGGCGCAGGCCGTTCTCCAGAAGGATGCGGATCACGCCCAGCGCCGCCCGGCGCAGCGCGAAGGGATCGCGCGAGCCGGTCGGCTTCTCGTCGATGGCGAAGAAGCCGACCAGCGTGTCCAGCTTGTCGGCCAGGGCCACGGCCACCGTCACCGGCGCGGTGGGCACCGCGTCGCTCGGGCCCTGCGGCTTGTAGTGGTCGCGCGATGGCGTCGGCGACCGCCGGATCGAGGCCCTCGGCCCGCGCGTAGTAGCCGCCCATCACGCCCTGCAGCTCGGGGAACTCGCCGACCATGCCGGTGGCGAGGTCGGCCTTGGCCAGCCGCGCGGCCTGGCGCGGCCAGCTCCGGATCGGCGCCGACGAGCCGGGGCGATCTCGCGGGCCAGGGCCTCGATCCGCTCCACCCGCTCGACATGGTGCCCGAGCTTGGCGTGGAAGGTGACGCCCTTCAGCTTTTCCAGCCGGCTCTCCAGCGGCGACCTTGCGGTCCTCGTCCCAGAAGAAGCGGGCGTCGTTCAGCCGCGCCGACAGCACCCGGGCGTTGCCGGCGGCGATCAGCGCGCCGCCGTCGGTGGCCTCGATATTGGCGACGGCGACGAAGTGCGGGGCCAGGCGCGCCGGTCGCCGGGTCGCGGACGGCGAAATACTTCTGGTGGGTGCGCATGGAGGTGCGGATCACCTCCGGCGGCAGGTCGAGGAACGCCGGGTCCATGTCGCCCAGGATCGGCACCGGCCATTCGGCCAGGCCCGCGACCTCGTCCAGCAGGCCCTCGTCCTCGACCAGCTCCAGGCCCCTGGCCGCGCACAGCGGCGCGGGCGCCCTCGAGGATGCGGCGCTTGCGCTCGTCGCGTCCAGCACCACGAAGTGGCCGGCCAGGGCCTCGCGATAGTCGTCGAAGTCCCGCGCCCGGAAGGGCACGCCGGCGCCCATGAACCGGTGGCCCTCGGTGAGGTCGCCGCTCTCCAGGCCGTCGATCTCGAACGGCACGACCTCGCCGATCGAAGACGCAGAGGATGCGCTGCAGCGGCCGCACCCAGCGCAGGGAGCCCGAGCCCCAGGTCATCGACTTGGGCCAGGGAAAGGCGCGCACGATCGCCTCGACCATCTCGGCGATGATCTCGGCGGTGGGCCGGCCGGCGTGCTGCGATGGTGGCGAAATAGACGCCGTCGCGCTCGATCGAGGTCGTCGCGGGCCAGGCCGGTCGAGCGCAGGAAGCCGTCGAGCGCCTGCGTCCGGCGCGCCGACGCGCGGGCCCTTGCGCTCCTCGCTGCGGTCGGCCTGGCCGGCGGCAGGCCGTCGACCACCAGGGTCAGGCGGCGCGGGCCGGCGAAGGTCGCGCAGCTCGCTCGAACGGCGAGCGCCGCCTGCGGCCAGGCGCTCGCGCGCCAGCCGCTCCAGGTCGCGCGCCGCGCCGGCCTGCATGCGCGCGGGGATTTCCTCGCAGAACAGTTCGAGCAGGAGCTGAGGCATGCGCTCAGGCCGCCCGCCGTTTCGAGCGCGACCCAGGCCTGGGCGCAGGCTTTGCAGAGGTCGCGGATGCGGCCGATGTAGCTCTGGCGCTCGGCCACGGCGATCGCGCCGCGCGCGTCCATCAGGTTGAACAGGTGCGAGGCCTTCAGCACGTGGTCGTAGGCCGGCAGCACCAGCGGCTGGCCCTGCCGGCCCGCGCTGGCCAGCAGGCGCGGCACCTGCGCGCTCCATGTCCTCGAACTGGCGCTTGAGCACCTCGACGTCGGCGACCTCCAGCTCGAAGGCGGAGAACTCGCGCTCGTTCTCCAGGAAGACGTCGCCATAGGTCTGAAGTCGGGGCTCTGCGGATCGTTGAAGGCAGGTCGTAGACGTTGTCGACGCCCTGGACATAGAGCGCCAGCCGCTCCAGCCCGTAGGTCAGCTCGCCCGCCACCGGCGAGACGTCCAGGCCGCCGACCTGCTGGAAGTAGGTGTACTGGGTGACCTCCATGCCGTCGCACCAGACCTCCCAGCCCAGGCCCCAGGCGCCGACGGTGGGGTTCTCCCAGTCGTCCTCGACGAAGCGGATGTCGTGCAGCGTCGGATCGATGCCGACCGCCTCCAGCGAGCCGAGATAGAGCTCCTGCATGTCCGGCGGGATTGGGCTTCAGGATCACCTGGTACTGGTGGTACTGGTGCAGCCGGTTGGGGTTCTCGCCATAGCGGCCGTCGGACGGGCGGCGCGAGGGCTGCACATAGGCCGCGCGCCAGGGCTTGGGGCCGAGCGCGCGCAGCACCGTCGCCGGATGCAGGGTGCCCGCGCCGACCTCCACGTCATAGGGCTGCAGGATCACGCACCCCCGCGCGCTCCAATAGTCGTGGAGCGTCAGGATCAGATCCTGAAACGACAGGGGATTTGACGCTTTCATGAAAGGTCGCCGGTCTCAAGCCCCGCGCGAACGGCGGCGCGGGCGGACCTTAGGTCGCCCCCACCTTCGCTTCAAGCCGATGGCCGGGCGTTCAGCGCCCGGCCAAAGCCCCGGCGCCGGCGCTGGCCGTGGCGGCCGGCAGGGTGACGTCGGCGGGGATCAGCACCTTATCCACCACCTGGATCACGCCATTGCTGGCGCGCACGTCGGTCTGGATGATGTCGGCGTCATTGACCTTCAAGGTCGGCCCGCTGCCGTCGATGACCAGATTGCCGGTCTCGACGCTGGCCACCGGACCCTTGGCGCCCTTGAACTTGCTCGACATCAGATCGAGGTGGACCAGGTGATAGGTCAGCACCCGCTGCAACATCGGCACGTTCTTGGGCGCCAGCAGCGCTTCGAGCTGGCTGGGCGGCAGGGCGTTGAACGCCTCGTCGGTCGGGGCGAACAGGGTAAGGTCTGGGGTGGTCGCCAGCACGCCGCTGAGATTGGTGGCGTTGAGCGCCTTGGTCAGGATGGTGAAGTGGCCCGATGCGGCCAGGGTTGTGGTCATATTGCCGCTCGCCACCAGATTGGGCGAGGCCGGGATCGGCGCCGGCGGCCGGCGGCGTCGCCGGAGCGGCCGACGCGGGCGCGTCAGCCTGGGCGAAGGCGCTAACGGGAACGGTGAGCGAAACCGCCGCGGCGGCCGCTAGGAAAACTGATCGGCGCATGAAATTCCTCTGTTCGGAGGCGCCAAGCGGCGCCTCCGGCTGCCTAAACAGGGTGAAGGCGGCTACGTCAATTGCCGTTGGGCGCCGAGACCTTCCCGGCGTGGGACAGCGGCTGGTACTTGGCGCGGTTGGCCGCGGTGTCGGGCACCGGCCCGTTGGTGACCATCTGATTGTCGCCGGCCTGCAGGGCCTTGACCTGATCGGGCGGCATCTGGTCGGCGCTCATGCGAACGCCGGTGGTGTCCACGCCGGCGTTGGGAGCGGCCATCGCGCCCTGGGAAGCCGCCGGCGCGCCTGCGCGCATCATTTGAGGGGGGTGCGGACGAATCGGCCGGCGACATCTGGGCCGCGGCCACACCGGCGGCGGCGGTCGCGATCAGCGCCACCACGCCGCCTGCCCCCAGCCATCTTTTTGCAAACATGGGAAAAATCCTTTCGGTCGATTGTCGTCCTCAATGCCTGCGAGGACGGGTGAAATACGCTTGGAGTCGCCAGCGGTTCCCGGATCACGGGCTCGTGTTCCGACGGTGCGGGCGCGCCCGGACGACGCTACCGCTAGTTTTTTGGGCATGACTACAAAATAGGCGCCCGTTGATTGTGCCTTTGCGGCCCATTGCCGAGGCCACGCGAATTCCGGCCCGGAACCCTCATCAGGCGGCGGATAGCTTTTTTCTAGCGACCGGCGTGGGGGGCGCCCAAAGACGATCCCCGTTCGGCTGCTGGGGCAAACTTTCACCTAAAGACGCGCGCGCCGAATTGGTTTCGGCCCCCGCGGGAGCGAGGCGATGAAACTCATTATTGCGATCGTCAAACCCTTCAAGCTCGACGAGGTCCGCGAAGCTCTCGTGGCCGCCGGCGTCGAAGGCCTGACCGTTTCGGAGGTCAAGGGTTACGGCCGCCAAAAAGGACAGACCGAAATCTATCGGGGCGCGGAGTACCAGGTGAACTTCGTTCCCAAGGTCAAGCTCGAGGCGGTGGTCGATGACGACGCCGCGGCCGGCGCGGTCGAGGCGATCAAGACCGCGGCCGGCGACGGGCAAGATCGGCGACGGCAAGATTTTCGTCCTCAGCGTTGAGGACGCCGTGCGTATCCGGACCGGTGAAACCGGTTCGGCGGCGCTTTGATTGATCACCGCGGCAAGGGGACTCTCACAATGAAGAAAGTTGGATTTCAACGACTTGCCGGGCTCGCCCTGGCGGTCATGATCGCCGGAGCGCCCTTCGCGGCGACGGCTCAGGACGCATCGAACAACACAACCTCGGCGGCGGCGGCAAGCAAC
This sequence comes from uncultured Alphaproteobacteria bacterium, assembly GCA_963817995.1. GTDB lineage: Bacteria > Pseudomonadota > Alphaproteobacteria > Caulobacterales > Caulobacteraceae > Acaudatibacter. The sequence continues at coordinate 127,588 of CAWFQJ010000003.1, forward strand.
ACCACCGCCGCTCCGGCCGCGGCCGCGCCCGCCGCCGCGGCGCCGGCGGCGACGCCCGCGCCGAAGATCGACACCGGCGACACCGCCTGGATGCTCACCTCCTCGGTGCTGGTCCTGATGATGACCATCCCGGGCCTGGCGCTCTTCTACGCCGGCATGGTGCGCAAGAAGAACATCCTCTCGGTTCTGGCCCAGAGCTTCGGGGCCACGGCCGTGATCACCGTCCTGTGGATGATCATAGGCTATTCCTTCGCCTTCACCGGATCGGGGAAATATTTCGGTGATTTCAAATACTTCATGCTAGCGCCGATGGGGTTGAACGCGACCAGTTCGCTCGCGCCGACCATTCCTGAATCGGTCTACATGTTCTTCCAGATGACCTTCGCGATCATCACTCCGGCGCTGATCGCCGGCGCCTTGGCCGACCGGATGAAATACTCCGCCTTCCTGTTGTTCATGGCCGCCTGGCTTCTGCTGGTCTACTGCCCGATCGCTCACTGGGTCTGGGGCGGCGGCTGGCTGGGCGCGGCTGGCGCGCTCGACTACGCCGGCGGCACCGTCGTGCACCTGAACGCCGGCACCGCCGGTCTCGTCGCCGCGCTCATGCTCGGCAAGCGCAAGGGTCTCGGGCCAGGTCGAACATGGCGCCGCACAACCTCGCCTACAGCATCATCGGCGCCTCGCTGCTGTGGGTCGGCTGGTTCGGCTTCAACGCCGGCTCGGCCGTGACCTCCAACGTCAACGCCGGCATGGCCGCGGCCGCGACCCAGATCGCCACCGCGGCCGCTTCCCTGGCCTGGATGCTGGCCGAATGGATCATCGCCAAGAAGCCCTCGGTCCTGGGCATGGTCTCGGGCGCGGTGGCCGGGCTGGTGGCCATCACCCCGGCCTCCGGCTTCGTGAACCCCACCGGCGCTCTGATCATCGGCATCGCGGCGGGCTTCGTCTGCTACATCTCCGCGGTCCACGTGAAGAAGATCTTCGGCTACGACGACGCGCTCGACTGCTGGGGCGTGCACGGCGTGGGCGGGGCCCTGGGCGCGATCCTGACCGGCGTGTTCGCCATGAAGGAGATCAATCCATCAGGCTCGCCCAAGGGCGGTTTGCTGGAAGGCAACGCCCACCAGATGATCCTCCAGCTCGAGGACGTCGGCGCCACCTTCTTCTACTGCGCCATCGTCACCGTCATCATCCTGGCGGTGCTGAAATACACCATCGGCATCCGGGTCAGCGAAGAGGTCGAGGAAGAAGGCCTCGACATCAACCTCCACGGCGAAGTGGTGCACGGCTAGCCTCCGCTCTAAAAGAGGCGAACGGCGAGCGGGGGTCCCTCACGGGGCCCCCGCTTTGCTTTGGAGGACGATCATGAGCGACATACGCCCGACGATGACGCCCAAGCCGCTGGGGTTCTTCTCCGAGTGGTACGTCCAGGTCGTCTGGCCCAGCGGCCGCAAGGAACAGGTCCACACCTTCAAAAACGAAGCCCACGCCCGCGGCTGGATTGAAAGCCAGTCCGACGAGTGGATCGCCAAGGCGCTGGGACCGCGGCGGTAGGCTCGGCGGCGTCCGCCGAATGGACCGCCGGGACTAACCTCCGGCTATCGCGGTCGGCGACGGGTGATCCGCGCCGCCCAACCTACACGCCCTCACCCACCACTCTGGATGGTCCAGTTCGAGCCTCTTGGCCAGCGCCACCGCGTTGGCCCGGTCGGCGCACAAGGCGAAACACGTCGCGCCGGAGCCCGACATCCGCGCCAGCAGCGTCTCCGGCTCCGCCGCCAGGCGCCCCAAAGCCTCGCCGATCGCCGGCTCCAACGCCACGGCCGGCGTCTGCAGATCATTGCGCGTGGTCGCGAGAAAGGCGGCCACATCCCGCGCGCCGGCGAAGCGGCTCGGCCACGCCGGCGCATTGGCCCCCTGCGCCGCCACGGCGCCGTCATAGGCCCGGTAGACCGCCCCGGTGGGCGACGGCCTTGCCGGATTGACCAGCACCACGTCCAGGTCCGGAAGCGGTGGCGGGGACGAAAGCACGTCTCCCCTCCCCGTTCCCACCACCGGTCGCGCGCGCAGGCAGGCCGCCATGTCAGCGCCCATCGGCCGGCCGATTTCAGCCAAGGCCCCGTCGTCGAGATCGAGCGACAGGGTGTCCCGGATCAGCCGCAGGGTGGCCGCCGCGTCGCTCGATCCGCCGCCTAGACCCGAGGCGATCGGCAAACCCTTGTGCAGAACCAGATCGGGCGTGGGGCCCCGCGCGCCGACGGCCGACAGCAGCGCGTCCCGGGCGCGGATCACCAGGTTGTCGCCGCCGGCGCCGAGCCCGGATGCGAACAGCCCGTCGACGCTGAACCTCAAGCCTCCGTGAGCCTTGATCGAAACCGTATCGCCGACGTCGGCGAACATCATCAGGCTGCACACCGGATGATAGCCGTCCGCGCCCGGCGCCCCGACATGCAGGAACAGATTGACCTTGGCCGGCGCGAACGCCTCCATCGCGCCGAGCCCCTGGAACGTCAGGAGCCGGCGACGACCGAGGGGCCCGGGGCGGCGTCCAGGCCGTTCTTGAGCTTGGCCTCGACCTCGGCCCTCAGCTTGGGCGTGGGCTCCAGGGTCAGCACCCGGTTCCACTGGAAGCGCGCCTCGATCCTGCGCCCGACCCGCCAATAGGCGTCGCCCAGGTGGTCGTTGACGTCCGGATCGCCGGCCTCGATCACCACCGCCGCCTCCAGCTTTTCCACCGCGGTCTTGTAGTCGCCGAGGCGATAGTAACCCCAGCCGAGGGAATCGAGCATGGCGCCGGATTGGGGATCAGTCGTCCACCGCCTTCTGGACCATGGCCAGGGCCTGCGGCAGCTTCTCGCCCCGATCGATCCAGGAATAGCCCAGGAAATTCAGCAGTTCCGGCTCGTCGGGCTTTTGCTTCAGGGCCAGGGTCAGGTCGCGTTCCGCGCCGGCCCAGTCGCCAGTTTGCTGAAGATCCACCGCGCGCATGTATAGAAGCCGCCAATCCGGCTGCGCCCCCTCGGCGGCGATGAGCGGGTCGAGCACCTTGGCCGATTCATCATAGCGCTCATCGGCCTGGAGCAGATCGGCCAGGGTGGTGGCCGCGTCCCGGCTGCCCGGAACGGCCGCGGAGGTCTGGGTGGCGATCTTCAGGGCGGCGGCCTTGTCGCCGTCATTCTGATAGGTCCAGGCAAGCTTGCCCCGGGCGTCGACATAGTCGTCCGATCCGGGCTTGGGGACGAGATAGGCGGCGCGCGCCCCGTCGAGATCGCCGGCGTCGGTGAGGATGTCGCCGACGAGCAGCCAGCCGCTGTCGCGGGTGGGATCGAGGCGTAGAGCGAGGCGGAGATAAACCAGAGCGACCTCATCCTGCTTTTGGATGATCATCACCGAGGCCGGCGCGATCAAAGACTCGGCGGCCAGCTGACGCAACGGCGGCAGGGGCGGCGCCGGGGCCTTGGCCAGAGCGCGGGCGCGGGCCTCCTGCAAGCTGCCATCGCCCGGACCCTTGCCCAGCGCCCGGTCGTAGATCGCTACGGCGTCGGCCCGCCGTCCCCGGCGCTCCAACAGCTCGCCCAGGGCCACGCTGGCGATGCCGCCTGGATCGCCGCCGGCGATGAGGGCCCGATAAGCCGTCTCGGCCTCGTCATAGCGATGGGCGTGCTCGAATAGCTTGCCCTGATCAAGGCTGGCGAAGAACTGCGCCACCGGATTGCCGGTGATCACCGGGTGAGAGATCGAGGCCTCGGCGTCGCCAGCCATGGCCGCGGCGAAAGGCGCCAGCAGAGCCGCCGCGGCGTCGTGCGGCGGACCGACATCGGGGCTGGTGAGAATGGCCCGCGCCTTGGCCCCCTGCCCCTCGGCCATCGCCTCGACGCCGCGCGTAAGGCCGGCTAGGTGACGCTGCTCGGCGCTGGCGTCGGCGCCGGGCGGGGCGAACTGGGCGGCGGCCTTCACATCGCCGGCGAGCAGCGCGGCGGTGAAGGTCTGGTCGGCCAGGAACTGTCCATCGGCAGGCGCGCCCACCGCCGCCGCGCGCCCGAAATAGGCCGCCGCCGCATCGCCGCGCCCGCTGTTCATCGCCGACTCGCCGGCGAGGAATAGGCCGTAGGCCGAGGCGCCGCCGCTCGGCGCGGGTATTGCCGCGCGCGCCGTGGCGGTCGGCGGCGGGCTCGCGGTGGCGCAAGCGCACAGGGCGGCCAGCGGCGGGATCGCGATGAGCCATCGGAACTTCGACATGGCCAAAATCTAGGTCCTAAAATTGTGGCGGCGGCAAGGGCGGCGCGCTTCAGGCCCTACATATTGGGATAGTTCGGGCCGCCGCCGCCCTCGGGCGTGGTCCAGTTGCATGTTCTGCGACGGGTCCTTGATGTCGCAGGTCTTGCAGTGGACGCAGTTCTGGGCGTTGATCTGGAAGCGCGGATTGGCCCCCGCCTCGTCATAGAGCACCTCATAGACCCCGGCCGGGCAATAGAGCCGGGCCGGCTCGCCATAGAGCGGCAGATTGACCGAGATCGGCACGGCCGGGTCCTTGAGCTTCAGGTGCGCCGGCTGGTCCTCCTCGTGGTTGGTGGCCGACAGGAAGACGCTGGAGAGCTTGTCGAAGCTGAGCACCCCGTCGGGCTTGGGATAGACGATCGGCTTGATAGTCCTTGGCCAGGCCCGTGGACGCCGCGTCGGTCTTGCCGTGCTTCAAGGTGCCGAAGAACGAGAAGCCGCCCAGATAGTTGGTGCACATTGAGATCGAACACGATCAGGGCGCTGCCGAGCCAGGTGCCGAAGCGCGACCAGAGCGGCTTGGCGTTGCGGACGGTGTGCAGTTCCTTGCGCACCCAGGAGGTGTCGTAGGCTGTCCTCGTAGGCCTCGAGGCTGTCGCCCGATCGTCCGGCCTGCACCGCGGCGAAGGCGGCCTCGGCGGCCATCATGCCGGTCTTCATGGCGTTGTGGCTGCCCTTGATCCTGGGCAGGTTCACGAAGCCGGCGGAGCAGCCGATCAGCACGCCGCCGGGGAACGCCAGCTTGGGCACCGACTGAAAGCCGCCCTCGGTGATCGCCCGCGCGCCATAGGCGATGCGCTTGCCGCCGATCAGATAGCGGCTGATGGACGGGTGATGCTTGAGACGCTGGAACTCGTCGAACGGCGAGAGCCAGGGGTTCTTGTAGTTCAGGTGCACGACGAAGCCGAGGGCCACGTAGTGATCGCCGAAGTGGTACATGAAGCTGCCGCCGCCGGTGTGGTCGTCCAGCGGCCAGCCGACCGTGTGCTGGACCAGCCCCGGCTCGAAATTCTCGTCCGGAACCTGCCAGATCTCCTTGATCCCGATGCCGAACTTTTGCGGCTCCTTGCCTTCGGTGAGGTTGAATTTCGCCTGCAGCTCCTTGGCGAGGGAGCCGCGCACGCCCTCGGCGATGAAGGTGTATTTGGCGTGCAGCTCGAGGCCGGGCTGGTAGTCGCCCTTGTGCTCGCCGTCCTTGCCGATGCCGAAGACGCCGGCCACCACGCCCTTGACCGCGCCGTTCTCGTCATAGACCGCTTCGGAGGCGGCCATGCCGGGATAGATCTCGACCCCCAGCGCCTCGGCCTCGGTCGCCAGCCAGCGGCAGACGTTGGCCAGCGAGGCGATGTAGTTGCCGTGGTTGTGCATGAACCTCGGCATGGGGAACATCGGCACGGTGATGTCGCCCTGCGGCCCCAGCGCCACGAACCGGTCCTTCTTGACCGGCGTCTCCAGCGGCGCGCCCTTGGCCTTCCAGTCCGGGATCAGCTCGTTGAGCGCCTTGGGATCGATCACCGCGCCGGAGAGGATGTGGGCGCCGACCTCGGAGCCCTTCTCCAGCACGGCGACCGAGATCTCCGCGCCGGCCGCCTGCGGCCAGCTGCTTCAGCCGGATGGCCGCCGCCAGGCCCGCCGGCCCGGCGCCGACGATGACGACGTCATAGTCCATCGCCTCGCGTTCGACGTCGTCGCTCATGGCCTGCGGCCCCCATGTCGTTTCCATGACGCCTTAATCGAAGCCGCCGCCGACAGGGTCAAGAACAAACGCGCCACTCCCCGCGCCGGCCAGGGCGGTATAGGGTCTCCGATGATGGCCGCCGACACCCGCGCGATGGAGAGCCTGCTCGCCTTCTGGGCCGAGAGCGGGGTCGATGCGCTCTACGAAGAAGCGCCCGTGGATCGGATGGCGGCGCGGACGGTCGCCACCCCGGTGCGCCTCGCCAGCTCGCCTCCGGCCACCCCTGTCACGGCCGCCCCGGCCCCGACCGTCGACCAGGAGACGGCGAAACGCCTGGCGGCGGAGGCCCCGGACCTCGCGGCCCTGCAGGCCGCCATCGCCGCCTTCGACGGCTGCGCCCTGAAGCATGCCGGCGCGCGCCAGGCGGTGTTCTCGCGCGGCGCGCCGGACGCGCCGGTGATGATCATCGGCGAAGCGCCCGGCGCCGACGAGGACATCCAGGGCGCGCCCTTCGTCGGCCGCGCCGGCAAGCTGCTGGACCGGATGATCGCCGCCGCCGGCCTGGAGGGACGGGTGTTCATCACCAACACCGTCTTCTGGCGCCCGCCCGGCAACCGCACCCCCACGCCGGCCGAGCAGCTCGCCTGCCAGCCGTTCCTGGAGCGGGCCATCGCGCTGGTGGCGCCCAGGGTCCTGCTGCTGGTCGGCGGGGCGGCGGCCAAGGCGGTGCTCGGCCGGAGCGAAGGCATCCTCAGCCTGCGCGGCCGGTGGTCGGAATGGCGCTCCCAGGACGGCGCTCTGGAGATCCCGGCCCTGCCCACCCTCCATCCCGCCTTCCTGCTGCGCCAGCCGGGCGCGAAGAAAAAGGCGTGGGAGGACATGCTAATCCTGGCCGAGCGCGTGGATCGGCCTGAAAGGCCGGGATAGGCCAGTCAAACCACCAATTGTTCTTGTTTTGTTCCCTCCGGCGCGCTTAGCTTGCGGCCATGGCTCAACCCTCCCAGCAGTCCCGCGGCCGGGGCGCGGAATCGAACGCCTCCGGGCGTTTCGAGGCTCTGAGCCGCGAGGCTTTCGACGACGGCTGGAACGAGGACGACGCCGCCCCGACGCCTCTGCGCACCACCATGACGCCCGAGGCCGCGCGGGTGATCATCAGCCGCAACGACAGCCCCGACATCGGCTTCGATCGCTCGATCAATCCCTATCGCGGCTGCGAGCACGGCTGCATCTACTGCTACGCCCGCCCCGCCCACGCCTATATGGGCCTCTCGCCGGGCCTCGATTTCGAGAGCAAGCTGTTCTTCAAGCCCGAGCGCCGCCCGGCTGCTGGAGGCGCGAGCTTTCGGCAAGCCGCCTATAAGCCCGCGACGATCCACATCGGCGGCAACACCGATCCCTACCAGCCGCAGGAGCGGCGGCTGCGGATCACGCGCGGCGTGATCGAGGTGCTGTCGCGTTTCAGCCACCCGTTCTCGATCATCACCAAGTCGGCCCTGATCGGGCGCGACCTCGATCTGCTGGCCCCCATGGCGGCGCGCGACCTGGTGCGCGTGGCGGTCTCGGTCACCACCCTCGATCGCAAGCTGGCCCGGGCGATGGAGCCGCGCGCGGCGACGCCGGAACGCCGGCTGGACGCGCTGCGGGCTTTGGCCGAGGCCGGCGTGCCGACGGCGGTGATGTTCGCCCCGGTGATCCCTGGCCTCAACGATCACGAGCTGGAGGCGGTGCTGGAGCGCGCCGCCGAGGCCGGCGCCGCCACGGCGGGCTATACGGTCCTGCGCCTGCCGCTGGAGATCAAGGACCTGTTCCGCGAATGGCTGGCCGCCAATCTGCCCGACCGGGCCGAGCGGGTGATGTCGCTGGTGCGCCAGATGCGCGGCGGCAAGGACTATGACCCGCAGTGGGGCCAGCGGATGAAGGGCGAGGGCCCGATCGCCGAAATGATCGGCCAGAGGTTCCGCATCGCCCGCCGCCGCTTCGGCCTGGACCGCGCCCTGCCGCCAATGGAGATCGACAAGTTCCATGTGCCGCCCAAAGCCGGGGATCAGCTGGATCTCTTCAACAGCCTCAGCTGAGCGGCCGCTTCTCGAACAGGACCGCCTTGGTGAGAAAAGCGGTGTCGCGCGCCGTGGAGATCAGGCCCACCTCCTGGAACAGGGCGTCCAAATCAAGCTCGCAATAGGCGCGATAGTAGGGCTCGTGGAAATAGGCGGGGAAGGCTTCGAGGAGGCGGCCAAGGCGCGGCTCGTCCACCGGCTGGATCGAATCGGCGAAGGCCAGCAGGCCGCCGGGCTTTAACACCCTGGCGATCTCCCTGGCGACCGGCGGCCGCACCTTGGGCGGCAACTCGTGGAAAAGGTAGATGCAGGTGACCGCGTCGAGACTGGCGTCGGCGAACGGCAGGCGCTCGGCGTTGGCCTGAACCAGCGCCTGGACGCCCGAGGCTCGGCGCGCCTCTTCCAGATAGGCGGACGACAGATCAATCCCGCCGAGCCGAGCGCGGGGAAAGGCCCGGCTGAGGTCCCTGAGAAAGGCGCCCGAGCCGCAGGCGAGATCGACGAGGGCCAAGTCGCGATGATCCCGCTCTCGCCAGGCGCCGGCCAGCAGGGAGAGGGCGCGGCGGCGCATGGCCCCGGCTGTCCCGGCGAACAGCGCCTCGACCTGGGTCTCATAGCGCCTGGCGCTCTCGCGGGTGAACCAGCCGCCGGTCTGGAAATGGAAATTCTGGCGATAATAGGCGGGATAGCCGCCACTGGGCGCATCGTCCCTGGCCTCGACCGCGCCGCCGCGACGCCGGCGCGCCTCGACTTCGCGTGCGTCGGCCAGCAGATCGGCGGCGCCGACAATCGCGCCGATCGGACCCCCCGATCCTTGGTCCATGGCCGGATAGAGCCCGGCGGCCACATCCCTGGCGTCCTTCTCGAAGGCCTCCAGCCAGGCGCGCCTGACGAAGCCCTCCGGCGCGGGCTCGGCGGCGGGCTTGAAATCCTCGGCTGGCGCCTGACCCGGCTTGGCGATCGCCCGGGCGGCGACGCCCGCCGCGCCCCACCAAACCGCCTTCAGCGCCGCGCGACCCGCCTGGAGCGAGCGGTCGGCGGCGAAGGCGCGCCCGCGAATTTCCGATCCGCTCAAGAGCGATCCCTTGAAAAGACACCCACCAGCTCGATGTGGGGCGACCAAAGGAATTGATCAACCGGCAGAACCCGGTCCAGGCGAAAGCCGGCGTCAGCCAGGATTTTCGCATCCCGCGCGAAGGTGGCCGGATTGCACGAGACCCCGACCACGCGCGCGACGCCGGATCGGGCGATCTGGCCGCACTGGACGGCCGCGCCAGCGCGCGGCGGATCGAACACCACCACATCGATCTTCTTCAACTCCTCGGCCAGCAATGGCCGGCGATCCAGGTCGCGGGCTTCGGCCCGGATGGTCTTGAGGCCAGGCGCGCTGGCGCTAGCGGCTCTGAGGGCGGCGACGGCCGGCGCCGAAGCGTCGGCGGCGATCACCGGCGCGACGGCCGCCAGGGGGAAGGTGAAGGCCCCCACGCCGCAATAGAGATCGGCGATCCCCTTCGCGCCAGCGGCCGCCTCCACGGCGAACTCCGCCATGGCGCGCTCGGCCGCAGGCACGGCCTGCAGGAAGGCGCCGGGCGGCAGGGCCACGGTGGCGGCGCCCGCCTTCACCAGCGCCGGGCGCGCCTCATAGACCACTTCTCCGGCCAGGGTGACCCGCGCCACATCGGCTTCGGCCGCGGCCCTGGCCGCGCGCATGCGAGCGTCGGCCGAAAGCCCGCCGCTGCGCCGTTCCACGCCCGTAACGTCGATATCCAGGCCGGTGAGCGTGAGGGTGACGTGGAGCGTCGGCGCCGACTTGGGATGCTCCAGGAACGGCGCCGCGATCGCCCGCAGCGCCGGTAGGGCGGCGACCAGGCGCGGATCGGCCACCACGCAGGCGTCGATGGCCACCAGCCGCCAGGAGCGCCGCGCCTTGAAGCCCAGAACCACCGCCCTCCCCTCCCGGCGCGCATGCAGGGCGAGGCGCCGGCGCGATCCGGGCGCCGCGGCGAAGGGGGCCAGAATCTCGGTCTCCAGGCCCATCCGCGCCAGGGCCAGCCGGATCTGTTCGACCTTCCAGGCGAGATAGGGCGCGCTCGCCCAGTGCTGCAGGGCGCAGCCGCCGCAATCGCCAAAATGGGGACAGGGCGGCGCCACGCGATCGAGGCTTGGCGACAGGATTTCGATCAGTTCGGCGCGTTCGCCATCGGGGCGCAGGCGAACCCTCTCGCCCGGCAAGGTCAGGGGCGCGAAGAGCGATCCGGCGACCCCGTCGCCTTGGGCGCCCATGGTCTCGATGACCGTTTCGGTGACAGCGCCGCCGCTCTGGCTCGATGGGTGGGTGGCGGCCGGCATCGTCATTCAAGTTCCCAAGGGCTTGGCCGGCGGTCTATTAGGCGCTCATCCGACTCCATCCACCTTCGAGAGCATAGCATGAAAAGCCTCATGGCCTTCGCCGCCTCCGCCGCCCTGGCCGCGGCGCCCATGATCGCCATCCCGCACCTCGCCTTGGCGTACACCACCAGCTGGGACTACGACCCCTGCAAGGAGGCGCAGAAATCGGCCACCACCCGGGGCGCGGTCACCGGCGGCGTGCTGGGCGCGGTGGTGGGCAGCGCCGTGGCCGGCGGCGATTCCCGGCTGGGCGGCGCCCTGGTGGGCGGGGCCGTGGGCGCGGCGGCCGGCGGCGCCATCGGCCACAACAGCGTCAAGTGCGTCTCCTATCCGCCCCACTATCATCCGCGCGCCAACTGCCACTGGGTGCAGGAATACTCCGGCGGCCGCACCCACAGCTTCGAGGTCTGCCGCGGATCGGATGGAGTTTGGCGCGCGAGCGGGCGGCGCTAACTCACCTCCTCCGCCACGAACAGCTTCTTCAGCTCGTTCTTCAGGATCTTGCCGTTGGCGTTGCGCGGGCAGGGTCTCGTGCCAGAAGAGCACCTTCACCGGCACCTTGAAGGCCGCCAGGCGCTCGGCGACGAAGGCGCGCAGTTCGGCCTCGGTGGCCTCGGCGCCGGGCTTCAGGGTCACCACGGCGCCGGGCTCCTCGCCCAGGGTCTTGTGCGGGATGCCGACCAGGGCCGCGTCCATCACCGCCGGGTGGTCGTAGAGGACGTTCTCGACCTCGATGCAGTAGATGTTCTCGCCGCCGCGGATCAGCATGTCCTTGGCCCGGTCGATGATGAAGCAGAAGCCCTCCTCGTCGAGCCGCGCCAGGTCGCCGGTCTTGCACCCAGCCGTCGACGAAGGTCTGGGCGGTGGCCTCGGGCTTGTTCCAGTAGCCCTTCACCACCTGCGGGCCCTTGCACCACAGCTCGCCCACCTCGCCGATCGGCAGTTCGCGGTCGCCCTCGACGGTCATGATCTTCAGGTCGGTGACCGGCACGGCCGGGCCGCAGCTGTCGGGGCGGTGCTCATAGTCCTCGGCGCCGTGGCTGGTGGCGGTGGCCGAGGTCTCGGTCATGCCCCAGCCGTTGCCGGGCGCGGACTTGGGGAAGGTCTCCTTGATCTTGCGCACCAGCTCCGGCGCCGAGGGCGCGCCGCCATAGGCGACGCTCTCCAGCGACGAGAGGTCGTAGTTGCTCGCGCAGCGGGATGCTCGATCAGCTGCCAGGCGATGGTCGGCACGCCGCCGGCCGAGGTCATCCGCTCGCGCTCGATCAGCTCGAAGGCGCGGACCGGGTCCCAGCGGCGCATCATCACCAGCTTGCCGCCGCCGAACAGGCTGGGGTTGAGGATCGCGAAGCAGCCGGTGGCGTGGAAGAACGGCACCGACAGCAGGGTCGCGCGCTGCGGCGCGTCGGGATCGGGCGCCGGCGGCGTCTCGCCCCGGCGCAGGAAGGCGCGCGCGCCGGCGCAGGCCGCGGCCATGATGTTGGAGTTGATGTTGCGCTGGGTGGCCAGCGCGCCCTTGGGCTTGCCCGTGGTGCCGGAGGTGTAGAAGATGGTGGCGTCGTCGTCGGGGTCGATCTCGACGTCCGGCAGCGGCTGGTCCGGCAGGCTCGCCCAGGCGTCCGGCTCGCCGATCACGCTCTCCAGCTTGGTCGACGCAGCGGATTGGCGATCTCGTCCGCGCTCGCGGCTGACGTAGACCCGCTCCAGGTCCGGGCAGTTGGGCAGGTGCTCGGCCAGGCGCTCGAGACGCTCGGCGTCGACGATCGCGACCTTGGCGCCGGAATCGGTGAGGCCGTATTCCAGCTCCGGCCCGGTCCACCAGGCGTTCAGCGGGGTGACGATCGCGCCCAGCGACGGCGGCGGCGTAGAAGGCGACCGGCCATTCGGGCAGGTTGCGCATGACGATGGCGACCCGGTCGCCCTTGCTCGACGCCCTCGGCCGCGCAGCTCGTGCGGCGAGCGCCGCGACGCGCGCGGTAGAAGGCCTCGAAGGTGACGCGCTCGTCCTCATAGACCAGGAAGACCTTCTCGCCGTGCGCGCGGCCGGCCTCGACGCACGGCGCGCAGGGTCGGCGGCGCGTTCTTCCACACCCGCGTCGGCACGCCGCGGATGATCACCTCCTCCATCTCGAACGGCGAGCCGGGCGCGGTCAGCAGGGCGTGGGCCTGGGCGATCGACATGGCGGGCCAGGCAGGCGCGGGGGCGGCGGTCATATGGGCGTTTTCCTCAAGCTTCGGCGCGGCGCTTTGACCTCGCCGGGCGCTGGGTGAACAACCATAAGGTAGCGGGGGCTGTAAAGCCGATCAGCCGCCCTTCTGGGCCCGCAGCGCCGCCCAGCGTTCGAGGCGCTCCTTCACCCGCGCTTCAGCGCCCTCGCCCTTGGGCCGATAGAAGACCTGGCGCTCGACGCCGTCGGGAAAATAGTTCTGGCCGGAAAAGCCCTCTTCCGTGGACGGATCGTATTGGTAGCCGGCGCCATAGCCGAGCTCTTTCATCAGCCGGGTCGGGGCGTTGCGGATATGGGCCGGCGGCATCAGCGAGCCGGTCTCCCGCGCCAGCTTCCGCGCCGCGCCGAACGCGGCGTAGACGGCGGTGGACTTGGGCGCCGCGGCCATGTGCACGCACACCTGGGCCAGGGCCAGTTCGCCCTCCGGGCTGCCGAGAAAATCGTAGGTCTCCTTGGCGGCGTTGGCCAGGATCAGGGACAGCGGATCGGCCTCGCCGATATCCTCCGCCGCCATGCGCACCAGGCGCCTGGCGATGAACAGCGGATCCTCCCCGCCCTCCAGCATCCGCGCCAGCCAGTAGAGCGCCGCGTCGGGGTCGGAGCCGCGCACCGACTTATGGAGAGCCGAGATCAGGTTGTAGTGCTCTTCCCTGTCCTTGTCGTAGGCCGGGCTACGCTTCTGCAGGATCTGGCCCATGGCGGCGGGATCCAGCACCTGGCCCTCGCCGATATTGAACAGGGTCTCGGCCAGGGTGAGCAGATAGCGTCCGTCGCCATCGGCCATCGCGATGATCGCCTCACGCGCGGCCGCGTCGAGCGGCAGGGGCCGGCCCTCCCGCTCTTCGGCCCGCGCCAGCAGCAGCGCCAGGGCGCCGATGCGTCGAGGCGGCGCAGGACATAGACCTGGCAGCGGGACAGCAAGGCGCCGTTGAGCTCGAACGATGGATTTTCGGTGGTGGCCCCGACCAGCGTCACGACGCCCAATTCCACGAACGGCAGAAAGCCGTCCTGCTGGGCGCGGTTGAAGCGGTGGATCTCGTCGACGAACAGCAGGGTGGATTGGCCGGCCGCGCGGCGCAGTCGGGCCGCCTCGAAGGCCTTCTTCAGATCGGCGACGCCGGAGAACACCGCCGAGAGCTGCTGGAACTCGTAACCCGCCTCGGCGGCCAGCAATCGGGCGATGGTGGTCTTGCCGGTGCCGGGCGGTCCCCAGAGGATCATCGAGCCCAGCCGATGGGCGGCGGCCATGCGGCGGATCGGCCCCTCAGGCCCCAGCAGATGATCCTGGCCCACCACCTCGTCGAGGCTGCGCGGACGCAATCGGTCGGCCAGGGGCGCCGGCGCGGTCGGGGTCAGACCCGCGGCTTCAAACAGGTCGTTCATGCTGTAAAGCTAGCAGAGCCCACGGAGATGCCCATGCCCTTCCCATCCTTTCGCGTCGCCCTCGTCCTCGCGGCGGCCTGCGGAGCCTTTAACGCCGCGGCGGCGGAATCGGCGGCGCCGATCGCCGCCATCGTTCCCAAGGCGCCCGCGCCCGTCGAGGTCGGCGGGGCCAAGCGGTTGTTCTGGGAGGTGCATCTGGCCAAGTACCAGGCGGGGGATATGCAACTGGACGAGTTCCAGGTGCGCGACGGCGACACCGGCGCGCTCCTCAGCGACGACAAGGGCGACGCCTTGGCCGCGATGCTCACCCATCCCGGCGCCAATCCCGCCCCCAAGGACGCCCGCACGCTTCCCGGCGGTCAGATCGCGATCATCTTCGTGGAGACCACCCTGCCGGCCGGGCAGCCCATTCCCAAGACACTCAAATGGACCCTCACGATGAGCGGGCGAAGCCGGTCTGACCCGACCAAGATCCTCAGCGCCAGCGAGGATGGCTCGACCGAGGTCGGTCAAGGCGCGCCGATCACGGTCGGTTTCCCATTTTCGGGCGGGACCTGGATGGCGGTGAATGGCCCCTCGAACACCTCCGGTCACCGCACGTCGGTACAGGTGATCAATGGCCGGCCAAAAATCTCGCAACGTCTCGCCATCGATTGGATCAAGCTGGGCGCCGATGGGCGGCCGTATCGCGGCCCGTTGACCGTGAACGCCAGCTGGTATGATTTCGGCACGCCGGTTCTGGCCGTGGCGGACGGCACGGTGAGCGACACCCACGATGGGATTCCGGAGAACACGCCTCCAGGGCGCGCCGTGCCAATCACCCTGGAGACGGTTGGCGGCAACTATATCATCCTCGACCTCGGCGGCGGCCGGTTCGCCTTCTATGCCCATCTGCAGCCAGGCAGCCTCAAGGTGCGCGTGGGCGACCATGTGATGCGCGGCGAACCCCTGGCCCTGCTCGGCAACACCGGCAATTCCGATGCGCCCCATCTGCACTTCCACATCACCGACGCCAGCTCGCCGCTGGGAGCGGAGGGCGTGCCCTATGTTTTCCAGGCCTACACCTCACTGGGCGTGGCCAACTTCGATCAGCTCGACGCCGGCGGAAGCTGGAAGGCGACCGCGGCGCCTGTCGCCGTGCGCGAAGCGCTGCCGGCGGAAAACGAGGTGGTGGAGGTTCCGACTATCCCCTGAACTGGGCCGTGATCGTGCGGCCGCCGCGTTCGATGCTGAGGGTCCAGGCCGCGCCGCCGGCGGCGAGGGCGGCGGCGACGTCGGCGGTGGTGGCGATCTTGGCGTTATTGACCTCGCGGATGAAGTCGCCGGGGCGCAGGCCGATGCGCTGGGCCAGCCCCGGACCGACGGCGGTGACGATCACGCCCCGGCCGACGAAGGGGTCGACGCCGTACTGGTAGGCCGCGGCCGGAGAGAGGTTGGCCACCGTGGCCCCGGCCAGGGGATTGACGCCGGCCAGGGTGCGCTCATCGGCCGGCGGCTGGGCGGGCGGCGTCTCGATCGTGGCCTCGATCACGCGCGCCGGCGCGCCGTTGCGCCGGACCGCCAGGGTCAGGACATCGCCGGGCTTGTGGGTGACCACGCGGTAGGTCAGGGCGCCATCGTCATCGACCGCCTGGCCGTCCACGGTCTCGATGACATCCCCCTGGGCGATGCCGGCGCGGGCCGCCGGGCCGCCTGGCCACACATCGGTGACCACGACGCCGCGCGGCGCGGAGAGGCCCAGGCTCTTGGCCATTTCGCCAGTGAGGGTCTGGGTCTTGGCCCCCAGCCACGGCCTCGCCACCGCGTGGCTGCCGCCCATGGCGGCGGCCACGACCTGCCTGGCCATGGCGGCGGGGATGGCGAAGCCGACGCCGGCCGAGGCGCCCGAAGCCGAGACGATCGCGGTGTTCACCCCGATCAGATCGCCGTCCATATCCACCAGCGGGCCGCCGGAGTTGCCCGGATTGATGGCCGCGTCGGTCTGGATGAAGAAGGCGTAGTTGTTGATGCCGACGTCCGATCGGGCCAGGGCCGAGACGATGCCGTTGGTCACCGTCTGGCCGACGCCGAACGGATCGCCGATGGCCAGCACCAGATCGCCCACCTGCGGCGTGGCGGCGTCGTCGATGGCGATGGTCGGCAGATGCTCGCCCGCCGGATCGATCTTCAGCACCGCCAGGTCGGCGCGCGGCGTCGTCGAGCAGCACCTTGGCCGGCCATTCGCGGCGATCGGCGGTCACCACCATGATCTCGGTGGCGTTCTCGATATGTGGTGGTTGGTGAGGATCACCCCGTCGTCGCGGACGATCGAGCCGGAGCCCAGCGACTGCTCCACCCGCTCGCGCGGCACGCCGCCGGCGAACAGGCTCCAGAACGGATCGACCTGCTGGCGCACCACGCGCTTGGAAAAGACATTGACCACCGCCGGCGCGGCCCGGCGCACGATGGGGGCGAACGACATCTTCATGGTCATGGCGTCCGGCGGAACCCGGCCGAGCGCGGGTTCGGCGGTCTGGGCGCGCGCCTGGGGGGCCGCAAGGACAAGGAGAAGGGCGGCCGAGGCGAGGAAGCGAGAGGCGGTCATGGCGATCCCTGCTGACGAAGACCGGGGCGTTATCCGCAAAGCTTTCGGCGCAATCATGACGCCCGGAAGGCGCCGCTCAGGTGGCGAAGGCCGGCGCCGGCAGGGGCCTCGCCACGCGTAGCGACAGCACGAACGCCAGGGCCAGCAGGGCGGTGGAGATCAGGATCGCCAGGCCCGGCATATGCAGGCTGGCGTCATGGCGGATCGACCAGGCGAAGGTGAGGCCGAACAACAGCGGCCCGATCATCGAAGCTATGCCCTGCAGCGATTGGTTGGCTCCCTGCAGCTGGCCCTGGTGCTGAGGCTCCACGCGCCGGGTCATCAGGCCCTGCAGGCCTGGCTGCAGGAGACCCAGGAAGGCGAAGAACAGCATGGCCAGGAAGTAGATGTAGCCGTGCGCGGCGAAGGCGTAGATCAAGAAGGCGATCGCGCCGGCCGCGGCGCCGATCAGCACCGCGCCGCGCTCGCCCACCGCCTTCACGGCCGGGCCGACCAGAAACATCTGGACGGCGATCATGCTCGCGCCGGAAGCCATGAACACCAGTCCAAGCACGCCCGACGTCCAGTGATAGCGATAGCCGATATAGAGCACGAAGATGTTCGGAAGCACGGTCTGGGCCAGTTGGGAGAGAAAGCCCACCGTGGCCATGCCCAGGAGGTCGCCGCGACGACGCAGGAAAATCAGCGAGCCGAGGGGGTTGGCGCGCGCCCAGTTGAGCGTCGTCGCGCGCCGTTCGGGCGGCAGGGATTCGGGCAGAACCAGAAGGCCGTAGATCCAATTTATCAGGCAAAGCCCGGCGGCGACCATGAACGGCAGGCGAAAAATAAAATTATATAAATATATTTGTAGCGGCCGCTCCGGCTGGCGTGCGCCATAGAGCTTGATATGCATAGTCCACTCGCCACGAAAGCCTTCACGGCACAGATAGCGCGGTGCATCGTCGATCGGACGATGCGAGGTGACCGAGATCGTCATAATGATGATGCGAACTGCCACAATAAGAAGATCATATGTATCTATAATATGAGGAGAAAGAAAGCAGGCTGATTTCGCCCAGAAGGCCGCCGACGCTGGGGCCGACGATGAAGCCGAAACCGAAGGCCGAGCCCAGAATGCCGAAATTGCGCGCCCGGCGGTCCGGCGGGGTGATGTCGGCCACATAGGCGTTGGCGGTGGCGAAGCTCGCGGCGGTCATGCCGTTCAAGATGCGGCCGACATAGAGCCACATCAGGCTGGGGCGAAGGCCATGAACAGGAAATCGACAAACAGGCCGAAGATCGAAACCAGCATCACTGGCCGGCGGCCGAACCGGTCGGAAAGCATGCCAAGGATCGGCCCGCTGAGGAACTGCATGGCCCCCCAGGTCACCGCGAACAGCACATTCCATTCGGCGGCGGCGGCCGTGTCGCCGCCGGCGAACTGCTTGATCAGGTTCGGCAGGATCGGGATCATGATGCCGAAGGAGACCGCGTTCATCAGGGCGGTGGCGAAGATGAAGCCGAAGGCGGCGGGCCTGGGGCCGTCGGCCTTGGCCGGCGCCGGTTTCCTCGTTCATCGCTCGCCCTCCGTGCGCGCCAGGTCGGCCTTGTAGCTCGCCAGCAGCGCCTGCCACCATTCCGCATGGCGGCGGAGAAAGACACTGTCGGGAAATCCGTGGCGCGCCACGTGGGTCGGCCGGCACGCTGTCCCAGCCCAGATGCTCCACGGTGACGCGGGTCTCCTCGCCCACCGCCTCGAAGCGCACCTCGACTTCCGTGTCCTGGCCCGGCGCGAAAGCCGCCTGGCGCCAGCCGAACACCAGCCGCGACGGCGGCGCCCAGACGCGCACCTTGCCGATCTCGAACACCTTGCCGCCTTCGCGGGTCTCGATGAGACGGCCTCCCTCCCCCGGCTCGAACGACAGCACGCCCGGCGCGCGCGGGGTGAAGGCGAACAGCGGATTGGGCCGCCACCAGGCGCCGATCTCGCCGGTGAAGGCCTCGAAGGCGCGTTCCGGGGACGCTTTGACGCGCAGCGCCACCAGCACCTTGGAGGTCACTTGAGCCGGTCCTGGGGCTCGGCTGGGGTTTCGAGATGGGCCTTGAAGGCGGCGAGCTGCTCGCTCCACAGCCGCTCGGTCTCCTCCAGC
Source organism: uncultured Alphaproteobacteria bacterium (assembly GCA_963817995.1). Lineage (GTDB taxonomy): Bacteria > Pseudomonadota > Alphaproteobacteria > Caulobacterales > Caulobacteraceae > Acaudatibacter. The sequence continues at coordinate 146,313 of CAWFQJ010000003.1, forward strand.
CATTTCATCAGTTCGATCATCGGCGCGGGCCTCAGGGCGTAGACGCGGACTCGGGCGTCGAAGGTTGGGTGGCTATCCTCCACCAAGCCGCCCTCGCGCAAGGCGCGCAGATGGCGGCTCATGGCCGGGGCCGGCAGGCCGATCTCCCGGGCCAGATCCCCCGCCGGCCGCGGACCTTGCCGCAACAGCTCCACCACAGCCCGCCGGTGCGGATCGGCCAGGGCCGCCAGGGTGCGATCCAGATTCGCCGGCGCGGCGCTCAAAGCCGATCGCGCACGGCGAGGCCGCCGGCCTTGGTCATCTCCTCATGGGACATGGCCTTCACCGTTTCGCCGAACGACCAGATATGGCCCTCGGGATCCACCGCCATATAGCTGCGATCGCCATAGAACTGATCGACCGGTTCGCGGGTGATCACCGCGCCGGCGGCCCTGGCGCGCTCGCAATGGGCGTCGATCCCCTCGTCGAGCTGGACATGGATCGACTGGGTGTTGACCCCGCCCATGGACGCCGGGCTCTTGTGCTGGGCGTCCCACTCGCTGCCGACCATGATCAGGCCATCGCCCACGCGCATCTCCGAATGGGCGATCGAACCATCGGGGCCCTCCACCACCATGGTGGTCTCGAAGCCGAAGGCCTGTTCCAGCCACGCCAGGGCGGCGCGCGGATCCTTGTAGCTGACGCCGGGCGACACCGACGGGCGGGCGGCGGGTGTGGTCATGCGTGATTCTCCCGGCTTTCGATTTTCAGGCCACTGGCCTTCTCCATCTCGGCGATGGAGACATCCTCAATATCCTTGGTGAAGGTCCAGACGTGGCCCTCAAGGTCCAGGGCGCGATAGGTGCGGGCGCCATAGAACTCGTTTTTCGGCGCCTGGGTGATGCGGGCGCCGGCGGCGCGGGCGTGCGCGCAGTGGGCGTCGATATCGCCGTCCACCGTCAGGCGAATGAACTGGGTGCCCACGCCGCCGATCGAGGCCGGGCTCTTCATCTCCGCCGGGCCGAGCAACGCTTCGCTGGCCAGCTCGCCGCCGACGCTTATGGCCGCCCCGCGCCAGCTGAGCTCACCGTGGGCGAATTTGCCGTCGTCGTCGGTGATGAGCATGCTCGTCTCCAGACCGAAGGCCGCCTCCAGCCACGGCAGCGCCGCCTTGGGATCGCGATAGAAGATAGCGGGCGTAAGTACGGGTTCCGGGTCGTTCGCCATTCGAGCGCCTTTCCTTACGTTCAGAGAGAATATTTCTAATTTAAGATAACTATATCGTCAAGGCCTTGCCACCGCCCGCCAGCGCGGTATCGTCAGTTCCATGAAGGCCTAGCTTCCATAGGCGCCGCGCTTTGCGCTGGCATTTTTCAGCGGCGTCGGACCGGATGGCGACGCCATGCCCTCATCACACGACGAACGGCTCCAAGGGCCTGCGTCGAAATCACGAGACCTTCATGCCTTCCCAAACCAACACGCCCGCCAATCGCTATGGCGCCCTGGCCGCCGAAATCTACGATCTCGACAAAGGGGTCGGCTCGCTGCACGACCCGGCCTTCTATCTGGAACGGCTCGCCAGCATAGACGGACCGATACTGGAGCCGGCCTGCGGATCGGGCCGGGCGCTCATTCCGATTCTCGAAGCCGGCCACGATGTCGCCGGCTTCGACGCCAGCGCCGAGATGCTGGAAAATTGCCGAGCGCGGTGCGCGGCGCGCGGGCTCTCACCCGAACTCAGCCGGCAGACGTTCGAGAGCTTTCACTATGATCGCAAGTTCGCGGCGATCTTCATGCCCGCAGGCTCTTTCGGGCTGATCGACAATTTCGCGATGTCGGCCGCCGTGCTGGCGCGCTTCGCCGATCATCTGGCGCCCGGCGGCCTCCTGATGCTGGATGTCCAGCCCATCTCGGCCCTGGCGCCGGGCGGCCAGAGCCGCCGCTCGTGGACGGCGGAGAACGGCGACCTGATGGTCTGCGAGACGCGCCGGATGACCATCGACTGGCTCGCCCAGCGCGAAACCCATCACACGATCTATGAGCGCTGGCGCGGCGGCAAGCTGGTTGACGCCGACCTCGAGCCCATGGCGCTGCGATACTGGGGCCTTGAGGAGATGCGGATGGCGCTGGGCGCGGCGGGATTTGGCGAGATCGCTTTGTTCGGCAACTACAACCGAAGTCGGGCGCCGCGCTCGACCGACGTCACCCTGACGTTCGAAGCGATCCGTCAGTCATAGGCTAGTCCGATTGACGGCGCCTACGAAAGCAGGGGCGTCAGGTCCGGGTCGCCCTTCTTGGCGGCCCGCTGGAAGGCAGGGCGCTCGCCGATGCGTTTCAGATAGGCGCGGATGTTGGGATAGGACGCCAGGTCGCGCGGGATGAAGACCCGGCCGGTGGTGAGCGGGAAGAGCATCATGATGTCGGCGGCGGTGAAGGCCTCGCCGGCGAAATAGGGAGCCTTGCCCAGGCGCGCCTCGACCAGATCGAAGGCCCGATCGCCCCTCGCCCGCAGGGGCGCGGCGGCGGGATTGTCGGCCATGCCGATCACTCGCAAGACCAGATCGGTCATGCCGGCCGGCATCATCGAGCCGTTGGCGTAATGCAGCCAGTAGAGATAGTCGGCGTAGTTCGGGCTTCCCGGCCCCACCGTCAGCCGGCCCTGGCCATATTTGGCGAGGATGTAGTCGAGAATGGCGCCGGATTCGGCGAGCGTCACATCGCCGTCGGTGATCACCGGCGCGGTCTGGGAAGGATGCAGTGCCTTGTAGGCCGGGGGCGCCAGGCGCGTGATCGGATCGCGGTCGTAACGCACCAGCTCATAGGGAATCTCCAGCTCTTCGCAGAGCCAGACGATCCGGTCCGACTGGGAGACGCCGAGGTGATGGACCGTCAGCATCGCCCTTCAGGCGCCTATTCGGCGCCGGGCTGGACGACTGGGCCGGAATCCTTGCCCTTTTCGGAGACGTCGCGGTCGACGAACTCGATCACCGCCATGGCGGCGTTGTCGCCGTGGCGGAAGCCGGCCTTGAGCACGCGGATATAGCCGCCGTCGCGGCGCCTTGTAGCGCGGGCCGAGGGTCGCGAAGAGCTTGCCGACCTGATCGACGTCGCGGACGCGGGAGATGGCCATGACGGCGGGCGTGCAGGTCGCCCTTCTTGGCCAGGGTCACCAGCTTCTCGACGAAGGGGCGCAGCTCCTTGGCCTTGGGCAGGGTGGTGACGATCTGCTCGTGCTTGATCAGGCTGGCGGCCATGTTGGCGAACATGGCGGTGCGGTGGCTCGTCGTGCGGCCCAGTTTGCGGTGCGCATAACCGTGGCGCATGTCGGTCTCTCCTCGAACTTGCGCGCCGTCTCGCGACGGGGCGCGGATAGCGGCTTAGATCTGGTCTTCGAACTTCTTGGCCAGGTCTTCGATGTTTTCCGGCGGCCAGTTGGGCACGTCCATGCCCAGGTGCAGGCCCATGTTGGCCAGCACTTCCTTGATCTCGTTCAAGGACTTGCGGCCGAAGTTGGGGGTGCGCAGCATCTCCGCTTCGGTCTTCTGGATCAGGTCGCCGATGTAGACGATGTTGTCGTTCTTCAGGCAGTTGGCCGAACGGACCGACAGCTCCAGCTCGTCGACCTTCTTCAGCAGCGCCGGGTTGAACGGCAGTTCCGGCTTGGCCTCGCCTTCGAGCTTCTTCTTCGGCTCGTCGAAGGTGATGAACACCTGCAGCTGGTCCTGCAGGATGCGCGCGGCGTAGGCCACCGCGTCCACCGGCGAGACCGCGCCGTTGGTTTCCACTTCCATGATCAGCTTGTCGTAGTCGAGGCTCTGGCCCTGGCGGGTCGGCTCGACGCGATAGGCGACGCGCTTGACCGGGCTGTAGAGGGCGTCGACGGCGATCAGGCCGATCGGCGCGTCTTCCGGGCGGTTGCAGCTCGGACGGCGACATAGCCCTTGCCGTTCTGGACGGTGAACTCCATGCGCACCGTGGCGCCCTCGTCGAGGGTGCAGCAGCACGTGGTCGGGGTTGAGGATCTCGATGTCCGACGGCGCCTCGATCTGGCCGGCGGTGACCGCGCCGGGGCCGGTGGCGCGCAGCGTCATGCGCTTGGGGCCTTCGGCGTGCATGCGCAGCGGCCAGTTGCTTGATGTTGAGGACGATGTCGACCACGTCCTCGCGCACGCCCTCCATGCGAGGAGAACTCGTGCACGACGCCGTCGATCTGGATCGCGGTGACGGCGGCGCCTTGCAGGGACGACAGCAGAACCCGGCGCAGGGAGTTGCCGAGCGTCACGCCGAAGCCGCGCTCGAGGGGTTCGGCGACGATGCGCGCCTTGCGGCTCGGCGTCGGCGCCGGTCTCGATCTGCGGCTTTTCGGGACGGATAAGCTCGTTCCAGTTTCTTTCGATCACAGGCGGATATCCCTCGAACGCGGATTCGCCGGCCGCGGAATGCGGGCCGGCGATGGGAAGATTGAGACTGTCGGCTCTAGACGCGCCGACGCTTGGGCGGGCGGCAGCCGTTGTGCGGAATGGGCGTCACGTCGCGGATGGTGGTGATGGTCATGCCGACGGCCTGCAGCGCGCGCAGCGCCGACTCACGGCCCGAACCCGGGCCCGGAGACATTGACTTCCAGCGTGCTTGCACGCCGTGCTCCGGCGGCCTTCTTGCCGGCGTCTTCGGCCGCCATCTGGGCGGCGTAGGGCGTCGACTTGCGCGAGCCCTTGAAGCCCATCGTGCCGGCGCTGGACCAGGAGATGGTGTTCCCCTGGGCGTCGGTGATGGTGATCATGGTGTTGTTGAACGAGGCGTTCACATGCGCCACGCCCGAAGTGATGTTCTTGCGTTCGCGCTTTTTGACGCGCGCCGGTTCCTTGGCCATCGGTACGCTCTCTTATTTCTTCTTGCCGGCGATCGGCTTGGCCGGACCCTTGCGGGTGCGGGCGTTGGTGTGGGTGCGCTGGCCGCGGACCGGCAGGCCCTTGCGGTGACGCAGGCCGCGGTAGCAGGCCAGGTCCATCAGCCGCTTGATGTTGACGGCGGTCTCGCGACGCAGGTCGCCCTCGACCTGATAGTCGCGGTCGATGGTTTCGCGGATCTGCAGGACTTCCTGGTCGGTCAGCTGGTTGACCCGGCGCGCGTCTTCGATGCCGACCTTGTGCGACGATCTCCTTGCGCCTTGGTCTGGCCGATGCCGTGGATGTACTGCAGCGCGATGACGACGCGCTTGTTGGTCGGGATGTTGACGCCTGCGATGCGGGCCACGCGGGTTCTCTCCTGGTCACGCCGATGGGCACGAAAAGCAGCTCCGGCCCTGCCAACCAGATGGGGAGGGGCCGGCGCGCTCATCGCGCCCTTTCGCGGAAGCGCGTGTTTATAAGGATTGTTAGTGACGGGTCAATGGTCGCGTGTGCGAATCCGCGTGAAAATCACGCTTCAAACGCGGCGGCCTGTCCAGGACCTCGTCGATCGCCGCCGCCACCTGCTCCACCGGGGCCATGCCGTCGACTTCCACCAGCTTTCCCTGGCCCCGATAGTAGGGCAGCAGGGGCGAGGTATCGCGGTTATAGGCCACCAGGCGCTGCTCGAAGGCGATCGGGATTGTCGTCGGGCCGGCCCAATTCGGCGAAGCGCCCGGCGATGCGGGCCTTGAGCGCGTCGTCGTCGACCCTGAGCCGGATCACCAGATCGATCGGCCCGGCCGCGCGCCTGGAGCAGTCGTCGAGCGCCTCGGCCTGGGCGACCGTGCGGGGAAAGCCGTCGAAGATGGCGCCGCCCGTGCCATCGAGACCGGGCAGCCGCTCCTCGATCAGGCCGATGACGATCTCGTCGGTGACCAGTTCGCCGCGGGCCATGATGCCTTCGACGCGCTTGCCCAGAGGCGTGAGCCGAGGCGACTGGCGGCGCGCAGCATGTCGCCGGTGGAGAGCTGGACCATGCCCCGGTTTTCCACCAGGCGCTTGGCCTGCGTCCCCTTCCCCGCCGCCGGCGGACCGAAAAGGATCAGGTTCATGTTTCCCCCTATCGCACCCGGGTCTCGCGCGGCGCGCTGGAGGGTCTCCAGATCAGCGCCGGCCGCCACGGAGCTTCGACTTCTTGATCAGGCCCTCGTACTGGTGGGCCAGAAGATGTGACTGGATTTGGGCCACCGTGTCCATGGTCACCGACACCACGATCAAAATCGATGTGCCGCCAAAGGCGTAGGCGCCTGTGGGACCGGCCAGGAATTCCGGCAACAGGCAGACCAGGGCGATATAGACAGCGCCAATCAGGGTCAGGCGGGTGAGCACATAGTCGATATATTCCGCCGTGCGCTTGCCCGGCCGGATGCCCGGCAGGTTGCCGCCGTACTTGCGCAGGTTCTCGGCCGTGTCGTCCGGGTTGAAAACCACCGAGGTGTAGAAGAAACAGAAGAAGATGATCAAGGCGCCATAGGCGACCATGAAGGCCGGCTTGCCGTGGGTGAGCTGACCCGCCGCCGCCGGGCAGCCATTGCGCCCAGCTCGGGCAGTTTGGCGTTGGCCAGGAAGCCCACGGCGGTGGCCGGCAGCAGCAGCAGCGAAGAGGCGAAGATCGGCGGGATCACGCCCGAGACGTTGATCTTGAGCGGCAGGAACGAGTTCTCGCCGCCCATCATGCGGTTGCCGACCTGGCGCTTGGGATAGACGATCAGCAGGCGCCGCTGGGCGCGTTCCATGAAGACGATGAAGAGGATCACGGCCACCGCGAGGATCAGATAGGCGAAGATCATGCAGCGTCTTGGACGAATCCAGGCGCGCGGCCTGCAACAGATCCCAGATGCCGGCCGGAAGGCGCGCGACGATGCCGGCGAAGATGATCAGCGAGATGCCGTTGCCGACGCCGCGGCTGGTCATCTGCTCGCCCAGCCACATCAGGAACATGGTGCCGCCGGTGAGGCTGACCACGGTGGAGAGGATGAAGAACACGCCCGGCTGGTCGACGATGCCGGGGCTGTTGGAGAGCCCCACCCCGATGCGAGAACGACTGGAACACCGCCAGGAACACGGTGAGATAGCGGGTGTATTGATTGAGCTGCTTGCGGCCGGCCTCGCCGCCTTCCTTGCGCAGCTTCTCCCAGGGCGGATAGGTGGTGCCCAGAAGCTGGACGATGATCGAGGCCGAGATATAGGGCATCACGTTCAGCGAGAAGACGGCCATGCGCTGGACCGCGCCGCCGGAGAACATGTTGAACATGCCCAGGATGCCCTTGGACTGCCCTTCGAAAGCGTGAGCGAAGGCCGCGATGTTGATGCCGGGGATCGGGATGTAGGTCCCCAGCCGGTAGATCACCAAGGCCAGCAGGGTGAACCAGATACGCTTGTGAAGCTCGGTCGCCTTCTGGAAGGCGCCGAAGTTCATATTGGCGGCGAGTTGTTCGGCGGCCGAAGCCATTCGAATCCCTTTTCCGGTGGATCAGGACGTCAGATAGGGCGCCGGCGGCCCCGATGCGAGACCCTCCGGCGCGCCAGGAGCCGGCTTGTCTAGGCCGGATCGGCCGGCGCGGCTTCCGGCTTGGTGAGCGTGAGCTTGCCGCCGGCCTTTTCCACCGCTGCCTTGGCCGAAGCCGAAGCCGAGTAGACGGTGAGGTCGAGCTTGGAGGTCAGCTCGCCCTTGCCCAGCAGCCGCACGCCGTCCTTGACGCGGCGAAGGACGCCGGCGGCGACCAGGACCTCGCCGTCGATCGGCTTCTTCGGCGTCGAGCTTGCCGGCGGCGATCGCCTGTTCGAGGCGCCAGAAATTCACCTCGGCCAGATCCTTGGCGAAGGGATTGTTGAAGCCGCGCTTGGGCATGCGCATGTGCAGCGGCATCTGGCCGCCCTCGAAGCCGTCGATCGGCGACGCCGGTGCGCGCCTTCTGGCCCTTCACGCCGCGGCCGGCGGTCTTGCCCTTGCCGGAGCCGGGGCCGCGGCCGACGCGCATGCGGCCCTTGGTCGAGCCCGCGCGGGGCGAAAGTTCGTTGAGCTTGGTCATTTGGCGCCTCTCCTTTGGAGATCTGTCGCCGGACCGCGAGGGTCCGAACTCGGCTGATGGGGAAGGAAGTCTTAGTCGACCACCTCGACCATGTGGGCGACCTTGGCGATCATGCCGCGCACGGAGGGGGTGTCTTCGAGGACCGCGGTGCGGCCGATGCGGTTGAGGCCCAGGCCCACCAGGGTGGCGCGCTGGTCGCTCTTGCGGCGGATCGGGCTCGCCGTCTGACGAACTGTGACTTTAGCCATGACTATTCCTGCCCTTGAGCTTCGGGCGCTTCGGCCTCGGCGGTGTCCGCCTGGGCGCCGTCGGTGCGACGGCCGATCATGTCGCTGACCTTCTTGCCGCGCTTGGAGGCGACCTGGCGCGGCGACGACTGGACCTTCAGCGCCTCGAAGGTGGCGCGGATCATGTTGTAGGGATTGGACGAGCCGACCGACTTGGCCACCACGTCCTGGACGCCCAGGGTTTCGAGAACCGCGCGCATCGGGCCGCCGGCGATGACGCCGGTGCCCGGAGGGCGCCGAACGCATCATGATCTTGCCCGCGCCCCAGCGGCCCTGGCCGTCATGGTGCAGGGTGCGCGACTCGCGAAGCGGCACGCGGATCATGGACTTCTTGGCTTCCTCGGTCGCCTTGCGGATCGCTTCCGGCACTTCGCGGGCCTTGCCGTGGCCGAAGCCGACGCGGCCCTTCTGATCGCCGACCACCATCAGGGCGGCGAAGGAGAACCGCCGGCCGCCCTTGACGGTCGCGGCGACGCGATTGATGTGCACCAGCTTTTCGACGATGTCGTTTTCGCCGCGCTCTTCGGGCTTGTTGCGGTCGCGCCGGTCGCGGCGATCGCCGCCGCCGCGCTGTTGTTCACCACGGGCCATACTTTGTTCCCTTAGAAATTCAGGCCGGCTTCACGAGCCGCTTCCGCGAGCGCCTTGATCCGCCCGTGATAGATATAGCCGCCGCGATCGAACACGACGTCCTTGAGCGCCCTTCTCGAGGGCGCGCTGGGCCACCAGGGCGCCGACCTTGGCCGCCGCGTCCTTGTCGGAGCCCTTGTCGGTCACGCCGGTCTCCAGCGAGGAGGCGGCGGCGAGGGTCACGCCGCGCACGTCGTCGATGACCTGGGCGTAGATGTTCTTGGCCGAACGGAAGACCGACAGGCGCGGCCGACCGCCGGCCAGGCTCTTGAGCCGGCGGCGCACGCGTCGCGCGCGCTTGTATGCCGATGTCGCGGGATGAGAGGGCCATGACCTACTTCTTCTTGCCTTCCTTGCGGCGAACCTGTCTCGCCGGCGTAGCGCACGCCCTTGCCCTTGTAGGGCTCCGGCGGACGGATCTTGCGGATGCGGGCGGCGATCTCGCCGACCAGCTGCTTGTCGATGCCGGCGATCGTCACCTCGGTCGGCTCGCGGCACCGCGAAGGTGATGCCGGCCGGCGGCGGGGATATCCACGTCGTGCGAAAAGCCCAGCTGCATGGAGAGCGCCTGGCCCTTCATCGCCGCGCGATAGCCGACGCCGACCAGCTCGAGGGTCTTCTCGTAAGCCCTTGGTGACGCCCACGACCATGTTGTCGACCAGGGTGCGCGAGAGGCCCCACATGGCGCGGGCGCGCTGGTTGCTCGTCGCGCGGCGTCAGGGTCAGTTCGCCGTCGTCGTGCTTGACGACGATCTCGTCGCTGACGGTCCAGGCGAGCTGGCCCTTGGGCCCCTTCACCGTGACCGTCTGGCCGTCGACGGTCACGGTGACGCCGGCCGGGATCGGGATCGGTTTCTTGCCGATACGCGACATATCAATACACCCGGCAGAGGACTTCGCCGCCGACATTGGCGTCGCGCGCGGCGGTGTCGGACATGACGCCCTTGGGCGTCGACAGGATCGAGATGCCGAGGCCGTTCTTCACCGGCTTCAGGTCGGCGATCGACGAATAGACCCGGCGGCCGGGCTTGGAGACGCGGCTGATCTCGGCGATCACCGGCTCGCCGTCGAAGTACTTCAGCTCGATCTCGAACTCCGGGAAGGCGCCGGGCTTCTGCACCAGGCGTGAAGCCGCGGATGTAGCCTTCGGACTGCAGCACATCGAGGACGCGCTCGCGCATCTTGCGAGGCGGGGGTCGATCACCTTGCGAGCGCTTGCGCATGGCGGCGTTCTTGATGCGGGCGATCATATCGCCGATGGGATCGTTGACCATCATCAGCCCTCCCTACCAGCTCGACTTCACGAGGCCGGGGATCTGGCCGGCGGAGCCCAGTTCGCGCAGCGCGATCCGGCTCATCTTCAGCTTGCGATAGAAGGCGCGCGGACGGCCCGGTCACCTCGCAGCGGTTGCGGATGCGGCTCGGCGCGGAGTTGCGCGGCAGCTTCGGCCAGCTTGAGGCGCGCCTCGAAACGCTCCTCCAGCGACAGGCTCTCGTTCTCGGCGGTCGCCTTCAGGGCGTTGCGCTTGGCGGCGAACTGCTTGACCAGCTTGCGGACCATGCTCGTTGCGGTTGACGGCGCTTTTCTTGGCCATGGTCGGTTCTTTCTCATCCCGGCCTTTAGGCGTTGAACGGGAACTGGAATTCTTTGAGAAGCGCGCGCGCTTCGTCGTCGGTCTTGGCGGTGGTGCAGACGATGATGTCCATGCCCCAGATCTGGTCGATCTCGTCGTAGTTGATCTCCGGGAACACCAGGTGCTCGCTTGAAGGCCCATGGCGTAGTTGCCCCGGCCGTCGAAGCTGGTCGGCTTGAGGCCCCGGAAGTCCTTCACCCGGGGCAGGGCGATGGTGATCAGCCGGTCGAGGAACTCGTACATCCGGTCCTTGCGCAGCGTCACCTTGGCGCCGATCACCATGCCTTCGCGCAGCTTGAAGCCGGCGATGGAGGTGCGCGCCTTGGTCGGCAGCGGCTTCTGGCCGGTGATGGCCGCGAGATCCTTCATGGCCGAGGCGGTCTTCTTGGAGTCGGCCACGGCTTCGCCGATCCCCATGTTGACGACGATCTTGTCGAGCTTGGGAATCTGCATCTCGTTCGAATAGCCGAACTGATCCTTCATCGCCTTGCGGATGCGCTGGCGGTATTCGGACTTCATCCGCGGTTCGTAGGTCGTCTCTTTATCAGCCATTGATCACCTCGCCGGTCGTCTTGGCGACTCGCACCTTCTTGTCGCCGTCGATGCGAAAGCCGACGCGCGTGGGCTTGCCGTTGGAATCGGCGATGGCGACGTTCGACACGTGGACGCTCGCCTCCTTGGTCTTGACGCCGCCCTGGGGGTCGGCCTGCGTGGGCTTGGTGTGGCGCTGAACCAGGTTGAGGCCGGACGACGAACACGCGGCCTTCCTTGGGCATCACCTTGGTCACCTTGCCGCTGCGGCCCTTGTCCTTGCCGGCCAGCAGAACGACGCGGTCGCCCTTCTTGATCTTGGCGGCCATCACAGCACCTCCGGGGCGAGGGAAATGATCTTCATGTGGTTCTTGGCGCGCAGTTCGCGCGGAACCGGTCCGAAGATGCGGGTGCCGATCGGCTCGGACTGCTTGTTGACGATCACCGCGGCGTTCTTGTCGAAGCGGATCACCGAGCCGTCCTTGCGCTTGATGGCCGAGCTGGTGCGAACGACGATCGCCTGCAGCACGTCGCCCTTCTTCACCCGGCCGCGCGGAATGGCTTCCTTCACCGAGACGACGATCTTGTCGCCCACGCCGGCGTAGCGGCGCCCGGCGCCGCCGAGCACCTTGATGCACATCACCCGACGCGCGCCGGAATTGTCGGCGACCTCGAGATTGGTCTGCATCTGGATCATGGTCTGGTCCTTCCTTTAAGCGCCGACCGAGGAGTCGGTCTTGGGCAGGACTTCCCAGGTCTTGGTCTTGGACTTGCGGCGCGCACTCGACGATGCGGACGCCCTCGCCCGCGTGATAGGCGTTGGCCTCGTCGTGGGCGTGGTACTTCTTGGAGCGGCGGACGGTCTTCTTGAGCAGCGGGTGGAGGAAGGTGCGTTCCACCTTCACCACCACGGTCTTGTCGCCCTTGTCGGAGACGACCAGCCCTTCGAGAATTCGCTTCGGCATATTTTCTCTTCCTCAGGCCGCGACGGCTTTGGCGCGCATCACGGTCTTGATGCGGGCGATATCGCGGCGGACCTCTTCCACGCGGTGGGTCTTTTCCAGCTGGCTGGTGGCCGCCTGAAAGCGCAGGTTGAACTGCTCCTTCTTCAGCGACAGCAACTGGTCGGTGAGTTCATCGGCCGTCAGGCGGCGCACGTCGTCGATCTTCATGTGCATGGCCTCCGCGCCGGCGCCCAGACGGGTGACGATCCGGGTTCTCACCGGCAGCTTGGCCGCGCCCAGGCGCAGAGCCTCGCGCGCGACATCGTCCGGCACGCCGTCGACCTCGAACATGATCCGGCCCGGCGCGACGCGCGCGGCCCAGTATTCGACCGCGCCCTTGCCCTTGCCCATGCGCACTTCGGCGGGCTTGTCGCTCACCGGCACGTCGGGGAAGATGCGGATCCACACCCGGCCCTGGCGCTTCATCTGGCGAGTGATCGCCCGGCGAGCCGCCTCTATCTGGCGCGCGGTGATGCGCTCGGGCTGGACGGTCTTGAGACCGTGCGAGCCGAAATTGAGCGCGAAGCCGCCCTTGGCCAGACCGTGGATCTTGCCTTTGAACTGCTTGCGGTACTTGGTTTTCTTCGGTGACAGCATCTGACTGACCTCTAGGCGCCGGCCGGAGCGCGGTCGCGGCGCGGGGCGCGTTCGGGACGATCGGACCGGTTGTCGCGGCCGCCGCCTTCGCCGGCGGGCCCGGACTCGCTGGCCAGGCGCTTATCGAGCGCCATGGGATCGTGCTCCAGCACCTCGCCCTTGAAGATCCAGGTCTTGACCCCGATGATGCCATAGGTGGTCTTGGCCTCGGCGAAGCCGTAATCGATGTCGGCGCGCAGGGTGTGACGGGGCACCCGGCCCTCGTGATAGGACTCGGCGCGGGCGATTTCGGCGCCGCCCAGACGGCCGGCGACCTCGACGCGGACGCCCTTGGCGCCCAGGCGCATGGCCGACTGCATCGAGCGCTTCATGGCCCGGCGGAAGGCGATCCGGCGCTCGAGCTGCTGGGCGATGTTCTCGGCGATCAGCTGGGCGTCGGTTTCCGGCTTGCGGACCTCGACGATGTTGAGATGCACCTCGCCCTCGGTCATCTCCGAGAGATCCTTGCGCAGCTTCTCGATGTCGGCGCCCTTCTTGCCGATGATCACGCCGGGCCGCGCGGCATAGATGGTCACGCGGCACTTCTTGTGCGGGCGCTCGATGATGATGCGCGAGACGCCGGCCTGGTTGAGGCGGTCCTTGAGCTCCGGCGCACCTTGATGTCGTCGTGCAGCAGGCGGGCGTATTCATGGCCGCTGGCGAACCAGCGGCTGTCCCAGGTGCGGTTGATGCCCAGCCGAAGACCGATCGGATTGACTTTCTGACCCATCAGGCGGCCTCACCCAGCTCACGGACCACGATGGTGATCTCGGAAAACGGCTTTTCGATACGCGACGAGCGGCCCCGCGCGCGGGCGGAGAAGCGCTTCATCACCAGGTTCTTGCCCACGATAGGCTTCGGCGACGACCAGGTTGTCGATGTCGAGGCTGTGGTTGTTCTCGGCGTTGGAGATCGCCGAATAAAGCGCCTTGCGCACATCGCTGGCGATGCGCTTGGGGCTGAACTCCAGCTCGTTGAGGGCCCGCTGGACCTTCAGTCCGCGGATCGACTGGGCGACCAGATTGAGCTTGCGCGCGCCGGTGCGCAGGGTGCGCACCTTGCTCATCGCCTCGATCGGCTTCAGGCGCCGCTCTTTGGCTTTCTTGCTCATGCTACTTCCTCTTGGCCTTCTTGTCGGCGGCGTGGCCGGGGAAATAGCGGGTGGGCGCGAACTCGCCGAACTTCATGCCCACCATGTCTTCGCCGACCAGGACGGGCACATGCTTCTGGCCGTTGTGCACGCCGAAGGTCAGGCCCACGAACTGGGGCATGATGGTCGAGCGGCGCGACCAGGTCTTGATCACATCCTTGCGGCCCGAACCTTGAGCGGCTTCCGCCTTCTTCAGCAGATAGCCGTCGACGAACGGACCTTTCCAAACCGAGCGGGTCATCGCTTAGCGGGCCTTCTTCACGTGGCGGCTGCGGATGATGAACTTATCCGTGGTCTTGTTGGTGCGGGTCTTGCTGCCCTTGGTGGGCTTGCCCCAGGGGGTGACCGGGTGACGACCGCCGCTGGTGCGGCCTTCGCCGCCGCCGTGCGGGTGGTCGATCGGGTTCATGGCCACGCCGCGGACGTGCGGGACGGCGGCCCTTGTGGCGAACGCGGCCGGCCTTGCCGAGCACTTCGTTCATATGGTCCTGGTTCGACACCGCGCCGACCGTGGCCATGCAGCCGTCGGGCACCATGCGCAGCTCGCCCGAACCCAGGCGGATCTGGGCGTAGCCGGCGTCGCGGCCGACCAGCTGGGCGTAGGCCCCGGCCGAGCGGGCGATCTGGCCGCCCTTCATGGGCTTCAACTCGACATTGTGGACGATGGTGCCGATCGGCATGGCCTTGCAGCGGCGAGGCGTTGCCCGGCTTCACGTCGACCTTTTCGGCCGCGAGCACCTCATCGCCGGCCTTCAGGCGTTGCGGGGCCAGGATATAGGCCAGCTCGCCATCGGCGTACTTGATCAGGGCGATGAAGGCGGTGCGGTTGGGATCGTATTCCAGGTGCTGGACCGTCGCGGCCACGCCCCATTTGCGGCGCTTGAAATCGACGATGCGATAGAGGCGCTTGGCGCCGCCGCCGCGAAAGCGCACGGCGATCCGGCCGCCGCCGCCACGTCCGCCGGACTTGGTCAGACCCTCGACGAGGCTCTTTTCCGGCCGGCCCTTGTGGAGCTCGGAGCGATCGACCAGCACCAGGCCGCGCCGGGAGGGCGAGGTCGGATTGAAGTGTTTCAGAGCCATCGTCTTAGAGCCCCGTCGTAATGTCGATGGATTGGCCCTCTTGGAGGGTCACGATGGCCTTCTTGACGTCGACCCGGCGTCCGGGACGGCCGCGGAAGCGCTTGGTCTTGCCCTTCTGGATCAGGGTGTTGACCTTGGTCACCTTGACCTTGAACAGCTCCTCGACGGCCGCGGCGATCTCTTCCTTGGTGGAGTCGAGCGACGACCTGAAGACCACCTTGTTCTGCTCGGAAAGCAGGGTCGCCTTTTCGGTGATCAGCGGGGCCAGGATGGTGTCGTAGTGGCGAGGCGTGGCGGCCATCACGCGGCCTCCTTGTCTTCAAAGCGGGCCTTGATCGCCTCGACGGCCTCGCGGGTGAGCACCAGGGTGTGGCGGCGCAGGACGTCGTAGACATTGAGGCCGGCGTCCGGCAGCACGTCGACGTTGGGAATGTTGCGCGCGGCCAGCTTGAAGTTGGCGTCGACCGAAGCGCCGGCGATGATCAGGGCGTTCTTCAGGCCCAGCGCATCGAAGCTGGCGCGAAGGCCGGCGGTCTTGGGGTCGGCGAGGGTGGCGGCGTCGAGCACCACCAGGGTTCCGGCCTGGACCTTGGAGGAAAGCGCGTGGCGCAGGGCCAGGGCCCGGACCTTCTTGGGAAGGTCGAAGGCGTGGCTCGCGGACCACCGGGCCGTGGCGCCTGGGCGCCGCCGACGAACTGGGCCGCCCGGCGCGAGCCGTGACGGGCGCCGCCGGTGCCCTTCTGCTTGTACATCTTCTTGCCGGTGCGCGAGACCTCGTTGCGCACCTGGATCTTGTGGGTGCCGGCGCGGCGCTTGGCCAGTTGCCAGGTCACGCAGCGCTGCAGGATGTCGCCGCGGATTTCGGTCGATGCCGAAGATGTCGTCCGGCAGTTCGACGGGCCGACGCCTTGGCGCCGTCCAGGGTGATGACGTCGATTTTCATTGATCGTCGCTCCCTCGGGGGTCTCGGAGGCGGCGGGAGCTTCCTCGGCCGGTGTGTCGGAGCCGGGGCGGCGGCGCTCTTGCCGGTTTGCTTGACGGCGCCCGGCATGGGCAGATCGGCGGGGGCGGCGGATTTCACCGCGTCGCGGATCTTGACGAACGTGCCTTCGGTGCCGGGGACGGCGCCCTTGATCAGGATCAGGCCGCGCTCAACATCGACGCGGAACACGGTCAGGTTGAGGGTGGTGACGAGTGTCCTGGCCCATATGGCCGGCCATCTTCTTGCCCTTGAACACCTTGCCCGGATCCTGGCGCTGGCCGGTGGAGCCGTGAGCCCGGTGCGAGACCGAGACGCCGTGGGTGGCGCGCATGCCGCCGAAGTTCCAGCGCTTGATGGCGCCCGGCGAAGCCCTTGCCGACCGTGATGCCCGAGACGTCGACCTTCTGGCCCGGCCAGGAAGTGGTCGGCGGTGAACTCGGCGCCGACGTCGATCAGGTTGTCTTCCGATACCCGGAACTCGGCCACGTGGCGCTTGGGCTCGACCAGCGCCTTGGCGAAGTGGCCGCGCTCGGCCTTGGAGGTGTTCTTGGCCTTCTTGGCGCCCGCGCCGAGCTGGAGGGCGACGTAGCCGTCCTTGTCCTTGGTGCGCTGGGCGGTGACCTGGCAGCCCTCGAGGCTGAGCACGGTCACCGGCACATGGGTTCCGGCCTCGTCGAAGAGGCGGGTCATGCCCAGCTTTTTGGCGATCACGCCGGTTCGCATCTGGCCTGCCCCCTTAAAGCTTGATCTCGACGTCCACGCCGGCGGACAGGTCGAGCTTCATCAGCGCGTCCACGGTCTGCGGGGTGGGGTCGACGATGTCGAGCACGCGCTTGTGCGTGCGGATTTCGAACTGCTCGCGCGACTTCTTGTCGATGTGCGGCGAACGGTTGACGGTGAAGCGCTCGATCAGGGTCGGCAGCGGAATAGGCCCGCGCACGGTCGCGCCTGTGCGCTTGGCCGTGTTGACGATCTCGCGGGTGGAATGATCCAGCACGCGGTGATCGAAGGCCTTGAGGCGGATGCGGATGTTCTGACGATCCATATCGCTCTTACATTTCCCTTCAGGCTCGAATGAGCCCGCGTGTGCCAGACCATTTCAAAGACCGACTTGCCCAGGGAAGGATTTCCCCAAGCGAACGCGAAGCCCGCAAAAACGAATGGCCCGCGCGGAAAACCGCGGGGGCCCTTGACCCAATGCGGACGGCGACAAGGCCATCCATTTCAGGTTCGTCCCGCGAACCGCGTCTGCCAAAAGGCGATTTCCCGCCACGGCACAGCCGGCTCAACAGAGAGAGCGGGGCTTCTAGACGCCTCGCCCCTTGCCGTCAAGGCCCGTCGCGACGACACTGGCGGTCATCAATTCCGCCGCTGGCGCACGGCCTATTCGCGGAGTCGATCGAACGGCGCATCGAGGGCCTTGAAGCGTGAGCGGCAGGAAGAGAAACGGCCGCACCGCCACAGCCGTGATCGTCTCGGCGGTCTTCCATATCGTCATATTGGCGATTCTGGTGAGCCAGGCGCCGCCGGTCTATGTGTTTCCGCCGTCCACGGCCGCGCCCATGGATGTCCAGATCACGCCGATGCCGGAAATCCCGCCGCCTCCGATCACGCCGCCGAAAATCCCGCCGACGCCAAAGCCGCTGCCCACGCCCCCGCCCAAGGCGACGCCGACCCCGCCCAAGCCGCCCACGCCCACCCCTACGCCCCCGCAGCCGACGCCCGCGACGCCGACGCCGCCAACCCCGGCGCCGCCGAAGCCCACGCCCACGCCGCCAAAGCCGACCCCGCCAAAACCCGCGCCGACGCCCACCCCCGTGACGCCGACCCCGGCGCCCAAACCCGCGCCCGCGCCGCCGGCCCCGCCCGCGCCCAATCCCGGCCCGCCCAAGCCGGCGCCGCCGGCGGCCGTCGTCCGCCCCTCCCCGCTCAACCTGCACAAGCAGGACAAGGAAGCGCCGGCCAATGTGCCGACCTTCCCCATGGCCCCGCCGGCCGGCCCGGCCGGCCAGGCCGGGGCGCCAGCCGGCGGTGGAGGGCTCACGAATGAGCAGAAGCTCAACGGCATCGGCTTGATTCCCTACGGCGCGATGCCCAGCGGCGGCCCGGGCCTGCGCGGCAGCCTGGTCGGCTGCGCCAACGCCCAGGCGGTGGGCCTCAGCAGCGCCGAACGGGCCCACTGCAACGAGCGCTTCGGCGATTCGCTGGCCCACGCGCCAGTACTCGACGGCATGGACCCGGCCAAGCGCGCGGCCTTCGACAAGGAGGTGGGCCGGGAGGAGGCGCGGCGCAAATACCGCGACAGCACCTATTCAGGCGCGGCGCCCTCCGAGCCAGGCGGCATCGCTCACGGCCCGGCCTCCTCGATCATCATGCCCAACGCCGATCCGCAATGAGGCGTTCATGCGAACCTGCCTGATCGCCCTGGCGTTGATCGCGCTCACCGGCGTGGCGCAGGCGCAGGAAACCATCCAACCCGGCTATTGGGAATCGGTCGACACCGTCACCTCGCCGTTTCATGTCGCCAACACCGATCGGCGTTGCGTGCGGCCCGCCGATATCGCCGGCTTCATGGGCTGCCGAATCAGCAAGCACTACAGCTGCGCCTGCGCCGACCAGACCTATTCTGGGGGCAAGATCCATTTTCGCGGCGACTGCGTCGACAAGAAGGGCCAGCACGTCCAGATCTCCGGCGAAGGAACCTATACCCGGACCACTCTCAACCTGACCGCCGAGGTCACCTTCAACCTCATGGGCGTCCCGCTGACCGGAGAGGCCAGCAGCCAGGCGCATCGCATCGGCGATGCCTGTCCGGCGGACGCGAAATAGGGACGGTTGAGGAGAAGCGGGGCTACCCCCCGAACGTCGGCGCATGGGGGAAGCGCGCCCGAATCCTGGCCTCCAGCCCGTCCCGAACCTCGCGATAGGCCTCAAGCATCCGCTCGCGCGAACCCGTCGCCAGGGTCGGGTCGAAGGTGGGCCAGTATTCGAGGATCACGGCGCGGCCCCTGGCCAGTTCGCCAGCGCCGATGGTGCGCCTCGGGGGTGAGGGAGATCACCAGATCGAAGGAATCGTCGTCGAGATCGTCGAAGGTCTTGGGTCGGTGCGCGCTCATGTCGACGCCCACTTCGTCCATCACCGCGGCGACGAACGGATCGTTCCACGCCATCGGCGTCGGCGCGCAGGCCGCAACTGTCGACGAACAGCCGGGTCCCGACCATGCGACGCAGCAGGCCCTCGGCCATCGGCGATCGCACCCGGTTGAGGCTGCAGGCGAAGAGAACCGCCCCGGGGAGTTCGGCCACGGTCAGCCCCGCCAGTGCAGGGCGCAGATGAGGGTGAACAGCCGCCGGGCGGTGTCCTGGTCGGTCTCGACCTTGCCGGCGAGCCGCGCCTGCAGCAGAGCCGAGCCTTCGTTGTGCAGGCCGCGCCGGCCCATATCCAGGGCCTCGATCTGCTGCGGCGTGGCGTTGCGGATGGCCTCGTAATAGCTCTCGCAGATCATGTGATAGTCGCGCACCACCGCGCGGAACGGCGAGAGCGAAAGCAGGTGGCGGCGCTGATAGCCGGGGCCCGAGATGTCGAGCGCCAGGCGATTGTCGATCAGGGCGATCTTCAGGTCGTAGGGGCCGCCGTCGCCGCCGTCCGGGGCGAAATGGTTGTCCTCCAGCAGATCGAAGATGGCGATCTGCCGCTCCTGCTCCTGGTCGCGCGAAGCCGCCGCCAGGGACTCTTCGTCCAGCTCAACCGATTGCAGACGATGGGAGACGTCGGCCGACATGGCCCCTCTTTAGACGCAAGTCGGAGCGCGCCAAAAGGGGCTGACGCTCAGCGGTTGGTGCCGGATGGTCGACCGAGCGGGCGTGAGCGGGCAGGCCCTCGGCCTTGGCCAGCACCGCCGTGGCCTCGGCGAGGCCGGCGAAGGCGGCGGCGTCGCAGCCGACGATCGAGGTGCGCTTGAGGAAGTCGAGGGTCGACAGGCCGGAGGAGAACCGCGCCGCGCCGGCTGGTGGGCAGCACGTGGTTGGAGCCGGCCACATAGTCGCCGATCGCCTCGGGGGCGTGGCGGCCGAGGAAGATGGCCCCGGCGTGCCGCACCTTGGTCGGCCAGGGCGCTCGGGTCGTCCACCGCGAACTCCACGTGCTCGGGCGCGATCTGGTCGACCAGGGCCGGCGACCGGTCCAGCGGCGCGATCGACGATGGCCCCGTGGTCGCGCCAGGAGGCCGCGGCGTCCTCGCCGGTGGCCAGGGTGGGCAGCTGGCGCTCGATGGCCTCGGCGACCGTTGTCGGCGAAGGCCGGCGTCGTCGGTGATCAGGATCGATTGGGCGTCCGGATCGTGCTCGGCCTGGGACAGAAGGTCGGCGGCGATCCAGGCCGGATCGTTGGCGCCGTCGGCCACCACGACGATCTCCGACGGGCCCGGCCAGGGCGTCGATGCCGACCACGCCATAGACGCCGCCGCTTGGCCGCGGTGACATAGGCGTTGCCGGGGCCGACGATCTTGTCCACCGGCCGGATCGGCCCGGCCCCGAAGGCCAGCGCCGCCACCGCCTGGGCCCCGCCGACGCGCCAGATCTCGGTGACGCCGGCCTCCGCGGCCGCGGCCAGCACCGCCGGCTGCCAGGCGCCCGGGCGGCGTGACCATGGCGATGCGGTCCACGCCGGCGACCCTGGCCGGGACCGCGTTCATCAGCACCGTGGAGGGATAGGCCGCCCGGCCGCCCGGCACATAGATGCCCACCGCCTCCAGCGGCGTCCAGCGCCAGCCGAGCTCGACGCCCGGCGTCGTCGGTGAAGCCGCCGTCCGCCGGGCGTTGGCGCTCGTGATAGGCGCGGATGCGGCCGGCGGCGAAGGCCAGGGCCTCGCGCACCTCGGCGGTCGCAGGCCGCGGCGCCCGCCTGCGATCTCCTCGCGGCGACACGCGCAGGGTCTCGGCGGTAAGATCGGCGCCATCGAACTGGCGGCGAAAGCGCAGCACCGCCTCGAGGCCCTCGGCGCGCACGGCCTCGATCACCGCCGCCACCGCCGCGTCGACGTCGGCCGGGCTGCCGCGCGGCTCGGCCAGGAACGGCGTCGAAGTCGGCGTCGAACCCCGGAAGGTTGGCGTTGAACCGGCGCATCGGTCGCGGCGTCTAGGTCTCGTGCTCGGGCTTGCGGGGCGCGGGCCAGGGCGCGGAAAGATCGGCCAGGGCCGCGTCGATGCACTCCACCTCGGCCGCCAGATCGGCGCCGTCGGCGAAGGCGAAGACCACCGCCGCCCGGCGGCTCGCCGGCGTCGAAGGTCAGCGCCAGCAACTCGACCACCGCGTCCTTGGCGTCGCGGCCGCAGATTGCGCGCCTTGACCTCCAGCACGCCGCCCAGCTGCAGGCCGGCGCGGACCCGCTCGCCGGCGCCGTCGGGGCTCTCCCATCGAAAACGGTTGAAGGCGATGGTGAGCCGCCGGCCTTGGCGCTCCCACTGGATATCGCCGATGCGGGCCACCGCATCCTGCAGGGCCGCCGAGATCACCTCCAGATCGTCGGCGTCCTCGGCCAGAAGGCGCAGCGGTTCGGGCGCGGCCATGTCAGGCCCCCTCCCCTTCGCGCGTCTTCGATGGCGCCGTGGGCCTGGTCGCGGCTTTGCGCCGGCGAAGATTGGCGCGCAGGGCCTCGGCCAGCCTCGCCTCCTGGCGCGCATCGCCCTTCCCTGCCGGGGGTTTGCCCCCCGCCGCATCCACGCCCGTCGCCTTGGCCATGCCCCCGCCTAGACCGCCTTGCGTCGGCGTCAAGCCGAATTCGCTTTCCAGGGCGACGCCCTTTCGCTAACACGCCGCCCTTCCCCCCGCCCCGGCGGGCGGAAACGCCGCCGTAGCTCAGTGGTAGAGCGCATCCTTGGTAAGGCTGAGGTCGACAGTTCGATCCTGTCCGGCGGCACCATTTTCCTCTCTTAAGCTCGACTTCTCGGGCCGAGCGGGGCGTGCGACAAAGTCCCATGCTCCAGCTCTACTTCACCCCTGGCACCTGCGCCCTGGCGAGCCGAATCGCCCTGGAAGAGGCCGGCGCCGACTATTCCCTGGTCAGGGTCCGCTTCACCGCCGGCGAGCAGCGTCGGCCGGAATATCTGGCCATCAATCCCAAGGGGCGGGTGCCCGCGCTGGTCACCGATCGCGGGGTGCTGACCGAGACGCCGGCCATGCTGGCCTTCATCGCCCAGAGCTATCCCGGCGGCCCGTCTCGCGCCGCTGGACGAGCCCTTCGCCTTCGCCGAGGTCCAGGCCTTCAACAGCTATCTCTGCTCGACCGTCCATGTGGCCCACGCCCACCGCATGCGCGGCGCGCGCTGGGCCGACGACGAGGCCGCCATCGAGGGCATGAAACGCGCCGTGCCCCGCTCGGTCGGCGCCGTCTTCGGCCTGATCGAGACGGCGATGTTCAAGGGGCCGTGGGTGATGGGCGAGGCCTATACGATCTGCGATCCCTATCTCTTCACCCTGGCCCAGTGGCTGGAGGGCGATGGCGTCGATCCCGCGAGCCTCCCCAAGATCGCCGATCATAGCCGACGCATGCGGGAGAGGCCGGCGGTCCAGAGGGCCCTACGCCGAGGAGGCCTGAACGGTCCCGCCGTCATCGGCGGCCGGGGAGACGGTCGCCAAAGTCGCCGCGGCGCGCGCGAGCGACCGGAACGCCGCCGAGGCATCGCGCGCCACGCCGATCAGCGCCGGGAGTTCGTGGGGGCGCCGCAGCAGGGCGGCGATCACCGCGCCTACGTCCGCCTCGCCGTCGGCCCCGAACCCGGCCTGGGCGGCGGTCGGCAGGGATCGGTCCGCCGGATCGGAGACGGCCCGGATCACGGCGAACGGCAGACCGGTTCGCGCCACCAGATGAGATTCCATATCGACCGCCGCCGCGCCGGTCTCGCGCCGCAAGGCCGCCTTGGCCCGGACGTCGGCGGCCATCGCCCCGCCCGAGGCGAAATCGCCGGTCCGCGCCCCGGGCAGGGCAGAGGCGAGGCGCGCGGCCCAGGCCGGATCGGCCGCGAATCGCTCGCCATCCGCGATCACGCCCGACCCCACCACGAGGTCTCCGGCCTTCAGCGCCGGATCCAGTCCGCCGCACAGGCCGAAGCTGACGATCGCACTCGCCGCTCCGGCCGCCTCCACGATCCCGGCGCCGCCGACGATCACCCGCGCGTCGAGGCCGCGCACGATCGCCGCCTCCCGCTTCATCCCCACGACGATCAGAAGGCGCGTCTCAGCCATCGGCGACGTTCTCCTTCAAGAACGCGGCATAGCCGGCTTCGTCCAAGGCGCCGGACGCCAGACCCATCACCGCCGCCGTCGCGGCCTCCTCGCTGGCGACGAACCGCGCGCCGTTGAGCTCCAGAAACAAAACCCCAATCACGAAGCCCGCGCGCTTATTGCCGTCGATGAACGGGTGGTTGCGGACAATGCCGAATGTGTAGCTGGCCGCCAGATCGGCCAGTTTCGCCCCTCCGCCGTAAGCTTCCAATTGCCTTGGCTTCGCCATGGCGGATTCCAGCAAGCCTTCATCGCGCACGCTGACCGCGCCGCCATGAAGAACCAGCGAGCGTTGATGGACCGCCTTGGCGTCCTGGCTAGTTAGCCAGATCCAGGCCGTCACTTGGCCAGGGCGTGCATCGTATTGCGATAGCGCCGCATGATCTCCTCGGCCTTGTCCACCCTTTCGGCGAAGGCCGGATCATAGGGCGTTAGGCGATAGCCCCCGTCCGGCGTCTCGACGGCGTGGAGCACATCACCCTTGGCGACATTGAGCCGGGTGAGCATCTCCTTGGGAATGATGACGCCCGTAGAGGTGCCCACGGCGGTCAGCTTCAGCTTGGTCATTGCGGCGTCTCCGGCATAATTATCGGCATAATAATGCCGACCAGCCGCCGGCGCAAATGCGAGCGGGTCGCCTAACGGATCATGGTCTCGGTTTCGCCCGGGCTGCTGGCGGTCTTGACCTTGCCGGCGCCGGCCGCCCGCTTGAACGCCCCGTAGTCCTTCTCGGCCTGGTCGGCATAGGCCAGCGCATAGGCGCCCAGGGCGGTGTCGAAGGCGTCGGAGTTGCCGAGATAGCCGGCGATCAGGGCCGCGTCGCCAGCCTTGGCATGGGCCCGCGCCAGGGTCTGGCCGCACAGGTCGGCGTAGCGGCCGAGCATCCGGGCCGACATGGTGGTGATATCCACCGACGATTTCATGTCGCGAAGCTGGCGGACATAGAAGTCACGGCCCGCCGGTCCCTTGGCCCAGCCGAGGAACATGTCGGAGGCCGCCTGCATCATGCGTTGGCCCACCACCACCCGCTCGCCATTGTTTGCCCAGGTCTTGCCGCCCGCCGCGCCGGTGAGCACGGACTCGCGCGCCTCCTTGACCTGCAGGAACACAGGCTCGTTCTGGTCGCCGAGCATCAGGGCGACATAGCAGCGGGTGCCGACGCTGCCGACGCCCACGACCTTGATGGCCGCGTCGACGAACCGCAGCCGCCCGAGCAGCGCATGACGGTCGGCGCTCAGGGTGCTCACATAATTCTTGAGGAACGGGCCGGCGATCTCGCGCACGTCGATATCGTTGGGATGATAGAGCAGAGGCGGCTGATCGAGAAAGCGCGGCTCGCCGCCATCGAGGGTGGTGAGCTTGTGAAACACATGCTCGTTGGTCTGTTTCTGGGCCTCGGCGATCAGGCTCGTGACCCGTTTGGTGGCGGCTTCGTCGCCCTTGGCCTCGTCGAGCACGCCTTCCCAGGTGACCGCGGCGTACCAGGCGTCGAGGGTCGCCTCTCCCGAGGCGCGGAGAATGTTGCGCCGGTAGGCCGAGACCGCGCTGATGGCGATGTCCTTCGCCTTGTCGTCGGAGAAGCCGCGCCAGCGGGCCGCCAGGACGAAGCTGGCGGCCAGACGCTTGACGTCCCACTCGAACGGAGCCTGAGCCGTTTCGTCGAAATCATTGATATCGAAGATGAACTTCCGCTCCGGCGTGGCGAAGCCGCCGAAATTGGCCAGGTGCGCGTCGCCGCAGCACTGGATAACGATGCCGGACGATGGAAGGGTCCCGAGATCCCTGGCCTGGATGGCGGCCGTCCCTCGATAGAAGGCGAAGGGCGATTCCAGCATCCGCGTGTGGCGGGTGGGCACGAGGTTCTGAAGGCGGTCCACGTCGGAGGCCAAGATGATGGCCACCGGATCGCGTCCCTTGCCCTTTGCCATGGTGGCCGAATGGCTGGACCTTGGGGTCTTGGCCCGAAGCGCCTTGCCCTTTGCCCGCGCCAAATCGGCCGGCGATGGATCGGTCAGCCTGATCACCGGAATTTTCGTCGGCTTCGTCATCGCCCTGGCCATGAAAAATCCTCCGCCTTCAGATCACCATATCGCTCGATCTTCACCGGAGAAAGCCGGCCCCCAGACCCTCACATCCCCCAGGCCACCTTGCCGCTGTTGCCTCGGGTGAGGTTGCGATAGCGGGCCAGAGCCCACAGGGGGAAGAACTTGGAATAGCCGTGGTAGCGCAGGTAGAAGACGCGGGGGAAGCCGCCACCGGTGTAGGTGTCTTCCGGCCACGCGCCGCTCTCATCCTGATGGGTCGCCAGCCAAGCGACGCCCCGCGCCACCGCCGGATCGTCGGTCCGCCCAGCGGCCATCAGGCCCAGCAGCGCCCAGGCCGTCTGTGACGAGGCCGAGGGGGCGGGCTCATAGCCCTTGTAGTCGAGCTTGTAGCTGTCGCAGCCCTCTCCCCAGCCGCCGTCGGGGTTCTGAATGGCGATCAGCCAATCGGCGCCCCGCCTCATCATCGGCGCTTCAGGCCCAAGTCCGGCGGCGTTCAGCGCACACAGGGCCGACCAGGTTCCGTAGACATAGTTGACGCCCCAGCGGCCGAACCAGCTCCCGTCCGCCTCCTGTTCGCGCTCGAGATAGGCCAGGGCCCTGGCCATGCGAGGACTCTCTCGCCCCTCGCCCAACTGGGCCAGCATGCTCACGCAGCGCGCCGCCACGTCCACCGTGGGCGGATCGAGCAAGGCCCCATGGTCGGCGAAGGGGATGTTGTTGAGATAGTGATAGGTGTTGTCGGCGTCGAAGGCGCCCCAGCCGCCATTGTGGCTCTGCAGCCCCTCCACCCATTCGCGGCCGCGGGCGATGGCCTCACCGTAGTCGCCGCCGGCCCGGTCCATGGCCATCACGACCACGGCGGTGTCGTCCAGATCCGGATAGTGGTCGTTGCGATACTGGAAGGCCCAGCCGCCCGGCCGCACGTCCGGCCGCCATGTCGCCCAGTCACCCGCCACGTCCAGCACCTGCAGGGGCTTGAGCCAGGCCAGCGCCCGGCGCGCCGCCGCCTCGCACGCCGGATCGTTGGCTTCCAGGAGGGCGTGAGCGGCCAGGGCCGTATCCCACACCGGCGAGAGGCACGGCTGGCAATAGGCCTCCTCGTCCTTAACGATCAGCAGCTTCTCGATCGAGGCCCGGGCGATGGCGCGGTTGGGATAATCCTCGCCGTAGCCCAGGGCGTCGTACATCATCACCGCATTGGCCATGGCCGGGAAGATCGCCCCCAACCCGTCCTCGCCGTTGAGCCGCGCGTCCACGAAGGCCTTGGCCTTGGCGATGGCGCTGGCGTGCGGGCCGTTGGGAAAGCGCGGCTCGGCTACACGCAGCACGCCGTCGAGAGCGAAGAAGAAACTCGCCCACGGCTCCTTCTGGTGGCCGCCCCGCGCCAGGCCGGCCAGCTCCTTCGGCGGCGAGACGAACAGCTCGTCGATGCCCACTCCGCGCGGATTGCGCGCCTGGGGCCTGAGCGCCCGCAGCACCAGCAGCGGCACGATCACCGTGCGCGCCCAGTAGGAGATCTTGGAGAGGTGAATGGGAAACCACCGCGGCAGATGCATGATCTCCACCGGCATCTCCGGCACGGCGCGCCAGGTGATCACACCGAAAAGGGCCAGCAGGATGCGGGTGAAGACATTGCACGCCCCCGCCCCGCCCCTTGCCAGCAGCGCCTCGCGCGCCCGGACCATATGGGCCGCGCCAGGATCATCGCCGATCATCTTGAGCGCGAAATAGGCCTTCACCGTCGCACTGACGTCGAACGCCCCATCATGATAGAGCGGCCAGCCCCCGTGCGCGCCCTGGATGCGGCGCAGATACACCCCGATCTTGCGCTCCAGCTCCGGCGCGTCCGGCTCGGCCAGATAGGCGCGCAGGAGGATGTATTCCGCCGGAATGGTGGCGTCGGCCTCGAGCTCGAAGAGAAAATGGCCGTCCGGACGCTGGCGTTGAAGCAGGGCGCCCGAGGCCCGTCGAACCGCGCCGTCGAGATCGACGGCCGGCGTGGCGAGGTGGGTCTGCAGGGCGGAGGCGTCGTCCATGCGCGGTGTCTATCACAAGCGCGGCTGGTGGCGCGTCACGCGGCGGACACACCCAGAGCGGAACCCGCGCCTTTGCGGCTGGTCGCCCTTACGGCGCGATGGCCGGGCTTGGCAGCCTTGGCGTGTTGGGCCGTCTCGGCAGGAATTCGAACTGGCTGTCGGGGCTTGGGGCCTGGTTGCGCTCGAAGCGGGAAACCAGGGTGTTGCGGACGAGTTCCAGCGGCGCGGCATGGCGCCGAAGCTCGCGGATCGTCGCGTTTGGATTTTCAAAAATAGCGTTAGTCAAAATTATCTTTCTTGTAGCCGCCGGGGCGTCCGTGGCGCGGTTGTCGCGCATGGAGGCGTCGGCGCGGTCTTTTGTTGGAGGTAAGTCTGGCCTTTCGGGGCTTGGCCCCTCGGCCGCGCCGCCAATTTCCGCGAACTTTGCGGAGATTTTGGCCCTGGCGCCGCCAGCCTATGTTCGGCCGACAGCGGTTAGATATATCTTTTCTGTTTCGATGCAAGGCCCGTTGGGAATTGCGGGTCGGCGCGAGCTTCGATCGAACCCCAATCGTGAAGCCCGCCGCTTGACGCCGCTGATCTTTAACCCTCATCCCACCAACGCCGCCGCCGTCTTCCCGGATCGTATCGCGCCTTCGATGGTGGCCGGAAGACCGGTCGCCGTCCAGTCGCCGGCGAGGGCGAGGTTGCGCCAGGCGGTGACGGCCTGCGGCCGTCTGGCGTTCTGGGCCGGGGTGGCGGCGAAGGTGGCGCGGCGTTCCTTGACGATGCGCCAGGGCGGAAGCTCGCCAGGCAGGCCGTGCACGGCGGCGATGTCTCGCCAGAAGAGGCGCGCCAGATCCTCCCGATCCTGGTCGGCGAGATCGCCGGCGGCGCTCACCGTCACGCTCAGGCGATCGTCGAAAGCGAAGATCCACTGGGCCGCGCCGCCGATCACGCCGACGATCGGCGCCAGGCCGGGCGGCGGCGTGAAGCGGAAGTGACCGTTGACGATGGCGTTGAATTCGTCAGGCGCGTTCAGGCCCGGCAGGAGGCCTTGGCTGATCCAGGGCGGTGTCGCCAGGATCACCGCCTCGTCGGCTTGTACCGCCATCTCACCCTCGGCCATGACAACACCGCTTACCCGGTCGCCGTCGAACGCCAGGCCGCGCACCGGCGCGCCCAACCGCACCGTGGCGCCCCGGGCGGCGAGGTAGGCCAGGGCTGGCTCGATGAAGGCGGCCGAAAGATTGGGGTGGGCGATCCTGGGCCGATAGGCGTTTCCGCCTCGCGCCAGGGACTCTGCGATCACCGCCCCGGCCAGGGCGGCCGAGCCGCTCTTGGCCTCGGTGTTGAGGGCCGCGAGCAGGAAGGGCTCGAGCAACCGATCCCATAGGGCGCCTTGGCAAGCCATCGCCTCATCGATCCGCCGCTGGCCCTGCGGCAGGAGCATCCTGGCAAGGGCCAGATAGTCGCCCGCCCGGGTCCCTGGCACGCGCCGGTCGGGCGACAGCACCCACCAGGCCAGAGCCGAGGCGTTGGGCCGGATGGTCCAGCGTTCGGCGGTGGTCAGGTCATGGAAATCGAGCAGGGCCTCATCGGGCCCGACGAGCCTGTCGGCCGAGCCGATCGTGCGCAGATAGTCGAAGGTGGCGCGATTGCCGGAAAGGACTAGGTGGTTGCCATTGTCCAGCGTCATCTCCAGCACCGGATCGACATAGGAGCGGCATCGGCCGCCGGCTTGGGCCGCGGCCTCCAGGACCGTCACCTCGCCCCACGCGAAGCCAGTTCGACGGACGCGGACAGCCCCGCCAGGCCCGCGCCGATAACCGTGACTTTCACCTCAGAGCTTTGCTCCGAAGAGGCGCGGCCTCATCGCCCGATCCCGCGCGTCGCCACGATCCAGACGAGCGCGCCTTTGCCGAGGCTGACCCGCTCGCGGGGCGCCTTCCAGCCCTTGGCCATCATGCGCTTGAGGATCGCGCCATAGACGCCGCTCATCAGTCGCGCCGCGCGCAGGCGCCCCGTCGTCGCGGCGCCGGCCACCTTGTCGGCGGCGCGGTAGTGCTCGCGCGCCTTGGCCGCCAGCCAACGGCAGGCTTTGTCGAGCGCCGGGTGGGCAAGAACCTCGGCCGGCTCGGCGCTCTCGATCCCGGCGGCGGCCAGGGCCTCGGCAGGCAGATAGAGGCGGCCCACCGCGGCGTCCTCGTCCAGATCGCGCAGGATGTTGGTGAACTGCAGGGCGCGGCCCAGGTGATGGGCGAGTTCCCGCCCCGACGCCTCATCCATGCCGAAGATCCTTACCGACAGGCGCCCGACAGCGCTGGCCACCCGGTCGCAATAGAGGTCGAGCTTTTCGAAGGCCGGCGCGCGGATGTCCTCGTCGACATCCATCTCCATGCCGTCGATCACAGCCAGGAAGTCCTCCTTGGCCATCTTAAAGCGGCGAACCGGCTCGGCCAGATCGCGCACCCGCTCGGAGGCGCGGCTGGTGTAGAGGGTGTCGACGGCGCGACGCCAGACATCGAGCTGGGCCCGCCGCTCCTCCGGGCTCGGCCCTGGCTCGTCGGCGATGTCGTCGACCTCGCGGCAGAAAGCATAGACGGCGAACATGGCCTGGCGCTCGGCCTTCGGCAGCAGGCGCATGGCGGTATAGAACGAGCTGCCGGAGGCCTGGGCCTCGGGCTTGGGGGCGGATTTGGACTGAACGGCGGCGATCATTGCGCTCCTATGGCGCCGGTTTGCGTCTTTGCCGAGCCCTTAAGCCGGCCGATCATCGCGCCGGCGGCGCCGAGCAGAGCTCCGCCGAGGGCTTCGTGGGGCCGGTGATGCACACGCTCGGAGAGCGGATCGCGCTCGATCAGCCGGCGCGCGAGGCTCTCCGCCAGGCGATGAATCACGCCGATCTCCAGCGACAGCCGCATATCGCGCACCCTGGGCGCCAGTTCGCGCGACCGACCCAGCAGGCCTGCCGTGCGCCGCGCCAGATCGGCGATCACGCCGCGCAGGGCCGGCGAGGCTGTCGATGCGGCCAGGCACTCGACGGTAAGGTCGGCGGCGGCCAAAGCGTCCAGCGGCACATAGACGCGGTTGATGGTGCGATAGTCCTCGCCGCAGTCCTGCAGGTGGTTGATCACCTGCAGCGCGGCGCAGAGGGCGTCGGACGCCGGCCAGGTGGCGCGGCTCTCGCCGTGGACGTCAAGCATGAACCGCCCAACCGGCGCCGCCGAATAGCGGCAATAGTCCATGAGCTGCGCCCAATCGACATAGCGGGTCTTGGTCACGTCGCGGCGAAAGGCCTCCAGCAGATCGAGCATGTGCTGGTTGGTGATCGCCCGCGCCTCCAGCATCCGACGAAGGTGGGCGGCCTCGGCGATCGAGTCGCTTTCGCCGGTGAGGCTAGCCTCGATGGCGGCCAATCGCTCCAGCTTTTCGGCGGCGGGGGCGCTGGCGTGGTCGGCGATGTCGTCGGCCATACGCGCCACCTTGTAGAACGCCATCACCACCGGCCGATGCCGCGCCGCGATCAGCGCCGAGGCCACCGGAAAGTTCTCGTCGCCATGGCCCTTGCCGGAGGAGAGGTCGGTCGCGCTCATGGTCGGTTCCGCACCAGCGCGCCGTTTACGGGGCCGCGAGCGCCCTGCGCCCGGCCCTTCCATTGTCCGCCTCGGCCACGCCAGGTCTCGACCGCCGACCACAGGGTGAAGCCCGTGTAGACGGCGCCGATCAGCGGTAGGGCTACCCCCCAGAGCGTCGAGCGCTTGTAGAAAAGGAGCATGGGCTGAAAGGCTATGTCCATCGCGAGCCAAGCCGCGACGCCCATCCAGCGCGCGGGGCCGGCGGCGAACACCGCCAGCGCCGGGGCGGCGAGATAGACAAGCGCCATCCCGGCCACGGTCCCGGCCAGCAGCCACGGAGAATAGCCCAGCTGGGCGTAGGCCGAACGCGACACCATCCGGCCGATCTCGCCGAACGAGGCGTAGGGGCGAAGGCTGCGGGCGCGATCGGTGAGGCCCAGCCAGATCGGGCCTTGCCGTTTCATTAGGGCCCCCATGGCGCAATCGTCGATGATCGCCCCGGCGATGACCGCCACGCCGCCGGCCGCCTCAAGGGCCTCGCGCCTGGCCAGCATCACCCCGCCCGCCGCCGCCGCCGTCTTGCGCCCAGGGTCATTCACCCAGGCGAAGGGATAAAGCATGTCGAAAAAGAAGACGAAGGCCGGGATGAGCATCTTCTCGGGCCAGGTCTCGACGGTGAGCCGCGCCATCAAAGATGTGAGCGCCAGGCCGCCAGCTTCGGCCCTCGAGACCAGACGTCGCAGATTGTCTGGCGAATGGGCGATATCGGCGTCGGTCAGCAGGAGATAGCGCGGAGAGCGTTCCGCCGCCCGGGCGATCCCCTGGCTCTGCGCCCACAGCTTGCCGGTCCAGCCGGCGGGAAGCGGCGCCCCGGAGATGACCTCCAGGCGACCGCCATCGTCCAGACCTCGGGCGACATCGCCTGTGCCATCGGCGCTGTTGTCATCCACCAGGAGGATGTGGAACTCCCCGGGGTAATCCTGGGCCAGCAGGCTGCCGATCGAACGGGCGATCACATCGGCTTCGTTCCTGGCCGGCACGACCGCGACCACCGACGGCCAGATCGCCGGCGCGGCGGGCTCGCGCCGATCGTCGCGCTCCCGCGCCAGCCAGAAACCGCCGCGCGCGACCAGCAGATAGAGCCACGCGCCGAGCGCGGCGGCGGCGATGAGGGTGGTCCAGATCACTTCAGATATCCCGCCGCCCGAAACCAGCTGAGGGCGTCCTTCAGGGCCTCCTTATAGGGCCTGGCGCCATAACCCAGTTCGCGCTCCGCCTTGGCGGAGGTGAAGAACATGTGATGGGCGGCCATGTCGAGGGCGTCGCGGGTGACGAACGGCTCTTTGCCGGTGATGGAGGCGACCGTTTCGGCCGCGAAGGCCAGGGGATAGAGCGGGGCGCGAGGCAGATTGACGTTTGGCGCCTTTCGTCCGGTGAGGCCGGCGATGTCGGCGAGAAGCCGGCGCAGGCTCGCATCCTGGCCGCCCAGGATATAGCGCTCACCGATCATCCCCTTCTCCATGGCCAACAGGTGACCCGCCGCCACATCGTCCACGTGGACCAGATTGAGGCCGGTATCGACGAACGCCGGAATGCGCCCCATGGCCGCTTCGACGACGATCCGTCCAGTGGGCGTGGGCTTGACGTCGCGAGGGCCGATCGGGGTCGAGGGCATGACGATCACCGACGGCAGGCCCTCATCGGCGATCATCTTTTCCACCAGCCGCTCGGCGGCGACCTTGCTGCGCTTATAGACCCCGATCCCCTCGCCTTCGCCCAGGGGCGCGGTCTCGTCCACCGGATGGCTCGCGTCGCCGGCGCGCAGAGTCGCCACGCTGGAGGTATAGATGATGCGCTCGATACCGGCCGCCTTAGCGGCCGTCATCACCACCCGCGCGCCTTCGACATTGGCGCGCATGATCTCGCCAGGATCCCGGGCCCACAGCCGATAGTCGGCGGCCACATGGAAGAGCCAGCGCACGCCTTGCAGGGCGCGCGCCATGGCCGCCGGATCGGTCATGTCGCCTTCGACGATCTCGCAGTCGATCCCGGCGAAGTTCGCGCGCGAACTCGTGGCCCGGGCTAGGGCGACGAGCTTCAGTCCTCTGCTCGCCAGCGCGGCCAGTACGGCCGAGCCGATGAAGCCCGAGCCTCCCGTGACGAGCACCCGATCGCCGCTCTCCATCCTAGGGGGTTCCAGGGGCGTACCCCTCGATGCGCTCGAAGACGAAGCCGTCCTTGACGGCCTGGGACTCGGCCTCGGGGGTCGCCGCCAGGATGTGATGGCCACTCGATGGATTGCGATACTGTTTGAGTGCGAAAGCGCCGGCGTGGGGGTCGGCCCAGACGAAGCCTTGCGAGGCTTCGAACTCGTAGCCGGTCGCCAGGGCGTTGCGCTCGCCCTCCGCCGTGCCGACGGTGAGGTGATCCCCGGCCGCCTCATTGAAGTAAAGCTTGAGCGGGACCGCGCCTTGCGCCTTTTCGGTCATGACGTAGGCCTGCGTCGCCACGCGCTGATAGCCGGCGTCGATCGCTGTCTTGGCCGTGGCCGCCGAGGCGCCGGTGATATGGTCGCCCCGCGCCGGATAGAAGAAGAGGTCCAGCGGACTGGTCGCCGCCGCCGGCGCGCTCGTCTCGGTCGGCGCGGCGGCCGGCTCGGCGTCGCAGGAATCGAAAGCGCGGGTGTAGGTGATCGTCCCCCCCTCGAAGGCCTGGCGCCGGCCATCAGGCGTGTTGGTGAGATCGCTGAGCGGCAGGCCGAGCCAGCCCTGCGTCCCGCCGAACTGAAAATAGAGCCGCCAGGCGCAGCCGACCACCACGAAGGTCTGGCCGGCCCTGGGGCCCGTGGCGTGCCAGACCACGATCCCCTTGGCGAAATCCGCCTCCCGC
The DNA here is from genome assembly GCA_963817995.1 of uncultured Alphaproteobacteria bacterium. GTDB lineage: Bacteria > Pseudomonadota > Alphaproteobacteria > Caulobacterales > Caulobacteraceae > Acaudatibacter. The sequence continues at coordinate 180,019 of CAWFQJ010000003.1, forward strand.
GCCGTCGAGCCATGCTTAGACGCCGCCGCCGCCGCCTCATCGGCCACCGGGCAGCCGAGGTCGCCATGCTCGCCGCCCATGGCTGTCCATTTGGCGAACACCGGCGCGCTCAAAAGGCGGCCGCAAGCCGGGGTGTCGTTGGCCGGGTCGGCCCGGACCGGCCCGACCGGGACCAGCCCAAGCGCCATTGCGGCCAAAACCACCGATGCGAACATTTGAATGCTTTTGGCGTACATATGCGGAACTCCGCGGCGAACAGTTGCGCGCGCCAAAACGCGTCGTTTGCGATACGCTAAACCGGCCATCGACCTCAACGGCCCAAATGCGTTATGATGGGTGCTTCATCACGCTTGAGGAACCGAATGGCGAAAGAAGATCTATTGGAACTGCCTGGCACGGTCAGTGAATTACTGCCCAACGCCACCTTCCGGGTAAAGCTGGAAAATGACCACGAAATCATTGCTCACACCGCCGGCAAGATGCGCAAGAACCGTATCCGGGTGCTCGCCGGCGACAAGGTGCTGGTCGAAATGACCCCCTACGACTTCTCCAAAGGTCGCATCACCTATCGCTTCAAATAGAAACTAGCGCGGCGCGACGAAGACTTCCGATGGGTATCTTCAAAGATCGCCGGATGTACTTCGTTCTCGGCGGCGTCTTGGCCCTGACCGCCGGGCTCCTGCTGGCCTGGGCGATGCTCGCCAAGCCCGGCGGGGACGACGACTCACCGCCAGCCTCCCAAGGCGGCCTGATCGTCCAAACCGGTCGCGACGACGACATCAAGCTCGATCCGGCCCGCCCCCTGCGCTGCTTCGCCGGCGGCCAGTTCGTTGGAGAAATGCCGGTCGCCGATTGCGCCAAACGCAATGGCGTCGCCACCGGCGCCCTGGATGTCGGAATCGATTCGACCGGGGCCTTGGCCGCGGCCAACGGCGTATCCACCACCCTTACGCCCCTGCCCCCAGCCGAGGAAAAGCCGGCGTCCAAAACCGTCGACGCAAGCGCGGGCGGCGCCGAGGACTATACCGGGGTCGGGGCAACGCCAACGACCTCCGGCGCCCAGACTTGCTGGCGGTATGCCGGCGCTTCCTGGCAGCGCGTCGCCAGCGGGACGACGCTCAACGCCTGTCTCCAGACCCTCTACGCCGGCCAATGTGTCCGACAAGGCTCCGCCGCCTATGGCCGCTGGGGCGACACCACCCTGCGCCTGGCGGACGGCCAGGTGGAGACCAGCGCAAACAATCGCGACTTCGGTCCGCTGATCCAACAGGGCCCCGGCTGCTCCGTGCCGGACGTCGGGTGAAGCACAAGCGATGAACGGGAGACCGACATGCGCCCAATCACGATCCTGACTTTCGCCCTGGCCGGTGGCCTGCTGTGCGCCTGCCAGAAACAACTCGAGGCGCCGGGCGACAAGGGCGTCTGCTGGCATCTGGCCCAGGGCCCGAACGGCCAGGCGCGGTTCAATGTCCTGGCGCGAAACCAGCCCGATCTGGAGCACTGCGCCGCCGAGCTGGAAAAGATGCGCCTGAACTTCCGCGCACTCGGCAGCACCCAGACCGAGGTCACCGGCGCCTATCAGACCCAATTCCTGTTTCTCCAGCCGGAGGGGGTGTTCACCGCCCAGTCCTATGATGGCCAACGTTACCTTCTGATGGTGCGCACGGGAGACGGCCGGTTGGCCGTGCCGGGCGCCATGCCGATGCAAAAGAAGAACAAAAATAGAACATCGGGCTTGCGCGGCGCGCAAGGTCTGCTAGGCTGGCGGAAGATTCTGGCGCGTTTTCGGTCGCCGGGCGAGCCGGGGAGCCGACCATGTCAGGCAGCGTCAACAAGGTCATTCTGGTGGGAAATCTGGGCCGCGACCCGGAAATTCGCACCCTCAATTCCGGCGACCGCGTCGCCAATCTCAATCTCGCCACGTCGGAAACCTGGCGCGACCGCACTTCGGGCGAGCGCCGAGAGAAGACCGAATGGCACCGGGTGGTGATCTTCAACGACAATCTGGTGAAGGTCGCCGAGAACTATTTGAGGAAGGGCTCCAAGGTCTACATCGAAGGGGCCCTGCAGACCCGCAAATACACCGATCAGGCCGGGCGTCGAGAAAATGTCCACCGAGATCGTGCTGCAGAAGTTCCGCGGCGAGCTGACCATGCTCGACGGCCGGGGCGACGGCGCTCGCGGCGACGGCGACTGCCGGCGGCTACGCCAGCGGTCCTCGCGCCGGAACCTCCGGCCCGAAAGAGACATTCACCGCCGATCTGGACGACGAAATCCCGTTCTGATTAGCCGCCTCGGACGCTCCGGCATCTTGGACTGAATAGCGCTTCCAAAGTGGCGTTTTGGCGCGCCGTCTGCTAGCAACCGGCGGACGTTCGGTGTCCGATTCTGAGCGTTGAAACCCCCATTTGACCGACGAGACCACCCTCCCGCCGGATGACGGCCGGCGCGGCCATGTGAGCCCCATTTCGATCGAGGAGGAGGTCAAGAAATCCTACCTCGACTATGCGATGAGCGTCATCGTCAGCCGCGCGCTGCCGGACGTGCGCGATGGCCTCAAGCCCGTTCAGCGGCGCATCCTCTACTCGATGAACGAGCAGGGCCACACGCCCGACCGCCGCTATGTGAAGTCAGCCCGGGTGGTCGGCGACGTGATGGGCAAGTACCACCCACACGGCGACCTTTCGATCTACGACACCCTGGTGCGCATGGCGCAGCCTTTCTCCATGGGCCTGCTGCTGATCGACGGCCAGGGCAATTTCGGCTCGGTGGACAACGATCCGCCGGCGGCCATGCGCTACACCGAGTGCCGCCTCACCCGCGCCTCCATGTCGATCCTGGCGGACCTCGACAAGGACACGGTCGACTTCAAGGAGAACTACGACGGCAAGGAGACGGAGCCGTCGGTTCTGCCCTCCCGCATCCCCAATCTTCTGGTCAACGGCGCCGGCGGCATCGCCGTGGGCATGGCGACCAACATCCCGCCGCACAATCTGGGCGAGATCATCGACGCCTGTCTGGCGCTGATCGATACGCCCGACATTCCGCTCGACGCAATTTCTCGACATCGTGCCGGGGCCCGACTTCCCCACCGGCGGCGAGATCATCGGCCGCACCGGCGCGCGCGAGGCCCTGATGACGGGCCGAGGTTCGGTGGTGGTGCGCGGCGTCGCCGCCATCGAGGAGATCCGCAAGGATCGCGAGGCGATCATCATCACCGCCATCCCCTATCCAGGTGAACAAGGCGGCCATGGTCGCGCGGATCGCCGAACTGGTGCGGGAAAAGCGCATCGAAGGCATCGCCGATCTGCGCGACGAAAGCGATCGCACCGGCATGCGCGTCGTCGTCGAACTCAAGCGCGACGCCAGCGGCGAGGTGGTGCTCAACCAGCTCTATCGCTTCACGCCCCTGCAAAGCGCCTTTCCGGTCAACGCCCTGGCTCTCAACCGCGGCCGGCCCGAACAGATGGGCCTTCGCGAGATGCTGGGCGCCTTCGTGGCCTTCCGCGAAGAAGTGGTGGTCCGGCGCACCCGCTTCGAGCTTTCCAAGGCCCGCGACCGGGCCCACGTGCTGGTCGGTCTCGCCATCGCCGTGGCCAATATCGACGAGGTGATTGTTATCATCCGCTCGTCGAAGGACCCGGCCGAGGCTCGCGAGCGCCTCTCCGCCCGGGACTGGCCGATCGGCGACATGATCGACCTGATCAGCCTGATCGCCGATCCGCGCACGGCGGTGGTGGACGGCGACAAGGTGCGGCTCACCGACGAGCAGGCCCGCGCCATTCTCGCCCTCACGCTCTCCCGCCTGACGGGCCTCGGCCGCGAAGAAATCTTTTCCGAGGCTTCGGAACTGGCGTCCGCCATCCAGGCGCATCTGGACCTGCTGGGATCGCGCGAGGCGATCATGGGGGTCGTGCGCGCCGAGCTGGTGGAAATCCGCGAAGCCTTCGCCGTCCCGCGCCGAACGGCCATCGTCGAAGGCGACGCCGATGTGGAGGACGAGGATCTCATCGCCCGCGAGGATATGGTGATCACCGTCACCCATGCCGGTTATGTCAAGCGCACGCCGCTCACCACCTACCGTACCCAGCATCGGGGCGGCAAAGGGCGTTCGGGCATGTCGACCAAGGACGAGGACGCCGTCACCCGGGTGTTCTCCGCCTCGACCCACGCGCCGATGCTGTTCTTCTCCTCCGGCGGCAAGGCCTACAAGCTCAAGGTGTGGCGCCTGCCGCTGGGCACGCCGACCTCACGCGGCAAGGCGTTCGTCAACCTCTTCCCGATCGAGACGGGCGAGACCATGACCTCGATCCTCGCCTTGCCCGAGGACGAGGCGACCTGGGATTCGCTCGACGTGATGTTCGCCACGCGATCGGGCGGCGTGCGGCGCAACAAGCTATCGGACTTCGTCCAGATCAACCGTAACGGCAAGATCGCCATGAAGCTCGATCCGGGCGATGCGATCGTCGGCGTGAGCCTCTGCACCTCGGCCGAGGATGTGCTGCTGAGTACTTCGTTGGGTCGCTGCATCCGCTTTTCGGTGACAGACGTGCGGGTGTTCGCCAGCCGCAATTCCACCGGCGTGCGCGGCGTGCGCCTGGCCGAGGGCGACAGCGTGATCTCCATGGCCATTCTTCGCGCCGTCGACGCCACGCCCGGCGAGAGAGCCGCGTATATCAAACACGCCGCCGCCATGCGCGCCGCCGAATCCGGCGAGGGCGAAGAGGTGTCCGCTCCGGCGGCCGAGGAAGAGGACGAGGCTGCCGCCGACGGCCAGGTTTCGCTTTCGGTCGAGCGCATCGCCGAGCTTGGCGGCGCCGAACAGCATCGTGCTTACCGTATCCTCGGAAGGCTTCGGCAAGCGCACCTCGGCCTATGATTTCAGACGCACCGGCCGGGGCGGTCTTGGCTTGATCGCCCAGGATCTTTCCAAGCGTGGCGGCCGCCTGGTGGCCTCGTTCCCGGTCGAAGACGCGGATGAAATCCTGCTGGTCACCGACCAGGGCCAGCTCATCCGGGTGCCGGTCACCCAGATCCGCATCGCCGGCCGCAACACCCAGGGCGTGACGGTTTTCAGGACCGCGGAAGACGAACACGTCGTCTCGGTGGAGCGCCTTGAGGGCGAAGCCGCGGGCGATGATGAGCCGGCGGAAGGTGAGCCTGACAGCCCAGGCGATTGACAGACAGCTGAATTCCTCGCGTAAGGGCCAGCGCAAGCAATCGCCTGAAGGGGAAACGGCAATGCAACGCACCGGTCTCTATCCCGGCACCTTCGACCCGGCGACCAACGGCCACCTCGACATCATCGGACGAGCGGTCAAGCTGGTCGACCGTCTGGTGATCGGCGTGGCCATCAACAAGGCCAAGGGGCCGCTCTTCTGCTCTTGAAGAGCGGGTGGAGATCATCCGCGAGGAGACCAAGGTCTGCGCCCATATCGCCGAGATCGACGTGAGGCCGTTCGACAATCTCACCATCCAGTTCGCCCGCGAGGTCGGCGCCCAGGTGATCGTGCGCGGCCTGCGCGCCGTCGCCGACTTCGAATACGAGTTTCAGATGACGGCCATGAACCAGCAGCTCGATCGCGACATCGAGACCGTTTTCCTGATGGCCGATCCGCGCCACCAAGCCGTGGCCTCACGCTTGGTGAAGGATATCGTCTCCATGGGCGGCAATGTCGGACGCTTCGTGCCAGAAGGCGTGGAACGACGACTGGTCGCCAAGTTCGGCGGCGGCTGAAATCTAAGGATCAACCTTGCCGGACAGCCCGCGGGCCTATAGGCGAGGCGCCATGAAATTCTCGATCCTTGCCGCCCTCGGCGCGGCCTTGGCGCTGACCGGCGAGGCGCGCGCGGCTACAGCGCCGGCGGCGCCGGCCGCCCCTACCGAGGCCGACTGGCGCACGCCCGATCCGCAGAACGTGCTGATAATAGACACCAACAAAGGCCGCATCATTGTCGAACTGGCGCCCGAGATCGCTCCCCTTACCGCGGCGCGGGTGCGGGAGCTGGCTCACGCCGGCTTCTATGATGGCCGCTCGTTTTTCCGGGTGATCGACGATTTCATGGATCAGACCGGCGACCCCACCAATTCGGGCCGTGGCGGCTCCACCAAGCCGGATCTTCCGGGCGAGTTCACCTTCCGGCGCGGCTCGCAGACCCCCATGGTCGTGGTGGCGAAGAACAATGGCGTGGAGGAAGGCTTCATCGGCAGCCAGCCGGTGATCGGCCAGACCATGGACCTTGCCCTGCTGACCGCCGACAACAAAGTGAGCGCCTGGGGGACTTTCTGCCCGGGCGTCGCGGGCATGGCCCGGTCCGAAGTCGCCCGACAGCGGCAACAGCCAGTTTTTCCTGATGCGTGGACTGCAGACCAATCTCGATCAGAAATATACGCCGTTCGCCCGCGTCATCGCCGGCGAGGATGTGGTGAAGACCATCAAGACCGGCGAGCCAGTGGCCGATCCCCAGGACAAGATGCTTACCGTGCGCGTCCTGGCCGATCTTCCCCCCGCCAGCCGTCCAACCGTTCGGGTGATTGACACCCGGGGGCCATGGTTCACGGCCATGGTCGCCCATCGAACCGCCGAGCAGGGCTTGCCCGTCTCGGTCTGCGACCTCGACCTTCCCAGCCAGATAAAGTGAGCGCCATGTCCGACACATTGATCATGACCCTGGCCACCGGCCCGGTGACCATCCGCCTTCGCCCCGATCTCGCCCCCGAGCACGTGGCGCGCATCAAGGAACTGGCCAGCGAGGGTTTCTACGACGGTGTCGTCTTCCACCGCGTCATCGACGGCTTCATGGCCCAGGGCGGCGATCCCACCGGCACCGGCGGCGGCGGCTCGACCAAGCCCAACCTCAAGTCGGAGTTCACCAGCGCGCCGCACAAGCGCGGCGTCTGTTCCATGGCCCGAACGAACAATCCGCACTCGGCCAACAGCCAGTTCTTCATCTGCCTGGCCGACTCCCGCTTCCTGGACAATCAGTACACGGTCTGGGGCGAGGTCATCGACGGCATGGACCACATCGACGCCCTTCCGAAGGGCGAGCCGCCTCGGGAACCGGGGAAGATCCTGTCGATGAAGGTGGTCGAAGCGGCCTAGATAGCCCGGCGCTCAAGCTCGACCACCACCGGATAGTGGTCGGAGCCCAGGCGCGGACCGCGCGCTACGCTGACCGTGCGCCAGGCGCTGCCGGCGTAGACGTGATCGATGGCGAGTAATGGAAATGGCAAGTTGAGCTTGCGCCGGGTAATCGCGGCCGCCGGCCACGTCGCCAAAGCCAAGGTTCGCCGCTCCAGGCCGAAAAGCGTGTCCTGGCGCCGCAGAGCGAACGACCAGGGCGTGGCGTTGAAATCGCCTGAGACGATCAGGCTCTTCCTATCGAACTGGCCGAGAAACCCAGCCAATCTGTCCCTGTGCGCCTGTAGAGGCCCAGCCGGGATCGGCCAGGGATAGTGAGTTCCGACCACGCTGAAGGCGTCCGCGCCCTCTCCGAAGGTCGCCCAGGCGTTGGCGTGGCGCTCGCCCAGGCCCGGCCACGCGAAATCACCGCTCGCGCGCGCGGCGACCTTGGAGAGGATAACCGTGGCGCAATCCTGTTCGTCCGGGCAGCCAGCCCGATAGGGGTAGAGCGCCCGCAGCTTATCCACGACCGCGGCGCCGCGCTCGCCGGCCTCTTCGAGCACCACCACATCGGGGCTCTGATGGATGATCCAGGCGGCGGCGGCGTTCGGATCGGCGATCTTGTCCCACAGATTGAACTGGACGACCTTCAAGATCTGTCCGGTGCGCGGGGCGAGCTTCAACGTCGCCCTGGCGATGAGTTCCGGCGCCATCAATCCCAGGCACGCAATGATCGCGAGGCCGCCGAGGACTAGGACGCCACGACCGTCTCCCCGGGCGATAATCTGAAGGATCAGGGCGGTGATCGCGCCAGTCAGCCAGAAGGGGGTGAGCTGAGCGAATATGTCGAGCCGGGCGCTGATCGCTCCGCCGAGGCTGAGCGCGGCCGCCAGGGCCGAGGCGGCGGCGATGAGGAAGGCGACCGCCCGAATGAACTCCATGCGCCGCCTCTTATCGAACTTGGCGGCCTCAAGAAAGCGCCGCCGCGCTTGACCTGGAAGCCTTCGCCGGGCCAAGCCCCAGCCGCCATGCGCCTCGCCGATTTCGACTTCGACCTGCCGGAAGACCGCATCGCCCTGCGGCCGGCGGTTCCGCGCGAGGCCGCGCGCCTGCTGGTGGTCGGCGCCGATGGCGAGATCGACCGACCGTGTCGTGGGCGACCTGCCGCGATCTGCTTCGCGCCGGCGATGCCTGGTGTTCAACGACACCCGGGTGATCCCGGCGCGTCTGGCGGGAAGACGGCTGAGGGACGACGTCACGGTGAGCGTCGAGGCGACCCTGCACCGACGCCTCGGCCCCTCGCGCTGGACCGCCTTCATGCGGCCGGGCAAGCGGCTGCAGGTCGGGCGACCGGGTAAGCTTCGGCGAACTGGCCGACCGGGCCTGCGCCTCGACCGTCTGGACGCCACGATCGAGGCCAAGGGCGAGGGCGGCGAGGTGACCCTGGCCTTCGACCTCGCCGGCGCCGACCTGGACGCCGCGATCGCCGCGCATGGCGTGATGCCGCTGCCGCCCTATATCGCCGCCGCGGGCCCGAGGACGAGCGCGACCGCGCCGACTATCAGACCGTCTACGCCCGCGAGGACGGCTCGGTCGCCGCGCCCACCGCGGGCCTGCATTTCACGCCGACGCGTTGCTGGCGCGCCTGGCGCGGGCGGGTATTTCGACCCACTTCGTCACCCTGCACGTCGGCGCCGGCACCTTCCTGCCGGTGAAGACCGAGACCGTGGCCGACCATCGGATGCACGCCGAGTACGGCGAGGTCTCGCCGGCCGTCGCCGACGCCCTGAATGCGACGCGAGCGGCCGGCGGCCGCATCGTCTGCGTCGGCACCACCTCGCTGCGCCTGCTGGAGAGCGCCGCCGACGCGGACGGCGTCATCGCCCCTTCGCCGGCGAGACGGCGATCTTCATCACCCCCGGCTATCGCTTCCGCGCCGCCGACGGCCTGATGACCAACTTCCACCTGCCCAAATCGACCCTGTTCATGCTGGTCTGCGCCTTCAGCGGCGTGGAGGCCATGCGCGCGCGCCTACGCCCACGCCATCGAGACCGGCTATCGCTTCTATTCCTACGGCGACGCCAGCCTGCTCTGGCGCGCCGCCTGATGGCCGCCTTCCCCTTCACGATCCAGGCACGCGACGGCGCGGCGCGCACCGGCGTGCTGTCGACCCCGCGCGGCGACATCCGCACGCCGGCCTTCATGCCGGTGGGCACGGCCGGCACGGTCAAGGCGCTGACCGTCGATCAGGTGAGCGAGCGCCGGCGCCGACATCATCCTCGGCAACACCTACCACCTGATGCTGCGGCCCGGCGCCGAGCGGGTGGCGCGGCTGGGCGGCCTGCACCGGTTCATGCGCTGGGACGGGCCGATCCTGACCGACTCCGGCGGCTTCCAGGTGATGTCGCTGTCCAAGATCGCCAAGGTGACGCGAGGAGGCGGTGACCTTCCAGAGCCACATCGACGGCTCGCGGCACGTCCTGTCGCCCGAGCGCTCGATCGAGATCCAGGCCGACCTGCTGGGCTCGGACATCGTCATGCAGCTGGACGAGTGCGTCGCCTGGCCGGCCGAGGAGGCGCGGGCGGCCGAGGCGCATGCGCCTCTCCGCCCGCTGGGGCGCGCGCTGCAAGGCGGCCTTCGGCGACGCGCGACAGCCAGGCCCTGTTCGGCATCCAGCAGGGCTCGACCTTCGAGGCCCTGCGCCGGGAATCCTCCGAGCGGCTGATCGAGATCGGCTTCGACGGCTACGCCATCGGCGGCCTGGCGGTGGGCGAGGGGCATGAGGCCATGTGCGAGGTGCTGGACTACGCCCCGGCCATGCTGCCCGCCGACCGGCCGCGCTATCTGATGGGCGTCGGCAAGCCGATCGATCTGGTCGAGGCCGTGGCGCGCGGGCGTCGACATGTTCGACTGCGTGCTGCCCACCCGCTCCGGCCGCCACGGCCAGGCCTGGACCTGGGACGGTCCGGTCAATCTGAAGAACGCCCGCTTCGCCGAGGACGAAGCGCCGCTGGATCCGGCGATCGCCTGCCCGGCCAGCCGCGACTACTCGCAAGGCCTATCTGCATCACCTGGTCAAGTCGGGAGAGATCCTCGGCCAGGTGCTGCTCTCCTGGCACAACCTCGCCTTCTTCCACACGCTGATGGCGGCGCTGCGGGTGGCGACTATCGAAGGCCGAACGGAGGCGTTCCGACGGGATTTCAGAGCCCGCCAGCGTAAGGCCGGGCCTTAAGGCAGCCTATTCCTTGGGACCGAACAAGCCCTTGGCCAGACCCGCCAACCCCGCAAGACCGCCCTGAGCCCCACCTTCGCCGGCGGCCGCGCCGCCGCCAAGCAAGCCGCCCACGGAGCCCAGAAGGCCGCCCAGAGCGCCTTGGACACCTTCGTTGGCGTTTTCAGCGTGACCCTGGAGCAGAGGCATAACCTGGGGCAGAAATTCCTGAACCTTGGCCGGGTCGATGCCGACCTTGCCGGCCACAGCCTCGATGAGGCCGTCGGCGGAGCCGCCATCGAGGTGCTCGAGAACACCGTGGAGCATATCCTGCGCCTGGGCTGGATCCACCCCCACCTTGGCGGCTACGGCCTGCAGAGCATCGCTCGAGCCCAGGCCGGAAAGGAGTTCCTTGATATCCATACGCCGCTCCCAGTTTCGGTTAAGTAACCAACCTTAGGCTGGGCGTGGCCAGGGAGCAAGGCGGGTGCTAGTGTGAGTCGGCTATGTTTGGGTTGAGATAAAAACGAGGGAGCGAATTGATGAGCAGACTGGTTATCGCGGCCGCCATCGGCCTGATGCTGGCTGGAGGCGCGTTCAGCGCTTCGGCGCAGACCGCCACAAACACCACGACAGCGCCGGCCGCCAAGGCAAAGAAGACGAAGGCCCCCAAGACGGCTGAACCCGCCACGACCGCAAAGCCGGCGACGACAACGACAGCCGCCGCCAAGCCGGCCGCCGCCCCGGCGAAACCCACCGCAGCGGCAAAGTCGGCGACGACGACGACCGCGGCGACAACTACCGCGCCCAAGGGACACGGCGGTGGTGTGAAGATGGCGGACCGTACGCCGATTTCCATCGAATGCTCCAAGCAGGCAGACGCCAAGGGCCTGCATGGCAAGGATCGGCAGAAGTTCCGCGAAGGGTGCATGAAGCCGGCGAAGTAGGCCGGCTCGGCGGCGCCGTTTAGCCGGCGCCGCACCCGTCTCGCTCTTCGGGATCCGCCAAGCCCGAAGATTCGATAATCATCAAATCGTGCGCCGGGGCGGATGCGAGTGCGAGACAGGAGCTAGCCATGGCCTATCTCGGATCCTGTTTTTGCGGCGCCGTCACCTTGGAAGCGAGCGGCGCCCCTGAGGCGATGGGTTATTGCCATTGCGGTTCCTGCCGATCCTGGTCGGGCAGTCCGGTGAACGCCTTCAGCCTCTGGAAGCCGGAATCGGTCAAAGTGACTTCCGGGGCGGAGCATATAGCGACTTTCGAAAAGACTCCGCTCAGCCAGCGCAAGTACTGCGCCAAATGCGGCGGCCATCTGATGACCAACCATCCGCCGCTCGGTCTCGTCGATGTGTTCGCCGCGACCCTGCCGACCCTGGCTTTCGCTCCGAGCGTACACGTCAACTATGCCGAGACCGTGCTGCCGATGAAGGACGGTCTTCCCAAGCTGAACGACTTTCCAACCGAGTTCGGCGGTTCGGGCGAGGCGATCCCTGAATAGCTTTATCCGACGCTGGCGAGCGCTGGCTCTTTCTCACTCAGGAAGTTGACCGGCCGCCGATCGCCCTCGGGACGCAGTTCCCGTCCGGTGATGATGCGTGGGCCTAGAGCCTCCAGGCGCTCGATCTCTTCCGCCGTCCGCTCGCGCAGCTGCTGAGCCTTCGCGGCAATGAAGAAGCGTATAAGGCGCATATCCGGCGAGAAGTCCTTCAGCTCTCCCACCAGACCCTGGCTGGCGGTCAAGGTGTCGCCGGCGTTCAAGACGAAAGCCTCGCCGCCCTCGCGGGCGAACTCCGCCGAGCCGCCCACCATATAGAAGATATCGAGGCCGCCTTCCTCGCCGGAAACGCCTAGGCGCACGGGGGCCGCCTTCGAAGCCGCCGCCGACCGGATGAACCAGGTGGCCACAAGGCCCCCGCTCGGCTCCCAGGTCCGCCCATCCCTCGCCTCCAGATCCGGCCGGCCCACGACCGGTCCGTAGGCTGCGTCATCGGACGCGGCGTCTTGAACCTGAAAATTGGCGCCGACGGCGTGATAGGGGTGATCCCAGGCGGTGCGCTGATCGTCCGGCGTGACCTTGGCTGGCGGGATGATCTCCACGTCGGCGATGGTGCGAGGCACGAAAAGCTCCAGAAATCCGAACGAGCGGGGGGCGGCGCCCGGCGGCGGCGGCTCGATGGTCTGAGGCGTGGCGCGGTTTTCCGCGTCCGAATTCGCGGCGTAACTATACTCGAATTGATCATGAACTGTGCCGCCATGCTGCACGATGATCTCACCAGGAACCGCTTCGGTGATGACGCCATCGTAGGAGAACACCCCGCGCCCGGATGTGGGGATCACGATGTGGACATGGGCAAGGTGGCAATGGACGCCGGTACGGCCGGCCTCGGCCGTTCCCGCGAAACTCACCACATGTTGAAACCGCGCGAGGCCGTCGGTGGCGTCCTCGGCCCCGAGATCCTTGTAGCCGGCCCAGAGTCGAAAGGTGCCCAGCACATAGTCGGCCTCGCTGGCCCGCTGCAGGGCGAAGATCGGCGTTACCGGCAAGGTCAGCATCCGCCCAGTGATGGGAACGATCGCCTCGGCCATGGACTTCTCCTCGATCATCGCCTGTGCGTTCCACTGATGCCTCAATCGTTGCGCCTGAAACAGGCTGGGCCGAGGCGAGCTGAGCGCAATCAAACCGATTGCCCACCCGCCGGGCGCCCTCCCAGGGCGTGCGCTTCAGAGTCGAGCGCCTTGCCGGCCCGCCCCCGGCGCCGCTAACGTCGCGCCGACCCCTTTTCGGCGCGTGCGCCTCCCACAGCAGGATCGTTCATGAAGACCCGCATCACAGAACTCTTTGGCATCGAGCATCCGATCATCCAGGGCGGCATGCACTTCGTCGGCCTGGCGGAGCTGGCGTCGGCGGTTTCCAACGCCGGCGGCCTTGGCCTCATCACAGGCCTCACCCAGCGCACGCCGGAGGATCTCGCCAAGGAGATCGCCCGCTGCCGGACCATGACCAACAAGCCATTTGGCGTGAACCTGACCTTCCTGCCCTCGGTCACGCCGCCGGACTATCCGGGTTACGTCAAGGCGATCATCGATGGCGGGGTGAAGATCGTCGAGACCGCCGGCAACAATCCCCAGCGCTGGCTGCCGGCGCTGAAGGAGGCCGGGGTCAAGGTGATCCATAAGTGCACCTCGGTCCGCCATTCGCTGAAGGCGGAGGCGATCGGCTGTGACGCGGTCAGCGTCGACGGTTTCGAATGCGGCGGCCATCCCGGCGAGGACGATGTGCCGAACTTCATCCTGCTGCCGCGCGCCGCCGAAGAGCTGAAAATCCCGTTCGTCGCCTCCGGCGGCATGGCCGACGGCCGCTCGCTGGTGGCGGCCATGGCGCTCGGCGCCGAGGGCATGAACATGGGCACCCGCTTCATGGCCACCGTCGAGGCCCCCATCCACGAGAACGTCAAGAAAGCCCTGGTCGCCGCCTCCGAGCTCGACACCCGTCTGGTCATGCGGCCCCTGCGAAACACCGAACGGGTGCTGGTCAACGCCGGCGTCGATCGTCTGCTGGAAAAAGAGAAGGAACTGGGCGCGACAATCAAGTTCGAGGACATCATTGCCGAGGTCGCCGGAGTCTATCCGGCCATCATGCAGCGCGGAGAAATGGACGCGGGCGCCTGGTCCTGCGGAATGGTCGCCGGCCTGATCCATGACGTACCCACCTGCAAGGAACTGGTCGACCGGATCATGGCCGAAGCCACGACCATCATCAGCAAGCGGCTTGAAGGCATGTTGGATAGCTAGGACGTCAATTCGGCGCCTGATCGGGACGTTTCAAGAATCTCCTCGATCCGATGGTCGGCGCGCTTGACGACAACCAGATCGGCCAACGCCCGCACCGGAGCGATGTATTCGCGCAAGTTGGGAAGATTGACCGCATTCCACACCGCACGGGCGACATCGGTGACGCCGGCGCGATCGAGCTGGCGAAAGCGAACGTAGAACGAGGTCGGGTCGTGTTCGGCCTCTTCCCACAGGTCCAGGAACCGTTCCACGTACCAGCTTTCCAGGTCCGCCTCGGCGGCATCGAGATAGATCAAGGTGTCGACAAGCGTCGAGCGCGGTCCAGCCGTCGATCGGTCCAGGCCCAGGCGCAATCCCTCGACGATCAGGATGTCGGGCGGCGAAACCATCCGCGCTCGGGCCGGATCGACGTCATAGGTGATGTGACAATAGGTCGGGATCAGCATGGGGCCGCGCCGAAGCCCGCTGAGCGCCGAGGCCAGAGCGGCGAGATCATAGCTTTCGGGAAAGCCCTTGCGCGCCTCCAGGCCACGCTCCGCAAGGATATGGTTGGGCAGCAGAAATCCGTCGGTGGAAAACCGCTCAACCTTGGGCGCGCCCGGCCAGGCTTCGAGGACAGGCGCCAAGCGCCGAGGCCAAGTGTGGATTTTCCGGAAGCGACGGAGCCGGTGACGCCGATGATGAACGGCGCCTTGAGCGGCCGACGCGCGGCCAGAGCCGCGGCGATCTTCGCCAGATCCTCGGACGCTTGTATCGACTTCGCCCAAGTTCGCTCCCCTCGCAAAGCTCGCGCGTCCGCATGCTGGCGGCGGCGCGGTCGCTTAGCAACCCATCTGCGCGCACGGCTTGCCACGGCCGCCCTCACCATGTCTTTTGCGCCTGGAAGCGGCGGGCCACGGCGCTTCGAGATCGGAGGGCGCGCCACCGAGAATGAGCTATCTGACCGCCATCGCCATCGTGCTCGCCGCCGCCATCGCCGCGGGTGTTGCGAGCTATGCGGCCGAGCGCCTGGTCAATGTCGATGATCGACGGCGGCACCACGAGGTTGGTCACCCGGTCTTCCTGCAGCTCGGCGTCATGCTGGCCGTGCTGCTGGCCTTCGTCTATGGCGAAGTCTCCAACCAGTACGACACCACCGCCCAGGCGATCAACGGCGAGTGTGGCGCTCTGCACGGCGCGGCGATGCTGGCGGCGTCCCTACCCAATAACGAAGGGGCGCCGATCGTTCGCGCGATCGATGCCTATGTCGCGACGGTGGTGCACGCCGAATGGCCGTCCATGGCGCGGCGCCAGCTTAGCCCCGTGGCCACCGAGGATTTCCGAGCCATCATGGGACTGGCGGCGGGCCTGCCGCTCGCCTCCGCCAGCGACGCCCCAACCAAGACCGAACTCCTTGGGTTGTTGGGCGAGGCGCATGCCAACCGCGAGACAAGAGCGTTCGAGATCAATCTGGCCCTTCCGGCGGCGATGTGGGCCGTGCTGATCGTGATGTCGGCGGTTCTGGTGGGTTTCGTGGTGCTGGCCGGACTGGAGGGAGGCGGCCATGTCTTCTTTGCCGTGGCCTTCGCCGGCTGCACCGTCATGATCCTCGTGCTGGTGCGAATGCTCGACTACCCGTTCGAGGGCGCTCTGGCGCTGGGTAACGAGGATTTTGTCAAGCTGTTGCGGGAGGTCTCGGCCCTGGCGAGGCCGGCGGGGATTTGAGACGGTGCGCGCCAAGGAACGACCTCCATCGCCTGAGACGATGGAGGTCGCTGTTTCGATCTGGGACGAGCGATGCGTCAGCTCATATGAGTGGCCGCCGCCAGCACAGGCGACCGAGTGGACGTCAAGCTGGACGCCGAACCCGTTGTCGCAGCGCTAGAGGCGCCGAAGCTGGACATGGCCGCGACGAAGGCGGGATGGCTCGCCGTCGCGCCGGAGGTGGGATCGACGACCTTGGTTCCCCCGTGACCGTCGGAGGTCGCGGTGAAAGTCGCGCCGACATAGTCGCCGAGCAGTTTGATATGGGCGGTGTTCGTCCCATCGGTGACGGTCAGGACACCCTTGCTCGCGGAGCCGGCGTAACTCGCCTTGGTGGTCGCGCCAAAAGCGATATCATCCAGATCCAGGGAGGTGGCGCCGCTGTGCGAAAAGCCCGAGATCGACCCTGAATAGCCAGTCGATTGCGCCAATTCGAGCGCGCCAGACTTGCCCGTAAAGGCGACGTTCTCGCTGAAGGCGGCCTGAGCGTCGAGCGTGGCGCCGCTGATCCTGGCGACGCCGGCGCCGGTGACCGCGCCCTTGAGCGTGAGATCACCACCGTCCGCGGCGAGAGACCCTGTATTGAGCAGGGCGCTAGCGATGGTCATACCGCCAGCGCCGTAGGCGATCAGTGCCCCCGCGTTGTCGATGACGTTTGCGCCTGTATCGATCACCAGGGCGGCGGCGCCAGTAGCGATAATCCGGCCCGCCGCGTCGTTGACCAATTTCATCTGGCCACCGCCCAGCGAGCCTCCACCGGAGATTTTGTCATTGACGTTTGTGAGCGTCGCCGAGTTGGTCGCGCCGATGATATGGTCTTGGGAAAACCCTGTCGTCATGATCTGCCCGCCGCCAGTCAGGGTCGCGCCGCCAGCGCCGATCAGCAGGCTTGAGACCTTGAGATCGGGTCCCAGAGCGGCGATACGGATAATGCCGGTGTTGTTGATGGCGCCCTCGAGCGTCAGAGCGGTTCCGTTGCGAATGCGGGTCTGACCGACAATCGTCACCGCGCTATTGGTCCCGTCGAAGGTGTTGTGAGCATTGTTGGTCACAACATAGCCGTTACCCGTTCCCTTGACCGTGCCACCTTCGATATCCGCCGATTGAAGGACGACGCGCGAGCCGCTGCCAGCCTCGATCATCCCGCCGGCGGCGTTGTCGATGGTCGAGCGCGACAGGACCAAGGCCCCGTGACCCGTGGCTTCCAGGAGACCGGCATTGGTGATCACCTGATTTGACGCCATGACCAGGCGGTTGTGACCCACCGCGTCAACAATCCCTTTGGCTTCGTTGTGGATGGTCAGGACGCCCTTGCCGAAGAATCCCGCGCCTGAGATGGTATTGTCGACATTGGTCAGCACCGCAGAGCTGTTCTGCCCGTAGATGGTGTTTTCCTTCTGATCACTGAGGATTACGCTGCCACCGCCGGTAAGCATGGTGGCGCCCGTGATTTCAAGATTGGCCCTCTGGTCGGCATCCAGCACACCCAGGACTTTGGGCTTCTCATCGATCGAAATCGTTCCGGTGTTGTCAAACGTCCCGCCGATATCGAGCGTGGCCGTCGTGCTGAACAACTGACCCAGCGGGCCGGTGATGATGTTGTTACGCACGATGATCGTGCCGGCGTTGTGGCCCGAACCCGTGCCATCGGTGGCGGTGAACTTGGTGTCGGAGTGCAGAAGATCCAGGACGTCGAGACCGCCAAGCACTGACAACGTAGCGTTGCTCGATGTATCGATTGTGCTGACCACCTGATTGGGCACCGTGAAAAGACCGATCAGCCCTGATTGCGCCAAAACCGTGTAGTCGCCTCCAGTGGCGTCGAGCATGGCGCTAGGCTCAGGACCCATTAAGGGGATTCCCAAGGCGGCGGTGGTCTGATTCATTGGCGGCGTCAGGAGGCGTCGTCATGAGTGATTTGTTTTGGCTTAGCGAGGCGCAGATGCGCCGGATAGAGCCGTATTTTCCGCTCTCGCACGGCATGCCCCGTGTCGATGACCGCAGGGTGATCAGCGGGATCGTGTTTGTGATCCGCAATGGTCTGCGATGGCGGGACGCGCCGAAGGACTACGGGCCGCCCAAGACGATCTACAACCGGTTCATCCGCTGGAGCCGGCTGGGCGTGTTCAACAAGATCTTCGCCGAGCTGGCCGGCCAGGGTCCCAAGCCCGATCGGCTGATGATCGACGCCACCCATCTGAAGGCGCATCGCACGGCGGCGAGCCTCTTCAAAAAGGGGCTCTTCCCCGACGTATCGGGCGCACCAAGGGCGGCCTGAACTCGAAGCTGCACGCCGTCTGCGATGACCAGGGAAGGCCCCTGATCATGCTGCTCAGCGAAGGTCAGATGAGCGACTTCAAGGGCGCCGCCCTGATGATCGATGAACTGCCGCCAGCCAAGGTCCTCTTGGGCGACAAAGGCTACGACGCCGACTGGTTCCGAGACGCCCTCGCCGAGCGCGGCATCGAGGCCTGCATCCCCTCAAAAGCTAACAGGAAAGAGCCCATCCCCCACGACCAGGCGCTCTACCGCCAGCGCCACAAGATCGAGAACACCTTCGGCCGCATCAAAGACTGGCGGCGCATCCATACCCGCTACGACCGATGCGCCCACACCTTCTTCTCCGCCATCTGCATCGCCGCAACCGTCATATTCTGGCTGTGATCAATGAGTCCTGAGCCTAGCGCCGCTCTCGGGAACTTGATCTGGCGTCCAATCGCCCTTGTTGGCGAACTCGCCACTTACAGCATTGGACCAATGAATTGCAGACTTTATAAATCCTCCTCTATATGTCAGAGAAAATCTCTGTCGTGAGGGCGCGAAGTCGCGGAGTCACGAGTCACATTCAAGCTGACTGAATCAGAACGCGTGTAGATGAACACTGATTAAATCAGAAACGCGTATAAACTGGTGAGTTAGGGCGCCGAAGATGAATAGGTTCCAAAATATCTAGAGATATTTTTGTCGATATCGGTGTCGGCAGATCAAATTCTTGTGAATAAAGCTATGGCGTAGGAGAATACGAGATCTGGATTCGGATGCCGGAGGTCCGGTCACCTCAGTTCAACACGGCGAAAAACGCACGCGAAACCCTTATCCAGTAAGGATTTTAGAGATTCCGTGGGGGGAGTGTTGGGCGCGATCGACCGCGCCCTGCTCGCTTGTTAGTTAGGCAACGCTTTCCAGGCGCCCTTGACGAAGTTGCGTGCGTCCAGAGGCTGGGTTTTCAGCGGTTTCGGCGTGACGGCGTCGCAGCGCCAAGTGGTGGCGGAATCGCCGATCAAATACATGGGCACGAAGTCCGAACCCGGATGGGCGGCGCAGAAATCGCGCACCGGCTTGGCCGGCTTGGGGTCGGGATCGAGTTTCTGGCAGGGATAGCCATCCGCCCCAATATTGCAGACCAGAACCTTGCCATCCATGCAGCGCCAACTGTTGGCCCCGGCCTTGGCGACCTCGGGGGGAACGCCGCCCGGCTTTCCGGCGAGATAGCTCCGCGA
The DNA here is from genome assembly GCA_963817995.1 of uncultured Alphaproteobacteria bacterium. Classification (GTDB taxonomy): domain Bacteria; phylum Pseudomonadota; class Alphaproteobacteria; order Caulobacterales; family Caulobacteraceae; genus Acaudatibacter. Next base: position 199,391 of record CAWFQJ010000003.1, read on the forward strand.
GGGATTGTCGTCATTGGGGTTGGCCGCGCAGAAGGCCCGTACGCCATCAGCGGGGGCGGCGCTCGCCTGGCGACAAACGCCCACGGCCATACAGGCCATGGCCGAAACTACGGCGACAGACCCTATCCGCACTCGCATCGCCCCTACCCTTCAACGCGCCGGCGCCTCAACTCCGCCAGGATCAGATCATGGCGCCTGCGGTCGATACGATAGAAGATCAGCAGGATGGTCGCCAGTCCCGCGACCGCCGCGACCAGCGGGCCGGCGATGAGGGCCACACCGTCCAGCGTGCCGGCGCTCAGGTGAATTTCGGCGCCCTTCTGGGCCACGCCGGCCGGAAACCCGATGGCGTCGAGACCGACCCCCGCCACTAGCGCGCCCACGCCCGTGGCGGCCTTTCCCGCGAAGCCGAGACCCGCGAAATAGAGGCCCTCGCGCCGCCTGCGAAACAGGAAATCATGCTCGTCGGCGGCGTCGGCCATCATCGAGGCGATGGAGATGCCGGCAAAGGTGACCCCCACGCCCGCGACGAAGCTGTTGAGCGCCAGAGGCCACACGACGACCGAGCCGCTGAGCATGAAGATGCCGAGCCCACGCAGGCCCGCCAGACCGCCTTGCGCCACGCATAGTATGACCAGCCCAGCCATGACCAGATTGCGCTTCTCCACCCGCTTGGCGAGGATGGGGGTCAGCGGCAGGCCGAACACCAGGCCGGCGAAATAGGCCAGGGTGACAAGCAGGATCTGGCTCGAAGATATCCGCCATACATAGAGATTGAGATGCTGGGCCAGCGCCGAAGCCACGCCCTGGGCGACCCAGAACAGGACCGAAACCGCGAATAGCACCCGAAACGACGGGTTCTTGAATATCTCGACAATCTCACCGACGAACCGCCGGTGGATGGCCACCGCCTCCGGCGCCTCGGTCGGAAGCGTGGCGGCGAAGCGATGGCTGCCGAGCACCGAGACAACGCCGCCGATCAGAATGAGCGCCGCTATGCTCCAGGCCAATGGCGCGTAGCCGCCCGCGTGGGTGAGGCCATTTTTTCCGGCCAGGAACACGCCGTAGCCCAGCACCAGGGCGATCAACGGTCCGGCGATGCTGAAGATGGTGCGGTAGGCGACGACGCTGGAGCGCTCGGCATAGTCTTCGGAAATTTCCGCCCCCAGAGCGATGAACGGCACATTGAACACCGAGACCGCGAACCGCATCAGCAGGGAAATCGCCAGCAGCCAAGCGAATAGGACGGGCGTGGAAGCGCCCGCCGGCGGGCTGAACACCAGTCCGAGGCCCAGGGCGACACCCGGCGCGCCAAGCGCCATGAACGGGATGCGCCGTCCCCAACGCGAACGCGTGGCGTCGGACCAGGAGCCGAGAAGCGGATCGGCCACGGCGTCGATCACCAGCGAAATAGCGGTGGCGAGGCCCACGAGCGAACCGGGAAGGCCCAGCAAGGCGGTGTAAAAAAAGAACAGGAAGGTGCTGTAGACCGTGGTGGAACTGCTCTCCACCAGCTGGCCCATGCCGTAGGTGAGCTTGACGCGCGCCGTGACCGGCGCTGGTTCGATCGCCGTCGGGATCGTTACGGAGGGTGCGCGGCTATCCATCGAGACCCGTCATTGAAAATCCCTTTCTGAATTCAAACGCACCACCGCGCCGCCGAACCCGGGCAAGACCAGGCGTTCGCCATCGATCTGTTCGGCGCCGGTGACCGAGACGACAATGTCGCCGAAGCCGGGCAATGCAGAATTCCGCGCCATCGCCTGAAAAATCAAAGACACAGATCAGCCGCTCACGATCGTAAAGCCGCTCGAAAGCGAACATGCCGCCCGGCGCGACGATCACCTTCGCCGATCCCAGCTTCAGCGTGGGCAGCTTCTCGCGGGCGGCGATAATCCGCCGGGTGAAATGGAGCATGGAGGTCTTGTCCGCCTCCTGAGCCTCCGCGGCCAGGGCAAGGTGGCGCTCATCCACCGGCAGCCATGTCTCATCCGCCGTCGAGAACCCCCCATTGGGCGCCGCCGACATCCAGGGCATGGGCGTGCGCGCGCCGTCGCGGCCGGCCTCGCCAGTCCAGGCGGCGATGGCGAAGGGGTCACGCAGGCGCTCGAACGGAACCTTGGCCTGGGGCAGGCCCAGTTCCTCGCCCTGATAGAGAAAGATCGTTCCGCGCAGGCAGAGGAGCAAGGCGGTCAGCAACTTCACCCGCGCCGGATCGTCGCCCGCCATGCGGCTGGCGAACCTCGGCACGTCGTGATTGCCCAGCGACCACGAGGGCCAGCCGTCGGCGTCGCCCCAGGCGGTGATGGTCTGGGCGAACAGGTCCTGCGTGGCGCGGCCGGCGTTGAGCAGGAAGAAGCCGTAGGCCGTGTGCAGGCGATCGCGGCCGGCCACATATTCCTTCTGCCTGGGAAGCGGCGGTTCGTCGTACACCTCGCCCACGGTCATTCGCGCGCCGTAGCTATCCATGAGGGTCCGCAAGCGGGCCAGGAACGCCAGCGCCTCCGGCCGCGACCGATCCTCCACATGCCGTTGAAAGAGGCCGGGCATGGGCGGCGGACCGATTATGCGGCGCCACGGGATTGTCGAGGAGGTCCCGGCCGTGGAAGATGTAGTTGATGACGTCGAGGCGAAAGCCGTCGACGCCGCGATCCAGCCAGAACCTCGCCACATCCAGAATCGCCTCCTGGACATCCGGGTTCCAGAAATTGAGGTCGGGCTGCTCCTTGAGGAAGTTGTGCAGATAGTACTGTCGCCGCCTGGGACTCCAGGTCCACGACGTCCCGCCAAACGAAGCCATCCAATTGTTGGGCGCCGTTCCATCGGCCTTGGCGTCGGCCCAGACGTACCAGTCGGCCTTAGGGCCGTCCCGCGAGGCGGCGCTTTCCTTGAACCAGGCATGCTCGTCGGAGGTATGCGACCACACCTGATCTATAATGATCTTCAGGCCGAGATGCGTGGGCCTTGGCCACGACGGCGTCGAAATCGGCCAAGGTCCCAAACAGCGGGTCGACCGCGCAATAGTCGCTGACGTCGTAGCCGAAGTCCTTCATCGGCGAGGTGAAGAACGGCGAGACCCAGATCCCGTCCACGCCCAGCGCGGCGACATAGTCGAGCTTAGCGAGAACGCCCTTGAGATCGCCGACGCCGTCACCGTCCGCGTCCATGAAGCTGCGCGGATAGATCTGATAGATCACCGCGCCTCGCCACCACTCGTCTTCCTCGCCCACGCCGTCTCCTTCTAGGAGTCTTGTCCGAGCCTTGTCGCGGCGTGGGGGCGCCTGGTCAAGCGCGACGGCTCTTGCCTTCCCGTCGGGAATGGTCTGACAACGCGGGCGCCGAAGAGATCGCCAATCAGAGGAAGCGCCGATGGATAGAGTCCTGCCCACCCCCACGCCCGAGACCCAGCATTTCTGGGATGGCTGCAAAGCCGGCGAGCTTCGGCTGCAGCGCTGCACCGCCTGTGGCGACAGCTATTTTCCACCCCGCCCGTTCTGTCCGGCCTGCGGCTCGAGATCGGTGGAGGTCTACCGCGCCAGCGGCAAGGCCAGCCTCTACAGCTATGTGATCAACCATCGCCCACGGCCAGACATGGGAACGGCGCCGCACTCGATCGCCGTGGTCGAACTCCAGGAAGGCCCCCGGATGATGACCAATATCGTCGGCTGCCCGCAGACGCCCGAGGCGCTGCAACTCGACATGCCGGTGGAGGTCACCTTCGAAACCTTCGGCGAGATCGCCCTGCCCTTCTTCAAGCCGGCGGGAGCTTAAGGTCATGAAACCCAAAACCATCGCGGTCGTCGGCGCGGCCGAGACCACCCGGCTTGGCAAGATCCCGGACATGTCGGTCATCGGCCTGCATGCCGACGCCGCCCTCAACGCCCTGGCCGACGCCGGCCTGAAGGCTTCCGATATCGACGGCGTGGCCACCGCCGGCGAGAACCCGACGTCCATCGCCCATTATCTCGGCATCACCCCGACCTGGGTGGACGGCACCAGCGTCGGCGGCTGCTCGTTCATGCTCCACGTTCGCCACGCGGCGGCGGCGATCAACGAGGGGCTGTGCAAGACCGTGCTGATCACCCACGGCGAGAGCGGCCGTTCTCGCGTCGGCAGCAGCGGCTTCGGCCGCGCCGCCGCCAGCCTGATGGGACAGTTCGAAGTCCCCTTCGGCGTCACCTCGCCGCCGACCATGTTCACCATTCCGGTGCTCCGCTACCTCAAGACCCACGGCCTGACCGAAGAGGACCTGGCCTGGGTGTCGGTGATCCAGCGCGAGTGGGCCGCCAAGAACCCCCGCGCCAGCTTCAAGGATCCAATCACGGTCGATGATGTGCTCAATTCGCCGATGATCGCGTGGCCGTTCCGGATGCTGATGTGCTGTCTGGTGACCGACGGCGGCGGCGCCCTCATCCTCACCAGCGCCGAGCGCGCCAAGGACTTCCCCCAAAAGCCGGTCTATGTGCTGGGGACCGGCGAGAGCGTGGAGACGCCGATGGTCTCGCAGATGGTCGATTTCAACACTTCGCGCGCCTTCCGTGTCTCCGGCAAGAAGGCGTTCGATGAAGCCGGAATCAGCCATGCCGACGTCGATCACCTGATGATCTACGACGCCTTCGCCCACCTGCCGCTCTATGGCCTGGAGGATCTCGGCTTCTGCAAGCCGGGCGAGGCGGCCGCTTTCATCCGTGAACGGAATACGGCGCCCGGCGGCAAGCTGCCGCTCAACACCAATGGCGGCGGGCTCTCCTACATGCACTCGGGCATGTACGGCATGTACGCCATGCAGGAGAGCGTGCGGCAGATGAGGGGAATCGCGCCCGCCCAGGTTCCCGGCGCGCGCATATCGGTCAGCCACGGCGTCGGCGGCATGTTCGCCGCCTCGGGCACGATCATCTTCAGCAACGAGGCCTGAGGGGCGCTATGGTCACCGTCTACGAGCACCCGCTTTCTCCCTACGCCCAGAAGGTCAAGATCGCCCTGCGCGAGAAGGCGACGGCGTTCGAGGTCGCGATGCCGGGGGGCCTGGGCGCCGGGGGCGCCGGCAGCGGAATTCCTGGCGGCCAATCCCCGCGCCGAGGTGCCAGTTCTGGTCGACGGCGAAACGGCGATCTTCGATTCCACCATCATCCTGGAATATATCGAGGACGATGGCCGACGCCGCCCTTGCTGCCGGCCGCTCCCGCCGAGCGCGCCCGGGTGCGGATGATCGAAGAGGTGATGGACACCCACTTCGAAGCGATCAACTGGGGCATGGGCGAGATCAACTGGTTCCGGCGCGCCACCGGCGAGCTTGCCGAAACGCTCAAGGCCAACGCCGCCCGCCAGACCCAGGGCTTCTTCTCCTGGCTTGAGGGCCAGCTTGGCGGCCGCGAATGGTTCAACGGCGAGGCTTTCGGCTGGGGCGATCTCTGCGTCGCGCCCTATGTCGGAACCGCCATCGGCGTCGGCCACCCGCCCGCGTCGGGCTCGATTCTCGCCGCCTGGGTCGAGCGATGCTTCGCCCGCCCCTCGGTGGCGCAAACGATCCAGGAATCCCGCGCCTTCGAGCGGGGCGACGTCGATGTGGCGGACCTCGTCGCCAAGGGCCTCTTCAAGCGCGAATACCGCGACCACCGCCTGGAATGGATGATCAAATCCGGCGGGATGGACGTGGTGATCAAGGGTATGGAAGCAGACAACATCCGCTTCGGGCCTGACTTCGGATAGCCGCCCTGACCCCAGTCCTATCGACGGCGGCGCCGGGTGACTGTAGGCCTTGGCCATGCTCGACAAGTTCGATCCCGCCCTCGACCCGAACTTCGCCAGCGTCGATCGTGATCGGCTGATCGCGCGACTGAAGGGGGTGCTGCCGGCCGATGGCCTCCTGACCACGCCCGAAGCCATGCGCGTCTACGAGAGCGATGGTCTGGCGGCCTATCGCGGCATGCCGGGCCTTGTGGCGCTGCCCAGAACGCCCGAAGAGGTGCAGAGCGTTCTTCTGATCTGCAACGCGCTTGGCGTTCCGGTGGTGGCCCGCGGCGCGGGGACCGGGCTCTCCGGCGGCGCCTTGCCGTTTCCCGGCTGCGTGCTGCTGAGCCTTTCGCGGTTCAACCGCATCCTCGCCATCGATCCGGGCGCACGTACGGCCCGGGTGCAGCCGGGGGTGCGCAATCTGGCCATCTCCGAGGCGGCGGCGGCCCACGGCCTCTTTTACGCCCCCGACCCCTCCTCCCAGATCGCCTGCAGCATCGGCGGCAATGTGGCCGAGAACGCCGGCGGCGTGCACTGCCTGAAGTACGGCCTGACCGTGCACAACATCCAGAAGCTGGAGATGGTGACCATCGAGGGGGAGACGCCTGACCATCGGTGGCGACGCCCTCGACGCGCCGGGCTTCGATCTGATGGCCCTGATGACCGGCTCGGAGGGCCTGCTGGGCGTCATCACCGAGGTGACCGTGAAACTCCTGCCGACGCCGGTCCACGCCCGGGTGCTGCTGGCGGCGTTCGCCGATGTGCGGCACGGCGGCGAGGCGGTGGCGGCGATCATCGCCGCCGGGATCATCCCGGCCGGCCTGGAGATGATGGACAAGCTCGCCCTCAACGCCGCCGAGGCCCACGTCCACGCCGGCTATCCCACCGATGCGGCGGCCATCCTGCTTTGCGAGCTCGATGGGGCGGAGGCGGACGTCGCTCAGGAATTGTCCCGAGTGGCGGAAATCTGCGAGGCCGCCGGCGCCACCCAGGTGCGCCTGGCGCGCGACGAGGCCGAACGCGCCTTGTTCTGGGCCGGACGCAAGGGCGCCTTTCCCGCCATGGGCCGCCTCGCCCCCGACTACTATTGCATCGACGGCACCATCCCCCGGCGGCGGCTGCCCGATGTGCTGGAGGAGATTGAGCGGATGAGCGCCACCCACGGCCTGCCCGTGGCCAACGTCTTTCACGCCGGCGACGGCAATCTGCATCCGCTGATCCTCTACGACGCCAATGCGCCGGGGGAGATGGAACGGGCCGAGGCGCTGGGCGGGGCGATCCTGGAGCTGTGTGTCGCCGTGGGCGGCACGATCACCGGCGAGCACGGGGTGGGGCGCGAGAAGATCAACCAGATGTGCGTCCAGTTCTCCACCGCCGAAGTCGAGGCCTTCGCCGCCATCAAGGCCGCCTTCGATCCGAAAGGCCTGCTGAACCCCGGCAAGGCGATCCCGACCCTGGCCCGCTGCGCCGAATTCGGGGCCATGCATGTGCACCACGGAGCGGTTTCCTTTGCCCATCTCGACCGCCTCTAGAGACGCGGATCTGGGCGAGGCCCTGGTCGAGCGGGTGCGGTCAGCCTCGGCGCGGGGCGAGCCGCTGCGGATCGTCGGCGGCGACACCAAGGCCTTCTACGGTCAGGCAGGGCGTGGCGAACCTCTCGATGTTTCGGGCCACCGGGGCGTCATCGACTACGACCCCAGCGAGCTGGTGATCACCGCCAGGGCCGGGACGCCGATCGGCGAGATCGAAGCCTTGCTGGCCGGGTGCGATCAGATGCTGGCCTTCGAGCCGCCGATCTTCGGGCCGGCGAGCACATTGGGGGGCGTGGTGGCGGCCGGGCTTTCCGGGCCCAGGCGACCGTTCGCCGGCGCGGTGCGCGACGCCATTCTCGGCGTTACCGTTCTCAATGGCAAAGGGGAGGCCCTTCGGCTGGGCGGGACGGTATTCAAGAACGTCGCCGGCTTCGACGGTTTCCGCCTGATGGCCGGCGCCCTGGGAAGTCTCGGCGTGTTGCTGGATATTTCGGTGCGCGTGGTTCCACGGCCTCGGGCCGAGCGCACCTTGAGGTTCGAGGCGGATTGGCCGGCGGCGAAGGCCAGACTCACCGGCCTCATGCGCCGGCCGCTGCCATTGAGCGCGGCTTTTCACCATAAGGGGACACTTTATATTCGTCTTTCCGGCCCCGAAGCGGCGGTCGAGGCGGCGGCGCGCGATCTGGGCGGCGATCCGGCGCCGGGCGATCTCTGGGACGGCGTCCGCCACATGACCCTCGCCCCTCTCGCCTCGCCTCGGCTGTGGCGCCTGTCGGTTCCCAGAACCGCCGATATCGCCGAGCTGGATGGCGAGGTCGTTCGCGATTGGGCCGGCGGCCAAATCTGGGTTGCCGGCGAAGCGGACGGCGAACGCCTAAGGACCGCGGCGCAAGCGGCGAGCGGCCACGCCACCCTGTTTCGCGGGGCGCGAGACGGCGAGACCGTCTTCACCCCCCTGCCCCGTCCTCTCTTCGAACTTCACAGGCGCCTCAAGGCCGCGTTCGATCCGGCGGGCATCTTCAATCCCGGTCGCATGTACGAGGGCCTCTAAGATGCGCACCGAGATCAAGGGCCCGCTCGCCCAGACCGCCGCCGGCGCCATCGCCGAGAGCGTGCTGCGATCCTGCGTCCACTGCGGCATGTGCAACGCCACCTGCCCCACCTATCACCTGACCGGCGACGAACTCGACGGACCCAGGGGCCGCATCTATCTCATCAAACAGACTCTGGAAGGCGAGCCCACCTCCCGCCTGACCCAGGTACATCTCGACCGATGCCTCTCCTGTCGCGCCTGCGAGACCACCTGTCCCTCCGGCGTGGAATATCATCGCCTGCTCGATGTCGGCCGCGCGGTGGTGGCCGAAGAATGCCCGCGGCCGGGGCGCGAACGCGCGATCCGTTGGGGATTGCGTACGCTCGCCGGAAATCCCCCCCTGCTGGCGCTGGTGATCACGCTCGGCCGGGCGTTTCGCTTTGCCCTGCCCTCAAGTCTCGCCGGTAAGCTCCCGGCGAAGGTCGATCCAGGATCAACGCCGCATAGGACCCATGCCCGCCGAATGACTCAGCTTCGCGGCTGCGTTCAGTCGGCAACGGCGGCCCACTTCAACGCCGCCACCGCGCGCGTGTTCAATCATATCGGGATCCGCCTCAACGAAACCCCCGGCGTCGGCTGCTGCGGCGCGCTCGCCTTTCACAACGACGCGCCGGACGAAGCCCGAGACCTGGCGCGGCGCAATATCGACGCCTGGAGTGCAGCCCTCGACGCGGGGGCGGAGGCGATCGTGGTCAACGCCAGCGGCTGCGCCGCCTTCATCCGCGACTATCCCGATGTGCTGGCCGCCGATCCGGCCTATGCCGCCAAGGCGCGCCGGGTCGCCGAACATGTGCGAGATCCTGTCGAAGTGCTGCGCGCGACGCCGCCGACGCCGGATCGCGCGCCGGCCCAGCCGCGCATCGCCGTTCACGATCCTTGCACCCTGCGCAACGGCCCGGGCCTCGCCGGCGCGGTGGCGCAATTGCTGGCCGGCCTCGGATATGATCCTCAGCCCGCGGCCGACCCGCACCTCTGCTGTGGCTCAGCCGGCGCCTATTCCATTCTCCAGCCGGATTTCGCCGGGCGTCTGCGCGCCGAAAAACTCGCCGCGCTCACCGCTGGCGCGCCGCAGACAATCTACACCGCCAACATCGGCTGCTGGATGCACCTGGGCGAAAAAGCACCCATGCCGGTTCGGCACTGGATCGAAGCGGTGGACGACCTGTTGGCGCCTTAGTCGAAGCCGAGAGACTGGGACACCGCGCCGTACACGATCTTGCCGCCACTGACGTTGAGGCCCTCGGCGAAACCCGGATCGTCGGCCAGGGCCTGGTCGACGCCCTTGCCGGCCAGGGCCGAGATATAGGGCGCGGTGGCGGCGCTGAGCGCATAGGTCGAGGTCAGCGGCGCGGCGCCCGGCATGTTGGCGACGCAATAGTGGATCACGCCGTCGACCACGAAGGTCGGGTCGGCGTGGGTGGTGGGATGGCTGGTCTCGAAACAGCCGCCCTGGTCGATGGCCACGTCCACCAGCACCGACGCCCGGCCGCATCCGGGCGAGGTCGGCGCGGGTGACCAGCTTGGGCGCCGCCGCGCCGGGGATCAGCACGCAGCCGATCACCAGGTCGGCGGTCGGCAGCAGCGTCGCGCCACCAGCGTCGTGGGTGGAGAAGCAGGTCTTCAGCCGGCCGCCGAACTGGTCGTCGAGCTCCTCCAGGCGCGGGGCGGAGATGTCGAACAGGGTGACGTCGGCGCGGTGGCCGATGGCCATCTCGGCGGCGTGCTTGCCGGCGACGCCGCCGCCCAGGATCACCACCTTGGCCGGCAGCACGCCCGGCGCGCCGCCCAGCAGCATGCCGCGCCCGCCGGCGGGCTTCAGCAGGTGATAGGCGCCCACATCCACCGCCATGCGCCCGGCCACCTGGCTCATCGGCGCCAGCAGCGGCAGGCGGCCGCAGCGGTCGGTGATGGTCTCGTAGGCGATGGCGGTGCAGCCCGATGCCATCAGGCCCTCGCGCCTGATCCGGATCGGCGGCCAGGTGCAGATAGGTGAACAGGATGTGGCGCGGCTTCAGCCGGGCGATCTCGACCGCCTGCGGCTCCTTCACCTTGACGATCATGTCGGCGGCGTCGAACACCGCGTCGGCGTCCGGCAGGATCGTGGCGCCCGACGTCGGCGTAGGCCTCGATCGGCAAGGCCGATGCCGGCGCCGGCGCCGGCTTCGACGAACACCTCGTGGCCTTCGTGCACCAGCCGCTGGACCACGCCCGGCGTGGCGCCGATGCGAAATTCGAGGGTCTTGATTTCTTTGGGAACGCCGATGCGCATGGAGCCGCCTGTGAAGAGAGTTCTGAGATCACAGTTTCTAACACAGGCGGGCGGCGCTAGGCGAGAGCCCGAAGGCGAGGTTCCTCCACCAAAAGGAGCAAAATGACGAGGGCCGCGGCCAGGAAGACAATCGAGACGCCGAACAGCACTTCATAGCCCAAGGTGGCGGCGATCAGGCCGCCGGCCAGGGGGCCGATAGTGTTCATCACACCCTGGGTGGTGGAGGTCAGGGCCAGGCGCATGGCCATATCGTCACGGACGCCGAATTCCAGCACCATGGTCTGCGAGCTCATCAGAAAGCCGGATGCCGCCGCGCCCAGTCCGAAGAAGGCGATGAAGATCAAGGCCCGGACATCGAGCGCCGGACCGAAGTGAGCCAGATGCATGCCGGGAATGGCCGGGGCCGCCATCAGCAGGGCGGTCGAGGCCACCCAGACGACCAGGCAGGCGATGAAGGTCAAGCGGAAGCCGAAGCGATCGCCGGCCAGGCCCCAGCCTAGGTTGGTGACGGTGTCGGCGCCGAGAAACGCGAGCGAAACCAGGCCCAGGTTCTTGCCGTCCAGGGCCATCGAGTGGCCGGCGTAGAGGATATAGAACGGCGCCGCCACCCGGCCCGCCGTGGCCAGGGTCTGGGCGATCATGAAGAACATGAAGCTGCGATCCTGGGTGAGCAGGGCCGGGAACTCGCGCACCCGGTCGATCAGTCGGCTCTTGGCGCGGATGGTCGGCGGCTCGGGCTCGCGCATCAGGATGCGCAGGGCGGTAAGGCCGAGGCTGGTCAGGATGAAGGCCAGCGAGAAGGTCACGCCATAGCCGTTGCCGAACAGATTGCGCTGGATGATGTAGTGGCCGGCCACCCAGGCGAGGCCCGCGGCGATAGCTCCGCCGGTGACATTGCGCAGGGCCTGGAGTCGGCCTCGCCGGGCGATCGGGATCACCTTGGCCAGTAGAAGCTGGAAAGCCACCTGCTGCGGGCCGGAGAACAGGCCCAGGAGGAACAGGAACCCCAGCACCGCGATCAGCAGCACCTTGCCGTGCAGGAAGAAGCCGGCGAGCGCCACGCCCAGTATCTGGATGCGCATCAAGGTGCCCATCAGCATGGCCACGGGCAGGACGCGCTTGCGATGCTCGATCTGGGTCGCGCCCACCACCGGCGAGACGACACCGCCCAATTGCTGGAGCGACTGGCCCAGGCCGACGATGAAATCAGATCCGGAGAGCAGGTGCAGATAGGCCGGCAGGAAGGTCGGGGCGTTGAACAGGCGAAAGCCGGTCATGCCCAGCATGCCGTGGATGAAGTGGCCGGCGAAGTTGCGCGGAAGGTTTTTCCAGACGAACCGCTCGTATTCCGCTTCCGCCTCTTCGGCGCTTTGCGGCGGGGCCTCCTCCACGATCGCCTGCGACAAACCCTTCTCCCTTCGCGGCGCCGTCGTAACAGGATTCCGGCCGCGCGGAACAGGCTGGGGTCTCAAGGCATGGGAACCTAGACCCTCACCCCTACCGTCATAGCCGAGCGCCCATTCTTCCTTTGCTTATGGCCCGGCTATCCATGGTCTCGCGACCTGCCATGGCCGTGCGCGCGCACGTCCACCCAACGGACGCGTGCTGATGGATCCTCGGTACTTACGCCCGAGGATGACGTTCGTGGGTGGGCGCCGGAGTGCGTTGCGCTCCGGCCAAACCAGGCCCTGCCTAGTTGTAGACCTCGAACAGGCCCGCGCCGCCCATGCCGCCGCCGATGCACATGGTGACGACGGCGTGCTTGGCGCCGCGCCGCTTGCCTTCCTGCAGGACGTGGCCGGTAAGGCGGGCGCCGGTCATGCCGAAAGGGTGGCCGATGGCGATGGAGCCGCCGTTGACGTTGTACTTCTCCGGATCGATGCCGAGCGTGTCGCGGCTATAGAGGCACTGGCTGGCGAAGGCCTCGTTCAGCTCCCAAAGGTCGATGTCGTCGACCTTCAGGCCATGGCGCTCCGAGCAGGCGCGGCACGGCGAACACCGGGCCGATGCCCATTTCGTCGGGCTCGCAGCCGGCGACGGCCCAGCCCTTGAACACGCCCAGCGGCTTGAGGCCCGCGGCGCTCGGCTTCCTTGGCTTCCATCAGCACCACGGCGGCGGCGCCGTCGGAGAGCTGCGAGGCGTTGCCGGCGGTGATGAACTTGCCGGGGCCCTGCACCGGCTCGAGCTTGGCGAGGCCTTCGAGGGTGGTGTCGGGGCGATTGCACTCGTCGCGATCGACCGTGTAGTCGACGATGCTCTCTTCCTTCGTCTCCTTGTTGACCACCTTCATCTTGGTCTTCATCGGCACGATCTCGTCGTTGAACTTGCCGGCCTGCTGGGCGGCGGCCATGCGGCGCTGGGATTCCAGCGAATACTCGTCCTGATATTCGCGGCTGACCTTGTAGCGCTCGGCGACGATGTCGGCGGTGTCGATCATCGGCATGAAGATGTCGGGATACATCTCGGTCAGGCGCGGATCGATGTTCCGCGCGCCGCCGCCCGAACCTGGCAAGCTGATCGACTCCACGCCGCCGGCCACGACGCACTCGGCGCCGTCCTCGATCGACATAGCGCGCCGCCATGGCGATCGACTGCAGGCCCGAAGAGCAGAAGCGGTTGACGGTGACGCCCGAGGTGGTGATCGGCAGGCCGGCCAGCAGCGCGGCGGTGCGGCCGAGGTTGCCGCCGCCGTGCGCGACATTGCCCATGAAGCAGTCCTCGACCGCTTCTGGCTCGACGCCGGCCTTTTCGACGGCGTGCTTCACGGCGTGCGCGGCCATGGAGACGGTGGGGGTGATGTTGAACCCGCCGCGCCCGGACTTGGCGAGACCCGTGCGGGCATAGGAGACGATGACCGCTTCGCGCATGACTTGGACTTCCTCCCTGGGAGCATCGGAATTTTTTTCGACATTAGCGATAGCAGCGCCGCTGGCTATCGAAAAGGCGCAAGCGCTCGTCGCGCCGTCAGGCCGGAGCAGGCGCGCGCACGATCCAGATCTGGTGGCTTTTGGCGAGCAATTCACCCTCCGCCGAAAAGAGCGCCGTGGCCGAGACACGCTTGCGTCCGCTGGCTTCCAGCGGGCGGGCGGTGACGATGCATGGCTCACCGGGCGTTGGACGTCTCCGAACCTCACCGGTCATGGTGCCGAGCAGGCCGCCACCGCCTTCGCGCTCCACCCAGGCCACCGAGCCGGGGCAATCGAGGGCGGCCCACACCACTTCCACGCGGGTAAGGCCATCCTCGGCGGCGAATGACGGATGCGGCGTCCAGACGCCCGTCACCTCGCCTTGCGATGGTTCGCCCGTCGGTCCGACAAAGACCCGCAGACCGAAGCCCTCCGCCTGATCGGTTCCGCAGGTGAAACAGATCGGGTGGAACATGCGCTTGAGGCCGATGAATTCGCCCGCGGCGCGCCGCGCGGCTTCTAGGCTTGGCGGCGGCCTCATCTCCGGCAGCGCATCGGGATCGGCGGCGCGCGCCTCGGCGATCAGGGCGCCATCGGCCGTGAGAAGGCGAGCGGCCCCGTCTTCGGCGGCCAGGGTCAACGGCGTATCGAGGGGAACCGGCGCGCGGAGCACGCCCGTCGCTGTCCCGCCCAGGGCCCCCGCCATCAGGCCACAGACATAGCCGCCATTGCCCGAGTTCGGCGGACCGCAGAACTGCCGCGTGATTGTGACTTCAGTGGTCAAGCAGGGTGAGTGTCAGCCGGCGCGAGCGACCGCTCGGGCCGGGGGCTGATCGTCGCTCGCTTCCGCCAGGCGGTCCTGCAAAGCCGCCAGCTCTTCCCAGAGGGCGGCGGGAAGGCGGGCGCCGAACTTCTCGTAGTCCGGGCCGATCAGGGCCGCCTCCTCGCGCCAGACCTCGGGATCCACCGTGAGCAGCAAATCCATCTGTTTCGCCGTCACGCTCATGCCCGAGACATCCAACGCACCGGGCGCCGGCAGACGGCCGATCGGCGTGTCGACGGCGTCGGCCTCGCCCTCCAGGCGCTCGACGATCCATTTCAGCACGCGGCTGTTGTCGCCGTAGCCCGGCCAGACGAACTTGCCGTTCTCGTCCTTGCGGAACCAGTTGACGAAATAGATGCCTGGCAGCTTGGCCGGATCGGCGCCTTCGCCGAGCTTCAGCCAATGGGCGAAATAGTCGCCCATGTTGTAGCCGCAGAACGGCAGCATGGCGAAGGGGTCGCGGCGCAGCTCGCCGACCTTGTTCTCCGCCGCCGCCGTGCCTTCGGAGGCGACGTTGGAGGCCAGGAAGACGCCGTGGCGCCAGTCGAAGGCCTCGGTGACCAGCGGCACGGCGCTGGCGCGGCGGCCGCCGAACAGGATGGCGGAGATCGGCACGCCCTTGGGGTCTTCCCACTCCGGCGCGATCGAGCGGGCACTGGCCGGCGGGCGCGGTGAAGCGGGCGTTGGGGTGCGCCGCCGGCTCGCCGCCAGGCGTCCACGGGCGGCCCTTCCAGTCGGTGAGGTGATCCGGCGGAGTCTCGGTTAGCCCCTCCCACCAGACATCGCCGTCGTCGGTGAGGGCGACATTGGTGAAGATGCAGTTGGCTTCCAGGGAGGCGACGGCGTTGGCGTTGGTGGCGTGACCGGTGCCCGGCGCAACGCCGAAGAACCCGGCTTCGGGGTTGATGGCGTAGAGCCGGCCATCCTCGCCAAAGCGCATCCAGCAGATATCGTCGCCGACCGTCTCGGCCTTCCAGCCGGCAAGCGTAGGCTGCAGCATGGCGAGGTTGGTCTTGCCGCACGCGCTGGGGAAAGCGGCGGCCACATAGTGGACGTGACCCTCGGGCGCGGTGAGCTTGAGGATCAGCATGTGCTCGGCGAGCCAGCCCTCGTCCCTGGCCATCACCGAGGCGATGCGCAGGGCGTAGCATTTCTTGCCCAGCAGGGCGTTGCCGCCATAGCCGGAGCCGAACGACCAGATCTCCCGGTCCTCTGGGAAATGAACGATGTATTTGGTCTCGTTGCAGGGCCAGGCCACATCGCGCTCGCCCGGGCCCAGCGGCCGGCCTACGGAGTGCACCGCCGGCACGAAGAAGCCGTCATTACCCAGGGCGTCCAGAGCGGCCTTGCCCATGCGGGTCATGATCCGCATCGAGATCACCACGTAGGGGCTATCGGTAATCTCCACCCCCAGCGCGCTGATCTTCGAGCCGATCGGCCCCATGGAGAACGGCACGACGTACATCGTGCGGCCGCGCATGGCGCCATCGAAGAGACCCATCAGCTCGGCGCGCATTTCGCTGGGCTCGCGCCAGTTGTTGGTCGGCCCCGCGTCGGCGGCCTCCGGCGAGCAGATGAAGGTCCGGCTCTCCACCCGGGCGACATCGCGGGGATCCGAGGCGGCAAGGAAGGCGTTGGGCCGAATCTCGGGATTCAGGCGCCGCAAGGTTCCTTGCTCCACCATCTCGGTAGTCAGGCGATCCCACTCAGCCTGCGAGCCATCGCACCAGCAGATGCGATCCGGCTTGGTCAGGGCGGCGATCTCGCGCACCCAGGCGATCAGACGGCGATGCCGGGTCGGCGCCGGCTCCAGCCCCGGGATCGATAGAGTGTCAGCTACGCCGTGCCCGTCCGGCATTTTCCCTCACCATCCCCCCGCGGTTGTCGATGCGCCACGAGCCGTCGGCTCTGGAAGCGTATTTCCTAGGCTGTCGGTTCCTCTATCGCAATGACTCGTTGAACCGCGCAAGGCCAAGAGACGCGAAGCCGCCGATGACGCGGTTGTTTCTATTTGCCTCAATTTTCGCCGTCAGCGCGTCTTGAGGCCCATGCTGACCAGGCTGAAGGCGCCCCAGTAGTACGGGTCACCATAGTTGGCCGAGGCGATCGCCTGACCCTGGGCGGCCTGAAGCGCGGCCTCCGGGGACTGGCCCGCCTTGAGGCCGCCGGTGAAGGCGCCCATGAAGGAGGGTCCGAATTCGTCGCGGATCGGCCAGTGGGTGATGACCACGTTCTGGGCGCCGGCGTAGATGAACGCCCGGGCGAAGCCGCTCAGGGCGTCGCCGCCGGAGGGAAGGCCGGTCTCGCCGGGACTGACCGGCACCGGATTGCCGGTGTCGCAGGCCGAGAGCACGGCGACCTGGGCGCTCAAATGCATCTGCAACACGTCGGCGGTGTCGAGGAACATGTCGCCGGCGGTGTTGGGCGCAGGTGCGCTGGCCAGGAGCACCGCGTCGGGCAGGCAGGTCGAACCGCTCACGTCGGCGTAGCTCTGGCGGAACACGCCGTGGGTGGCGAACACCACCAGATCGGCCTTGCCGAGCTCCGGATCGGCGAGCACGAGGGCCGGGGTGAACTGATCGCCGAGGCGGACCTCGCCGCCCAGATTGGCCTTGATGGCGTCAAGCTCGGCCTTGGTGCCGGCCAAGGGCGGCAGGCCGCCCACCGCGTCCAATAATGGCGCGAGGCAGGCCTTCGGCAGGCCGCGCGCGGCCATCACCGCCTTGATCTGGCCGACCTTGCTGGCGTCATCGGCCAGCGGCGTGAAATCGCCATAGCCGACGAAGGACTGGACGGTGCCCGAAGGTATGCGGATCGGACGAAGGCCGGCGGTTACGACGATGGCGAACCGCCTGGCCAGCCAATCGGCCTTCTGGAACGTGAGTCCGTCGGTCTTGGTCGGATCATCGGCGGTGAGAACGCCAAATGGCAGGGACGCCAGGGCCCCGCCCGCGTCGAGGATCATGCGTGTTTGCGACGGATCGAGCAGGTTGGCCCGCACGCCGCCGAACAGGGCGTCGAAGAGCTGGCTCGAAGCGGCCAGATCGAACCGTTCGGCGTCGTTCTCGTGCCTAGCCGAAACCTTGATCTTGGTGACCAGGGCCGAAACGTCGGCGGCGTTGGCCTTGAAGGTGAACGGCGTCACCGCATCCTTCTTGACCAGCAGGCCGGCGCCGCTATCGCCGCCCACAAGCAGGCGCACCAGGACGTCGTTTGGCTGCAGCGAGGCCTGGATGTCGGAAAGAGTCAGGGGGCCGCTGACCAGGGTGGCGTAACCCGGCTCCTTGCCATAGACGGCCCGGGAGAGGCCCTCCTGCGTCGCCTTGGCCGCCTTGAGGTTCGCCATCGCCGTCGCCCGATCGGCCGAGGTCGTGGTTGAGTCGGCGTTGACCCGGCTCAGCTCCGCCTCGGCGCGAACGGTCGCCCGCTGGGAGTCCTGCCACTTGCGGATGAGCTCGCCATCGGCGCCGCTGGATAGGCGCGCCGCCGCCGCCGCCGCTGTCTGACGAACCGAGGCGCCCGAAACCGCCTCGAAGGCGGCGAAGGCCTCGGGGCCGCGCGGATCGCCCGCGGCCAGAGCCTTGCCGCCGTCCTGGCCGATCAGGAGGTTCAGATAGGCCACCGCCGCATCCGGCGTCGCGCCCGAGGCTTCGGCCTGGGCGTTGAGATCGGCGAAGGCCTTGCGATAGGCGACCAGGGCGCCGGGGGTGTCGCCATTGGCCGCGAGCGCCCGACCCAGTTCGACATAAAGCTCGCCGTCGAGCCGTGTTCCGGGGAATTTCGTTTCGAGCTGGAGGATCGCCGCGCGCAGCACATCGACCGCCGCCTGCGGCCGGTGCTGGGACAGTTCGAGGCGGGCCTGATCCCTGGCGACAAGGGCGCGAAGCCAGGCGTCGTTGGCGTTCGGCACCTGGGCCAGAGAGGCCGAGGCGGCGCCGAGATCGCGACGCGCCTCGTCGGCGTCGGCTCCGGCCACCCGGGCCGAGGTGCGCCAGATCAGGGCCTGAAGGAGCTGAAGCCTCTGCAGGCTCTGAAGCGTGCCGTTTGAGCTATCGTGCGCCGCGGTCAGCTTTCCGCGCGCCTCGACCAGCAGCTTGCGCGCTTCGTCGAGCCGCGCGGCGTCGCTCTCGTCGTTGAGCCGGTCCTCGGCGTCGTAGAGATCGGCCTTGGCCAGTTCATAGGGCGAACCGCCGGCCTCGGCCCTGGCCTCGGCCAGAAGCGCCCGCGCCTCGGGAAAGCGGCGCTGATTGCTGAGATTGAGCGCCAGCTCAAGCTTCAGATCGGCGTCGCCCAGCTTGTCGTCGGGCCAGAAGGTGCGGTGCACCGCGATGGCCTGGCTGAAATAGGCTTCCGCCTGAGAGAAGAGCCAGAGCGTATTGGCCTCGTGACCGGCGGCCACCAGGGTCTCGAAATCCTGCGGCGAGGAGCCGACGGCCGAGCCGCCGAGGGCCGAGCTGACCGAGGCCAACAGGGCCGAGTCCGAACCGGCGGCCGCGCTCGCGGCGCCCGGCCTCGCCAAACCCAGAAGGACGCGCATCGCTCCGTCGAGCGGGCCTGCGGCGGGCGGAAGGGCGCTCCCGGCCACGACCCAGCCACCGCGGCTGGCGCTCATGCGCTCGTCGGCCGGTGCGCCAACGCCGCCGGCATCGGTGGAGGCCGCCCCGCCGGCGCAGAGCACGGCGACCGGGTTTTCCACCCCCGAGATGCTCCAGGTCAGGGGCTTGCCGACCAGGCACGGGCCGAGATTCTCGTTCCACGGCCCCAGCGCGCGGTTGCTGGAGAGGAGATAGACGCGGCCGACCGGGTCGCCCCGGCCGCAGTAGAGGTCGTAGGCGCGTTCGGCGTCGCCATGGATCAGCGGGTCGCCATAGATTCGCTGGGCCTGGCAGGCCTGATGGGCGCTGTCGGGCGTCACCGCGAACACCGCCGGCGCGGTCGACGGCGACGACAAGGCCATGGTCGCCATCGCGCCCCAGGCGCCGGCCGCCAACAGGGCCAGAGCCAGGTTTCTAACCAGGATGGGAAAGCGCCGGATCATTGATCTGGACAAGTCTGATTGGTTTGCGGCGGCGCGCCGGAACCCTTTGTCCGCATCGGCGGACACCGGCCGTTGGCGTCGGTCGGCCAGACATCTTCGTTGGCGATACCGGACACGGTCTGCAGGCCGCTCTTGGTCGGATCGGTGGTCTGCGCCTGGGCGCTGGGCAGAACGATCAGATCGCCGGTATCCCAGGGATAGATCGAGAGCGTCTGGACGGGCGGGAACTCCTGCGGCGTCGGCGGGCGGGTGTTGCTGTTGATAGTGGTGGTGGGCCCCGGCGGCGTCGGCGGCGTCGGGGTCACGCAGTCGGTGGCGTCGCCGATCCGGCAGCCGTTGAAGAGATAAGAATGCGTTTCCGGCGGCGTCCCGTTGATCAGGATGTTGGGCGAGAGGGCCGCGGCGGGTCCGTTGACCAGGACGCCACCGGCGTTGGGCACATAGCCGAACAGATCCACCCGCACCGGCGTGTCGTTGATGGCCAGGGTCTTTGTCACCTTCAGGCCGCCGCCGTTCGGCGCGGTGTTCTGTTGGGCGATCGCGCGGGATGCGCCGAGTTGCACCACCCCGGCGTCGATAAAGACATGGCCCGTGGCGACGCCGCCATAGCCCGCCTGATAGACATCGCTCGGCAGGGTGGTCGGATCGGACGCCGCGTCGAAGGCTTGCACAAAGGTCGCCGAGCCGATCAGCACATCGGTGTTGGCCGTCAGGTCCACCTCGCCGAACGGCGAGCCGCCGGTTCCGATGGCGCCGGAAACGATCACCCGGTCCGGCGTATAGGAGACGGTCTCGAGTTCCCCGCCGACGCCGATCGCCGAACCGCCGGCTTCGAAGGTCGGCGCGCCGACACCGGTGACCACGCCCGAGACGGTGATGACCGAGGCCGCCGCATCGGAGGCCTCCGCTTCGGAAGTTCCCTCGGCCGGCGCGCTCGGCCCGATGCCGACCTGGAACACCGGCGTGCGGGCGGCGTCGATCGAGAGGTTTCCGACCTCAAGGGTCGAGGCGTCGCTAGCCAGGACCAGGACGCCGTCGGCGCTGAGCTTGGAGACCTCGGCGCCGCTCAGATCATAGAAGCCCGAGGTTCCCGAGAGCCCGCCGCCAATGGCGACGCCGTTGGGGTTGAGCGAATTAAGAACGATCGCCGCCGTACCGCCCGAGGCGTCGGTGATCGAGATCGGCGCGCCGATATCGACGCTGGTGGAATCCACCTCCAGCACCGTGGTCAGCGGAACGCTCGAACCGCGCGCCGGCGTATTGGCCGCCAGCACCGCGATCGGAGCTTCATTGTGGAAAAGGCCTGTCGCCTGGAAGACCGCGCCAGTCTGAACATTGACGGCGTCGACAACGTTCAGCGTCTGGCCCGCCTTGGCTAGCAGCGAGCCGGCCGAGGCGCCGCCGAGCTTCAGATTGTCGGTCGCCTCGACGCGCACGGTCGAGGGTGTGGTCAGGAGGCCGGTGGTGACGTCCGTTCCGCCGAGCAGCGTTTCGGCGCCGCCGGCCGTGACGGCTCCGACGGTCATTTCGTGGCCCGCGGTGATATTCACCGCACCAGTGGCGGTCACGGCGTCGTCAAGAATGACCGCCCCGGTTGCGGTCAGGTTCACATCACCGCCGGTGGCGTCAGTAATGGCCACTCTGATCTCTGCGTTAGCTGTTCCTGGCGCGGAGCCTTCGAACTGGGTGAAACTTACCGGTCCGCCCGCCGAGACGGTGACGGACTGGCCGGTCAGGTTCCCTATCGCGACGCCACCCGATGATTTCACGACTATCGGACCGTCGGTTGCGGCTACACTAGCCAGGTGAAACGAGCCGCCAGCCAGGATGGTAACCCCCTGGTTTCCGGTAAGCCCCTCAAGGAAGGGAGCATATTGGCTCTCGATGTCGATCGTGCCGCTGGCGGTTACGAATCCTAGAAGGCTGGGGTGATATTGATCAGCGACGACGACATTGTCTGCATAGATATCAGGCCTGTAATTCTGGCCACCCGTATTGAATAGATCAACGTTATCTTGAGCAAAAATCTCACTCGGGGCACCGGTAATCTTCAATTCAACGGCGGTATCGTTGAGGGCGCCGACGGTTACGTCACCGCCGATGATTTTCAGGCCGCCTCCTGATATCACAATCGGAGCAGGGCTTTCGGTGGTCGTTCGGCCAATCGAAATATCGGGCAAGGATTCACCGGCGACTTCTCCGGCGGCCGTTCCCGCGACGATGTCAGTGCCGACGATCAACATGGCGCCGCCTTGTAACGTCGATTTTATCTTCCCAGAGGTGATATTGATCGTCCCTGCAACCGGCGTTGTTTGCGTTCCGGCGTCGGTTCCTTTGCCATCATCGCCTCCGCCACTATCGGGCGGACCGCCATGAAGTGAGAAAATGATCTGGCCTGCGGTGGTCGAAGCCCCGACGCCATAGGAGATATCCGATCCGCCTTGGTCGATGGTGAAATCGAAAAGGCCAAGATCAGTGGCGCGGAGAGGGTCGGGCGGCGCCGCCGAGAACTGGATCGTGTAGGCCTTGGCGCCGCCATAGAGCACTTGGGTCCCCGTCGAAAAGGTCCCCGCCCCCGTCACCGTGCCATTGGCGCTGACCATGTCGGCGATGAACAGCGCCGCGCCGTCGTAGACGGTGATGTGGGCCCCGGTGTCGATCGCGACCCCCGCACCCGCCGGGCCGCCTTCAAACGAGATCGGGTCGGTATCGGCGGCGGAGAGAAACGCCTTGTCGTTAGAGAGATTGGCGGTGGTGGCCAGGAGGCCGCCGACGTTGACCACCGCATTGGGTCCAAAGACAACGCCGTTGGGGTTGATGATCCAGATATTGCCGCCGGTCAGACGCGGCTGATTGGGTGAGGCGCCGGGATAGGTCGAGGTGATCGTCCCGTTGATGTCGCTCGGCCCGTTGTACATCTGGCGGTTGACGATGATGGCGTTCTTGTCGGGAACGTTGAAGTTCACCGTCTCGCCGGTCGCGACGTTGAAGCTGGTCCAGTCGATCAGGGCGCGGTGCGCCTGAGAGGTTACGCCCAGGGTCGTGCCGAAGCCGGAAATGATCACGCTTCCGCCGCTGGTGCCGGTCACCACCCCGCCGGTGGGCAGGGCCTGGGCGAGGCCCGCGCAGGCGATCAGCGGCAGGCCGACCGCGGCGAGCAACACACCGCGCAAGGACGGACGGATCGAAGCCGAGTGACGTGGGCTCATGGCTTGCGGGCTCCTCTGTCGACGAGGTTGGCGATGCGGGAAAAAAGATCGTCTGTGGTCATGTCGACGCCGAATAGAACGCGCGAGCCGTAGGATCCCGGCGCCGCGGGGCCATGGTCGATGGGATCGGCATAGGTGATGTAGAACGAGAAATGCTTTTGCGTCGCCACCCGGATGCCGCCGCCCATGGAATAGGCCCAATCCTCGGGGAAGAGGCTCGGCTGAACGGTGGTGATGTGGGCGGCGTCGGTGAAGAAGAAGGGCCGGATGGCCGTGCCGAACGGGGCCTTGATCGGCGGGCCCTGGACCTCGATCGTTCCGGCAACGCCCCGGTCGCCGGCGATGGAGGCCGGATCCCAGCCCCAGCCGCCGTTTAGGGAGCCGAAGGTCATCTGCTCGAAGGCCGCCAGGGTGTCGGTGGTGTATTGGCCGCGCACGGTGGCCACGACGCTCAGGGGGCCGAGCGGATGGGTGTAGCTGAGGTTGGCGCGCCAGACCAAGGCCTGGGGATCTTCGCCGACGATGCTGGGATAGGGCACGGGCTGGGTGCTCGCCCCCATGGCGTTGAGGCCCTGGCGTACTTCGGCCTCGCCGGTCAGCACGCCGCCGGCGAAAAGACCCTCACCCTGGATATTGGCGAAGAACACCCTCAGGGAATCGCGGATCAGCGGCGCCCCGTTGAGGATATCGGTGTCCTGGTCGACCAGGTCGAGGCCGAGCGCGCCGTGGATCACCAACCCGCGCCGCACATAGAGATAACGGTCGAGGTAGGGACGCAGATACCAGCTCTGGGAGGTCACGCTCAGCGGAGCGAGAGAGCCGGTCGGCAGGGCGTTGGACCAGGCGAAATCGAGGCCGACGCCGGAGTCGATCACCGGCGCCAGGATGTGCGTCGTCGCCATGGCCGTGGTCTGGCCGGTCTGGCCGAGCGTCTGGAACACGCCGACGCTGGTGCGGTCATAGAAGGGCGTGAGCCCATTGAACTGGATCGAACCCAGCAGGCCCCAGCGCCCCAGATCGGCGGTGTTGAGGTTGTTGACCTCCAGCCCGACCAGGGGCTTGGGCGGGTCGGTGACGATGATGATATCGAGATCCGCCGGATTGGAGCGGCTGGCGCGAACCGTGGGGCGAACGTCCACCAGGCCCATGGAGCCGGCGATCACCAGGCCGCGACGCACATCGTTGGCGTTGATCGGCCTGCCCGGCAAAATTCCGGAGAAGGCGCGGCGCAGCATGGCCGCCAGATAGGGGCTGTCGACCGCCGCCTCCATGCGGCCAAGGCGGCCTTCATTGACCTCGATCCGCCAGACATCGCCGTCGCGGCGCACCACCTGGGCATGGGCGAAGACGTAGCCTTCGCTGCGATAGCGGCAGATGACCGCCTGCGCCGCCCGATCGAGCGCCTCGGGGCTCTGCTGGCGGCCGGCCATCGGCGCGGTGACGGACTCGAATTCGCCGGACTTGAACACCGTCACCCCGGTGACGGTCAGCGAGCCAACGGTCAGGGAGGCCACTTCGCCCGGCCCCGGATGGATCGGCGCGCACGGCTCGTCGCCCATCGGCTTGATGGCGAGCTGCATCTCCGGCGTCAGCCGCATGATCTGCTCGGGGCTCAGCGGACGCACAACCTGCGCGCCGGCGCCCTGAGCGCTTGCCGCCAGCAGGATCGCGGTCAAAACCGCGGCCGCGAGACGGGGCCCCCGCTCCGTCATCGCGCCCGGGTGCGGCCAGAGCCGCGAATTATGGCCTCGTCGATCAGTCTAACCCCCTTAGGCGATTTTTCGCCTTGCCCTGGTTATGGTCCGCTCGCCCCGGCGACAGTTCTAGCCCACCGGCGGCGCCGCCGCGGCCCCGGCGTGCCCGCACAGGTTTTTTCGCTCGCCGGCGCCGGTCTGGCAGGCGATGGCCGTGTAGAACGGCCCGCGATCGAGGCCCTGTTGCGGCGCGCTGGCCAGCACCTGTTCGGCCTGGAAGGTCAGATCGCCCTGCCCGGCCATGGAGACGGCGCTGAGCGCGTCGTTGAGCTCGGCGAACGGACCATCCGGCGACATGGCCGGCGCGCCGAGCGAAGCATCGACCGTGAACGAACCCTTCAGTTCCCGGCCGACCAGATCCTTGACGCTGATCTGCCAGACGCCGGGCGTCAGATGGCCTACCGCCAGCTTGGCGTTATGCTCGGCCACGTTCGGCGCCTGGACGGCCTCGCCGCCCGGCCCGTGAAGTTCGACCACATAGGGCCCGACGCCGCCGATCCAGCGCACCGAAATGTCGGACCAATTGGCGCTGACCTTGGCCTGGCCGGAGGCGAGGCCCGAGGCGGAAAATTCGTAAGGGGTCGGCGCGGCGTCGCGGCCGACCAGCCCGTGTCCATAGGTCTGCACCTCGGGGGCGAAGGCCTCGATCTTTTCCTCGACCACCCGCCAGAGCATGTTGGCCGACCCGGCGGCGGCGATCTCATGCCGGCCTTGGGAATAGGTCTGGGTCGTCCCGTCGAATAGCTTGGCGGTCAGCTTCGAGTCGGGACCGGAAATCACCACCGCGTCGCCCGCGCAAAGCGGCAGGGCCACGGCCGGTCCGATCGCGGCGCCGCCGCGTTGGAGGGATATCTCCCCACGCGGCCCGCTGATGGATTGCACAAGCCCGGCCATGTGCGAACCGGCCGGACAGGCCGCCAGCGCCGCCGTGGACGCCAGGAGGCCGCTCACCGCGCTGAGCGCGGCCAGAATACTTCGATCATTCTTCATCGGATGGTTCCTCCGTCTCCCTCAGGTTTCGACCTTCCAGGATCTCCAGCGCATCCCCGATTAGGATATAGATAGACGCTGCGACGAACGGCGTCGAATCCCAATATCCGTGGTCGAGCAATATCGAACCGGCGAGGATGCTTGTAGCATACATGAGCGCCAGTGCGTAAATCTTGGCAATCGCCGGGGATGTGGCGCCCCTGGCCACCGCTCCGGCCACGCCTTTTCCAAGACGGTGGGCGCGCGAATTAGCCCATTCGAACATCTGGTAGAAGAAGTGAGTCGCCAGGAGCATGGAGAGCAGGCCCAGAGCCTGCACCCACAGCGGCATGTCGCGTATAGGCCCCACCAGGGCGATGCCGCGGGCGCAATTGGCCAGGATGATATCCCCATCCATCAGCCGATAAGGCGTCCAGTGGACGTCGGGGAAGTTGGGCTGACTGGAGCCGAACACCAGGATCGCGCCGCGGCCAAGTTCGGGGCCGACGCCGTCGAGAAGTTCGCCCGGCGGGAAGGTGTTGATCACCGGCACATCCGAGGCCCAGTCTCCCGGCCCGACAGGGGGCGGCGCGCCGCCGCCGGCCAGAGCCGGATCGTTGATGTGATAGTCGATAAGGCCTCCGGCGGAAGGCGCGGTGATGGTCCGCCCGCCGATGGCGACCTGGAACGGTGGCTGTTTATCCGCCGGCGGCGTGGCCGCGGCCCAGGCCGCCGGCGGCGTCTCGCAGGCCTTGGCCTTGGCCAGACCCAGGAGCACCGCGCCCTTGGCCGCGCCGCGCGCGCCGTCGGCCGCCGCCGCCGCCACCAAGATCGGCGCCCCCATCAGGGGCGAATAGCCGCCGTCGGCCCGGCGAACGCAGGTGTAGTAGTCCTGATAGCGCAGGATGCCGTCGGAATTGGCCTCCGCGTTGGAGCCGCCCCAGGTGAGGTTGGGGGCGGTTTCCATCAGCCCATCCCAGGGCGTTGTGAGCAGGGGCGGCGGGGCCGGCTGACCCTGCTCCCGCGCCGGCTGGGCTCGCAGGAAGATGGTGAGGGGCGCGGCCGGATCGGCGGCCCAGCTTTTTAGGAAGGCGGTGAAATCGGCGATCTCCTGGTCGGATCCGGCGGGACGGCGCGGCGACAGATCGATATCGATCATAATCACCCGCGCCTGCATCCGCTTGCCGTCAAGCATCGCCTGGCGCACCACGGCGAAGGGGGTGAGTTGAGGATATTCCAGCTCATTGATCGGCGGGGTGAGGCCGGCCGGCGGATGGGTGGCGAAATATTCCCGCCGGGCCGCCCCGCCGAAATTGGCCACGATAACCGGCGGCGCCCGGCCGCCCACGGTGTTCTCGCGGATATTGACCACCTCGTCGAACAGGGACTTGTCCCAGGTGCCGAGGAAGGTGTGATCGAGCAGCCCCGTGCTCTGCAGCCAAAGGGCGATGACGCCGAAAATCACTGCGGCCAGCGCCCGCCACGAGAACAGGCTCCGCGTCAGGCTCCGCAATAGCTTGCCGAAATCCATCTGGGCTCGAGCCGGATCCGTGTCTGTGATGGCCCTCAGGCCAAAGGCAGGCGCCGCGAAGTCCGGCTGAAGGTCAGACTAGGGTCAAGCTCCTGACTCGACAAGCGGGGCGCCAAGATCAGGCGGCCCTCAAGGCCGGCGCCTCGTCGCCCGTCCTGAGCCCCGACTTTTCCAGGTCGAATCCAAAATATATAGCTTCACCTCCCTAGGAGCCGGAGGCAGCCCATGCCCATTCCCGCCACGGTCGGCGCTTTCGCCATCGTCCCGAGCAACGACCTTGCGGCCGCGACGCCATTCTGGGAGCGCCTTGGTTTTGAGCGGACGGGCGGAGACGCCAACTACATCATCATGACCGGCTGGGGCTGCGAGGTGCATCTCACCCAGGCCGGCGAAGGGCCCTGGCGCGTGCCGGAGGACAACAATCCGTTCGGGGTCTTCATCCGCACGCCCGACGTGGATGCGATCGCCGCCCGCGTGGACGACCTGATCATCCGCCCGGGCGGCGTCCTGCGACACCGCGAATGGGGCCTCTATGAGTGTGGGGTGTGCGGCCCGGACGGCCTCCTCGTCCGCATCGGCTGGCCCTCCAGGCTCATGCCAGCCGGCGAAACCAGATCAGAGTCCTCGTAACGACCGTCGGGTTGACAGCCGTTAAGCCTGCGCCGGCGCGGCCTGAGGCGGCGCCTGCTTCTCGCCGCCAAACCGGCGCCGCAGGCGGTCGAGGTAGATGTAGATCACCGGGGTGGTGAACAGGGTCAGGACCTGGGAGACCAGTCAGGCCGCCGACGATGGCCCAGCCCAGGGGCTGGCGGAACTCCGAGCCGGTGCCGTGAGCCGAG
Organism: uncultured Alphaproteobacteria bacterium; assembly: GCA_963817995.1. Classification (GTDB taxonomy): domain Bacteria; phylum Pseudomonadota; class Alphaproteobacteria; order Caulobacterales; family Caulobacteraceae; genus Acaudatibacter. Next base: position 227,088 of record CAWFQJ010000003.1, read on the forward strand.
GATCATCGGCACGCCGCCCAGGAAGGCGCAGGCGGTGGTCATCAGGATCGGCCGCAGCCGCTGGTGCGAGGCCTCGCGCGACCGCCTCCTCCGGCGCCATGCCCTCCTCGCGCTCCAGCCGCAGCGCCACGTCGACGATCATGATGCCGTTCTTCTTGACGATGCCGATCAGCAGGATGATGGCGATGATGCCGATCACGTTCAGGTCCTGGCCCGACCAGCCAGCAGGGCCAGCAGCGCGCCCACGCCCGCCGACGGCAGGGTCGAGAGGATGGTCAGGGGGTGGATGTAGCTCTCATAGAGCACGCCCAGGATCACGTAGACGGCCAGCAGGGCCGCGGCGATCAGGATCGGCTCGTCGGACAGGGACTGCTGGAACGCCTGGGCCGTGCCCTGGAACGAGCCGGTCAGGGTGCGCGGGCGCGCCCAGCTTGTCGCTGCGCCTGTCTGCACCAGCGTCGGTCGCCTGGCCGAGCGAGACGCCGGGGGCGAGGTTGAACGACAGGGTGGCGGCCGGGAACTGGCCCTGGTGGCTGATGGTCAGGCTGCTGGTCGCGTTGGGGTCGACCTTGACGAACAGCGACAGCGGCACGGTCTTGCCGGTGAGCGGCGAGAGCAGATAGACCGAGTTGAACAGGTCGGGCGTGGCCTGCAGGTCCGGCGGCGCCTCGATGACCACGTGGTAGCTGTTCAGCTGGGTGAAGTACTGGGCCACCTCGCGCTGGCCGATCAGGTTGTAGATGGCCGCGTCGATGTCGGCGGGCGCGATGCCGAACCGGGCGGCGGCGTCGCGGTCGATGGTCAGGTTGACCGCGCCGGCGCTGCGACTGCTGGTCGGAGCTGACGTCCTTGAGCTGCGGCATCTCCTGCATGGCGGCGAGCAGCCTGGGCGCCCAGGCGTTCAGCTCGTCGAGGTCGGCGTCGGACAGGGTGTACTGGTACTGCGCCCGGCCGGCGCGGCCGCCGACGTTGATGTCCTGGTGCGGCCTGCAGGAAGGTCTGCACGCCCGACCAGCCTGGCGAGCTTGGGCCGCAGGCGGGCGATGACCTGGTCGGCCGTGGCCTTGCGGCCGCTGTCCTTGGGCTTGAGGCTGATGCTGATGTTGGCCTGGTTGGCGCCGGCGCCGCCGGCGAAGAAGGCGAAGCCGGCGATGCCGGATCCTGTTTGAGGACGTCGGCGACCTGCTGCGATCTTCTGGCTGAGCTTCTGGAAGGAGGCGTCCTGGGAGGTGAGCACCACGCCGCTGATGAAGCCGGTGTCCTGCTGCGGGAAGAAGCCGGTCGGGACGGTGGCGTAGAGCAGCACGGCCGGCGGCCATGGTCGCCAGGAACACCGCCAGGGTCAGGCGCATGTGGCGCAGGACCACGTCCAGCCCGCGCGCATAGCCGCGTCTCCAGCGCGATGGAAGCCGGTCTCCAGCGCCTTCGTGAAGCGGTTGGACGGCGGCTTGGGCGGCTTGCAGGAACTTGGCCGCACAGCATCGGCGTCAGGGTCAGCGACAGGATCACCGAGAGCACCACCGCGGCGCTGAGGGTCAGGGCGAACTCGCGCATCAGCCGGCCGACCACCCCGCCCATGAACATCAGCGGCGTGAACACCGCGATCAGGGAGATGGAGATCGACAGGATGGTGAAGCCGATCTCGCCGGCGCCGGCCAGCGCGGCCTCGAACGGCTCCTCGCCCTGCTCGATCCGCCGCCAGATCACCTCGACCATGACGATGGCGTCGTCGACCACGAAGCCGACGGCGATGGTCAGGGCCATCAGCGACAGGTTGTCGAGGCTGAAGCCGCAGCGGCAGCATCACCGCCGCGGTGGCCAGCAGGGACAGCGGGATCACCGCGCTGGGGATCAGGGTGGCGCGGACGTTGCGCAGGAACAGGAAGATCACCGCCACCACCAGGACGATGGTGATCAGCAGGGTGATCTCCACGTCCTTGACCGAGGCGCGGATGGTCTGGGTGCGGTCGGCCACGACGTGGACGTCGATGGCCGGCGGGATGTTGGCCTGCAGCCCGGGCAGGGCCTGCGTTGATCCGGTCCACCGTCTTGATGACGTTGGCGCCGGGCTGCTTGAAGACGATCAGCAGGATCGCCCGGCCGCCCTTCAGGGTCTTGTCCGTGTTGGCCTTGCCCGGGAAAGACCCAGGCGCCGATCTGGTTGTTCTCGACGCTCTGCGATCGGCGCCGCCGAGGTCGCTGACGCGGATCGGCGCGCCGTTGTGGTAGCCGACCACCAGGTTGTTCCAGGCGGCGGCGTCCAGGATCTGGTCGTTGGCGTAGACGGTGAGCTTCTGCGCTGGCCCGTTGATCGCGCCCTTGGGCGCATTGACCGTGTTGTTGGCGATGGTGGCGCGGACGGTGTCGAGCTGCAGGCCCAGGGCGGCGACCTTGCGCGGATCGATGCTGGATGCGCATGGCCGGCTTCTGCTGGCCGCCGATGTTGACCAGGCCGACGCCGTCGATGCGCGAGATCTGCTGGGACGAGGATGTTGTCGGCGTAGTCGTCTGACCGTGGCGATCGGCAGGGTGTCGGAGCTCAGCGCGAGGATCATGATCGGCGCGTCGGCCGGGTTGACCTTGCGGATGGTCGGCGGCGCCGGCAGGTTGGTCGGCAGCTGGCCGCTGGCGGCGTTGATCGCCGCCTGCACGTCCTGGGCGGCGGCGTCGATGTTGCGCGACAGCTCGAACTGCAGGGTGATGCTGGTCGAGCCGAGCGAGCTGACCGAGGTCATCTGGGTGATGCCGGGGATCAGCGAGAACTGCCGCTCCAGCGGCGTGGCGACGTTGGAGGCCATGGTCTCGGGGCTGGCGCCCGGCAGGCTGGCGCTGACCTGGAGGTCGGGAAGTCCACCTGCGGCAGGGCCGCCACCGGCAGGTTGAAGTAGGCGACGATGCCGACCACGCAGGAAGGCGGCCGCGATCAGCGAGGTCGCGACCGGCCGGCGGATGAAGGGGCTGGAGAGGTTCACGACGGCGCGGCCTCTGCGCCGCCGCCGGCGCGCCGTTGATCGTGCACGCGACCGCGAGCCCGGCTTCAGCGATCAGCTGGCCGTCGGTGACCACCGTCTCGCCGGCGTTGACGCCCGACTGCGATCACCGCCGTCGCGCCCTGGGTCCAGGCGACCTTGACCGGCTGCAGCGACGACCTTGCTGTCGGCGCCGACGACATAGACGAAGGCGCCCTTCGGGCCCTGGTTGACCGCCGCGGCCGGGAATGGTGGTCGCGCTTGAGCAGGGTCTGCAGGGTCAGGCGCACATTGACGAACTGGCCGGGCCACAGCCGCTCGCCCGGCGTTGTCGAAGCGCGCCTTCAGCTGCACCGTGCCGGTGCTGGGGTCGACGCGGTTGTCGGCGATGCTCAGCTCGCCGTCACCCAGCGACGGCGCCGGTCTCCTGGCTGAGCGCCTCGGTCGCCAGGGGCTTGCGGAAGCCGTCGGACAGGTCGGCCAGACGCTGGAAGTCGCCCTGCGGGCACGGTGAAGGTGACCGCGATCGGCTGGATCTGGTTGACGATGACGATGCCGCTGGTGCTGGCGCTCGAACTCGCGGCGCCGCCTGACGAACTGGACGACGAGCTTGCCCCGCTCGCGCCGGTCACCCCGCCGCCGCTGGCGGTGGCGACCGCGGAGCCGCTGGCGCTGACCAGATTGCCCGGGTCGACCAGGCGCACGCCGGCGCGCCCGCTGACCGGCGAGATGATGCGGCACCGATCGAGATTGACCTTGGCGGCGGCCACCGCGCCCTTGTCGATGCAGCACGATGCCCTCGTCCTGCTTGACCAGGGCGGCCTGGGTGTCGACCTGCTGGCGGGCGATCGAGTCCTGGGCCGACAAGGGTCTGGTAGCGCGCCAGGTCGAGGCGCGCCTCGGCCAGCAGCGCCTGGTCGCGCTTGAGCGCGCCCTGGGCCTGCGTCAAGGCCGCGCGATAGGGGGCCGGGTCGATCTGGGCCAGCAGCTGGCCCTTCTTGACCTGCGTCGCCCTCCTTGAAAGCCAACGCTGAGCAGGGTGCCGCTGACCTGGGCGAGGATGGCGTCGCTCTGCCAGGCCTGGGCGGCGCCCAGCGCGGTGATCGAAACCGGCACGTCCTGGACCGTGGCTTTCACGGCCGTCACCGGGACCGCCGGCGGCGTGGGCTTCTTGGCTGCCGGCTTGTGAAAGACCACCCACAACACCAGGGCGACCGCCACGACGCCAAGCGCCACGAAACCCCACCGAAACCGCCGACGTGCCGCCATGAACGCAAAATGCCTCTTCGCCGCGCAGTCGGCCAAGCGTGTCGACACACTTGGCCCTCATGGCGATTGCCGGATTTGAAGCCCCCTATGAACGGCTTTAGCGGGCCAATGGTTCAGCTCTGTGTCATATTGGAAATACGCGGCGACTTCCGACTCGGCGGACGCGGCGCGGCGCCCGAGGCGGGAACGCACTATTTTCAACGATCGCGATTCGGTGGGCGACAGGACGGGTGGATCTACTGAGCACATTGCAAGCCACCCTCGGCTGGCTGTTGGCCGCGCTTTCGCTGTGCGGCGGCGCCTACGCCCTGATCGCCGCGAGCCTCTCCGCGCGCTTCATGGCCAAGACGCCGGCCCGGGCCGCCGACTTTCCATCGGTGTCGATCCTAAAGCCCCTGCACCACGAGCCGCACGGCCTGGCGCAGGCGCTGGAGACTTTCTGCGTCCAGGATTACCCCGGCCAAATACAGCTCGTGTTCGGCGTCCAGGACCCAGCTGACCCGGCGGCGGCGATCGTGCGCGCCTTGGCCGAACGCCACCCGGCGATGGATATTGAGCTGGTGGTCGATCCGCGCCTGCACGGGCACAACCGCAAGGTCTCCAACCTCATCAATATCGCCGCCGCCGCCCGGCACGAGATCCTGATCCAGAGCGACGCCGACATCCACGTGGCGCCGGACTATGTGGGCAAGGTCGTCGCGGCCTTGGCCCAGCCAGGCGTCGGCGCGGTAAGCTGCCTCTATCTCGGCGACGGCAGTGTGGGCCTCTGGTCGCATCTCAACGCCATGACCATCAACTACCAGTTCCTGCCCAACGCGATCCTGGGCAAGACCCTCGGTATGGCCGATCCGTGCTTCGGCTCGACCATCGCCCTCACCCGCGAGACCCTGAGCCGGATCGGCGGCTTCGAATCGGTGGCCGACCTGCTGGCCGACGACTACGAGATCGGCCGGGCGGTTCGCGGCCTGGGCCTGGCGATCTCCATTCCGCCGATGCTGGTGGTTCACGACTGCACCGAACCTAGCCTTAGCGCCCTGATCGAACACGAGATTCGCTGGGCGCGGACGGTGCGGGTGATCGATCCGGCGGGCTACGCCGGCAGCCTGATCACCAATCCCCTGCCCCTGGCCCTGATCGCCGGCGCGCTGCTGGGCTTCTCCTGGCCGGCCATCGGACTGATTTTGACCATTCTTGGGGTGCGTATGGCGCTGAAACTCCGTATTGACGCCGCCACCGGCGCGAGCGCCGGACCGTGGTGGCTGATTCCCGCGCGGGATGTGCTATCGTTGGGAGTCTTTTTAGCCAGCTTCGCCGGCGCCACGGTGGGCTGGCAAGGCAGGCGTTACCGCGGCGGCCGCGACGGCGCCCTGTCACATCCTTGAAGTCGCAGTCCTTAAGAGGTTTTCGTTCATGCTTCGCACCCTGTTCCTCCAGGCCCCGTCCTTCGACGGCTTCGACGGCGGCGCCGGCTCGCGCTGGCAGGCCAAGCGCGAGGTCAAGTCGTTCTGGTTTCCGACCTGGCTGGCCCAGCCGGCCGCCCTGGTGGAAGGCAGCCGCCTGATCGACGCGCCGCCTCACCGCCAGACCCTGGCCGACGTGGCCCCGCTGGCCAAGGACTACGACATGGTGGTGCTGCACACCTCCACCCCGTCGTTCTCGTCCGACATCAAGACCATCGAGGCGATGAAGGCGATCAACCCGAATCTCAAGGCCGGCCTGATCGGGGCCAAGGTGGCGGTGGACGCCGATGGCAGCATGAAGAGCGCGCCGTCGGTGGATTTCGTCGCCCGCAACGAGTTCGACTTCACCATCAAGGACGTGGCCGACGACAAGCCGTGGGCCGATATCGACGGCCTCAGCTATCGCAACTCCAGCGGCGTGATCGTGCACAACACCGATCGCGAAATCCTGGAAAACATGGACTCCCTGCCGTTCGTCACCCCGGTCTACAAGCGCGACCTGAAGATCGAGAACTATTTCATCGGCTATCTGAAGCACCCCTATATCTCGATCTACACCGGCCGCGGCTGCAAATCGCGCTGCACCTTCTGCCTGTGGCCCCAGACCGTGGGCGGCCACCGCTATCGCACCCGCAGCGTCGGCCATGTGATCGAGGAGATCGCCTGGGCCCAGAAGGCCTTTCCCGCAGGTGAAGGAATTCTTCTTCGACGACGACACCTTCACCGACGACCTGCCCCGGGCCGAGGCCATCGCCAAGGAGATGGGCAAGCTCGGCGTCACCTGGTCGTGCAACGCCAAGGCCAATGTTCCGTACGACACCCTCAAGAAGCTGAAGGATGGCGGCCTGCGCCTGCTGCTGGTGGGCTATGAGAGCGGCAACCAGCAGATCCTGCACAACATCAAGAAGGGCATGCGCGTCGAGGTGGCCGAGAAGTTCACCCGCGACTGCCATGAGCTGGGCATCGTCATCCACGGCACCTTCATCGTCGGCCTGCCGGGCGAGACCCACGAGACGCTCAACCAGACGATGGAGTGGGCGAAAAGGATCAATCCGCACACCATCCAGATCTCCATGGCCGCGCCCTACCCCGGCACCTTCCTCTACAAGCAGGCGGTGGAGAACGGCTGGCTGGACGCCGACAACGCCGAGCTGGTGGACGACCACGGCAACCAGATCGCGCCGCTGCACTATCCCGATCTCAGCCACGCCGAGATCTTCGAAGCCCAGGCGAACTTCTACAAGCGGCTTCTACTTCCGCCCCCGGAAGATCGGCGCGATCGTCAACGAGATGGTGCGCGATCCCGACATGATGAAGCGTCGCCTGCGCGAAGGCGTGGAGTTCTTCGATTTCCTCCGGGAGCGCCGCAACGTCGCGGCGTGAATGGGCGGATGCGCCGCGTCGCCTGATCATCACCGCCGACGACTTCGGCGCCGATCTCGCGGTCAACGAAGCGGTTGAGATCGGCCATCGCGAAGGGGTGCTCACCGCCGCCAGCCTGATGGTCGGCGCGCCGGCGGCGGCGGATGCGGTGACGCGGGCGAGGGCCAACCCGGGTCTTCGCGTCGGCCTCCATCTGGCGCTGGTCGAGGCGCGACCAAGCCTCCACCCCGAGCGCATTCCCCATCTCGTTGATGCGTCCGGCCGCTTTCGCGAGAACATGGCGGCCGCCGGCGCGACGATGTTCTTCGATCCGGCCGCGCGGCGGGAGCTGGCGGCCGAAATCGAGGCCCAGTTCCAGGCGTTCGCCGCCACCGGCTTGGCGCTCGACCACGTCAACACCCACAAGCATTTCCATCTGCACCCCACCATCGCCGGCCTTATGCTGAAGATCGGCGCGCGATACGGCCTGAAGGCCGCGCGCATTCCCATCGAGCCACGCGATGTTTTGAAGCAAGTCGAACCCGACGGCGCCTATCCTGCCGCGCCGGTTTTCGATCTCTGGGCGGCCCAGGCGCGCCGACGATTCCGCGCCGCCGGGATCGCCATCCCCGACCAGGTGTTCGGCCTGGCCTGGAGCGGGGCGATGACGCCGGCGCGCCTCGATGGCCTGATCGAAGCCCTGCCGCCGGGGCTCAGCGAGATCTATCTGCACCCGGCCCTGCGCGGAGGATTTCCCGGCGCGGCCAGCGGCTATCGCTATGCCGACGAGCTGGCCGCCTTGACCGCGCCACAGGTTGCCGCCACGGTCCGCCGCGTCGGCGCCCGGCTCGGAGGCTTTGGCGACTTCGCGCCGGCGCACCAGAGCGAGAGTGTTTTGCAATGACCGATTGGACGGCCGGCGACCTGGCCCTGGATGTTCCCGCGCCGCGCGACAGCGGCGGGCCGATCAGGATCGGCGGCGAGGCGCACAAGATCCTGTTCTGCCGCACCCTGCTGGAGACCTTCAACCCCTACAAGCCGGCGGTGATCGACTGGCCGAAGCTGGACGAAGTGGCGCTGGGGCGCCTGACCAGCCTGCCGATCTGGGATATCGCCGTGGCGACTGAAGGCCGCGCCAGCCTCAACGTCAAATCCTACGCCCAGGCGGTGGCCAAGGACGAATGGCTGCGCAAGGCGGTGGAGCTCAACGCCTTCGAGGAGGCGCGCCACAAGCATGTGCTGGCCAATCTGGTCGAAGCCTATGGCATCAAGCTGGAGCCCGAACCGGCCTATGCGCCGCCCAAGGATATCGAGTGGGCCTTCATGGTCACCGGCTTCAGCGAGTGCATCGACAGCTTCTTCGCCTTCGGCCTTTTCGAGGTGGCCAAGCAGTCGGGCTATTTCCCGCCGGAACTGGTCGACACCTTCGAGCCGGTGATGCAGGAGGAGGGCCGCCACATCCTGTTCTTCGTCAATTGGGTGGCCTGGCACAGGCGCAACATGCCGTTCTGGCGCCGGCCCTGGTTCGAGCTTCGGGTGATGGCGGTGTGGGTGTTCCTGGCCCTGGAGCGGATGAATATCGCCAAGGGCCTGGATGGCGAACCCCAGGACGCCAACTTCACCATGACCGGGGCCAAGGCCGTGGGCATGGAGCTGAGCATCGGCCAGTTGATGGACCTGTGCCTGGCCGAAAACGACCGGCGACTCGGCGGCTATGACAAGCGGCTGCTGCGGCCGAAGTTCGTGCCGGCCATATGCCGGCTGGCGCGGCGGTTCGTGGGCGGCGGAGCCAGCCCCCAGGTCGCATGACCGAAAGCGATTCGCGCGCGGAGGAAGGTCCCGCGCCCGGCGGCGGCGCGCGCTTGGCCATCATGGCGGCGATCGTTCTTGGCGTCGCGGTCGCCACCGGCGTCGTCGGATATTTCGGCTTTTCGAAGGTGTTCGCGGCGCTGGGCGCTATCGGCTGGCGCGGCTTCGGGTTCCTATGCGTCTACACCGCCCTGCCCTTCTGTCTGCTGGGAACCGCCTGGTTTGTATTGGCCGGCCGGGCGAGCCCGGGCCAATGGGGTATATTCGTCTGGGCCCGGATGGTCAGGGACGCGGGGGCCGAACTGCTGCCGCTCTCGCATCTGAGCGGGTTTCTGCTGGGCGCGCGCGCGGCCATGTTGCAGGGCTTCGCGCCCACCCGGGTCCTCTCCACCGAGGTGGTGGACGTCACCACCGAACTGATCGCCCAGCTCGGCTTCACGGGACTGGGGCTCAGCCTCCTGGCCATGCGCCTGGGCTCAGGCTCGGCGCACAACGTGCTGATCGGCGCGGGCCTTATCGGTCTCGCGCTGACGGCGGTCGGTGCGGTGGCCTTCATCACTCTGCAGCGGCGCGGCATGGGCCTGGTGGAGGGTCTGGCCAGGCGGTTTCTTCCGGCCGCCGCCGCCGGAACCGGCGAGATCGGCGCGGCGCTGGAGGCGATCTATCGCCGCCCGGGACGGGTCATTCTTTCGGTGGTCATCCACATGAGCGCCTGGATCGCCAGCGCGGCCGGCGCCTGGGGGGCCTTGCGCCTGGCCGGGGTTCCGATCGGCCTCGGTTCCATCCTGGCGATCGAAAGCCTGGTCGCGGCGGCGCGGAGCGCGGCGGTGTTCGCGCCGGCCGGGGTGGGCGTCCAGGAAGCCACCTATGCGGTGCTCGGCCCCCTGTTCGGCCTCGGCGCCGAGATGTCTCTGGCCCTATCCCTGATCAAACGCGCGCGGGACCTGGCCATCGGCGTACCGACCCTGATCGTCTGGCAGGCTTTGGAGAGCCGGCGGCTGATCGACGGGCGGCGCGGCGGCGTCGGCCTGGCCGGAGGGCTGGACTGAGGGCGCTGGCGGCGGCGGGGTCGAGGTTGGCGCGGCGCCCGGGTCGTCGAGTTCCGGCAAGGCGTTCAGCACCGGTTTGTCGCCATTGATCTCGCCCTCCCGGTTCTGGAGATAGGTCGAGCGCAGGGTGGCGTAGGGATCGGCGGCGTTGTCCAGCAAGGCCTTGAGATCGTCGCCGCTCTGCAGTCGCTGATCGAGACCGCCCATGACCGGCAGGGCCACCGCCGCCACCGCCCTGTAGGGGTAGTTGGCCAGATAGATCGGATTGGCCAGGCCATCGACGACATTGCCGATGAGGTCGCGCACGCTTGAGGGACCAACCATGGGCAGGAAGAGATAGGGGCCTGGTCCGACGCCATACCGGGCCAAGGTGTCGCCGAACGAGCTCTTGTGATGAGGCAGATCCGCCTTCGCTGAAACATCGATCAACCCCGCGATGCCCAAGGTCGAATTGAACGCGAACCTCACCAACGCCTTGATCGCCCGCAAGGGCCGCAGCTGCGCCAGATCGTTAGCCACGACCAGGGGCTCCTGCAGATTGACCACGAAATTGTGCAGGGCCTTGCCGACCGGACCCGGCGTGAGGAACTTGTGAACGCTGGTGATGGGCCCAAGCAACACCTTGTCCAGCGCCAACTCGGTCTGGAAGCCGACCCGGTTGGACCGCTCCCAAGGATCGCCCGGAAAATGCCCCGTCACCGCGGGGGCGGCGGCCGGCGGCGGCGCTGTGGCGGCGGCGCTAGCGAGAGGCGCCGCGCTCAAGACCGCCAGGACGAGGCCGGCGGCGAAGATCGATGAGCGCACGCGCTGCTCCTTAAGACCGGCCTCCATAGGCTGGCGCTGGGGGGCGATTCAACGGAAAACCACATTGGCCACGACGAGGCGAAGCGGGGCCCTGCGCCAATGGAGGCCTTGCTGAGCGGTTCGGCGACATCATCGAAGGCGAGGCCGCCCATCCCCGCACGGCTGGTCGCCCTGGCGTGCGATCGCCCATGGCTCGTCGCGGCGATGGGCCTGGCCATCGGGCTGGCGGCGCTGGCCTGGACGGTCACGCATTTCGCCATGACCACCGACACCGATCAGCTCCTTTCCAAGTCGCTGCGTTACCGCCAGCGCGAGGCGAGGTTCGACAAGCTGTTCAATCCCGAGGGCGACCGAATCGTGGTGGTGGTGGACGGCCGCACGCCGGAGCTGGCCGAAGCCGCGGCCGCGGCTCTGACCGCCAGGCTCGCGGCGCGGCCCGACCTCTTCCACGACGTGGAGCGGCCCGACGCGGGCCCGTTCTTCGAGAAGAACGGCATGCTCTATGAATCTGCGCCGGCGGTAAGCGCCGACATGAGCCAGCTCATCGCCGCCCAGCCGTTCCTGGGGCCGCTGGCGGCCGACCCCAGCCTGCGCGGTCTTTGCCAGACCCTTTCCACCGCGCTCCAAGGCGTTACCACCGGAAACGCCGCGCTCGGCGATCTGGGGCGCCCGATCCAGTCGCTCGCCACCGCCATGGACCAGGTGAGAGCCGGGAGGCCGGCCTGGTTCTCCTGGCGCACGCTGATCAGCGGAAAGGCGGCGGACCCGCGGACCCTGCGTCGCATCGTCCTGGCCAGCCCCGTGCTGGACTACGCCAAGCTGCAACCCAGCGCCGGACCAAGCGATTTTATCCGGCAGGCCGCCGCGAGCCTCGATCTCAATCCGCCGCACGGGGTCACCGTGCGCCTGACCGGCGCCGCGCCGCTGCAGGACGACGAGTTCGGCAGCCTCGCCCAGGGGGCCGGCCTGATCGCCGCCATGGCGCTGGCCGCGATCCTGATCATGCTATGGATGGCGGTGCGCTCGCCACGCCTGATCGGGGCGATCCTGGCGACCATGATCGTCGGCCTGCTCAGCGCCACCGCCATGGGCCTGGCGATCTTCGGCCGGTTCAACGTGATCTCGGTGGCCTTCATCCCCCTGTTCGTGGGCCTCGGTATCGACTTCGGCATCCAGTTCACCGTGCGCTTCCGCACCGAACAGGCGCTAGGCTCGGCCACGACGGACGCGTTGCGCGCTGCGGGCCTTGGCATGGGACGTTCGCTGACCCTGGCGGCGGCCGCCATCGCCGCCGGCTTCCTCGCCTTCGTCCCCACCGCCTATCTCGGGGTCTCACAGTTGGGGGTGATCGCCGGGGTGGGGATGGTCATCGCCCTTTTCCTCAACCTAACCCTGCTGCCGGCCCTGATTGCCCTTCTGTCGCCGCCGGCCCCGGCGCCCAGCGCCGACGGGCCATCCCTCCAGGCGCTCGACGGCTTTATCCTTGGCCATCGCCGGGCGGTGATCGGAACCGCCCTGGCCGCCGCCGCTGTCTGCGCCGCCCTGCTCCCCTGGCTGAGGTTCGATTTCAATCCCCTGCACCTGAAGAACACCCGCTCGGAATCGGTGGCGACCCTCCTCGACCTCATGCGCGACCCGGACCAGTCGCCCAACACCCTGGAAGTGATCGCCCCTTCTCTGCCCGCGGCCGACGCCCTGGCGGCACGCTTTGAGAAACTCCCCACCGTCTCCGAAGCCCGCACCCTTTCGAGCTTCATCCCCGATGACCAGGCGCCCAAGCTGGCCGCCATCGGCGACGCCTCGATGCTGCTGGACCTGACCCTCGATCCCATAGTGACGGCGCCGCCGCCCACCGACGCCGAGATCATTGCCTCGCTCAAGCAGACCTCAACCGACCTGCGCGCCGCCGCCGCCGGCAAGTCTGGCCCGACGGCCAACGCCGCGCGGCGCCTGGCGACCGCCTTCGACTGGCTGGCGTCCGCGTCTCCCGCCGACCGCGCCGGGGCCGCACAGGTGTTCATGCCGGGCCTGGCCGTGGTGCTCGATCAGACCCGAAACGCCTTGCAGGCTGGCCCGGTGACGCTCCGGAGCCTGCCGCCGGAGATCCGCCGCGACTGGCTGGCCCCCGGCGGCCAGGCGCGCATTTCGGTGATTCCCAAGGGCGATTCCAACAACAACGCTGTGCTCGAGCGCTTCATCGGCCAGGTCCAGACCGTTGCGCCGGACGCCACCGGCACGCCGATCGGCATCCGCGACGGCGGCCAGGTGGTGGCCGGGGCCTTCATCGAGGCGGGCGTGCTTTCGTTCATCGCCATCACCGCTCCTGCTGTTCGTGGTGCTGCGGCGCGTGCGCGACGTGGCGATCACCATGGCCCCGATCGTGCTCACCGGCCTCCTGACCCTGGGCAGCTGCGTGGTGATCGGCCAGCCGCTCAACTTCGCCAACATCATCGCCCTGCCGCTGCTGTTCGGCATCGGCGTCGCCTTCCACATCTATTTCGTCATGGCCTGGCGCTCGGGCGGGGCGCACCTGCTGCAATCGAGCCTGACCCGGGCGATCTTCTTCAGCGCGCTGGCCACCGCCACCGGTTTCGGCAGCCTTTGGGCCTCCAGCCACCCCGGCACCGCCAGCATGGGCAAGCTGCTGATGATCTCCCTGCTGTGGACCCTGGTCTCGGCCCTGCTCTTCCAGCCGGCGCTGATGGGGCCGCCGCCGGGGGAGGCGGAGGCCTGACTTTGGACTGCCGGCAACCCAGAAGGGGCGGGGCTGCAGGGGCCAGCGCCCGGTGGACAAAAGCGCTCCCCCGCGCCCACCTCAACCCGGAACGTCATGTATGGACGGCCCCCTTCCGGCAAGGGGCGATTGGTAGCTGGCGACGGGTCTGGAGCGGTCATGTATCCGGCCTGATGACGCGGTCGGAATGACCGCTGGCCTGCAAGGGTTACGCGGATCGGGTTCCCATCATAGCCGCGCCCTCGAGGGGCGATGACGTTGCGGAGTGTTCCGGTCCAGGTCCTGACCATTTCGCCGTGCTTCCTTTCGCTCCTTAACCTCTTGAGAGCCGAGGCGGCGGCCTTCAGGCCGCCGCGGGGGCTCGATAATTCTGTCCCGAGCGCAGCATGGCCCAGATGATGCGGGCGGTCTTGGCGGCCTGAGCGACGATGGCGACCTTGGCCGGACGCCTGCCCATGACACCCCTGATCCAGGCCGAACCCTTGTCGGGTCTGGCCTTGACCTGCCGCAACCACGAGCTGGCGCCCAGGATCAGCAGCCTTCGAAGCGCCCTGTCGCCGGCGCGGCTGATGTGGCCGGTAAGCCGGGTCTTTCCGCCGGTCTCGAAGTTGCGCCGAGTGAGCCCTACCCAGGCGGCCAGATCTTCTCCCGAAGCGGCGACGCCATGGACCTGGATCACGCTCTTGGCCAGATCGATCCCAAATCTGATAGCATCCATGTGGACGGTCTCCTCTGCTGTGTTCCACAAAACCAGCCTGGCACATCTCGATGCCGTTCGGAGGCCGTCCACCCATCATAGCCGGGCGTAAGTCCCGGCTACCCATACGCGCTCTTCCGTTGGATGGACGTGCGCGCGCACGTCCATGGCAGGCCGCCAGCCGAATAGATGGCCGGTACTGACGACCGGCCAGGACGGTAGAGGGAAGCTTCTTCCGATGAGCGAAGGTGCGGCCTCGCACCCTCGCCGCAGTCCCTATCTCAGCAGGTTGTCGCTCACGGTGTCGAGGTGAGCCAACAGGCCCTTGGCGCCGCCGGCGGCGAGGGGAGCGGCGAAGTCGGAGCGCCGCGTGGTGAGCTGGCTGATGGCGCCGTAGAAGACATCGATCACCTTCCAGTCGCCGCCGGACTGGCGCATGCGATAGGCGAGGCTCACCGGCGCGTCATGGGCGGGGATGAGGCGCGTCTGGACGATCTTGTCGGGCCCGCGGGTCTGGACGTTGGGATCGATCTCGAACCGCTCGCCGCTGAAGCTGGAGAAATTGTGGGCGTAGTTGGCGGCGGTGAGCCGGGTGAAGCCCTTCACCAGCGCCTTCTGATCGGCCTCCGGCATGGCTGTCCATGACGCGCCGACGGCCACGCGAGTCATTAGCGGCAGATCGAAGGTCGCCTCCACCACCGGCAGGAGCTTGCGATAGCGGCCCTGGGCGCCGAGGGGGGGGCCGGCCTTCATGGTCTCGATCAGCGCCTTGTCGAAGGCATCGATCTTGACCGCCGCCGGATCGGCCTGGGCAGCGCGAGCCATGGGCGCGGCGAGGGCGAGACCCAGGGCAAGGCCGGTGAAGAGGGCGGTGCGGCGGGACGCCGAGCGGGGCATGATCAGGTCTCCGGAAGCCTTGGACGGCTGGCGATACGTCCCCTCTTGTCACAGGATTGTGGCGCCTTAAACGCCGTTTCGGCGGCGCCGGTCCGCTTCGAGCGGGGAGAAAACATGCGGGTCAGCGACGCCCAGTTGGCGCAGGTCTGGGATCAGGGCTTCACGGTGGTGGAGGGCTTTCTCGACGCCGACACCCTGGCGGCGGCGCGCGAGGCGCTGTGGGGCGTCTACCCCAAGCCCGAAGACTATTTCGCCGATCCCTCGGCCTACCCCAAGTTCGCGCGCAACCAGTTCGCAGGCATTCGTTATTGGCCGTACGACGCCTGGGCTTTGAACCAGGTGGCCGTCTATCCCGACCTGATCGACGCGGCCGAGCGATTCCTCAATTCCACGGATATCGAAATCTACAAGGTCGAGCTGTGGGCCAAGTATGCCGGCGCGATCAACTACGACCAGCGCCATCACCGGGATTTTGGCAACCACACCCTGGTGGTTCCACGCGCCGATGGGCGTCACACTCAGATGACCACCTTCGTCCTGCTTTCGGACGTCACCGAGCTGGACGGGCCGACCAAGATCGTGCCGCTGAGCGAGACCCGGGACATTCCCCTGCATCCGCGCGAGATGCCGTTCGGCGAGTTTTTCGACAAGGAGGTGAGCGCCACCGCGCCGGCCGGCAGCCTGATGATCTACAAGACCGACGTCATGCACCGGGGATCCGATTTCAAGGCGCCGGGGCGCTCACGCTTTGCGATGCTGGTGGACTTCCAGGAACGCGGCTGGCGCTGGAACGGCAAGATGAGCTGGCCCGATCACGCCGAGAAGCCCGGTATCGACCAGGCATTGATCCAGATGACGCCGCGCCAGCGCGACCTGTTCGGCTGGCCGCCCATCGGCTCGGACTACTGGAACGCCCAGACTTTGCGGGACGTGGCCGCCCGCTATCCGGGGATCGATCTGACGCCCTACGCGAAGGCTGCGACCGCCATCAGCGTTTAGCCTGGCCGACCCCCGCGCTTGGGCGCGGCGCGATGGCCTCCGCCCCCCCCCCCGCCACCGTGGCGGCCGCCGGAAGGCCGGTTGTGCTGACCGCCGCCGGCCGGACGGTTCTCATGGTGTGGCTTATGCACGCCGCCGCCGTTGTAGCCGGGGCGATTCCCGTTGTGCGGCGGCTTCTGTACGCCACCACCGTTTTGCCCAGGCCGGCTAGGATTGGTTGGCTTCTGTACCCCGCCGCCGTTGTAGCCCGGCCGACTTCCATTGTGCGGCTTCTGCTCGCCGCCGCCGTTTCCGCCAGGACGCGTATTGGGGTTGCGGGGCGGGACGCCGCCGCCGTTCTGTCCGGGGCGGCTGGGGTTGGTCGGCCTCTGCACGCCGCCGCCATTATAGCCTGGACGAACCCCGCCGTGGGGCGGACCGACCGGCCCGGGCGGCGGGCGATTGCCGCCGCCACCCGGCCGATAGCCAGGGCCGCCGGGACGCCAGTTGTTGTTGTTGATCTGGGTACGGTTGATGTTGATAGAGTTGTAGCGGTTGACGTTCACATAGACGCCGCCATAGCCCCAGTGCGGCCGCGCCCAGCCCCAGAGCCCATTGTTGATCGCGATCGCCGCGCCGAACGCCAGGCCGGCGACCACCGCGGCGCCGACATAGTATCCGGGCGGCGGCGGGATATAGACCGGCGGATAGGCCGGATAGGCCCAGGTTCCATAGACGTTCACCGGATTGTAGGTGGGCACATAGACCACATTGGGCTGAGCCGGCTCGATGACGATCGCCTGGTCCTGGGTGCTCACGGTCTGCTGATCGGTGCTCTTGAGCGTCCCGGCCGCCTGGGCCTGTGCGCGCAGGCGCTGGACCGAGGCCCAGACGTCGGCCTGCTGATCGCCCATGGCGTAGCCGACCTGCTGCATCCAATCGAGCTTGCTGTTGAGCATGGCCAGGACCTGGGGAAAGGGCACCAGGGACTTCACCGAAGGGTCCCAATCCTTGGCCGCCAGGGCCTGCGTCAAGGCGTCGCCGGTGAGGGCCTTGTTGGCCGGATCCTGCAGCCAGCGCTCCGCCTCGACCACCTGGAGGGGATAGGTGGTGGCCATCAGGGTCTGGGAGAGCAACTCATCGGGATAGAGGGCTATGGGGGCCAGCAGGGCGTCGAGCTGCTGGTTGCTGTAGGCCTGATCGCCAGAGGCGGTATCGGGGGCGGTATCGGGCGGCGGCGTCTGGGCCAGAAGCGGCGCCGGCGCCGAGCCGACCAGCAGGAGACCGATAGAGGCGTAGGTGATCAGACGCTTGGTGATCATGGCGTGTTTCCCCTTGCCCTTCACAATCCGCCCCCTTGCCGCGAGCCTAGCGAAGAGGCGCCAAGCGCGCAACGCGGGCGAGGAGCGGAAAGTTCTGAAGTCTTCGCACTTTCCGGCCGCCGCCCCGCGCCTTAGGGTGCCGGCGAGAGGGAGGATACGACCATGAACCAGCATGTCGGCGCCGTAACGGCGGCCAAGCTTGGCATTTCGCCCCTCACGCCGACTCGATCGGCGCGATCATTTCCGGCCTCGACCTGGCCCGCCCACTTGACGGCGGCGAGTTGGCCGCCCTGCGCGCGGCGCTGCTTGAATGGAAGGTGCTGTTCTTTCGCGACCAGGACATCACCACCGATGCAGCACCTGGCGTTCGCGCGGCAGTTTGGCGCGCTGGAGGTTCATCCCTTCGCCCCGCACAAGGAGGGCTACCCCGAGGTCCTGGCCATCACCCATGACCGCGAGCGGCGCGGGCGGGAGAACACCTGGCACAGCGATGTGACCTGGCGGGCCGAGCCGTCGCTAGGATCGGTGCTGCGGGCGATCGAGGTCCCACCCGTCGGCGGCGACACCCTGTTCGCCGACATGTACGCCGCCTATGACGGCCTGTCGGACAAGGTGAAGGAAGAGATCGAAGGCGCCGTGGCCATTCATGATTTCGCCCACTTTCGGCGCGGCATGCGCAAGGCCGGCAAGAGCGAGGAAGAAATCGAGGCTTTCAACGAGGCCTATCCCGATGGTGGAGCATCCGGTGGTGCGGACCCATCCGGAAACCGGCCGCAAGGCGATCTATGTCAACGCCGCCTTCACCCAGCACATCGTCGGACTGGAGAAGACGCAATCGGACGCCCTCCTGGCCCATCTTTACGCCCAGGCGGCGATCCCGGAATATCAGTGCCGGTTCCGCTGGGAGGCCGGTTCGATCGCCTTCTGGGACAACCGAGCCAGCCAGCACTACGCCGTCTCCGACTATTGGCCGGCGGTGCGGCGCATGGAGCGGGTCACCATCATCGGCGACCGGCCTTATTGAGCCATTTCAAAGCGTAATGGAGAAATCCCGATGATCGATGTGCACTATTGGCCGACGCCCAACGGCAAGAAGGTGACGATCCTTCTGGAGGAGCTGGCCCTCCCCTACAAAGTCGTCCCCTGCAACATCGGCAAGGGCGACCAGTTCACCGACTCGTTCCTCTCCATCGGGCCCAACAACCGCATGCCGGCGATCGTCGATCACGCGCCGGCCGACGGCGGGGCGCCGATCGCCGTCTTCGAGTCCGGCGCGATCATGATGTACATCGCCGAGAAGGCCGGAAGGTTCTTCCCCCAGGACGCGCGCGGCAAGGCCGAGGTCACCCAGTGGGTGATCTGGCAGATGGCGAACCAGGGACCCAAGACCGGCGAATATGGCCACTTCCGCAGGCTGGGCGATACGCGCGGCGACCAGTCCTACGCCGTTCGCCGGTTCGGCGACGAGGTCAACCGCCTCTATGGGGTTATGAACAACCGCCTCTACGACCGGCCCTATCTGGCCGGCGACGACTACACCATCGCCGACATGATCTCCTATCCGTGGACGGTGACCTGGGAGTTGCAGGGCCAGGACATCAATGAATTCAAATATTTCAAGCGCTGGTTCGAAGAGATGAGCGCGAGGCCGGCGGTCCAGCGGGGCATGGCGGTGACGGCCGGGCCGCAGGAAGACCCCGCCTCGCTGTCGCCCGAGGAGCGGGAGCGTCGGATGAAGCTGCTGTTCAACCAGCGCGCTCGCCCGGCGCCGGTGGCCTAGATGACCGACACCTTCATCCTCCACCAGTACGACACCTCGCCGTTCTCGGAGAAGCCCCGGCTGATGTTCGGCCTCAAGGGCCTGGCCTGGCGGTCGGTGATCCAGCCGAGCATCATGCCCAAGCCCGATCTCATACCGCTGACCGGCGGCTACCGCCGCGCGCCGGTGATGCAGATCGGGGCCGACATCTTCTGCGACAGCCAAGTGATCCTGGCCGAGATCGAGCGGCGCTCGCCCTCGCCCACCCCCACGTCCGGCCTCGACTGGGCGGTCAATCTGTGGGCCGACCGGCTGTTCTTCCAGGCCTCGGTGGCGGTGATCTTCGGCGAACTGGGCGAGAGCGTGCCGCGCGCCTTCATCGAGGATCGCGAGAAGCTATCGGGCCGGCCGTTCGACGTGGCCGCCATGAAGGCGGCGGCCGGACCGATGAGCGCCCAGTGGCGGGCCCAGGCGGCCTGGATCGAGAGCGCTCTGGCCGCCGGCGGCCCGTTCCTGGGCGGCGAGAGCGCAAGCCTGGCCGACATCGCCGCCTATATGAACGTCTGGTTCGTGGTCAGCTTCACGCCTCATCTGGCCGCGCCGCTGCTGGCGGGGCTGGACCGGGTGGAGGCCTGGCGCGCGCGGGTGGCGGCGATCGGACATGGGACGCGCTCGGAGATGACCACCGGGGAGGCGCTGGAGGTTGCGCGGGCGAGCGAGCCGGTGAATTTCACCCAGCACGACAGCGCCGATCCTCTCGGCCTTGCGCCTGGCGCATCGGTGGTGGTGATGGCGGACGACTATGGCCGCGACCCGATCGCCGGAACCCTGGTGGCGGCCAATCCCGAACGCGTGGTGATCGCCCGTGAAACCAGCGACCTCGGCCGGTTGCACCTGCATTTTCCAAGAGCCGGCTATATCGTGATGAACGCTGGTTGACAGGGAAAGCCTCCCTCCCGTCTGTATGGGGGTTCGTCAGGCTAAAGAACACCTCTTCCTTGGGAGAGGGAGGGGCCCAGCGAAGCTGGGAGGGTGAGGGGCTACGGCGCCAGAAGATTTCCTGCAGCGGTTCGGCGGCGGTGTATTCTTTATCGCTTAGGCGGTACCTCCCATGGCGCGGCCATGGGGCCCTCCCTCTCCCTCTGGGAGAGGTCCAAAATTAAGGATCACGATGACTCCGCGCCTCTCCCCTCTGCTGCTCACTGTTCTGCTCGCCTCAGCGTCCAGAGCCGCGCCGATGCTGGGCTTTACGCCCGAGCACGCGACGGCGGAGCGCGCCACCGAGGCGACCTTCGATGCGGGGCTTTCGGCCCAGGCGATCCGCGAGCGTTTGAAGCAGATGGCTTCGGCGCCCAATCAGGTGGGATCGCCGCATGACAAGGAGAACGCGGAGTTCACCCTGGCCCAGTTCAAGGCCTGGGGCTGGGACGCCCATATCGAGACCTTCAGCGTGCTCTATCCGACGCCCAAGACCGAGCTGCTGCAGCTCACCGGACCGGCTCCGTTCACGGCCACCCTGACCGAGCCGCCAATCCCGGGCGACGAGGCCACCTATAATCAGGCGGGCGGCCTGCCGGCCTATGTCGCCTATGGCGGCGACGGCGATGTCACCGCGCCCCTGATCTATGTGAACTACGGCATGCCGGCCGACTACGCCGCCCTCCAGCGCATGGGACTGGACGTAAAGGGTAAGATCGTCATCGCCCGCTATGGCGTCGGCTGGCGCGGCCTCAAGCCCAAGCTCGCCTATGAGCACGGGGCGGTGGGCTGCATCATCTATTCCGACCCGGCCGACGACGGCTATGGGCCGGGCGATCCCTACCCGAAAGGCGCCTACCGGCCGGAAGCAGGGGTGCAGCGCGGATCGGTGCAGGACATTCCCACCGAGTCCGGCGATCCTCTGACGCCGGGGATCGGCGCCGTCGAAGGCGCGCCGAGAATCCCGATTTCCGAAGCCAAGACCATCCTGAAGATTCCGACGATCCCGATCTCCTACGGCGACGCCGTCCATTTCCTCTCGGCCCTGACCGGTCCGGTGGGGCCCAAGAATTGGCGCGGCGCCTTGCCGATCACCTATCACGTCGGTGGGAGCGGAGCGCAGGCGCACTTGGTGGTGCAGTCCAACTGGGATCAGAAGCCACTCTATGACGTGATCGCCGTCATGCCGGGGGCCAAGGCGCCCGACCAATGGGTGATCCGCGGCAACCACCGGGATGGCTGGGTTTTCGGGGCCGAGGATCCGCTATCGGGCCAGACCGCCCTGATGGAGGAAGCCAAAGCGTTGGGCGCCTTGGCGAGGACCGGCTGGCGGCCGGCGAGGACCCTGATCTACGCCAGCTGGGACGGCGAGGAGCCGGGCCTGCTGGGATCCACCGAATGGGCCGAGACGCACGCCAAGGACCTCCAGGCCAAGGCCGTGCTCTATGTGAACACCGACGGCAACAATCGCGGCTTCCTGGACGTGGGGGCGAGCTATTCACTCACCAGCCTCGTCAACGACGTGGCCGCCGACGTGGCCGATCCGGAAACCGGGGCCAGCGTGCGCGATCGGGCCACGGCCCATCTGCAGGTGGCGGCCCTGGCCACCGACGCCACGCCCGAGCAGAAGGCCAAGGCGAAGCTGATGGCGGACGGAGGCGACCTGCCCATGGAGGATCTCGGCTCCGGGTCCGACTATACCCCCTTCGTCCAGCATCTGGGGGTGGCCTCGATCAATCTCGGTTTCAACGGCGAGGGCCAGTCGGGCGGGGTTTATCACTCGGCCTATGACACCTTTGACCACTATGAGCGGTTCGGCGATCCGGGCTTCGCCTATGGCGTGCTGCTGGCCAAGACCACCGGGCGGCTGGTGCTGCGCGCCGCCGACGCCGACCTGCTGCCGCTGCGGTTCACGCCCCTGGCCGCCACGGTGGCGATCGAGGTCGATGAGCTGAAGAAGCTGCTGACCACCGAGCGCGAGAACGCGGTGATCGTCAACCGGCTGCTGGCCCAGAAGGCCTTCGCCCTAGCGGCCGACCCGACCCTGCCCTCCGGCCCTCCCGACCGGGTGGATACCGTGCCGGCCCTGGACTTCGCGCCGCTGGAGACCGCGCTGACGCGCCTGAAGGCCAGCGCGGCGGCCTACGATACGGCGGCGGCGACCTCGGCGGGGACAGGCGCGGCGGTCAAGGCCGATCTGATCCTTCAGAGCGTCGAGCAGGCCCTCACCGACTCCCGGGGTCTCCCCGGCCGGCCCTGGTATCGTCACCTGATCTATGCGCCCGGCATGCTCACCGGTTACGGCGCCAAGACCCTGCCAGGCGTGCGCGAAGCCATCGAGGGCCGCCGATGGGCCGAGGCCACGGACTACATCGCCCGCACCGCCGCGGCGCTCAATGCGGCCAGCGCCAAGCTGGACGAGGCGACGGGGGTGTTGAAGGGCTAGAGACTAGACGGTCAGCGCGGCAGCCCGGAACGTCCCGGCAGCCCGTCCTACTTCGGCTTGCAAAGCGCCACGGCGCGGGGGGCGACGCCAAGGTCGCGGCGTTCGAGGGCGGTGGCGTCGGCCGGATTGCAAGCGCGCGTGGTCCAGGCGCGCGCCGCGCCTTTCCAACCCAGGGTGATCACGGGGCCGAGACCATGACGCCAGCGCGCGACTTGGGCTAAAGGCTGCGCATGATCCGCCCCAGACGCACCCGCATCGTCGCCACGCTCGGCCCCGCCAGCCGGGCGCCGGCCATGGTGCTGGAGCTGGCGAGGATCGGCGTGGATGTCTTTCGCCTGAATTTCAGCCATGGCGCCCACGCCGACCATCAGGCGGCGCTGGAGGCGGTGCGCGCCGCCGAGGCGGCGATCGGCCGGCCGCTGGCGGTGCTGGCCGATCTGCAGGGGCCGAAGTTTCGCCTGGGCGTGTTCGAGACCGGCAGCCTCGCCATCAAGCCGGGCCAGCGCCTGCGCCTCGATCTCGATCCCGCTCCCGGCGGGGCGCGGCGCATTTCCCTGCCGCACCCCGAGGTGTTCAAAGCCCTCGCTCCGGGCGCCCTGCTGGTGCTGGACGATGGCAAGGTGCGGCTGGTGGTGAAGAAGGCGTCGGAAAGCTTCGCCGACGTCGAGGTGCTCGCCGGCGAGGCGCTTTCGGATCGAAAAGGCCTGGCCGTCCCGGGCGCCGACATCCCGGTCTCGGCCCTCACTCCCAAGGATCGGACCGATCTGGAGTTCGCCCTGCGCGCGGGGGTGGACTGGGTGGCGCTCTCCTTTGTCCAGAAGGCGGCCGACATGGCCGATCTGCGCCGGCTGGTGAACGGCCGCGCCGCGATCCTGGCCAAAATCGAAAAGCCGGCGGCGCTGCGCGATCTGGAGGCGATCCTCGATGTCAGCGACGGCCTGATGGTGGCCAGGGGCGATCTGGGCGTGGAGCTCGCGCCCGAGGACGTGCCGGTCGCGCAAAAGACGATCGTGCGGGCGGCCCGGCGCCGCGGAACGCCGGTGATCATCGCCACCCAGATGCTCGAATTCGATGACGGTGAACCCCTCCCCCACCCGCGCCGAGGCCTCGGACGTCGCCAACGGGGTCTATGAGGGCGTCGACGCCTTGATGCTCTCCGGAGAATCGGCGGCCGGCGCCTGGCCCAGGGAGGCGGTGGCGATGATGGACGCCATCATCGCCAAGGTCGAGGCCGATCCGATGTGGCCGAGCCTGATGCGCGCCGAACGCGGCGAGGACGCCGACGAGGATGTCGATGCCCTGATATCGGCCGCCACCCGCGCGGCGGAGGCCCGCTCCACCGCCTGCCTGGTGGCCTACACCACCACCGGCGCGACCGCGCGGCGCCTGGCCAGGGAGCGGCCGGGCCATCCCATCCTCGCCCTCGCCCCCAGCGAGGCAGTGGCGCGGCGCCTGTGTCTGCTATGGGGGGTCGAACCGCGAACCGCCGCCCAGCCGCGCGGCATCGAGGCCATGACCGATGCGGCGGCGGCCATGGCCGGACGGCTGGGCCTGGCCGCTCCCGGCGCCCGTGTGCTGATCATCGCCGGCCCGCCCCTGGGTGCGCCGGGCGCGGCCAATCTGCTGCGCATCGCGCACGCACCCGCGCCACGCCGGGGCGATAATTGAGGCGCCCCCGGCCCGCGCGCGATTTTGTCGCGTATTTCAGCCATGTGGCCGTTTTGAAAAGCCCTGTTAGGATAAGCACCAGAAGCCAGACTCAGGTGGGGGTCGGTGACAGGGGCCTTTTGGCGAAGTAACACCGGCCCATGGAACATCCCGCCGACTTTCGTCTGGAGACCACCGAGGCCGGCAAGACCGCCGTGCTGACCGGCGACTGGACGGCCGTGGACATGGGCTGGGCCAACGAGCGTCTGGGCGAAGCGCTGAAAGGCGCCGACGGCGTCAATATCGACCTTTCCGGCGTCGGCCGCTGTGACACCAGCGGCGTGTGGGGCGTCATTCGCGCCGCCGAACAGAGCGCGCGGCCGGGCAAGATCATCGCGCCGCCGGCCACCGAGCGACTGTTTGAGCTGGTCCGCCAGGCTATCGGCCAGGAACCGACACCGACCTATAAGAAGCGCTCGTTCTATATGCTGTTCGACCGGATCGGCCGGGGTGTCGTCGATCTGGGGATCAATATCTATGACACCCTGATCTTCAACGGCCACCTGCTGTTCGCCGTGGCGCGGGCCTGCGCCCACCCACGGCGCATCCGCTGGGCCCCGGTCTTCTCGCTGATGGAGCGCGCCGGCCTCGACGCCATGCCGATCGTCGCCACCACCACCTTCTTCATCGGCGCGGTGGTCGGCCTGCTGGGCGCCAATATGCTCTCGCAATTCGGGGCCCAGGTATTCGCCGTCGAGCTGATCGGCATCGCCGTGCTGCGCGAGTTCAACATCCTCATCACCGCCGTTCTGCTGGCCGGCCGCTCGGCCTCTTCGTTCGCCGCCGAGATCGGCTCGATGAAGATGAACCAGGAGATCGACGCCATGCAGGTGATGGGCGTCGATCCGTTCGATGCCCTGGTGTTCCCGCGATTCCTGGCCCTGCTGCTGACGATCCCCCTGCTCACCTTCGTGGCGACGATCGCCGGCCTGGTCGGCGGCCTCATGGTCGCCGTGACCATTCTAGGCCTCTCGCCCGAGGCCTTCTTCTCAGCGCCTGGTCGACAACGTCGGGGTCAAACAGTTCTGGATCGGCATGTCCAAGGCGCCGGTGATGGCCATGGTGATCGCCGGCATCGGCTGTCGCCAGGGCCTGGAGGTGGGCGGCGATGTGGAATCCCTGGGCCGGCGGGTCACCGCCGCCGTGGTTCACGCCATCTTCGCGACCATCCTGATCGACGCGATCTTCGCCCTGATCTACATGAAGCTCAACATATGACGGCTGAGCATCATTTTCACTCGCGCCCGGCGCCGGAGCCGGAAGCCGAGCTCGACCAGAACGCCCCGCCCATCGAGGTTAAGGATCTGCTGTCGCAGTTCGGCGACCATGTGATCCACAAGGATCTCAACCTCACCATCCCGCGCGGCGAGGTGGTGGGCATCGTCGGCGGTTCAGGCACTGGCAAGTCGGTGCTGCTCAACACCATCATCGGCCTGAAAGCCCCGGAAGGCGGGTCGGTGAAGATCTTTGGCCAGGACATCAAATACGCCAAACGACGGGAATGGACGGCCATCGAGCGGCGCTGGGGGGTCCTCTTCCAGCAAGGCGCCTTGTGGTCGAACCTGACGGTCAAGGAGAACGTGGCCGCGCCGATGTATGAGCACACCGACATGCTGAAGGAAGAGATCGATCGATCTCGCCGATCTGAAGATCGCCCTGGCGGGGCTGCCGGCCGGCGCCGGGGCGCTGAAGCCCTCGGAACTGTCGGGCGGGATGATCAAGCGCGCGGGTCTGGCGCGCGCTCTGGCCCTGGATCCGGAGCTGCTGTTCCTGGACGAGCCGACTTCTGGGCTCGATCCGATCAGCGCGGCGGCGTTCGACGAATTGATCAGCGACCTCTCCGACAGCCTGCGCCTGACGGTGTTCATGATCACCCACGATCTGGACAGCCTCTACGCGATCACCGACCGAGGTGGCCGTGATCGCGGACAAGAAGGTGGTGGCGATGGCGCCGGTGCGTGAACTGGAAAAGTCCGACCATCCCTGGATAAAGAGATATTTCCACGGCGCGCGCGGGCGGGCGGCGGCCGCGGCGGCGGAAGCCGGCGACCTGCCGCAGAGAGACAAGACGGGGGCCGAGAGCTGATGGAACGCAACGCCAACTACGCCCTGGTGGGCCTGATCTCGGCGCTGTTGGTGATCGCGCTGCTGGTCTTCGTCGTCTGGCTCGCGGGCTCGGGCTTTTCGAAGACCTATGACGTCTATGACGTGATCTTCGACGGCCCGGTGCGCGGCCTCTCCCAAGGCGGCGAGGTGCATTTCAACGGCATCAAGGTGGGCGACGTCACCAAGGTGTTCCTGGATCCGGCCGATCCGCAGAAAGTGATCGCCCGCATCCGGGTGACCTCCGACGTGCCGATCCGCCAGGATTCCTACGCCACCCTGGAGCCGCAGGGGATCACCGGGGTGAACTACATCCAGATCACCGCCGGCACGGCCTCCAAGCCTCTGCTCAAGGACACGGCGCCGCCGGGCCAGATTCCACGATTGTCGAGCAAGAAGGACGCCTTCTCCGACCTTCTGGCCGGCGGCAGCACCATCGTCGAAAAGTCGATCGAGACCCTGAACCGCGTCAATCAGGTGCTGAGTGACAAGAACATCAAGAGCGTCAGCGGAACGCTCGACAACGTCGAGGCGGTGACGGCCGAGCTGCGTGAGCGCAAGTCGATCATCGCCGACGCCCAGCGCACCCTACAGACCGCCGATCAGGCCGCCGAGCAGTTCCGCGAGGTCGGCAAATCCACCAACGCCCTGATCAACGGCCAGGGCAAACAGGCGGTGGCCAAGCTCTCCAGCACGGCGACCGAGCTTGAGGCGACCATCAAGGAGGTGCGCGCCATGCTGACCAAGCTGCAGGATCCGACGGTGGACTTCGCCCGCACCGGCCTGCCACAGGTGACGGCGTCCCTTGTCAGCCTGCAGAAGGCCACCGATCACCTGGATGAGATCCTCAGCGAGATCCAGTCAAACCCCCGCGGCCTCGTCGGCAAGGCGCCCGCCAAGCAAATGGAGGTGAAGCCATGATCCGCATCCGCTCCCTGGCGCCGTTGCTGGCCGCAACGCTCCTCGCCGGCTGTATTTCGGTCTTTCCCAAGGAGGCGCCCTCACAGCTGTACCGCCTCGGCGGCGCACCGACGCCAAGCACTCAGCCCGTGGCTTCGTCGGCGCCTAAGTTCGCGGTGCAGCGGCTAGTGACGAGCTTCGATCGCGCGGCCGCAACGGACCGCATCCTGGCGATCACCGGCGATGAGGCGGCCTATCTCAAGGGCGTCCGATGGGTGACCGCCGCGCCGGCGATGTTCGACGCCGCCGTGGTGCGGGCCTTCGACGTCGACCCCGGTCCAGCCCTGCTGGTTTCCTGGGGCGAGGCGGTGCGTCCCGAGTATCTGATGAAGATCGACGTCCGCACCTTCGAGGCGCGTTATGACCACGGCCCGACGGCGCCCCCCACGGTCGTGGTGGAATTCTACGCGGCGCTCAGTGTCCCGGGCGCGCGCACGCTCGCCGCCGAGCGCACCTTCTCTGCCGCGGTGCCGGCCACGGAGAACCGCGGCGGCGCCATCGCCGCGGCCTATGACGCCGCGGTTCAGCAAACGGTGAGCAAGCTCGTGACCTGGGTGGACGCCAAGGGCGCCGCATAGGCGCCCTTCTCGTCTGGCTAATCCCCGGCGCTCAGGCCGTGGATGCGCCTGGCGGCGGTCAGGGTGTTGCGCAGAAGGCAGGCGACCGTCATCGGGCCGACGCCGCCTGGCGCGGGGGTGATCCAGCCGGCGACCGCGCGGGCCTCCTTGAAGGCGACATCGCCCACCACCTTGGTGCGGCCCTCCGCGGCCTTGACCGGATCGCTGAAGGGAACGCGGTTGATGCCGACGTCGATCACCGCCGCGCCGGGCTTGATCCAGTCGCCACGCACCATGGCCGGACGGCCCACGGCGGCCACCAGGATGTCCGCCCGCCGGCAGATGGCCGGCAG
Source organism: uncultured Alphaproteobacteria bacterium (assembly GCA_963817995.1). GTDB lineage: Bacteria > Pseudomonadota > Alphaproteobacteria > Caulobacterales > Caulobacteraceae > Acaudatibacter. The sequence goes on from CAWFQJ010000003.1 coordinate 255,301, forward strand.
GTCGCGGCTGCGCGAATGGGCGATGGTGACGGTGCAGTCGGCGGCGAGCAGCAGCTGGGCCACCGGCCGACCGACGAGCACCGAGCGGCCGACCACCACCGCCTCAAGCCCCTTGAGATCGCCCACCGTCTCCTTGAGCAGGATCATGCAGCCCAGCGGCGTGCAGGGGGCGAGGCCCGGCAGGCCGCTCGCCAGGCGTCCGGCGTTGATCACGGTGAGGCCGTCAACATCCTTGTCCGGATCGATGGCGGCGATCACCGCCGGCGTGTCGAGATGGGCGGGCAGGGGCAGCTGGACCAAGATGCCGTGGATCGCCGGATCGGCGTTCAGCCGGCGCACCAGGGTTTCGACCTCGGCTTGGGACGTTTGAGACGGCAAGAGATGCGTCTCCGAATGCATGCCGGCCGCCCGGCTTTGCTCGCCTTTGGAGCGGACATAGATCTGGCTGGCCGGATCTTCGCCCACCAGCACCACCGCCAGCCCCGGCTGGACGCCGTGATCGGACCTTCAGCGCGGCGACCTCGGCGGCCACCTGCTCGCGCAGTCGCTCCGCATAGACCTTGCCGTCGATGAGGCGCGCTTCGGTCATCAGTCCTCACCATACAGGGAGTCGAAAGGATCGACCTTGCCGGCGAGGATGTCGGCGACCTTGAGCGCCGGCCAGCCCACCTCGCCGTTGGCGCTGGAACGCCAAGCATCCTCGACATCGTCCCGCAGTTCATCCGCGCCAGCGGCCAGGCGCGCAGCGGCGAAGGCGCGGCCACGCTTGTCGCCGCCCGCGAAGGCGCCGGCCTTCTGGAGCCGAAAGTAGGTGGTGATCGTGGCGTTGGTCGCCAGCAGATAGGCGGTCGTGCGCGCCTCGATCGGGCCTTCGGCGGCGGCGTAGGGGCTCATCGCCGCCCGAACGGCGTCCTGGCTGACGAACGACCGCACGAAGGCGCCCTCGAAGGCGGCGTGCACCCGACCCTCGGTAAAGCCCTCAGGGTTGGGATAAGCGCCCCAGCCATTGAAATGTTCGCTCACATGCATCGGCTGGCTGCCATCGCCGACATAGTGGGCCAAGGTTCCGTAGTCGCGCAGGATGAGCGCCTCGCGTTCGCGGGCGTCAGCGGCGAACCAGGCCCGATGGGCCGCATCAGCCACGAGCTTCGCCGCCGCCGTATCCGCGCGCCAATAGGCGAAATCCTTGGCCAGCTCCTGCCAGGCATCGATGATGGCATAGGGCAGATAGCCGGCCTTCCAGCTATCGGCTCCAGCCGCGCGCAGGGCGGCGTCGAAGGCTTCGCGGGTCGGCGGCATATCGGCCAGAGTGGGGCCGCCCAGCACATGCCCATCATCGCCCAGATCGAGGAAATGGGCCGGGTCGCGTTCGTTGTCGTGGATGCGGCCGGAATCCTTCCAGCGATCAGGCTCCCGCGCCAGTTCGCCGCCCGTCTCGATGGCGGCCGGCGTGCGCAGGAAGGCGGGGGTGTCATCCGGCAGGCTGTCAAGCCCCAGCCGGCCGATGATCCGGTGGCCGGTGGCGCCCCAGGCCAGGGCGTGGCCCGCGACGGCGGCGGCGGCGATCAGTCCCAGCGAGAACGGCGAGAAGGAGCGGGTGAGTCTCATGGCGCCGCGACCTCATGGGCCAAGCCGGGGCCTGCCGCAATAGGCGGCGCCCGGCGCCTACAGGCCGACCGCTAGAGATTTCCACAGGAAATTTGACGTGCGCCAGAGTCGCGGCCAGATCAGCTTTCGTGCTGGCGTGTATATTTCGCAAATCTTGAGCGGCGAGGCCCAGATTCGGTATCGGCAACTATAACTTCCACTGGCGCTGTTGACGCGCTGACTCAGCCGACTGGCCCCGGAACCCCCAACCGGGTCGAAATTGGGTTGCGTCACTTGGCGGGGGCGCCTAGGCTGACATCGAAGCTGGCCGCAAGGCCGCCGCCGGGGACGTACTTTGAAAATCTTGCTAGCCGGCCTCGCGTCGATCGCGATCGCCTTGCCCATGACCGTTAACGCCGCCGAGACCACCGATCCGATCGGAGATCTGATCACAAACATGGCGGCCAAGGTGAAGCCGATCCTGGCCACATTCGGGTTGAAAGCCACCCTCTATCACGGCGGCGGGCATGGGATCACCGATCGGGACTCGCTAGGCTGCAAGGTGGTGCCGATGCGCACGGCGGCGGTGGATGGGGTCAAGGTGCCGCGTCATAGCCTGCTTTTCATCAAGGAAACCGTGGGCCTTCGCATGCCTGACGGCCGCATACATGACGGCTATTGGTACGCCTCCGACGTCGGCGGCGCGATCCATCAGGGCCGCATCGACCTCTTCACCGGCCAGGGCGCCGGCTCCATGGCTCCGCTGATGCCGCTCAATCTCGCCACCGTGACCGTGGCCATGGTCGGCGCCTTCGAGGGTTGCCCGAAAGCCTGACACGGCGGCTCAGCGCATCATCGCCGCAACATTCCCGCCGTCCACCGTGATGACGGCGCCGGTGGTCTTTTCCATCAAGGCCGCGAACACGAAAGCTTGGGCGACATCCTCGGCGGTAACCTCCGCGCGCAGCAGATTTCCCGCCATATAGTCGGCTTCGTCCAGGCCCCGCGAGGCGGCGCGCGAGGCAATCATCTCGTCGGTGAGCAGGCCGGAGCGGATGCGGTCGGGATTGAGGGCGTTGACTCGCACGCCTTCGGCGCCGTGCTCCAGCGCGTATTGGCGGACCAGGGCGAGCAGAGCCGCCTTGGAGGTTCCATAGGCCCCGAAGTCCGGCCCCGGATTGACCGCCTGTTTCGAGACATTGAACAGCAGCACGCCGCCGAGCCGCTGGGCGGTGAAGCGTTTCAACGCCGCGCGGGCCACGCTCTGGTGGGCATGGAAATTAAGTTCGAAGCTGGCGCGCAGGGCCTCGTCGCTGATCTGGGCCATCATGCCGGTGATCGCCACCCCGGCGTTGGAGACGACGATATCGACCCCGCCGAACCTGGCGCTGACCGCCGCGAATGCGCGCTCCACATCAATCGGGTCGGTGACATCGCAAACCAGGCAGAGAGCCCATTTGCCGATAGCCGCGGCGGCGGCCTTGGCGCCGTCGCCATCGCGGTCGAGCAGCGCGACCTCGGCGCCCTCGGCGGCGAAGGCCCTGGCCGTGGCGGCGCCGATGGCGCCCGCGGCGCCGGTGACCACCACCACCCGGCCCTCCAGGCGTCGGCGCGCGGCCTTGCCGAGCTTGGCCTGCTCCAGAGACCAGTATTCCATGTCGAAGGTGTCGGCCTCGCCGATGGGATCGAACCGGCCGATGGCCTCGGCCGCCAGCAAGGTCGTCGCCCAGGATTCCGCCAGATCGGCGGCGACGGCCGCCTCCGTCGCCGTACGTCCGGCGCCGATCAGGCCGAGGCCAGGGATGGCGATGACCCTTGGCAAGGGATCGAGCATGGTCTTGGGCTGGGTGGCGCGCGGCGGCGTTTCGGGCGAAATAGGCCTGGTAGTCACTGATGTAGGCCGACAGCGTGGCCTCGGCCGCCTCGCGCCAGGCGGCCAGGTGCGCCTCCGGCGCGGGCAGCACCAGCGGATGGCGCTTGGTGCGGATCACATGATCGGGCGTGGCCACCCCCCGTTCCGCCCAATCGGCGAGGTGTGCGTCGCTGGCCACGGTGAGCGTCTCGGGCGTCGCGCGAAGGTCGAGGATCCAGTGGGCCGCGCCCTTCCCGGCCGCCCGGCCGAGCACGCCGCGCAGCTCCGGCAGCACCTGTGTCGCCGGCGCTGTTTTGGGCGGCGCAGCCACGCGGATCGCGGGCCGGCGGGCGATGAAATCCTCCGCCAGGCTGACCAGGGCGATCATCCGCTCGTAGCTCTCGCGCGCCGTCGCCCCGAACGAGAACAGGCCATGGTTGATCAACACGAGGCCCTCGAGATCGGGCCGCGACTCGAAGGCCAGGGCCGCCTGCTTTGCCAGCTCGAAACCGGGCATGACATAAGGAACACAGGCGACGCGGGCGCCATAAACCGCCTCGATGACCCGCGCCGCATCGGGCTGATCGGCCAGCGCCAGCAACGCCACGGCGTGGGTGTGGTCGATGAACTTTTCGGGGATGAAGGCGTGCAGAAGCGTCTCCACCGACGGATTGGGCGCGGCCGTATCCAAGAGATTCTGCCGCTGAGCGTTGACCATGTCCTCATCGGAAAGCTTCTCCAGCGCGCGCAAACGCAGAAGCGGAGCGATGCGCACAGCCGGATGGCCGGGCGGTTCGATGGTGGCCAGATCCCAGCCGCTGCCTTTGACCCTCAGCACCTCCACCGGCTCGCCGAACAGGTCCTGCTCGGTGGTCTTGACCGAGGTGTTGCCGCCGCCGTGCAGCACCAGGGCCGGATCGGCGCCGAGTAGCCGGGCGCTGTAGGTGCGCAGCGCCAGATCCTCGCGAGACGCCCGCCTCGCCGTAGCGCTCGACCGCGGCGTCGGGCGGCGGCTTCATCCCAGAGGCTTCTCATAGGCAGTGGCTCGTGATCATAGTGGCGATGTCGGGGAAGCGGTTTGGTCAGGGAGTTCAAGCGATGGCGCAGTCTCTAGCGGCGCGCGGCATGAAGGTCACCATCGGCAAGGACGGACCCTATCGGGTTTCCGGCGGCGTGCCCCTGATCCGCGAGACCATCGGCGTGGACGAAGCCGGCGAATCCGTGGCCTGGGTGGAGGATATCGCGCCCAGCCCGCCCGGCGCCGCCTATTTCCTGTGCCGTTGCGGCGCCTCGAAGACCAAGCCCTTTTGCGACGGGAGCCATGCCGAGATCGGCTTCGACGGAACCGAAACCGCGAGCCGGGCGCCCTACCTCGAACAGGCCGGCGTGCTGGAAGGCCCGGCGCTCGTCCTGGCCGACGCCGAGGCGCTGTGCGCCTACGGCCGCTTCTGCGACCGCGCCGGCAAGGTTTGGAACACGGTGGCCGAGGCGCGGACGCCGACGGAACGGGCCGCCTTCATCGACCAGGTGGGCCAGTGCCCATCCGGGCGGTTGGTGGCGCTGGACCGCGAAACGGGCGAGGCGGTCGAACCGGAGCTTCCACCCTCCATCGCCCTGGTGGAGGATCCTCAGCAGAATTGCGCGGGTCCGCTGTGGGTGCGGGGCGGCATCGCCATCGCCGACACCGATGGGACCGCCTGGGAGGTGCGCAACCGCGTCACCCTGTGCCGCTGCGGAGCGTCGAACAACAAGCCGTTCTGCGACGGCAGCCACGCCAGCGTGGGGTTCAAGGACGCCTAGACCGGCCTCCAGGGCCAGCAAGCGCGAAGCTCCCCAGCCAGTGTTCGCCCATATAGTCACCCGGCCACATGCGGCAGGCTGGCGGCGAGATGCGCCTCGGCGGCCTCGAGAGCGACGGCGCGCATCGGGTCGGCGGGATCGAGCGCCGAAGCGATCCCCCGCCAGCACCAGGCGCGGCTGAGATTGAGCCCGTCGAGGTGGGCGATCTTGCCGTCCGCGCGGTCGCTCACCCGCGCCGGGGCGAAGAGTGTGGCGGGGGATCCTTCAGCGGCGCGCGGCAGAAAGCTTGCGAACCAGGCGCGGAAGGCCGCCGGATCAAGCAGGCGACGCATGAGCTCGGCTTCCATCAGCGCCGGCGAAAGAAAGTCGTCGCCCGACGGCTCCCAGGCCTGACAGTCGGCGTCGGCGCCGTACCAGGCCTCCGCCTTGGCCCGGATCAGGCGCTCAAGCGCCCGGTCTTCGGCGACCAGCGCGTAGTCCCGGGCCAACGCCAGAGCGAAGGCGGTATTGGAATGAACGCCGGCGCGCACCGGATAGTCAGCCTTGGGCAGAAAGGCGCGAAACCGGGCGGCGAAGGCCTCGGCAAGAGGACGCAGGTTCGCGTCCCAAGCGCGGGCCGACCCCTCCCCGATCCTCAGCTCGGCGGCCAGCGCCAGCAGCCACGCCCAACCATAGGGCCGTTCGAAGCCGCCGGCGCCCGGGCGATCCAGATAGGCTAACTCGACGGCGACGTTGTCGGGCGTGAAACTCGCCTCGAAATGCGCCCGGATCGCGCCTGCCTGGGATAAGCCCGGAAAACGCCGTAGAAGCCGCGCCAGGAGCCAGTGGCCGTGCACGCAGCTATGCCAGTCGAAGCTGCCGAAGAAGATCGGGTGCAGCGCGCGCGGCTCGGCGATCTCGCCAGGGCCGTTCAGCACCTGAATCAGAACGTTAGGATATTCTCGCGCCACATGACCAAGAGCGATGGCGGCAAGGCGCTCGGCCAGGTCGGTCGTCAGAGTGGTTTTTGTCATCACGCGCAAAACCCTCCAAGATGGCGGCGCCCATGACCGAGATTCGCCCCGCCGGGCCGCCAGACATCGATGATCTCTACCATATCGCCCTGGCCACGGCTGCGAGCGGCGCGGACGCCAGCCACCTGTATCGCGACGAGAAGATGGTGGGCCACATCTATGCCGCCCCCTACCTCCTGCTCAGCCCGGAGTGCGCCTTCGTGGCCGAGGACGAGCGCGGGGTGGCCGGCTATATCGTCGGGGCCGTGGATACGCCGGCTTTCGAGGCCCTGCTCGAACAACGCTGGTGGCCGTCGCTTCGGCCCTATCACGACGATCCGGCCGCCATCCCATTTGAGGACTGGACCGCCGATCAGCTTCGCGCCTATCAGATCCACCATCCTCGGCCGTCGCCCGAGGGAATCACGGGCCCCTATCCCTCGCACCTCCACATCAATCTTCTCCCCAGAATTCAGGGCCAAGGCGTGGGCAAGCGGATGATGAAGCAGTGGCTGGAGACGGTTCGAGGCCTTGGCGCTAGCGGCGTCCATCTGGGGGCCAATGCGGGCAACACCCGCGCCATCGAGTTCTATCGCGCCCAAGGCTGGATGGAGCTGGCGCCGGATCGGGCGTCGAAGAGGACAGTGTGGATGGCGATGGCGCTGTAGTCGCCGGCCGGCTCTGCGATCAATCGATCGGATCGGGGCCGCACCAGCCCGGGAGATAATTGGCGTCCATGGTCTTGGCGAGCGCCACGGCGCGACGCAGAGCGGCGCGGAAATCCTTGTCGACGGCTTTGAGCTTGATACGCCGGCGCAGGAAATCGGCCCACAGGAACTCGCTGTAGGGCGTGGTGTCCTTGGCGAAGCCGCCAGCGTGGCGAAGGTCTCCGGCCAGGCTGCGGTAGGGATCGTTCTTGAGCTTGCCGATCGAGGTGGGGATCTCGTCGAAATCCACGCGCCTGCCCTCGGCGTCGTAGGGATGGCACCAGGCGCGATTATCCAGATAGGTCCAGAACGAGGCCTTGGAGAGGGTTGAAAGATCGGCCGCGACCGTGACCAGCACGGCCTCGACGCCCTCCTCATGCAGAGCGCGGGCCAGATGGTGATTGTCGATGATGTAGTGGCGCCCCTTCGGTCCAAGCACCGAGGGAATCATGTGACGGCCGAGATAGGCGTCTCCCTGCTTGGCGCTCTCGTCGCGCCACTGCTTCCGCTTCTGATCGACCTCGCGAAAGCCCAGAGTGATCTGGGTCGGGCGAAGGGCCTCGATGGCCACCGGTTTCAGAAGCGGCTCACGCGTATCCATCCGTGCACTGTAGCTCCCCAGCCGCCACGCCGCCAATATGGCGCTATGAGGCGCCCATGGTGGCGAACATGCCGACGGCGGCCGCGGCCATGGCCAGCGGTGGCGACCCAGCCCATGATCTTCAGGCCGGCGTGCAGCTTGAAATCGCCCATGGCCGCCTTGTGGCTGGCCAGATGCATCATCAGCGCCATCATCGGCACGGCCACCACGCCGTTGATCACCGCGCTCCAGAACAGGGCCTTGATCGGGTCGATGTGGACGAAGTTGAGGAGCGCGCCCACCAGCATGGCGACCGCGAGGACGCCGTAGAACGCCTTGGCGCGTTTGAGCTTGCGCGCCAGCCCCACATGCCAGCCGAAGGCCTCGCCCACGGCGTAGGCGGCGGAGCCGGCCAGCACCGGCACGGCCAGCAGGCCGGTGCCGACGATGCCGAGGGCGAAGACGACGAACACGAACGGCCCGGCGATCGGCTTGAGCGCCAGCGCGGCCTGGGACGAGGTCTGGATATCGGTCACGCCGTGGGCGTGCAGGGTCGCGGCGGTGGTGATGATGATGAACAGGGCCACGGCGTTGGAGAAGCCCATGCCGATATAGGTGTCGAGGCGGATGCGGCGGAACTCCGCCTCGCGCCTGTTCCGGCGCGCGCTCCAGCGGCTTGGCGCCGGGCCGTTCCTTGACCTCCTCGACCTCCTCCTCGGCCTGCCAGAAGAAGAGGTAGGGGCTGATGGTGGTGCCCAGGATGGCCACGACCACGGTCAGATAGCCGGGCGTCAGACGAGATGTCGCGGCACGACCAGGTGGTAGCCGACCGTGGCCCAGGGCACGTGCACCACGAAGGCGACGCCGACATAGGCGAACAGCGACAGGGTCAGCCACTTGAGCACCGAGACGTAGCGGGCGTAGCGGACGAAGACCTCCAGCAGCAGGGTACACGGCGCCGAACAGGGCGACATAGACGAGCTGCGGACCGCCGATCACCAGCTTCAGGGCCGCGGCCATGGCGCCAAGATCGGCGCCCAGGTTGATCACGTTGGCCGACCACCAGCAGGCGAGACAAGTGAGGCGACAACGACGCCAGGATAGTGATGCTTGAGATTGCCGGCGATGCCGCGGCCGGTGACGCGGCCGATCCGGGCGCTGATCTCCTGGATCGCGCACATCAGCGGCCAGCTGAACAGCAGGGTCCAGCCCAGGTCGAAGCCGAACTGCGCGCCGGCCTGGGAATAGGTGGCGATGCCGCTGGGATCGTCGTCGGAGGCGCCGGTGATCAGGCCCGGACCCAGAACCTGTAGGAGCTTCACACCCGTTGGCGGTTTTTCGTCGGAAAGCGCGGCGTCTGACATGGTGTCGTCGATCATCTTGGCTCAGGGCTATCCCACGCCAGAGGCGCAACGCCCGGACTCACCGTTCGATCCCTTTGTGAACCCGTTCGGCGAGCGGCGAAAGCCGCGGTCCCGGCGAAGCCGATTGTCGCGCCGTCCCTATTTGAGATAGGCGTGAATGATCCCGACCAGTTCCTCGGCGGCCATGGCGCGAGGGTCGTCGCGACTGGCGGCCGGGTCGATCATGTGCTCTCGGATATGATCCTCGATCACCTCGGCGATGAAGCCGTCCATGGCCCCGCGGGCCGAGGTGGCCTGCTGCAGCACGCGGGCGCACTCCTTGTCGGCCTCGACCGCGCGCTCGATCGCCTCGACCTGGCCGCGAATGCGCCGGAGCCGATTGAGCAGCTTGGTCTTCTCGTTCTCCAGATGGCCCAATTTTTGGCGTCTCCACGGTTGATTATATACCCCCCTATAGTATATTAGACGCCACGTCACGCCCGTGGGGCTCTTCATTCATCGTCGCGCGGGGAGGACGGCATGGACGCCTGGGTCTGGACGGCTCTTCTGGCGTTCGCCGTCCCCGCCGCCGCATTTGCGAGCGATGCGCCAACAGGCGCCGACGCGGGACAGCAGTCATTCGCACTCCATGGCCAGGCGACGCTGGTGGACCAGGCAAACGCCGCCTTCACCTCGCCCTACGCCGGCGCCAACAGCCTGCCGGGCAAGGCGGAGGGGCGCGAGACCTTCGACATGACCCTCTTCCTCGGGTTCCGGCCATGGCGCGGGGCCGAGATCTGGGCCGATCCGGAGGTCGATCAGGGCTTTGGCCTCGGCGACACCCTGGGCGTGGCCGGCTTCCCCAGCGGCGAGGCCTACAAGGTCGGGGCCTCGGCTCCGTATTTCCGGCTCCAGCGCCTGTTCCTGCGCCAGACCATCGGCCTCGGCGGCGCCAAGGCCAAGGTCGAGCCCGACATCAACCAGCTCGGCATGGACCAGAGCGGCGACCGGCTGGTGATCACGATCGGCAAATACGCCGTCACCGACATCTTCGACACCAACGCCTACGCCCACGATCCGAAGCACGATTTTCTCAACTGGGCGCTCATCGACGCGGGAACCTTCGACTACGCCGCTGACGCCTGGGGCTACACCGTGGGCGCGGCGGTGGAATGGTATCAGGGCGGCTGGACCCTACGCGGCGGGGTCTTCGATCTTTCCATCATTCCCAACAGCGAGACCCTGGATGCCAATTTCGGCCAGTTCCAGCTCATCGGCGAATTGGAGCGGCGCTTCACCATCGCCGGGCGCGACGGGTCTCTGAAGATCACCGGCTATCTCAGCCGGGGGAACATGGGGACCTATGCCGACGCCCTGGCGCTGGCCCAATCCGAGGGTGGGGCGCCGAGCACCGCCGCCGTGCGCCAGTATCGCGGGCGTGGAGGCCTCAGCATCAACCTCCAGCAACAGCTAGGCGGTGATCTCGGCCTCTTCGCCCGGGGAGGCGTGGCCAACCCCAATGTCGAACCCTATGAGTTCACCGATATCGACCGCACGCTTTCGATGGGGCTCTCGCTGAGCGGCAAGCGCTGGGGCCGGCCGAATGACACCTTGGCGTTCGCCGGGGTGGTCAACGCCATCTCGCCGATCCACCAGAGCTATCTCGCCGCCGGCGGCCTCGGTATACTGGTGGGCGATGGCCAGCTTCCACATCCGGGAAGCGAAGACATCCTGGAGACCTACTACGACCTGTCGCTGGGGCGTTTCGCCCACTTCGCGATCGACTATCAGTTCGTGAACAACCCCGCCTACAACCGCGACCGAGGGCCGGTCTCCATCTTCGCGGCCAGGCTGCACGCGCAATTTTAGGCGTCCCGCTACTCCAGCCAGAGCCACGCCAGCGCGCCAGCGCCCGCCAGAACGCAGTAGATGGCGAAGGGATCGAAGCCGCGCACTTCGTGAACCTTGAACCAGCGCATCAGGGCCCAGACGCTAATCAGGGCCGTCACGCCGGCCACGGCGCCCGCGAGGAGCGCGGTCTGGCCGAAGGCGCCGGGGTGATGGATCAGCTTGGGCGCCTCCAAGGCCACGGCGCCCAGAATGATCGGCGTCGCGGTGAGGAAGGAGAAGCGGGCGGCGTCCTCATGGTCGAGTCCGGCGATATAGCCGCCGGCCATGGTGGCGCCTGAGCGCGAAAGGCCGGGGATCAACGCCAGGCATTGCCAGACGCCGATTATGACAGCGTCGATCCAGCCGAGGCTGGAGAGAGGCTTGGTCGCTCGGCGCTTAAGCCGTTCGGCGACAAAGAGCATGGCGCCGTTGACGATCAGAAAGGCGGCGGCGAGCGTCGGGGCGCCGAAGCCTCGCCGCAAGGCCTTCTCGAACAGGAAGCCGATGATAACCGCCGGGATGGTGGCCACGATCACCCGCAGAAAGAGCCGGCGATCGGTCGCCCCGCGCGGATCGCCAAAGCGCAGCACCGAAAGGCCGAAACTCAGCCAGTCGCGCCAGAAGTAGAGCAGAAGGGCGATCGCGGTGCCCAAGTGCATCACAGCCAGAAAGGGCAGGAAGCCTTCGGCGTTCTCGTCGATATTCCAGCCCAACAGGGCCGGCAGGATCACCGCATGCCCTAGGCTCGAAATGGGAAAGAGCTCGGTTATTCCCTGGACGATGGCCAGGACGATGGCTTGGACGAGGGTCATCGCGATTCTCCAGACTCGACGGCCCGCCTTAGAGGGATTTGGCCGCTCTTGTCAGGCGGCTTTCGCGCCAGCGGCGCGGCGAGGTTGCGATCCCCAACGATGACAACTCGTCAACAAGGGCGTGGCGCACGGGCGCCGCACCCAAGCTGGTAAAGGGGGCGCTGGCGCGGACGGTCGCATTTTGGGCGCGCGCCAGCCTTGCCACGGCCACTTGCCTTCGCTACACGCCGCGCCCGTCGCTTTCCGCACCATCAAGAGTCGGCGCGCGGCGCGAAAGGGAACGGCGAGCTTTGATATCGATCAATGAGTCGATCGAGGCCGCCTGTCAGGAACAACGCCGAACCGCGGCCTCTTCATCAGCCCGGGTTTCATGCTCACCGAAAAGGACTTCTTCCGAATGAACTACAAAATGCTTTCGGCCTCACTTCTGGCCATGGCCGCGATCGCCGGATCGGCGGCGGCTCAGGACGACGCCACGTCCTGGACCGGCGTCTACGCCGGCGTGAACCTGGGCGGCGCCTGGGGCACCAGCTGCGCCAACTTCAACGCGACGTCTCCGGCCGGAGGCGCCAGCTACTCCGGCAGCAACTGCCCCAACAACGCCTCGTTCACGGGCGGCGTTCAGATCGGCTACAACTATCAGATCAATAGCTGGGTCGTCGGCCTCGAAGGCGACGTCGATGGCGCCACCACCACCAGCGGCCACTATTCGCGCACCACCGCCGGCAACGCCGACATTCCCGCCGGCACCTACACCGCCTATGGCGATCATACGCCCGGCGCGATCGGCACCATCCGCGCCCGCATCGGCTACACCTTCGACAAGGCCCTGGTCTATTTCACCGGCGGCGGCGTTTTCGCCGGCTCGAACGGCAACGCAACGGTCAGCTATACCCCCACCGGCGCTTCCGCCCCGACCGCGATCTACAGCGGCGGCGGCAGCGGCACCCGGACCGGTTGGGTCCTGGGCGGCGGTGTTGAATACAAGCTGACGCCGAAATGGTCGGTCAAGGCCGAGGATCTGTTCATGAACACCGGCAATGTTTCGGCGCCCAATCACTGCGTCGACACCGTCACCGGCGGCACCGTCTGCACCGGCGACTTCAGCAACGTGACGTTCCATACCGCCGGCAACGCCGGCAACGTCAACGTCTTCCGTCTGGGCGTGAACTACCTGTTCTGATGAGGCGGCCTGAAGGCCGCAGCCTCATCAGCTTGATTCGGAACGGCCCGGGGCGATTTCGCTCCGGGCCGTTTTGCTATCCGGACAGGCGGGGTTCTTGCTAGATTGCCATCGAATCCCGCGCGGCGCGGGGGCGATGCCGGAGCGTCCAGCCTGACCAACCGCCGATACCGCAAGAGCCTGGGGGCCGCCGGCATCACCGTACTGGCGGCCATGGGCGGCTGCATGATGGGACCGAATTTCCAGAAGCCGGCGGCGCCGGTCGTTTCCGGCTATACGCCCGACCCCCTCCCCGCCGCGACAGTGTCCTCGCCCACGCCCGGCGGTGAGGCCCAGCGCTTCGTCGCCGGCGGGGATGTGCCCGGCCAATGGTGGACCCTGTTCGGCTCGCCGGCGCTGAACGCCCTGATGGACGAAGCCCTCAGGAACAATCCGGACGTGGCGGCGCAACAGGCGGCGCTGCGGGCCGCGAACGAGACCTGGCGGGCGCAAAAGGCCTCGATGTGGCCAACAGCGAGCGCCGGCTATGATCTGCTGGACCAGAAGGTGTCGCGGACCCTGTCGCCGCCACTGAACTCAAACAACTACATTTATACGCTGCACACACCCCAACTCAGCCTCTCCTATACGCCCGACGTGTTCGGCGGCCTGCAGCGCCAGGCCGAGAGCGTCCAGGCCCAGGCGCAGGCTCAGCGCTTCACCACCGAGGCGACCTATCTGACCCTGACTTCAAACCTGGTGGCGGCCGTGATCCAGGAAGCCTCGCTGCGCGATCAGATCGAAGCGGCGCAGGGCTCGATAGATTCAGACACGGCCATCCTCAAGCTTATGCGCCGCCAGCAGGCGCTTGGCGAAATCTCCACCGCCGATGTCGCGGCGCAAGAGGCCACGCTCGCCCAGGCCGCCCAGGCCCTGCCGCCCCTGCAAAAGCAGCTTGGCCAGCAGCGCGATCTGATCGCCGATCTCACCGGGCGGCTCCCAAGCCAATCGCCGGCCGACGGCGTCACCCTGGCTTCCCTGCGCCTGCCGCCGGATCTTCCCACCAGCCTCCCCTCCAAGCTGGTGGACCAGCGACCGGACGTGAAAGCCGCCGAGGCCAATCTGCATGTCGCCAGCGCCCAGGTTGGGGTGGCCATCGCCGCGCGCTTGCCGAGCTTAACTCTGGCGGCCACGGCCGGGACCGAGGCGCTCACCTGGGGCGGCATGTTCAGCCCTGAAGCGGAATTCTGGACCCTGGGCGCGAACCTTGCACAGCCGATCTTCGATGGGGGCGCGTTGCGACACAAACAGCGCGCGGCCGAGGCAAGCTTTGATCAGTCCAAGGCGCAATACCGCAGCACGGTGCTGGCGGCGTTCCAGAATGTGGCGGACACCCTGCAGGCGCTGGATCAGGACGCCCGGGCGCTCAAGGCCGCCGCCGAATCCAGGGAGGCCACCGCGAAGAGCCTCGCGCTCAGCCGCCACCAACTCGCCCTGGGCCAGGTCGGCGCCATCCCCATGCTCAACGCCGAACAGGCCGATCAGACCGCCGCCGGCGCCTTGGCCCAGGCCCGCGCCGCGCGGCTGGCCGATACGGCGGCGCTCTTCCAGGCTTTAGGGGGCGGGTGGTGGAACAGGACCGATATCCCCCGGCCATCGCGGACGAATTGATCTCTATCGGCGGGCGCGAACCACCAGGAGCGGGGTGACAAAGAGCGCCATCGGCGTGGCCGTCAGTAGTCCGCCGAGGATGACCAGCACCATCGGGCCGATAATCTCGTGGCCGGGGCGCCGGCGCGGACGGCGAAGGGGGCGAGGGCCAGGGCCACCAGCAGCGCGGTGATCAGAATGGCGGACAAGCGCTCCCGCGCCGCTCGCCAGACGGTGGCCGGCTCCCAGGGCTGGCCCTCGGCCGCCAGGGTGTCGGCGCGAGAGATCAGCAGGATGCCGTTGCGGGCGGACAGACCAAGCAAGGCGACGAAGCCCATGAAGGCGCCAAGGGAAAGCACGCCGCCCATGATCGCCACCACGGCCGCCGCGCCGATGAAGGCGAACAAGGTCGAGACGAGCACGATCAGCGCCGCCCGCACATCTCCCACCGCGATCAGCAGCAGGGCGAAGACGGCCAACGCCGACAGCACGCCGGCGACGATCAGGCCGCCGGCCGCGGCGCCTTCCGGCGCCAGCACCTCGACGTAGACGCCGGGCGGGCGCGAGACGCCGGCGTCGATCCGTTGGCGCAGGCGTTGGGCGAAGGCGCCGGCGTCGCCGGAAGAGTCGACCGTGACAATAGCGCTGCGCTGGCCGCCTTCGTGCTCGATCACCGAGCGGCCGTCGGTGAGATAGATGTTGGCGACGCTTCTGAGCGGGGCGGATACGCCGGAGCTGGAGCGCAGCAAAAGCTCGCCCACGCCTTCAGGATCGGTGCGCAGATCGGCCTGGGCGGTCACCGCGATATCGACGGCGCGGCCATCCTCATAGACCTGGGCGGCTTTGCGACCTTCGAACGCCGTCTGTACGATATCGAGGACGTCAGCGGCGGAGAGGCCGTAGATGGCCAGGCGCTGGAAGTTCAGATCCACCCGCATCACGGGCGCGGCCGAACTATTGGCCGGGGTTACATTACGGGCGCCGGGCGTGGCGGCGACCACCGCCGCGACCTGGTTGGCGGTGCTGTCCACGGCGTCGAGATCGTTGCCGAACACCCGCACCCGCACCGCGCCGGCGCGGCCGCGTCCCGGGACCGCGGCCGCCAGGTTCGCATGAACGCTGGGCGCGAGGCCCGGATAGCCTTGCAGCAAGGCGCGAGTGTCGCGCTCGATCTCCTCGCGCGCGCCGGTAGACAGGGTGGGCTTCATGCCGATGTCGAACCGGGCGTGCTGAGGTCCGAAGGCGTCGTCGCCGCCATCGGCGCGGCCGATCTCTTGAGCCACGGTGGCGACGCCCGGCAGGGCGAGCAGGCCCTGGCTGATCCGCGCGCCATAGTCGCGCATCACCGCCAGAGACGTCGCGGCCGGCGCATCGATCTCGGCGACCAGATAGTCACCGTGGGATTTGGGCGGGAACTGCACCCTGAACAAGGCCAGCGCGATAACGGTGATCGCCAGGGCGGCCAGGCACAGGCCGAACAAGGCCATGGAGGCGCCGCCGAGACGGTTAAGAAGGCGCTCGTAGCTTTCCTCGAGCCGCACGAGAAACCTTGGCGGAGCGGCCGGGCCGATATGGTCGAGGAACAGCACCGCCATGGCCGGGGTGATGACGATGGCCACAAGAAGCGACGCCACCGAGGCGGCCGCCAGGCTCACGGCCATGGGCCTGAGCAGTGCGCCGACGGCGCCGCCGAGAAACATCACCGGCGCCACTGCGGCGATCACCAGCAGGGTGGCGTAGATCACCGGCGCCCGCACCTCCAGAGACGCCATCAAGATGGCGTGGGCGCGCGAGGCGTGACGCGCCTCGGCCTCTCTGAGATCGCTCAGAATATTTTCCACATCGAGCACTGCGTCATCGACGATCAGGCCAAGGGCCACCGCCAGACCGCCCAGAGTCATGGCGTTGATCGTCCAGCCCAGCGCCGCGATCACCCCCAGCGCCGCCATCAGAGACAGCGGAATGGCGGCGATCGACACCAGGGCGGCGCGCGGATCGCGAAACCATAAGGCCAGAAGCACCGAGGCCAACACCACCCCGACAATCAGCTCCCAGACGATCGCGCGCACCGAGCCGCCAACAAAGCTGGCCGGCCGGTAGAGATCGGCCCGCACCGTGATCCCCTGTTTCTCCAGCGCCGGCGTAAGCGAGGCCAGGGCGGCATCGATCGCCTTGGTGGTCGCCAGGGTGTTGGCGCCGTATTGGGTGGCGAGGCCGAGCACCACGCCAGGCTTGCCCATCACCAAGGCGTCGCCGAACGAAGGCGCCGGCGCATCGACCACATCGGCCACATCGCTGATGCGGGTGGGGGCGCTGCCCACGACCTGGATCTGGCCGGCGGCGACGTCGTCGTCGGTCAGGGCCTGACCCTGGGGGACGATGGGAATGCGCTGGTTGGGCGTGTCGATGAAGCCGGCGCCGGTGACGCCGGTGGCGCGCCGCACGGCGGCGAACACGTCGGCGTAGCCGAGATCGCTGTCCGACAGGTCGCCGGCGCGAGCGCGCACCTCGATCCGCTTGACCTCGCCGCCGAATATCTGAGCGCGCGCCACGCCCGGAACCGAGAGCAGTCGCGGCCGCACCGACCACTGCACCGCATCGCGCAGGGCCATTGGCGTGAGCTTGTCGCTGGTGAAGCCGATCGCGAGGATATCTCCGCCGCTGGAGATCAGCGGCGCGAGCCGGGGTGGCCCGACGCCCGCGGGCAAGGCGCCGGCGTCCTGGGCCAGGCCCTCGGAAATGGCCTGGCGCACGCGCAGGGGGTCGGCGTCGCCGGCGAAGTCGAGCGTGACCACCGATAGACCCTGGATCGAGCGGGAGCGCACCGTGGCCACGCCTCGCGTGCCGATCAGGGCATTCTCGATCGGCCGGGTGACGAGGGCTTCGACCTGTTCGGCCACCATGCCCGGCGCCTCGGTCTCGATCGAAGCCTGAGCCGGCGTGAGATTGGGCAGGCTGTCGAGGCGTGCGCGCGGCAGAAGCACGACGCCGCAGGCGAGCAGCACAATACAGGTGGCCGCGATCAATCTCGGATGGTGGATCGACGCGCGAACGAACCGGGAGAGCACCTATCTGGCTCCGCCGGACACCTGGGCCAACTCAGCGGCAAACAGCCCGCCCACGCCGGAAATCACCACGGATTCACCTGGCGAGAACCCCTGGGCGACAAAGAGACCGCCTTCCTGGGGCACCGGGTCCTGGACCAGCCGGCGCTCGAACCTGTCGCCGCCCTTGGCGACATAGGCCCAGACCGACCCGCGATAACGCACCACCGCGCTTCGGGGCAGGCCGATACCGCTTTGCGGGCTACCGGAATCGATGTGGGCGCTATTGGTGAGGCCGGTGGAGAGGAGAATGGCGGAGGGCCCGGTCACCTCCACGATCAGGCCGGAGGATTGCAGTCTGGGTTCCGACTGCCGCGCCGGACCGAGCACCACGCCGGGAACGCTGTCGTCGCCAATATCCACCTTAACCGTACGCGCACCCGCCTGCCCGGCGTTGGACGGGGTATCGACGTGCACGATCGCCGCCTTGCCGGCCACCAAGGCCTCGACGATTTTCGCCCGCGCCGGTTCGGAGAGGCGGGCGACGCCTGGGCCCCACTCCAGCCACAGCCGCTGGCGCAGGAAGGCCACGTGGATCGCATCCGACTTGGCCTGGGCCTCGGCCGCCTCGGTATCCTTGGCCGAGACCGAACCGCCGCCGGCGTGCAGAGCTCTGGAGCGCGCCGCCTCCGCGCTTGAGGCCGCCGCCGCCGCGATGGCGGTGGCCAGGTCCGACTGGAGCTGCACCAGGGGTTCGGGATCGAGCACCTTGGCGAAGGCGTCCACCTGGGTCTTGCGGCGCTCCGCCTTCAGCGTCGCGGTCCTTACTCCCAGACGGCGCTGGAGATCGGGGCTCGCCGTCACCGAAGCGGCGGGCGACTGCGCCCAGGCGGGCAAGGCCGTCGCCAGCGCCACGATCAAGAACAAACAACGCGCGGGTTTCATGCGCTCCGCCCCCTCCCCGCTTTCTCTCAGCGCGGCCCAGCGCCGTCGGCGTGGGGCGGCGAGCGGCCGAGAGCCTCGGTAACGTTGAGGTTCAGCTGCTTGATCATCTCCAACAGCAGTTTGTTCTGATACTCCAGGTGCTCGAGGATCACCTCGATTTCCTGCTCGGCCTTCACATTGATCTCCAGATCGTGTTCGGCCCGCGCCTCGGCGTGAGCGCCCTGCACATTCTGGCCAACCATGATCAGCGGCATGAGCAAAATCTGAATGACGTTGGAGATGAACAGCCAGAAGATGAACCCCATCGGCGGATCGAAGCGCATCGGCTTGGGCGCCAGGAAATTCCAGCCCAGCCACAGCACTGTCCAGGTGAGGATAATGAAGAAGAACCCCATCGTCCCCACGCTCTGGGTGATGGTGACGGCGAGACGCTGAAGCGGCGTCAGCTTTTCGCGCTGCTCCCGGTTGATGTTGCGGTGCGGCCGACGGCGCCGGCGGAAAGCCTCCAGGGTCACAGGACCGTGGGCGGGGGACGCCAATTCAGTCATTCCAAGCCTCCGTCTGAGTCGGCCTTATCGCATGATTTGGGCGGGATGTCGGAGGGGCCGTCTTGCCTCATCCCGCCTTCGCCCCATGCCTTCGTGGTGGGGCGTCAATCCCGAACATCGGTGATCTCGCGCTTGAAATTAGAACCTACCCGCGAGGCGCAGGCGAATGTCGCGGTAGGCCGCCGCTACAAGCTCAGCGAGGGCGGCGTTGTTCACCGGCTGGCCCCAGCGGAGCTTGACGTGACGCATGCGCTTCCCGGCGCCTTCCAGAAGACCGGCCGGGTCGTCGAGTTCGGCGCCGTAAAAGAAGCCGACATTCGCGTGAGCGCTGAAGGCGTCGACATAGGCGAAGGCTGCCTCGCTCACGCACGCGGTCGGACGATAATCCTGCAGAAGTTCTCGAACGGCCGGGCCGCAGCCGCGCATGCGCTCGAACCACGGTCGCGCCAACTGGCGCAGCTCATGATCCGGCGTCGAAAACCATTCGTCGATGCGAGGGTCTCGGCGGACGGCGCTCGGCAATAGGAACAGCGCTTCCATCAGATCGGTCCGCGCCTCGCCCTAAGCCGGATCGTCCAGGCTGAAGCGGTCGTCGCCATCGTCGAAAGCGAAGACCTCGGCGTAGCGGCCCCAGGAGACGATGGCGTCCAGGGTCTCCTCGGCATAGGGCTCGCTCATGAAATCCTCCAGCTCGTCGCGGAAGCGGCTGGCCGGGGCCATGTGGGAGGCGCGGTCGTCCAGCACCCGGCGGATGTGGGCGGCCAGGGGCACATAGGCCAGCAGATGCTGCGCGAAGATGCGCTTGCGCTCGTCCACGTCGGCGGCGTCATAGCGGCGGGCGGCGGCGGTCAGGCGGATTGTGCGTCCCTCGATCTCTGCGAAGCGCATCAGTTGCAGGGTCTCGGCGATCGGCAGGAGTTCGTCGGCCTCCATCTGCAGCTCCCGGGCCAAGGTCGCCAGTTCGGCCGCCCCGTTGTGGGGTGAGGCGGCAAGGGCTTCGATCATGCCGGCCAGGGTGTTGGTGGAGACGTGGGTCAGCGCCATGCCAAGGCCCGAGCCCGGGAAGTTGCCCTCGCGCGCCGCCGGGCCTTTGGGGCGCG
This sequence comes from uncultured Alphaproteobacteria bacterium, assembly GCA_963817995.1. Taxonomy (GTDB): domain Bacteria; phylum Pseudomonadota; class Alphaproteobacteria; order Caulobacterales; family Caulobacteraceae; genus Acaudatibacter. The sequence continues at coordinate 275,313 of CAWFQJ010000003.1, forward strand.
CGGTCATGCGGGCGTAGATGTCGTCCACCAGGGCGCGGAAGGCGGGGTCCAGGCGCTTGCGCGGCTGGGGCAGGTCGACCTTGATCTCGGCGATCACCCGGCCGGGGTTCGAGGAGAACACCAGGATGCGGTCGCACATCAGCACCGCCTCCTCGATGTTGTGGGTGACCAGCAGGATCGAGCGGATCGGCATGCGGCCCTCCGCACCACAGGTCCAGCAGGTCGGTGCGCAGGGTCTCGGCGGTCAGCACGTCCAGGGCCGAGAACGGCTCGTCCATCAGCAGGATCGAGGGCTGCACCACCAGGGCGCGGGCCAGGCCCACCCGCTGGCGCATGCCGCCGGACAGCTCCTTGGGATAGGCGTTCTCGAACCCGTCCAGGCCGATCAGGTCGATGGCGGCCAGGGCGCGCTTGCGGCGCTCCTCGGCCGGCACGCCCTGGGCCTCCAGGCCCAGCTCCACGTTCTTCTGCACCGTCAGCCAGGGAAACAGGGCGAAGCTCTGGAACACCATGGCCACGCCGTGGGCGGTGTCGTCGCCGGGCATGTCGCTGCACGCTCGACCGTGCCGGCGGTGGGGCGTGATCAGGCCGGCGATGGAGCGCAGCAGGGTCGACTTGCCCGAGCCCGAGCGGCCCAGCAGGCCGACGATCTCGTTGGGTCGCAGGGTCAGGTTGACATCGTCCAGCACCACCAGGCCGGCGCCGCCGCGCCCTTGCCATAGACGTGCTTGAGGCCCTTGCACCTCCACCAGAGGAGCGTCGCTCTGGGCAGGCCGATCGATGGTCAGAGTCATCGCTGGAGCTCCTCTAGTTCAGGCGGAGGCGTCTTCTCGGCGTAGGCGTACAGCGGCCGCCACAAGGATGCGGTTGAGCGCGATGACGAAGACGCACATCACCGCGACGCCCAGGGCCACGCGCGGGAAGTCGCCGGCCGCGGTGGCGTTGGCGATGAAGGCGCCCAGGCCCGCGGCCTCGAAGGTGGGTGTGGCCCCAGCTCACCACCTCGGCGACGATGCTGGCGTTCCACGAGCCGCCCGAGGCGGTCAGGGCGCCGGTGACATAGTAGGGAAAGATGCCGGGCAGGATGAGGTCGCGCCACCACTGCCAGGCGCGCAGGTGGAAGATCGCCGGCCGCCTCCTTCAGGTCGTTGGGCAGGGCGCTGGCGCCGGCGATGACGTTGAACAGGATGTACCACTGGGTGCCCAGGATCATCAGCGGCGACAGCCAGATGTTCGGGTCGAGGCCGCCGGCGACGATGGCCATCACCGCGAAGGGGAAGAGCACATTGGCCGGGAAGGCGGCCAGGAACTGGGCCACCGGCTGGATGCGCTGCGACCAGGCGGGCCGCAGCCCGATCCACACGCCGATCGGCACCCAGATCAGGCTGGCGATGGCGATCAGCACCAGGACCCGGAACAGCGTGATGAACGCCCAGGCCGAACGCGGTCAGGGCGTCGTGCAGGGTCAGGGTCTGGCTGACATAGCGGAAGATGGTCCAGGCCGCCCACAGGGCGCCGGCGATCACGACCGCCAGCCAGAGCGCGGTCCAGCCACCGCTCGGCGCGCGGGTTGGTGATCCTGGCGCCGGGGAGACGCGGCAGTCGGGGGCGCGGCGCGCTGGCCATCAGGCCGGCGAACGGCGCGCCCAGGCGGCGGAAGCAGCCGGGTGCGGCGCAGGAGGTCGTAGAACCAGGACTCGCGGCTGCTCCTGCGAGGCGGTCTGCTCGAAGCGGAACTTGTCGGCCCAGGCGACGATCGGGCGGAACAGCAGCTGGTCGTAGAGCAGGATCACCACGCGCCATGGCCCCCACCGCCCAGGCCACCGCGCCGAAGTCCTCGCGCTCGATGGCCAGCGCCAGCCACGAGCCGATGCCCGGGCAGGGTGACGGTGGTCTTGCCGACCGTGATCGCCTCGGAGGCGACCACGAAGAACCAGCCGCCGGACATCGACATCATGGTGTTCCAGACCAGGGCCGGGGTGGCGAAGGGCAGCTCCAGCCGCCAGAACCGCTGCCAGGGCGAGAGGCCGAACTGGCGGCTGACCTCGTCCAGGTCGGTCGGGCAGGGTGCGCAGCGACTGGTAGAAGCTGAAGGCCATGTTCCAGGCCTGGGCGGTGAAGATGGCGAAGATCGCCGCGCACTCGACGCCCAGCTCGCTGGCCGGGGAACAGGCCGATGAAGAAGGTCACGGTGAAGGTCAGGAAGCCCAGCACCGGCACCGACTGCAGGATGTCGAGCGCCGGCACGATCACCAGCTCGGCCTTGCGGCTCTTGGCGGCCAGGGTGGCGACCACGAAGGTGAAGAGCAGCGAGGCGAAGATCGCCGCGAACATGCGCAGCGTCGAGCGCAGCGCGTATTCGGGCAGCCGCGCGGGATCGAGCACCACCGGGCTGGTGTGCAGCGTGGCTGACAGGCAGGTTCATCTGCTGGGCGCCGTGAACCACCAGCACCGCCAGCGCCCCGATCAAGCGCCAGGGCGATCAGATCGAACCGGTTGGGCGCGAACTCCCGGCGCGCGAACCGCGCAAGCAGGCCGGTGTTCATCCGATCGGAGGAGAGGAAGACCATGGGCTCGCCTCGTGATCGCCGCGTCGGCCGTCACGAGAGACCCGAAAGAAAATCAGGTCCGGCGCAACAACGTCAGCGGCCCGCTAATTGGACCAGAACTGTCGCTAGGCATGGGTTCGAGTTTCATTCTTAAGGACGGCCCGCCAAGACGAAGGCCAGGGCGACCGTGCGCCGGGAATGGTCCCGATGCCCTGGCCTGTCAACCCCGGCGCGGGGCCTTTGCGTCGACCCTCGCCGCCTCCTAAAAGGCCTCTGGCCAACCCCTCAAGGAGCGCGAGCGGACATGCTGAAGCTATATCCGCCGCGCGAAGGCGGCGAGGCTGATCACGAAAACCTGGCCTCGGCGTTCTGGATTGACCTCTTGGAAGGGACTGCCAGACGAGATCAGGAGCGTGGAGACGATCCTGGGGAGCGCCGTGCCCTCGCGCTGGGCGCTGAGCGAAATCGAGCCTTCCAATCGATTGCGCATGCGAAACGACGTGCTCTTCATGAGCATGCCTTCGGTCACGCACCGCGCCGTCGGCGACCCTGTCGTGGCGCCGCTCGGCTTCGTTCTCTCCGCCGATCGCCTGATCACCGTCCGGTTTACCCCATTGCCGGCGTTTGACGCCGTGGCCGGCAAGTTCGAGCCCGGACGCACGGCGCCAAAGAGCGGGCTGGAGGTTTTCATCGAACTGACCGACGAGATCGTCGACCGCATCGCCGATGGGCTGGAGCACATCGCCGAGGAACTGAACAGCCTCTCCGCCTCGGTCTTCCACAAGGACAACGTCCGGGGTCGGAATGCCAACCGCGCGACCCAATTGCTGAGGATGCAGCTGCGCCAGTTCGGCCGCCTCGGCGACCGCGCCTCGGAACTGCGCGACGGCCTGATGGGCCTGGGAAGCGCGTGGTCAACTACGTCGATCAGTTCGGCGGCGGATGGTCGGGCAGACGTCCCCAAGGCCCGGCTGGCAAGCGCGCGCCAGGATCTCAACTCCCTGGAGGAATACGAGGAACACCTGGCCAATAAGACGCAGTTCGTGCTCGACGCAGTGGTCGGCCTGATCGGCATCGCCCAGAACGACATCTTCAAGGTCCTGACCATCGTCTCGATCGCCGGGATTCCCCCGACGCTGGTCGCCGGCATCTACGGGATGAATTTCGAACACATGCCCGAACTGAAGTGGGCCTATGGCTATGAGTTCGGCTGGGCCCTCATCATCGTCAGCACCCTCATTCCCCTGATCTGGTTCAAGATCAGAGGCTGGTTCTAGGCGATGTGCGACACCCTCGTCGCCCTGCCGAGCGCGACCGCCGGCCGCGCCACCCTCTTCGCCAAGAACAGCGACCGCGAGCGCAACGAGGCGCAGTTTCTCGAATTGACCAAGGCGGCGCGGCACGAACCGGGCGCGATGCTCCAGGCCACCTATATCGCGCTACGCCAGGCCCCGCGGACCCACGCCTGTCTCCTGTCGCGCCCCTTCTGGATGTGGGGCGCGGAGATGGGCGCCAACGAGCATGGCGTGGTGATCGGCAACGAGGCGGTGCACTCGCACGTTCCCGCCCCGCGCAAGCCGGCCCTGATCGGCATGGATCTGGTCCGGCTAGGTCTGGAAAGGGCCGCAAGCGCGGCCGAAGCCGTCGAGGTGATCACCGGGTTGTTGGAAACCCACGGCCAGGGCGGCGATTGCGGTCACCTCGGCCGCTTCTACTATCACAACAGCTTCCTCATCGCCGATCGGCGTGAGGCCTATGTTCTGGAAACGGTGGGGCGTTGGTGGGCGCTGGAGCGAGTGAAGGAAACACGAGCCATTTCCAACGCGCTCAGCATTGAAGAGGCAGATCGTCTGAGTCCGGAACTCGCCGCCCACGCCGCCACGGAAGGCTGGGGCGCGCGTTTCGACTTCTCGGCCCAGCTGATCGACAAGGCCCGAGATGCGGTGTCGTACGGCCGCGGCCGGTGCGCAAGGGCCACGACTCTGCTGGAGCAACGGCGCGGCGCCCTCGCCGCCCAGGACATGATGGCGATCCTGCGAGATCATGGCGCCGATGCGGATGGCGATCCGCGCTGGGATCCCGCTCACACCAAAGGCCGGACGATCTGTATGCACGCCGGGGTTGGCGCTCGCCGAAGTCAAACCACCGGGTCTCTGGTCAGTGATTTGCGCGAAGGCGCCGCCATCCATTGGGTCACCGCCAGCGCCGCGCCTTGCCTTAGTCTCTTCAAACCGGTGCTGTTCGAGACCGGCTTGCCGCCTCAGAAGCCTTTGCCCACCGACCGGTTCGATCCGAAATCACGCTGGTGGCGACACGAGGCGTTTCATCGCGCGGTCCTGGAGGACTACGCGCGGGGAATCCGCGCCATTGCCGCCGAGCGTGGTGCTCTGGAAGCGACCTTCGCCGAGCGGATGGCCGGGGCCCTGGCGAACGATCCGCTCGGACCGGGCGTCCGCGCGGCGGTCGCCGAATGCTGGCGCGAGGCCGACACAGCCGAGGCGCGCTGGGCGGCGGATGTCGCCGTCCGCGAACGCCCGAAAGGCGGCGGCGCCCACGCGCGAAGCTGGGCGCGCCTCAATCATGTCGCCGGCTTGCCGCGCCGAACGGCAAAGACTGATTTCGCTATTCCTCAGCGCGAACAATGGCATTATGAGTCGGAGACGGATTTCACCTCAGAGGGAACCTGAAAACATGAAACTACCTGCTCTCGCGGTTGCCACCCTGGCCGTGACCGCCTTCGTCGGCGGGCCGGCGCTGGCTCAAGTGACCATGCAGCCGATTCCCAATCCGCCGGAAAAGGCCATGCCTATGAAGCATTCCAAGAAGAAGATGCATAAGGCCAAGAAGATGGAAGAAAAGCCCGCCGAAGCCGCCCCCGCGGCCACGCCGCCGGCTCAGTAATTTCAAGCCAGGCGAGCCGGTCTTCGGATCGGCTCGCCGCTCTTGCCTGAAACGCCAAGCCTGCGTTCCAATGGAGCGTGGGCGTTTTTTCGTAACGGTCTTGACCATTCCCACGGCGAGGCGACGGGCCGCCCCCGAGATCGTCGCAAGCCAGTCGACAACGCCTCCAACTTAGCTAGTCTGAATAGTCACGGACGCCGGACAAACCGGCGCCGCGTGGGAGGACGACCATGGTGCGAGCGCTCGGGTGGGTCTTGGCGGGGATCGCCGCGGTGTTTTTGAGCGCCAGCGAGCCCTCCAAGGGACCGGCCGCTGTCGACCAGACTAGGCTGACCGCGGCCGATAACGATCCGGGCAACTGGATGAGCCACGGCCGCACCTATGGCGAACAGCGCTTCAGTCCCCTCGAGAAGATCAACACGGCCAACGTCGGCGATCTGGGCCTCGCCTGGAGTTTCGAGCTTTCCACCAATCGCGGCGTGGAGGTGACGCCGATCGTTGTCGATGGGGTGATGTATGTCACCAGCGCCTGGAGCCTGGTCTATGCGCTGAACGCCAAGACGGGCGAATTGATCTGGAAATATGATCCGCAGGTGCCGCGCGAGGTCGGCTTCCATGCCTGCTGCGACGTGGTCAACCGCGGCGTCGCGGTGTGGAAGGGCCGAGTCTATGTGGCCACCCTCGATGGGCGCCTGGTGGCGCTGGACGCCAAGACCGGCAAGCCGGACTGGACCGTCGTCACCGTCGATCAATCCAAGCCCTACACCATCACCATGGCCCCCCGGATCATCAAGGGGAAGGTGATGATCGGCAATTCCGGCTCCGAATACGGCGTGCGCGGCTATGTGTCAGCCTACGACGCCGACACCGGCAAGCTCGTCTGGCGCTTCTTCACCGTGCCCGGCGATCCGTCCAAACCCTTCGAGAACAAGGCCATGGAGGCGGCCGCCAAGACCTGGACCGGCGATTGGTGGAAATTCGGCGGCGGCGGCTCGCCCTGGGACGCCATGTCCTATGACCCGGAGACCAACCTGCTCTATTTCGGCACCGGCAACGGCCTGCCCTGGGACGAAAAGGCGCGCTCGCCCAAGGGCGGCGACAACCTCTATCTTTCCTCGATCATCGCCGTGGACGCCGATACCGGCGCGTACAGGTGGCACTATCAGACGACGCCGGGCGACAGCTGGGACTTCGACTCCACCCAGACGCTGACCCTGGCCGACCTGACCATCAACGGCGGCCCGCGCAAGGTGCTGATGCAGGCCAATAAGAACGGCTTCTTCTATGTGATCGATCGCATCACCGGAAAACTGATCTCGGCCAAGAACTTCGTGCCGGTGACCTGGGCCAAGGCGATCGACCCGGCCACCGGCCGGCCGATCGAGATCGGCGACGACCACTACAAGACCGCGCCCACGGTCATCTTCCCCAGCAGCTTCGGCGGCGCACAACTGGCAACCGACGTCGTTCAGCCCCAAGACCGGCCTGCTCTATATTCCCGGCCAGGAAATCCCCGGCGCCTATGGCACCGACGACAAGTTCGCCTTTGACCCCGGCCAGTGGAACACGGCCACCGACACCAAGCTCAACAGCCTGCCGCCCGATCCGAAGGCCAGGGCGGCGATGCGCAACAGCATGCGCGGCGAGCTGATCGCCTGGGACCCGGTCGCCGGACGCGAGGCCTGGCGGGCGGTCAACAAGGGCCCCTGGAATGGCGGAACCCTGGCCACCGCCGGCGGCCTGGTGTTCCAGGGGACGGCCGATGGTCACTTCAACGCCTATGACGCGGCCAACGGCAAGCCGCTGTGGACCGCCGAGACCTACACCGCGACGCTCGCCGGCCCGATGACCTATACGGTCGATGGCGAGCAATATGTGGCCGTGGGGGCCGGGTTCGGCTCGGTGTTCTACCTCGTCGCCGGGTTCGCGGCCGACAAGGTCGGCAATCCCGACAACGGCCGGATCCTGGTCTACAAGATCGGCGGCACGGCCAGCCTGCCCAAGCCCGACCTCACCAAGATCGTGATGCCCAAGCCCCCCGCCGCGACCGCGCCGGCGGAAGTGGCCGCGGCCGGACACGCCAAGTTCAACCGCTATTGCCTCGTCTGCCACGGCTACAACGTCATCGGCGGCGGCGTCATTCCGGATCTGCGCTACAGCCCACTCATCGCTTATGACGCGGCGTTCAGGGACGTGGTGATCGGCGGCTCACGCAAGAGCCTGGGGATGGTCAGCTTCGCCGGCAAGCTCAGCGACGCCGACGTCGAGGCCATCCGCGCCTATGTGATCACCGAGGCTAACGCCGGCTACGCCGCGGAGCACGCTGGCGGCAAATAGAGCCGATCAGCCTTCCGCCACCGTCTTACCCACAGGCGCCAGGGCGATCACCGCGAGCTTGAAGTTCTGAATGGCGAAAGGGATGCCTATGATGGTGATGGCCTGTGCGGCGCCCAGCACCAGATGCGCCAGAGCGATGTACCAGCCGGCCAGTACGAACCAGATGATATTGAGACCGACGCCCAGGCAGCCGGTGCCCAGATCCTCGCGGCCGCTGACGATCTGCCTCGGCACGACATAGCGACCGAAAGGAAAGAAGGCGAAGAGGCCGATGCGAAAGGCCGCCGCCGCCCAGGGCAGGCCGACGATGGTGATGGCCAGCAACAGGGCGCCGAACATCCAGGCGAGGCCAGTGGCGAAGCCGCCCAGGATGAACCAAAGGATATTGAGGATAAGCCTCATCGGCGCGTTCGCTTCCCTTCACCAGCGCAGCAGGCGCGTCCCGACAAGCGCGCCGAAGGCGGCGCTCAGGCCAACGCCCAGGCTGTACCAGACGAAGACGAAGGGCGCGGCCCATTCGCGACAATAGAGGCCATAGATAACCGCGGCCAGGGCGCCAGCGGCCAGGCCGGCCGCGGCGCCGGTGAGGGCCAGGCGAGTCGGGGCCAACCCGCGCAAGGCCCAGATCAGGCCCAAATAGACCGGGACCGAGAGCAGCAAAATCCTGAAACGGGCAGACCTTCCAGGTATCGCCGAGCCACAATTGACGCATCTGCCCGGGAAGCGCGTGCATGGAACTGTGCATGGCCAGCATCGCCATGACGAGCAAGGCGAGCGCGCCAATCGCCAGGGCCGCCCGGCCAACCGGTGCGCCGGGCCGCGCCAAGCGATTCAGCAGGAGGAAGCCCGATAGGGCGAGGGTCGCGGCGAACCCCGCCCTTCATCCAGAACCAGCTCGCGCCCAGGACGGGCATCACAGGGTTGAGGCCCAACCAGGCGACGAGCACGACAAGCGTCGCCGCCGAACCCACGACGGCGGCGATCAACAAGTTTCGCGCCACCGAAGCGCGACGCACCGGCGTGGTGTCGGCGGCCAGGGCGGCGATCAGATCAGAGGTCTTCATCGCCGACCTCCTTTTCCAACCGCTTCATGCCCCGATGAACGCTCACCTTGGCGGCCGTCGTCGACATGCCAGCGCGCGCGGCGGCTTCTTCCATCGAAAGGCCCGTGAGCTTCACGTCACGCAGCAAGGCGCCCTGGCGCGGAGGCAGCTTGCCGAGCAATCTGGCGACATCCTGGCGCACGGCGCCTTCCTCGGGATTTTCCTCCGAGAACAAGGCGCCGGCATCCTCAAGCGGCACGGATATACGACCGCCGAGCCGGCGGAAGTGGTCCATGAGCTTGTAGCGCGCCACGGCGAACATCCAGGGCGTGAACGGCCTGGCGCGATCGTAGGTCGCCCGTTTGAGATGAACCGCCAGCAGGGTCTCCTGCACCAAATCCTCCAGATCGGCGGCGTTCGCCCCCATGCGCCGGGCGAAATAGCCGCGCAGATAACCGCCAAGCTCCGTCAGCAGCCGCGCGTGGGCGCCGCCGTCGCCATTGAGGCCGGCGATCATCAGCGCTCTTAACTCTGCCTCCGGTCCCGCCACACCTGATCCATCGTTCGCGCCCGCTCGGACAAAGGTTACACCGGATCGGTCCGGGGACGTAACCAAGCCGGCGTCGGCGGCGAAATAGGGGAAAGTTCAAAGGAGCCACCCATGGCTAAACTCTCGTCTCTACTGGCCGCGGCGCTGATGGCCGCTCCCCTCCTCACCGGCTGCCTGGCCGCGGGCCCAGGCGCCGCCGCCGCGCGACTTCCCGCCCCATCCTACGACCCGCCCGTGGCGTCGCCGAGTGAAACGGCGGTGCTTTCCGGCGGCTGCTTCTGGGGTGTCCAGGGGGTTTTCGAGCACGTCAAAGGCGTCAAGCGCGTTCTGGCCGGCTACGCTGGCGGCCACCAAGCGACCGCCCAATATGAATTGGTCAGCACCGGAACCACCGGCCACGCGGAATCGGTGAAGATCACCTTTGATCCGAAGGTGATCAGCTATGGCCAGATCCTGCGGATCTTCTTTTCCGTGGCCACCGACCCCACCCAGGTGAACCAGCAATTTCCCGATGAGGGAACTCAATATCGCTCGGAAGTCTTCTACGCCGATCCGGGGCAAAAGGAGGTAGCCCAGCGCTACATCGCTCAGCTCGACGCCGCCAAGGCTTTCAAATCGCCGATCGCCACGCGGGTCGATGCGGACAGCGGCTTCTTCAAGGCCGAGGACTATCATCAGGACTACCTCGTCCGCCATCCGGACGCGCCCTATATCGCCACCTATGACCTGCCCAAGGTGACGGCGCTGAAGGCGTTGTTCCCGGCCAACTATCGGCCGACGCCGGTGACAGTGCTTTAGGCGCCGAGCGCGCTCTTGAAGAAGGTCGCGACGGCCTCACGCGCCGCGCCGGCCGCCGCCGTATTGAACTCCATCAGCACCGGGCCGCCCACGCCCTCATGCGCGAAGGGATCGACGATGGTTTGCGCCGGCAGGTCGCGGTCGAAGCCGTGGGTGGCCGCGGGATGGGCGAGATGCGTGACGCTGGCTCCAGCGGCCGTCAACGCCTCGGCGAGTTTCCCGCCGGCGTCTGGGGAGTCATAGGCGTCGGCCTCGCCGGTCTGGAGGAGGATCGGAGCGCCAGTGGGATCTTCGAGCGAGAGCGCCGGCACGCGCCCATAGGCCCAGCAGACCGGATAGTTTGCGGCGTGCGCCGCGAACGGCGGCAGGTCGCCGCCGTGCGCCTCCCGGTGGCGGCGCATGGCCGAGAGCAGCGTGACCACGCCGCCCCACGAAAAGCCCATGATCCCTATTCGCGCCGGATCGATCTCCGGCTGAGCGGAGAGAAAGCGCAGGGCGCCGAAGGCGTCCGGCAGGGTGTCGACGGGCGATCTGGGCCTGGCCGCCGCGCCGCGCGCCGATCCCCTGGCCGCCCACATGTCGATCTCCAGGGTGGCGATTCCGAGGGCGTTGAGCGCGGGCGCGTAGAACTCGCCTCGGCCGTCGACGCCGTCCGAGCCGTGGCAGATCACCACCGCCGGCCCCGGCGCGGCGCCTTCGTCTCGCGTCGGCAGCGACAACCTTCCGGCGATCGACAGCGGAGGCGCGCCGCCAGTCTGGAAGCTCACATAGGCGGTGCGTGGCGGCATCGGCGTTCCTTCGAGGCTCACTCCACACTATGGCAAACCCAGCATAGGCAAAACGCCGCGGGCCGGCGCACTGGCCCGACTGCGGCGAGTGTGGTCAGATAACACCCCTCAAAGGGCGCAAGAGGTCGTTGTGACGGTTTTAGACACCCCTACCCCGCTCGCCCCCACATCTCCGACGTCCCCAGCACCGGGAAAACCGGCATTCCGGCCTCTCATTCCCGCCTCGGCGAACCTGCGCGAACTGACCATCACCCCCCTGATCGTCGGCATGCTGCTGGGCATGGTCTTCGGCGCCTCGTCGCTCTATCTGGTCCTCAAGGTCGGCCTGACGGTCAGCGCCTCGATCCCGGTGGCGGTGATCTCCCTGACCCTGTTCCGCCTGCTGCGGACGGCTGGGCCTGCGCTCGGCGACCATCCTCGAGCACAACATCGTCCAGACCGCCGGATCGGCGGGAGAATCCATCGCCTTCGGCGTCGGCGTGACCATGCCGGCGATCATGATCCTCGGCTTCGACCTGGAGATCACCCGGGTGATGCTGGTGGCGATCCTGGGCGGCCTGCTGGGCATCCTGATGATGATCCCGCTGCGCCGCGCGCTGATCGTCCAGCAGCACGGCGTCCTGAAATATCCCGAGGGCACGGCCTGCGCCGAGGTGCTCAAGGCCGGCGCCACGCCGGACGAGCGCGCGCTGGGCCGGGACGGACCGGACGCCGCGGCGGACGCCGGCGGCGGCCCGCTCGGGCGCCGCGGCGATCTTCGCCGGCTTCGGCGCGGGCGTGATCTACAAGCTGGCCATGGAGGCCTTCAAGCTCTGGAAGGACATCCCCGGAGAAGGTGTTCGCGCGCCCCTCTGGCGGCCGGTTCGATCTCGGCGGAGATCTCTCCGGAGCTCCTCGGCGTCGGCTACATCATCGGCCCGAGGATCGCCTCGACCATGGCCGCCGGCGGGGTGCTGGCCTACCTGGTGCTGATCCCGGCGATCCAGTTCTTCGGCGGCCTCGCCGCCAGGGTCGTGCCGCCCGGAACCACGCCGATCGGCCAGATGGGCCCGGACGATATCCGCGGCGCCTATGTGCTCTACATCGGGGCCGGCGCGGTCGCCGCGGGCGGGATCATCAGCCTGGTCCGCGTCGCTGCCGATGATCTGGCGCGGCATCGCCGGCGGCGTGGCCGACTGGCGGGCCGAGCGCAGGCGAGACCGCCGCGCGCGCGCGCGCCGCTCGCGCACCGACCGCGACCTGTCGCCGACGGGTGGTGGCGATCGGCCTTGTGGTGCTGGTGGCGGGCGATCCTGGTGGCCCACTCGCTGCACATGAACATCCTGGGCGCCGCTGCTGATCGTCCTGTTCGGCTTCCTGTTCGTCACCGTCTCCTCGCGCCTGACCGGCGAGATCGGCTCCTCGTCCAACCCGATCTCCGGCATGACGGTGGCGACCCTGCTGCTCACCTGCCTGATCTTCCTGGCGCTCGGCTGGACCGGGCCGACCTACTATGTCACCGCCCTCTCGGTCGGGCGGCATCGTCTGCATCGCCGCCTCCAACGGCGGGACGACCTCGCAGGACCTGAAGACCGGCTTCCTGATCGGCGCGACGCCCCGCTCGCAGCAGATCGCCATCCTGTGCGGCGCCTTCGCCTCGGCCCTGGTGCTGGGGCCGATCCTGCTGGCGCTCAACGACGCCTCGACCGTCTATGTGCCGCTGACCGGCGTTCACGCCGAGGCCGCCGCGCCGTCCTGGCGCGTTCCGCCAGCGACCCTGCCGGGGCTTGCCGAGGACAGGCTTAAAGGACCCGCAGGCACGGGACGACTCCGGCCGTCTACCGCGTGTGGCAGAAGACCGACGCGGTCGGCGGCCCGGCCGGGCGCTATCTGGTCAACGCCGCCGGCGCGCCGGTCTATCTGGTCGATCCCGGGCATCAACGGCACCCATCGCACGCGACCCGACGGCACCACGGTCAACAAGTTCGCCGCGCCCAAGGCGACCCTGATGAGCTACATCATCAAGGGGATCCTCAGCCGCCAGCTGCCCTGGACCCTGGTGATCCTGGGCGTGATGATCGCGGTGGTGCTGGAGATGTGCGGCATCGCCTCGCTGGCCTTCGCCGTGGGCGTCTATCTGCCCCTGTCGTCGTCGGCGCCGATCTTCATCGGCGGCGCGGTGCGCTGGCTGGTGGACCGGCATCTTGGCGCGCAAGTTCAAGGACGCCAATCTCACACCCGAACGAGCTCATCGCCGAAACCGACAAGAGCCCCGGCGTGCTGGTGGCCTCGGGCTACATCGCCGGCGGCGCCATCGCCGGCATCGGCATCGCCTTTCATGGCCGGCGCGCTGACCGGCTTCGACCAGCGCGTCACCGACTGGATGACGGCGCACAATCCGTTCTTCAGCGGACCGTGGTCGGATATCCTCGCGCTCCTGCCCTTCGGCGCCCTGGTGGCGGGCCTCTATCTGGCCGGACGGCTGGCGCGAAGCGCCGAGCTCGCCGGTCCGGGCGATCTGGTGAAGCACTGAAAGAGATGAGCCAAAGAGCGCGCCTGGGGGAAATGATAGCCTCAGCGCGGCGCGTCGTGGTGTTCACCGGCGCGGGCATGTCGACCGAATCCGGCATTCCCGATTTCCGCAGCCCCGGCGGCGTCTGGAGCCGGATGAAGCCGATCTATTTCCAGGACTTCCTGGCCAGCGAGGACAACCGCCGCGAGGCCTGGACGCGCGCCTTCTCCGGCGCCGCCGGCTGGACCGGCGCCAAGCCCAACGCCGGCCACCACGCCGTCGCCCGCCTGGTCGGCGCCGGGCAAGGTCGCCGCCGTGATCACCCAGAACGTCGACAACCTGCACCAGGACTCCGGCGTGCCGGCCGATCAGGTGATCGAGCTGCACGGCAACGCCAGCTACGCCACCTGCCTGGAATGCGGCCTGCGCCACGAACTGGCCGACCTGCGAGCGCCCGTTCGTCGAGCGGGGCGAGCTTCCCGTCCTGCCGAGCCTGCGGCGGCCTCGTCAAGACCGCGACCATCTCCTTCGGCCAGCCCATGCCGGAGGGGCCAATGGCGCGCGCGGAGGCGGCCACCCTGGCCTGCGATCTCTTCCTGGTGCTGGGCTCGTCGCTGGTGGTGTTTCCGGCGGCGGCGTTTCCGCTCCTGGCCAAGCGAAACGGCGCCAAGCTGGCCATCGTCAACCGCGAGCCGACCGATCAGGACTCCTTCGCCGATCTGGTGCTGCACGACGAGATCGGAGCGGTGCTGGCGGAAGTGACGCCCCGCTAGTCGGTGCGATCAGCGCTTAGGATAAGCGAAGGTGAACGTCGTGGTGAAGGGTTTCCACCAGGCTGGGACGCCAGTTTCGGCGTCGACGTGACGATAGAAGCCGTTGGTTTCGGGCGACTGAAACCGGTAGGTGAGCTTGTAGCGGCCGGGGCCAGCCATCTTCACATTGTCGGCGTAGTGGGGGCCATCCTTCGCCGTCATGGGCTTGAGCAGGCCGGCCGTTCGCCACGGCGTGCCGATCTTCTCAAGGGTGTAGCCAACGGTCAGGTAGCCGACCCAGGCGCCGTCGGGATAGCCATAACGGTTGTCGGCCGTGGCGTGGACGTCGGCCTCAAGGTGGATGACATCGGGGCCGCCCATGGGCATGCCCTTAGGCATGGGATCCATCCGCACGCCGACCAGATAGTTGGCGACAATCTCCATGTCGTAGACATGCAGTGGGCCGCCGACGAAAAACTCCCGCGCCCGAGCCGCGCCGGCTGACGCCAGAGTGAGGCCTATCACCAGTGCCGCCGCCGTTGATGATCTCATCGCGCGAGCTCCGCTGATTTGGAAGTCGCCTTGGCAGCGGGCGCGCCTATCAGCCGCGCCGCCCCCCAGAAGACGGCGAGGGTGGCGACATAGGCGAGGATTTGTACGCCCGAGGGACGGTCGGTGTAGCCGATCAGGGCGTGAAGGGCGCGGCCGAGGATTCCGTCCTCGCGCAGCATCCAGGATGTGTCCCAGACCTGATCGCCCAGGCTGGGAACGAACCCCAACGAGACCAATATGCCGAAGGCCTGGGCCGCCAGACCGGCCGCCAGCAAGGTCAACAGCACTTCGGTGACCATGAAAAGGCGCTTGGCCGGAATGGCCAGTAAGCCGCGATAGAGAAGGAAGGCCGCCGCGGCGCCCATCAGCAGGCCAGCCACGCCTCCGGCGACGATCGCTGGCATGCCCTCGTGGCTTGAGGCGACTACACCAAAAAGGAAAAGCACCACTTCGGAGCCTTCCCTCAGGATGGCCAGGGCGACGACCGCGGCGAGCGCCAGCAGGGTCTGTCGCCCGGCGCCGATGTCCGCGCCCAGGGTCTTGAGCTGGCCGGAAAGCTGACGGCCGTGACTGGCCATCCACAGGTGATGCCAGCCCAGCATACCCACGGCGAGCAGTAAGATGGCGGCGTTGAACAGCTCCTGGCCATTGCCGGAGAGAGCGTTCGAAAGCGCGCCGGCGAACACCGCCAGAAGGCCGGCGCCGGCGACGCCAACCGCCACGCCGCCGCCGATCCATCGCAGACGGCGGGCAATTCCCTCCGTCGCGGCCAGGACGATGCCGACGATGAGGCCAGCTTCCAGGACTTCGCGAAAAACGATGAGCAGGCTTGCGAGCATGAGCGTCTATTTGGCCAGGACGTGGAGCACGCCTTTGGCGCTATCGGGATTGTAGTCGCCGAAGAAGGCGTAGACGCCGGGCTTCTGCGGCCCGACATTGACGGTGATCACCCCGCCGCCGACGACGATCTTTTCGACCTTCAGGTCATAGCTTTCGAATTCCTCCGGCGTGGCATCGGCGTTGTGGACCTGAAAGGTCAGCCGCTGGCCTGGAGGAGCGCTGACCTGAACCGGCGTGAACCGGTGGTTCTTGATCGTCAGAACGATAGGCGCGGCGGCCGCGGGACTTGCCAGCGGCGACAGGAGGGCGGCGAGAGCGAAAAGGAGCGGGCGAGAAAGCGGCAAAGTGGAACCTTGCAAATGAGAACCGTTCCTAATAGTCACTCGACGCTCGAACCACAATGCGCCATCGCCAGGATTCCATCCGCTCCATGACGAATGTTTGATCCCTCCCAGGCGCTCTCGGTGCTGCGCATCCCCACGCCGATCCTGATCGCGCTGGACAACCGCCCCCTCCATTTCGCTCTACAGCCGACTCATTTTCTGGTCCGCGCCCTGCATGTGAGCGCCACCGCCGCGTTCTTTGGCGGCATCGCCGTCCTGGATTTGAGATTGATGGGGATTCGGATGAATCTGGCGCTTCGGCCGCTGGCCGAGCTCATCCTGCCCTGGCTCTGGGTGCTGTTCGCCATCAGCCTGGCGACCGGAACCCTCCTCTTCCTCTACGATCCGCTCCATGTGGGGTCGCACGCCTATTTCACGCTGAAGCTGACCTTCATTGTGCTGGGCTTGGCCAACGCGGCGCTGTTTCATCGCGCCAATCGCCAAGCGGCTCGGGCCGGCGATATGGGAAATTCGCTCGGCGCCAAGGTGGCCGGTGGGATGTCGCTGGCCTTCTGGCTGGCGGTGATGCTGGCGGCCTCCCTAAACGCCGAGGGGCCGCCGAAAGTGCTGCTAGGCTGACGCCCTCATCCGCATCAACCCTTCCTGCGCCGTGGAGGCCACAAGGCGGCCGTCGGCGTTGTAGATTTCGCCGAGGTTGAAGCCGCGAGAGCCGGAAGCCGAGGGGCTTTTCTGGGCGTACAGATGCCAGTCGTTGAAACTGGAGCGGCGGTGAAACCAGATGGCGTGATCGAGGCTCGCGGTCTGGAACCCCGGCGTGCGCCAGTTGACCGCGTGCGGCCTCATGGCGGTGGAAAGCAGAGACATGTCGGAGGCATAGGCCAGCACCGCCTGTTGGATCGCCACCTCGTCGGGAAGCGGCGAGATGGCCCGCATCCAGACATTCTGCACCGGCGGCGAAACCTTGGGGTTTTCCACCTCCCGTCCGTCGACCCAGCGCATCTCGATGGCCCGGCGCCACTCAGGATCGGTGTCGTCGTCGATCAGCGCGTCGGGACGGGCCACGTCGGGCATGGGATCCTGATGTTCCAGGCCGGGAATATCGGTCTGGAACGAGGCGGCGAGGTTGAAGATCTGCTCGCCATGCTGGATCGCCGTCACCCGGCGGGTGGTGAAGCTGCGGCCATCGCGCGCGCGGTCCACGTCGTAGAGGATCGGCACGGCCGGATCGCCGGGGCGAATGAAATAGCAGTGCAGGGAGTGGCAGACGCGGGTCTCGACCGTGCGGTAGGCGGCCAACAACGCTTGCGCGATCACCAGACCGCCGAAGATACGGGGTCCCTGATTGGCCGGCGCCACGCCACGAAACAGATTCACCTCGATGCGCTCAAGCGCGAGGGTGTCGATCAGGTTTTCAACCTCGGCCATACCATCCTCTCAGGAGGCATGCGCCTTAGCGTTTCGGCGGCGTAGGGGCAAGGCGAACCCGCCCCCCTTTTACCCTCAGCCGGCCGCGCCCATCATGTCTTCGAAATTACGGCGATAGAACCGTTCCTTGGCGTCCTCATCGACACCCTCGAAGGTGCGCTCGAACCGGCCGATGGGATCGTCTGTGCCCTCGGGATGGGGATAGTCGCTGGAGAAAAGGAAAAGCTCCGCTCCGGCGTCCTTGATCATCCTGCCCACATCCTCACCCGGGAACGGCGTGAAGCGCACCTGGCGGCGGATATATTCGGAGGGTTTCATGGCCAGGCCCGCCACCGACGGATCGGACTTGCGGAATGACCGCTGGGCCAGATCGAGACGGCGCAGGAAGTCGGGGACCCAGCCCGCGCCCAGTTCGATGACCCCGCCGCGCAGATCGGGAAACCGATCCAGGACACCGTCGAACACCATGGCCGTGAGGAACATCTGTGGCGCGAACGAGAGCACCATATAGTCCTTGACCCGCAGGTTCTCGCCGCCGCCCAGCAGGTCGGACGGGCGCGGCTTGCCGTTCTTTTCATAGGCCTTGGGCAGCGTTCGCGTGCCGGCGCCGATGTGCAGCAGGAAGGGGACCTTGGCCTCGGAAAGGGCGCGCCAGACCGGATCCAGGTCCGGGTGGCCAGGCGAGGTGTCGCCCGCCGGACTGGCGGGAATCCAGAAGGCGCCTATGCCAATGCGCAGGCCCTCCTCCACCTCGGCCAGAGCGCGAGTGGGGTCGCTCAGGGACACCTGGCCGACAGCGATCAGCCGCTCGTCCTGCCCGCAGAAGGCGGCCATGGCGCGGTTGTGCGCGCGGATGCCGCCGTAGAGAATGTCGGGGTCGTCCGACGACAGGTACTGTGTCCCCGAAAAGGTGGAAAACACCAGTTGGCGATGGAAGCCGAGATCGTCCAAGGCCTTCTTGCGCTCGGCGATATCGAACGCGCCATAGGCCGCCCAGCCCTTGGGTCCGGCGATGACGTTCGAGGAGATGGCGGCGGTCCGCTCCGGATCGGCGACCCGGGCCTCGGCCTTGCTGATGAAGGCGTGGGTGGCGTTGCCCGCCGCGCCCAGGGCCAGTGGCGGAAGCCGCTCGGCGATCTCCGGGTCGGCGAAGCGCGTTACCCAATCGAGGGTTTCCATGATGTGGCTGTCCGCATCGCAGCAGACCCGGCCGGCGTATTCCATCATATCCTCCTAATGGCCGCTCTTTATGGCGATCCCTTTTGAAGAGCTTACGCTTGGCATTTTCAATCGACAACGACCAAGGAATTCAGGCCGGGCCTTCCCAGTCGAGAGTCCGCGCCACAGCTTTCTTCCACTGTGCGTACTCCCTTTCACGGACCTCAGCCGTCATCGATGGGCGCCAAGCGGCGTCCTGGCGCCAGTGGCTGCGCAGGGTCTCCAGGTCGGGCCAGAATCCCACGGCGAGGCCGGCGGCGTAGGCGGCGCCGAGGCAGGTCGTCTCGGGTACGGCCGGTCGCACCACTGGCGCATCCAGCACATCAGCCTGGAATTGCATGAGCA
This sequence comes from uncultured Alphaproteobacteria bacterium, assembly GCA_963817995.1. Taxonomy (GTDB): domain Bacteria; phylum Pseudomonadota; class Alphaproteobacteria; order Caulobacterales; family Caulobacteraceae; genus Acaudatibacter. The sequence continues at coordinate 294,246 of CAWFQJ010000003.1, forward strand.
GATTGTTGGCCGTCATGCCGCCATCGACCTTGAGCACCTCCAGCGTCTGGCCGGAGTTGGCGGCCATGGCGTCGGCCACTTCGCGGGTCTGCCAGGCGACGGCCTCCAGAGCGGCCCGGGCGATGTGGCCCCGGTTCACGTATGCGGTGAGGCCGGCGATCACGCCGCGGGCATCGGCGCGCCAGTGCGGAGCGAAGAGGCCGGAGAAGGCGGGCACGAAGTAGCAACCGCCGTTGTCCTCCACGGTCCGCGCCAGGGCCTCGATCTCGCCGGCGGCGCGGATCAGGCCCAGGTTGTCGCGCAGCCATTGGACCAGGGCGCCGGTCACGGCGATCGAACCTTCCAGCGCATAGACCGCCGGCGATCCGCCGATCCTGTAGCCGACCGTGGTGAGGAGGCCGTGGCGAGAGGCCACCGGCCGCTCGCCTGTGTTCACCAGCAGGAAATTGCCGGTGCCATAGGTGCATTTGCCTTCACCGGGAGAAAAACAGGTCTGGCCGAACAGGGCCGCCTGCTGATCGCCAAGTGCGGAGGCCACCGGCACGCCCGCCAGCAAACCCGTTGCCTCGCCATAGACTTCCGACGACGCCGCGATCGTTGGCAACATCGCCCGCGGGACGCCGATGGCGTCGAGCAGCGTCTCGTCCCAGTCGAGAGTCGCCAGGTTCATCAGCATGGTGCGGCTGGCGTTGGTGACGTCGGTCAGATGACGGCCGGTGAGCTTCCAGATCAGCCAGGCATCGATGGTGCCGAACAGCAACTCGCCCCGTTCGGCGGCTGCGCGGGCGCCGTCGATATTGTCGAGGAGCCAGCGAATTTTCGGGCCGGAAAAGTAGGTGGCCAGAGGCAAGCCGCAGAGGCCGCGGAAACGGTCCTGGCCCTCTCCGGCGCCCAGCGCCTCGGCCAGGGCCGCGGTTCGCGTATCCTGCCAGACGATGGCGCCGGCGATCGGTCGGCCGGTCGCCTTCTCCCAGACCACGGTGGTCTCGCGCTGATTGGTGATGCCCACCGCGACCAGGTGGGTGGCGGTGATGTCGAGCTTGGCCATCGCCGCCGAGACCACGCCGCTGACATTGGCCCAGATCTCCAGGGCGTCATGCTCCACCCAGCCGGGACGGGGGAATATCTGCCGATGCTCGGTCTGGGCGCTAGCCGCCACCGCGCCGGCGCCGTCGAAGATCATGCACCGTGACGAGGTGGTGCCCTGGTCGATAGCGGCGATGTAGCGGGCGGTCATGGCGCTCCCCAATGGCTTAGGCGGCAAAAAGCTTAGGGGAATCGATGGGCGGGGTCATGTCGGCCTCGACATAAGATGATGCAGCACGATGCCGCTGGTGGTGGCGACATTGAGGGAATCGAAGGCGCCGGCCATGGGGATGGCGATGGTCTTGGCGCCGATCAGGAGATCGGGAGGCAGGCCCGCGCCTTCGGCGCCCAGCAACACCGCGGCGCGGTCGGGCCGGGGCAAATCGCGGAGCGGCGTGGCGCCGGAAGGGCTGAGGGCCAGGGCGGTGAATCCGTGGCGCGCCAGTAGGGCCAGTGGGTCGTCACCGCCTTCCACACGCGCGAAGGGAATCTCCAGGGCGCCGCCCACCGACACCCGGATCGCCTTGCGATAGAGGGGATCGCAGCAGGCGCCGTCGAGCAAAACCGCTCGGACGCCAAAGGCGGCGGCGTTGCGGAATATGCCGCCGATATTGTCGTGATTGGAGACGCCGAACAGGGCGAGAACGATCGCCGGGCCGTCGATGGCCGTCAGCAGGGCCTCCGGAGACCGTGCCGGCGCCCGCTCGCCGAACGCAAGGATGCCCCGGTGGATGGCGAAACCGGCAATGGCGTTCATCACGGCTTGCTCGGCGCTATAGATCGCCACACCCTCATCGAATTGCGCCAGGATCGGCGCGAGCGCGGCTATCCGCTTGCGGGCGATGAGCACGGATCTGGAGCGGTGCAGCCGGCTGCGGGCCAGCACCCTCAGCACCACCTCGCCCTCGGCGATGAAGCCGCCATGGCGACCGGCGACATCGCGCTCCTTCACCTCGCGAAAGACGGCGATGCGCGGGTCGTCGGGGTCGTCGATGGAGAGGATCGAAGCCAAGGCGCCACGATATCGCAATCGAAGGCGCCGCGCGAAACGCTCCTGTCAGTTGCGCCGAGTGCTCTGGCTTTGAGCGATATAGGCGAGCGCCGCCGGCGTGAGAACGAAATGATCGTCCTCGCTGGGCGGCGGCGTCGGCACGGCCGCCAGGGGCGGCGGCCCACCATCCAGAACCCGGAAGACCGCCTCCTCGCGCTCGTCCCAGATGACGGCGACGTCCGCGAGCCGACTCGCTTCGGCGCCGAGGGTGGCTCGCAGATCGACATCGGCCAAGGCGGGGGCGCTCAGGCGCAGCATCACCCGGCCGCCGCCCATGTCGTCGCGCAGATCGGCATGCTCCAGCACAGCGTTGATCAGGGCGCTGGAGGGTGGGGCGCGCCGGCGGGTTTTGGCCTTGTTGGCGTTGGCCGCCTTGGGGCGGAAAGCCTTGCGGCGGGAATAGGCGAAAGCGGGCATTGGCTGGCTCCTCGGGCTTGACCCAGGACCAGCGATACGCCCTCGTTGCGTCAGAATCGGACGCATGCCAAAATCGCGGGGAGCCACCATGAGACACGAGAAGGCCGGCCGGGTGCTGGAACTGGCGCGCCTGCTCGCCGCCAGCGCCGAGGGCCTGACCCTGGACGAGATGGTGGAGGCCCTGGGCGTTGGCCGGCGCACCGCCGAGCGGCTGCGCGACGCGGTGAGGGAGCTCTTCCCTCAGATGGAGGAGATGGAGGATCCGCCTACCCGGAGGTTTCGTATCCCAAGCGGCCTGGACGGCGTCTTTCAAAGCCCCAACGCCGACGAACTGGCGGCCCTGCGCGGCGCCGCCGAGGTGTTGGCCGCGTCCGGGGCCGGAGTCCGAGCCCAGACGCTGAGGGTGCTGGAGCAGAAGATCCTCGCCTCGGTGCGCGCCTCGGCGCGGCGGCGGATCGCGCCGGACATGGAAGCCCTGGTCCAGGCCGAGACCATCGCCGTCCATGCCGGCCCAAGGCCCTTCGAGGACGCCGAGGTGCTCGGCGCCACCCGCACCGCGATCACCGCCTTGAAGGCGCTGCGATTCGTCTATGACGGGGGCCGCGAGCCGGGACGGGTTCGCGAGGTGACGCCCTGCGGCATCCTCTTCGGGCGCAGCAATTATCTGGTGGCCGCCGAAGGCGAGGGCGAGCCGAGGTCCTGGCGCTTCGACCGCATGCGCGAGGTGGAGGTGGGCGAGACGCCGGCCGCGCCGCCGCCTGGCTTCTCCCTGGCCGACTACGCCGATGAAAGCTTCGGCATCTATCATGGCGCCCCAGAGGAAGTGGTGCTGCGCATCGCCCCGGCGCGGGCCGGCGAGGCGATGGCCTGGCGATTTCACACCCGCCAGAGCGTCAGTCTGGAGCCGGACGGATCGGCCCGGGTCGCCTTCCGCGCCGGCGGCATGCTGGAACTGGCCTGGCATCTCTTCACCTGGGGCGATGCCGTGGAAATCCTCTCTCCAGAGTCACTGCGAGAGGTGATGGTCGAGGAATTGGAGCGCGCCCTGGCGCGGCATCGCCCGGCGGATCAATGAGCGGATCGCGCCTCCAGCAGAGTGCGGCCGACGTCCGTAAGGGCGATCTCGATCCGCCCTTCAGCGCCCACGCGACGATCGACAAGACCACGATCCACGGCGTCTTCCCAAACTGTCAGCCTGGGGCACGAGGTCCGCCAAACCTCCATGACTTCGGCGTAGGGCCTGGGTTTCGGGGCCAGCCAATGGGCGAAATCCACGATGAGATCATCGACCGCTTGAGACATGGCGAACGCCTCCTCCGCTGTTTGCGGCGATCTTCGCGCTCCTGGCGGCCGGGTTCAAGTGAAGCGCGGCGTCCGATGGAGTCCGAAAGTCGCCAGACATGAGCGTCGGAGACGCTATCGTGGCCCGATGTCTCGCGATCCGATCTTCGCCCAACTGGACTACCAGGCACCCTACGACTGGGATGGGCTGCTCGCCTTCCTGGCCGCTCGCGCCATTCCAGGCGTCGAGGCGATCTCGGACGGCGCCTATCACCGCACCATCGAACTGGGCGGCGCGGCCGGCGACGTCAGGGTCAGTCACGAACCCGGAAAAAGCCGGTTGCTGGCGACCATCCGCTTTCCGAACCCCGACGTCCTGCCAACGATCGTCGCCCGCCTACGAGGGCTGTTCGACCTGAACGCCGATCCGCAGGTGGTGGGCGCGGCGCTGTCGCGCGATCCGCGTCTGGCGCCGCTTGTCATCGCCCGGCCAGGATTGCGCGTGCCTGGCGCCTGGGATGGCTTCGAGCTGGCGGTGCGGGCCATCGTCGGTCAGCAAATCTCGGTGCCGGCCGCCACGCGGCTGGTGGGCAGGATCGCCGAGACCTGGGGTGAGCCCCTTCCCGGCGGCCCGACCGAGGTGGGGTTGACGAGCCTCTTCCCCCGACCGAGCGTCCTGGCCGAGGCGGCCATCGGCGGCATGCCGGGCGCCCGGGCGGGGGCCATCGCCTCCATGGCCCGCGCCGCGGCGGCGAACCCGGAACTTTTCGAGCGTGGCGGCGATCTGGCGTCCTCGATAGCGCGCCTCCGGGCGCTGCCGGGCGTCGGCGACTGGACGGCAAACTATATCGCCATGCGCGCCCTGCGTGAGCCGGACGCCTTTCCCGCCGCCGATATCGGCCTGATGCGGGCCATGGACGACGGCGCCGGGCGGCCGAACGCGCGCGCGCTTCTCGCCCGCGCCGAGGCCTGGCGGCCCTGGCGGGCCTACGCCGCGCTGCATCTTTGGGCGAGTTCGGTTCCGACGACTTCCAAGCCGGAGACTAACGATGCGATTGCGGCTTGATCGCCAGACCTCGCCGATCGGGACGATTATGCTCGTCCATGGCGAAGGCGGGGGCCTGGTCGCCCTCGATTTCGAGGATTTTCAGGACCGCATGGCGCGGCTTCTGCGGCTCCGTCACGGTGTGGTCGATCTGACAGACGGCGCGGCGCCCGCGAAGACGCGCGAGGCGCTGGACCGCTATTTCGCCGGTGACTTCACAGCTCTCGAAGCCATGGAGACGCGCACAGGCGGGACGGATTTCCAGCGCGCCGCCTGGGAGGCGCTTCGCACGATCCCGCCGGGCGAGACCCGCAGCTATGGCGCCCAGGCGATCGCCATCGGCCGGCCGACGGCGACGCGCGCGGTGGGCCTCGCAAACGGCGCAAATCCCGTGGCCATCGTCATTCCCTGCCATCGGGTAATCGGCGCGGGCGGTGCGCTCGCGGGCTACGGCGGCGGCCTTTGGCGCAAGCGCTGGCTTCTGGATCACGAAAGGGCGTGAACCAGGCGCATTTTGGCGAAAGCCACGCGGCGAGCCGGCGCGGACGTGTTAGGTTTCGGCATGTCCGACTATGAAGATCGAATTCCTCGGGACGACATCGACGACCTGCCGCCCACGGGCGACGAGGCTCGGGCGCAACGCCGCGAGACGATCATGCCGCTGCTGTGGATCGGCATCGGCGCGCTGGCCATCATTATCTTCCTGACCATCGCCCTCTATTATCAAGGGCCGGGCGATCGGCCCGCCCGCTTCGCCCCGTCTCGCACCGCAATTCCCGGGCCGCCTTAGGAAACGCCCTCGTTGAGGCTCTAAGGCGTTCAGGCTAAGAGAGCGATGCGTTTGGGAGAACCGAAGTCATGACCCTGAAACTCAATCAGACCGCGCCCGATTTCACCCAGGACTCGACGGAGGGGCCGATCCATTTTCACGAATGGGCCGATGGCAGCTGGGTAGTGCTGTTTTCCCACCCCAAGGATTTCACCCCGGTATGCACCACCGAGCTCGGCTCCGTGGCCAGGCTGAAGCCGGAATTCGACAAGCGTGGCGTCAAGGTGATCGGCCTTTCGGTGGATCCCGCAGACAACCACGCCCGCTGGGCGGCCGATATCGCCGAGACGCAGGGCCATGCGCCCAACTTCCCGATCATCGCCGACGCCGACCTGAGCGTTTCCAAGCTCTACGGCATGTTGCCGGCCGACACCGAGGGCGGCTCGGAAGGCCGCACAGCCGCCAATAACGCCACGGTGCGTAACGTCTTCATCATCGGGCCGGACAAGCAGATCAAGCTGATCCTGGTCTATCCCATGACCACGGGCCGCAACTTCCACGAGATCCTGCGGGTGATCGATTCGATGCAGCTGACCGCGGCGCACAAGGTGGCGACGCCGGCCGACTGGAAGCAGGGCGAGGATGTGATCATCACGCCGGCCGTCAGCGACGAGGACGCCAAACAACTTTTCCCCGGCTTCAAGACCCACAAGCCTTATTTGCGCACCACCAAACAGCCCGGCCACTGAGCCGCGGGCGCGGCGACCGGCGTCCAACATGACCTTCGAGAGGATCGAGACCGGTGGCTGTCGCTCTTATCTGCTGGGTTGCACGGATACCTGTTCGGCGGCGCTGATCGACCCCGAGGCCAGCCGCGTCGATCACTACCTCGGCCTTCTGGCGCGGGATGGTCTGCGTCTGCGCTATGTGATCGACACCCACACCCACGCCGACCATTTCTCCGGCGCCAAGGCCATGGGCGCGGCCACCGGGGCCACCGTGGCGGCCAGCCGCTTGAGCCCTGCGCCCTATGTGGAGATGAGGCTGGAGGACGGCGATGTGCTGCGGGTGGGCGGCCTGAAGCTTCGCACCCTCTTCACCCCCGGCCACACGCGCGATTCGCTTTGCCTGGTCATGGATGACCGGGTCTTCACCGGCGACACCCTGCTGATTGAAGGCACGGGCCGCACGGATCTGCCAACCGGCGATCCGGAGGCGCTCTATGAGAGCCTTTTCTCATCGCTCCTTAAGCTGGATCCGGCGACGGAGGTCTATCCCGCCCACGACTACAAGGGGCGCGGCCATTCGACCATCGGCCACGAGATCGCCGCCAACCCAAAACTCCAGCAGCCGAGCAAGGCCGCCTTCGTCGAGATGATGAACCATCTCAACCTGAGCGCCCCGACCCATCTGACCGAGGCTCTGCGCACGAATATGAGCGGGGGCAAGACCGTGGCCCAGCTTCTGGCCGAGGCCAGTGCGGTCACGCCATTTCTTTCGATGAGCGAGCTCGCCGAACGCGTGGCCTCGGGCGATCTTGGCCTGACGCTGCTCGATGTGCGCGAACGTGACGCCTATCTGGCCGGACATGTGCCCGGGGCGCGCCATCTGCCGCGTGGCCAGCTCGAACTGCGGGTCAATGAGGCCCTCCCCGATCCCACGGCGCGCATCCTCACCTGTTGCGAGTTCGGCCGCATCTCGATCCTGGCGGCCCAAACACTCCGCGAACTGGGCTTTCGCCGCGCGGCGGCGCTGGATGGCGGGATGCAGGCGTGGCGCGAAGCGGGGCTGCCGCTAGAGAGCGGGCCGGCGGAATAGGCGCGCAGCTTGTTCTCAAAATTGACCCCCGCAACATGCTGATGTTACAGGGGCTTTCATAGAATTTGGGTGCGGGGACAGGATTTGAACCTGTGACCTTCAGGTTATGAGCCTGACGAGCTACCGGGCTGCTCCACCCCGCGGCAAACTTGGCGGCCAGCGCGGTGGCCGGCGATAGAGTCGTGATGAAGGGTCGGATCGAGCGATGCATCCTCTTGGTAGACCTGGCGGCGACCTACTCTCCCGCGCCTTAAGACGAAGTACCATCGGCCCAGGAGGGCTTAACGACCGAGTTCGGAATGGGATCGGGTGGGGACCCTCCGGCAAAACCACCAGGTCAACGAAAAGGATGTGAAGAAGACATCAAAGTCTGGCGCAAGTCATACCGCGGCGCTCATGAGTTTTGATAAGAACGATCAAGCCGATCGAGCGATTAGTACCAGTAAGCTTCATGCCTCGCGGCACTTCCACACCTGGCCTATCAACGTGGTGGTCTACCACGGCTCTCGGCGAAGCCTTGTTTTGAGGTTAGTTTCCCGCTTAGATGCTTTCAGCGGTTATCTATTCCATACTTAGCTACCCTGCTGCGCGGCTGGCGCCACGACAGGTCCACCAGAGGTATGTCCATCCCGGTCCTCTCGTACTAGGGACAGATCCTCTCAAGCTTCGTACACCCACGGCAGATAGGGACCAAACTGTCTCACGACGTTCTGAACCCAGCTCACGTACCACTTTAATCGGCGAACAGCCGAACCCTTGGGACCTGCTCCAGCCCCAGGATGTGATGAGCCGACATCGAGGTGCCAAACTTTGCCGTCGCTATGGACGCTTGGGCAAAATCAGCCTGTTATCCCTAGAGTACCTTTTATTCGTTGAGCGATGGCCCTTCCACGCAGAACCACCGGATCACTATGGCCGACTTTCGTCTCTGCTCGACTTGTCAGTCTCGCAGTCAGGCGGGCTTATGCCATTGCACTCGACGAGCGATTTCCGACCGCTCTGAGCCCACCATCGCGCGCCTCCGTTACACTTTGGGAGGCGACCGCCCCAGTCAAACTGCCCGCCACGCCATGTCCCGGACCCGGATAACGGGCCGCGGTTAGACGTCAGCAACAATAAGGGTGGTATTTCAAGGTTGGCTCCACCGGAACTGGCGCCCCGGTTTCATAGCCTCCCACCTATCCTACACATGTTGCTGCTAACGCCAAGGCGAAGCTGCAGTAAAGGTTCATAGGGTCTTTCCGTCTGACCGCGGGAACCCCGCATCTTCACGGGGAATTCAATTTCGCTGAGCCTATGCTGGAGACAGTGGGGAAGTCGTTACGCCATTCGTGCAGGTCGGAACTTACCCGACAAGGAATTTCGCTACCTTAGGACCGTTATAGTTACGGCCGCCGTTTACCGGGGCTTCAATTCGGAGCTTGCACCCCTCCTTTTAACCTTCCGGCACCGGGCAGGCGTCAGACCCTATACGTCGCCTTACGGCTTCGCAGAGCCCTGTGTTTTTGATAAACAGTCGCTACCCCCTGGCCTGTGCCACTCTGCAAAGGTTGCCCTAAGCAGAGTCACGCTTATCCCGAAGTTACGCGTGCAATTTGCCGAGTTCCTTCAGCATAGTTCTCTCAAGCGCCTTGGTATGCTCTACCAGTCCACCTGTGTCGGTTTCGGGTACGGTCTCCGTCGGAGTTATTTCCAGGAACACCTTCCCTGCCCGGAGCAATCCAATAAGCCCCGACAAGTTACGGCATTCGTCACTTCCGACTGGCCCAGGAATATTTACCTGGTTCCCATCGATTACGCCTTTCGGCCTCACCTTAGGGGCCGGCTAACCCTGCGCAGATTAGCTTTACGCAGGAACCCTTGGACTTTCGGCGAGAGTGTCTCTCACACTCTTTGTCGCTACTCATGTCAGCATTCTCACTTCCGATACCTCCAGCCAGCCTCACGACTGACCTTCACAGGCTTACGGAACGCTCCGCTACCGCGTGCTTGCGCACACCCATACCTTCGGCGAATGGCTTGAGCCCCGTTACATTTTCCGCGCAGGATCGCTTGACCAGTGAGCTGTTACGCTTTCTTTAAATGATGGCTGCTTCTAAGCCAACATCCTGGTTGTCAAAGCAATCCCACATCGTTTCCCACTTAGCCATTACTTGGGGGCCTTAGATGATGGTTAGGGTTGTTTCCCTTTTCACGACGGACGTTAGCACCCGCCGTGTGTCTGCCAGATAGTTCTCTCGGGTATTCGGAGTTTGGTTAGAATTGGTACAACTCGCGTCGCCCGCATCCATCCAGTGCTCTACCCCCCAAGGAATTCGTCTGACGCTCTACCTAAATAGATTTCGCGGAGAACCAGCTATGTCCAGGTTTGATTGGCCTTTCACCCCTATCCACAAGTCATCCCGAATCTATTTCAACAGATCACGGGTTCGGTCCTCCAGCTGGTGTTACCCAGCCTTCAACCTGCTCATGGATAGATCACCTGGTTTCGGGTCGTCATGCGACGAACTTAGTCGCCCTATTCAAACTCGCTTTCGCTGCGCCTACACCTAACGGCTTAAGCTTGCTCGGCACATGAAGTCGCTGACCCATTATACAAAAGGTACGCCGTCACCCCGCGCGGGGGCTCCGACTGCTTGTAGGCTTCCGATTTCAGGATCTGTTTCACTCCCCTCGTCGGGGTGCTTTTCACCTTTCCCTCACGGTACTTGTTCACTATCGGTCGTTGAGGAGTACTTAGGCTTGGAGGGTGGTCCCCCCATGTTCAGACAGGATTTCACGTGTCCCGCCCTACTCGAGTCCGTCGCTATTTGACGCCTACGGGGCTATCACCCGCTATGGCCGACCTTTCCAGATCGTTCGGCTTTATGTCACGACGGCACTGGCCTGGTCCCGGTTCGCTCGCCACTACTACGGGAGTCTCTGGTTGATGTCCTTTCCTCCGGGTACTGAGATGTTTCAGTTCCCCGGGTTTGCTTTATGAACCCTATGTATTCAGGTCATAATACCTTTGAACGACCTACGAACCGCACACCTCGGCCGAAGCCGAGGGCTCAAATTCGCAGACCGTAAAGGTGGGTTTCCCCATTCGGAAATCTCCGGATCAAAGGGTGCTCGCGCCTCCCCGGAGCTTATCGCAGCGTGCCACGTCCTTCATCGCCTCTCAACGCCAAGGCATCCGTCAGAAGCCCTTATGCGCTTGATCGTTCTCAGCAAAACTCATGCGCGGCTGCGACCGCTCGAACGCGGTCGCACACACATGCGCTTTGATTTATATTTGTCAGACAA
>CAWFQJ010000003.1:307500-350440 GCA_963817995.1 uncultured Alphaproteobacteria bacterium
AGCACTATTCGCGCCCTTCGTTCCGATTGTTCGGCGCCGGCGATCCGCGTGTCGAAGGCGCGGGCTATATCGCCCCGCGAACGGTCATGCAAGCGTCATGAAGGCCGCTTCACGCCGCCGAGATATAGGCCCTCAGCCCCTCGGCCTCGGCGACGGTCTCGGCGATCTTGGCCTTGACCATGTCGCCGATCGAGACGATTCCCATCAGGCGACCATCGACGCAGACCGGCAGATGGCGGATGCGCCGGTCGGTCATGCGCTCCAGCATCGAATCGACCGTCTCCGACGGCGCGGCGAAGACCACCTCGCGGCTCATGCACGCCGAGACGGGCCGCTCGAGCCCCGAGGGACCCTCCTCGGCCACCACTCGGACGATGTCGCGCTCGGAGACGATGCCTACCACCTGGCGGTCGCCCTCGGCGATCACCAGCGCTCCCACGCGCCTGGCGTAGAGCATGGCCGCCACCGCGCCGACGGTGTCGCCGGGCGAGGCGGTGAAAACCATATCGCCCTTGTCCCTCAGAACCTGGGATATCATCATCGCGTTTCCTCCCTGGCCTTTTTGGCCAAGCTTCCCTTGGTAGGAAGAGTCCGCCCGAAACGACGGCGGATCAAGGCGCTAGCGGGTCATCTCTTCGTGAACGGCGCTCGGGCGGCGAACGCCTGCCAGACGCGCGAACGGGCCGATAAACAACAGGCCGGCGAAATAACCGAAGATGTGCGCCTCCCACGCCACCGGGGCGCCCGCCGTGCCGGGCGTCAGCCCGGTAAGGCCAAGGATCGCATTGACCAGGATCCAGCCGATGGTCATGCCCCAGACGGTGCGTCCGCCGATCGGCCCTAGTCGTCCCCTGCCCTCGATCAGCCGCGCCGCCGCGCCCATGAAACCCGAGGCCGCGCCCGAAGCGCCGATCATCGCCCAATAGGGAGGCCCCACGCCCACCGCGTGCAAGATCTCCATCAGGCCCGCGAAGGCGAGACCCGCCGCCATGCCACAGACGAGGAAGAAGGTCAGGAAGAGGCTCGACCCGCGCGCCCCGGCCCCCAGGAACCGCGCGACCGGCGTGCCGAAGGCGACGATGAATATGCTGTTCATCAGCACGTGAGCCCAACTGCCATGCACGAAGAGATGGCTAAGCAGCCCCGACCACCGCCCGGCGGCCAGAGTCTCGCTGGTCAAGGCGAAGCTGTCGGGATCGATCTTGAGGCCCGTCCGCGCGGCGTGGGCGCCGATCAGAACGCCGACGAGCGCCAGCACCGTCCAGGGGACATTGAACAGCGGCTCGGCGCGTGGCCTGGCCACCCCGTCTTCGAAAGGTTCGGTCATGGCCCGGCCATGGCGCGGTTTCGTGGCGCGGTGAAGGCGCTCGGCCGAGGCCGCCTCAAGCGCTCGCCGCCTCCAGCGTGGCGATGGCTTCGACGTCGAGCTTCAGCCGCGTGGCGCCGAGCAGGTCCTTGAGCTGGTCAACGCTGGTGGCGCTGGCGATCGGGGCGTCGATCTTGGCCATCAGCCAAGCCAGGGCCACCTGGGCGTCGGTGGCGCCCACACGCGCCGCCACCTCGTCCAGCGCCTTCAGGATCTTTAAGCCTCGCTCATCAAGATACTTCTTCACGCCCCGGCCGCGCGGGCTTTTCGCCAGATCCGCCTCGGACCGGTATTTGCCGGTGAGAAAGCCGCTGGCCAGTCCGTAGTAGGGAATGACGGCGATATCCTGGTCCTTGCATTCCGGCCCCAGCTCGGCCTCGAACCCGGCGCGATCATAGAGATTGTAGAGCGGCTGCAGGGTCTCGTACCTCGGCCAGCCGTTCGCCGCCGCCAGGGCGTTGGCCGAAGCCAGCCGCGCCGCATCGAAGTTGGAGGCGCCAAGCGCCCGCACCTTGCCGGCCTTGACCAGCCGGGCGAAGGCTTCGCCGGTCTCTTCCTGGGATGTATCGGCGTCATCGCGGTGGGACTGATAGAGATCGATATAGTCGGTCTGGAGTCGCTTCAGCGAATTCTCCACCGCCGTCTCGATCCACTTGGCCGACAGTCCCGACTGGCCCTCGCCCATCTCCATGCCGACCTTGGTGGCGAGGATCACCTTGTCGCGCTTGCCGCCGGCCTTGAGCCAGGCGCCGATGACCTTTTCCGACGCCCCTCCCCCCGCCGGCGACCAGCGGGAATAGACGTCGGCCGTATCGATGGCGTTGAAGCCGGCGTCGACGAAGGCGTCGAGGATGGCGAAGCTGGTCGGCTCATCCGCCGTCCAGCCGAACACATTGCCGCCCAGCATCAGCGGCGCGATGGCGAGCTCCGAGCGGCCCAGTTTGCGCATTTCCATAAGAGGCTCTCCTGTCGTTTAAGCGGCCACCCGCTCGTCGCCATAGACCGGCGCGTCCAGCGCCGCCGGCGGCGCCTTGCCAAGGATCATGTCCGCCGCCTTTTCCGCGATCATGATCGTCGGCGCATTGGTGTTGCCGCCCACCAGGGTCGGCATCACCGAGGCGTCGACCACGCGAAGACCCGCCAGACCGATCACCTTGAGCGTCTCGTCGACCACGGCGGCCGGGTCGCCGGCGGCGCCCATGCGGCAGGTGCCGACCGGGTGATAGATGGTCTCGGCCGACCGGCGCATCCAGGCGTCGATATCCGCCTCGCTGGTCACCGCCGCGCCCGGTTCGAACTCAGGCCCGCAGATGGCGCGCAAGGCCGGCTGTTTGCCGAGATCCCGGGCGATTTCCACGCCTGCGCGGAGCACCCGGCGATCCTCCTCGGCCGAAAGATAGTTGGCGAAGATCGCCGGATCATCCAGCGGATCGGCCGAGCGCAGGCCGACGTGGCCGCGGCTCTCGGGGCGCAGCTGGCAGACGTGGATGGTGAAGCCATCCTTCTCCACCGGGTTCTTGCCGTGATTGCGAGTGATGGCCAGAAAGCAGTGAAGTTGCAGATCGGGCCGATCGAGATCCGGTCGGGATTTCAGGAAGGCGCCGGCCTCGACGAAGTTCTGCCGCCCCGCGCCTTGACCAAAGGCCAGATAGCTCAACCCGGTCGCCAAGCGTCGAAGGCCCTTGTTGTAGCCATAGGCCGTCATCAATCCGGGCGTTTCCCACGAAAGGGACATATCCAGATGATCCTGCAGATTGGCCCCGACGCCGGGCAGATTGTGGGTCGGCGTCACGCCCGCCGCCCTCAGCGCCTCCGGCTCGCCGACGCCGGAGAGCTGCAGGATCTGCGGCGATTGCACCGCGCCGGCGCACAGCAGAACCTCGCCATCGGCGTGGACCGTTCGCGTCTGGCCGTTCTGGATGAACTCGACGCCGACCGCCCGGCCGTTCTCGATCAGGATGCGGCTGGTGCGCGCGCCGATCTCGCAGGTGAGGTTCGGACGCGACAGCGCCGGCTGCAGATAGGCGACCGAGGCGCTCCAGCGCCGCCCGTTCTTGATGGTGAGCTGATAGGCGCCGAAGCCTTCCTGCTGGAATCCATTGAAATCCGGCGTCAGCTTATGGCCGGCCTCGCGACCGGCGGCGATGAAGCTGGAATAGACCTTGTTCTTGATCGGCGCCTTGGAGACGTGGAGCGGGCCATCGCCGCCGTGATAGTCGTTCGGCCCGTCGATGAAGCCCTCCGCGCGTTTGAAATAGGGGAGCACGTCGGCATAGGCCCAGCCGGCGAGACCCATCTGGCGCCATTGGTCGTAGTCGCGCGCGTGGCCGCGGATATAGACCATGCCGTTGGTGGAAGACGATCCGCCCCAGCCCCGGCCCCTGGGCCACCATAGCTTGCGGTTATCGAGGTTCGGCTCCGGTTCGGTCCAGAAACCCCAGTTGTAGTCGCCCTTCTGGGGCAGGATGGCGCCCACCCCAGCCGGCATCTTGACCAGGATGGAATCGTCCTTCCCGCCGGCCTCCAACAGGAGAACCTGGTTCTTCGGGTCGGCCGACAGCCGCCCCGCCAGCACACAGCCGGCGGAACCCGCGCCGATGATGATGTAGTCATACCGATCGGCGGCCATTGGCCTCTCTCCCGAGGAATTCGCTCTGGCGAACGCCTTAGGCCATATGGCGAGAGAGTTGAACCATCCTCGCGCTGCGCCTTATCCCGCGCCCCGCTAAGGCACGCGGAAGTTAGCCGGGTCCGGCGGGGTGACGGGGGTCTCGGTGTGCGGCGTGCCCTCCGGCGCCCAGGCGTAGGGGACCGGCTGGGCGCGATAGACCCAGTTGCTCAGCACATCGCGGCCCAGGCCGCCCACCGGCGCCTTGAAGAAATAAGGGCTGACGTATTCCCAGACGATCTTGCCGGTGGGCGTGATCTGGAAGAACCGGCCGTTCATGCCCTCGTCGATGAGGGTGTTGCCGTTAGGCAGGCGCCGGGCGCTGCTGATGAACGAGCTGTAGAAGGTCCAGCCGGCGGCGCCGTCATCCCCGGCGTCGTACTTCCACACGATCTTCTGGGTGGTCGGGTCGATTTCCAGCACGCGAGAGCCGGAATTGACGCCCAGCGCCGCGGGCGGATAGCCGGCTGGTCCCTGGTTGTCGAACACGATCAGGTTTCCGGCGCCGGGCAGGCCCTCCTCGATCAGATGGGCGTCGTGCTGGCCGCTGATCTGATCGACCGGCCTTGGCAGCTTTGCGCCGTCGACCGCTATCGGTCCCTCAGGGGGCGGGAAGTTGGGCCCGATCCGCCAGACGATCTTGCCGGTCTTCTTGTCGATGATGACGATGAAATTGGCGTTGCGGGAATCGATGATGATGTTGTCCGGATCGAACCGCGCGTCGCCGGCCTTGGCCCAATGATTGGGGCCCAGCGGCGCCATGTCGTTGAGATGAAGATAGTCGGGCGAGCGCGAGGCCCTGACCAGCTTGAGCTGATCGGGCGTGAAGCCGAATTCATCGAGATGATCGGAGGCGAGCCAGCGCCAGACGACCTCGCCCTTTGGCGTCACCTCATATATGGCGTCATCGAACACCAAAGGCTGGGTAAAGCCTGTCACCGGATGCAGCACATTGACCAGGACCAGGGTGTCGCCGTTTGGCAGCCGGCGTAGATCATGATGCTGGCGGGCCGCGCCGCCAGGCGCCTGATCGCCCCAACTCCAGACGGTCTTGCCGTCCCAGTCCACCTCGCCGATGGTCTTGTTGTTGAACATGGCCGCGCCCGGAACGGCGCTGGTCTGTTTGGTGTCGCCGGCCTGGAGCTGAAGCAACACATGGCCTTTCTGGCCGTCGGTCAGAGCCGGATCCAGATAGAGACTGGGAAAGCCCTGGTAGGGCCAGACATGGACTTCATGGCCATCCATGTCGATCAGGTGGGTCTTCTTGTCTGGGCCGGCGAAGACGATGAAGCTGTTGTAGGCGCGGGCCGGGATCGTAGCGGGTGACGCCGGTGGGAAAGACGCTGGGTTCGGCGACGGCGTGGGCAGACACGATGCTGGCCGCCGACAGAGCGGCGGTGAGGAGGCGCGCGCGCATCAGAAGTGGAACCGGAAGGTGGCGCCGTACGTCCGCGGATCGCCCAGTTGAGCGGTCAGGGCGCCGGTGTTGCCCACGCCCGCGGCGACGTAGGTAAAGTAGTTCACACCAAAGAGATTCTTCGTCCACAGATACAGATCCCAAGACTGGTTCGTGGCTCGGACCCCGAGTCGGGCGTTGAACAGATTGAGGTCTGGCAGCAAAGAGTAGATCGAATCCGTGGAGGCCGAGTACACGGACGAACGATAGGTGTAATCGACGCCAAAGTAGGCTGACAATTGCTTCGCGCCGACCGTGAAGGGGTAGTCATACTCGCCGCCCGCGGAGATGGCCCAAAGCGGTACGCCGGCCAGGGGTGCGCCGTTCAAGCTGCAATAGGGGTGGATTATGTTTTCCAGTCCGCAGGGCGCGGTGGGATAGGTCGCGTAGATTGCCTTGTCGTAGGTGACTGAGGTGTAGAACGACAGATTCTCGATCGGGTGGGCCTGCAAATCGACTTCCACACCCTGAGACTCGACCTTGGGTATGTTGGCGAGATATTGTTTTAGCAGCTCGACATTGACCAGATTGGCTTGGTAGTTCGAGTCGCTTTCATAGAAGATGTCACCGTTGAGGGTCACGCGATGGTCGAATAGAGCGCTCTTGGCTCCGGCCTCGACCATGTTGATGGTTTCCGGCGCGATGACTTCCGAGGCGCCCGGCGGCAACTGGGCCAGGTTTAGACCCCCAGACTTTGAGCCTTGCGAATAGGTGACATAGGTCATGACGTTGCTGTTTATTTGATAGGAAATGTCGGCCATCCCCGACAGCTTGCCGTTATCGGTCGAGACGGTGAAGGCGTCGCTGGTGCCGAGCGCGCGCGCGATAAGGCGCCAGAGGGGCCAATGGACCCACGAGCGGAACCCCCCCGGACGCGACCTGGTAGAAGCTCCCTTCCTTGATGTCATAGGTGTAGCGAAGGCCGCCGGTGAAATTGAGCTGCGACGTGGCATGCCAGGTCGCTTGGCCGTAGGCGGCAAGGCTGGTGGTGAAGTAGTTGGAGTTGGCGTTGAGGGTATAGCCGGTGGCGACCAATGACGGCAGAGCCGGGCTTAGGAGAAAGGCGCTTGCCGCATTGCCGTACTGCTGGGCGACGCGCGCTGAAGTCGACTCATGGTAGATATAGAGGCCGCCAACATAGTCGATCTTGTTGGCCCCGGCGGAGGCGACGCGAAATTCCTGGCTGAATTGCCGCTGATAGTCTCCGTTCTGAGCAAGGGTCAGAACGGAGAGCGGCGTGTAGTCAGAATCGTTCGCCGGCCACCAGTTCCAGAACCGCCAGGCGGAGATCGACGTCAGCGTGACCTTCGGCAGGCTCCAGTCGGCCACGGCCGAGATGCCGCCCGTCTCCTGGTTCGCATAGATCGGTGAATTGGTGTCGGCCTGGCGCGCGAAAGGATTGATGATCGGCGTGTAACCAAAGAGCCCGGTGAGCGTATAGAAATTCTTGCCGTTCGGCGGAGTCACGACGTTGGCCAACACCTGATCGCAGCAATTGGTCTGCTGATTGCTATAGTCTCCGATCAGGTGAAGCTTGAAATTGCCGGACGGCGTCCAAAGCAGCTGGGCGCGGATGTTGAGGTTTCTGTAGTTGTTCACATCGCCGTTGTTCTGGTCGATGTTGGTCAAGACCCCGGCGCGGGTCGTCTCCGCCACGGTCAGCCTGCCGGCCAACTTGTCATCGACGATCGGCCCCGACACCGCCGCCCAGCCCTGAAAATAGCCGAAGTTCCCGCCGCTTATTTCGCCGGTGGCGAGCGGCGTGAAGGTCGGCGCTTCGCTGGTGAGGGTGACGGCGCCGGCGGTGCTGTTCTTGCCGAACAAAGTGCCCTGCGGTCCGCGCAATACGTCGACCTGGGCGATATCGATCATATCGAAGGTCGCTGTCGCCGGCCGGTCATAATAGACCTGATCGACATAGAACCCGACGCCCGGCTCGATACCGTCATTGGCCAGGCCGATGTTGTTGCCCAAGCCGCGGATATTGAGGTTGGCGTTGCGGGCGTTGAAGAAGCTGAACGTCAGGCTCGGCACCAGCTGTGCAAGTTGAGCGATATTGGTGGTGTTGGTTTTCTTTAGCAGTTCGGCGCCGATCACCGACACGGAGACCGGCACTTTCTGAACGTTCTCGCTGCGGTGCCGCGCGGTGACCACCACCTCGCCGACGGCCGATGCGACCGGGGTGGCGGCGGAGGCGTCGTCAGCGGCCGCCGCCGTCCCGGCGAGGCCGGAAAGGGCGGTGGCCGCCAGCAGCGCGGCCGTGACGCCCCAGCGTCCTCTGGTGATCGATATCGGCATTGAGCCCCCGTTTTTCTAAAGGGCCAACCGGCCCGCCCTGATCCGCGCGGCCTCGCGCCGCGCTCCGCCCCGATGGCGTGGACCGGCGATCTAGGCGGCGATCAGGCGCATCGCACGACAGAATTTCTATAATCCATATTATTTTTATATGATTATAGATGCCCACGCAGGCCAGTTTTTCAACGCCTTTGCATATCATCTTGAGCCCACACGGGGGAGTTAGAATACTAATCTAATAGGAAATCCAGATTTTCTATTTTGCCTGGCCATGCCGCCTCACCCAGGTTGGAAAGGTCGCCATCGTTCGGCGCGGGTTCAGTTTCGAAGGCGCCTTGCATGCGGAGTTTTTCGCCGGGCCGGATCAGTGCGGCGCCGCTCACGAAGACGGCCGACGCCGACCGCGCCCCTGAGTCGATTCCAGCCTGGCGCCTGGCGGCGTTCTCGTTGATCTCCGTGCCGATCGCCGCCGCCGGCCTGCCGCTGGCTGTCTATCTGCCGGCCTTCTACGCCCAGCAGGCGGGTCTCGGCCTCACGGTCGTTGGGTTGGTGTTCCTGGTCGGCCGGTTGTGGGATGCGTTTTCGGATCCGCTGATCGGGGTTCTTTCGGATCAAACCCGCACCGGCTTTGGCCGCCGCCGCCCCTGGATCGCCGGCGGCGGAGTCCTTTTCGCTCTGGCCGCCGCGGCGCTCTTCCTGCCGCCGGCCCACCCCGGCCCGCTCTACCTCGGCCTTGGCCTTTTCGTCTTCTACCTGGGCTGGACCATGATCCAGATACCGGTCTCCGCCTGGAGCGGAACACTGGCCTCGCGCTATCATGAGCGGAGCCGGGTGATCACCTATGTGCAGACCGCCCACGCGGCAGGCCTGCTTCTGGTTCTGGTCATTCCCGCCCTGATCGACCAGATCGGAGCGGGCGGGGCCAAGGCGAAGATCACCGCCATGGGCGTCTTCATCCTCATCAGCCTGGCGCCCGGCCTCATCGGCGCCCTGTTCGCTTTGCCTGAACCGCCCGCCCCACCGCGAAGCTCGCAGAGGCCGTCTTTCATGACCGTCGCCCGCCTCGTGCTCGGCGATCGACTACTGCTGCGGGTTCTGGGCTCGGATTTCGCCGTCACCCTCGGCCAGACCATCCGCGCCTCTCTCTTCGTTTTCTTCGTGGTCACCTACATGGGCCTGCCGAAGTGGGGCGCCCTGCTGTTCCTGCTGCAGTTCGTCTTCGGGGTCTTCGCCGGGCCGATCTGGCTTCGGGTCGGCTATCGGTTCGGCAAGAACCGCACCGTGGTCGTCGCCGAGACTGGTCCAGGCGACCATCAACCTCGGCCTTCTCTTCATCAGTCCGGGCCAGTTCTGGCCGCTGCTGGCCCTGACCATCGCCCAGGGGCTCTCGCAGGGATCGGGCAATCTGATGCTGCGATCGATCGTGGCCGACCTCGCCGATCGCCAGCGCCTGGCCACCGGACAGGAACGCTCCGGCCTGCTTTTTTCGGTCTTCAGCCTCTCGAGCAAGGCCGCCACCGCCGCGGCCGTGGGTCTGGCCCTGCCGCTGGTGGCGTGGCTCGGATTCAGGCCGGGCGCGGTCAACACGCCGGAGGCGCTGCTCGGCCTGAAGCTGGTCTTCGCCCTGGGACCGGCCCTGTCACATATCGTTTCGGCGGCCCTGATCGTCGGCTTTCCACTCGACGAGCGCGGCCACGCCGAAATTCGCCGCGCCCTGGAGGCCCGAGAGGGCGAACCGGCGCTGACCGACGCCCTCGGAGTCCCGTTCCCCGCGGAGTGAGATCATCTGCTTTTGGCCCTCAGAGGGTCGCTATCGCCCGACAAGGGCATTTGATGAAGGAGACTTGAGACATGAGCGCCGATGGACATCTAAGCCTCGTCAATTCAGACATTACCGTTCGGCCCGTTGGCGGCCGGATCGGGGCGGAAATCGAGGGTGTGCGCCTTGCGCCCGATCTGACCTCCAATACGCTCGGCGCCATTCGCGCCGCCCTGCTCAAGCACAAGGTGATCTTCTTCCGCGACCAGGGCCATTTGACCAACGCCGATCAGGAAGGCTTCGCCGCCCTGCTGGGCGAGCCGATCGCCCACCCCACCGTGCCGGTCGCCGCCGACAGCGCCTATATCCTCGAACTCGACAGCGCCCGCGGCGGGCGGGCCAACAACTGGCACACCGACATCACCTTCACCGAGGCCTATCCCCAGGCGTCGGTCCTGCGCGCGGTCACCGTGCCCGAAGCCGGCGGCGACACGGTCTGGGCCAACACCGTGGCGGCCTATCAGGATCTGCCCGCTGAACTGAAAACACTGGCCGACAGCCTCTGGGCCACCCATTCCAATCTCTATGATTACGCCTCCGCCAAGCCCGACGCGACGCCGGAAGCCGTCAAGCGCTACCGCGAGGTATTTTCCTCCACGGTCTATGAGACCGAGCACCCGGTGGTGCGGGTCCACCCGGAGACCGGTGAGCGAACCCTGCTGCTGGGCGGCTTCGTGCGCCGTCTCAACGGCCTCTCCACCGAGGCCTCCAGCCACATCTACGCCGTCCTGCAAAGCTATGTGACGCGGCTGGAAAACACCGTTCGGTGGCGGTGGAAGGCCGGCGACGTGGCCATTTGGGACAACCGCGCCACCCAGCACTACGCCATCAACGACTATGGCGATCAGACCCGCGTCATGCGCCGCGTCACGGTCAAGGGCGACATCCCCGTCTCCGTGGACGGCCGCCACAGCCAGACGTTGGTCCCGGCCAAGGCGGCCTGAGGCGTTACGGATCTCCGGCGGGGGCGTCTTCGCGCGCGCCCGTCGGCGGATCCTTCGAAAAATCGCGACGAGGCGAATTTCACCAAGCGGCGCCGCGTTGGAAAGTCTGGACTTTTTCAATCCGGCGGGCCATAGAAAGGTCTGGACACGGATGAAAAAGTGATTCGCGTGGGCAAGCTGGAGGCCAAAACCGTGACGGAGAGCGCGCCGATCGCCGAGTGTGGCGACGGCCGGCTGGAGCGTCTCGGCCGAGCGATCGAGGAGGTCCGCGCCGGTGCTGCGCCTCAGCCCGCGCACCAGCAAGCTGTTCGCCGGCGGCGCTCCGAAGATGGTTCAGAAACTGATCGAGGAAGCGGCCGAGGCAGGCATCGAGGCGATGCGCGGCGATCGCGAGGCCCTCGTCCACGAGAGCGTCGACCTGTTCTACAATCTCAGCGCCCTGTGGGTTGAACTCGGGGTTGTCGCCCGGCGAGGTCTGGGCCGAGATGGATCGTCGTGAAGCCGCCTACGGCATGGCCGAGAAGCTTCCGAAGACCTGCGCCGAGGACAAGGTGGGTCCTGAAGAGGCGGTCGAGCCGACCCCGTCACCGACCCTGAAGCTGGCGTCCGCCCGGTAGCCTTCGGCGTATCATCCGCCACGCCTCGCCGCTCTCCTCCAGGCGAAGCAGCCGCGCGGTGATGAAATAGGCCAATACGCTGAGGGTAACGGCGCCGCCCAGCCCTGCGGCGCGTAGGAGGCGGCTCGTCGTCTCCATCTCAATCACGTGGTTCAAACCCCAGGCCGCAGCCCCGCATAGAAGAGCGGCGAGCGCGCAGCGAATGAGGAAGCTTGCCCAGGGTCCGATCGCACCGAGATCCGCGCGCGTTCGCAACGCTATGAAAAGTTGACAGAAATTGATCACCGCCACCGATGAGGTGATCAGGGCCAGGCCCGCCGGGCCGAAGCCCAGCACCGTGGCGTTGAGCACATTGAGCGCCAGATTGACGGCGATGCCGATCAGGCTGATCCGCAGGGGGGTCCTCGGCAGGCCCAGCGCATAGAAGCAGGGCACCAGCACCCGGATAGCGGCATAGGCGGCCAGGCCGACCGCATAGGCCTGGAGGCAAAGGGCGGTCTGGCTCGTGTCATGGGCGCTGAAGCGGCCATGCTGGTAGATCATGGCGATGATCGGCGTGGCCAGCGCCGCCAGGCCGGCCGCGGCGGGGAGGGTGAGGAAAGCGGTCAGGCGCAGGGAATCACGGGTTGTGTGGCCAAACGCGGCCATATCCCCCCGGGCGAAGGCCCTGGTCACCGCCGGCAGGGTCGCGGTGGCCAGCGACACGCCGAAGACGCCGATGGGAAGCTGCATCAGGCGAAAGGCGCAATAGAGCCACGACTGGCCGCCGTTGACCTCCGAGGCGAACATGCCGTTGACCAGCACATTGACCTGCACCGCCGCCGCGGCGATCACGCTCGGCCACATCAGCCGCCAGAGTTCCGCGAGCCTTGGGTCGGCGAGGTTCAGCCGCCAGCGGAACCGGAAGCCAAGGCGATAGAGCGAGGGCAGTTGCATCGCCAGCTGCGCCAGTCCGCCCAACAGCACGCCGATCGATACGCCGTAGAGCGCCCGCTGGTCGAACAAGGGATGACGCCAATCGGCCCGCGCGCCGGGATCGAAGGCGTAGGCCAGGGCCACCCCGCCGATCACCGAGACGATATTGAACACCGTGGACGCCGAGGCCGGCACGCCGAACACGAACCTGGCGTTGAGCATCCCCATCACCGCCGCCGCCAGCGACACGAAGAAGATGAAAGGAAAAAGGATGCGCGTGAGCTGAACGGCCAGCTCGAACTTCCCCGGCACGTGATGGAAGCCGAAGTTGGTGACCTCGACGATGAACGGCGCGCAGGCGATCGCCACCACGCACAGGACACCCATCAGGAAGATCACGGCGGTGAGGATGAGATTGGCCAGCTCCCACGCTGGCCGCTCGCCATCGCTCTCCCAGGTGCGGGTGAAGAGCGTGGTGAAGGAGATCGACAGCGCCCCCTCGGCGAACATGTCGCGCAGCAGGTTGGGAATGCGGAAGGCGGCGATATAGACGTCCAGCAGCTCGCCGGCGCCGAACATGGCGGCGAACACCACCTCGCGCACCAGGCCAAAGAGCCGCGAGGCGATGACGGCGATGCCGACGATCCCCGCCGCCCGGCGTGTGCTGGCGTGCTGGGCCGTCGCGCTCATGGCCCGGTTGTGTAGAGGTTCGTTCCGCCCCGCAAGCGCCCCTTCAGCGCCCCTTCCACTTCGGCGCGCGCTTCTGGGAAAACGCCAGCGGGCCCTCGACGAAATCCTCGGAGCGGAAGAGCGCGGCCACGGGCTCATAGCGATTCTGGCCGCGGATCGCCGCTTCCAGGGTCGGCTCATCCAGGCCCTTCATCACCGCGGCCTTGGAAGCGCGGACCGACATCGGGCTGCACTCGTTGATCAGCTCCGCCCAGCGCCGGGCGGCCGTCATGAGATCTTCGGGCGCGACCACCTCGTTGACGAAGCCCAGGGCCTGACCTTCCTCGGCCGAGATCCGGCCGCCGGTGAGGATCATGCCCATGGCGCGCTTGACGCCGATGGCGCGCGGCAGGCGGTGCAGGCCGCCGGCCAGGGCGGCGAGGCCAACCCTGGGCTCCGGCAGGGCGAAGATGGCGGAAGACGAAGCGACGATCAGGTCACAAGCCAGGGCGATCTCGAAGCCGCCGCCCATGGCCACGCCATTCACCGCCGCGATCAGCGGCTTGGTGAGATCGAACCTGGAGGTGAGGCCGGCGAAGCCAGACGGCGGCGATTTCATCTCGCCGCCGGTCGCCTGCCATTTGAGATCGTTGCCGGCCGAGAACGCCCGCTCTCCGGCGCCGGTGATGATCCCCACCCATTGATCGGGGTCGGCGGCGAAGGCGTTCAGCGCCTCGTCCATTTCGAAATGCATCGGCGAATGCAGAGCGTTCATCACCTCGGGCCGATTGAGGGTGATGACGGTGACCGGACCGTCGCGCTCCACCTTGATGAATTGATAGGTCATTTCTTGTTTCCTCCTTTTTATCGATGCGGGCCTTCAGACCGCCGTGAGCGCCGACTTGAAGCGCTTCCAGTTGTCCACATAGTGCAGCGCGCCGGCGGCCATCCCCGCGGCCTGTTCGGGCGAGAGGGTGCGCACCACCTTGCCGGGCGATCCCAGCACCATGGAATTGTCGGGTATCTCCTTGTCTTCAGTGATCAGGCTGCCCGCGCCGATCAGGCAGCCGCGACCGATGCGCGCACCGTTGAGCACGATCGAACCGATGCCGATCAAGCTTCCGTCGCCGATCGTACAGCCATGCAGCATCACCATATGGCCGACGGTGACATTGTCGCCAATCGTCAAGGGTTGGCCGATATCGGTGTGAAGAACGCTGTTGTCCTGGACGTTGGAATTCTCGCCGATGACTATCGGATCATTGTCGCCGCGGGCCACGGCGCCGAACCAGATGCTGGCATTTTTCTTCAAAATTACTCTGCCGACCACCGTTGCGGTCGGCGCAATCCAGTATTCACCATCGTCGGGCAGGGTCGGAGTGTGGTCGCCCAATCTATAGGCAGTCATCCGAACACCCCCTAATCTTGGTAACAGCCACTTGATTAACCCTTCCGAAACCACATTAGGTGCATAGTCGTTGGGCGATTCGAAGAGGCGATCGGGCTTCTTCGCGTCCCGCCGCGAGCTTCCGCTCGCGGTCTCCACGAGGAACGGAGAACCGGGTGTCGCTTAGTGTGGTGTGGCGGTCAACACCGCCGCCTCTCGACCCAGGGCCCACGCCCCCACCCGCGGGCGCACGAGGCGCATCCTTTCCAATCCAACCATCGACCCAAGGGCGAGCCATAGCGGCGTCGCCCTTTTTCTTTGCCCCCAAAGGAGGTTTTCGATGACCAAACGAGCCCTGAAGCGCTTCGTTCGTGAAGGCGCGTTCGATGAGCGGCAGTTCGACGACGACGCCAAGATCCGGCGCCTGCCCGTCGCCCGCGGCTGGACGCCGATGCCCCACAACGACGATCGCGAGCAGGGCTACCTGAAGACCATTAAGGCCAAGTCGCCAGGCCAGCAGGCGCTGATGGACGCCATCGACGAGAAGAACCTGGTGCTGGCCCTCGGCCCGGCGGGCAGCGGCAAGACCTATCTTTCCATCGCCAAGGCGGTGGAGGCCCTTGAAGCGGGCAAGGTCGGCCGCATCGTCCTCTCCCGCCCGGCGGTCGAGGCCGGCGAATCCCTGGGCTATCTGCCCGGCGAAGTGGAGGACAAACTCGCCCCGTATCTGCGGCCGCTCTACGACGCCCTGTCGGACCGGCTTTCCATGAAGCGGGTCCGTTCCCTCATCACCGAAGGGGCGATCGAGATCGCCCCGGTGGGGTTCATGCGCGGGCGCACCCTCAATAATGCCTTTGTCGTTATCGATGAGGCGCAGAACTGCACCTACGTCCAGCTCAAGATGCTGCTGACGCGCCTGGGCTGGAACTCGACCATGGTGGTCACCGGCGATCCCAACCAGTCGGACCTTCTGCCCGAGCTTTCAGGCCTGGGGCCGGCGGCGGAAAAACTCGAGGCCCTGACCAACGTCGCGGTCGTTCGCCTCGCCGATCGCGACATCGTCCGCCACCCCCTGGTGGCCGACATGCTGAGCGTTCTTTAGGCGCCCTGGCCTGGCTCGCGCGATTGGCCTAGATTGGCCTCCCATGAGGAGGCTGGCATGGCGCGAGTGATGGTGATGGCTCTGTGCGGGCTCGGCGCGACCCTTGGCGGTTGCGCCACCCGCACCGTCCAGGAGAACGCCGCCCTTCGGGCTCCGCGGCCGGTCTCGTCCAGCCCGGCCCTGGCCGAATATATCAAGCCGGCCGACATCTATCCCTCCGTCGGCGGCGACACCCTGAGGGGCGCCTCGCCGGCCGAACAGGCCGAGGCCCGTGAAGCCGCCAGCCGGCCGCTGGAAGAACCCGACAAGCCCTGATCGCGCCGCCCTGATCCGATAGTTGCGGAAATATCACGCCGGTCGTCTGGTCGCGCTCAAATCATACTAAATCAGTATGGTCTTACAGAGAGAGGTGCTACGCGGCGGATCTTGGTCGGCCCTCCACGCGGAGGGTTCAATGAGAAAACTGTCACAAAACGAAGCTAACGCTCCGCCGCAACGAGTCGCACCGAGGCAAAGGGCCTCCAGAGGGGATAATTTCATGACTTTCAGGGCATCCTTGATCGCCAGCGTAGCCATGGGCGCGCTGCTTGTCGCCGGCGCCGCCGACGCCAAAGCCAAGCATAAGGCCGCCGCGCCTTCCACCTCCCAAGCCGACCTTCAGGCCGAGGTGCAAATGCTGAAGTCGGAGGTCGGCTCGCTCGAGAACCGCCTGAACGCCCAGGACGAGGCTCAGAAGCAGGCTCAGGCCCAGGTCCAGGCCGCCCAGGCTCAAGCCGACGCCGCCAAGGCTCAGGCCCAGGCTGCCCAGCAGCAGGTCCAGGCCCAGATCGAAACCATTCCCGGGACGGTCGACACGGCCGTCAAGGCCGCCGTGCCGAAACCCGGCTGGGAAGCTAACACCACAGTGGGCGGCACCATCTTCGCTAACGTCAGTAATATCGACAACACCACCGCCGGGCTGCGCACACCCCAAAGCGGGACCGACTTCCAACTCAAGCGCGCCTATCTGATCGTCGACCACAAGTTCAACAACACATGGTCGGCCAACATCACCAGCGACACGACCTACGACAGCGTCACCGGCGCCACCCAGCTCTTCATCAAGAAGCTGTATTTGCAGGGCAAGCTGAACGACGCCTTCGTGGTCCGCGCCGGCGCCTCGGACATGCCGTGGGTGCCCTTCGTCGAGAAACTCTACGGCTATCGTTATGTTGAAAACGTGATGATCGACCGCACCAAGTTCGGCACCTCGACCGACTGGGGCCTGCACGCCTTCGGCACCTTCGACAATGGCATCTTCGGCTATCAGGTCTCCGTCGTGGACGGCAACGGCTACAAGAAGCCCTCCATGGGGGTGATCTACACCAACCCGACGAACACTTCGGCGGCGCCGTGCTGCCAGACCGCCAATGTCGATATCGAGGCCCGGGTGAACGCCTCCTATCACGGCTTCACCGCCGCCGTCGGCGGCTATGACGGCTATCTCGGCAAGGCCGTGGTCAGCTATCCCTACTACAACAGCGCCCAGCGGTTCGACGCCGTCGCCGGCTACGGCAATGACATGTTCCGTATCTATGGCGAGTATTTCTGGGCCAACGATTGGAACAACGTCACCACCGCGCCTGGCAAGCCGACCACCACTTCGCAAGGCTATTCCGTCTTCGGCTCCTTCAACTTCGGCTCCGTCACCTCGATGGATTTTGTGAAGGATTTGGCCGTGTTCGCTCGTTATGACTGGGTGCAGCCGGCGACATCAACGGAGTCGCGGTTCACGGATAACTACTACAACATCGGCTTGGCCTACACCGCCTACAAGGGCATAGACTTCGCCCTCGTCTACAAGCATGAGCCGGTCTACAACAACCTCCTGTCCACCTCGAATGGCACCATCGGCGGTTTGTGGTTGCCGGTCGCGCCTTACCCGGCCTACCAGCCTTACGGCACTTACAACGAGATCGGCATCTGGACCCAAGTGAAGTTCTAGTCACGGCGCTCATTTCGCCGCCGAAGAACCAGGCCCAGGGCGTCATCGCCCTGGGCCTTTTCTATTCCAGGTCCAAAGCGCTGGAGCGCGCTTCGGAAGGTGATCCGCGAACAGGAAAAAGCGGGGCCATTGTCACAATTACCGGCCACTGTCACAAAACTGATAGGGGCTGCGCCTAAGGCAGGCGCCAGGGACGGATGGCGCGAGTCGCCTCACTTGGGAGAACACCATGATAAAGACATTGGTCGGCGTTGCGCTGGCTTCGGTTGTCGGTCTGGGATCGACGGCGATGGCGGCCAACCTTTCCGGCGCGGGGGCCACCTTCCCGGCTCCGGTCTACGCCAAGTGGGCGGAGGCCTATAAGGCCCAGACCGGCAATTCGCTCAACTACCAGGCGATCGGCTCCGGCGGCGGCATCAAGCAGATCAACGCCAACACCGTCGATTTCGGCGCCTCGGACAAACCCCTGAAGCCTGACGCCCTGGCCGCCGGCGGTCTCCAACAGTTTCCCACGGTGATCGGCGGGGTGGTGCCGGTAATGAACCTGCCAGGCGTCAAGCCGGGTCAAATCAAGCTCACCAGTCTTGTCCTGGCCGATATCTATCTTGGCCTTATCACCAAGTGGAATGACCCGGTCATCGCGTCCTGGAACAAGGGCGTGCCCCTGCCAAATCTTCCCATCACCGTGGTCCATCGCTCGGACGGCTCTGGCACCTCCTTCCTCTTCACCAGCTACCTGTCGCTGGGCGATCCCAAATGGGCCAATGGCCCGGGCGCCAATGACTCGGTGAACTGGCCCAAGGGAATCGGCGGCAAGGGCAACGACGGCGTCGCCGCCTTCGTCAAACAGACCCCCGGCGCCATCGGCTATGTGGAGTACGCCTACGCCAAGCAAAACCACATGACCTACGCTCTGATGCGCAACAAGTCCGGCGCCTGGGTCGCGCCGACGGCCGAAGCTTTCGCCGCCGCCGCCGCCGGCGCCAAGTGGTCGGCCGCGCCAGGGTTCTATCTGCTGCTTCTCGACCAGCCGGGCGCCGGCGCCTGGCCGATCACCGGGGCGACCTTCATCCTGGTGCATTCCAAGCAGGCCAACGCCCAGACCGGCCATGATGTCCTGGCCTTCTTCGATTGGGCCTATAAGAACGGTAATCCCGCCGCCGCCGCCCTGGACTATGTAACCTTGCCCGATACGGTGAAGGCCCTGGTGCGCAAATCCTGGCTCAAGGTGGTCGGCCCCGACGGCAAGCCCGTCTACAAATAGCCGAACACGACCCGAAATCGGCGAGGGGGCGGCCCGGCCTCCACGGAACGATCCCTCGCCTCTTCCTCAGTCTCACCACTCCGACCCCATAGGCGATATGTCGACAGCCGAGATTTCAGCCGCCGATCCCGCCGCCGACCCGACCCGCTCGGCGGCCAAGGGTGTCGGACTGGAAACCTTCTTCGAAGGGATTTGCTTCGCCGCGGCCACGGCCCTTCTGGCGGCCCTGGGCGGCGTGCTGGTGTCGCTGACCATCGGCGGCTGGCCGGCGATCTCGAAATTCGGCCTGGGCTTTCTCACCACGGTGACCTGGGATCCGGTGAGGGATGTCTATGGCGCGGCCGGCCCTATCGTGGGTACGCTCATTACCGCCGCCCTCGCCCTGGTCATGGCGCTGCCGATCGCGGGGGGCGTCGCCTTTTTCCTGGTGGAGTTGTGTCCGCCCATCCTTCGCCGCCCGATCGGCACGGCGGTGGAGCTTCTGGCGGGCATCCCGTCCATCGTTTACGGCATGTGGGGGCTTTTCGTTTTTGCCCCGGCCTTCGCCAAATATGTTGAACTGCCCGCCATGGCGGCGGCGCCTTCGGGCAGCATCTGGGAGACCTTGACCCAGGGCATTCCCAACGGCTCGGGCATCCTCGCCGCCTCGATCATTCTGGCGATCATGATCCTGCCTTTCATGGCCGCCACCTTACGCGAACTTCTGATGACCGTGCCGCCCCAGGTGCGCGAGAGCGCCTACGGCCTTGGCGCCACCACGGGCGAAGTGGTGATGAGCGTCACTCTGCCCTACGTCCGGCGCGGCGCGATCGGGGCGATCATGCTTGGCCTCGGCCGGGCTCTCGGCGAGACCATGGCGGTGACCTTCATCATCGGCAACTCCCATGGCTTTCCCCAGGGCCTGTTCGACGCCGGCTCGACCATCGCCTCGACTATCGCCAACGAATTCAACGAGGCCAGCGGCCTGCAGTCGGCCGCCCTGATGGCTCTGGGGCTGGTGCTCTTCCTAATCACCTTCACGGTACTGGCCCTGGCGCGGCTGCTGCTGCGCGAACAGGCGAGGCTCTAGCCATGGCCGTCTCTCCCGCCCGGATCGCCTCGCGCCGCGCCGGCAATGTGGTGTTCGTCGCCTTCTGTTCTCTGGTCACCCTTATCGCCCTCGTGGCCCTGGCGCTGATCCTCTACTCCCTGGTCGTCCAAGGTGTCGCCGGTCTCAGCCTGGACGTCTTCACCAAATCGACCCCGGCGGCCGGCAGCCCGGGCGGATTGATAAACGCGATCGTCGGCTCGATCATGATGTGCGTTCTAGGCATGGTCATCGCCCTTCTGATCGGCGTCTTCGCCGGCACTTGGCTGGCGGAATATGCCGGAAACAGCCGCTATGGCGGCGCCGTGCGTTTCCTCAACGACGTGCTTCTGTCGGCCCCCTCGATCCTCGTTGGCCTGTTCGTCTATCAAATCCTGGTCGCGCCCTTCAAAGGCTTTTCGGGCCTCGCCGGCGCGGTGGCCCTGGCGCTGCTCGCGGCGCCGGTGATCACTCGGACGACAGAAGATGTCCTCAAGCTCCAGCCGACGGCCTTGCGCGAGTCGGGCGTGGCTCTGGGCTCACCCTTGTGGCACGTGATCCGCGCGATCCTGTGGCGTTCGGCCTCGAGCGGCATATTGACCGGCGGCCTTCTGGCCTTCGCCCGCATCAGCGGCGAGACCGCGCCGCTGCTGTTCACCGCCCTGAATAACCAGTTCTTCAATTGGAACATGACCCGGCCCATGGCCAACCTGCCGGTGGTGATCTTCCAGTTCGCCCTGACCCCCTACCCCGATCTGAACAAATTGGCCTGGGCCGGCGCCCTCCTCATCGCCGCCACGGTGCTCACCGTGACCATCGTCGCCCGCGCCTTGACCAAGGAGCAGAAACGCTCATGACCAGTCCCACGCTCGAACCCATGGGACAGGCCGCCAATGGACAGGCGCCCAACGACGTCTCGGTTCTCTCCATCGATCCCGCCGTCGCCAAGATCGACGTCCAGGGCCTCGATTTCTTTTACGGCAAGACCCATGCCCTGAAGGCCGTCTCGATGGGGGTCGCCGGAAACGCCGTCACCGCCCTCATCGGCCCCTCGGGGTGCGGCAAGTCGACCCTCCTGCGGACCCTCAATCGGATGTACGCCCTCTATCCGGGCCAGCGGGCGACCGGCCGCATCATGCTCGATGGGGAGGATATTCTGCGCCCGGGCGTCAATCTTTCGACCCTGCGGGCCAAGATCGGCATGGTGTTCCAGAAGCCGACGCCGTTTCCGATGTCGATCCACGACAACGTCGCGTTTGGCGTCAAGCTCTATGAGAGCCTCTCCAGGGCCGACATGGCCGTGCGCGTCGAAGAGTCTCTGCGCCGCGCCGCCCTCTGGGACGAGGTCAAGGACAAGCTGCATGCGTCCGGTCTGGGCCTTTCGGGCGGCCAGCAACAGCGGCTGTGCGTCGCGCGCTGCATCGCCGTGCGTCCCGAGATTCTGCTGCTGGACGAGCCGACCTCGGCGCTCGACCCGATCTCCAGCGCCAAGCTGGAAGAGACCGTCACCCAGCTCAAGGCCGACTACACGATCGTCATCGTCACCCATAACCTTGGTCAGGCCGCCAGGCTCTCCGACTACACCGGCTTCATGTATCTGGGCGAACTGGTCGAATTTGGTGAGACGGGCGACATGTTCACCAAGCCGGTGACCAATCGCGCCTCGGACTACATCACCGGAAGGTTCGGATGAGGCGCGGCCCAGCCCACCAGCGACTTACACAATTGTCACAAACATTTCATAGACTTGCGACTCAGCAGATCGAAACGAACGCGTAACCGCCATGGAACATACGGTCAGAGCCTACGACGAAGAACTCGACGCCATCACCGGCGAACTCGCCCGCATGGGCGGCTTGGCCGAAGCCGAGGTGGCCGACGCCATTCGCGCCATCACCAAGCGCGACCTGACCCTGGCCGAGGCGGTCATCCGCCGCGACGCCCGGCTGGACGGGCTCGAGACCGACATCGAACAGAAGGCCATCCGCCTGATCGCCCTGCGCCAGCCCGTCGCCGACGACCTGCGCCGCATCGTGGCGGCGATGAAGATCAGCTCCAACCTGGAACGCTGCGGCGACCTGGCCAAGAACATCGCCAAGCGCGCCTTGGTGATCGCCGAATCCGACCCGCTCACGCCCCTGACCAGCTCGATCGAGCGCATGGGCGAACTGGTGACGACCCGTCTGAAGGAAGTGCTCGACGCCCTCACCTCTCGCGAGGTGGAACAGGCGGTCTCGGTATGGATGAACGATCACGAGGTCGACGAGCACTACGAGTTCATATTCCGCGAACTGCTCACCTATATGATGGGCGATCCGCGGATGATCACCGCCTGCGCGCACCTGCTGTTCGTGGCCAAGAATCTCGAGCGGATCGGCGATCACGCCACCAATATCGCCGAAATCCTCCACTATGAGATCACCGGCGCGGGCCTGCCCGATCAGAGACCCAAGACCGACTTCCTCGAACCCCATGAACGCTGAATCGCAACACGGGGTCGTGCCCTCTATCCTGGTGGTGGAGGACGAGGATTCTCTCGCCACCCTGCTCCAGTACAATCTGGAGAAGGAAGGCTATGGGGTGTCCATCTGCGCCGATGGCGAAGAGGCGCTGATCCGCATTGACGAGAGCCAACCCGATCTGGTGGTGCTCGATTGGATGCTCCCGACCGTTTCGGGAATCGAGGTCTGTCGCCGCCTGCGTCAGCGCACCGACACCCGCAATCTGCCCATCGTCATGCTCACCGCCCGAGGCGAGGAGAGCGATCGGATCCGCGGCCTGGACACCGGCGCCGACGACTATGTGGTCAAACCGTTTTCCATGAGCGAGCTCTGCGCCCGGGTTCGCGCGGTTCTGCGCCGAATCCGCCCCGGCCTCGCCGAGGACAGGGTGCGCCAGGGTGACATCGTCATCGACCGGGTCGCCCATCGCGTTCGCCGCGCCGGCGAGGACATTCATCTCGGCCCCACCGAGTTTCGCCTGCTCGATTATTTCATGCAGCACCCGGGACGGGTCTTTTCCCGCGAGCAACTGCTCAACGCCGTCTGGGGTTCGGACGTCTATGTCGAGACCCGCACGGTGGATGTCCACATCGGCCGCCTGCGCCGCGCGCTAGGTCGCGGCGTGGAACGCGACCCGATCCGCACCGTCCGCTCGGCGGGCTATTCGCTCGACGTTTGAACGCCGCGAGCCCGCCTCAGATCACTGTGTGACGCTCTCGGCCGCCTCGCGCGCCGCACCCGCCTCGATGAGCCTGGCGTTGGCCAGCGCATCGGCCAGGGTCGTGCGATCGAGGATTTCCGAGACTTCGTCGCGCACCTGTCCCAGCACCCGGCGCAGCACGCACGCGGCCTCGTCGGCGCAATCCTCACAGCGGCGATAGAACGTGCGGCTGGCGCAGGGCACCAGGGCCAACGGACCGTCGGTCACCCGCATCACCTCGCCGAAGTTGATCAGATCGGCGGGCCTGGCCAGCCGATAACCACCCAGTTTGCCTCGCGTGCTCGCCACCAGCCGGGCGCGACGCAGGTCGGACATGATGGCTTCGAGGAATTTGCGCGGGATATTCTCCTGGGCGCTGATCGCGCCGACGTCGCGTAGCTCCGATCCGCTGGCGGCCAGATTGAGCAGCGCCTTGATGGCGTATCGTCCACGCTGGGAGAGCATCACCAATCCTGACCCGGGCGCTGGGAAATAGCGATCCCCGGCTCGCGCCCAATACCCCCAAAGGCGACGCCGGCGCAACGGCGAGAACGCATCTGTGTGGGGAGCGGCGGCCACGACAACACCCTCCGCGCCCTAGGATATCGTGCGGAAGCGGCGCCCCGCCGTCATGGCCGGCTTGACCTCGCGCGCCGCCTGCGATGCAACAGCATCGCGTCATCAGGAGATCGCCCGTCTTGGATATGCCCGTCATCCCGCTCGCCGACAGCTTCGAGCCGGCCGGCCGCGCCGATTGGCTGGCGCTGGTTGAAAAGACCTTGAAGGGGGCGGGTCTCGACAGCCTGACCCGGCGCACCGCCGACGGCCTCGCCATCGAGCCCCTCTATCCCGCGCCATGGGCCGGCTCGACCGCCAACCCGGCCCGCGCGCCGGCGCTCGATCGTCCCTGGGATATCCGCGCGCCGATCCGCCAGCCGGATCCCTCCGCCGCTCACGACGCGCTCCTGGCGGCCCTCGAAGGCGGGGCGGCCTCGGTGCTGCTCGGTATCGATCCAGGCGGCGACAACGGTGTCGCCATCGGTGCGGGCGAGGCTCTGGCCCGGCTGCTGGACGGGGTGCTGACGGATGTCGCCCCTATCGCTCTCGACGCCGGCTTCCTCGGCCCCCAGGCCGCCGACTGGCTCAGCGCCGCCGACCAAGGCCTCCCCGGCCGCGCCCCTGGCCTTCCACCTCGACCCACTCGGCGCGTTCGCCGGCGCCGGCGCCAGCCCGGGCCCTATCGAGAGCCATCTGATCGCGGCGGCCAACACCGCCGCGCGCCTGTCGACCACTCATCCCGGCGCGAGCCTCTTTCTCGCCAGCGGCGTGGTCGTCCACGAGGCGGGCGGGACGGCGGCCGAGGAACTCGCCTTCGCCCTGGCCGCAGCCCTTGGCTACGCCAAGGCGCTGGTCCGCGCCGGCCTTTCGATGGAGGCGGCGCTGGGCGGAATCGTTCTTGGCCTGACCACCGACGTCGATCCCCTCCTCTCGATCGCCAAGCTGCGGGCGGCGCGGATCTTGTGGACCAGGTTCACGCAGGCGTGCGGAGCGCCTCGCCCGGCGACGATCGAGGCGCGGTCATCCGGGCGAATGCTGACCCGCGCCGATCCCTGGACCAATCTGGTGCGCCTCACCGCCGCCGCTTTCGCCGCCGCCGTGGGCGGGGCCGATGCGATTGTTCTTGGCGCCTTCACCGACGCTCTGGGCGCGCCGGCGCCTTTCGCCGAGCGGCTGGCGCGCAACACCCAGCTTATTCTGATGGAGGAAGGCCACGTCGGCGCGGCGATCGATCCGGCGGGCGGCGCCGGCGCCTTCGAGGCCCTGACAATCGACCTCGCCCGCGTCGCTTGGGAGCAATTCACCGTGATCGAGGCAGCGGGCGGCGTGGTGGCGGCGCTGCGCGAGGGCCTGATCGCGCGTGAGACGGCCACCGCGCGCGAGAGGCTCGGCCGCCGGGCTCGCCGACAAGACGATCCGCATCGTCGGCGTCACCGAGTTCGTCAATCCGGAAAGCCGTCCCGCAGAGGTAGACGCCACGGTCGTCGCCCCCGTGTCAGGGCCCGATCCACGCCTGCCGGGTCCGGACAGCCATTGTCCGGCGCTGACGCCCATCACCCTCGAGAGCCTAGTCCCATGACCGCCTTCCCCGATTTCGCCAACATCGCCTTCGATGGCGCGGCCGCCCTGCCGCCGGCGATGAACGCCCAGGCCGAGCCCTGGCTCACCGCCGAAGGCATAGCGATCAAGAGCCGCTATGGCCCGGCCGATACCGCCGAGCTGGACTTCCTGGGCGGCTGGCCCGGAACCGCACCCTTCCTGCGCGGCCCCTATCCGACGATGTACGCCACCAATCCGTGGACCATTCGTCAGTATGCGGGCTTTTCCACCGCCGAGGATTCCAACGCCTTCTATCGCCGCAACCTCGCCGCCGGCCAGATGGGCCTCTCGGTGGCCTTCGATCTGGCCACGCACCGGGGTTACGATTCCGACCATCCCAGGGTGCCGGGCGATGTGGGCATGGCCGGGGTGGCGATCGATTCCATCCTCGACATGCGCACGCTCTTCTCGGGCATCCCGCTCGACAAGATGAGCGTCTCGATGACCATGAACGGCGCGGTGCTGCCGATCCTGGCGCTCTATATTGTCGCGGCCGAGGAACAGGGCGTGGCCCACGCCGCCCTCTCCGGCACGATCCAGAACGACGTGCTCAAGGAGTTCATGGTCCGCAACACCTACATCTATCCGCCGGACCCTTCGATGCGGATCATCTCCGATATATTCGCCTACACCGCCAGGGAGATGCCGAAGTTCAACAGCATCTCCATCAGCGGCTATCACATGCAGGAAGCCGGAGCCTCGCTCGACCTCGAGCTTGCCTACACCCTGGCCGACGGGATCGACTATGTGCGCGCCGGCGTCGCCGCCGGCATGAGTGTCGACGCCTTCGCCCCGCGCCTGTCGTTCTTCTGGAACGCCGGCATGAACTATTTCATGGAGGTGGCCAAGCAGCGCGCCGCTCGCCTCCTCTGGGCCCGTCTGATGCGCGCCCATTTCGATCCCACGGATTCCCGCTCCCTCTCGCTGCGCGCCCACACCCAGACCAGCGGCTGGAGCCTGGCGGCCCAGGACGTGTTCAACAACGTCGCCCGCACCACCCTCGAAGCCATGGCCGCGATCGCCGGCCAGACCCAGAGCCTGCACACCAATTCCCTCGACGAAGCCTTGGCCCTGCCGACCGATTTCTCGGCCAGGATCGCGCGCAACACCCAGCTGTTCCTCCAGGCCGAGAGCGGCCTCACCCGGGTGATCGACCTCTGGGGCGGAAGCTGGTTCGTCGAGCGGCTCACCCACGATCTGGCCGCCCGCGCGCTTGGCCACATCGAGGAGGTCGAGGGCCTCGGCGGCATGGCCAAGGCGATCGCCGAGGGCCTGCCGAAGCGGCGCATCGAGGAAGCGGCCGCCCGCACCCAGGGCCGGATCGACAGCGGCCGCCAGGTGCTGGTGGGCGTCAACCGCTATCTCCCGGACACTCCCGACGACATCCCGATTCTCAAGGTCGACAACAGCGCGGTGCTGGCCAGCCAGGTCGAGAAACTCCGCAGGCTTAAGGCGGAACGGGAGCCGGCGAAGGTGGAGGCGGCGCTAAAGGCGCTGGGGGCGGGCGCCCGCGGCAAGGCCAATCTGTTGGAACTGAGCGTCGAAGCGGCCAGGGCCCACGCCACGGTCGGGCGAGATCAGCCTCGCCCTGGAAAATGTGTTCGGCCGGCACAAGGCCAAGGCCGAGGTGGTCAAGGGCGTCTATGGCGCGGAAGCCGGATCGGCCCCCAAGGTGATCCGCGCCCGCTCGATGGTCGCCGCCTTCGCCGAGGCCGATGGCCGCCCACCCACCATGCTGGTCGCCAAGATGGGCCAGGATGGCCACGATCGCGGTCAGAAGGTGATCGCCACCGGCTTCGACGACCTGGGTTTCGCCATCGACGTCGGCCCGCTCTTCGCCACTCCGGCCGA
This sequence comes from uncultured Alphaproteobacteria bacterium, assembly GCA_963817995.1. Lineage (GTDB taxonomy): Bacteria > Pseudomonadota > Alphaproteobacteria > Caulobacterales > Caulobacteraceae > Acaudatibacter. Next base: position 334,262 of record CAWFQJ010000003.1, read on the forward strand.
GACCGCTCGCGAGGCGGTGGACAAGGGCGTCCATGTGGTGGGCGCGAGTTCTCTCGCCGCCGGCCACCTCACCCTGATCCCCGAGCTTCGCGCCGAACTGGCCAGGCTCGGCCGGCCGGACATCATGATCGTCGTCGGCGGGGTCATCCCTCCAGGCGATTTCGACGCCCTGAAGGCCAGCGGCGCGCGGCTGATTTTCCCGCCGGGCGCCGTGATCGCCGACGCCGCCGCCGCCATCCTCGATGAGCTCAACAAGGACCTCGGCTACGCTCAGGGCGAGGCGGCCTAGCCGACGGCTTGCTCTTGGACCGCCGGCGTCCTCGCCGGCACGGGCGAAGCCCGATCTTTCACCTCGGAAGACGGCCACCGTTCCGGCGGCTGCCGGCGGGGACGCCGGCGGTCCAGGGCGGGAGCGCCTATTTCGCCCCCGAGACCCTAACCTCCGGTGGCGGTCCGTCCTCGATATCCACGTCGAAGGTCTCGAGGAACCGGCTGACCAGCATGTAGTAGCCGATGGTGATGGTCAGTTCCTGCAGGGCCTTATGACCCAGGGCGGCCTCCAGCGGTTTGAAGGTGGCGTCGCCGGCGCGGACATTGGCCACAACATCGTCGGTGAAGGCCATCACCTGGCGCTGGAGCTCGTCGAACGCCGCCGCTTCTGGCCCCTCGTGGATGGCGTCGATCAGCGCCTGCGACATGCCCAGGCGCCTGGAGATGCGCTCGTGCTGATAGACCTCGTAACTGGCCTTGGAGAGCACGCCCACCCGCACGATGGCGATCTCGCGCAGCACCGGATCGAGGCTGCTGAAGTTGAGGATCTGGGTGCCCAGCTTGGTGAAGCCGTCGATCAGCTCGCCCGAATGGCCCAGCATGCGGAAGATGTTGAGAGGCGGCAGCTTCTCATAGGCCGCCGCCGCCCGGCCCGTGGCCTTGCTGGTGTCGAAATAGGGAATACGCGCCATGGCCCAGGATCCTCCTTATGGATTTTCCCGGGAGCCTAGCAGGCTCGGGCGGCGGACGCGAAGCCCGCCCAACGGAAGCGTTTAGGCTTCGCCCTTGGCCAGGCGCTGGGCCTGGGCGACCCAGGCTTCGCGCACCGCCCGGCCCTTAAGGCTGAGGGCGGTGTCGAAATGGGCGAGGTCTTTGGCCTTCCAGGCGGCGATCTGGGCGTAGCGGGTCACGCCCCGAGCGGCCAGGGCGTCGGCCAGCTTGGGGCCGATGCCCACCAGCACGGTGAGGTCGTCCGGCTCGGCGAGAACGACCGGCGCGGGCTCAGGCGCCTTGGCGATCTTAACGGGAGCCGCCTTCACCGGCTTGGCCTTCGCCACCGGCGCGGCCACAATTTCCACCGGAGCGGGAGCCGCCTTGGCGGGGGCCGGCTTGATCTCCACCGGCGCCGCGATGGCGATCGGGGCCGGCTTGGCCACGGCCGCCGGCGGCGCCGGGGCGGGAGCGGGCTTGGCGACCGGCGCCGGTGTCGGGGCCAGCGCTTCGATATTGAGCGCCTTGGTCCAGCGGGTCATCCACCACCAGGCGACGCCGGCGGTGGTGGCGGCGCCGAAGGCCAGCCACAGCGGCGAGGCGAAACCCAACGGCATGCCCATGGCCTTCTCGGCCTGACCGCGAAACGCGCCAAAATCCTTGTAGTCCGACAGCAACGCCATCACTCGATCTCCTTGGAAAATCCTTATCGCCGCCACGCGGCGGTCCCGGCTATGTTGCGGTGCAGCATATCATAAGGCGCGCGTTCGCACACGCAAAATCTCAACCGCCGAAAACCTCGGCCCGGCCCTCCCCTCCAGGATCGCCCAGAGTCGCGGCGACCCATGCCGCCGCCTCGCCGGCGCGCCCCGCCAGCCCCGCAGGCGGATTGACCACGATCATGGCGCAGCCGTTGAGCTTCATTGGGTCGGTCAGCGGCCGCAGCCGGGTCTGGGCGACCAGGATCGGCCGGCGGGGAGCGGCGTCTTCCACGTCCCCGACAAAGGCGTCGAAGCTGGCGAAATCCTTGATCGGCGTCCAGATGGCGACCGCCGCGCCGGCGTTGCGCGTGACGATGGCCTGCACGGTCTCCGCCGCCCGCTCGTAGTCGTCCCCGGCTTCGAACGGCGGATCGATCAGCGCCAACAGAGCCGCGGGCGCCCGTGGCGCGAGCCGCGCCGCCGCCAGCCAGCCGTCTTCCTTCAGCGCCTGAATGCCGGGCTCACGGGGCAGCATGGCCTTCAGCGCCGCGTGATCGTCGGGCCGTAGTTCGCAGGCGATGTAGCGGTCGCCGGGCCGCAGGGCGGCGGCGATCAGAGCCGGCGAGCCTGGATAGTGGCGCACCGCGTCGCCCGCGTTCGCGCGCCGCACCGCCGCCTTCAGCGCGTCGAACACCGGCGGCGCGGTCTCGGCCATCAGCCGCACCACCCCCGCCGCCCCTTCCCCGGTCTTCTTCGCCGCGTCGGCGCTCAGATCGTAGAGCCCGGCCCCGGCGTGGGTGTCGATCACCGTGAGGGCCGGCCCGCGGGTCATGGCCCCGAGCAGTTCGATGAGCACGGCGTGCTTGAACAGGTCGGCGAAATTGCCGGCGTGGAAGATGTGGCGATAGTTCATCGGGCGGCCCTCGCGTCAGCCTAGCGCGCGCCCCGAGCCTCTGGCTATGATCGATCCAACATCCTTGGGAGGAAGAGACCATGAGAGCGGTGATCCGGCGCGGCGGCGCCCTGGTGGTGGACGACATGGCTGTTCCCAACCCGGAATCCGGCCAGGTTCTGTGCCGCACGCTCGTCTGCGGCATCTGCGGGTCCGACCTGCACGCCCTGGATCACTACGATCACATGATCGACATGTCGGCGCGGCTGGGTGGCGGCGGGGCCATGAAGAAGGGGGCCGACACCGTCTTTGGTCACGAATTCTGCTGCGAGGTGATCGAGAACGGACCGGACACCGGTGGCCGCTTCAAGCCCGGCGCCAAGGTGGTCTCGATCCCGGGCATCATCACCCAGGCCGGCTTCGAGGCGGTGGGCTATTCCAGCCGCATCCCCGGCGGCTTCGCCGAAAACATCATCCTCTCCGAAGCCCTGATGCTGGAGGTCCCCAACGGCCTCTCGGCCGAACACGCCGCCCTGACCGAACCCCTGGCCGTGGGCGAGCACGCCGTGGCCAAGGCCGAGCCGACCGCCGACCACGTGTGCATGGTGGTGGGCTGCGGCCCGGTGGGCCTGGCGGTGATCGCCGCGCTCCGGGCCCGGGGCCTTGGGCCGATCATCGCCTGCGACTACTCCGCCGAGCGCCGCGCCGCCGCCGAACGCATGGGCGCCGACAAGATCATCGACCCGGCCGAGGTCTCGCCCCACGCCTCCTGGGCCGAGTTCAATGTGCCGGCCTCGCGGCGCCATGGGCCTGATCGCCGCCGCCCAGGGCCTGACCGTCAAGAAGCCGCTGATCTTCGAATGTGTCGGCGCGCCCGGCGTCGTCCAGGCGCTCGCCCAGGCCGCGCCGTCCGGGGCCCGGATCCTGGTCGCCGGGGTGTGCATGGAGGTCGACCAGATCGAGCCCTTCACCTTCATCGCCAAGGAGATCGAACTGCGCTTCGTGCTCGGCTACACGCCGAGCGGAATTCGCCGAGTCCTTGCGCAACCTCGCCGAGGGCAGGACGCGCTACAACGAGATCATCACCGGCGTGGTCAGCCTCGACGAAACCCCCGGCGCCTTCACCGCCCTTCAGACCGACAAGAGCCAGATCAAGATCATGGTCGCGCCGGGCCGGTAGAAGGCTCAGACAGGCGCAGCGAAGACGATCCCGGCGAGCAGGAGCAGAAACGCCGCCACGGTCTGGCGCGGGCGAAGGCTGGTCCGCTCGGCCAGGAGAACGGCGAACACCACGGCCATCATCGCCACGCCATGGGCGCCGATCATGGTCAGAAACATCGTCGGCCCGCAGGCGCGCACGCATCGGCCGCCGTGCACGGCGCCGAACCTGGCCGCGTCCGCGTCCGCCGCCCAGCCGTCGGCGCGCAAGGCCACGACCCCATGACAGCGATTGAGCGCCCGTCGCTTGGCGGGGGAAAGCTGCCAGGCCGCCGCGGCCGCCACCCCGAAAAGGCCAAGCCAGATGCCGGGTCCGGAATGGGGAACCAGGGCATGAATCAACAGCATGAAGGCGAAGCCGGCCGCCGCCGCCGCGGTCCAGACGCCGGCGTAACCCAGGATGAACAGGCCAACCGCCCGGTCGCGCCGATCGGCGAAACCGCGGGCCGCCACATAGGTCAGCATCGGCGCCGTCAGCGGCCCCATCATCGCCACCAGCATCAGGCCCCAGCCGATGGCGATGGCGGCCGGATCGAGATTGGCGAGGCTGGCCTCCAGCGTTCTGACAAGACCCCCAACCTCGCCGGCCTTGGCTGACAGGCACAGGGCGGGTTCGAAGCCATTGGCCGTAAAGGCAACCAGACCCATCCAGGCCAGAATTGAAGGCGCGATGGCCCAGCGAAAGACCTGGGAGCGCAGGCCAAGGCGCGCGCTGGCGGTCAGGAGCGGGGCGTGCGCCGGCAGGACCCCCGCCGCCTCCATCACGAGTTCAGAGACGGATCGCTGGACGGGGCGGGATCGCCCGCTGCGCCGGTGTCGGGATCGATGGCGAAGAACACGCTGACCCGGCCCACCGAGAGGGAGGGCGTCGTCGTATCCAGTTCGACATCCGACAATTCGTCGGGGGCGGCGGAGCTGTCGACCTCCGGCGGCGTCTGGGGCGTCAGAGTGACCCCCACCTCGGTGGCGCTGCCGTCGCTGAGGCCAATCTGATCGGCCACGCCGGTGATATCGAAGGCGGCGCTCAACCCCCCGCCGCCGTGCGATCGGTTCGGATCGCTGGCCTGGGCGATGCCGAAGACGCCGAACACGCCCACCGGGATCGGATCGGCCCCGCTGGCGGCCGGCGCCACGGCCACCAGGAAATCGCCAGGCACGCCGGCCCCGGTGACGGTCTCGATATTGAGGAAGACATTGCTGGGCTTGGGCTTGGCGCTGTCGGTGAACGACATCGTCGTGCGATCGAGGGACAGAGGCACCGAGGTCGTGACCGGATCGGAGGCGAGGGCCAGGGCGCCGGAATTGGCCCCGGCCAGTTCGGCGGTCTGGGTCGGCGCGCTGTCGCCGGTGGCGTTGGGATCGATCATGGCGGTGGCGACCGGGGTGCTGTCATACGAATAGCCATGCATGAGCTTGGTCGTGTCGAGCATGTCCTTGCAGGCGATGGTGATCGCATTGCCCGACGCGTCGTGGAAATCGAAGGTCTGCGCCAGCCAGGTGGAATCCCGCCAGCCCGAACCCGGGCCCTGGTTGCGCCAGACCTCCCACAGCCGATCGATGTTGCAGTGGTGCAGCCAGAAGATCGGGTCCAGGGCCGCGGTTTCGGGATCCCCCATGAAGCCGCCGATCGCGCCATGCACCACATTGTGGGGCACCATTTCCAGGGCGCCGTCGATGGAGCCGAAGTGAAAAGGGCCATCCTTGGGTCCGCCGAAGCCAGGCGCTCCGCCGCCCGGCGGGCCGCCGAACGCCTTGATGCTCACGGCGCTTAGCGAAACCACCCCGTCGGAAAGATTGAGCGAGGCGCCCCGCGCGCTCGACAGATAGTTCTGCGTCCCGTCGGGCCGGGTCTTGCCGGCGAAGGCGGCCGGCAGGGACCGCGCATTGGGATTGGTGGTCGTATCTTCCGAATAGTTCCAATAGGGCAGCGCCCAGTCGGCCGGGCCGCCCTGCTTGGCCACGCTGGCGGCGACCACCGCCTCGAACATGGCGATGTAGGCGCGGTGCCAGGGCAGGAAATACCAGGACTGGTGCTGGCAGGCGTCCCAGTACCCGGCGGCGCCGGAGGGCCGGGTGACGCTGGCGCGCGCGCCGTGAACCCCCGCCATGTATCGCCAGCTTGTGGGATCGGAGACCGGCCGGCTGAGGAGGTCCTTCACCGCCTTGTTGTACCAGTCCAGCGTCGCATCGCCGGCCGGCAACGCATAGACGCTCTTCCGCACCCGAACCGACATCAACCGCCCTCCCTTACTGGGAACGCATCGCGGGAAACCAAAGCCCCGCGTTACGCAGAAATCGATGGTTTCAACCCTAGGCGCGCGGGCGGATAGGTCAATACCGGAGGGGCTTTAAGCGCCTCCCGGAGCGTCAGGTCTCGACGAAGGCCCGTTCCAGCACGAAGTCGCCGGGGTTGGCGACCGAGCCTTCCTCGTAGCCCCGGGCCAGCAGCAGGGCCTTCAGGTCGGCCAGCACCGAGGGGCCGCCGCACAGCATCAGGCGGTCGCGCGCCGGGTCGAGCGGCGGCAGGCCGATGTCGGTGAACAGCTTGCCGCGAGGCGATCAGGTCGGTGATCCGGCCCTGGTGCACGAAGGGCTCGCGGGTCACCGTCGGATAGTAGATCAGCTTGGGCGCGACCAGCTCGCCGAGGTCCGGATCGTTGGGCAGGTCGTGGCTGACAGGAACTCGCGGTAGTTGAGGTCGGCCACCTCGCGCACGGTGTGGGTGACGATCACCTTCTCGAAGCGCTCGTAGACCTCCGGGTCGCGCACCAGGCTGAGGAAGGGCGCGAGGCCCGTGCCGGTGCCGAGCAGATAGAGGTTGCTTGCCGGGCTTCAGGCCGTCCAGCACCAGGGTGCCGGTGGGCTTCTTGCCGACCAGGACCTCGTCGCCGACCTTGATCTTCTGCAGGCGCGAGGTCAGCGGGCCGTCCTGCGACCTTGATCGAATAGAACTCCAGCTCGTCGGCATAGTGCGGCGCTGGCGATGGAATAGGCGCGCAGCAGCGGCTTGCCCTCGACCTCCAGGCCGAGCATCACGAACTGGCCGCTGGCGAAGCGCAGGCCGGGATCGCGGGTGGTGCGCAGGGTGAACAGGCGGTCGGTCCAGTGCTGGACCCAGGTCACGCGTCTCGACGTAGAAGGCGCCGCCGGCCTTGGCCGGCGCGGCGGCAGGGTGGTCGGTCGTCGGTCATCGGTGGATCGAAACCTTCAGGCGTGCGTCAGATGTCGCCGCCGACGAATCGGCGGCAGCGCCGGGCGCGCGGGCGGTATGGATGCCGCATTCGGTCTTTTCCGAACCCGCCCAGCGGCCGGCGCGGACGTCCTGCGCCCTCTTCCACCGGCTTGGTGCAGGGCCAGCAGCCGATCGAGGGATAGCCGAACGCCACCAGCGGATGGGCCGGCAGGTCGTGCTCGGCGGCGTAGGCGTCGAGCTCGGCCTTGGTCCAGTTGGCCAGGGGGTTGAACTTGATCTTGCCCTCGCCCTGCTCGACCACCGGCAGGCGCAGGCGGTCGCCGCCCTGGAAGCGCTTGCGGCCGGTGATCCAGCCGTCGAAGCCGGCCAGCGCCGCGGTCCAGCGGCAGCACCTTGCGGATGTGGCAGCAGGCGTCGGTGTCGGTCTTCCAGAGGTCGGCCGACGGGTCGTGGATGGCCAGGTCCTCGAAGCTGCGGGCGCAGGTCGCGCACGTCGGTCAGGCCGAGCCTGGCGGCCAGCTGCTGGCGATAGTCCAGGGTCTGGCCGAACAGCATGCCGGTGTCGAGGAACAGCACCGGGATGTCGGGCTCGACCTGGGCGGCCATGTGCAGCAGCACCGCCGACTCCGCGCCGAAGGAGGAGACCAGGGCCAGCTGGTCGCCGAAGCGCTCGACCGCGGCGCGCAGGATCTCCTGCGGGCTGAGCGTCGCGCAGGCGCGCGTCCAGGCTCTGGGCCAGCGTCAGCGGCCGCTCGATCTGGTCGGTCATGGTCATAGGCCCGATACGCTCTACACAGGCTGGCTCGCGCTGGCGCTCGACGAACGCCGGCGCGCGGCCGTCGGCGGCGCGCTGATAGACGTGGCGGAAGCGGCGGGCCGCCGCGGCCCACTGCTCGCGGCGTCGAGCCGTCCGCCGGCTCGAAGGCGTCGAAGCCGCAGCGGACCATGAAGGGCGCCTGCTCGCGCAGCACATCGCCCACCGCCCGCACCTCGCCGGTGAAGCCATAGCGCTCGCGCAGCAGCCGCGCGGCGCTGATAGGCGCGGCCGTCGCGGAACTTGGGAAAGCCAGGGCGACCACCGGCGATGCGCGGCAGGTCATAGGCCAGGTCCTCGACCGCCTCGTCCGGCTCGAGCACGCACGCCGACGTCGCGGCCGTCGCCCAGCAGGCGCGTCGCCCTCGGCCTGGAAGCGGCGTCAGGGAGATGATCACGTCGCCCGGCGGCGGATCGGCTCGTCGTCGGCCACGGTGGTGAAGCGGGTCCTCGACCATCGACGCGGCGCCCGCGCGTCAGCCTAATGAGCTTCGGCATAGACGGCCTCCTTGAACGGGTGCGAGGCCGGTGCGGCGGAAGGTGTCGAGGAAGCGCTCGCCGTCCTGGCGTTCGCGCAGATAGGCCTCGACCAGCTGCGTCGACGGCCTCGGCCACCTGGTCGGCCGGCAGGGCCGGGCCCAGGATCTGTGCCGACGCTCGGCGTCCTCCGCGCCCGAGCCGCCCAGGGTGAGCTGGTAGAATTCCTCGCCCTTCTTATCGACGCCCAGGATGCCGATGTGGCCCACGTGGTGGTGGCCGCAGGCGTTGATGCAGCCGCTGATCTTGATCTTCAGCTCGCCGACCTGTCTCGGCCACGGTCCGGGTCGGCGAACCGCCGGGCGATGTCCTGGGCGATCGGGATGGCCCGGGCGTTGGCCAGGGCGCAGTAGTCGAGGCCCGGGCAGGCGATGATGTCGCTGATCAGGTCGATGTTGGCGGTGGCCAGGCCCGGCGGCCTCCAGCGCGGCGTGCACCGCCGGCAGGTCGTCCAGCTTCACGTGCGGCAGGACCAGGTTCTGCTCGTGGGTGACCCGCGACCTCGTCCATGGCGAATAGCGCTCGGCGAGATCGGCCACCACCTCCATCTGCTCGGCCGTGGCGTCGCCGGGCGTCTCGCCGGGCGCCTTCAGCGACGACGTCGACGATGGCGTAGCCGGGCATCTTGTGCGGCATGACGTTGTTGCGGGCGAACCGGGCGAAGGCCGGATCGGCGGCCTTGGCCGCCTCGAACGCCGTCGAGACCGCGCGGCAGGGTCTCGAAGTCCGGTCGGCGCGAAGGCGGCGCGGATGCGGGCCAGCTCGGTGTCCGGCAGGTCGACCTGGCGCCTTGTCGATCTGCGCCCATTCCGCCTCGACCTGGCGGGCGAATTCCTCCGGCGCCGAGCTGGCGCGACCAGGATCTTGATCCGCGCCTTGAAGATGTTGTCCCGCCGGCCGTGGCGGTTGTAGACGCGCAGGATCGCCTCCAGGTAGGAGAGCAGGCGGCGCGCCGGCAGGTGCTCGCGGATCGTCGGGCCGATGATAGGGCGTGCGGCCCAGGCCGCCGCCGACCATGCACCTCGAAGCCCAGCTCGCCGTCGCGCGTCGCGGCGCAGGCGCAGGCCGATGTCGTGGATCTTGGCCGCCGTGCGGTCCTTGGCCGCGGCGGTGACCGCGATCTTGAACTTGCGCGGCAGGTAGGTGAACTCCGGGTGGAAGGTCGACCACTGGCGGATCGCCTCGGCCCAGACGCGCGGATCGTCGACCTCCTCGGCCGTGGCCCCGGCGTAGGGGATCGGCGGTGATGTTGCGGATGCAGTTGCCGGAGGTCTGGATGGCGTGCAGGCCGACCTCGGCCAGGTCGTCCAGGATGTCGGGCGCGTCGCGCAGCTTGATCCAGTGGAACTGGAGGTTGGTGCGGGTGGTGAAGTGGCCGTAGCCCTTGTCGTAGGTGCGCGCGATCCTGGCCAGCGTGCGCAGCTGGCGCGACGTTCAGCGTGCCATAGGGGATGGCGACCCGCAGCATGTAGGCGTGCAGCTGCAGATAGAGGCCGTTCATCAGCCGCAGCGGCTTGAACTGGTCCTCGGTGAGCTCGCCGGCCAGGCGGCGCGCGCACCTGGTCGCGGAACTCCGCCGCGCGGTCGGCCAGCAACTCCTCGTCGATGGCGTCGTAGCGGTACATGGCAGCTCTACTTGCGCTTGATCAGATTGACGCGGCCGGTGGAGCGGGCGGCGCCGTGGGCGTGGGCGAGCACCTCGATATCCGCGCCCGCCCTCGGCCTGCTTGCCGTGATCGGGCGTGTTGGTGGGGCCGAGCGCGCGCAGGCGCTCGCGGTAGCTGAGCGGCGCGACGCCGCCGTCCGACCTCGACCACGTCGATCAGATAGGGGTCGACCAGCACGGTGATCTCGGCCTTGGCGTGCGCCCTCGGCCGCCTCGGCCGGCGCGTCGTCGTCGAACAGCTCGCGCCTCGCGCGAACCGCTCGACCCAGCGCGCCGTCGCGCCAGAACACCACCTCGCCGTCGGTCGAGCCGATTGGCGGTGAGCGCTTTCATCGCGGCGCTCCTCGCGGCGGAGCGCGCGGCCGCCGACTGCCTGACAGGGGCAGGCGCCGAGGCGTCGGCCAGGGCCGCGACTTCGCCGACGATCAGCAGGGCCGGGCCGTCCAGGCCGCGCGGCCGCCGCGCCGAGGTCGACCGAGGGTGGTCAGCGACCCGGCGCTCGTCCGGCAGGCTGGCGTTCTCGACGATCAGGGCCGGCGTCGAGGCCGCCCGGCCCGCGGCGATCAGCCGCGCGGCGATCACGGCGGCGGTGGACAGGCCCATGTAGATCACCACCGTCTGGTTGGCCCGCGCCAGGACCGCCCAGTCCAGGTCCGGCGCTCGCCGCCGCCTGGCCGCGTGGCCGGTGACGAAGGTGACCGCCTGGGCCAGGCCGCGATGGGTGAGCGGCGCGCCGGCGGCGGCCGCGGCGGCCAGGGCGGCGGTGACGCCGGGAACCACATCGCAGTCGACGCCCGCCGCGCGGCAGGCTTCCAGCTCCTCGCCGCCGCGGCCGAACACGAACGGATCGCCGCCCTTCAGCCGCACCACCGTCAGGCCCTCGCGGGCAAGGCCGACCAGCAGGCGGTTGATCTCGTCCTGGGCGTAGGAGTGGCGCGACTTGCGCTTGGCCACGTTGATCCGCCGCGCGCCGCCGGGCGCCAGGGCCAGGATCGCCTCGCGACACCAGGCCGGTCGTGCACCACCACATCGGCGCCTTGCAGCACCTGCAGCGCCTTGATCGTCAGCAGATCGGGATCGCCCGGGCCCGCGCCGACCAGCCACACCTTGCCGGCGGCCGCCGCCTGGCCGCGCTCAGCCGCCGAGCACCACCAGCCGGCGAATGTCGCCGGCCCTGGCATGGCTCGTCCCTCTGATAGCGGTCAGCGGCCATGGAATGCGGGCGTTCTTATTGGCCCGCTCCGTCTAAAGGCGCCGACTGGGCGAAAGCCGATACGACGGCGAAGGTTGCAAATAGGGTTGGCGCCTCCCATTTCGCAACCGAGGACTTCTGCCGGGGGTATCAGGAAATCTATGGACACCAGACGGCGCCTGCCGCCGCTGAACGCCTTGCGCGCCTTCGAGGCCGCCGCCCGGCACCTGAACTTCAGCCGCGCCGCCGACGAGCTGTCGGTGACGCCCGGCGCGGTCTAGCCAGCAGATCCAGAACCTGGAAGACTATGTCGGCGCGGCGCTGTTCAAGCGCACGCCCAAGGGCCTGCTGCTCACCGACGCCGGCCCAGACCGCCCTGCCCGCCCTGCGCGAGGCCTTCGACCGCCTGGCCGAGGCCGCCTCCCTGCTCACCGCCGCCGTCGACGGCCGGCGCCTGACCCTCACCGCCGCCGCCCTCCTTCGCCGCCAAGTGGCTGGTGCCGCGGCTCGGCCGGTTCGAGGCCGCCCATCCGCAGGTGGACGTCTGGCTCTCGGCCGACATGGAGCTGGTCGACTTCGCCGCCGGCGAGGTCGACCTGGCCATCCGCTACGGCGCCGGCCGCTATCCGGGCCTGGAGGTGCATCCGGCTGATGACCGAGACCGTGATCCCGGTGGCCAGCCCCGAGCTGCTGGCCGAGCCAGCCCGCTGACCGACCCGGCCGACCTGGCCAACCACATCCTGCTGCACGACGGCTCGCCCGACGCCGACGACAGCTGCCCCGACTGGCCGATGTGGCTGGCGGCGCGGGGCGTGAAGGGCGTCGACGGCACGCGCGGCCCGCGCTTCAACCAGTCGAGCCTGGTGATCGAGGCGGCGGTGGGCGGCCGCGGCGTGGCCCTGGCCAAGCGCACCCTGGCCCAGGCCGACCTGGACGCCGGCCGGCTGGTCGCGCCGCTGCCGATCGCCACCGCGGTGGACTTCGCCTACTACCTCGTCCACCCCAAGGCCAAGGGCCGCCTGCCGCAGGTGAAGGCCTTCGTCAGCTGGATCACCGCCGAGGCCGAGGCCCACGAAGCGGCCCTGATCAGCATGGACAACGGCGCGGGGATCTAGCGCTCACCCACCCCACTTGCGTCATCCCGCACGCAGCGCCGCCCTCTTGCGGCGCGAAGATCCGGGACCCGGCGTGCGGCTTTGCGCCCCCTCCGTCTCGGCGCGAGAGAGCGCCGATCCACCTCCCCCGTAAGAGGACGGGGGAGGAGAGTTTTTTCTTCTCCTCCCACGCATGGCGGGGGAGGGGGACCGCCCGGCGTTTTCTTGCCGGGGGGTGGAGGGGGCGCAAAGCCGCGGCATACCTCCAGAAGTCCGGGGTGACGCAGGTGGTGAGGGAAGCGCCCCCCTCCCCCAACCCCGCGACGCCGCAAGCGAACGCCCCACCCCACTTGCGTCATCCCGCACGCAGCGCCGCCCTCTTGCGGCGCGAAGATCCGGGACCCGGCGTGCGGCTTTGCGCCCCCTCCGTCTCGGCGCGAGAGAGCGCCGATCCACCTCCCCCGTAAGAGGACGGGGGAGGAGAGTCTTTTCTTCTCCTCCCACGCATGGCGGGGGAGGGGGACCGCCCGGCGTTTTCTTGCCGGGGGGTGGAGGGGGCGCAAAGCCGCGGCATGCCTCCAGAAGTCCGGGGTGACGCAGGTGGTGAGGCAAGCGCCCCCCTCCCCCAACCCCGCGACGCCGCAAGCGAACGCCCCACCCCACTTGCGTCATCCCGCACGCAGCGCCGCCCTCTCGCGGCGCGAAGATCCGGGACCCGGCGTGCGGCTTTGCGCCCCCTCCGTCTCGGCGCGAGAGAGCGCCGATCCACCTCCCCCGTAAGAGGACGGGGGAGGAGACTCTTTTCTTCTCCTCCCACGCATGGCGGGGGAGGGGGACCGCCCGGCGTTTTCTTGCCGGGCGGTGGAGGGGGCGCAAGGCCGCGGCATACCTCCAGAAGCCCGGGGTGACGCAGGTGGTGAGGCAAGCGCCCCCCTCCCCCAACCCCGCGACGCCGCAAGCGAACGCCCACCCCACTTGCGTCATCCCGCACGGAGCGCCGCCCTCTTGCGGCGCGAAGATCCGGGACCCGGCGTGCGGCTTTGCGCCCCCTCCGTCTCGGCGCAAGAAAGAGCGCCGATCCACCTCCCCCGTAAGAGGACGGGGGAGGAGAGTCTTTTCTTCTCCTCCCACGTATAGCGGGGGAGGGGGACCGCCCGGCGTTTTCTTGCCGGGGGGTGGAGGGGGCGCAAGGCCGCGGCATACCTCCAGAAGTCCGGGGTGACGCAGGTGGTGAGGGAAGCGCGCCCCTCCCCCAACCCCGCGACGCCGCAAGCGAACGCCCCACCCCACTTGCGTCATCCCGCACGCAGCGCCGCCCTCTTGCGGCGCGAAGATCCGGGACCCGGCGTGCGGCTTTGCGCCCCCTCCGTCTCGGCGCGAGAGAGCGCCGATCCACCTCCCCCGTAAGAGGACGGGGGAGGAGAGTTTTTTCTTCTCCTCCCACGCATGGCGGGGGAGGGGGACCGCCCGGCGTTTTCTTGCCGGGGGGTGGAGGGGGCGCAAGGCCGCGGCATACCTCCAGAAGTCCGGGGTGACGCAGGTGGTGAGGGGCTGCCCCTCCTACTCGCACTCCCGCCATCGCCGATCGCTAACGGCGTCCCTGACCATCGTCCACCCGCACGCTCGTCCCGGTCACGGCGTCGGAAGCGGGCGAGACAAGGTAGAGGAGCGTGCTGTCCAGCTGGGCCGGATCGCCGATCCTCTTTCGCGGAAATCCTTGTGAGATGTCGCCGACCCTGGCGAGCATGCCGTCCATCATTTCCGAGGCGAAAGCGCCAGGCGCGATGGCGTTCACGTTGATATCGTAACGGGCCCACTCGACCGCGAGCGCCTCGGTCATCCGCACCACGGCCGTCTTGCTGACCGAATAGAGCGCGGCGCCCCCGCCGCCATAGTCGTAGGCGGCGGACGAGGCGATATTGACGATCCGGCCCGACCGCTTGGCTTCGATGAGCCGCCGCGCGACTTCGGTGGAAAGGATGAACGGCGCGCGGACGTTGATATCCAGGACGCGGTCGATCAGCGCCACCGACATCTTGTGGGCGCGTTGTGCGTCGGGGATGCCGGCGTTGTTGACCAAAATGGTCACCAATCCAAGCGCGGCTTCAGCCTGGTCGACCGCCGCTTTGAGCTGGTCGGCGTCGGTGGCGTCCATACGGATGGGGTGGGCCTGCCCACCGGACGAGCGGATCTCCTCCGCCAAGGTGTTCAGCCGCTCGATCCGCCGGGCGGCGATGGCGACCTTGGCGCCGCAACTCGCCAGAACCCGGGCGAACCGAAGCCCGAGGCCCGATGACGCCCCGGTGACGAGGGCGGTTTGACCGCTGAGGTCGTTGGAGTGGTTTGGCAAGGGGTAGCTCATGGGTTGTCCGTCCGAGGGTTGGGGCCCCGGATCGAGCCCGAGGGTGAGGTCAGACCAAGCGCGGCGAGCCACCGGCTTGATATTGGGTTGCGGGGCGAGCCCCGTATCTATGGCGCCCGGCTGTCTGCCTGTCTTCTTACAAGAAAGAGCGAGGGCGCGGCCCAAACACATGGCCGGCGGCGCCATGGCGCTCACCCCGCGCTTCTCTCCTTGCTATCGCGATCTTTTTGGCTATGTTCCGCCGCCTCGCGCATGGGCGGCCTTCGATGGCCCATAGGCGGGCGCGGGTGCATAGCTCAGTTGGTAGAGCAGCTGACTCTTAATCAGCGGGTCGTAGGTTCGATCCCTACTGCACCCACCATTGTTTTTCAGTCTCTTTGGTGAGCGAATGCGAGGCGGGCGGGGACGCGCCTTGACTGCCAACGACGCCTTGCCCGTGGCGAGTAATGCCGCAGTTCGTTGAAGGTTGGCGAAGCGACCGGCACGTCGCCTGAGAGGCCAGGAGCGCACCGTGAAAGCTTCCCATCGCACCGCGATAAGATTCACGGGGAGAGCGGTAGAGCCACCCCAGCGCGGTGGAACGAAATGAAACTCCTTCGAAACACTGGCGACGAGCGCGTGATCGATCGACTGCGCGATTGGCTTACCCCTGGCGTGTCAATCGACCTGATGTCGCCAACCTTCTCGCTCCATGCGTTCGCCGAGGTTCGCGAGCTTTTGGATAAGACTGCGCGGTGCCGCCTCCTCCTGGGAGACGAAGCTTCGCTCGCCGGGTCGCTGTTCGGCGGACCCGCCGATATCGCGTTTCGCGGCCGCCTTCAGGGCCGTTGGCTGGCAAGGGTCGCGAGCGAGTGGATTGGAAAGCGAGCCGAAATCAGGAATGCGAGCGCGGCGCCGCCGCAATCGGTCGTGATTGTTGGAATCGGTCGCGGCGACACGCGCGCTGATTGGCGCTTGCGCCTTCACCACTGAGGGGCTGGGCGTAACACCTAGCGGCCAGCTGGGGCTGGTTCAGGCGGCTGACACCAACGACGAAGCGGCCACGTTTTCGATTGGTTTCAATCCACCTGGGACGCCGTAAAGCAGGACCCGGCGGCGAAGAACCAATTCCTCGGCCTGCTTGAAGACGCGGGATCCCAGCGACCCGCCTCGCTCATCTATTTCCAGATGCTGTTCCAGCTATTCAAGGACCTGGGCGACGAACTCGACGAAGAGCGCATCATCAAGTCGGCCACCGGCATCCGGGACACCACGGTCTGGAAAAAGCTATTCCAAATTCCAGCGCGACGGCGTCGTAGGCGCTATCGACAAGCTGGAACGTATCGGTGGCTGCATCATTGCCGACAGCGTCGGTCTCGGAAAGACGTTCGAGGCCTTGGCCGTCATCAAGTATTACGAACTTCGCAACGACCGGGTGCTTGAGCGTCTGCGCGGGTTCGACGTCAACACGCTGACCGTGATCGCCACCGAGAGCTACGAGGAGTTCGCCGAGAACCTGCAGAAGGAAATCGAGAAGGATATGGCCGCCA
>CAWFQJ010000004.1:0-421351 GCA_963817995.1 uncultured Alphaproteobacteria bacterium
CATGTATGGACGGCCCCCTTCCGGCAAGGGGCGATTGGTAGCTGGCGACGGGTCTGGAGCGGTCATGTATCCGGCCTGATGACGCGGTCGGAATAACCGCTGGCCTGCAAGGGTTACGCGGATCGGATTCCCATCATAGCCGCGCCCTCGAGGGGCGATGACGTTGCGGAGTGTTCCGGTCCAGGTCCTGACCATTTCGCCGTGCTTCCTTTCGCTCCTTAACCTCTTGAGAGCCGAGGCGGCGGCCTTCAGGCCGCCGCGGGGGCTCGATAATTCTGTCCCGAGCGCAGCATGGCCCAGATGATGCGGGCGGTCTTGGCGGCCTGAGCGACGATGGCGACCTTGGCCGGACGCCTGCCCATGACACCCCTGATCCAGGCCGAACCCTTGTCGGGTCTGGCCTTGACCTGCCGCAACCACGAGCTGGCGCCCAGGATCAGCAGCCTTCGAAGCGCCCTGTCGCCGGCGCGGCTGATGTGGCCGGTAAGCCGGGTCTTGCCGCCGGTCTCGAAGTTGCGCCGAGTGAGCCCTACCCAGGCGGCCAGATCCCGGCCCGATCGGAACTGCGCGCCATCGCCTATGGCGGCGATGACGGCGTGAGCGCCAAGAGGCCCGACGCCAGGGATCGTCATCAGCCGGCGGGCTCGCGCATCCTGAAGAGCCAAGCGGGCGATCCGCCTCTCCAGCGCCTGGGCTTCCTTGTCGAGCGCCCGCCACTGGCCGGCCAGGGGCGTGAGCGCCGCCAGCATCGCCTCGGGAATGTCCGAGCCTCGCGTCTCCACCTTGCCGATGAGAAGCGCCAGCCCGCCCTCGCCCTTGGCCGCGGTGACGCCGATCTCGTAGAGCAGGCCGCGCACGGCGTTGCCCAGCTGGGTGCGCTGGCGGACCAGCAGGTCCCGCGCCTTGTGCAGCGCCCGATCGCACTGCTGCTCCACCGTCTTGACCGGCACGAAGCGCATGGTCGGCCTCCCCACCGCCTCGCAGATCGCCTCGGCGTCGCGCGCGTCGGTCTTGCCGCGCTTGAGGTAGGCCTTCACATAAGCAGGCGGCATCAGCCTGGCCTCGTGGCCCAGATCGATCAAGCTCGCGGGCCCAGTAGTGCGCCGAGCCGCACGCCTCCAGGCCGATCAGCGCCGGCGGCTGGCGGGCGAAGAAGGCCAGCACCTGACCGCGTCGAAGCTGGCGGCGCACAACCACTTCTCCCGAAGCGGCGACGCCATGGACCTGGATCACGCTCTTGGCCAGATCGATCCCAAATCTGATAGCATCCATGTGGACGGTCTCCTCTGCTGTGTTCCACAAAACCAGCCTGGCACATCTCGATGCCGTTCGGAGGCCGTCCACCCATCATGGCCGGGCTTGTCCCGGCCACCCATACTCCCTCTTCCGTGGGGTGGACGTGCGCGCGCACGTCCATGGCGACCCGCGAGATCACGGGTCACCGGGACTGACGCCCGGTGATGACGGTGGGGCGGGGGGTGAGTTGGTCGCGACACCCACGCTCTGCGCCACTTTCCCGTGCCGGCGAGTTCCAGTGTGCTAGGCTCGGCTCCGGTATGAATCACCCGACGTGTGGGAGACGGCGATGAACGGCGCCCCGATCGATTGGCGGCAACTCTTCACGATCCCGGCGGGGCGCACGTCTCGCGGCCCATTCTGGATCGCGGTGGCGACACTCTTCACCCTGTTCGCCCTCTACGAAGCCGTAGCCGGCCCCGACACCAAGCTGCTGACCTTCTGGTTCGTCTATCCGCTTCTGCTGGCTTCCGGCGCCTGCGTGCTTTCCAAGCGGCTGCACGATCGGGGGCGGTCGGGCTGGTGGGCGGCGCTGGTGCTGTTCGGCGAGGTGCTGGTCTGGACGGCGCCCAATGGCGCGCGGTTCGTGCTGGCCCTGCCGGTGCTGATCTGGGCGCTTGTGGAGTTGGGCCTCCTCCCGGGCGAACAGGGCGCCAATCGCTTTGGGCCAAGCCCTCTGACGATTCTCACCGCCTGAGGGTCAGCCGCTCGCTTCCCCGACGCGCCGGCCTGGGCTATGCCGCTCCCGCCAGGAGGAGCCGCCCATGAAAATCGAATTTGTCCCGTCCGACGCCGAGGTCGGCAAGACCGGCGTCATCGCGGTCCTGGCCTTCGAGAAGGCGGCGCTCGCCGGCGCGGCGGCCGAGCTCGATCGGCGGACCGGCGGGGCCCTGGCCCGCGCCATCGCCGGCGGCCGGTTCACCGGCGCCAAGGGCCAGACCCTCGACCTCATCGCCCCTCACGGGCTGGAGGCGGCCAGGGTGCTGATCGTCGGCGCCGGCGCCGAGGGCGAGTTCGACGAGCGGGCGCTGGAGCTGATCGCCGCCGCCGCCTACCAGGCGGTCAAGATGAGCGGGGCCGACAGCCTGACCCTGCGCCTGCCGGGCGTGGCCCGCGCCATGGCCGCTCATGCCGCCCTGGGCGTGCGGCTGGCCGCCTACCGGTTCGACAGGTACCGCACCAAGGAAAAGGCGGAGAAGAAGCCCTCGATCACCAAGGTGCGGATCGCCGTCGACGACCCGAGCCGCCGCCAAGAAGGCGTCCAAGGCCGCTCGCCGGCCTGGCCGACGCCATCATCTTCACCCGCGACCTGGTCTCCGAGCCGGCCAACATCCTCTATCCCGAGGAGTTCGCCCGCCGGGTGAAGGCGCTGGAGACGCTCGGCCTCGAGGTCGAGATCCTCGGCGAGAAGGAGATGAAGAAGCTCGGCATGGGCTCGCTGCTCGGCGTCGGCCAGGGCAGCGTGCGCGAGAGCCAGCTGGCGGTGATCCAGTGGAAGGGCGCCAAGGATCCGGCCAAGGCCCAGCCGATCGCCTTCGTCGGCAAGGGCGTCTGCTTCGACACCGGCGGCATCAGCATCAAGCCGGCCGACGGCATGGAGGACATGAAGTGGGACATGGGCGGCGCCGCCGCCGTGGCCGGCCTGATGCACGCGCTGGCCGCGCGCAAGGCCAAGGTCAACGCGGTCGGCATCCTGGGCCTGGTCGAGAACATGCCCGACGGCAACGCCCAGCGGCCGGGCGACGTCGTCACCTCCATGTCCGGCCAGACCATCGAGGTGATCAACACCGACGCCGAGGGCCGCCTCGTGCTGGCCGACGCCCTCTGGTACTGCCAGGACCGCTTCAAGCCGAAGTTCATGGTCGACCTGGCGACCCTGACCGGCGCCATCATCGTCGCGCTCGGCAACGACTGCGCCGGCCTGTTCAGCAACGACGACGCCCTGGCGGCCAACCTGCTGGCGGCCTCCAAGGCCACGCGGCGACGCCCTGTGGCGCATGCCGCTGCCGGCGCACTACGAAAAGCAGATCGACAGCGACGTCGCCGACATGAAGAACATCGGCGCCGCGCCAGGCGGCTCGATCACCGCGGCCCTGTTCATCCAGCGCTTCGTCAACGGCCTGCCCTGGGCGCACCTCGACATCGCCGCCACCGCCTGGAAGCCGGCTTCCGCCGTCCCCACCATCCCGGACGGCGCCACCGGCTTTGGCGTGCGCCTGCTGGACCGGCTGGTGGCGGACCACTACGAGGACTGAGGCGCGAGGTCCGGTGTGACCCGGTTTGTCCTGGTCCACAGCCCGTTCCTGGGGCCGTCGAGCTGGCGCGCGGTGGCCGCGGCTTTGGGCAGAGCCGGCCATGGGCGACATAGCGGCCTATGCGCTGGCAGATGCGCCGTCTCAGTACGAAGCGGCCGGCGAGTTGATCGGTTCATCCATCGTGGCGGCGCCCTCGCCTTCGATCCTGGTCACTCACAGCGGCGCCGGCGCCCTGGTTCCCCGATCGTCGACCACACGGCCGCCGCCGCCATCTCCGGCATCCTGTTCGTTGACTCGGTCCTGCCTCGCCCGGGACGAAGCTGGTTCGACACCGCCCCGACGATCATGGCCGAGCACCTTCTCGCCAAGGCCTCGGATGGCCGCTTGCCGCCGTGGAACGACTGGTATCCTCACGATCCGATCGGCCAGCTGGTTTCCGACCCCGACGAGCGGGCCGAGATCCTGGGCGAGCTACCCCGCGTGCCTCTGGCTTTCCTGCGCGCCCAGGCGCCGGCGTTTGCCGGCTGGGAAGTCCTCCCCAAAGCCTATCTCCGGCTCAGCAAGGCCTATGACGGCGCCGCCGACCGGGCCGCCGGGAAGGGCTGGCCCGTGGAGCGGGCCGCGCTCCATCATCTGGCGATCATCACCGAGCCTGATAGGGTGGCGGCCATGCTGATCGACCTCTCCGCGCGGCTGAAGTGAGCGAGGCCCCCTGTGAGGTCTGGTTCTATCATCTCGAGCGCGCCAGCCTGGAACAGGCGCTGCCGGAGCTTCTGGAAAAGACCCTGGCGCGCGGCTGGAAGGCCCTGGTGCGCGCCGCTAGCCAGGATCGGATCGACCACCTGGATCGTGGCTATGGACCTATCGCGACGACAGCTTCCTGGCCCATGGCCTGGCCGCCGAACCCCGGCCGCGCGCCAGCCGATCCTGCTGACCACCGGCGAGGAGAACGCCAATGGGGCCAAGGCGCTCTTCCTGGTCGACGACGCTCCGGCCGCCAGCCTCGCCGATTTCGAACGCTGCATCCTGATCTTCGACGGCCGCGATGAAGACGCCTTGGCCGCCGCACGCGGACGGTGGTCGGGCTTCAAGAAAGCCGGCCAGAGGTGGCCTATTGGAAACAGGGGGAGACGCGAGGATGGGAACGCCAGGCATGAAATCCGCGCCGCTGGCCGCCCTGCTGATCCTGGCCGCCTGCGCTTCGCCGCCCGCGCCGACCGCCGAGCCCGCGCCACCGCCAGTCGCCGGCGCCGCGCCGGCTGCGAACACCTCCGTGTCCAGACCCACGAACGATCAGTGCGGCGCCGCCGATCTGCAATATCTGGTCGGCCGGCCCGAGACCGAAATCCCGGTCGCGGTGGATCCCACGCACCGCCGGGTCGTCTGCACCACCTGCCCGATGACCAGAGACTACCGACTGGATCGTCAAACCATCCTCTTCAATGAGAAGACCCATCTGGTCACCTCGGTGACGTGCAATTAGTGTGAAAGCCACCCCCAACACCTGCGTCATCCCGGCCGCAGGCCTGCCCTCTTGCAGGCCGGAGAGCCGGGACCCAGGCGACCGGAACGCGCCTCTCAGCCGCAGCGGAAGCTCGCGCTGAATGTGGCCCCTGGGTCCCGGCGCTCCGTTGCGCTTCGCTCCACTCCGACCGGGATGACGCGGTGGCGGGGTTGGCGCTTCTTACCCCTTCGACGCCTCGTAAACTTCCGCCGCCGCCAGCCAGACGGCCTCCGCCTTGGCCAGGCGGTCGGCGATGCGGGCGCGGCGTTGGCAAGGTCGGTGAGGGGGCCGGGGGCGCCTTGGTAGAGCCGGGGTCGGCCAGGGCGGCGTCGATCTCGGCCAGGAGCCGGTTTCGCGGGCGAGCGCGACCTCGGCGGCCTCGAGCTTGCGCTTCAGCGGCGCCGAGGCGCTGGGCGAGCCGGCGGGGGCGGCCGGGCGCCGCCTTGGCCGGCGCGCGGGCGGCCGCCCGCGCGCGGTCGAGCACGAACTTGGCGTAGTCGTCCATGTCGCCGTCGAAGGGCTTCGACCGTCGCCGTCGGCGGCCAGCCACAGCCGGTCGGCGACCAGCTCCATCAGCGAGCGGTCGTGGGTGATCAGGATCACCGCGCCCTCGTAGTCGTTCAGCGCGTCCAGCAGGGCGCGGCGGCTGTCGATGTCCAGGTGGTTGGTCGGCTCGTCGAGGATCAGCAGGTGCGGCGCGCTCCATGGCCACCAGGTTGAGCAGCAGCCGCGCCCGCTCGCCGCCGGAGAGGTTGGCGACCGTGGTCTCGGCCTTGTCGACGCCCAGGCCGAACTGCGCCAGCTGCGAGCGGCGCTGGGCCTCGCTGGCCTCGGGCAGCGCGCGGCGGATGATCTCCAGCGGCGTGTCGTCGGGGTCCAGCGCCTCGATCTGGTGCTGGTGGAACCAGCCGACCTTCATGCCGCCGGTCGCGGTGCAGGTGGCCGCGCATCGATGGCCAGGGCGCCGGCGATCAGCTTGGCGAAGGTCGACTTGCCGGCGCCGTTGACGCCCAGCAGGCCGATGCGGTCGTCGATGATCGAGCCGCAGGTTCAGCTTCTTCAGGATCGGCGGGCCGCCATAGCCGACCGCAGGCGCCCTCCAGCCGGATCAGCGGCGGCGCCAGGGGCCGCTGCGGGCGAGGGCAGGGTGAAGGGCGCGACGCGCTCCTCGATCGACCGCGGCGACCGGCGGCAGCTTGGCGAGCATCTTCAGGCGCGACTGGGCCTGGGCGGCCTTGGAGGCCTTGGCGCGGAAGCGGTCGACGAAGGCCTGCATGTGGGCGCGCTTGGCCTCGATCTTGACCGCGCATGGCGGCCTGCAGCCGCAGCTTCTCGGCCCGCTGCCGCTCGAAGCCGTCGTAGCCGCCGGTGTAGAGGTCGAGCTTGCCCTCGCTCAGGTGCAGGATGTGCGTCGACCGAGTTGTTCGAGCAGCTCGCGGTCGTGGCTGATGATCAGGGCGGTGTGCGGATACTTCTTCAGCCGCGCCTCCAGCCACAGCGCGCCTTCCAGGTCGAGGTAGTTGGTCGGCTCGTCGAGCAGCAGCAGGTCCGGCTCGGCGAACAGGGCCGCGGCCAGCGCCACCCGCATCCGCCAGCCGCCGGAGAACTCGCGCCATCGGCCGCGCGAGGTCGGCGGTGGAGAAGCCGAGGCCCGCTGAGGATCTCGGCGGCGCGCGACGGGCGCGCGGTCGGCGTCGATCTCGATCAGCCGGGCGTAGATGTCGCCCAGGCGCTCCGGCTCGGCGGTCTCCAGCTCGGCCAGCAGGGCGCGCGCGCTCGACGTCGGCGGCCAGCACGGTGTCGAGCAGGGTGACCGGGCGTCGCCGGATGCTCCTGGTCCACCGAGCCGATGCGCGCGGCCTTGGGCATGCCGATGTCGCCGCCGCCGGCGCGCAGCTCGCCCAGGATCAGCTTGAACAGGGTCGACTTGCCGACGCCGTTGCGGCCGACCAGGCCGACCTTGGCGCCCTCGGGCAGGGTGACGGTGGCGTGGTCGAAGAACCGGCGGCCCCAGGCGTCGAAGGCGAGGTCGTTGATGTGCAGCATGGCTGGGAGGTCTCGACTAGGCGGGATTGGCAGGCCGCCTTGGCGGACGGGACGCGCGTCGCTATAAGCCCGCGACCCTCTCATATCCAATCGCCTGTGAGCGCCTAAACGCATGACCGAACGCACCTTCTCGATCATCAAGCCCGACGCGACGCGCCGCAACCTGACCGGCAAGATCAACGCCGTGATCGAGGACGCCGGCCTGCGCATCGTCGCCCAGCGCCGCATCCGGATGAGCCGAGGCCCAGGCCGAGAAGTTCTACGAGGTCCACAAGGAGCGCCCGTTCTTCGGCGAACTGGTGGAGTTCATGATCTCCGCGCCCGGTGGTGGTGCAGGTGCTGGAAGGCGACAACGCCGTCGCCAAGTACCGCGAAGTCATGGGCGCCACCAACCCGGCCCAGGCCGCCGACGGCACCATCCGCAAGCTGTTCGCCCTGTCGGTCGGCGAGAACTCGGTGCACGGCTCCGACAGCGCCGAGAACGCCGCGATCGAGATCGCCCAGTTCTTCAAGGACGCGGATATCGTCGGCTAGGGCGACGAGCGTCTACGCTTCGGCAAGCTCCCCGCAGACGAACGCGTTTTCCCCCGCTTCCAGCAGGGCGCCGAGCACCGCCTCGGCGTCCCTCGGCGAGACGATCAGGATGAAGCCGACGCCGCAGTTGAAGGTGCGGCGAAGTTCGGTCTCGGCGATGCCGCCGATGCGCTGCAGCCATTCGAACACAGGCGGCAGGGGCCAGGCGCTCCAGTCGAAGCGGGGGACGAGGCCTGGCGCGATCGCCCGGGGCGGGTTTTCGATCAGGCCGCCGCCGGTGATGTGCGCGCCGCCCTTCAACAGGCCCGCCTTGGCCAGGGGGAGCACGCTGGCCACATAGATGCGCGTGGGCGTCATCAGGGCCCGGGCCAGGGTCTCGCCGGTCGCGAACGGGGCCGGGGCGTCCCAGGCGAGGCCCGAGCGCTCCACGACCTGGCGGATCAGGGAATAGCCGTTGGAGTGGGGCCCGGAGGAGGCCAGGGCGATCAGCAGGTCGCCGGCGCGCTGGCTCTCCAGGCGCGGCAGCACGCCGCTTCGCGCTTCACCGCCCCGACGCAAAAGCCGGCCAGGTCATAGTCGCCGCCAGCGTACATGCCCGGCATCTCGGCGGTCTCGCCGCCGGCCAGGGCGGCGCCGGCCTGGCGGCAGCCCTCGGCGATGCCGGCGACCACGCGCCGCGGCGGCGTCGACGTCCAGCTTGCCGGTGGCGAAATAGTCGAGGAACACCAGAGGCTCGGCGCCCTGGGCCAGCAGGTCGTTGACGCACATGGCGACCAGATCGATCCCCACCGTGTCGTGCAGGCCGGTCTCGATGGCGATCTTCAGCTTGGTGCCGACGCCGTCGGTGGTGGAGACGAGCAGGGGATCGTCATAGCCGGCCGCCTTGAGATCGAAGAGGGCGCCGAAGCCGCCGAGGCTGCCGTCCGCGCCCGGCCGACGCGTGGACCTGGCCAGAGGCTTGATGCGCTCCACCAGTGTCGGCGCCCGCGTCGATGTCGACGCCGGCCTCGGCATAGGTCAGGCCGTTGGGGCGATCGGTCATCGGCGGCGCCTCGAATCCTTTAAGGCGGAGGCTGGTTGGACGTGGCGACGCGATCTTGCTTGCAGACTCGCGCCGCGCGCCGGACTATAGCTAACCGATGACGCCCTATAGCCACCACCGCCGAACTGGCGGCGTTCTGCGATCGCCTGCAGCGGCCAGCCTTTCGTCGCCGTCGACACCGAATTCATGCGCGAGACCACCTTCTGGCCCAAGCTGTGCCTGATCCAGGCCGCCGCGCCGGGCGCCGAGGCGGTGATCGACCCGCTGGCCGAGGATATCGACCTCGGCGCCGTTCCTGGCGGTGATGCGCGACACATCGATCGAGAAGGTGTTTCACGCCGCGCGCCAGGATGTGGAGATCTTCCACAATCTGGGCGCCATCCCCACGCCGCTGTTCGACACCCAGATCGCCGGCATGGCGGCCGGTTTTGGCGAGCAGATCGCGTATGACGCCCTGGTGCGGCAGATGCTGCGCATCGATCTGGACAAGTCGAGCCGCTTCACCGATTGGGCCAGGCGCCCGCTCAGCGAGGCCCAGCTCACCTACGCCCTGGCCGATGTGACTCACCTAGCCACTCTCTATCCGACCCTGCGCGCGCGGCTGGAGGAGGCTGGGCGCATGGCCTGGGTCGAGGAGGAGATGGCCGCCCTGATCGATCCAGCCCTCTATGACGTCGATCCGGAGAACGCCTGGCGGCGGTTAAAGCCCCGCCGCTACACCGCCAAATATCTGGCCGTCTTTCGCGCCGTGGCCGCCTGGCGCGAGCGCACCGCCCAGGACCGCGACCAGCCGCGCGGCCGCATCCTCAAGGATGATGTGATCGACGAGATCGCCACCCAGGCGCCCACCGATGTCGAAGGTCTCAGCCGCCTGCGCGCCGCGCCCAAGGGCTTCGCCGGCTCCAAGTTCGCCACCGACCTGATCGAGGCGGTTCGCGAGGCATTGAAGGACCCGGAAGCCTATGCGCCGGTCATCCCCCGTGCCGCGCCGGCCAGCAACCCGGCCGCCGGCGCGGTGGTGGAGCTGTTGAAAGTGTTGCTCAAGGCCCGGGCCGAAGACGCCGGCGTCGCCTCCAAACTCATCGCCACGGTCTCGGACCTGGAAAAGATCGCCAACGACGACGAAGCCGAGTCGCCGGCCCTGCACGGCTGGCGGCGCGAGGCCTTCGGCGAGGACGCCCTGAAGCTGAAGCGTGGCGAACTGGCTTTGGTGCTCGACGGAGCGAAGGTGCGAGTCGTGCCGGTGAAGCGGGCGCCGCGGGTTGAACCGGCTTAGAAGCGAGCTTTGGCGTGGCTTTGCGCCCCTAACCCGCCGTTTCCTCCGCCCACTGGGCTTCCTTGGCCGGCAACGCCCGCATCTTGAGATCCCGGTCGAGGAGTGTGGCCAGAGCCCCCGCGCGCTTGGCGGTCTGTTCGCCGAGCAGGGTCTTCTCCCACGCGGCTTCGGCCTGGAGCAGCACGGTGTTGACCCGGAAATCCAGCCTGGCGTGGGCCAGCAGTTCTGGGCTGCGCCCCGAAAGATCGCATCCCAGCCGGATCGCGGCGCCGAGGGCGCGGGCGCGCTGATAGCGTTCGGGGGTCAGCAGGCGGGCGATGATCCGCGCCGCCGGCATGACGTTGGCGCCGGTGTGGCGGCCGAAGGCGGCGCAGGCGAGGAAGGCGCGCTCCGCGTGGTTCATCCCGGGGATCGGCGCGCGCAGCACCTGGTCGAACACCAGATCGGCGCGGTGATCGGGATGGAGCAGGGCGCCGAACTCCGCCAGGCGGCAGGCCGCGGCGATCAGCACCGGCTCGCGTGCCCCGAACATCGGCTCGAGCTTGGCGAACGCCGGGCCAAGCCAGGTCTCCAGCGCCGCGCCAAGGGCCTCCGCCACTTCGTAACGACCGCCCATGGAGGCGCAGCCCTCGACCAGGGGATCGCGCGCGCGGATCGCCGGGTCCATGGCGCCGAACAACAGGCCTTCACGCAGGCCATAGGCCGACATCACCACGCTCTGGATATCGAGCCGATCGACCAGGGTCTCCAGCACCACCGCCGCGTGCGGCAGGCCCTCGCCACGCCGCCGCGAGATGCCCTCCATCCGCTCCAGGGAGCTTCGCGACTGCTGGCTGATGAAACGCGCCGCGCTCAGCGCTTCGGTCCGGCCGAGTTCATACTGATGGACGATGCCCAGCGGATAGTCCGACATCCGCATGTGCAGCAGGGCCAGATTGCGCCAGGCGCCGCCTACGGCGTTGAGGGTGGCGACACTGAAATCCTTGGCGATCGGATCCAGCGCCCGGCGCGTCGCGGCGCGCACCCTGTCGGAGTTGAACGGGCCGCTCACGCCCAGGGCGAAGGGACCGAGTGGCAGGGTGACGCCGGCGCCGGGCTCGCCGTCCGTCAACAGGGTCAACTCAAGGCTGCCGCCGCCCAGATCGCCTACAAGGCCGGAGGAGTGAGGCGCGCCGGCCAGGACGCCCAGGGCCGCGTAGCGGGCTTCTTCCGCGCCGGACAGCACCCGCAGTTGCAGTCCCGCTTCCTCCCGCACCTGGCGACAGAAATCCGGCCCATCCTCGGCGTCGCGGATCGCCGCGGTGGCGACGGCGAAAACGCGCTCGGGCTTGGCGTCATCCAGCAGGGCGCGAAAGCGGACCAGGGCGACCAGGGCGCTGGCCACGCCGGAGCGCGAGAGGCGGCCGGTGACGGCGAGATCGCGGCCGAGGCCGGCCAGAATCTTCTCGTTGAACACCGTCCACACGGCGCGGCCGTCCAGCCGATAGAACACGAGGCGCACGGAGTTGGAGCCGACGTCGATGACGGCGGCGTCCACGCGGTTATGGCTATCGCCGGAGGCCGACATGCTCGAACGCCCGAGGCAAGTCCTTCACCTTATGTCCGCGGCCCGAGAGCGAGGGATTGGTCATGAAATAGTTGTGCGCGGAGAAGGCGCCCTTCCGGTTCCAACCGGGGCTTCGCCGATAGCCGCCCTCCGAATCCAGAATCCAGCTTTGCGCTTCGTCGTTCAGATTGGCCACCATGATCTGCTGCAAGACCTGCTGGTGAACGGTGGGATTCTCCACCGGCGTCATCACTTCGACACGCCGGTCGAGGTTGCGCGGCATCCAGTCGGCCGAGCTGATGAACACCCGCGTCTCGCCGGACGGCATGGCCTTGCCGTTGGCGAAGGCGGACGATGCGGGCGTGCTCTAGAAACCGGCCAATGATGCTCTTCACCCGGATATTGGCCGAGAGCCCGGGAATCCCGGGGCGAAGGCAGCACACGCCGCGCACCACCAGATCGATGGACACGCCGGCGCAGCTCGCCTCATAGAGGGCGTCGATGATTTCGACATCCACCAGGGCGTTCATCTTGGCCCAGATCGCGGCCGGTTTGCCGGCCCGCGCGTTGGCCGCCTCCGCTTCGATCAGCTCCAGCAGCCGAGGCTTCAGCGTTACAGGCGAATAGGAAAGCTTCTCCAGCCGCTCGGGCTGGGCATAGCCGGTTATGTAATTGAAAAGTCGGCCTGAATCGCGGCCCATGGCCGGATCGGTGGTGAACAGCGAAAGGTCTGTATAGATTTTCGCCGTCACCGGGTGATAGTTGCCGGTGCCGTAGTGGCAATAGCTGCGCAGGATATCGCCCTCTCGGCGCACCACCAGCGACAGCTTGGCGTGGGTCTTATATTCCACGAAGCCATAGACCACGTGGACCCCGGCGCGCTCCAGATCGCGGGCCCATTTCAGGTTGGCCTCCTCATCGAACCGCGCCTTGATCTCCACCAGGGCGACGACGTTCTTGCCGTTCTCGGCCGCCTCGATCAGGGCGGCGACGATCGGGCTATCCTTGGAGGTGCGGTAGAGGGTCTGCTTGATCGCCAGCACATTGGGGTCGCGCGCCGCCTGCAGCAGGAACTGCACCACCACATCGAAGCTCTCGAAGGGATGGTGAACGAGGATATCCTTCTCGCGGATGGCGGCGAAGCAGTCGCCGCCGTGGTCGCGGATGCGCTCGGGGAATCGCGCCTGGAAGGCCGGAAACTTCAAGTCGGCGTGATCGGCCGGGATCAGTTGCTCCATCTGGGCAAGACCCAGCTTGCCGTCGATGCGCACCACGTCCTGGGCCTCGGCGCGCAGGCCTTCGAGGATGAATTCGCGCAGATCCTCGGGCATGGCCGCCTCGACCTTGACCCGCACCACCGAGCCCAGTCGGCGGCGCTTTAGCCGCGCCTCGAACTCCCGCACCAGATCCTCGGCCTCTTCCTCGATCTCCACGTCGGAATCGCGGATCAGGCGGAAAAGGCCGCTGGCCCTCGATCTTGCAGCCGGGAAAGAGCTTGTCGAGGAACAGAATGATCAAGCTTTCCAGGGCGATGAAACGCCGCTGAGCCCGGCGTCGCCCGTTCTTGGTTGGGGGCAATTCCCAGAACCGGGCCACCTGATTGGGCACCGGCACCAGAGCGTAGAGCTGACGCTTGTCGCTCCCGCGCTTCAGCTTCAGCGCCAGGGAGAAGCCGAGGTTGGGGATGAACGGAAACGGATGGGCCGGATCGATGGCCAGCGGCGTCAGCACCGGCAGGATGTGGTTCGAGAAGATCGCCTCGGCCGCCGCCTTGTCCGCCGCGCTGGTGACATCCCTGGCGTCGAGCAGCCTGATCCCGGCGACGGCCAGTTCGCCGCGGATCTCGATCCAGATGCGCTGCTGGTCGGCCATCAGATGGTTGGCCTCGGCGTTGACCTTGCGCAGTTGCTGGCCGGCGGAAAGGCCGTCCTGGCTCAGCACCCGCACGCCTTCGCGGACCTGGCCTTTGAGACCGGCGACGCGGACCATGTAGAACTCGTCAAGGTTGTTGGCCGAGATGGAGAGGAAACGCAGGCGCTCCAGCAGCGGGTGCCGAGGATTGACCGCCTCTTCCAACACCCGCCGGTTAAAGGCTAGCCAGGAAAGCTCGCGATTGAAAAATCGCTCTGGCGTGGCGGCCATCAGAGCGCCGCGGGTCGCAACCGCGGTCGGCGCGGGCGCGGCGATCGGCGCCGCGACGGGCGGCGCCAATGGCGGAGCGGCGACGGTTTCGGTCACGGCTTGGGTCTCCAGACCCCGGCTTCAGGGGAACGGCGCCTTTTCGCGCACGTCGCGGCGCCTCGCAAGGCTTCAATCGAACAGATCAGGGACGTCCTTGTCTCCGGCCAGAATTTGCCGCGCCAGAGCCCGATTGATCTCCCGCTTCTGGGCGCCGGCGACTTCGTCGAGGCGTCGGACCAGGTCCCGGATCGCGGGAATCGATCGTTCGGCGCGATTGATAAGATAGGGGATGAGATCATCGGCTGGTCTTATATTCCGTTCAAGGAAGAAAATCTTCATCACTCCGGCCAGAACCACGTCATCCGGAGCCTCGATCCTTGTCGCCGGCAATCCATTCAGACGCGAGCGCAGATCCGGCACCTCGGTGGGCCATTGCCCGGGTTCCGTGCGGCCAGTGATCAGAAGGCTCGCGCCGCTGTCGGCCATGTTGATCAGGTGAAAAAGCGTTTCGTCGGCGGGGCGCCGATCGGCGTCCTCCACCAGCAACGGCCGACCTCGGAGGGTTGAAACGTCAACTTCCCGATCGCCAAGGATCGCCGCGCCGCTCCTGGCCGCCCAGGCCCGCGCCAGATGGGTCTTGCCGCTACCTTCCGGGCCGATCAGCGCCAGCCGCCCGCCGGGCCACGCCGGCCAGGCGTCGACCGCCGCCACCGCCGCCGCATTGCCGGCCGAGATCACGAAATCCTCTCGCCGATAGCTCGGCGCACGATCCAGGGCGAGGCGGAGCTGCTCCCCTGACGTCTCTTCGTCGCTCACGCCGGATCCACCGCGAGGCGTGCAATCGGGACAGGGGATGGAGCGTCGCTGGATGGGCCGGCCGTATCCATCGCCGGGCGCCGGCGAAGCTCGCTGACCGGACCGGTCAGCTTGTCGAACGCCTCGAACGCGGCTGCTCGCCCGGCGGCCACCGCCGGCGAGAACGCCTTCCAGTCCCTGATCTCGATGGCGCTGACATTGGGCAGGATCAAGACATCGGTGGCGTCCCGCGCCGCCGCCAGGTCGCGCCCGGTGGTCACCGTCGCCGCCCGCATCAGCAGGGAGACGATGGGCGGCCCTCGCTTCCAGTCGCCGGAGACCAGCCAGCGCCAGATCGAGGCCGGAGGCTTGATATCGTCGGCGTCGATGCTGCGCCCCCGGCTTACGTCCACGCCGACGATAGGCCCGCGATTCGCCGACCGCATGATGTCGGTTGGGAAATTGTTCATCACCGCCCCGTCGACCAACACGTCGCCGCGCCAGGTCACCGGCGGCAGGACGCCCGGCAGGGACAGCGAGGCCCGCAGCGCCTCGCGCAGGAGGCCATCGCGATGGACCTGATAGGCGCCGGTGGTGAGGTTGGCCGAGCCACAGAAGAAGGGCAGCCACAGGTCGCGGATCTCCCGGTCGCCGAAATGCTCGGCCAGGCGCGTCTGCACCGTCCGGCCGCCGGTCATGGCGATCATCGGAAAGGTGATGTCGTCCACCGGGCTGCTTTCCACGAAAGCCTTGCGGATGCGCCGCTCCAGCTCCTCGTCGTCCCAGCCCATGGCGACGCCAGCGCCAATTACCGCCCCCATGGAAACCCCGCCTATGAAGTCGATGGGGATGCGCCGCTCACGCATGGCCTGGATCGCGCCGACGTGGGCGTAGGCCCGCGCCGCGCCGCCCGACAGCACAAGCCCCACCGACTGGCCGGTGATTAGCCGCGCCAGGCGCTCCAAATCCGCCCGATCCCGCTCCCTGATGTGGAACAGCCGCGCCGGGGTCAGCGCCTGGGTCCATGCCGCCGAACCGCGTGGCGCGGCGCAATCGGCGCTCTGCAGCAGGATCAGATCGACCAGGCCCTGGCGGTGCAGGGCTTCATTCTCCACGCCGGCGGAGGGGCCGGGCGCATCGCGGCCGCGCGCGATGCGAAACAGGCGGTCCACCTGCCGCGCGGCGAACGGCTTCCAGCCGGCTTCCTCGGCTTCGGCGGAATAGAGCACGAAATCATGCATGTGCTCGATGTTGGAGAACCATTCGGTGGGCGCGTCCCTCGCGCCGCTGTCGACCACGGTCACCGAATAGCCCATGGCTCTAACCGCGGTCGCGATCCGCTCGACGAACGGCCGCACCCGCGCCAGGCCTTCGACTCCCACGAAGCCGAACACGGTCGGGTCGGCCAACACCAGCTTGCCGCTGGTCTCCCGGGCTCTGGCCAGCAGAAGCCTGGTCAGCTCGATCATCAGGCCTGGATCGCGCTCCACGGCGCGAAAAAAGGCCGCCCTGGGCAGCGCCAGGATTTCGGAATCGCGCAGCGCCACCACATCGGCCGAGTGTGGCGCCCCCGCGATCAGCGACATCTCCCCGGCCGGCTCGCCCGGCCGGATCAGGCCCAGCAGGCGCGGCTCACGGCCCTCGCCGCGGCGGATCGCGGCCAGGCGCCCGGTGCGGACCACATAGAGCTGATCGGCGGCCTCGCCGGTCTCGAACAGCGGCACGCCGCCGGCCAGGGCGAACGACACCGCCTCACCCGCGCGCAGCTCGCGATCGAACAGCCGCATCAGGGTGGTGTCCGGCGGGGTGTCGGCGAGTCTGGTCACTCAGGGGAGACTAGCCGCTCTTCCGCCGATCGCCACCGTTGAAAGCGGCGCCTCAGAACCAGAGGTCGCGAACGCAGCGGCCGTCGCTCGGCAGATCCGCGAAGGTCTCGAGGCCGTCGAAATGGTCGATCGCGAGGTCGGCGACCGCCTCGGGCGCCGCCAGCCTGACATTGACCGCGATCCGCCGGCGGCCGTCGTCTTCGAGCCGCAAGCCGCGCCAGGCAAGCACCCCGGCGCAGGTCGGACAGAACAGAATCTCCAGCGTAGGGTCCTCTTTGCCGGCGCGCCTGTAGGCGGCGGTGGGGCCGGCGACATTGATCCGCTCGCCCTCATAGTCATAGGCCCAGAGCGCGCCGTATCGGCGGCAGAGCGTGCAGCTGCACGCCGTGATCGACCCGGGGTCCCCCTCCAGCGTCCAGCCCGAAGCGCCGCAATGGCAAGAACCTGTTAGCACGACCACCTCCGGAAGCGGGCTTGAAAGTTCAGGCGTTTTAAAGCCAACGGCGTGGACGGCCAAGCGAAGCCAGGTGGCGCCCAGCGTTACTCCTCATCGGATGAGGACTCGGTTCGACTTCGCCAATTCTTTCCACCGCCTCGGCGCGCGGTGTATGGCTGGCGTGTGCCTCAACTCGCCACCGCCATCGACGCCAAGTCCGACGCCTTCGCGCGCAACGCGGCGGTCAATCGAAGCCTCGCCGAAACCCTGCGCTCGCACGTGGCCAAAGCCGCCCTCGGCGGCCCCGAGCCAGTGCGCGAGCGCCATGCCTCGCGCGGCAAATTGCTGCCGCGTCGTCGCGTCGAGGGCCTGCTCGATCTAGGATCGCCGTTTCTCGAGGTGGGCGCACTGGCGGCGTTCGGACTCTATGACGACGAGGCCCCCGGCGCCGGGGTGATTACCGGCATCGGCCGGGTGTCGGGTCGCGAGGTGATGATCATCGCCAATGACGCCACCGTCAAAGGCGGCGCCTATTTCCCGATGACGGTGAAGAAGCACCTGCGGGCCCAGGAGATCGCCCTGGAGAACCGGCTGCCCTGCGTCTACCTGGTCGATAGCGGCGGGGCCAATCTGCCGTTCCAGGCCGAGGTGTTTCCCGACCGCGACCATTTCGGTCGGATCTTCTACAATCAGGCGCGGATGAGCGCGGCCGGCCTCTCGCAGATCGCCTGCGTCATGGGTTCGTGCACCGCCGGCGGCGCCTATGTGCCAGCGATGAGCGACGAGACGGTGATCGTGCGCGGCCAGGGAACCATCTTCCTTGGCGGCCCGCCCCTGGTGAAGGCGGCCACCGGCGAGATCATCAGCGCCGAGGAACTGGGCGGGGCCGACACCCACGCCCGACGATCCGGCGTCGTCGATCACGTGGCCGCCAGCGACGATCACGCCCTGGAGATCGTCCGTTCCATCGTCGCCAACCTCAACACCACCAAGCGGCGCCGAACTGGCCACCCGTCCGCCGGCGCCGCCGGCGCTCGATCCGGCCGAGCTCTACGGCGTCATCCCCACCGACGTGCGCGCGCCCTATGACGTGCGCGAGATCATCGCCCGCATCGTCGACGCCTCGTTGTTCGATGAGTTCAAGGCGCTTTATGGCGCGACCCTGGTCTGCGGCTTCGCCCATATCTGGGGCTATCCGGTGGCGATCCTGGCCAACAACGGCGTGCTTTTCTCCGAAAGCGCGCTCAAGGGCGCCCACTTCATCGAGCTGGCCTGCCAGCGCGGCATACCGCTTCTCTTCCTGCAGAACATCTCCGGCTTCATGGTCGGCGGCAAATATGAGGCCGGCGGCATCGCCAAGGACGGCGCCAAGCTGGTGACGGCGGTGGCCTCGGCCGAGGTTCCCAAATTCACCGTCCTGATCGGCGGCTCGTTCGGAGCGGGCAACTACGGCATGTGCGGCCGCGCCTACAGCCCGCGCTTCCTCTTTTCCTGGCCCAACAGCCGGATCAGCGTCATGGGCGGCGAACAGGCCGCCAGCGTTCTGGCCACCATTCGCCGCGACGCTCTGGAGGCCCGGGGCGAGGCGTGGCCTGTGGAAGCCGAGGAAGCCTTCAAGGCGCCCGTGCGCGAGCGTTATGAGACCGAGGGCGATCCCTATCACGCCACCGCCAGGCTCTGGGACGACGGTATTATCGATCCGGTCCAGACCCGTGATGTCCTGGGCCTGGCGATCAGCGCCGCGCTCAACGCCCCGATTCCGAGGACGCGGTTCGGCGTCTTCCGCATGTAGCTTCGAGAAGGAAACCCATGCCCAATCCCATCGCCGACCCCTTCGTCGAAGTCGTCGACACCGACGCGACCTCTCAGCTGGTCCTGGTCGAGGCCACGCCCGAAGGCGTCGCCACCGTGACCATCAACCGCGCCGCGCGGAAAAACGCCTTCAACGCCGAGGTGATCGGCGCCCTGCGCGAGGCTTTCGAGACCCTGGAGGGCGCCGATGGCGTGCGCGTCATCTTCGTCACCGGGGCGGGCGGCTCGTTCTCGGCCGGCGCCGACCTGGAATGGATGCGCGACGCGGTCGACTACACCGAGGCCGACAATCGCGACGACGCCATGGCCATGGCGGTGATGCTCAAGCACCTCTACGATCTGCCGCAGCTGACCGTCGCCCTGGTCGAGGGCGCGGCCTTCGGCGGCGGCGCGGGGCTGGCGGCGGCCTGCGACATGGCGGTGGCCGTGGAAGACGCGCGCTTCGCCTTTTCCGAGGTCAAGCTCGGCCTGATCGCCGCGACCATCAGCCCCTATGTGATCGCCGCCATCGGCCCACGCCGGGCGCGGGGCTTCTTCGCCACCGGCCGTGTATTCGACGCCGAAACGGCGCTGCGGGCCGGCTTGGTTGACGAGGTCGTGGCCGATAGCGTCGCGCTGCTTGAGGCGCGCGATCGCATCGCCGCCGAGGCCAAGGCCAGTGCGCCGGGCGCCGTGGCCGAATCCAAACGCCTCGTCGATCATGTGGTCGGTCAGGAGATCGATCACGCTCTGATGGAAGAGACGGCGCGCCGCATCGCCCGCGCCAGGGTCTCGCCCGAGGGCCAGGAGGGCGTCCGCGCCTTTCTGGATCGGACCACGCCGAGCTGGGCTCAGCCGTGATCCGATCGGTTCTCATCGCCAATCGCGGTGAGATCGCCCGGCGCATCATCCGCACCGCCCGGCGCCTGGGGGTGCGCTCGATCGCCGTCTATTCGGAGGCGGACGCGGGCGCGCCGCATGTGCGCGAGGCCGACGAAGCGATCCTGATCGGTCCATCGCCGCCCCGGGAGAGCTATCTTGTCGCCGAGCGGATTCTCGCGGCGGCGCGTGAGAGCGGCGCCGAAGCCATCCATCCAGGCTACGGATTTCTGTCCGAGAACGCCGATTTCGCCGAAGCCGTGAAGGCTGCGGGCCTGGTCTGGATCGGTCCGCCACCGGCGGCGATCCGCGCCATGGGCCTCAAGGACGCCGCCAAGCGGCTGATGGCCGAAGCCGGCGTGCCGGTGACGCCGGGCTATCTCGGCGACGACCAAGACGCGGCCAGGCTAGCGAAGGAGGCGGCAGCGATCGGCTGGCCGGTTCTGATCAAGGCCGTGGCCGGCGGCGGCGGGAAGGGCATGCGCAAGGTGCTCGCCGCCGGGGATTTCTCCTCCGCCCTCGACGGGGCCCGGCGGGAGGCCGCCTCGGCGTTCGGCGACGACCGCGTGCTGTTGGAGCAGTTCGTCTCCCGGCCACGCCACATCGAGGTGCAGGTGTTCGGCGACAGCCATGGCAATGTCGTCCATCTCTTCGAGCGCGATTGCTCCCTGCAGCGCCGCCACCAGAAGGTGATCGAGGAAGCCCCCGCGCCGGGCATGGACCCGGCGACCCGTGAGGCGCTCACCGCCGCCGCCGTGCGGGCCGCCCGCGCCGTGGCCTATGAAGGCGCCGGAACGGTGGAGTTCATCGCCGACGCCTCCCAGGGCCTGCGCGCCGATCGTATCTGGTTCATGGAAATGAACACCCGCCTGCAGGTGGAGCACCCGGTCACCGAGGCGGTCACCGGCCTCGATCTGGTGGAATGGCAGATGCGCGTGGCCTCGGGCGACGCCCTGCCGCTCGCTCAGGATCAGATCAAACTGACCGGCCACGCCGTGGAGGCCAGACTCTACGCCGAGGATCCCGCCAAGGGCTTTCTGCCATCCGTGGGAAACCTGGATGTCTTCGATCTTCCCGCCGACGTGCGATGCGACTCGGCGGTCGAGGCCGGCTCAGAGGTATCCCCCTATTACGATCCTATGCTCGCCAAGCTGATCGCTTGGGGGCCTAACCGGGATGACGCCGTCGCCGCCCTGGCCGGCGCCTGTGGCGAGGCGCGGGTCTGGCCGGTCAAGACCAACGCTTGGTTCCTGGCGCGGTGTCTCTCGGATGAGGATTTCATCGGTGGGGAGATCGACACCGGCTTTATCGAGACCCGGTTGGCCGCCCTCACCGAACCGCCCAAGGCCGCTCCGGCGGCGGTCGCCACGGCGGCGGCCACGATCGCCAGGGAGGCGGTCTATTCCTCCACCCCCGCCGAGGACCCGTGGCAGGGCGGCTTGCTCGGCTTTCGCGTCAATGGCGCCTCGACAACGCCGCTGCGCTTGTTCGAGGGCGGCGTGGCCATCGATACGATAATCAGTGGGACCGGTCCCGGGTTCACCGTCCAGGTCGGTGGACAGGCGTTTCGCGCCGAAGACGCCCGTGCGCCAGCCTTCCAAGGCCTGAACGGCGAAACGGTGGTCTTCGACCGCGGCGCGGCCCTCGCCTTTCGCCGCACCAGCCCGGCCGCGCTTGATGTCGCCGCTGGAACCGACGGCGCTATCCGCTCGCCCATGCCCGGCAAGATTGTTCTACTGTCGGCGCGTGCGGGCGATCGCGTGACGAAGGGCCAGCCGTTAGTGACGCTGGAAGCCATGAAGATGGAACACACCCTGCTTGCGCCGCTCGATGGCGAGATCGCCGAGGTGAACGTCGCCGCCGGCGATCAGGTCAGCGAAGGGGCGATCCTGGTCCGCCTTGAACCGACACCCTGAGGCCGTGACGCTGCATCTGATCAAGCTGTGCGTCGGCTGCGACACGGTCGAGGAACTCATCGCCTGGCGTGCGCCCGCCCGCGCCGAGGGCCGTCCCTGGAAAATGCACACCCGCCAATCGCCAAAGCGCGCGGCGGAACTCCTGGACGGCGGCTCCCTCTACCGTGTTTACAAGGGCCTGATCCTTTCGCGACAGCGCATTCTGGGCATCGAGACGGTGGTCGAGGCTGGTCGGCCCCACTGCGAAGTCGCCCTGGGCGAGGAAGTGGTGCGGGTTCTGCCGACACCCCGCCGCGCTTTCCAGGGCTGGCGCTATTTGCCGGAGGCCGACGCGCCGCCGGACTTGGCGGTTGGCGGTGCCGTCGAGACTATCCCCGGCGAACTGGCCGTGCGGCTTCGCGAGATCGGCGCCTGGTGAGGTTCAACGCCGGATGGATCGCAAGGAGGAGAGAACAATGAGCGCGGCGACCATGAAAACTCCGCCGATCGTGACGCCAGAGGCCTGGGAAGCGGCGCGCGAAGCGATGCTGGTCAAGGAGAAGGCCTTCACCCGCGCCCGCGACGCCCTGGCCGCCGAGCGGCGGCGGATGCCGTGGATGGCGGTGGACAAAGCTTATGTGTTCGAGGGGCCAAACGGGAAGGCGAGCCTGCTCGACCTGTTCGAGGGGCGCCGGCAGCTGATCGTCTACCGGGCGTTCTTCGAGCCCGGCGTTCACGGCTGGCCGGAACACGCCTGCGGAGGCTGTTCGCTGGGCGCCGACCAAGTCTCTCATCTCAGCCACCTGAACGCCCGCGACACCACCCTGGTCTACATCTCGCGCGCGCCGCAGGCCGATATCGCGCGGCTGAAGGCGCGGACGGGCTGGGAGATGCCCTGGTACACCATCACCGATAGCTTCGACGCCGATTTCGGGGTGGACGAATGGCACGGCCACAACGCCTTCATTCGTCAGGGCGAGCGGATATTCCGCACCTATTTCATCAACGACCGCGGCGACGAGGCGATGGGGAGCGTCTGGAACTATCTCGACATCACCGCGCTGGGACGCCAGGAGGACTGGGAAGATTTGCCGGAGGGCTATCCCCAGTCACCGCCCTACAAGTGGTGGAACTGGCACGATTGTTACGTCGCCGAATCGCCGCCGGATCCGGAACGGGTCTAGGTGTCCGACGCCGGAGAGGCGGCTTTCCGCTAGGATAGCTAGGCAGTTAGAGGAGGGGGTGAAATGATGTCCGACGCGATTGAGCCAGTGCTCGCCGAAGCTCGGGGCGGACGGTGGTCGGACCTCCGGGCTGACCAGTGGCTGTCGCTGGCGGCTACCCCGACCTTCGCGCTTATGGCCCTCGCCACCGTGATCGGAGGCGACGCCGTGCCCGCCCTGATCTGCTCGGCCGCGCACAAAACGCCGCTTTTGACCGGAATGGTCACGATGTATCTGCTGATGAGCCTCTTCCATTCGCCGCCCTGGTTGAGGCTGATCGGCGGACGTCCCCGCTGAACCGTTAGTAGGGCGGCGGCTTCAACAACCGCTGGTTGCGCGCCGCCGAGGTCCACCAGGCGAGGTCGGCGGCGACGCGGCTGAAGGCGGCCTTTGCAAGCTCGCCGGCCCTGCCGATCGGTTGGCAGGTCTCGTCGAGGGTCTCGGCGATTGGCCCTACGGCCAGGGTGCTGGAGATCACCACCATGCCCATCTCCGAAAGGGTCGCGTGCCAGCCGGTCGCGGCGCGCGCGCCCGACAGGCGTCCGGGCGAATAGCTGATCACCGCCGCCGGCCGCCAGAACCACTCCTCAAGGAAATGATCGGTGAGGTTCTTAAGTCCGGGCTGCGGGCCCCAATTGTATTCGCCGATGACGAAAACGAAGGCGTCGGCGGCGCGAATCTTTCCTGCCAGCGCCTCCATGGCCGGCGGCGCCTCGCCCTTGCAATACTCCTTGTACATCCGATCGAGCATCGGCAGACCGACGGCCTTGGCGTCGATCAGTTCGACATCGGCGCCGTGAGTTTTGAGTTCCGAGACCGCGAAATTCGCCAGCCGAATGCCGATCCGATCGGACCGGTAGGAGCCATAGAAGACGAGAATCCGATCGGTCATGGCGCTGCTCCGCTTTGGCCTGGGCGGCGACCCGCCACCGCCTCTCATCCTACCCTCTTCGGCGTCACATGGGCGAAGGTTTCAGGCGTTTTCGAAGACTAAGGCCATTGCCTAACCGTCCGCATCCAGATACTAAGGCATATGCTTAACCAATCGGCGGATCTCGACCGCCTGTTCCATGCCCTGGCCGACCCGGCGCGGCGGGCGATGGTGGAGCGGCTGAGCCGGGGGCCGGCGGCGGTGAGCGAGCTGGCGGCGCCGCTGCCGATGTCGCTGCCCTCGGCCATGCAGCACCTGGGCGTGCTGGAGGCGGCGGGCCTGGTGCGATCGGCCAAGGCGGGGAGGGTGCGCACCTGCGCCATCGAGCCGGATCGGCTCAGCCTGGCCGAGCAATGGATCAACGCGCGGCGGACCGAGTGGGCGCAACGCCTCGACCGGCTGGGCGCCTATCTGAAAACCCTGGAAAATGAAGGAGATGAAGATGTCCCATGAAGCTCAAGCCGCCGTCGGCGCGTCGGTGATCCAACCGCCGCCTTTGAAAATCTCCCGCGTTTTCCACGCCCCTCGCGAGACGGTGTTCAAGGCCTGGACCTCCGCCGAGCACGTCATGCGCTGGTTCAGCCCGGAGGGGTGCAGCGTGCCCGAGGCTGTCGTCGAGCCGCGCGTCGGTGGCCGGTTCGATATCCACATGCGCCTGCCCAACGGGGCCGCGCACTTCAATCCCGGCGTGGTCGTGGAGATCACGCCGCCCAGCCGGCTGGTGATCGACATGCACCCCGCCGACGACGACGGCCGGCCGCTGTTCCGCGCCTATACCGAGATCGATTTCCATGAAGTCCTGGGCGGTACGCGGGTGGAGGTGATCCAGACCTACACCCTGCTGCAGCCTCTGGTGGCGGCGCCGATGGTGGGCGGCGCGCCGGAAGGTTGGCGCACGACCCTCGACAAGCTGGAGCGTGAGGCGATCGCCATGCGGGGCGGGGCCGATACCGGGGTCCGCTCGGTGGTCCACGGCGTCTTCCATCTGGAACGCACCTATGATGCGCCGGTCGGGCGGGTATGGAAGGCGCTGACCGACGAGGCCGCCAAGGCCAAGTGGTTCGCCGGCACACCGGGAACCTGGACCCTGGTCGAGCGCCAGATGGATGTGCGCCCCGGCGGCCGCGAGCGGCTAAAGGGTCGCTGGGAGAGCGGCCTTATCACCACCTTCGACGCCACCTACCACGACGTGATCCCGCTCGAGCGGCTGGTCTACAGCTATGAGATGCACATGGACGAAAAGAAGATCTCGGTGTCGCTGGCGACCATGCAACTGAAGGCGGAGGGCACGAAGACCACCCTGATGGTCACCGAACAGGGCGCCTTCCTCGACGGCTACGACGACGCCGGCTCACGCGAACACGGCACGGGGCTGTTGCTCGATGCGATCGGGGCGTCGCTGACGGATTGAGCGCGGGCGTTCGGCTAGTTTCTTTTCGAGGCGGGGCGCAGCCGGCTGGCGAGTGAGATCACCGCGAGGATCAGGCCGCCGAGCGACAGGCCGAGGATTGCCGATCCGGTCGTGATGACCACCCATTCCGTCACCGGCCCGGCGACGCCGCCAGCTGCTTCCGCCCATCCGTGGAGAAACGCCGAAGGGCCGTCCAGGCCATATTTCTCCGCCCCGTGCAGGAGGATGCCGCCGCCGACCCAGAGCATCGCCAAGGTGCCGACGATGCCGAGGACATGCAGAAACGGCGGCATGCCGATGACCAGGCCCCGCCCGATCATCCGTAGAGGAGCGGTGCGCGACCTTGCCAGAAAGGCGCCGAAATCGTCTGTTTTCACGATCAGTCCGACCCCGCCGTAGACAACCAAGGTGATCCCCACCCCGACCACGGCGAGCACGATGGCCCGCTCGATGAAGGGTTCCTCGGAAACCGCGGCCAGGGTGATGGCCATGATCTCGCTCGAAAGGATGAGGTCGGTGCGAATGGCGCCGGCGACCATGGTCCGCTCGAGCTCCGCGGCATCGATCGACGTATCCTCCTTGATGGCGTGGTCATCATGCGGCGCTACCCATTCATGGACCTTTTCGGCCCCTTCGAAACAGAGATAGGCGGCGCCGGCCATGAGCAACGGCGTGATCGCCCAAGGGGCGACGGCGGAGAGGGCCAGGGCGGCGGGGAGCAGGTAGAGGAGCTTGTTGCGCAGGCTGCCCATGGCGATCTTCATCACGATCGGCAATTCGCGTTCGGCGGCGAAACCGGCGGCGTAGCGCGGCGTCACCGCCGCATCGTCGACCACCACCGCCGCCGCCTTGGCCCCGGCCTTTGCCGCCGCCGCCGCGGTGTCGTCGAGGGACGCGGCCGCGACCTTGGCGATCGTCGCCACATCGTCGAGCAATGCGAGAAGGCCGGTCGCCATGTGAGCTTTCTTCACCAGCGCCGCTATGTCGTCGCGGCCAAGATCGCCTAAATAGACTTTGCTCTGATTTTCGCGAACACAGCGTTGGAAAACCGCCGCCGCATGACCGAACAGCTGGCCTTCGAAGCATTCGATCCGCCGCCGCCGCCGACCGACCGGTTGTTCTTCGCGGTTTTTCCGAGCGCCGAGGCCGCCGCCCAGACAGCGGCGTTGGCCGGCCAAATTCGCGCCGCGCATGGGATCAGGAACAAGGCCCTGGCCGCCGACCGTTTTCACATAACCCTTTACCACCTGGGGGATTATCCGGGCCTGCCGGGGGAAATCGTCGCGGCGGCCGACAACTCCGCCGAGGCGCTGGAGATGGCGCCGTTCGAAGTGACCCTTGATCGGGTGGTGAGCTTCAAGGGGCGGCCGGGCAATCGGCCGCTGGTCCTGACGGGCGAGGAGGGCGTCGCCGCGCTAAAGGCGTTTCACGCCGCCCTGGGCGTATCGATGATGAAGACAGAGCTTGGCCGGTGGGTGCGGCCACGCTTCAATCCGCACCTTACTCTGCTCTATAGCGGACACGAGGTGGCGGAAGAGGCGGTGTCGCCGGTGCGCTGGATGGCGCGGGAGTTCGTGCTGGTGCACAGCGAATTGGGGCGGACCAAGCACAATATCCTTCGCCGCTGGCCGTTGAGAGACTGACGGCGGGACGGTCTGTCTCGCCGTTCACCGACGCGACCGGTCAGAACGTTAGTTCCTCGGCCGTTGGCGGCTCGAAGGCGCCCATCATCCACTTGTCGAGGTCTTCGAGACGGACGTGGAAGGTGTCGGCGGGTAGGGCGGCGTTGCGGGCGGCGAGGCGACGCAAAAGGCGTCCCGGGAGACATCCAGGAAATGGAGACGCGCCTTGGCGCCAAGCTCCGCCGCCCGAGCGCGAAACCAGTCGCGCTCCCCACGCCGCCAGAACCCGTTTTCCAGGATGAAGCTCAGGCCATGATTGATAAACGTCGGCAACACGTCGTCAGCTTCCCATACCGTTGAGGCCTACGGCGACCAGCCCCAGCATGAGCAGGGCGGCGAAGAAAACCGAGCCGACAAACAGCAGAAACATCCGGATCAGCGTCCCCATCGCGCTGGTCCGATAAACGCCGCGCATGTGGATATAGAGGTGGGCCGGCGCGGGAAGCATCAGGGCGAAGGCGGTGTCGCCGACAATGGCAGAGGCGCCCATGGCGGCGGTGAGGACGAA
This sequence comes from uncultured Alphaproteobacteria bacterium, assembly GCA_963817995.1. Classification (GTDB taxonomy): domain Bacteria; phylum Pseudomonadota; class Alphaproteobacteria; order Caulobacterales; family Caulobacteraceae; genus Acaudatibacter. Next base: position 27,058 of record CAWFQJ010000004.1, read on the forward strand.
GCCCATGGCCGACAGGGAGTGCAGCGAAAAGATCATGTGGTCGAAGAGGTAGAAGCGGCGTTGGAAGATGAAGAGCAGGCTCAGCAGCAGCGCTGACAGGGGCAGCATCAGAAAGGCGAAGCGCTCGGCCCAGTCGCCGAGGATCCGCTCGAACTTGGGCGGATCGGCCAGGGTGCGGCTCATCCGATCCTTGCAGCCAATGGCTCGCCTCGGCGTCGGGCTTGTCGCCGAACTGCACATCGAGCTTGTCGACGTTCTGATCCGACCTTGGCCCGCTCGGCCGGCGTGAGGTCCTCGATGGTTTTGGTCGTGGATGGCGCCGTACTTGCCGTGGACGAGCACGCCGCCGCCGTCATGCCACGGCCGGGCTTGGATCCGTTAAGGCCGCCCACCACGAAGATCGCCAGCAGTACCATAAGGAAGAGGCGCAGGGGCGGCACCTGCGGCGCGCGATGGCCGTCGAGGTAGGCCGCGTCAGCCGTCCGGGCCGGAAGAGCAGGTCGGGCAGGGTGCGCCAGATGCGGCCATCGAAATCGAAGAAGGATTCGAAGGTCTCGCCGGCCAGGCGCCAGACCGATCGGTGGAAATCCTCGGCCGACTGGCCGCAGGCATGGCACCAGGGGCCCTGTAGCGGCGTGGCGCAATTGGCGCAGGCGCCTCCCGGCGGCCGTTCGCCCGCATGGTTCTTGGGCGGGCGAGGCCGCCGAGGGATGCGGCCGCGGCGGTTTGAAGTTCGTTCGACACAGCCGGCCACAACAGCCAAGCCGAGGCGGCCACGTCAATCGACTCCAGGCGCGATGCGTCGATGCTCCAGCTTGCCCCCTTCATCGGCCCATGATCTAGGCGAACCGAGCGGCGGACGGAGGGTTGAATGAGCGGTTTTCGCGCGCGGGTTCTGGCGACCGCGTCCTTGATTTCGTTATCCGCCGTGGGGACCCTCGCCCAGACTCCGGCTCCCGCGCCGAACCCGTTCCTTGAGGCCAGCTCGCTTCCCTATCACGCGCCGCCGTTCGACCAGATCAAGGACGCCGACTTCGGGCCCGCCTTCGACGAGGGCATGAAGCGCCAAATGGCGGAGATCGACGCCATCGCCGACAACCCGGCGGCGCCGACCGTCGAGAACACCCTGGTGGCCATGGAGCGATCCGGGCTCATGCTCGAGCGGGTCAACAACGCCTTCTTCGCCCTGGCCCAGGCCAATACCGACGAGGCGATCCAGAAGCTGCGGGCCATCGAAGCCCCCAAGCTCGCCGCCCATCAGGACGCCATCTATCTCAACGCCAAGCTGTTCGCCCGCGTCCAGGCCCTCTACGACCAGCGCGATAAGCTCAAGCTCGATCCGGAGACGCGGCGGCTCATCGAGATCGACTACCAGGATTTCACCCTGGCCGGGGCCAAGCTTTCCGACGCCGACAAGGTGAAGCTCCGGGCCTTGAACGAACAGATCTCCACCTTGCAGACCACCTTTCAGCGCGATCTGCTGGCCGCCACCAAGGCTGGCGCGGTCACGGTGGACGATAAGGCCGCCCTGGCCGGGTTCGACGACGCCGCCATGGCCGCCGCGGCCTCGGCCGCCGCCGACCGGGGGCTGAAGGGGCAATGGACCATTCCCCTGCAGAACACCACCCAGCAGCCGTCCCTGGTCTCGCTTGAAAGCCGATCCACGCGCCAGGCGCTGTTCGGCAACGGCTGGACGCGGGCCGAAAAAGGCGACGCCAATGACACCCGCGCGACCATCGCGACCCTGGCAAGTCTGCGGGCCCAGAAAGCTCAGCTCCTCGGCTACCCCACCTTTGCCGCCTACAAGCTCAGCGACCAGATGGCCAAGACACCCCAGGCCGTGGAGGCGTTCGTCAGCCAACTTGTGCCGCCCACGGCCACCAAGGCGCGCGGCGAGGCCGCCGACATCCAGGCGGTGATCGACAAGACCGGCCAGCCCTTCAAGCTCGAGCCATGGGACTGGGACCACTATGCCGAACAGGTGCGCAAGGCGCGCTACGACCTGGATGACAACCAGCTTCGCCCCTATTTCGAGCTGAACCATGTGCTGGAGAACGGCGTCTTCTACGCCGCCAATCAGCTCTATGGCGTCACCTTCAGGCGGCGGACCGATATCCCGGTCTATCAGAGCGATGTGATGGTCTATGAGGTGTTCGACCAGGACGGCTCGCCCCTGGGTCTGATGTATTTTGACTACTTCAAGCGCGACAACAAATCCGGCGGGGCCTGGATGGGCAGTTTGGTGGCCCAGTCGAAGCTGCTGGGCGACAAGCCGGTGATCTACAATGTGGCCAACTTCACCAAGCCGGCGGCGGGTCAGCCGGACCTGATCACCTTTGACGACGTGACCACCATGTTCCACGAATTCGGCCATGCCCTGCACGGCCTGTTCGCCGACCAGCAATATCCGAGCCTCTCGGGCACGCGGGTGGCTAGGGACTTTGTCGAGTTTCCCTCGCAGTTCAACGAGCACTGGGCGCTCTATCCCAAGGTGCTGGCGAACTACGCCAAGGACTATCGGACCGGGGCGCCGATGCCTCAGGCTCTGGCGGACAAGATCCGCAAGGCCGCGACCTTCAACCAGGGGTATGACCTCGGCGAAATCCTGGCCGCCGCCCAGCTCGACATGGGCTGGCACACCCTGTCGGCCAGCGCGCCCAAACAGGATGTGGACGCCTTCGAGACCGCGACGCTGAAGGCCTCGGGAACAGACTTCGCCGATGTGCCCCCGCGCTATCGGTCGAGCTATTTCAGCCATATCTGGAGCAGTGGCTACGCCGCCGGCTACTATGCCTATCTGTGGACCGAAATGCTGGACGACGACGCCTTCCACTGGTTCGACACCCACGGCGGCATGACCCGGGCCAACGGGCAGCGCTTTCGCGACATGATCCTCTCGCGGGGAAACACCCTCGACTACGGCGAGATGTTCCGCGCCTTCTACGGCGCCGATCCGCAGATCGGCCCCATGCTCGAACATCGCGGTCTGCCGCCGCCGGCCAGCTAGGCCCGCTTGCCTGGCGCCGGCGCTGCGATCATGTTGGCGCAAAACGGAGGAAGCGGGCCGCCCATGACAGACCTCGTGCTCAGAGCCGATCGTAACGGCGTCGCCCATCTGACCCTCAACCGGCCCGACAAGCTCAACGCGCTCAATGTGGCGCTCTTCCAGGCTCTCGAAGCCCATGTGACCGATATCGAGAAGAGTCCCGTTGGCGCGGTGGTGATCCGCGGCGCCGGCCGGTGCTTCTCCGCCGGCCATGACCTGGGCGACATCGCCACGGGCGAACGCCTGCCGCGCCCCAACTACCAGTCGCATGTGATCGAGCGCCTGGCCGATCTGCCCTTGCCGGTGATCAGCGCCGTGCACGGCCATTGCTATACCGGCGCCCTGGAGCTGGCGCTGGCCGGCGACATCATCCTGGCGGCCGAAAGCGCGCGCTTTGGCGACACCCATGCGCGGTGGGCGCTGACGCCCGTCTGGGGCCTCAGCCAGCGCCTGCCCAGGCGCGTAGGGACCTACAAGGCCCGGGAGATGATGTTCACCTGCCGCACCTATCTGGGCCCGGAGGCGGCGGCCATGGGCCTGGCCAATATGTGTGTCCCGGACGCCGAGTTCGACGCCGCCATCGACGCGCTCACCGCCGAGATCCTGGCCAATTCGTCCTTCAGCCACGCCGCCAACAAGCGCCTGCTGACCACCACCGATGGCCTGCCGCAGAGCGCCGGCCTCGCTCACGAGATCTACCATGGCGAGGGCAGGGGACCGGACATGGAGGCCCGCATCGCGGTGTTCACCAGCAAGGCCAAGGCGCGCTAGACACAGAGAGGAGAGAGACCGGGATGAGCGATCACGGACGGTTCTGCTGGTATGAGCTGATGACGCCCGACGCCAAGGCCGCCGAGTCCTTCTACGGCGCGGTGGTCGGCTGGACTTTTCAGGACTCCGGCCAGGAAGGCCAGCCCTATTCGATTTTCTCGGTGACCGAGGGGCCGGTGGGTGGCTTGCTGACCACGCCCCCCGACGCTCTGGCGGCCGGCGCGGGACCGGCCTGGTTCGGCTACATCAATGTCGATGATGTCGACGGCTATGCGGAAAAGGTGAAGGCCGCCGGCGGCGCGGTGCACCGTCCGCCTTCGGATATTCCCGGCGTCGGCAGGTTCGCCATGGTCGCCGATCCCGGTGGCGCGGTCTTTGTGCTCTTCAAGCCCAACGGCGAGGCCACCCAACCTCCGCCCGCGCCGGCTCGGCCCGACAAGCCGGGCTATGCCGGCTGGCGCGAGTTGATGGCCGCCAACGGCCCGGCGGCCTTCGAGTTCTATTTCGGCCTGTTCGGGTGGACCAAGGCCGAGACCCACGACATGGGCGAGATGGGCGTCTATCAGCTCTTCGCCCTGGGCGGCGAAACGGTTGGCGGGATGATGACCAAGCCGCCGTTCGTTCCCCATCCCCACTGGCAATATTATTTTCTGGTCGACGCCATCGGGGCCGCCATCGGCCGGCTCGAAGCCGGCGGCGGAAAGGTGATCAATGGCCCGCACCAGGTGCCCACCGGCGAATGGATGGTCCAGGCGATCGATCCTCAGGGCGCCACGTTCGCGCTGCTGAGCGCCACGCCTTGAAAGCCGGTCTCGCGTGACGACCGACGTGGACCGGGGCCCCGACGCCTTCATGACCGGCTTTGGCTCCAGCTTCGCGACCGAGGCGGAGGCCGGCGCCTTGCCGATCGGTCAGAACAGTCCGCAGCATGTCCCGCTTGGCCTGTATGCCGAGCAGCTGTCCGGCACGGCCTTCACCGCGCCCCGGGCGGAGAACCGGCGGTCCTGGCTCTATCGCATCCGGCCGAGCGCCATGCATCCCGCCTATGCGCCCTATTCGAAGGACGCTCTGATCCGCTCCGGCGTCGCCGCCGCCCCCCCGCCGAGCCCAAATCGCCTGCGCTGGGATCCGTTTCCCACGCTGGAGACGCCCAGCGATTTCGTCGACGGCCTCGCCAGCCTGGCCACCAACGGCGACCCGGCCATCGGCGCTGGCGTCTCCATCCATCTCTACCGCGCCAACCGCTCGATGACCGATCGGGTGTTTTTCAGCGCCGATGGCGAGCTATTGATCGTGCCGCAGGCTGGGCGGCTGGTCCTGGTCACCGAGATGGGCCGGCTCGATCTGGCGCCGGGCCACATCGGCGTGATCCCCCGCGGCGTGCGCTTTCGCGCCGAGACGCCGGAGGGCCCGGTTAGAGGCTGGGTGGGCGAGAACCATGGCGCCGTGTTGCGCCTGCCCGAGCTTGGCCCCATCGGCTCGAACGGTCTGGCCAATCCGCGCGACTTCCTTACCCCCGTCGCCGCCTATGAGAACGTGGATCGCCCCACCGAACTCATCCAGAAATTCCAGGGCGCCCTTTGGTCGACCACCCTGGATCGCAGCCCGCTGGACGTGGTCGCCTGGCACGGCAATCTGGCGCCCTATCAATATGATCTGGCCCGCTTCAATGTGATCAATACGGTGAGCTTCGACCACCCGGATCCGTCGATCTTCACCGTGCTGACCTCGCCCGGGGAGCATCCTGGCGTCGCCAATATGGATTTTGTGATCTTCCCGCCGCGCTGGATGGTGGCCGAGCACAGCTTCCGGCCGCCGTGGTTTCATCGCAATGTGATGAGCGAGTTCATGGGCCTGATCGAGGGCGCCTATGACGCCAAGGCCGGCGGCTTCGCTCCCGGCGGCGCCTCGCTGCACAACGCCATGAGCGCGCACGGCCCCGACCGCGCCTCCTATGAAGGTGCGGTGACCGCCGACCTTGCTCCGCACCGGATCGAAAATTCCCTCGCCTTCATGTTCGAGAGCCGATGGGTCTTTCGCCCGACCCGCTTCGCCATCGAAGCGCCGCAGCGACAGGCGGACTATGACGCCTGCTGGAATGGGTTCGAGAAAGGACAGCGCTGGCGCTGATTTCGAGGCGCAGGTTACGATTGAGCTCACGCGCGGAACGCCGCACAATTGCCTCCGTCCACATAGCCTGAGCCAGCAGGATCCGCTTTGACGCCGACGCCGACCATCCTCGTAGCGACCCGGGGCGATGGGCTGTTTCGCGTCGTGGGCGAGAGTGTTCATCATGAGGTCGCCGGGCAATCAGTCAGAGGCCTGACGAGCGACGGACACGGCGGCGCGCTGGCGATCGTCGGCGGCCATTCGCTCTGTCGTCGGTCCGCCGAGGGCGAATGGATCACGCTGGCCAAGAGCGAGAGCGACCTTTCGTGCTGCGTGGCGGTCGGAGACGTCATCTTCGTGGGAAGCGACGACGCCCGCATCCTGCGTGTCGATCCAGACGGCGGACAGCAGTGGCTGACCGGGTTCGACGCCGTCGAAGGCCGGGATCGATGGTATGCTGGCTCGGCGATTGTCGATGGCAAGCTGATGGGACCGCCGCTTGGCGTCCGGTCGATGACGGCGACCTGCGATGGCGGGGCGCTGCTGGCCAATGTCCACGTCGGCGGCGTTCCGCGCTCGACCGACGGCGGTCGGACCTGGCGGCCGACAATCGATATCGACAGCGACGTCCATCAGGTGCTCGCCCACCCAACGCGGCCTGAACTGGTGATCGCCGCGGCGGCGGCGGGCCTGTGCGTCAGCCGCGACGCGGGGGCGAGCTGGGCCATCGAACAGCGCGGTCTCCACGCGCCGCACTGCTCGGCTGTCGCCTTCGTGGGCGAAGACATCTTCGTTGCGGCCTCGATCGATCCTTTCTCGGAGCAAGGCGCGGTCTATCGGCGTCCAATCGACGCAGACGATCCGCTGGAACCGGCGGGGAGGGGCCTGCCGCGATGGACCGACCGCGTCGTCGACACCGACTGCATCGCGACCCGCGGTTCGGTGCTGGCCGTCATGGACGGATCGGGGCTTCTGTATGTATCGGATGGCGCCGCCGCCTGGTCGGTGGCGCTGGACCCTGGGCTCGTACCGATCGGCCTGCATATCTGCTGACCGCGGCCCCTGGCGGCGACTTGGGGGACAAGCTAGGCAGTCAGACTGTCGTTCTTCAGGGGCGACCGGCCGGAGATCGACATGACCCTTGCCGCATCGTCGGCGCTCGACCCCGCCGCGCCGGCCGCCGACCGTCGGTTCCTGGGCCATCCTATCGGCCTAGCCTATCTCGCCTTCACCGAGGCGTGGGAACGATTTTCGTTCTACGGCATGCAGGCGCTGCTGGTCCTCTACATGGTAGATCGGCTGCTGCGTCCTGGGCATTTCGGCAAGGTCTGGGGATTTGGCGTCTTGCGTGCGGTGCTCGAACAGATGGCGGGGCCGCTTTCCAGCCAGGCCCTGTCGTCGCAGGTGTTCGGCCTCTACACGGCGCTGGTCTATCTGACGCCGGTCTTCGGCGGCCTGGCGGGAGACCGGTGGCTGGGGAGGCGCGGCGCCGTCACCCTGGGCGCGGCGATCATGGCGGCCGGCCATTTTCTGATGGCGCTCGAGAGCGCATTCCTGGTCGCTTTGGCGCTGCTGATCGTCGGCGCGGGCCTGGTCAAGGGCAACATCGCCTCCCAGGTCGGCGGCCTCTACAGCGAGCATGATCCCCGGCGCGACAACGCCTTCCAAATCTTCGTGCTGTCGATCAATGTCGGGGTGGTGGCCTCGCCGCTGGTGTGCGGCACCCTGGGCGAGGTTTACGGCTGGCACTACGGCTTCGCCGCCGCTGGCGTCGGCATGCTCATTGGCCTGGCGATCTATGTGGCCGGACGCCGCCATCTGCCGCCCGACGTGATCCGCCGTTCGGAGAAGACACACGAGCCGGTCCGGCTCACCGGCCCGGAATGGCGCGCAATCATCGCCCTGCTGGTGCTGATGCCGATCCTGGCGATCGCCTTTGTGGCCAACAACCAGGGCTTCAACGTCTATCTCATCTGGGCCAAGGACTACGCCGCGCTCAACATCGCCGGCTTCCACATGCCGGTGACCTGGCTGCTGACCATCAGCTCGATCAACGCCATGATCGCCCTGGCGGTGGTCGCCTGGTTCTGGCGGCGCATGACGAAGCGGGGCGTGACGCCGCACGAGATCACCAAGCTGGCGATCGGCTGCGCCCTCTATGCGGTCTGCTATGGCGCTGTCGCCGCCGCGGCGGCCATCACCCAGAAGAGCGGCGGCAAGGTCTCCGTGCCGCTGTTGGCGCTGTTCGATTTCGTCGGCGCCATCGGCTACGCCAACTTCCTGCCCATCGCCCTGGCCCTCTGCGCGCGGGCGGCCCCCAAGGCGGTGAACGCCACCATGATTGGGGTGTTCTATCTGCTCTTCGTCATGACCAACCTCATGGTCGGCTGGCTGGGCGGCCTCTATGGCGATATGAGCCACGGCGCCTTCTGGGCCCTTCACGCCAGTCTGTGCGCGGCCAGCGCGGTCGTGCTCGTCGCCTTGGCGAGGCCTCTGCGCTGGGCGTTCGGGTGACGCTGACCGCTCCCCCAGCTCAGGCCGCCAAGGCGCGCGCCCGCTTCAGGTCGCCAACGAAGGCTTGATAGGCGGCGGCCTTCGCGGCTTCGTCGGGCTGGCGCAGCAACGAGGAAGGATGGACGGTGATGAAGCCTTTCCAGAGCCCGAACTGGTCGGTGGGACCGCGGTTCTTCATCACCGGCATGGGCTTGCCGGCCATGGCCAGGGTGGCGGACGCGCCCAGGGCCACGACCAGGCGCGGCCGGACGAATTCCAGTTCGCGCTCCAGCCACCAGCGATAGTGTTTGATCTCACCGGTGGTCGGCGTCTGGTGGATGCGGCGTTTGCCCACTTGTTGATATTTGAAATTCTTCACCGCGTTGGTGACATAGGTTTGCGCCGCGATCGACGCCGGCCTCGGCCAGGGCCCGGTCGAGCAACTGGCCCGCGGGGCCGACGAACGGCCTGCCTTCCTCATCTTCCTGATCTCCGGGCTGTTCGCCGATGAGCGCGATCGCCGCCCCGATCGGGCCCTCGCCCAGGACCGCGCGCGGGGAGAATGACGGCGGCGGGGCGCTATCGAGGATCTGACGGTTGAGCGCCTCCAGGGTTTTGGGCGCCTGGTCGGCCATGGCGGCCACGGCCTTGTCGGGGTTGCGCTTGGCGGGCGTCTGAGCTTCCTGGTCGATCATCGCCTGAACGCGCCGGGGCGCGTCGCGGATCAACCCCGGGATGGCGGCGGCCTCGGGCAGGTTCTTCCAATATTTCACCGGCATGTGGCCGCGCATGACGGCGGGGTTCAGCCGCGCCGGATTGAAGGTGCTTTCGTAATAGGCGAGCCAGGCGCCTTCGAACGCATCGTCGGCCGGGGCCGCCGCGCGCTCGGCGGCCGGACCGATCTTCAGCGCTCGCCCGTCCCAGCAGAGCGAGCCCTTGGGTGTCAGGATCGCCCAGCCCATACCGGCGAACCGATCGACGAAAAACGGCGCCGCGCGCTCGACGATCCAGTGGTCGGGTTCGAACCAGGCGACGAAACGCTCGGCGTCTGAGCCGGCGGCGTTTGTCGTTTCGAGCTTACGAAAACGCACGTGGGCGTGCATCTCATGCACGTCACGGTGAACGGATTTGGCCAGGCGCCTGCAGGCGGTGAACGAGAGGATCCGAGGCGATCTCCAGCAACTGCTTCTCGCCATGAGTCAGCCGCCAGATCAGGGTGTAGAGCAGGGCGTAGCGTTCGGGATCGCTGTGACAGACCGCGACGCCGATCAGCTCGCTCGCGCCCTTGGGCAGCAGCACGGGTGCGCCGCGGGCCGTAGTTGACAGGCCGAAAACGCCATTGACCGCCCCGTCGAGCCAAATAACGTCGCGCGGGGCCACGCCCAGCCCGATCAAGCCGCGCGCCGCCTCCCGAAACCCGGCCAAATCGGCGCCGGGCCGAAGCGCGATGGTGGCCGGGGTCGCGCCCGTCAAAACAGGCTCAACTGGACCGGCGGCGGCGACGAGGCGTTCGCGCAGATCGGCCCGGTCGGTGAGGCGCGTGGGGCGATGGTCGCGCGGTGATGAGGAAAGGTCGGGCGCGCGGTGAGGCCTGGCGACAGGCGGCGGATATCGGCGAGGCGCAGGCGCGTATGCCGCCGGGCCGCGATGATCTTGTCGACAGCCTTCACGCCCAGGCCCGGCACGCGCAGCAGAAGCTCACGGTCACCGGTATTGACGTCCACCGGAAAGAGGCCGCGGTGCTTCAGCGCCCAGGCCAGCTTGGGATCGACCTCCAGATCGAGCATGCCGCCCGATCCGCCATCGACGATCTCCTCGACCGAGAAGCCGTAGTAGCGAAGCAGCCAGTCGGCCTGGTAGAGGCGGTTTTCGCGCTGAAGCGGCGGCGCCTTCGCCGGCAGAAGGCTCGAAGCGTTCGGAGATCGGACTGAAGGCGGAATAGTAGACCCGGCGCAGGCCAAACCCGCCATAGAGCGTGGCGCTCTTGGCGCAGGACCGCTTGGTCGGTCGCAGCGTCGGCGCCGACGATCATCTGCGTCGACTGGCCGGCCGGCGCGAAGATGCGCTTCTCCGCCTTGGCCTCGACGATCCGCTCGGACATCTGGCCCATGGCGGCGGCGATGGTCCCGCCATTCTTTTCCGGCGCCAGAGCCTTCAGGCCCTCGGCGCTCGGCAGCTCCACATTGATCGACAGCCGATCGGCCCAAAGCCCGGCCTGCTCGATCAGCCAGGGTGAGGCCTCGGGGATGGTCTTGAGATGAATGTAGCCGGCGAAGCCGTGGTCTCGCCGCAGGGTTCTGGCCACCCTCACCATCTCCTCCATGGTTTGATCGGGCGTCCTGGCGACGCCGGAGGAGAGGAACAGGCCTTCGATATAGTTACGCTTGTAGAAGCCCAGCGTCAGCTGGACCACGTCCTCGACGCTGAACCTGGCCCGCGCCACATTGGAGGAGCGGCGGTTGATGCAATAGGCGCAGTCGAACAGGCAGTAGTTGGTGAGCAGGATCTTGAGCAGAGATACGCACCGGCCATCGGGCGTGTAGGAATGGCAGATGCCCATCCCGGTGGTCGATCCCACCGCACCGGGAGCGGAGGCCTTTCGGCCCTTGGCTCCGGACGAGGCGCACGAGGCGTCGTATTTGGCGGCGTCCGCCAGGATACGTAGCTTATTCGCCATGCGGGGGTCCATATGTTCATGATATGTTCCCATGTCGGCGGGCGCAAGCTGAGCGGGAAGCGAATGTTGGGCGCCCTTAGCCCGCCTTTCGGGCCCGCGCTTTGGCGGGCGCGCGCTTGGACTTGGCGGGGGGCTTCGTCTCGGTTTTCCCGCCCAGACTCGCCCGCAGCGCGGCCATCAGGTCGATGACGTTGGTGTCGTCGGGTTCGGCCACCCTGGCCGGCTTGTGGCCCTTTTTCTTTTCCTCGATCAGCGCCTTCAGCGCCTCTTCATAGCGGTCGACGAATTGGCTGGGATCGAAGGGGCCTTCCTTCTGTTCGATGATCTTTTCGGCGATGGAGATCATGGCGGCGTCCGGCGCCTTGTCGCTGATGTCCCTGAAGATCTCGTCCGGCGAGCGCACCTCGGCCTCCGAGCGGATGGTGTAGGCGAGGATGCCCTTGTCGCGCGGTTCGAGGGCCAGGATGCGCTCGCGCGTACCGATGACGACGCGCCCGAGCGCGATCTGGCCGGACTTTTCCATGGCGGTGCGGATGACGCCGAACGCCTCCTGGGCCAGCTTGCCGTCGGGGGCCAGGAAGTAAGGATTGTCCCAATAGAGCCGGTCGATCTCGTCCTCGGCCACGAAGCGGTCGATATCGATAATCTTGGTGCTTTCCAGCTTGACCGAATTGATCTCGTCCTGGGTGACCAGGATGTATTCGCCCTTGGCGATCTCATAACCCTTGACCAGGTCCGCGCGATCGATGGGCCCGACATCCGGATCGGTGGTGACCATCCGGATGCGGTTGTTGGTCTTGGGATTGATCAGGTTGAAATGGACGTCGCCGCCGCTGTCGACGGCGGTGTAGAGCGCCACGGGGCAGGTGACGAGCGAAAGCCTCAGGTGGCCTTGCCAGGTCGGACGGGGAGCCATGTCGATCCTCTCAAAGCGCCGCCGGCGCCGGCGTTCGACTGAACGGCCAGCGGGCGGATTCGTTCGCCTCAGCCGCAGGCCGACGTCTCGCCCGAGGCGACATCGATCCGGAAGCAATGCTCGTGTCCGCCATCGACATCCCGCACGATAACGCTGATCCTTGGCTCCGCGAAGTCGGCGTCCTCCAGCCAGGCGACGGCGGCAGCCTCGAAGCCGGGCGCCAGCACTCGCCGGGCGTGGTGACGGTCTTCGTCGCGGCCATGAACGGCGAACCAGCGGGTGGCGGGAATGTCTGGCATGACGGGACTCCTTTGTGCCTAAACGCTCATCGTTGCGAATGGATTCCCCAAAGTTATCTTTAAGCAATCGGCGCGGCCATGAAACGAGCCCGGCTTGAGGACGTTAGTCCAGCCGCTCGCGCTGATAGTCGATATGGGCCCGCAGATGCCGGCACCATCCCTCTTCGTCAGGGTGGTGAATCTGGGCGGTGAACAAGGGCATGGGTCAGGTCTCCTGGCCGCCAGCCGTAACCTGAGCCGCTTGACGCCAATATCGCCCCCGAACTGACGCTGGCGCTCAACCCGGTGGAAGAGGCGAGGTATCGGCGGTGAAACGGCCAGGGTCGGCGCTCCAATTGATCTGGTCAAACACGCGACGAAGCTTGGCCCCGCGCGGGGGATTTATCTGCTCGACCCAGTTAACCCGACCTTCGAGGTGGCCGCGGAAGTTCGCAACGTCTGCGCGATTCTGAGTTGTCGGTCCGGTGCGCTCGCAATTGTGCAATATCGCCTTCAAGGTTTCAAACTCGGCGCGCCCAGTGTTGCAATGATCATTGACCACGATGCCAATCATGCGCTGACGCGTGTTCCGAGGCATGACTCGGGTCTTTTCCGGGTTCAGCGAGAAGCCCTCCTCTTTGGCGATCTTTGCGACCAATACGCTGAAGCGTCCGATACCTTCCGCGAAATCGTCGCCCCCTGAGAAGGCGAGGTCATCTGCGTATCTCGTGTAATTGGCTCCGGCCGCCCGAGCGAGGCCGTGAAGACGGCGATCAAGTCTCCATGAAAGAAGGTTAGAAAGCGCGGGTGAAGTCGGTGCTCCCTGTGGCAGATGGGCAGCACGGTGGAGCGCTTGAAGATCCCAAGCAGGGCGCTCCGTCCTTGGTAACCCTGACGAACCGTAGACGCACTGTGGCGAGTTGTAAATTGAGCTTTGCCGGCCTGCTGAGCGCTCGCGCCGCTTGACGCCAATCTTACCGGCGCGCACCTTGCCGTCATTGTTCACCGCGCCTTGCGGTGGGCCGTGGGGTGCCGCCCCGCGGTGGATTGGGCGTTCCGGCCTTGGCCGGGATGCGCGGTTCGCTGCGGGGCGCCGTCATTTTGGAGACGGACCTGTGCCTCGGACCTTCACCCCTACTTCCCAACATCGCGAAACCTTCAAACACCAGGGGCTCCTGCGCCTAGAGGGGTTGCTCGACGCCGAGGCGGTGCGCCGGGCGCGCGAAGCGGCGTTGCGGCGTTTCGAGCAGGCGGGTCTGTGGCGGGAGGGCGCGTGGCGGCTCGACGGCGCGCCCACAAAACCTTGGCCAAAGGTCGGCAATCGACAGCCGGCAGTGGAGGCGCTGGTCAAGACGCCGGCGCTCCTGGCGGCGGTCGAAGGGTTGCTGAACGACCACCCGATCGACTGGACGCTGCACAAGCGGCCACAGATCCTGGTGACACCGCCGGATACGGATCGCTGGACGCTGCCTACGGGTTGGCACCCGGATAGCCCGAGGCTCGCTAGCGGCGAGAGCCTTGGCGTCCAGCTCTTCGCCTTCCTCGATACGGTCGAGCCCCATGGCGGTGGGACGCTGGCGGTGACCGGTTCTCACCGGCTGGTGGACGAGGGCCGGTTCCTGAGGCCGGCCGACATCGCCGCGCGCCTGCGCCGCGAAGCCTTCTTCACGGGCCTCTACGCTGGCGAGCCCTCGGACGGGGAGGGTGGCGGCCTGCCGAAGGGCGCGGTCGGCGATGTTCCGCTGGAGGTCATCGAGCTCACCGGCGCGCCGGGCGACGTCTATCTGATGGACCTGCGGCTCCTGCATTCTGCCGCGCCCAACGCCTCGACCCGGCCGCGGATGATGATCACCCACCGTTTCGCCCGCGCCGACCTCGTGGCGGAATTGGCGGCCGGTTATGGCTGGCGCTAGCTTCGGTCCGGCCGCAGCACGGTGAGCTGGCGTGGACCGGCGTTGGCGGCGGCGAAGGCCACCGCCTCGTTGACATCGTTCAATCCGAATTCGGTCATTTCGAAATGAGCGAGGTCGATCAGCCCGCCCCGGATCATCCGCACCATCCGGGGAATGGCCTCGCGCCCATACATCCATGCGCCGCGTACGGTCACCTCGTTGTGCATCAGCCAGTTGTAGTTGAGGCCGAGATCGCCTTCCGATCCGCGCAGGCCGCCCATCAGGACCACCCGGCCGCCAAGGCGCACGGCGAGGGCGGCCGCCATGACCTGCGACGCCGACGCCTCCCTGGGCAGGAAGTCGAGGACCATATCGACCGGGCCGTCGGCCGCCTCAAGGATCATCCGCCGATCGTCGGCTTCCACCCCGATCATTTGAACGGCGCGCACTCTCGGGCCAAAGCGGTGGGCCAGATCGTCGAGGGTTTTGCGATTGCGGCCCGTGGCCACTACCTGGCCGGCGCCCATGGCCAGGGCCACCGCGACCCCGGCGCCGCCGAAGCCGCCAGTCGCGCCATTGATCACGATCGTCTCCCCAGCCTTCAGATCGCCGGCCAGAAGGCCGCCGAAGGGCACCAGCAGCCGGCCGATGCCGCACCAGCGCGCCGCCCGCGCCGGATCGATATCGCCGATCGGCGTGGCGTTCTCGGTCGGAACCAGCATCTGCTCGGCGAACGAGCCGTGATGGTAGACCCGGTGCAGGGGCAGGGCCGCCTCCGTCCGATAGGTCCAGCCCAGCAGGATCTGGTCGGCGGTGTTGTCACGGGCGCGGATGGTCGCGTCGCAATAGACCCAGTCGCCGGCCTTGAGGTGGGTCGCGTCCGGTCCCGTAGACCGCACTCGCCCGATGCCCCCCGGCCCCGGCGCCACGGGCAGCTCCAGCGCATAGTTGCGCGAACCGTCGAAAACGGCTCCGGCGTAGCTGGTGACGCCGGCGGCGGCGACGTCGACGACCACCTGGCCGGGGCCGGGCGCCGGGTCGGGCAGGGTTTCGATGGCGAGCGGGGCGCCGAAGGCGTTCAGGACAGCGGCTTTCATGGGGGCCTCATTGGGGTGGCGGAGAGTGCGCCGTGACAGGGAAGCCCCGCCGACGCCATCCCTATCCTAACGTCTCTCCGAGCAGCTTGAGCAATTCCTTCCAATGCCGCTCCGAAGCCGCCTCTTCGTAGACCGGCATGTCGGGCGGGGCGTAGCCGTGGCGGGCGCCCTGATAGATCTCCACGGTGTTGTCGACGCCGGCCGCGGTGAGGGCGTCGCTCAGGCGATCGGCCTGGGCGGGCGGAAAGCCGGCGTCTTCATCGGCGCCGCCGACATAGACCTTGGCCTTGATCTTCGGGGCCAGCAGGTGCGGGCTGTCCGGCGCGTCGGTGGCGAGATTGCCGCCGTGGAAGCCGGCGGCGGCGGCGACCCGGTTCGGAAAATGACCGGCCGCGCGCAAGGCGAACCCGGCGCCCATGCAATAGCCGGTGACGCCAACCTGGCCCCCTTTCACCTGTAGCTGTCTGCCCAGCCAATCGAGAAACGCGCCGGTGTCGCTCATCGCCTTTTCCGGGCTGGTGGAGGCCATCAGCGGCCCGAACACCGCGCGCCGCTTGGCTTCGTCCTTGAACACCTCGGCGATATTGATTGGCTCATAGGCCCCGGCGCGCCAGAACATGTCGGGCAGCAGCACGAAATAGCCGTGGCCGGCCAGGCGCTCGCACATGGCGAAGAGGGCCGGGCGGATCGCCGGGGCGTCCATATAGAAGATCACCGCCGGCCAGCGGCCCTGACCCTGGGGATGGAAAGTGAAAGCCCGCGCATGGCCATCGGGCGTGGGAATGGAAACCTCTTTCATCTCCATGATCGTCTCCTCCAAAACCCCTCGCGCGATGTTGCCGCATGCGCCGCGCGTAGACAATCGGCGCGGGCGCTCCTAACCGTTCCACGGTCGAGGTTCGGGGAACGGGTCATGCGGGGATTGCTCTTGGCTGTGTCGCTGGCGGCTGTGGCGATCGGCTCGCCCCTGGCGGCGGATGTCGGCGTCCAGCTTTGGCAGACCCTGCCGACCGCCCCGGCTCGACCGCCGGCGGCGCACACCGGCTATGTGAGCCACGACGGCGCGCGCCTCTGGTATGCCACCTATGGCGCCGGCTCGCCGGTGATCCTGTTGCATGGCGGCCTCGCCAACAGCGACTATTGGGCGAACCAGATCGGACCCCTGGTCAGCGCCGGCCACCGCGTCATCATGATCGACAGCCGAGGCCACGGCCGGTCAAGTCGCGACGATCGTCCGTATACCTATGAACTGATGGCCTCGGACGTGATCGCGGTGATGGACAGCCTCAATATCAAGCGCGCCGCCATCGTCGGCTGGAGCGACGGGGCCATCATCGGCCTGGTCATGGCGATCAAGGATCCCGGCCGGGTGAGCCGTGTCTTCGCCTTCGCCGCCAATATGGACCCCAGCGGCGTCAAGCCCGATGTGCTTTCCAACCCCACCTTCGCTCGTTTCGGAAACGAGGCGGCCACGGCCTATGCGCACCTCTCGCCGACGCCGGATGGCTTCGCCGCCTTCGCCAAGGCGATCAACACCATGTGGGATACGGAGCCGAACTACAGCGTCGCCGATCTGGCCACGATCCGCGCGCCGGTGGCGATCGTCGATGGCGACCATGACGAGGCGATCAAGCGCGAGCACACCCTGTATCTGGCCAAGACCATCCACGGCGCCCAGCTCATCATCCTGCCGAACGTCAGCCATTTTGCCATGCTGCAAGCCCCAGCCGAGTTCAACACCGCCATGCTGAGGTTCGTGAACAGCGGCGGCGATGTGCGGTGAGCGCCTCACCCTCTCCCATGCAGGATGAGCTGATCGCCCTTCACCTCGAACGAGTCCAGGCGCTTGAGGAACGGCATCCCCAGCAGCGAGGCCGCCATGGGGGCCTGGTTGATCATCACCGGCACGTCGGAAAGCTGGATGGGTCCGACCGCCAGAGATTTCACGGTCGCCGGCGCGCTGTAGCCGACGCCATTGGCCGTTTCGCTCGGCCGTGAATAGGCGCCGGCCGGGGCCGTGAGCCCAGCCCTCGCGGCGTCGGCGGGACTGAGCACGATGTCGGTGGCGCCGGTGTCGATGAGGAATTTCACTGGCGCGCCGTTGATCTGACCCATGACATAGAAGGCGTCGCCCTCGCTGCGGCCGATGGTGAGGGTATGGGGGGCGTCGGATACGGCGTAGGCCGGCAATAGCGCCGAACGCGCCGATCGGAACGCCGCCATCAGCGGCCCGCGCGAGGCGTAGCCGACGACAATCAGGGCGAAGATCGCCACCCAGACGGCGAGGTTTCGCGCCGTGCGGCCGACATCGAACCGCCGGGTCGCCACCAGGCCGCTGGAAACCAGGGCCAGCAGGCCGGTGAGGCGGATCATCTCACCCCAGTCCGAGGTCGATCGCTCTTCGGGGAAGAGTCCGGTCAGTACGAGGATCAGCACGACGGCCGCCCCGATCAGCCCGATCCACAGCCAGAGTCCAAGCCGCGAGCGCCGGGGCGGCGGGGTCGGCGGAGGCGAACCGCCCCAAGGCCCGTCGAATTCGCTCATCCGTTCTCCCACAACGCCGCTCGGGGTCATCGTCTGCGGATCGGCGGCGCAATTCAAGCGCCGCTCACCAGAGCGTGTATCCGTGCGGGGCTGACAGAGGCGCGCGTTGGTGCGCATGATTTCCGTTAGCAACGCCGGCCAACGGCGCCACGACTAGGAGGAGACGCCCCATGACCAAGCTGGAATTCGCCCGCACGGCGCGGCCGCCGTTCAAGGCCCGCTATGGCAACTATATCGGCGGGGCCTGGGTCGAGCCGGCCTCGGGCCGCTATTTCGAGAACCCCTCGCCGGTGAACGGGGCGGTGCTATGCGAGGTGGCTCGGTCCGACGCCGCCGACGTGGAGCGGGCGCTGGACGCCGCCCACGCGGCCAAGGACGCCTGGGGCGCGCACCAGCGTGGCCGAGCGGGCCGTCCTACTCAATCGCATCGCCCAGGTGATGGAAGACAATCTCGCCCTGCTGGCCGCCGCCGAGACCTGGGACAACGGCAAGCCGATCCGCGAGACCACGGCGGCCGACCTGCCGCTGGCGGTCGACCACTTCCGCTATTTCGCCGGCTGCATCCGCGCCCAGGAGGGCGGCATCTCCGAGATCGACGCCGACACCGTGGCCTATCATTTCCATGAGCCGCTGGGCGTGGTCGGCCAGATCATCCCGTGGAACTTCCCGCTGCTGATGGCCTGCTGGAAGCTGGCCCCGGCGCTGGCGGCCGGCAATTGCGTGGTGATCAAGCCGGCCGAACAGACCCCGGCCTCGATCCTTTTGTGGGCCGAGTTGATCGACGGCATACTGCCGCCCGGCGTGCTCAACATCGTCAACGGCTTTGGCCTGGAGGCCGGCAAGCCGCTGGCGTCCAGCCCGCGCATCGCCAAGATCGCCTTCACCGGCGAGACCACCACCGGGCGGCTGATCATGCAGTACGCCAGCCAGAACCTGATCCCGGTGACCCTGGAGCTGGGCGGCAAATCGCCCAACATCTTCTTCGAGGACGTGGCCGATCACGACGACGATTTCTTCGACAAGGCGATCGAAGGCTTCGTGATGTTCGCCCTCAACCAGGGCGAGGTGTGCACCTGCCCCAGCCGCGCCCTGATCCATGAGAAGCATCTACGACCGGTTCATGGAGCGGGCGCTGAAGCGGGTCGAGGCCATCGTCCAGGGCGATCCGCTCGATCCGGCGACCATGATCGGCGCTCAGGCGTCCTCCGAACAGCTCGACAAGATCCTCAGCTATTTCGACATCGGCCGCCAGGAAGGCGCCGAGGTGCTGATCGGCGGGGCGCGCAACGAACTGCCGGGCGATCTGGCCGGCGGCTTCTACGTCAAGCCGACGGTGCTCAAGGGCCACAACCGCATGCGGGTCTTCCAGGAGGAGATCTTCGGCCCGGTGGTGTCGGTGACCACCTTCAAGGACGACGCCGAGGCGCTCGCGATCGCCAACGACACCCTCTACGGCCTGGGGGCCGGGGTCTGGAGCCGCGACGCCAACCGCTGCTACCGCTTCGGCCGCGGCGTCCAGGCCGGGCGGGTGTGGATCAACTGCTATCACGCCTATCCGGCCCACGCGGCCTTCGGCGGCTACAAGCAATCGGGCATCGGCCGCGAGAACCACCGCATGATGCTGGACCACTACCAGCAGACCAAGAACATGCTGGTGAGCTACAGCCCCAAGAAGCTGGGCTTCTTCTAGGGGGCGAACGGTGGAGCGCGTCATCGCCACGGCGCCGGCCCTGGCCCTGATCGACGAGATCAGGGCCGAGCACGGGCCGATCCTGTTCCACCAGTCCGGCGGCTGCTGCGACGGCTCCTCGCCCATGTGCTATCCGCAGAGCGACTTCATCGTCGGCGACCGCGATGTGCAGCTCGGCGAATTGGGCGGCGCGCCGGTCTATATCGGCGCCGACCAGTTCGAGCTCTGGCGCCACACCCAACTCATCCTCGACGTCGTCCCCGGCCGGGGCGGCATGTTCTCCCTCGATAACGGGCGGGAGGTGCGGTTCCTCACGCGAGGGCGGGTGTTCTCGGACGAGGAGCTTGCTCGGCTGGAGGCCTGAACCACCAGCGGCCTCTAAGCTTACACGACCACGGAAAATTCAACCGGGAAGAGGGAGGCGAAAATGTCTATCAAGTCAGGGTTGGCGTGCGTGTTGGGCTCGGCGCTATGTGCTTGGGGTCCTAATGCCGCCGCATCAGGTTTCGTGCAAAACGGGGGTTTCGAGAGCACCACTCTCACCGCGCCGGGAAACCCCGCGGGCGTGATCGCCCCGTGGACCTCGTCGAGCTTCGACTATCTCTGGTTTCCAGGCACGGCGGATGTTTCTCCGTCCTTCAACTATGGCGCACTCTGGGGGCCGGGCAACGGGGCGGCCAACGGCCTGCCGGCAACCAGCCCCGCCGGTGGCAATTTCCTGGAGCAGGACCCGTACTACAACACGCCTTTGACCCAGACGATCACCGGCTTAACCCCCAACGCCCGTTACAAGCTCAGCTTCTATTGGGCGGCGGCCACCTGGACTGGCGCCCTTCTTGCCCCAACCACCCGCGATTGGCAGGTGAGCCTGGGGACGGAGACGTATTCCACCGCCTCGGTCACCGTGCCGGCCCAGGGCTTCTCGGGCTGGATGCTGCAGACCTTCACCTATACGCCTGCGAACGCCACCGAGGTGCTGTCATTCCTCTCGCAAGGCGTGGGCGATCCGCCGGTGGCGCTTCTGGACGGCGTGTCGCTGGAGGCGGTTCCCGAGCCGGCCAGCTGGGCGCTGATGATCATCGGCGTGGCCGGCCTGGGCGCTGCGGCCCGCTCACGGCGAAGGGCGGGGGCCGCCGCCGCGCCCTAGCCTTCGAGCCGGGCCGCGCGATTCCAGTCGGCCGCACCTCAACTTGCCCCACCGCGCCGTCCATGGAACAGTTCTCCCAGGGTCAGGGGGCGGTGTCGCGGCGTGGCGCAGCGGCGCGCCTTTTGGGAGGTGCGGGATGACGACCAAGACGCTCACCGGAACCTACGCGTCCGGCTATACGATGACATCGCCGGTGACCGACCTGATCGTCGCCACCACGGGCCTGGTGGAGGGGAACGGGATTGTCTCACCTTGGAACGGCCACAACGCCTACGGCCTCGTCAACTATGGCAAGGTCACGGCCAGCAACCTCGCTATCGGCGTCTATCTCTATTCGGGCGGTTCGGTCACCAACGGCGCGGCTTCCATAAGAAGTGCCAAGATCAGCGGCGGCCTCGGCGTGATCATCGGCGAGGCCGCCGGCACGGTGGTCAACTTCGGCTCCATTCAGGGCCTGGGCGCCTCGAGTGGCGGCGCGGCGGGCAATGGCGTCATCCTGGCTCAGGGCGGCACGGTCACCAACGGCACGGCCTCGGACACTACCGCGCTGATCTCCGGCGCGACGGCGGTCGCTACCTATGGCCGCGCCGGAACCGTCAACAACTTCGGAACCCTCAAGGGCACGTCCGCGCCGGCCGGCGTTCCAGTCGTATATCTGCACGCGGGCGGCCGCGTCACCAATGGCTCGGCCACGAACACGACGGCCTATATCGGCGGGGCCAACGGCCAGCACTACCTTGATCCGATCCTCGCCAAGGGCGCGGCCGCCACGGTGACCAACTTCGGCTCGATCGTCGGCGCCGCCTCCTACATCAATAACGGAGGTGGTTTGAGTTTCTATCTGTCGAAGGCGATCAATCTGAAGGCCGGCGGCATGGTGACCAACGGAACCAGTTTGGACACAGGCGCCTTCATCAGCGGGACTTATGGAATCGTTATTGGCGGCGGCGCGGGAACCGTCATCAATGACGGCTCCATATCGAGCTATTCGTACGCCAGTTACTATGTGCCCCCGGGGTATAATCAGCAGGCCTCCACCAACGTTTATATCCAAGGCGTCGGCGTCAGTCTCGGCGATGGCGGCGCGGTCACCAACGGCGCAACCGCGGACACCAAGGCGGATATCTACGCCGGCCAGTTCGGCGTGCAGGTGAAGGGCGCGGCCGGCACGGTGCGCAATTTCGGAACCATCCAGGCGAGAAGCGACACGGTCGGCGTCGGTGTCGATCTGGCCGCCGGCGGACGGGTGATCAACGGCGGCCCTACCGACAGGGGCGCTATCATTTCCGGCTACAATGGGATCACGCACTCGGGCGGGGGCGCTCTGACGGTGGTCAACTACGGCACGATCAGCGGAACGCACAACGCGGTTTTGCTCACCTCCGCCAGCGACCGGCTGATCATCGAGGCGGGCTGCCAGTTCGTCGGGGGTGTCGCGGGCGGCGGCGGAACGCTTGAACTGGCGAAGGGGACCGGGGCGATCAGCGGCCTCGGTTACGGCTTTGGGTCTTTCGTCGTCGACTCAGGCGCCGACTGGTCGCTCTCTGGATACGTCGCTCTGGCGGGTCAGAAGATCACCGACGGCGGGACGTTGGTGATTTCCGAGATGCTGGTCGGCGACGGCGTGATTGGCGGGGCCGGTTTGCTCAGCGTGGCGGCCGCCGGCAGGATCGAGGCCAACGGCGCCAGCGCCCTGCTCCTTGAGACACACACGGTTAGCAGCGCCGGTCTGCTGGAGGGATTTGGCGCGGGCGGCCTGACGCTTAACGCCGCCACGGTGGTCAACACCGGCGCGATCGCGGCAGCCACCGGCTCGCGGGTTCTGCTGAAGGGTGCGACGATCAAGGGTGGGACCCTGATGACCGCGGGGACGGGTGTTATCGAGACCACAGTTGGGGTCAATGTGCTGGACGGGACCGGATCGGCGGTGACCAACGACGGCGCGGTCAGGCTTTTGAGCGGGACGGGCCTGACCCTGGAGGGGGTGATTGGCGGAACGGGGGTAATCACCCTGGCCACCGCGGCCGAGGCCGAGACCCTGACCATCGGATCGATGGGCGCGACGCTGACCGGGGGCGGCGAGATCAGTCTGGGGAACGCCGCCGGCAACAGCATCATCGGCGCCAGCGGAACGGCGACCCTGACCAACGCCGGCGACAAGATCATCGGCGCGGGCCAGTTGGGATCGGGTGAGCTGACCCTGATCAACGACAAGGGCGCGACCATCCTCGGTAGGGGCTCGACGGGTCTGACCATCGACACCGGGACCGCCATCATCGTCAATGGCGGCCTGATCGAGGCCAGCGCCGATCATGTGACCGTTAAGACCGCGATCGCCAACACCGGGACCCTGCTGGCCTATAACGGCGGAACCCTTACCCTGGATGGGGCGATCACCGGCAATGGGCGGGCCAAGGTGGAGAGCGGGACCCTCGATATCGAAGGATCTTTTAGCCAGACGGTAACCTTTGCCGGCGGAGCTGGAACCCTCGAACTGGCCCATTCCCAAGCCTACGGCGGAACGGTGGCTAACTTCTCCCTGGGGGGCGGCACGGCGCTGGATCTCGAGGACATCGGCTACACCAAGGGCGTAACCACCGCGACCTTCAAGGAGAACGCCGCCGGAACAAGTGGGGTGCTCACGGTCACCGACAGGACCCACACCGCCAAGATCACCCTGGCGGGCAACTTCTCCAGCTCGACCTTCACCACCAGCGGCGATGGCCATGGCGGGACCAAGGTGGTCGATCCGCCTGCTTCGGCCAGCGCCGCGCTGTTCGCCAGCCAGGCGGCATCCATGGGGGTCACGGGACAAGGGTCCGCCGATCTCGGCGTTCAGCCCGCGTCGTCGCGCCTTCTGTTGGCGTCGAGCTCCGCTCCGCCCACACGCCAATCCCACACTCTACCACCATAAACGGACGCCGTTTTTCCTCTGCGGGAGGGCGCGCCGGCTCGCTATTGCCCCACCCACCGTCATTCTCTTTGGAGGTGGGTTTCTTATCCTACCAACTGTTTCCGTATCGATTTCAGCTCCGCCAGATGGGCTTCGCTCGCCTTAGGGTAGGTCATCTTGAGCGCTTCCATCGTCTCCAGCACGACCTTGGAGACGATCAGGCGGGCGTTTTCCTTGTCGTCGGCGGGGACCACATACCAGGGCGCCTCGTTGGTGCTGGTGGCGGTGAGGCAGGCCTCATAGGCCCTCATGTAGTCGTCCCAGAAGCCGCGCTCGGTGATGTCGTCGGTGCTGAATTTCCAGTTCTTGTCGGGGTCGTCGATCCGCTCGATGAAGCGCTTGCGCTGCTCGTCCTTGGAGAGGTGCAGGAAGAACTTCAGGATTCGCGTACCGTTGAGGCTCAGGTGCCGCTCAAGGCCGGTGATCGAGCGGTACCGATCGCGCCACACCTTCTTTCGGTCGTGCGGCGGGTCGGGAAGGCCCTCACTTGTTAGGATTTCCGGATGAACCCGGACAATCAGCACCTCCTCATAGTAGGAGCGGTTGAAGATGCCGATCTTTCCGCGCTCGGGCAGATCACGCGTGGTACGCCATAGAAAGTCATGCTGGAGTTCGGTGGCGCTGGGATGCTTGTAGCTGAACACCTGGCAGCCCTGGGGATTGATCCCGCTCATGACGTGCTTGATCGCCCCATCCTTGCCGGCGGCGTCCATCGCCTGGAAGATCAAGCAGGACGGCGTGGCTGTTTGAGGCGTAGAGGAGCTGTTGCTGGTGGCTTAGCCGCTCCACCTGGTCGCGCAGGCTCTCCGCATAGTCGTCCTTGTCCCTGTAGACGTCCTTGATCTTGGTCGGCCATTTGGAAAGATCAACCTTGTCGCCCTCGCGCACGCGAAAATCCTCGGTGTGTATTTTCATGATGTGCTCCAGGCTGCGGGTTCGTCGTCGCCGCTTACAACTGGCCGATTAATTGAGCTAGGGTAAGGCGGTTCGCCAGGGAGAATCCGCCAGATGACCGCCGACACCGCAACCCGCTCGTCCGCCGCCGCGCCCGCCAAGCTCGTGCCCGAGGACATCGCCCTCTCGGTGATCTCGCCGACGGCCTACGCCGAGGACAAGCCGGTGCACGACGCTTTCCGCTGGCTGCGGGCCAACAACCCCCTGGGCCTGGCCAAGGTGGAGGGCCTCTATCCGTTCTGGATCGTCACCAAGCACGCCGACATCCTGGAGATCAGCCGCCAGAACGACCTCTTCCACTCCGGCGACATGCCGACCACCTTCACCACCATCAAGGGCGACGAGATCGTCCGCAAGATGACCGGCGGCAGCCCGCACCTGCTGCGCACCCTGGTGCAGATGGATGCGCCCGGATCACCCCAAATACCGGGTGCTGACCCAGTCCTGGTTCCTGCCGCAGAACATCCGCCAGCTGGAGGATCGCATCCGCGAGATCGCCCGCGCCCACGTCGATCGCATGGCCAGCCTCGGCGGCGAGTGCGACTTCGTGCGCGATGTGGCGCTCACCTATCCGCTGCGGGTGATCATGGAGATCCTGGGCGTGCCGCCCGAGGACGAGCCGCGCATGCTGAAGCTGACCCAGGAGCTGTTCGGCGCCGCCGACCCCGAGCTCAACCGTTCCAAGGCCGAACTCGCATCGGGCGGGGCGGACGACAATTTTGGCGACCTGCAGGCGGTGATCGCCGACTTCTTCATGTACTTCAAAGGCATCACCGACGCCCGCAAGGCCGAGCCGACGGAGGATCTGGCCAGCGTGATCGCCAACGGCCAGATCGACGGCGCGCCGATCAACGACTTCGAGGCCATGAGCTACTACGTGATCGTCGCCACCGCCGGCCACGACACCACCTCATCGTCCACCGCCGGGGCCATCTGGGGCATGTGCCAGTTCCCCGAGCGCCTTCGCCAAGGTGAAGGCCGATCCTTCGCTGATCCCCGGCCTGGTCGAGGAAGCCATCCGCTGGACGACGCCGGTGAAGCACTTCATGCGCTCGGCCACCGAGGCGACCACCGTGCATGGCCAGGAAATCGCCAAGGGCGACTGGCTGATGCTCTGCTATCCCTCGGGCAATCGCGACGAGGAGGTGTTCGACGAGCCGGACGTCTTCAAGCCCGATCGCAAGCCCAACCGCCAGCTCGCCTTCGGCTACGGCGCCCACCTGTGCCTGGGCCAGCACCTGGCCAAGATGGAGATGCGCATCCTGTTCGAGGAGCTGATGCCGCGCCTGAAATCCCTCGAATTCGCCGGCGACCCCACCCGGGCCACGGCCGCTTTCGTCGGCGGCCCCAAGCGCCTGCCGATCAAGTACGAGATGAGTTGAACGACAAAGACACCTCCCCCTCTGGGAGAGGCCTTCCTTGCTATTCCGGCATCGCAAACCGGATAGGGATGCGGACGTTGGCGCCGCCGACCGGCTGGCCATCGATGGTGCGCGGCTTCATGCGGAAATAGCGGGTGAGGCTGAGGGCCGCGTGGCCGAAGCCGAAGCCCGCAGGGGATTCGGTTTCAACCTGACAGCCGTCCACGCCGCCGATGGCCGTGACCTGGCAGGAAAGCATGACCGTCCCGCCGACATTGGCGCGTTCAGCTTCGTCCGGATAGGCCCTGGCGAACTCCCGCGCGCCGGGCCTTGAAAGCCATTCCGGATCGGTGATGGCGGGCGGCCCCTTGGGCGGCGCAATCGTGGTTATCTCGCCTGTGTCCCCGGGATTGAGGGTCGGGCCGCCAAGCGAGGTGACGGTCGTCTCATGGGTGGCGATGGTCGTCGGATGATCGGTTGGCGTCGCCGCGGTCGTGGTCGGTTCATGGGCCCTGGCGGGCGTTATGGTCGGCGTCGGCTTGGGCGGCGTCCGCGGGAGCCGGATCGTTTCCACATCCACCGGCGGTGAGGCGGCAGGGGCCTGGTCGAGGGGCGCAATATGGAAGGCCTGGCTCACCAGCCACACGCCGATGGCGCCGTGAACGATGACCGAAAGGCCGATGGCCGCCGCGCGGGCCGGGCTCGACCGGCCACTGCCGTCATGGATGAAGGGGAGGGCGACGCCTCCCATCGGTTGGCGGATGACCATGACGAACCTCCCTGGGGTTCTTGTTGTTTCCCTAGCGTCATCCTCATTGCCGCGCTTGTAAAGCGGAAAAGTTTCCGCAGGGTCAGGTTAACCACGATAAGGGTTTGGCCCCCGGAAGATCGCAAGCCGCTTGCCCTCGCCGCGCGACGCGTCGAAGGTGGGCGGATGAGCGAAAAGCCCGAAGTTCCCGATCCGTCCGGCCGCCACCATCCTGCTGGTGCGCGACGAACCCGCCTTCGAAGTGCTGATGGTCAAGCGCCATCATCAGATCGATTTCGCCTCCGGCGCCCTGGTGTTTCCCGGCGGCAAGACTCCACGAGGGCGATCACGATCCGGCCTGGGAGTTCCGCACCCTGGGCTGGGGTGAATCGCCTGCCGAATAAGCGGGCCCTGCGCATCGCCGCCATCCGCGAGGCCTATGAGGAGACCGGCATTCTGCTGGCCCGCCATCCCGATCAGTCGCCGTTCGCCGGCTCCGAGGTCGGCCGGGGCCGCGCGGGACGATATCGCCGCCGATCGCCGGCCGTTCCTCGATCTGGTCACCGAGCTGGACTTGCACCTCGACCTGGGCGCTCTCTCGGTCTTCGCCCGCTGGATCACCCCGGCGATGATGCCCAAGCGCTTCGACACCTGGTTCTACGTCGCCGCCGCGCCGCCCGATCAGCTGGCCCTGTGCGATGGCTGGGAGACCGTGGACGCGGAATGGGTCGAGCCGAAGGAGGCGTCTGCGCCTGGCCGAGGCCGGCGAGCGCAAGGTGATCTTCCCGACACGGATGAACCTGCAGCTCCTGGCCGAGGCTGACGACGCTATCGACGCGGTGGTCCGCGCTCAGGCCCGCGAACTGGTCACGGTCGAGCCCAAGGTCGCCGACAGTCCCGCCGGCAAGGTCCTGGTGATCCCCGAAAACGCCGGCTACGGCAAAGTGACGGAGCTGCTTTCGGCGGTTAGCTGAGGCTGATCTCTCAGGCCGAGAACTGCTCGGCGATCATCCGCTCTTCCAGGCTGCGGCCGGCGTCGAACAGCACGGCGAGGGCGATGGCGCGGTCCTCGACCACATCCACGCGCGCCACATTGCGCACCTCGACATTGTCGGCCACGGCGCTCACCGGCCGCTTGTCGCCTTCCAGGATCTCGAAGGTCACCCGCGCCTTGTGGGAAAGCAGGGCGCCACGCCAGCGCCGCGGGCGAAAGGCGCTGATCGGCGTCAGCGCCAGCACCTGGCCGTCGATCGGGATGATCGGGCCGTGGGCCGAGAGGTTGTAGGCGGTCGAACCGGCGGGGGTGGAGACCAGGGCGCCGTCGCAGATCAGCTCCTCCAGACGCGGACGGCCGTCGATCAGGATGCGCAGCTTGGCGGTCTGGCGGGTCTGGCGCAGCAGGCTGACCTCGTTGATGGCCAGCGCCGTGTGGGTCGCGCCGTGAGCGTCGACCGCGGTCATGCTCAGGGGGTGGATGATCGCCTGCTCGGCCGCCGTGATGCGCTCGATGAGATCGCTCTCCCGGTAGTCGTTCATCAGGAAGCCGACCGAGCCGCGGTTCATGCCGTAGATCGGCCGGCGGGTGGCGAGGTTTCGGTGCAGAATCTCCAGCATGAAGCCGTCGCCGCCAAGGGCCACCACCGCATCGGCCTCCTCCTCCGGTGTGTCGCCGTGTTTGGCGGCGAGGCGCGCGCGCGCCTCCTGCGCCTCGGGCCGGTCACTGGCGACGAAGGCGAGACGCGGGCGGGCGGGAAGGGCGGGGCCTGGCATGGCGGTGGGACCAGACTAGCTTGGCCGGGGCTTGTCAAACACAGGCGCGGCCCTATTCGTCCGGGCCGGCGTCGAGTTCGCCGGGCGGGGGGCGGGGGTCGGCGTCGGTCTTGCCGTAGGGACGGCCGACCGCCTCGGCCCAGTCGCGGCGGTGAGCCGCATAGGCTTTCTGGCGCTTGCGCGCCTCGCCTTCGCTCATGGGCAGACTTGGGCGAGGGCCCGGGGAAGGCTTGGGTTTGGTCACGCGATCAGCGCTCATGAGGTTGCGATACAGCGACCATATAGGGACCGGCGCCGCTCACGGCGACCTCGGCGCTTGACGCCGGGGCCGCGCGGCGCGACTCTGAGGCCCAAGGTGATCGTGGATCAGGAGGAACGACCATGGCCGACGGCTCCCTGGCAGGCTCGGTGTCGCTGCGCGGCAAGGTCTCGGAAGAGGAATGGCAGGCGCGGGTGGATCTGGCCGCTCTCTACCGGCTGGTCGCCCTCTACGGCTGGGACGACATGATCTACACCCACATCTCGGCTCGCATACCGGGGCCGGAGCATCACTTCCTGATCAATCCCTACGGCCTGTTCTTCGACGAGATCACCGCCTCTTCGCTGGTGAAGATCGATCTGGAGGGAAACATCCTCCAGGAGACGCCCTATTTCATCAATCCGGCGGGCTTCACCATCCATTCGGCGATCCACGCGGCGCGCGACGACGCCCACTTCGTGATGCACCTGCACTCCGACCAGGGCGTGGCCGTGTCGGCCCAGCAGGAGGGCCTGCTGCCGCTCAGCCAGCACGCCCTGATCTGCCTGCCGCGGCTGGCCTATCACGACTATGAAGGCATCGCCCTCAACCTCGACGAGCGCGAGCGGCTGGTCGCCGACCTCGGCGACAAGCACATGATGCTGCTGCGCAATCACGGCACCCTGGCGGTGGGCAAGACCGCCGGCGACTGCTGGGTGCACATGTTCTACCTCGAGCGCGCCTGCAAGCAGCAGGTGATGGCGCTTTCGTGCGGCCGCGACAATGTGCTGATCGCGCCCAAGGCGAGCCAGGACGAGGTGCGCGAGCAGGTCAGCCGCGGCATCGGCGGCGCGTCTGGCCTGGCCCGGCGCGCCTGCGCCGGCTGGACCGCGAGAACCCCGGTTACGACGCCTGAGCACTACTGACTGGGCGTCGTGCTCGCCACCTTGAGATAGGCCACTACATCGATCCGGTCCTTGGGATTGTCGAGGCCCAGGAAGGTCATGTGGGTGTCGGGGACCATGGCGCGCGGGTTGGCGATCCAGTGGTCGATCTTGTCGGCGTCCCAGGCGAAACCCAGTCCCTTGACGCCACTGGAATAGGAAAAGCCGGGCTCGGTTCCGGCCTTGCGGCCGAAGACGCCCCAGAGGTCCGGCCCGACCATGTTCGGTCCGCCCTGAACCACCGTATGGCAGGCCTTGCACTGGGCGAACTTGGCTTGGCCGTTGTCGAGATCGGCATGGCGATAGGCCGGGGGCAGGGTGTCCAGGATCGCCTGGGTCTTGGCGTCCGGCGGCGCTCCGGGCGCGGAGGCCGAGCCGCCGGATTTTCCGCACGCGCCCAGCGCCAGGGCCGCGGCCATGGCGATCGCGGGTGTCCACATTCGCATCAAGGTCTCCATCGATTATCCCTAGCCACCGTCATCCCCGGGCCTTCCCCTCATGGTCTTCACCCCGGCGCGGTGAGCCTTTCCCGCCAGTCGCTTCTCTCTCGACGCTTTTGTGGGCCGAGTCGGGCGGCGCTTCACCGGGGCGATCGCCGCCTTGGCGATGAGGGCGACGAGCCGCTCGACGGCGTCGGTGCGGTTGCGCTCCTGGGTGCGATGGCGGTTGGCGGTGATGACGATGACGCCATCGAGGGTCAGCTTCGACCCCGCCAGCTTCTGCAGCCGCGCGCTCACTTCATCGGGCAGGGAAGGGGAGCGGCGAGCATCGAAGCGCATCTGCACGGCGCTCGAGACCTTGTTGACGTTCTGGCCACCGGGCCCGGAGGCGCGGATGAAGCTGAACTCCAGCTCGGCCTCGTCGAGGCCGATTTCGTCGTTGATCTCGATCATAGCCGGCGTCGCATTTCACGGTTGAGGGTCTGGTCGAGCGCCTGGAGAAAGCGCGAGCGATCAGTTCGGTCGAAGGGCTTGGGGCCGCCAGTGGCGGCGCCGGTGGAGCGAAGCTGCTCCATGATCGCTCGCTGGGCGATGGCCGAGCCGATCGAATCGACGGTGAACGCCCTACCTGTGGGCGAGAGGGCCGCGCCGCCCGCCTTCAACACCCGTTCGGCCAGCGGGATATCGCTGGTGATCACCACATCCCCCTCTTCCACGTGTTCGGCGATCCAGTCGTCGGCCACATCCGGGCCGGCCTCGACCATCACCCGGGCGATCTTCGGGTGGGCCGGAATCTGGATGAAGGCGTTGGCCACTACGTGGACCTTCAGCCCATAGCGCTGGGCGACGCGATAGACCTCGTCCTTGACCGGACAGGCGTCGGCGTCGATGAAGATTTCAATCGCCCTGGCCATTGGTTTGCCGTGCGTCCCGTGGTTCGATCAAACCCAAGCATAGAACCAAACACTCCAAGGGAGCAGGCGGCGTGAACCAATCCGATTATCTGGCGCGGGATAGCGTGGGCCTGGCCGCCCTGATCGCCGCGCGTGAAGTCAGCGCCGCCGAGGTTACGGACGCGGCCCTTACTCGCCTCGAGGCGGTCAATCCCAGGCTCAACGCCGTGACCCTGACCCTGGCTGATCAGGCTCGGGCGCAGGTGAAGACCGGGACGCCAGCGGGGCCGCTGGGCGGCGTTCCCTATCTGATCAAGGACCTCGGCGCCCAGATGGCGGGCGCGCCGACCACCGCCGGCTCGTGGCTCATGGGCGATCCGCCGGCCGCCGCCGACAGCGCCATCGTCAGCGCCTACCGCGCCGTCGGCCTGGTGATCCTGGGCAAGACCAATACGCCGGAATTCGGCCTTGAGCCGGTGACCGAACCCAAGCGCTTTGGTCCCAGCCGCAATCCCTTCGACCTTAGCCGCACGCCCGGCGGTTCGTCCGGCGGGGCCTCCTCGGCCGTGGCCGGGGGGATCACACCATCGGCCCACGCAAGCGACGGCGGCGGATCGATCCGCACTCCCGCCTCCTGCTGCGGCCTCTTCGGACTGAAGCCCACCAGGGGGCGGGTGTCGTTCGCTCCGGCCGACGAGGGGTGGGGCGGCTTTTCGATCCAGCACGCGGTCACCCATACCGTGCGCGACAGCGCCGCCCTGCTCGATGCGGTTTGCCGGCCGCAACCTGGCGATCCCTATTGGCGCGACGCGCCGGCGACGCCCTTCGCCAGCGAGGTCGGCCGCGATCCGGGCTGCCTGCGCATCGCCTTTTCCACCGCCGCCCTGGCCGCGCCGGCCATCGACGCGGAATGCGTTCAGGCCGTGCGGGACGCCGCCAGGCTTTGCGAATCCCTCGGCCATCACGTCGAAGAGGCCGAACTTGCCGGGCGACTTCACCGCCCTGGGCGCGGCCGGCGGCACGGTGATCGCCGCTTCGGTCGCCGCCACCCTCGACGCCGAGGCCGCCCGGCGGGGCCGTCCGATCGCGGAGGGGGATGTCGAGACGATCACCTGGGCCATGTACCGGCGCGGGCAAGGCGTCTCCGGCGCCGCCTATGTCCAGGCGCTGCAGGCCTGCCACGCTTTTGGCCGGCAAGCGGCGGCGTTCTTCGAAGGCTACGACATACTGCTGCTCTCCACCCTGGGATCGCCGGCCATTAAGGTGGGCGAACTGCTGGGCGATCCGCCCGATCTGGCCGGCTACACCCACCGCCTGTTCGCCTTCATGCCCAACACCCAGGCCTTCAACATCACCGGTCAGCCGGCCATGACCGTGCCCCTGGCCCAGAGCCGTGAGGGCCTGCCGATCGGCCTGCAGTTCGTCGCCCGGGCCGGCGAGGAGGCGCTTCTGTTCCGCCTGGCCGGCCAGCTTGGAGACCGCCAGCCCTGGGCGGGGCGGCGGGCGGTGCTGGCGTAGGGTTCTGTCTGGCTGGTCCGAGCGAGGCGGCGCGGCTCTATTCACCACGAAGGACACGAAGAACACAAAGACCACGTTGGGCCGCGCCGAAGGCGCGAAAATCACCGATGAGTGATGATGGACGTGGCCTTCGGCCAAGCAGCTTCGGCGCCTTGGCGTTCTTCGTGTCCTTCGTGGTGAAAATTTTCTCGGTTCCGCCGCACCATCGACGGCGGCGCCAGCTTGCTCTAAAGGGCGCCGATCGGATGGGTCGGCCGGACAGGTCCGGACCCGCCCTTCGCCAAAGAGCCTCCTTGCTTGACCACCACCCGCCAGACTCTGACGAGCGCCGTCCAGGCGAGCCTCATCGCCGCCTTCGCCGGCGCGGGCCGGGATGATGCGCCTTATCGCCACTGGATGCTGGAGAATGTCTTCCCCGCCGGTCTGACCGACGAGCTGCGTCACCTGCCGTTTCCGTTGCCCGATCTGCATGGCGTTTCGGGCAAGCGCGAGCTGCACAACGACCAGCGCCACTATTTCGACGCCGCCAACAACGCCCGCTTCGACGCCTGCGCGGCGGTGGCCGACGCCTTTCAATCGCGGGCGGTGGTCGAGGCCATCGAGGCCGCCACCGGCGCCGATCTTTCCGCCAGCTATGTGCGCCTGGAATACGCCCAGGACACCGACGGCTTCTGGCTCGAGCCGCACACCGATCTGGGCGTCAAGCGCTTCACCATGCTGATCTATCTCACCGACAGCGAGGGCCAGGAGGATCTCGGCACCGACATCTACGCCGACCATGAGACCTGGGCCGCCAGGCCGCCGTTCCTCGACAACACCGCCCTGGTGTTCGTGCCCGGATCGAACACCTGGCATGGCCTCGCCCGTCGGCCGATCGCCGGCATCCGCAAGTCGGTGATCATGAACTATGTCACCGACGCCTGGATCGCCCGCGACCAGCTGGCCTATCCGGCGCTGCCCGTCCGCGCCTGAAGCAGGCTCCGCACCGCCTCGGCGGCCTGCAGGGTCGCATTGACCGGCCCCGCCATCGGCGGCGGCGATGGGTCGCCGGTGAAGCGTCTGGGCGAGGCCCTTGTCGATCAATCCCTGGATGAAAGTCGGCGTGGCGCGGGAAGCCCAGATCGAAGATCTCCACCGGATGGGTCGTCGACAGGGCCTCCGAGACCATCGAGACGCTGTCGCTGGTGACCACCAGGCGGTCGGCGAGGGCGAGGATGCCGCGATAGGGATTATCGCCCTCCATGTCCCAGAGGAACACGCGCTGGTCGCCGGCGAAGGCCTCGGCAAGCAGGGCGCGGACGGCGTCCGGCGTGCGCCGGGAAGGGGTGATGGCGAGGGCCGTCGCCGCCCTCGTCGCGCAGCCGCCGCAGCCCCGCCAGCAGCAAGCGGCCGTCGGCAAGGGTGAACGGCCGGCCGCGCAAGCGTTCCGCCGATGACCACCCCGACGAGCGGCGATCCCAGGGGCGCCAGCCGCGCCGACCATGCCCGGCGCGCCTCAGCGAGGTTTTCGGACGTCAGGTCATGCAGGGCGGTCGCCACCTTGATCACGTGGCCGCCCGGGGCGATGGCGTCGTGATCCATGGCCACGATCAGGTCGAACCGATCGGCCCTCGCGCGGGGATCCTGCACATGGACCGTTACGGTGCGCCCGCCGCTGGCCTTGCCCACCGACAAGGGTGGACGCCGCCGCGCGCCGGCCGCAGCTGATCACCACATCCGGCCAGGGCGGCTCCAGACGATCGCCGCCGCGCCCAGGCCGAGCCCAATCCGGCCGCGCACCGTCTTCTCCACCACGATGTCGGCCACCGCCGCCGCCAGCCCCCGCGCCTGGGTGCGCATGCCGGTCTCGCCGGTGGTGATGGCCCAGGCGGTGATGGGTTTGGCGCTGGCCGGCAAGAAGAGGGGTCCCGTGGATGGGCGAAGTTTCGGCGCTGGCCGGTACGAAGAGGGGTCCTGTAGATCGGGCGGCGATGGCGCCGGCTGCAGGATTCGAACCCGCGACCTTCGCTTTACAAAAGCGCTGCTCTACCAACTGAGCTAAGCCGGCTCGCCGGGCCCGCTTATGCCTTGGCGCCGGCCGATCTGGCAACGGCGGTTGGGAATTGGCGGCGCCTTGACCTATATCCCGGCCCCATGGCCCGCATCCTGATCACCTCCGCCCTGCCGTACATCAACGGCGTCAAGCACCTGGGCAACCTGGCCGGCTCGATGCTGCCGGCCGACGTCTACGCCCGCTTCCAGCGCGCGCGGGGCCACGAGGTGCTCTACATCTGCGCCACCGACGAGCACGGCACGCCGGCCGAGCTGGCCGCCGCCGCCGCCGGCCAGGACGTGTTCACCTACTGCGAGGAGCAGCACCGGCTGCAGCACGACATCGGCCGCGGCCTTCGGCCTGTCGTGGGACTGGTTCGGCCGCTCCTCCTCGCCGCAGAACGCCCGGCTGACCCAGCATTTCGCCGAGGTGCTGGAGGACAACGGCCTGATCGAGGAGCGCATCGACAAGCTGATCTATTCCATCGACGACGGCCGCTTCCTGCCCGACCGCTATGTCGAGGGCATCTGCCCGCGACTGCGGCTATCCCAAGGCGCGCGGCGACCAGTGCGACAACTGCGGCTCGCCTGCTCGACCCGATCGACCTGATCGAGCCCTATTCGGTGATCTCCGGCTCGCGCAACCTGGAGGTGCGCGAGACCCGCCACCTCTATCTGCTGCAGACCAAGCTGCAGGACGCGATCCGCGCCTGGGTCGACAGCCAAGGCCGACTTGGCCGACGCTGGCCCGCTCGATCGCCTACAAGCACCTGGACGAGGGGCTGATCGACCGCGGGCATCACCCGCGACCTGGCCTGGGGCGTGCCGGTGACCGCGCGGCGGCCAGCCGCGGCCGGGCTTCGAGGACAAGGTGTTCTACGTCTGGTTCGACGCGCCGATCGAATACATCGCCGCCACCGAGGAGTGGGCCGACGCCACCGGCGAGCGACTGGCGGCGCTGGTGGCGCAC
This sequence comes from uncultured Alphaproteobacteria bacterium, assembly GCA_963817995.1. Classification (GTDB taxonomy): domain Bacteria; phylum Pseudomonadota; class Alphaproteobacteria; order Caulobacterales; family Caulobacteraceae; genus Acaudatibacter. Next base: position 62,538 of record CAWFQJ010000004.1, read on the forward strand.
CGACGCGGGCGCCGACGACGTCCGCTACGTCGAGTTCATGGGCAAGGACAACGTCGCCTTCCACACGGTGAGCTTCCCCGCCACCATCCTCGGCTCGGGCGAGCCGTGGAAGACGGTCGACATGCTGAAGGCGTTCAACTGGCTCAACTGGTACGGCGGCAAGTTCTCCACCTCGCAGAAGCGCGGCGTGTTCATGGACGCGGCGCTGGAGCTCCTGCCGGCCGACTGCCTGGCGCTGGTACCTGACCGCCAATCGCCCGGAGCACTCCGACAGCGCCTTCACCTGGGAGCAGTTCCAGTGCGGCGGTGAACCGCGACCTGGCCGACGTGCTCGGCAACTTCGTCAACCGCATCCTGAAGTTCTGCGAGACGCGGTTCGAGGGCGTCGTTCCCGAGGGCGGCGAGCCGGGGCCGCTGGAGCAGAAGCTCTACGCCGACGTCGCGGCGAAGCTGGCCGAGCTCACCGACCAGTTCGAGGCGATCGAGATGCGCAAGTCGCGCCCAGGCGCTGCGGGCGCTGTGGGTGCTGGGCAACGAATACCTGCAGGAGGCCGCGCCCTGGACGGCGATCAAGACCGATCCGGACCGCGCCGCGGTGGTCGTGCGCACGGCGCTGAACCTGGTGGCCCTGTTCGCCCGGGTCTGCGCGCCGGTCATTCCCTTCGCCGCCGAGGCGATCGCCGCGGCGGTGGGCGAGCCCTTTCCGCCGACCTGGCCGTCGGCCAATGGCAAGGCTGAGCTCGAACGCCTGGCGCCCGGCGCCAAGATCACCGTCCCGGACGTGCTGTTCCGCAAGATCGAGGACGCCGAGGTCGCCGCATGGACGGAGCGGTTCGGCGGCGGCTAGATCTTAAGCCCCACCTCCGCCGCGCCTTCCCAGATCATGTGGCCGGCGACATAGACGACGATGGCGAGGCCGAGATAACCCAGCCACGGCGCGCGGTGCAGCACCTTGGCGATCGCCGCGGCGGCCAGGCCGGTCAGAGCGATGGATAGCACCAGGCCGAACGCCAGCACCTGGGGGTGTTGCCTGGCCGCGCCGGCCACCGCCAGCACGTTGTCCAGCGACATGGAAAGGTCGGCCACAAGGATCTGGATCACCGCCTGGCGCAATGTCTTGGGACGGCGGGGCGCTGTCGCCTTTCCCTCCAGTTCGGCTTCGCCCTCGGCGTCCTCGGCGCGCGCCTGGGCGCGCAGGTCGCGCCACATGCGCCAGCACACCCAGAGCAGCAGCAAGCCGCCGGCCAAGAGCAGGCCGAGAATCTTCAGCAGCTGCACCGCGATCAGGGCGAAGCCCATCAGCATCACGGCGGCGGTCGCCAGGCCCAGGAAGATCGCCCGCCGCTTCATGCCCTTGGGCAGCCCCGCCACCGCCATGCCCACGGCCACGGCGTTGTCGCCCGCCAGGGTGACGTCGATCAGCACAACCTGCACAAAGGCGGTGATCGCGGGGCCCCAGGCGACGGGCAGGGCTAGGGCCAGGGCGGGGGCCATGGCGATTTGTGGCATTCTGTCCGGCGTCGGACAAGACGACCGGGTTGTTTCAACACAAAGGGGCACGAAGGACGCGAAGAGCACGAAGGCTGACGTGAGGCCGCGCCGCAGGCGCATTCATGTCACGCGATGAGGATTTGAGCGACGGCTTCGCCGTCGCAGGATCCCTTGGTGTCCTTCGTGCTCTTTGTGTCCTTCGTGGTTGAAATGTTTTGTTTTTCGTCGCCGGTCTCCCGGCGCTCGCCGGGTTCGCTCACCTCGGCCGGCTGGCCTCGTAGAGGGCGACGGCGGCGGCGGCGCTGACGTTGAGGCTTTCGAAACCGCCGGGCATGGGAATGCGGGCCAGGGCGTCGCAGTGCTCGCGCACCAGCCGGCGCAGGCCCTCGCCCTCCGATCCCATGACCAGCACGGTTGGGCGGCCGTCCAGCGCCTCGGCCAGGTCACTGGTCGCCTCGCCATCCAGGCCCACCGCGCGCCATCCCAGTTCATCAAGTCGTTCCAAGGCGCGAGAAAGGTTGGTCTCCCGGGCGTGGGGGATTTTGTCGATCGCGCCGGCGGCGGCCTTGGCCAGGGCGCCAGCCAGGGCGGGAGCGTGGCGGTCCTGGAGGATCACCCCGGCGGCGCCGAAGGCCGCGGCGCTGCGAAAGATCGCGCCGACGTTCTGCGGGTCGGTCACCTGGTCGAGCATCAGCATGAAGCCCTGGCCGGATGCCGCCAGATCCTCCAGCGCCACCGGCTCGATCGGCGGCATGCGAAGCGCGAGGCCCTGGTGGACCGCGCCGGGCGGAATGAGGGCGCCGATGGCGTGGCTCTCCAGGACCTCGATCTGGCGCTGGCCGCTCAGGCGGCTGGCGAGTTCGCGGGCCCGGGCCTCGGTGGCGACGACGCGCTTCGTTGGCGCGCGGGCCGGATTGTCAAGCGCCGCGACCACGGCGTGCCAGCCCCACAGCCACTCGCCCGCGCTCTCTTCGAGGCGTTTGCGATGGCCGGCCCCGGCCGCGTGAGCCGGCCCCCGCTCGCCCTGGCGGCGCCCCTGATCACGGTCGTTGCGTCGCCGATGGCCCGCCACTATAAGACCCGCTCCGATTTTGGGTCCCTGTGAGACCGCCCATCGCCGCCTCCACCACCCTGCTTGGCTCTTAGCACCGGTGAGGGTCGTCGATGCGGTTTTTTAAGGCCCCGTCGGAACGGCCTTCAGCAGAAGGGAACACGCGTTTGGGGGAATGTCCCGAGCGGCAAAGGGGGCGGACTGTAAATCCGCTGGCGTACGCCTTCGCAGGTTCGAGTCCTGCTTCCCCCACCACGCGTTTCGCTTGAAGGAGGAGGTTAAGCGCCCTGGCGCCGCGGGTATAGCACAATGGTAGTGCAGCAGCCTTCCAAGCTGAGGATGCCGGTTCGATCCCGACTACCCGCTCCAACCTCCTCTTAATCAAAACTGTGCAAGATCGGCCGGCGAAGAGGCCACGCCGGGGGACGATCCATGCTCCGCAAACAGATCCTGCTGCTCCTGGGCGCGGCGCCCGCCGTGTTCGTGGTCCTCGCCGTCTGGCGAGCCGCGCCCGGCTTCTTCGGCCCCGCGAGCCTGCCGGCCGATGATACCGCCAGCCGCCTGGCGTTCGCCGCGCGCTGGCTGTTGTTTCCCGGCGTGACCCTGATGGCCGGGATTCTCGCCGTCGGCCGTCGCGGGTTCATTCCAGAGGCGGTCGGATGGCGCACGCACGCCGGCGAACCACGGGCTCGAGATCGATCTGCGCTATAATCAGAACACCCTCGAGCAGACGGTGCTGGCGGCGATCGCCTGGAGCGGCCTGGCGCTCGCCCTGCCGCATCCGCGCCTGGCGCTGATTCCGGCCATGGCGGGACTCTTCCTGATCGGCCGGATCGCCTTCTGGATCGGCTATCGGCTCGACCCGCTCGGGCGGGCCTTCGGCATGGTGCTGACGGTGCTGCCGACGCTCGGCGCCTATGTCTGGCTTGTCGCGCGCGTGCTCGGCGCCCATCCGGCGAGCCTGTAGGGTTGTCCCATGGCAAAGCCCCCGCACACCGCTCGCGCAACGCACATCATCCAATCACCCACCGGTCTCGACTTCTCAAAGATCGGCGTGACGCGGTTCGACCTCAGTGATCCATACCACCTGGCCCTCACCGCCCGCTGGCCGACCTTCATCGCCGCGGTCCTTTGCTTCTACGGACTGATCACCTCGATATTCGCCATCCTGTATCTGGCCCTGCCGGGGAGCATCTCCAACGCCAGGCCCGGCGCCTTCGCCGACGCGCTGTTCTTCAGCATCGAAACCCTGGCCACCGTCGGCTATGGCGAGATGGCGCCGGCCGATCTCTACGGCCATCTGGTGTCCTCGGCCGAGATCGTCTGCGGCATGGCCTTCACCGCCATCATGACCGGTCTGCTGTTCGTCCGGTTCTCCAAGCCCAAGGCCAGGATCGTCTACGCCAAGAACGCCGTCATCACCCGCCACAACGGCGTCCCGACCCTGATGTTGCGCATCGGCAATGGCCGCGCCACCCTGCTGGCCGACGTCAAGGTCGGTCTCAACGCCCTGGTCCGGGAGACCAGCCGCGAGGGCCACGGCATCCGCCGAGTGCAGGAGCTGCATCTCGTCCGCGCGGCCATGCCGCTTTTTCCCCTGACCCTGATCCTGATGCATGTGATCGACGAGCACAGCCCTCTGGCCGCCTTCGACCACGAGAGTTCTGATGGCCTCCGACATCCGGCTTCTGCTCACGGTGGAGGCCCGCGATCCCGGCCTCGGCGCCATCGTCTATGACCTGAAAAGCTACGCCCCCGCCGATATTCTCCCCGGCATGCATTTCGTCGACACCATCTCCCAGGACGACGACGGCCATATCGTTGGCGACCTGACCCGCATCAGCCTGATCGCCCCGGACGAGGGGGCGGAGGAGGCGGCTCTCCATTCTGGCCGCAAATCAGCCTACAGGGGAAATTCAGGCGATTGAAACCCGCTCCCGTCGTGGGTGATCGCCAGGGACCCTGACGCGTGCCTTCCACACCATCCACGTTCCCCGTGATCCGGGGCCGGACAGTCCGAGTAGATGAAAATAACCTCTTCTGCCTCAACGATATTTGGCAGGCGGCCGGGTATTCAAAGAATGCAAAAGCCGAGCGACTGGAAGATTGCCTTCCCATGGTGACGCAGCTCCATATCGCTGTGCTGGAGAGAACTACGGGAAAATCCCGTAGTTGGACGAAAACCGAATTTAGATCAGTGCTTTATGCCAAACAGGGAGCCGGCGGCGGGACATACGCCGATATTCGTCTTGCGCTGGCATACGCGGAGTATCTGAATCCGAAGCTCGCCCTAGAAGTGAAGGAGGTCTTCCTTCGCTATAAGGCCGGAGACGCCACTTTGGCCGATGAGGTGCTCCAGCGCGCGGGCGCGGAGGCCAACGAGTGGGCCGGGCGCCGCGCCATATCTAGATCTGTCAGGAATGGCTATACGGCCACTCTCTCCGCCCATGGCGTGAAACAGCACCGAGACTTCGCCATTTGCACGAATGCCCTGTACGATGGCCTCTTCGGCAAGAATGCTAAACAACTCAAGGCAGATAAAGGCGTAACATCAGGTAGCCTACGCGACCGCATGAACCTTCGGGAACTTGCCTTTGTTATGGCGGCGGAGGCTCTCTCTAGCGAGCGGATCGAAGAAGAGAAGTCCGATGGCGCGGCTCCATGTACCCGGGCAACCGCGACCTCGGCACGCTTCATCCGAGATGCTATCGAGGGCGACCGCCGCGACCGAAGGGGCTCCCAACAACGTTTGGTCTAAGCCGCCTTGTGGCGCTGCCAGTAGCCGCAGAAGTCAACGCTGGGCTTGCGGGCCATCGCCAGATGGGCGACGCGCTCGACTTGCTCACCGTTGGCCACCCGACGGCTGTCTTCGCGCCACGCGGCCTCTTGGGCGTAGCGGAGCAAATAGACGCCGCTGATATGGTGATGATGGCCGACCTCGGCACGACGAAGGCGGCTGAAATATTCTTCGGCCCAATTCGTGCAAGCGCCGTCGAGGCTGTAGGCCTCACCGTGGTTGATACGGCTGCATCTCATATTTGGCATGCAGCGCATCCCAGCCTGACGCTTCATCGGCGTTGACAATGGTTCCCGGCTTGACGTGGGCGCGGATGAAATTGGAAGCGGCGGCTTCGGTGTGGAACACGGCGGGGAGGCTGTTTCCGCCACGCTCACGGATGATCACAACCACGCGGCGCTTGCCGGTTTGGTTTTCGGCCAGACGGCGGTCAACGCGGTTCTCGATGCGGTTCGCGGGCTTCACATAGCCGCCAAAATATCCGCCATCGACTTCCGCCACCTTGCCTTCGCCGCCCACGGTGCGTCCGGCCAGCTCACCGGCCATCGCTTCGCGCATCTTATGGCAGAGCACGAAGGCCGCCTTGTACGACAGTGCCGAGGTCGCGGCTCATGGCGAGCATGCTCTTGTATATTTACTCCCGCGTGGGTAAACAGCGGAAGCACCCCCACTAAACAACTCTATATTGCCGACAACAGCGAAATCGTTAGAGTCCGTTTGGAAAATGGGTTGGGGGGATTCCGGCACGGCGCGGGTTATGATTTAAGCTCTGGATGTGGACAGAGCAGACCCGTGGCCGGATGGCCAAGATTGCGAAGAAGACCAAGCGTTATCCCTCCGATCTGACGGACGAGGAGTGGGAGCGGATTGCACCCTTGATGCCGACGTCGGCCAAGCGGGGCCGCCGGCGCGCGACGGACTTCCGGGAGATCATCAACGCGGTGCGGTATCTGGTTCGCTCGGGCTGCGGCTGGCGGATGCTGCCGATACATTTTGGTCCGTGGGAGACGGTCTACTGGTGGTTCCGACGCCTGGCCCGGCGATTCCTGTTTCAGACCATCCACGATCTCGAGTTGATGCTCGATCGCGAGGCGGCGGGCCGCGAGGCCAGTCCCTCTGGAGGCGTGATCGACAGCCAGACGGTGAAGGCTCCCGCTCCGGATGCGCGCAGAGGCTATGACGCTGGTAAGAAGATCGTCGGGCGCAAGCGCCACATCGCCGTGGATACCGACGGCCGATTTCTCATGGTCAACATCACCCCCGCCGACATCTCCGACAGCGCCGGCGCCCAGACCATCCTGGATGGCATCCGTAAGCGCTGGCCATGGGTGAAGCACCTGTTCGCCGACGGCGCCTACGACCGCCTCCAACTGATGGACAAGGCGGCCTACCTGGAGTTCGTCATCGAGGTCATCCGGCGATCCGACAAACAGGTCGGCTTCGAGGTCCTGCCGCGGCGCTGGGTCGTCGAGCGCACCATCGGATGGATGACCCGTTGGCGCCGACTGGTGCGAGACTACGAAACCCGCATCGACGTCTCCGAAGCCATGATCCTCGTGGCGATGGGCGGAAACCTCCTACGAAGAAATGCTCATCCGTGAGTTTCCAAAACGGACTCTAAGTCCAGGAAATCCCCCGGCTGATTTTCCGTTCATACTGCCAAATACAATGGAAGACTCCCGAACCTTCATCGGGCCGCATGGCCAGATATCTACCGTTTCCAAGCAATTCAGCAATTCCGACCTTATCAAGGCAATCCAGGGAAAGCAGAATATCTTGATATGGGGCAGAGCAATATACATGGACGTGTTCAGCAACACAGAAAAACATGTCACATGTTTTGCGGTAGCAGTCGCGCCCAACACCCTTCAGTGGGCCGATGGGGGCAAAAAGCCGCTCAACCTTCAGACGGCGATCGACAATCCAGGGGCCATCAAATTCACCGGAGTGTCTCTGCCTTTCCTGCGGACCTACAATTGCTCCGATGATGATTGCAAAGAGCCCTGCGCGAAGGGCGTTTAAGGCAGCGGCCGCCCCCCACACGCTCACTTACTCTCAGAGGTGTTCACCATCAGTCCCCATGGTTGGGGTATTGTGGGCAACGCCTTCCGGCGTTTGCGCCATAATACCGACCATGACCGCGAATTAAGCTGTCAGGCGGGCGACCCGCCGCTAGCCTCGCGTCGAAACCAGGCGAGGACGGACGATCATGAACGTCGGCTTTTGTGTAGGCGTGGCGGCGGCGGCGGTGGTAGCCGGCGCGGCTTCGGCGGCGACTTCGGTGGAGATTCGCGATGCGGCGGCGCGGGTCACGGTGATTCCGGAGGCGCGGCCGGACGTGAAGGTCTCGGTGGTCAGGGCCAATCCGAGGCTGTCGCTGAGGATCACCGCTCTTGGCGATCGGGTGCTGGTCAATGGCGGCCTCTTCGGTCGATCGCTCAACTGCCAAGGCGGCGGCGAGGCGCGGGATGTCCGGGTCTCGGGCGTCGGCGCCTTCGACCAGGCCGATCTTCCCCAGGTGGTGATCCGCACGCCCCTAGATGTCAGGATCAGGACCGGCGGGGCGGTGTTCGGCGATATCGGCCGGGCCGCCAGCGTCGATCTCTCGGCCGCCGGCTGCGGCGTCTGGACCGTGGCCAATGTGTCCGGCGCCCTGAAGGTGACTTCGGCCGGCTCCGGTGACGTGCGCGCGAGGATCGGCCGGATCGGCGGATATTCGCCTCGGTGGCGCGGGCGGGATCATTATGGGCGACGTAGCGGCGGGGCTCGACGCCTCCACGGCCGGCTCAGGCGACGTGAAGGTCGCCTCGGTGCGCGGCCCGCTGCGCGCGCGGATCGTCGGCTCGGGCGATATCATCGTGGGCGGAGGCGCGGTGAGCGCCATGGACGCCACCATTATCGGCGCCGGCGACATCAGAGTCTCGGGCGCGGCGCAGAGCCTTAACGCGCGCATCGTCGGGGCGGGGGATGTCTCTGTCAGGCACGTTTCCGGGCCGGTCAACAAGTCGGTGGTGGGCTCAGGATCGGTCAACGTCGGCGCCTGACCCCGGGGGCCGGGCTCTGTGATCGCTCGAGAGCGGATAAGAAAAAAGGCTGCGGTGGGGCGCGGCGTCGGCTAGCGTCCGGCCGCGCCCGTCGGCGCGGGGAGCGGCATGCGAGTTTGGACCTTGGGACGCCGCACCGCCGTTGGAGCCGGCGCCCTCGCGGCGGTCCTGATCGGGGCGGCGGAGGCCGCCGCCGCGCCATCGCTGGAGATCCGTAACGCGGCGGCAAGGGTGGTGGTGATTCCCGAGGCCAGGTCGCGGATCGCCGTCACGCTCATCCACGCCAATGCGCAGCTCCCGGTAAGAATCACTCGGGCCGGCGACAAGGTGATCGTGCGCGGCGACGTCGGCCATCAGGTTCACGGCTGTCCCGCGCCTGCGGGCGGCCGGGTGGTGCAGATTCGCGGCCGCGGCCCGTTCGCACTGAACGATCTGCCAAGGCTGGTCGTGCGCACGCCGCTCGATGTTCGTGTCTCGGTCGGCGAGGCGGTGTTCGGCGCGGTGGGCCGAGGGGCCAGCCTCGACCTCGCCAATCAGGGCTGCGGCGACTGGGTGATCGGCAATATGCGCGGCAAGCTCAAGATCAGCCAGGCGGGTTCGGGCAACGCGCGCGCCGGCTCGGCCGGCAGCGCCGATCTCAGCATGGCCGGATCGGGCAGCATCTCGATCGGCAATATCCGCTCGGGCCTCACCGCCATCTCCAGCAGCGCGGGCGACATCACCGCCGCTTCGGTGGCCGGGCCGCTCACTGTGCGGGTCGCGGGTTCGGGGGATATAAGGGCGAAGACGGGCAGGGTGACCATGATGAACGCCTCCATCGCCGGCTCCGGCAATGTGTGGTTCGGCGGCGTCGCCGACAGCCTGGTCGCCTCGGTGGCCGGCCCGGGAGGAATCAATGTCAACCAAGTGAGCGGGCCAGTCACCCGCCGCATCTTCGGCTCCGGCGCGATCCGGGTCGGAAAATAAGCCGGCGCCCCACCGATCGGCCTATGCGTGCTGGGCGTTGACGTGGCGGGGCTTCGCGAGTATCACCCGCGCTCTTTTCGCGGCCACCGATCCGACTTGGGCCCGATGAACCGGACGTCTCGAAAGAGGCGGCCTGACGCGCCGAAGCCTTCTCATGCGTTTCGGCGCCGTTTGCTGTTTATCGGACCGTTTGCCGGCCTTGGCGGCGAAACCGACTTTAACACTCCTTGATCGGCGGCCTGCGCAGCAGACGCCGACGGACCGTAACGAAAGAGCGCATGCCGACAGTCAACCAACTGATCCGCAAACCCCGCGTCAACAAGCCCGCGCGCAACAAGGTGCCGGCCCTCAAGGGCTCGCCGCAGCGCCGCGGTGTCTGCACGCGCGTCTATACGGTTACGCCGAAGAAGCCGAACTCCGCCCTGCGTAAGGTCGCCAAGGTGCGCCTGACCTCCGGCATCGAGGCGGTGTGCTATATCCCTGGCGAAGGCCACAACCTGCAGGAGCACTCCGTGGTCCTGATTCGCGGTGGCCGGGTGAAGGACCTTCCGGGCGTTCGCTATCACATTCTGCGCGGCGTGCTGGACACCCAGGGGGTGAAGGACCGCAAGCAGCGCCGTTCGCTCTATGGCGCCAAGCGCCCGAAATAAGGATCTCAAGAAGCCATGTCCCGCCGCCGCCGCGCCGAGAAGCGCGATGTTCTTCCCGACCCCAAGTTCGGTGACCTCGTCCTCACCAAGTTCATGAATTACGTCATGTACGAGGGCAAGAAGGCCGTCGCCGAGAACATCATCTATGGCGCCTTCGATCTGATCGAGGCCAAGCGCCGCGACCAGGGACCGCTGGAGACCTTCCACGCCGCCTTGGAAAACGTCTCGCCGTCGGTGGAAGTGCGCTCCCGCCGGGTGGGCGGGGCCACCTATCAGGTGCCGACCGAAGTGCGTCCCGACCGTCGTCGGGCGCTGGCCATCCGTTGGCTGGTCTCGGCGGCGCGCAAGCGCGGTGAGAACACCATGACCGAAAAGCTCGCCGGCGAGCTGCTGGACGCTTCCAACAATCGCGGATCGGCGGTCAAGAAGCGCGAAGACACCCACAAGATGGCCGAAGCCAACCGCGCCTTCTCGCATTACCGCTGGTAGCGCCCATATAGGTTGCGATCCTAGACACCATACTCTTCCGGGCGCGGGCGGTTTGAGCTAAACCGCGCGCGCTTTGGCGAGCCCGCTCACCCGAATATCGCAAGAACCCGTCATGCCCCGCACAACCGACATCAAAGACTATCGAAATTTCGGCATCATGGCCCACATCGATGCGGGCAAGACCACGACCACCGAGCGGATTCTCTACTACACCGGTAAGAGCCATAAGATCGGTGAAGTCCATGACGGCGCGGCCACCATGGACTGGATGGAGCAGGAGCAGGAGCGGGGGATCACCATCACTTCCGCCGCCACCACCGCCATGTGGAACGGCAAGCGCCTCAACATCATCGACACGCCCGGCCACGTGGATTTCACCATCGAGGTGGAGCGATCGCTTCGCGTGCTCGACGGCTGCGTCGCCGTGCTCGACGGCAACCAGGGCGTGGAACCCCAGACCGAAACCGTCTGGCGCCAAGCCGACCGGTATGACGTGCCGCGCGTGGTGTTCGTCAACAAGATGGACAAGATCGGCGCCGATTTCGAAAAGTGCGTCGAGAGCATCCGCGACCGCCTGGGCGTCAAGGCGGTGCCGATCCAACTGCCCATCGGCTCGGAAAACACCTTCAAGGGCATCATCGACCTCGTCCGCATGAAGGCGGTGGTCTGGGAAAGCGAAGGCCTGGGCGCCAATTATCACGATGAGGAAATCCCCGCCGATATGAAGACCGCCGCCGAAGAGGCGCGGCACTTCATGGTGGAAAATTCCGTCGAGCTCGATGACGAGGCGATGGAATCCTACCTGAACGGCGAAGAGCCCTCGGCTGAGGTCCTCAACAAATGCCTGCGCAAGGCGGTGCTCACCGGCGCCTTCTATCCGGTGCTGTGCGGCTCGGCGTTCAAGAACAAGGGCGTGCAGCCGCTGCTGGACGCGGTGGTCGAATACCTGCCCTCGCCGGTGGATATCCCGCCGACCCCCGGCCTCGATTACAAGACCGAAGAGCCGGTGGTGCGCCACGCTTCGGATGACGAGCCTCTCTCGGTCCTGGCGTTCAAGATCATGGACGACCCGTTCGTCGGTTCGCTCACCTTCTGCCGCATCTATTCGGGCAAGATCGAAAGCGGCATGGCCCTGCTCAACTCCTCGCGCGACCGCAAGGAGCGGGTCGGCCGCATGCTGTTGATGCACTCCAACAACCGAGAGGACATCAAGGAAGCCTACGCTGGCGACATCGTCGCCCTGGCTGGCCTCAAGGACACGCGCACCGGCGACACCCTGTGCGACCCGACGAGGGGGCCGATCCTGCTCGACAAGATGGATTTCCCCGAGCCGGTGATCGAGCTTTCCATCGAGCCCAAGACCAAGGCCGACCAGGAGAAGCTGGGCGTCGCCCTGCAGAAGCTGGCCGCCGAGGATCCCACCTTCCGGGTCTCCACCGATCAGGAAAGCGGCCAGACCATCCTGCGCGGCATGGGCGAACTACACCTCGACATCAAGGTCGATATCTTGAAGCGCACCTACAAGGTCGACGCCAATATCGGCCAGCCACAGGTCGCCTATCGCGAGACCCTCGGCCGCAAGGCGGAGATCAACTACACCCACAAGAAGCAGACCGGCGGTTCGGGCCAGTTCGCCGAGGTGAAGATTATCTTCGAACCGGTGGAGGCCGGCGTCGGCTACTCCTTCGAGAACAAGGTGGTGGGCGGCTCGGTGCCGCGCGAATTCGTGCCCGGCGTGGAAAAGGGCCTGCTGTCGGCCAAGGAAAACGGCCTGCTGGCCGGCTTCCCGGTGATCGACTTCAAGGCCACCTTGATCGATGGCAAGTACCACGACGTCGACTCCAGCGTCCTGGCCTTCGAGATCGCGGCGCGGGCGGCTTTCCGCGAGCTCCGCGATAAGGCGTCGCCGAAACTCCTCGAACCGATCATGAAGGTTGAAGTCACCACACCGGAAGACTATGTGGGCGACGTCATCGGTGACCTGAATTCGCGGCGCGGGATGATCCAGGGCACTGATCAGCGGGGCAACGCCCAGGTGATCATCGCCATGGTCCCGCTGGCCAACATGTTCGGTTATGTGAGCACCCTGAGGTCCATGAGTCAGGGGCGCGCCAATTTCCACATGGACTATGATCACTACGAGGCCGTGCCGCAGGCGGTGGCCGACGAAGTGGTCAAGAAGTACGCTTGAAGTCTATTACCCTAACCCGTCACAAAGAAGCCCATTGAGGGCTGGAGCTTGAGAAATGGCCAAGGCAAAGTTCGAACGTAATAAGCCTCACTGCAACATCGGCACGATCGGTCACGTCGACCACGGCAAGACGACGTTGACGGCGGCCATCACCATGGTTCTGGCCGAGAGCGGCGGCGCCACGGCGATGAAGTACGCCGACATCGACGCCGCGCCGGAAGAAAAGGCCCGCGGCATCACCATCAACACCGCCCACGTGGAATATGAGACGGCCAACCGTCACTACGCTCACGTCGACTGCCCCGGTCACGCCGACTATGTGAAGAACATGATCACCGGCGCGGCCCAGATGGACGGCGCCATCCTGGTGGTCTCGGCCGCCGACGGCCCGATGCCCCAGACCCGCGAGCACATCCTTCTCGCCCGTCAGGTGGGTGTTCCGGCCCTGGTGGTGTTCATGAACAAGGTCGACCTGGTCGACGACGAAGAGCTCCTTGAGCTGGTCGAGATGGAAGTGCGCGAGTTGCTTTCCAGCTACGAGTTCCCCGGTGACGATATTCCGATCATCAAGGGTTCGGCCGTGGCCGCCGTGGAAGGCAAGGATCCCAAGATCGGCAAGGACGCGGTTCTCGAACTGATGGCGGCGGTCGACGCCTACATCCCGCAGCCCGAGCGTCCGGTCGACCTTCCGTTCATGATGGCCGTGGAAGACGTCTTCTCCATCTCCGGACGTGGCACCGTGGTCACCGGCCGTATCGATCGCGGCATCATCAAGGTGGGCGAGGAAGTCGAGATCGTCGGTCTGCGCGATACGCAGAAGACCATCTGCACCGGCGTGGAAATGTTCCGCAAGCTGCTCGACCAGGGTCAGGCCGGCGACAACGTCGGCGTGCTCCTGCGCGGCACCAAGCGCGAGGACGTGGAGCGCGGTCAGGTTCTTTGCAAGCCCGGCTCGATCACGCCGCACACCAAGTTCGTGGCCGAAGCCTATATCCTCACCAAGGATGAAGGTGGCCGCCACACGCCGTTCTTCACCAACTATCGGCCGCAGTTCTATTTCCGCACCACCGACGTGACCGGCATCATCCGGCTCAAGGAAGGGGTGGAAATGATCATGCCCGGCGACAACGCCGAGCTGGACGTGGAGCTGATCACCCCGATCGCCATGGAGGAGCGTCTGCGCTTCGCCATTCGCGAAGGCGGCCGCACCGTCGGCTCGGGCGTCGTGGCCAAGATCGTCGAATAGGGCGCGCTTGAAGATCGGGGCCGCGCCTGTTAGACGACGCGCCCTGCGGTGACGAGATCAGACGCGCCGGCGGGCCCTTCGCTCTCCGGCGCGTCACTCGTTTGGACCAAAGTCGGCGTTTTGCCGGCGAGGCCGTTCGAAGGAGTGTAGCTCAGCTGGTAGAGCATCGGTCTCCAAAACCGAGGGCCGTGGGTTCGAGTCCCCCACTCCTGCCACTATATCGATGCCGTTCCCAAGGCGCGCGCCGAGCCGTGCCGGACTTAGATTGAAAGAAAGTTGAGAAGGCCGCCATGGCCAAGGATCAAAGCATCGTCCAGACCGCGATGCGCCGCCGCACGCCCGCTTCCGGCGGCCGCGGCCGGCAACGCGCCCGCGCCCGTCGCGCGCAAGCGAACCGTCGCCGCTTCAGTTCCTGCGCGAGGTGCGCGCCGAGGCGCCGCAAGGTCACCTGGACGAGCTGGAAGGAGACCTGGATCACCTCGGTGATGGTGGGGATCATGGTGGTCATCACCGCGCTGTTCTTCTTCGGCCTCGACTGGTACTGCGACCTGGGCATCGCGCGCCGTCCTCAAGCTCGCCAACGCGGAGTAGCGAGACACCATGTCAGAAACCGCCGGCCCACGCCGCCAACCCCGACCACAAGTGGTACATCGTCCACGCCTACTCGAACTTCGAGAAGAAGGTGGCCGAGAGCATCCGCGAGCAGGCCCACACCCAGGGCCTGGACGACGCCTTCTCCGAGATCCTGGTGCCGACCGAGGACGTGGTCGAAATCCGCCGCGGCCGCAAGATCAACGCCGAGCGCAAGTTCTTCCCCGGCTATGTGCTGGTGAAGATGGACCTCTCCGACGAGGCCTATCACCTGGTCAAGAACACCCCGAAGGTGACCGGCTTCCTCGGCTCCGGCTCCAAGCCGATGCCGGTCTCCGAGAAGGAAGTCGCGCGCATCATCGGCGCCATCGAGGAGGGCGTCGAGCGGCCCAAGCCCACCATCCAGCTTCGAGATCGGCGAGACCGTGCGCGTCACCGACGGCCCGTTCGCCAGCTTCAACGGCTCGGTCGAGCAGGTCGACGAAGACCGCGCCCGCCTGCGCGTCACCGTCTCCATCTTCGGCCGCGCCACGCCGGTGGAGCTGGAATACGCCCAGGTCGAAAAGACCAGCTGAGAGAGAAAGCCTTCCCCTCAGCCAATCCGGGGCCGTGTTCCCGGTTCCTGGCTGACATTCCCGGTTCGTGGGAACCTTGGCCGACCTTCGCAATCGATGCGCGAAGGTTGCCCAAACGGCGCCGCCCTGATAAAGGCCCGGCCCTCGCAATCAGGCGAGACCAAATCCGTGGGAGGGGGCCGACCCCGCACCACGGCTCACAAGGCGGCCTGACTAGCCGCCGCAGAGGAGACAGACATGGCCAAGAAGATCCTGGGCTACATCAAGCTGCAGGTGAAGGCCGGCTCCGCCACGCCTTCGCCGCCCATCGGGCCGGCGCTGGGCCAGCGCGGCGTCAACATCATGGGCTTCTGCAAGGAGTTCAACGCCCGCACCGAGAACATGGCCAAGGGCACGCCCCTGCCGACGGTGATCACCGTCTATCAGGACAAGAGCTTCACCTTCGTCACCAAGACCCCGCCGGCGACCTTCTATCCTCAAGGAGGCGGTGGGCCTCAAGTCGGGCTCGGGCAAGACCGGCCGCGAAACGCGTCGGCCAGGTCACCCGCACCCAGCTGCGCGAGATCGCCGAGAAGAAGATGAAGGACCTCAACGCCAACGACATCGAGGCCGCCGCCCGGATCATCGAGGGCTCGGCCCGCGCGATGGGCCTGCAGGGTGGTGGAGGCCTAGATCATGACCAAGCAAGCCAAGCGCATCAAGGCCTGGACCGGCGACCGCGACGCCATCCACGGCCTCGCCGAGGCCGTCAAGCTGGTCAAGGCCAACGCCACGGCCAAGTTCGACGAGAGCGTCGAGATCGCCGTCAACCTGGGCGTCGATCCGCGCCACGCCGACCAGCAGGTCCGCGGCGTGGTCACCCTGCCGTCCGGCACCGGCCGCGACGTCCGCGTCGCCGTCATCGCCAAGGACGCCAAGGCCGCCGAAGCCACCGCCGCCGGGGCCGACGTCGTCGGCGCCGAGGACCTGGTGGAGCGCATCCAGGGCGGCTTCATGGACTTCGACCGCGTCATCGCCACGCCGGACATGATGGCCCTGGTCGGCCGTCTGGGTAAGGTGCTGGGCCCGCGCGGCCTGATGCCCAACCCGCGCGTCGGCACGGTGACGCCGAACGTCGGCCAGGCCGTCAAGGACGCCAAGGGCGGCGCCATCGAGTTCCGCGTCGAGAAGGCCGGCATCGTCCACGCCGGCATCGGCAAGGCCAGCTTCACCGACGAGGCCATCGCTGGCCAACGTCAGCGCCCTGGTCGACGCCCTGAACAAGGCCAAGCCGTCCGGCGCCAAGGGCATCTACATCAAGCGCATCAGCCTCTCCTCGACCATGGGCCCCGGCTTCAAGGTCGATACCGCCAGCCTCGGCGCGTAGAGGCCTCGCTCTCTTGTCTAGTGTCTAGTCGGGTAGCCGATGGGCTGCCCGGCTAGACGGCGGCGGGGAAGGCCTTGTCATATTCGAGATTCCGAGCCCGACATCCTGGCGTTGGCGCCGCGGACGGCTAAACGGCCCAAAACAAAGACACCGGTTGAACTTCCCGCGTTTGTCCTGTAAAGGCGCGCCTCCGATGCGGGTTCGCCCGTATCAACCTGTCCAAGAACCGCGGGCCTTAGGGCTTAATCCTCACCGCCGCGGGGAGACGGGAAGCAAAGAGATCCAGGCGCCTGTCCTTTCGGATATCGGCGCGGCTCCGTGCATCCCCTTCATTCTTGGCGCAGTCACACCGCTTCGGCCGGATTGTCCGGTCGTGGCCCGAGCCGAATGGAGACCGCCATGGATCGCGCCCAGAAAAGCGAGTCGATCGAGACCCTCAAGGGCGTCTTCGCGGACGCCGGCGCGGTGGTGGTGACCCACTACATGGGCCTGACCGTTGCCGAGACTGACCGATCTGCGCGGCCGCCTGCGCAAGGAAGGCGCGGCGCTTCAAGGTGGTGAAGAACCGCCTGGCCCAAAAGGCGCTGAACGGCGCCGGCGAACGGCGCCCACGCCCTGTTCAAGGGCCCGGTCGGCCATCGCCTACGGCCCCGACGCCGTCTCGGCCGCCAAGGTCGCCACCGCAGTACGCCAAGGACAACGAGAAGTTCATCATCATCGGCGGCCTGATGGGCGAACAGGTGCTGGACGCCAAAGGCGTCGACGCCCTGGCCAAGCTGCCCTCGCTCGACCAACTGCGCGGCAAGATCGTCGGCCTGCTCCAGGCCCCGGCGACCCGCATCGCCGGCGTCCTGCAGGCCCCGGCCGGCCAGCTCGCCCGCGTGCTCGACGCCTACGCCGCCAAGGACGCCGCCTAACGCCCTCCGCCCAATCCTCAACCTCGTCTCCAGAAGGAACCTCCATCATGTCCAAGCTCGAAAAACTGGTCGAAGACCTGTCCGCCCTGACCGTTCTGGAAGCCGCCGAGCTCTCCAAGCTGCTGGAAGAAAAGTGGGGCGTCTCCGCCGCCGCGCCGGTGGCCATGGCCGCCGCGCCGGCCGCCGCCGCCGCCGCTCCGGCCGAAGCCGTCGAAGAGCAGACCGAATTCACCGTCGTCCTGACCGGCGGCGGCGACAAGAAGATCAACGTGATCAAGGAAGTCCGCTCGCGTCCGTCCGGACCTCGGCCTGAAGGAAGCCAAGGACCTGGTCGAAGGCGCCCCGCAGAACGTCAAGGAAAACGTCTCCAAGCAGGAAGCCGAAGAGATCAAGAAGAAGCTCGAAGCCGCCGGCGCCTCGATCACGGTCAAGTAAGTCTCGCAGGGCTCCTTTCCCGCCCGGGAAGGGAGCCTTCGATTTTTCCGCCGAGGGCCTCTTCCCTTTTCGGCGGCGAGCGCTTAGATACGCGTTCCTCTCAATCCAGAGTCATGATTCGCGTGCGCTGCTTCCGCGAGAAGCGTGTGCGCTTTACGCCCCGAGGCGCGGTCAGCCGCCCTCCGACCAGCGCGAAGGGGCGCCGTGACGCCGAGCGTGGCACGGGAATTTCCAGCGTCCGGCGGACGGCAAGCGGCTCGGAGGCCTTTCTCCTTAAGCCCCCCGTCCGATCCGAGGGTGGACGCGTGGACATGATTGACGCGCCAGGACCGTTCCTGGCGCGTCCAAGGGAGCCATGATGGCGCAATCGTTTACCGGTAAGAAGCGGATCCGGAAGTCTTTCGGCCGCATCCCCGAAGCCGTGCAAATGCCGAACCTGATCGAGGTTCAGCGTTCGTCCTACGAACAGTTCCTCCAGCGCGAGGTCCGTCCGGGCCAGCGCCGGGACGAAGGCATCGAGGCGGTGTTCAAGTCGGTCTTCCCGATCAAGGACTTCAACGAGCGCGCCATGCTCGAATACGTCTCCTACGAGTTCGAGGAGCCGAAGTACGACGTCGAGGAATGCATCCAGCGCGACATGACCTATGCCGCGCCGCTGAAGGTCAAGCTGCGCCTGATCGTCTGGGAAACCGACGAGGAAACCCAGGCCCGCTCGGTGAAGGACATCAAGGAGCAGGACGTCTACATGGGCGACATCCCGCTCATGACCGACAAGGGCACGTTCGTCGTCAACGGCACCGAGCGGGTGATCGTCTCGCAGATGCACCGCTCGCCCGGCGTGTTCTTCGACCACGACAAGGGCAAGACCCACTCCTCGGGCAAGCTGCTGTTCGCCGCCCGCATCATCCCCTACCGCGGCTCCTGGCTCGACTTCGAGTTCGACGCCAAGGACATCGTCTATCGTGCGCATCGACCGGCGCCGCAAGCTGCCGGCGACCACCTTCCTCTATGCCCTGGGCATGGATGGCGAGGAGATCCTCACCACCTTCTATGACGTCGTGCCGTTCGAGAAGCGCGATGGCGTGGGCGAACCGGCGGCTGGGCCACGCCCTACAAGCCCGAGCGCTGGCGCGGCGTGAAGCCGGAGTTCCCGCTGATCGACGCCGACACCGGCGAGGAGGTCGCCCCGGCCGGAACCAAGATCTCCGCCCGCCAGGCCAAGCGCCTGGCCGACGGCGGCCTGAAGACCCTGCTGCTTTCGCCCGAGGCGCTGGTCGGCCGCTATCTGGCGCGCGACGAGGTCAATCCGGCCACCGGCGAGATCTACGCCGAAGCCGGCGACGAACTCGACGCGGCCTCGATCGCGGCGCTGGAAGAGCAGGGCTTCACCACCATCGACGTGCTCGACATCGACCACGTCACGGTCGGCGCCTACATCCGCAACACCCTGCGCGTGGATAAGAACACCGTCCCGCGAAGACGCCCTGTTCGACATCTACCGCGTCATGCGTCCGGGCGAGCCGCCGACGGTGGAAGCCGCCGAGGCGATGTTCAAGAGCCTGTTCTTCGACCAGGACCGCTACGACCTCTCTTCGGTCGGCCGGGTGAAGATGAACATCCGCCTCGAGCTCGATTGTCCGGACGACGTGCGCGTCGTGCGCAAGGAAGACGTGCTGGAGGTGCTCAAGACCCTGGTCGGCCTGCGCGACGGCCGCGGCGAGATCGACGACATCGACAACCTCGGCAACCGCCGGGTGCGCTCGGTCGGCGAATTGCTGGAAAACCAGTATCGCGTCGGCCTGCTGCGCATGGAGCGGGCGATCAAGGAGCGCATGTCGAGCGTCGATATCGACACCGTGATGCCGCACGACCTGATCAACGCCAAGCCGGCGGCGGCTTCGGTGCGGGAGTTCTTCGGCTCCTCGCAGCTCTCGCAGTTCATGGACCAGACCAATCCGCTGTCGGAGATCACCCACAAGCGCCGCCTCTCGGCGCTTGGCCCCGGCGGCCTGACCCGCGAGCGGGCCGGCTTCGAGGTGCGCGACGTGCACCCGACCCACTATGGCCGGATCTGCCCGATCGAGACGCCGGAAGGCCCGAACATCGGCCTGATCAACTCGCTGGCCACCCACGCGGTGGTCAACAAGTACGGCTTCATCGAGAGCCCGTACCGGCGGGTGAAGGACGGCAAGATCACCGATGAGGTGGTCTACATGTCGGCGATGGAGGAGGCCAAGCACGTCATCGCCCAGGCCAATATCGCCTTGCGTGACGGTGAGATCGTCGAGGACCTGGTGCCCGGGCGGGTCAATGGCGAGCCGTCGCTGCTGGCCAAGGACACCGGTCGACCTGATGGACGTCAGCCCCAAGCAGGTGGTGTCGGTGGCCGCGGCCCTGATCCCGTTCCTGGAGAACGATGACGCCAACCGCGCCCTGATGGGCTCGAACATGCAGCGCCAGGCGGTGCCGCTGATCCAGTCCGACGCGCCGCTGGTGGGCACCGGCATGGAGGACGTGGTCGCCCGCGACTCCGGCGCCGTGGTGATCGCCCGGCGTCCGGGCATCGTCGAACAGATCGACGGCACCCGGATCGTCATCCGCGCCACCGAGGAGACCGACCCCACCAAGCCGGGCGTCGACATCTATCGCCTGTCGAAGTTCCAGCGCTCGAACCAGAACACCTGCATCAACCAGCGTCCGCTGGTGCGGGTGGGCGACAAGCATCGCCGCCGGCGACATCATCGCCGACGGCCCCTCCACCGACCTCGGCGAACTGGCCCTGGGCCGCAACGCCCTGGTCGCTTTCATGCCCTGGAACGGCTACAACTTCGAGGACTCGATCCTCATCTCCGAGCGCATCGTGCGCGATGACGTCTTCACCTCGATCCACATCGAGGAGTTCGAGGTCATGGCCCGCGACACCAAGCTCGGCCCCGAGGAAATCACCCGCGACATCCCCAACGTCGGCGAGGAAGCCCTGCGCAACCTCGACGAGGCCGGGCATCGTGGCCATCGGCGCCGAGGTGCTGCCGGGCGACATCCTGGTCGGCAAGGTCACTCCCAAGGGCGAAAGCCCGATGACGCCGGAGGAAAAGCTCCTGCGCGCCATCTTCGGCGAAAAGGCCTCCGACGTGCGCGACACCTCCCTGCGCCTGCCGCCCGGGCGTCGCCGGCACGGTGGTCGAGGTGCGCGTGTTCAACCGGCACGGCGTGGACAAGGACGAACGGGCCATGGCCATCGAGCGCGAAGAGATCGACCGGCTCGGCAAGGACCGCGACGACGAGTTCGCGATCCTGAACCGCAACATGACCGCGCGTCTGCGCGAACTGCTGGTCGGCCGCACCGCCGTCTCTGGCCCCAAGGGCCTGGGCCGCGGCGAGATCACTCCGGCCAAGCTCGACGAAATCTCGCCCGGGCCTTTGGTGGCAGATCGCCGTCGACGACGAAAAGGCCATGGGCGAGCTGGAAGCCATGCGCCGCCTGTTCGACGACGCCCGCAAGCGACTCGATCGCCGCTTCGAGGACAAGGTCGACAAGCTTCAGCGCGGCGACGAACTGCCGCCTGGCGTGATGAAGATGGTCAAGGTGTTCGTGGCGGTGAAGCGCAAGCTGCAGCCCGGCGACAAGATGGCCGGCCGTCACGGCAACAAGGGCGTCATCTCCAAGATCCTGCCGATCGAGGACATGCCGCACCTGGAGGACGGCACCACGCGTCGACGTGGTGCTCAATCCGCTGGGCGTGCCCTCGCGGATGAACGTCGGCCAGATCTTCGAAACCCACCTCGGCTGGGCCTGCGCTGGCCTCGGCCGTCAGATCGCCGATCTGATGGAAGCCTGGCAGCGCGGCGGCCAGAAGACAGGCTCTGCTGGATCGGCTTCGCACCATCTATGGCCCCGATCAGGTGCTGCCGGACGACGAGGAGGAACTGCTCGAACTGGCGCGCAACCTCTCCAAGGGCGTGCCGATCGCCACGCCGGTGTTCGACGGCGCCCACATCGACGATATCGAGGACATGCTGGAAGCCGCCGGTCTCAACCGGTCCGGCCAGGTGATCCTCTACGACGGCCAGACCGGCGAGCAGTTCAAGCGGCCGGTCACCGTGGGCTACATCTACATGCTCAAGCTGCACCACCTGGTGGACGACAAGATCCACGCCCGCTCGATCGGCCCCTACAGCCTGGTCACCCAGCAGCCGCTGGGCGGCAAGGCCCAGTTCGGCGGCCAGCGCTTCGGCGAGATGGAGGTGTGGGCCCTCGAAGCCTACGGCGCCGCCTACACCCTGCAGGAAATGCTGACGGTGAAGTCGGACGACGTCGCCGGGCGGACCAAGGTCTACGAGTCCATCGTCCGCGGCGACGACGCCTTCGAGGCCGGCATCCCGGAAAGCTTCAACGTGCTGGTCAAGGAAATGCGCTCCCTGGGCCTGAACGTGGAGCTGGAAAACAGCTGACCCGACGCCGACGTCATGGGCCGCAAGGCCAACCGCGAGGGGAGGGGCTTTCGCCTCTCCCTCATCGCTCCTCAAATGTATCTGACCGATTGGGTATCGAAATGAACCAGGAAGTCCTGAATATCTTCAATCCGGTGGTCGCCGCCCCGACCTTCGACCAGATCCGCATCTCCCTCTCCAGCCCGGAGAAGATCCGCTCGTGGTCGTTCGGCGAGATCAAGAAGCCGGAGACCATCAACTACCGCACGTTCAAGCCGGAGCGCGACGGCCTGTTCTGCGCGCGCATCTTTGGCCCGACCAAGGATTACGAATGCCTGTGCGGCAAGTACAAGCGCATGAAATACAAGGGCATCATCTGCGAGAAGTGCGGCGTCGAGGTCACCCTCGCGCGCGTGCGGCGCGAACGCATGGGCCACATCGAACTGGCCTCGCCCGTCGCCCACATCTGGTTCCTGAAGTCCCTGCCCAGCCGCATCGCCATGATGCTCGACATGCCGCTGAAGGACATCGAGCGGGTGCTCTATTTCGAATACTACATCGTCACCGAGCCCGGCCTGACCTCGCTGAAGCAGCACCAGCTGCTCTCCGAGGACGAATATCTGCGCTTCCAGGAAGAATTCGGCGATGACAGCTTCACCGCCGAGATCGGCGCCGAGGCGATCCAGGGCCTGCTCAAGGGTATCGATCTGGTCACCGAAGCCGACCGGCTGCGCGAGGAGCTGATCACCACCACCTCGGAGATCAAGCTCAAGAAGACCTCCAAGCGCCTGAAGATCCTCGAGGCCTTCATCGAGAGCGGCAACAAGCCCGAATGGATGATCCTCACGGTCGTCCCGGTGATCCCGCCGGAGCTTCGTCCGCTGGTGCCGCTGGATGGCGGCCGTTTCGCCACCTCCGACCTCAACGACCTCTATCGCCGGGTCATCAACCGCAACAATCGCCTCAAGCGCCTGATCGAGCTGCGCGCGCCGGACATCATCATCCGCAACGAAAAGCGGATGCTGCAGGAAGCGGTGGACGCCCTGTTCGACAACGGCCGCCGCGGCCGGGTGATCACCGGCGCCAACAAGCGCCCGCTCAAGTCGCTGGCCGATATGCTGAAGGGCAAGCAGGGGCGTTTCCGCCAGAACCTGCTCGGCAAGCGCGTCGACTATTCCGGCCGCTCGGTCATCGTCGTCGGGCCGGAGCTGAAGCTCCATGAATGCGGCCTGCCCAAGAAAATGGCCCTCGAGCTCTTCAAGCCGTTCATCTATGCGCGGCTCGACGCCAAGGGCCTCTCGGGCACCGTCAAGCAGTCCAAGCGCATGGTCGAGCGCGAACAGCCGCAGGTGTGGGATATCCTCGAAGAGGTGATCCGCGAACACCCGGTTCTGCTCAACCGCGCGCCCGACCCTGCACCGTCTGGGCATCCAGGCGTTCGAGCCCAAGCTGATCGAGGGCAAGGCGATCCAGCTTCACCCGCTGGTGTGCACGGCCTTCAACGCCGACTTCGACGGCGACCAGATGGCGGTGCACGTGCCGCTGTCGCTGGAAGCCCAGCTCGAGGCGCGGGTGCTGATGATGAGCACCAACAACATCCTCTCGCCGGCCAACGGCAAGCCGATCATCGTGCCTTCGCAGGATATCGTGCTTGGCCTCTACTACATCTCCCAGGCCAAGGACGGCGAGCCGGGCGAAGGCAAGGCGTTCTTCGACATCGGCGAAATCGAGTCGGCGCTCGGCGCGGGCGTCGTCACCTTGCACAGCAAGATCAAGGCGCGTTTCACCGAGATGGACGCCGAGGGCAAGCTGGTGCGCAAGATCATCGACACCACGCCTGGCCGGATGAAGATCGCCGCCCTGCTGCCCCAGCATCCGGCGGTCGGCCACCGGCTCGTGGACCGCAGCCTGACCAAGAAGGAGATCGGCAATCTGATCGACGTGGTCTATCGCCACTGCGGCCAGAAGGCGACGGTGATCTTCGCCGACCAGATCATGGGCCTGGGCTTCCGCGAGGCGGCCAAGGCCGGCATCTCCTTTGGCAAGGATGACATCATCATCCCGACCAAGAAGGCCGAAATCGTCGACACCACGCGCAAGCTGGTCGAGGAATACGAGCAGCAATACGCCGATGGCCTGATCACCAAGGGCGAGAAGTACAACAAGGTGGTCGACGCCTGGTCCAAGGCCACCGATCGCGTCTCCGACGAGATGATGGTGGAGATCTCCACCAGCCAGAAGGATGCCGGCGGTCGCGAGATGGAGATCAACTCCGTCTGGATGATGGCCAACTCCGGCGCCCGCGGCTCGCAGGCCCAGATGAAGCAGCTCGGCGGGATGCGAGGCCTGATGGCCAAGCCGTCCGGCGAGATCATCGAGACGCCGATCATCTCGAACTTCAAGGAAGGCCTCACCGTTCAGGAGTACTTCAACTCCACCCACGGCGCCCGCAAGGGCCTGGCCGACACCGCGCTCAAGACCGCCAACTCCGGCTATCTGACGCGGCGCCTGGTGGACGTGGCGCAGGACTGCATCATCACCGAGGAAGACTGCGGCACCACGCGGGGCATCACCCTGCGCGCCGTGGCCGAGGCCGGCGAAGTGCAGGTCACCCTGGCTCAGCGCGTCCTTGGCCAATTCAGCGCCGAGGCCATCAAGGCTCCGGGCAGCGACGAGATCGTGGTTCCCGCCGACACCTATCTCGACGAGGACATGATCGACGCCATCGACGCGGCCGGAGTTCAGTCGGCCAAGGTCCGCTCGGTGCTGACTTGCGAGAGCAAGGTCGGCGTCTGCGGGGCTTGCTATGGCCGCGATCTGGCGCGCGGCACGCCGGTGAACATCGGCGAGGCCGTGGGCGTCATCGCCGCCCAGTCGATCGGCGAGCCGGGCACCCAGCTGACCATGCGCACCTTCCATATCGGCGGCGCCGTGCAGGTGGCCGAACAGTCGTTCTTCGAGGCGACCAACGACGGGGTCCTCAAGATCTCGCCAGGCAATACGGTCGTCGCGGCCGATGGCGATGTCATCGTCATGAGCCGCAACCTCGTCATCGCCATCCAGGTCGATGGCGTGGACCGCGAGACCTACAAGCCGCCCTATGGCGCGCGCCTGAAGGTCAAGGACGGCGCCAAGATCAAGCGCGGAACCCGCTTCGCCGAGTGGGATCCCTACACCACCCCGATCATCACCGAGGTTCCTGGCCGGGTGAAGTTCGAGGATCTGGTGGAAGGCCTTTCCGTTCGCGAGGAAGCCGATGAGGCGACGGGTATCTCCAATCGCGTGGTCATCGACTGGCGGGCCTCGGCGCGAAGCACCGATCTTCGTCCCAGCGTCGCGGTCCTAGGCCCCGATGGCGCCTATATGCGCCTGGCCAACGGCGGCGAGGCTCGTTACCTCCTGCCGGTGGGCGCGATCCTCTCGGTGGGCGACGGCGACGAAGCCAAGCCCGGCGAAGTGCTCGCCCGTCTTCCCACCGAAAGCGCCAAGTCGCGCGACATCACCGGCGGTCTGCCCCGGGTGGCCGAGCTTTTCGAAGCCCGCCGTCCGAAGGACTGCGCGGTGATCGCCGAGATGGACGGACGCGTGGAATTTGGCCGCGACTACAAGAACAAGCGCCGCATCAAGATCACCCCGGAAGAGGGCGAAGCGGTCGAGTTCCTGATCCCCAAGGCCAAGCACATCGCGGTCCACGATGGCGATACGATCCGCAAGGGCGAATACATCATCGATGGCAATCCCGATCCGCACGATATCCTGCGTATCCTCGGCATCGAGGCATTGGCCGACTTCCTGGTCAATGAGATCCAGGAGGTCTATCGACTGCAGGGCGTGCCGATCAATGACAAGCACATCGAAACCATCGTGCGCCAGATGCTGCAGAAGGTCGAAATCATGGAGCCGGGCGACACCGGTCTCCTGAAGGGCGACCATCTCGACAAGACCGAGGTCGATGAGGAAAACGCCAAGGCCATCGCCCGCAAGGGCGGCCGGCCGGCGATCACCCAGCCGGTTCTGCTGGGCATCACCAAGGCGTCCTTGCAGACTCGCAGCTTCATCTCGGCGGCCTCGTTCCAGGAGACCACCCGCGTCCTCACCGACGCCGCGGTCCACGGTAAGAGGGACACCTTGGAAGGCCTCAAGGAAAACGTCATCGTCGGCCGACTGATTCCGGCGGGGACGGGTTCCTACCTGCGCGGCCTCCAGCGCATCGCCGCCAAGCGCGACGAAGTCCTGGCCGCCAGCCGCGAGGTTCCGCTGGTCGTGGAGCCATTGCCGGCGGAGATCGCCGCCGAGGCCGAAGCCGAGAAGGTGGAAGCCTAGAGCAGGATGGCTTTTGACGGAATCGTCTAAAGGCTGAAATCCTGCTCTAGATTTAAAAGTGTAGAGCCCAATTCACCCTTCACATCTGTTCCGTGTGAAGGGATCGGGCTCTAAGCCCGACTACGATCGCCCGCCGCGCTCAAAGGGCGTGGCGGGCGTTTCGGTTCACCAGGGCAATGTGTCGCCCTTGTAGTCGAAATAGCCGTCGCGGCGATCCTTCTGGGCCCGTTCGATAACGTTCGCCAAGCCCTTGGTGCTGGTCTCCACGTCGATATCGGCGTTCGCGCCGCCCATGTCGGTGCGCACCCAGCCGGGATGGAGAGATAGCACCGCGATCCCCTTGTCCTTGTGGCGCGCCGCGAAGCTGCGGGTGAAGGAATTGAGCGCCGCCTTGCTGGCGCGATAAAGCTCCATGCCGCCGGCGCTAGCCTGTTCGACGCTTCCGAGTTGGGAGGTCATCAGGCCGATGACGCCGGTCTTGGGCCTCACCTGCTTGACGAACAACTCGGCGAAACGGACCGGCGCCAGTGCGTTGGTCACGAAGAGCTCGGTGAACTCCTCATTGGTCACGGTGCGCGGGTTCTTATCCCTAGGGCCGCCGATGCCCGCATTGACCACGATCAGGTCGAACACCTGATCCTTCAGGCGATCGCGCAAAGCCTCGGCCGAGGCCAGGTCGGCGGTGTCCACCGTCTCGACATGGATCTTGCCGCCGGACTTCCCGGCCAGGGCCTTCAGCGCCGTTTCGCCCGATGGCGAGCGCGCCGTCCCGGTGACCTCCCAACCCCGGTCGGCCAGCACTTCCACGAGGCCAAGTCCGATGCCGCGCGAGGCGCCGACAATGAGGGCGGTTTCGGTCATGCTCTCTCTCCCTTAGTGATCTGGGAGAGGAGGTAGGGCCTCGTCCTGCCGGCGCCAAGCGCCCCCACGAGATTAGCCGGTCAGCACCGCCTCGAACTGCTCCACCATCCAGTCGACCTGGTCGGCGGTGATCACCAGGGGCGGGGCGATGCGGATGGTGTGGTCGTGGGTCTCCTTGCAAAGGAGGCCTCTGGCCTGGAGCGCCTGGCAATAGGGGCGCGCGCCGCCAGCCTCGGGGTGAAGTTCGACGCGCGACCATCAGGCCGCGCCCGCGCACGGCCTTGACGCTGTTGCTGCGAAGATCGGCCAGGCCCGCCATCAACCGCTCGCCCTGACGGGCCGCGTTTTCGATCATGCCCTCCTCGACCAGCACCTTGAGCGCCATTCTCGCCACCGCGCATCCCAGCGGATTGCCGCCGAAGGTGCTGCCGTGTTCGCCGGGCTTCAAAACGCCCAGCACCTCCTTGTTCGAGAGCACCGCCGAGACCGGATAGAAGCCGCCGGAGAGCGCCTTGCCGATCAGGGTGAGGTCGGCCTCAACCCCCTCGTGCTCTTCGGCCAGCAGCTTGCCGGTGCGGCCAAGGCCGGTCTGCACCTCGTCGAGGATCAGGATCACGTCGTGGCGGGTGCAGAGCTCGCGCGCCGCCTTCAGATAGCCCAGCCGGCGGGATGATCACGCCGGCCTCGCCCTGGATCGGTTCGACCAGGAAGGCCACGGTGTTGGGCGTGATCGCCGCCTCCAGCGCCGTCGCGTCGCCAAACGGCACGACCTTGAAGCCGGGTCCGAACGGCCCGAAGCCCGTGCTCGACACCGGATCGGTGCTGAAACCCACCACCGAGAGCGTGCGGCCATGGAAGTTGTCGGCGCAGACGATGATCTCGGCCTGGTTGGCGGCCACGCCCTTGACCTCATAGCCCCATTTGCGCGCGACCTTGAGCGCGCTTTCGACCGCCTCGACCCCGGTGTTCATCGGCAGGACCGAGTGCGAGCGGGTCAGGGTGCATACCTCTTCATAGAAGAGGCCAAGCTGGTCGTTGCGGAAAGCGCGGGAGGTAAGGGTCAGGCGTCGCGCCTGATCGATCATCGCCGCCAGGATCCGCGGATGGCAGTGGCCCTGGTTGACGGCGGAATAGGCCGACAGAGCGTCGAGATAACGATTGCCATCGACGTCCCACACGTGGACGCCTTCGCCGCGGGTGAGGACCACGTCCAGCGGCTTGTAGTTGCGCGCGCCGTATTCGGCCTCCAGGGCCAGAAAATCCGTGCGTTGAGTTCACAGGGCTTTCGAGAATGCTTGTCGTCATGGGGCGGCCTTCAGGCGGCGGCTTCTAGGGGGAGCGTGGCGGCGACCGGCATACTGATCCGATCAAGCCGCAGGGTCATGCAGAAGGCGCCGCCGCCGGAGAGCATGAACGGCGCCAGATCGACGCCGATCACCTCATAGCCACGTTCGGTCAGCCGTTCGGCCAGGGCGGCGGGTGGTTTGGCCATGATGATCTTGCGCCCAAGGCATACGGCGTTGACGCAGAACGCCTCGGCGTCCTCGGCGCTGGCTTCGATCCGCTGGTCGGGCGTCGTGTGCTCGTGGAGCGCCGCGCGAGCGGCTTGGGTGAGCGCCGGCGGATAATAGAGGATTTCGCCGCCGCTCAAGGGGCAGAAGCAGGTGTCGAGGTGATAGTATTGCGCCGTCGCCAGGGGCAGGTGAACCATGGTTTGGCCGAAATGTTCGCCAAGAATTCGTCGCCGACTCCGGCGTGGATCGCGGACCGCTTGCCACCCAGAACAGGCGCCGGTTGGCGTCCCAGATGCAGTCGCCCGCGCCTTCCTGATAGCAGCCGTCGATCTGGATCACCTCGTCGAGAACACCCTGGTCGCGGAGGGCCTTGAGCGCGGCCAGATAGTACGGCTCTTCGCCGGAACGCTCGCCATGGCGAAAGCGAGCCACCACGGCCTTACGGTCGAGCACCACCGCGGCGTTGGCTGGAAAGACGATGTCCGGCAATCCTTCGACGCCGGCCATGGCGTGGACCACGCCGCCAGCCGCTTCCAAAGCCGCCTTCAAATTTCGCCAGCCGGCGCGGGCCGTCAGCAGATTGGCCGCGGGATCGGCGCTCCAGGCGGTCGGCTGCATCCAAGGATTGATCTCGTAGGAGACCGTGAAGTGCGCCGGGTCGGCCATCAGGAAGGTGGGGTGAGGGGGCATGGTCATCTCCGGCGGCGGCCGGCGAGCCCGGCGACTCGGATGGTGGCAGGCCGCGCGCTAGCGAACAGCGGGCAAACTCCTCGCAATTGGTCGAAATCTTGACTATTTGCCAGATATTCGATATCAGAGTGTCAGGCGCGCTCATGGACGAAACCGATCGCAAGCTCATCATCCTGCTGCGCGCCAACGCCCGCGCGCCGATCGCCGGTCTCGCCAAGAGCCTCAAGGTCTCGCGCGGCACCATCCAAAACCGCATCGATCGGATGATGGCGCGCGGCGATCTCGTGGGCTTCACCATCAAGGTGCGCGAGGAAGCCCGCGCCGAGCGCGTGCGCGCGATCATGGCGATCGCCGTGGAGGGCGAGCGCTCGGGCGCGGTGCTGCGCCGCCTTCGTGGTTTTCCCGAGGTCGAAGCCGTCCACATGACCAACGGCCGCTGGGACATGATCGCCGAACTCGAAACCGACAGCCTGGCCGGGTTCAGCGCCGCGCTCGACGCCATCCGCCTGATCGAAGGCATCTCGGCGACGGAGACCAGCCTGCTCCTGACGACACACCGGATGTGACGAGCGCGAAGTCCCTATGCATTGATTGATATTCAGAAGAAGATTGAACTCGCTGTTGCTTTCCATCTCGATGCCGACCGTTTCTCGGCCAATGATCAGCAGCGCATCGTTCTGGAAAAGTTGGAACGTCTCTCCGAACGCACGGGCCGTCAGGTTGTCGCGCCGAGAAAAAAGCAGCGTCCAATCGGAGGGGACCAGCGCCGGCGGCGTTGAGCTTCTCCAACCGACGACCGTCGCCGCGGCGCGCTCCCGCCTCGTCATGACGTTGAGATCGGTCACCGGCGACGAGGTCGCCTTGGCGACCACCGCCGCGTCGCCAGAGAAGACGGCAGGCTCGGAATGGGTGTCGAATGTCAGAATCTTTCCGCCATCGATGGTGAGAACAAGTTCCCCCTCGAGCACCGTCAGCACCCGGTCGATTCCCGGAAAAGCCGAGAATGGGCCGCCTGACTCCACCGTCGCCATACTTACGCGCCAGTCGAACGTATCGAGGTTTGATCCGGGCGGCCAGGCGGCGATCTCTCGGGTCACGCCGCCGCCATTCTTCCACGGGACGGCCGTACGGTCGGCGGCTCGCAGCAACTGAACCCGCGTCTCGTGTTTCCGACCGGTCGCCAGATCTCTTTGACGGCGCGGCTTAGCGCCTCGCGCGAGGGCGAGGATCGACCGCAGGGCCAAGCCGGCGGAACCGAGACCGGCCCACAGGGTCCACCAAGGCCACGGCGCGCCTCGCGCGGTCGGCGGCTGACGTGGCGCCGGCGTGGCGCGCGGCTCTAGAGCCAGAGGCGCCGCCGAGAAGCCGCCGTGCCTAGCGGCGCCGGCGTTCGCCTTCTCCGGTATGGCCACATAAAGATTTATCGGCGTTCCAGCGGTCACCGCCGCGCCGATCGAGGGCTGCTGGGCGACGATCTCGCCCAGCTGGGCGGCGTCGGTGTCCATGCGCCGGAGAGAGTTGATCTTGAGCTTGCTCTCGCCCAGTCGCCGCACGGCCTGGTCCACCGAGAGGCCGACCACCTTCGGCATCGTGGCGCCAGCGGATCCAGGCGGTGGAAGCGAGGCCAGGTCAAGAGTGATGTTGGTCTGGGCGGTAAGCGGCTCGCCGGGAAGCGGGCTTTGGCCCAGAACCGTTCCATCGCCATCCGGCGGCCGGATCACGCGCGGCGCGGTATGCATCTTGAGGAGTGTCAGGAGCGCCTGGGTCCGGGTCATGCCGATCAGGCGCGGCATGCGCATGGCCGTCGTTTGCGCCAAGGCGCCTGCCGCAATGGCGAGAAACGCTACGGCGGCTAACGGCGCCAGCCTCAACCCAGGATACCCGGCAGGTCGAGCCTTTGATCCCGCGCGCAGTCGATGGCGATGTCATAGCCGGCGTCGGCGTGGCGCATGACGCCGGTGGCGGGGTCGTTCCACAGCACCCGCTCGATGCGCTTGGCGGCCGCCTCGCGTGCCGTCGCAGACGATCACCATGCCGGCATGCTGGGAGAAGCCCATGCCCACGCCGCCGCCGTGGTGGATCGAGACCCAGGTCGCGCCGCCGGCGCAGTTCAGGAGGGCGTTGAGCAGGGGCCAGTCGGAGACCGCGTCGGAGCCGTCGCGCATGGCCTCGGTCTCGCGGTTGGGCGAGGCGACCGAGCCGCTGTCCAGATGGTCGCGTCCGATCACCACCGGCGCCTTCAGTTCGCCGCTGGCCACCATCTCGTTGAACGCCAGCCCCAGCCGATGCCGATCGCCGAGCCCCACCCAGCAGATCCGCGCCGGCAGTCCTTGGAAGTGGATCTTCTCCCGCGCCATGTTCAGCCAAGCGTGCAGATGCGCGTCGTGCGGCATCAGTTCCTTCACCTTGGCGTCGGTCTTGTAGATGTCTTCCGGATCGCCCGAGAGCGCGACCCAGCGGAACGGCCCGACGCCCCGGCAGAACAGCGGGCGGATATAGGCCGGCACGAAGCCTGGGAAATCGAAGGCGTCGGCCACGCCCTCCTCCTAGGCCATCTGGCGGATGTTGTTGCCGTAGTCCACCGTGGGCACGCCGGCGCGGTGGAAGTCGAGCATGGCGCGGACCTGCTCGGCCATCGAGGCCTTGGCCGCCTTGGCCACCGAGGCCGGGTCGCTTTCCCGCCGCGCCAGTCCAGTCGGCCACGCTCCAGCCGCGCGGCAGATAGCCGTTGATCGGATCATGGGCCGAGGTCTGGTCGGTGACCGCGTCCGGCCGCACGCCACGCGCCAGCAATTCGGGAAAGATCTCGGCGGCGTTGCCCAGCAGGCCGACCGAGAGCGGCTTCTTTTCGGCGCACGAGCGCTCGATCATGGCGAGCGCTTCGTCCAGATCCTGGCTCATCACATCCAGATAGCCGGTGCGCAGGCGCATCTCGATCCGCGAGGCTGGCATTCCACCGCCAGGCAAGAGGCGCCGGCCATCACCGCCGCCAGCGGCTGGGCGCCGCCCATGCCGCCCAGCCCCCCGGTCAGAATCCAGCGGCCCGAGAGGTCGCCGCCATAGTGCTGGCGGCCAAGCTCGGCGAAGGTCTCGTAGGTGCCCTGAACGATGCCCTGGGCGCCGATATAGATCCACGAGCCGGCGGTCATCTGGCCGTACATGGCCAGGCCCTTGCGATCGAGTTCGTTGAAATGCTCCCAGGTCGCCCAGCGCGGCACCAGGTTGGAGTTGGCGATCAGCACGCGCGGCGCGTCGGCATGGGTGCGGAAGACGCCCACCGGCTTGCCGGACTGGACCAGCAGGGTCTGGTCGTCCTCCAGGCGGCGCAGCACCGCGACGATGGCGTCGAAGCTCTCCCAGTCGCGGGCGGCGCGGCCGATGCCGCCATAGACCACCAGCTCCTCCGGCCGTTCGGCGACGTCCGGATCGAGATTGTTCATCAGCATGCGCAGCGGCGCCTCGGTCAGCCAGCTCTTGGCGCTGATCTCGGGCCCGCGCGGGCTGCGGATGACGCGGCTGTTGTCGAGACGGGTCATGAGGCGCTCCGCGGGGTTGATGCGTGTTGGGTGAAGGCCAGGCAGGCGCGAAGGACCCGCTCAAGCACGCCGGCCATGGGCGCGGCGAAGTCGGGATCGAAGGTCGTCGGCCATGCGCCCGGCCTGAGCGCGCCGTCTGGCTCGACCATGTAGCCCCGGCAAGCCAATTCCATCTGAATGGCGTGGACGCCATTGGCCGGCGCGCCATAGTGGCGCGTGATGTAGCCGCCCTTGAACCGGCCATTGGTGACGCGGGTCTGGCCCGAGGCGTCGCACGCCGCTTCCACCGCCGCCGCGAGGGCTGGATCGCAGCTCGCGCCCGAGTGGGTTCCGATATTGAACTGGGGCAGGGCGCCGTCGAACAGGCGCGGCACATGCGAGCGGATTGAGTGGGCGTCATAGAGCGTCACAACGCCATGGTCGGCCCGCAGTCGCGCGATCTCCTCGGCCAAGGCGCGGTGATAGGGTTCGAAATAAAGCCCGCGCCGGCGGGCGATCTCGGCCTCATCCGGCGATTTCCCCTCGCGATAGAGCGCCTCGCCATCGAAGGTGTGTCGGGGCAGAGGCCGGTCGTGGCCGCGCCGGGGTAGAGCGAGGCGCCGGAAGGGTCGCGGTTCACATCGATCACGGTGCGGGAGATCGCCGTGCGCACGACGGTCGCGCCCAGGGACCCGGCGAAGGCGTAGAGCTTGTCGATCCACCAGTCGGCGTCCTTGCGCGCCAGCCACGACGACAGAAGCCGGATCTCGATGTCCGGCGGGATTTCCGTCCCGGCGTGGGGCATGCTGACGATCAACGGCGCCGCGCCGCGATCGACGGTCAGCCAGGGCGTCGCCGCGCTCATGGCGCCTCGCACACGCCGGGCAGCTTGCCCCCCGCCGCGGCCACGATATCGCCGCCGCGGACCAGATCGATCGCCGCGGCGATGTCGGGATGAAGATGCCGATCCTCATTCAGCGTCGCCACCTGCGCGCGCAAGGCGCCGCGCACCGCCTCGAGAGATCCGCTCGAGGTCAGCGGTCGATGGAAGTCGCAGCCCTGAGCGGCGGTGAGAAGCTCTATGCCGACGATCGCCGAGGCGTTGTCGACCATGGCCAGCAGTCTTCGCGCGCCATGGGCGGCCATCGAGACGTGATCTTCCTGATTGGCCGAGGTGGGGATGGAATCGACACTGGCCGGATAGGCGCGTTGTTTGTTCTCCGAGACCAGGGCGGCGGCGGTGACCTGGGCCATCATCAGGCCGGAGTTGAGGCCGGGCTTGGGCGTGAGAAACGCCGGCAATCCGGAGAGCGCCGGGTCCACCAGCATGGCAACGCGCCGCTCGGCCAGAGAGCCGATCTCACAGACCGCCAGGGCGATCATATCGGCGGCGAAGGCCACCGGCTCGGCATGGAAATTGCCGCCGGAGAGCGCCTCGTCGGTGTCGGGGAAGATCAGGGGGTTGTCGGTGACGCCATTGGCCTCGATCGCCAGAGTGGCGGCGGCCTGGCGCAGCACATCCAGAACCGCGCCCATCACCTGTGGCTGACAGCGCAGGCAATAAGGGTCCTGCACCCGGGTGTCGCCGTTCAGGTGCGAAGCGCGGATCGCCGATCCGGCCATAAGGCCGCGCAGGGCGCCGGCCGTCTCGATCTGGCCCCGGTGGCCGCGCAAGGCGTGGATGCGCGGATCGAACGGCGTGTCAGACCCTCGCGCCGCCTCGGTCGCCAGGGCTCCCGTGACCAGGGCCGATCGAAAGAGCCGCTCGGCCTCGAAGAGGGCCGCCAAGGCGTTGGCGGTGGAGAACTGGGTGCCGTTCAGCAAGGCCAGGCCTTCCTTGGGGCCGAGGCAAAGCGGCGAAAGCCCGGCGCCAGCGAGAGCCGAGGTGGCCGGAACCGCGGTCTCGCCCACCCTGATCTCGCCGACTCCGATCATGGCCGCGGCCATGTGGGAAAGGGGGGCCAGGTCGCCCGAGGCGCCCGACCGAGCCTTGACTGGGTATCACCGGCGTCAGGCCGCGCTCGAGCATGGCTTGGAGAAGTGCGGTGGTCGCGGGACGCACGCCGGAGGCGCCGTGGCCCAGGCTCGCGAGTTTGAGCGCCATCATCAGCCGCGCGATCGGCGTCGGCATCGGCTCGCCGACGCCGGCGGCGTGGGAAAGAACGATATTGCGCTGGAGCTGCTCGAGATCGGCCGCGTCGATCCGCACGCTGGCCAGTTTGCCAAAGCCGGTGTTGATCCCATAGATCGGCTCGCCCTTGGCGAGAATGCGCTCCACCGCCCGCTCGCCCTCCGCGATCGGCCCCGCGGCCGCCGGATCGAGGCGCGGGCTCGCGCCTCGCCAGATGTCGCGCCACCGCGCGAGTGAAACCGCGCCGGGAGTGAGAACCGCCTCGCTCACGCACCCCCCCACACCCGCGCATGAAGCGGATTAAGGCCGATGCGGTAGACCAGTTGGGCCGGCCGTTCGATATCCCATATGGCGAGATCGCATCGCTTTCCCGCCTCCAGCGTCCCGACCTCGTCGGCCAGTCCTAGCGCTCGCGCGGCGTTGCGGGTGACGCCGATCAGGCACTCCTCCACCGTCAGCCGAAAGAGGGTCGCCGCCATGTTCATCGTCAGCAGAAGGGAGGTGAGGGGCGAGGTGCCGGGGTTGGAGTCGGTGGCGATGGCGATGGGTATTTTCCTCATGCGTAGGGTCTCGATCGGTGGCAGCCTGGTCTCACGCACGAAATAATAGGCCCCCGGCAAGAGGGTGGCGACCGTCCCCGCGCGCGCCATGGCGTTCGCGCCTTCTTCGTCCAGATATTCGAGGTGATCGGCCGATAGGGCGGAAAAGGCGGCGGCGAGCGCGGCGCCGTGCCGATTGGAAAGCTGCTCGGCATGGATCTTGACCGGCAGGCCGTGGTTGCGGGCGGTCTCGAACACCCGGCGCACCTGAAGGACGGAAAAGCCTATGGTCTCGCAAAAGGCGTCTACCGCGTCAGCCAGCCCCGCCGCGGCGATCGCCGGGATCATGTCGCGGCAGATCAGATCGACATAGCCGCTGGTGGCGTCGGCATATTCGGGCGGTGTGGCGTGGGCGCCCAGGAAGGTGGTCCGGATCGAGACTGGGCGCCGGTTTCCCAGCGCGCGCGCCGCGCGCAGCTGTTTCATCTCGGCGGCCAGATCCAAGCCATAGCCGGACTTCACCTCCACGGTGGTGGCGCCCTCGGCGATCAGGGCGTCCAGGCGGGGCAGGGCGGTGGCGATCAGGTCTTCCTCGCTCGCGGCGCGGGTCGCGGCCATGGTCGAGACGATCCCGCCGCCCGCGCGCGCGATCTCCTCGTAGGAAGCGCCGGCCAGGCGCAACTCGAACTCCTCGGCGCGATCGCCGCCATAAACCAGATGGGTGTGGCAATCGATGAGGCCGGGCGTGATCCAGCGGCCGTCGCAGTCGATCGAGGCCGCTGGCTCAAGAGGCGGCGCCTCGCCCGTCGGACCGGCGTAGAGAATTCGCCCATCGGCGCAGGCGATCAGCCCATCGGCGATCTCGCCCAATCCGGCGAGGCTCGGCGCCATGGTCGCCAAACGGGCGTTCCGCCAAACCCTGTCGCAGCGCATGAATCTCTCGCAGCCTCGCTCCTGGTGGCCATGCCTGGCCAAACAAGGGATGTGTTTAGACCTGATATCGGTCAGGCTGTCTCCCCATGGGCTCTGGAAACAAGCGGGCGATGACATCTCTCTGGTTCGAAACCGCGTTGCTGCCGGAGGGCTGGGCTCGTTCGGTCAGGATCGAACATGCCGATGGCGTAATCACCGACGTCTCACCGGATCGGGTCGCTGACCCGGGCGACGAGCGAGGCGCGATCGCCGTACCGGGCCTTCCTAATCTCCATAGCCATGCCTTTCAGCGCGGCATGGCGGGACTGGCCGAGACCGGCGGCCGTGAAGGCGATGATTTCTGGTCATGGCGCGAGATCATGTACCGCTTCGTCGATCGTCTGGATCCGGACGAAGTCGAGGCGATCGCGGCCCAGGCCTATGTCGAGATGCTGGAGAGCGGCTTCACGCGCGTCGGCGAATTCCACTATCTCCACCATGATCCCGCCGGCGCGCCCTATGCCGATCCGGCCGAAATGGCGGCGAGCATCGCCGCAGCCGCGGCTTCCACCGGGATCGGCCTCACCCTGCTGCCGGTGTTCTATGCGCATGGCGACTTCGGCGGCGCGTCGCCCGGCGAGGCCCAGAGGCGGTTCATCCATTCGCCGGAGAGCTTCGCCCGCCTGCTCGAAGCCAGCCGCGTCGCGGTTAGCGGCCTTGCTGACGCCGTCGTCGGCCTCGCGCCCCATAGCCTGCGCGCGGCGACGCCGGAGGAATTGGCGGCGATCATCCCGCTGGCGGCGGAGGGGCCTATCCACATCCACATCGCCGAGCAGATACGTGAGGTGGAGGGCTGCTTGGCCTGGTCCGGCCAGCGTCCGGTGGCGTGGCTGCTCGATCATGCCGAGGTCGACGACCGCTGGTGCATGGTGCACGCCACCCACATGTCGCCCGAGGAGACCGAAGGTCTCGCCGCCAGCGGCGCGGTCGCCGGCCTTTGCCCGATCACCGAGGCCAATCTCGGCGACGGCCTCTTTCCCGCTCAAGCGTTCCTGGGCGCGGGCGGTCGCTTCGGCGTCGGCAGCGATTCCAATGTGCTGATCGACGCCGCCGAGGAACTGCGCACCCTGGAGTACGGCCAGAGACTGGCGAAACGGGCCCGGGGCCTGCTCGGCTCGAAGGCCCGGCCGTCGGTGGGCGGAACCTTGTTCTCCGGCGCCCTGGCGGGCGGCGCCCAGGCCCTCGGCCTGAAGCTCGCGGGCCTGGCGGTGGGAGCCTCCCTGGACCTGATGTCGCTCAACGCCGATCATCCGGCCATGGCGGGCGCAAGCGGCGACAGTATCCTCGACGCCTGGATTTTCGCCGCCCGCGACGGCGCGGTGGACGGCGTCTGGCGACATGGCCGGAAGGTTGTCACCGGCGGCCGGCATCACCATCGCGATGAGATTGCGCGAATTTATCGCCGGGTGATCGCCCGCGTCCTTTCCGTATAAGGTTCGCTTGGCGTCCTTGTCTGGTGGCCTTGCGGTCGCCATCTGCGAAAGAAACTTGGCCGATTTGGCCGCAACCTGTGGAAACGCTCATATGAAATACCGCCAACTCGGTTCCAGCGACCTTCAGGTCTCGGAAATCTCGCTCGGCTCCTGGCTCACCTATGGTGTCGGGGTGGAGCGAGACGCGGCGGCGGCCTGCGTCAAGCGGGCCTTCGATCTGGGCATCAATTTCATCGACACGGCCAATGTCTATGGCCGCGGCGCCGCCGAGACCTTCCTCGGCGAGACCTTGGCCGGGGTCCCGCGCGATTCCTATGTGATGGCCACCAAGGTCTTCTTTCCCATGAGCGACACCGATCGGGGGCTCTCGAAAGTACAGATCGCCAAGCAGCTTGACGCGTCCCTCAAGCGGTTGCGCATTGACACGGTCGATCTCTATCAGTGCCACCGCTACGACGAGGCGACGCCCCTTGAAGAGACCATGGGCGCTCTCACCGAGGCGGTGAAATCCGGCAAGGTCCGTTATATCGGCTTTTCCGAGTGGCCGGCCGACAAGGTCCGCGAGGCGGTGGCCATGGCCGGCGTGGCCAAATTCGTCTCCAGTCAGCCGCAATATTCGCTGCTCTGGCGCAAGCCGGAAGAAGACATCATTCCGCTGTGTGCCGAGAACGGCATCTCCCAGATCGTCTGGTCGCCGCTGGCCCAGGGCGTGCTGACAGGCAAATATTCGCCCGATGCGCCGCCGCCAGCCGACTCTCGCGCCGGCAGCGAGGCCATGGGCGGCTTCATCAAACGTCTGATGGCTCCGGCCACCCTGACGGCCGTTCAGAACCTCAAGCCGATCGCCGCTGAGGCCGGCGTCAGCCTGACGCAGTTCGCGCTGGCCTGGGTGCTGCGCGAACCCAATGTCGCCTCGGCGATCATCGGCGCCAGCCGGCCGCAGCAGGTGGAAGAGAACGCCGCGGCTTCGGGACAGGCGATCGATCCGGCGCTTTTCGCCCGCGCCGAAGCAGCGCTAGCGCAGGTCCAGTAGGCGGCGTTCGCCGAGACACGGCGTCAGCGTTCGCCCCATTTCAACCATAAAACTTGGGCGCCCTCGTCCCTACATGGTAAGATTCGGGATTGCCGCTACGTAACTGACAGGGAAGGAGGGCTGGCCGTGTCGAAGCGACTTATCGCCGCCGCCACCCTCAGTGCCTTGATAGCCGCTGGCGCCGTCGGCGCGCGCACGAGCGCCGATCGCGCGACCGGCGGCGTGACCACGCTGCAGGCCGAGCCATCTGCTCCTGGCGTGTGGCAGCCGCCTGGAAACAGCGACGGGACCTCCTCCTTCACCTCTATTGCCGTGATCAAGAATGGCGCGCTTACCCCCAGTGTCGACGCCTCTCAGGACCCTTCGGTCCAGATCATGCCCGAGGCGATTGCCCCCCCGGCTGCCCAGAACGCGGCTGATCCCGCCAAGGCCGCGCCCGGATCTGTCGGCGCTCAAAATCTGGGGAGCCGCATATCCCATCTTCCGGAGCCAGGGGTGTGGGCGCTGTTGATCATCGGTCTGGGCATGATCGGTTTCGCCGTTCGCGGGCTGGTCGCCGCCAATCGGCGACTGGCGCGTCTCGCGGCGCCGGAGAACCCCGAAGCCTGAGGCTGGGTGTCACACGCCTTCGGCGACGCGCTCGGCCTCGGCGGCCAGAAGCACCAGCGTTTCCGCGTGGCTGGCCCGGGTGATCTTGTAGCCGGTCATCAGGACCAGACCGATGGCGTAGAGCAGCAGCAATACGGGGGCGTAGACCAGAGCCATATGGCGGATCACCTCGGGCGACACGTGCCCAGGCTTGGCGCTGGCGGGGAACTGAATCAGGGCAAGAATGCCGCTGGCGGCGAAGATGCCCACGCCCGAGACCGCCTTGGCCACCAGGCTCGAGGCCGAGAAGAACAGCCCTTCGGCGCGGCGGCCGGTCTTCAGCTCGCCGTCTTCCACGACATCGGCGATCATGGCCGAGACCATGGTCGAGGCGGCGATGCCCAGCGCCGTGGAGACGATGGACTGGCCGAAGATGATGGCGAACAGCGCCGGCGAGTGGTTGGGGGGCAGGACGCCGGCCACGCGAAGCAGCATGGGCGTCAGGCCGATAGTCACCGAGAGCACAATCAACGCCATGGCCGTGGCGCGCTTGCCGAACCGTCGAGAGAGAGGCGCGGCGGCGAAGAGGGCGATGAAGGCCGAAGCGAACACGCCCATCACCAGGGTGGCGATCTGGCTCGAGGTGAATTCCCAGAAATAGGTGTTGAAATAGATGTTCATCGACGCCGAGAGCCCGGTCGCCATGGACGTCGCCAGGCCCGAAAGGGTGAGAAAGAGGAATGAGCGGTTGGACCATGTGGCCATCATCTCCCGCGCCTGGTCGACTAGCGAGAGGTGGCGTTGGGGCGGGACGCGGAAGCCGCGCACCTGGCGCTGCGTGCCGGCCGCCGAAACGAGGATGGCGGCGAACATGATCGCCGCCGCCAGCATGCCATAGCGGATGAAGCCGACCGGATTGATCTGGCCCACCGAGTGATTGGCGTCAGGCACGAGCAGGAAGCTGAAGGTCACCAGGTAAAGGGCGAGGCCGCCGACCCAGGCGAAGAAATAGCGATAGCTGAGCAGCACCGTGCGCTCGTCATAGCCCTGGCTCAGTTCGGCGGCCAGGGCCGAGCTTGGCACCTCATAGAAGGTGATGAAGGTGCGGATGACGATCGCGATGCCGATCAGATAGAAGAATAGCTGGCCGTGACTCCAGTGCGGCGGGTTCCACAGGGCGAGATACGAGATCGCCACCGGCAGGGCCGAGGCGTACATGAACGGATGCCGGCGGCCGAGGCGCGATCGCCAGTTGTCGGAGATCTGGCCGACGATGGGATCGAGAAACGCGTCGAATAGCATGGCGATCAGGATCGCCAGGCCGACCATCGGCGCCGAAAGCCCGACAACCTGATTGTAGAACAACAGCAAGAGATAGCTGAAGCCGTTGTCCTTCACCCCAAAGGCCACCGAACCGAGGCCATAGAAGATCTTGGTGGTGAAGCTGAGCTTGGGCCCGGCGTCGCCGGCCGGGGCGGTGACGGTCAAGGAACGGCTCTGGCTAAGCTTCTTGCACCGGCAAGGGCCGTCTCTCCTTCAGAATGATGGCCCACAGCTTGTCCTGTCCGATCACCCGCCCGACCTCGCGGAAGGCGAAATAAGGAAGGAGCGCGATGAACAGTATCGCCGCCGTGCACAGCACCACCGAGACGTGATCGATATGCGGCAGGCTGCCCATCAGGCCATGGCCCCCGATCAGGCCCTTGATCGTCTCTTCGGCCAAATGGACCACCATGAACAGCACCGAGAACATGGCCGATTTGTAGATGATGGAATAGATCAGGCGGCTCTCATGAAACCGGCTGGCGAAGTTCATGTCCTCGGCGATCAACAGCACCTTCGACATCACGATGGCGTTGAACAGGGCCACGCCGTGGGCGGTGTAGTCGATATTCTGCCTGACCAGGATGACGGTATGCAAAAGCTCGAACAGGCCGAACATGACCCACAGAAAGAGAATCCTGGCGACGATCTTCTCGATCTCAAGGCGCAGGCCGGAGACCACCTTGCGCCGCCGCTCATGATGGTCCGCGCCGTGGCCGGCCTTCGCGACCGGCGATTCGTCACCATGGCTCATCTTCACTCTCCAAGGGGCGTGCCGCCTCAAGGCGATGTTCGCCTATTCGCGGTCCGGCTACAACCAGCCCGGTGCGCATGAGCATCGCCGATCCCGGCGCGGCCGGCCCAGTGCGGCGGTGGGTTAGCCGACATCGCCCCCGACTGCTTCTGAGCCTGCGCATCGTCCTGGCCTGCCTGCTCACCTTCGCCATCGCCCATTTGCTGGGTCTGGCTCAAGGGTATTGGGCGGTGCTGACCGCGGTGATCGTGATGCAGTCGAGCGTCGGCGGCTCGATCAAGGCCACCACCGACCGGCTGATGGGCTCGCTGGGCGGGGCGGTCTGGGGCGTTTGTGTCTGCCTCGCCATTCCCCATGCCGGCGTTCTCAGCCTTGGTCTCGCGCTCACGATCGCGGTGACGCCGCTGGCGGTGGCCATGGCGTTCAATCCCGCCTGGCGCGTCGCGCCGGTCACCGCCATCATTCTCATCCTCACTCCCACCAGTCAGGCCCACGGCCCGGTCTATGCCGCGGTCCAGCGGATGCTGGAGGTGGGTCTTGGCAGCATCGTAGCGGTGCTCGTGGCCGCGGTTCTGGCCCCGGGTGGCTCGCGACAAGCCGTGCGGGCGGCGACCGCCGCCGCTCTGGAAACGATGGCCGAGCTTCTCATTCTGCTGATGAACGGCCTGGCGAACGGCGCCGATCAGGCGCGCGTCGAAGCGCTCCACGCGAAGATCAGGGCGGAGATCGCCAAGGCCGAGGTCGCCGCCGACGAGAGCCGCCGCGAGCGCGTCATAACCCTGATCGCCGGGTCCGACCCGACGCCGCTTTGTCGGACCTTGAGACGTCTGCGACACGACTTGGCGGCCATCGGGCGTTCGACCCGGAACCCTCTTCCCGGCCCGATCCGCGAGCGCCTGACGAGGCCAGCGACGGCGACGGCCGACGCCATGGCGCGGTTTCTGCGCGAGAGCGCGGCGGCCATCGAGCAAACCCACCCACCGCCGTCGACAGCGCCGGAGCGGGAGGCGCTGGCCGGTTTCGCCGCCGCCGTGGCCGATCTGCGCGCCTCGGGCTTGGCCCGCGCTC
Organism: uncultured Alphaproteobacteria bacterium; assembly: GCA_963817995.1. Lineage (GTDB taxonomy): Bacteria > Pseudomonadota > Alphaproteobacteria > Caulobacterales > Caulobacteraceae > Acaudatibacter. The sequence continues at coordinate 105,522 of CAWFQJ010000004.1, forward strand.
TATCCGATGAAGATGTCGCGCGCCTGTTTGGCCTCACATTTAGCCTCGAACAGCTGGGCCAAAACCTCGACGACCTGACGGCGCGCATCGCGGAACTTGCTGATCCTAGTCGCGGAAGTTGAGTTCCAGCTTCACCCCGTCGGGATCGCGAAGGAATATCTGGGTCAGGCCGGCCGCCGCGAAGGTGTTTTCCTGGAATTCGATGCCTAAGGTCACGAGCCGGTGGCGCACGGCGGGAAAATCGCTGGCCTCGAAGGCGACATGGTCAAAACTGCCGGTTGGGCCGCCCTTCGCGTCTCCCACCAGATGGACCACGGGTCGATCGCCAGCGTAAAGCCATGCGCCCGGAAAAGGGAAGGGCGGCCGTTTGCCGTCGATCAGGCCCAGCACCTGGGCGTAGAAGGCTCGTGAACGCGCGAGATCGGCGCAATTTACGGTCACATGGTCCAGGCCCTTGAGCGGCATCGGCGATCTCCTGGAGCGATGGCTCCCCAGGCCCGGAGTTTCTCTCGCGCCGCCGCCTACCGCAACGACTGATTAGGCTGTCTCGGCGCCCCTGATCCAGGGGTCGGCGCTTAGCCGAAGAGCGCGTTCAGCGGGGCCGCCGCCATGCCCAGGCGCCGGTGAAGCGCTTCGTCCTCGGGATCGAGATAGATCAGGCCGGTGAGAATCGCGCCCTCGGCGTGATGAATCTGCAGGCCGGTCGAGGCGGCCGCGCTCGGTGGGATCATGGTCGGTGAACCGTTCCAAATATTGCGGGTTCATTTTTACGAGATCAATTCACAGCTGGCCTCGGCGGCGCTAAGGTGATGTTTCGCATGCCAAGGGGGCGAAACCGTATTTTTGCGACAACTTTGGCGACGTTGCGCGCCGCGGACCGAGGCGACCGTCTCGCGAATGAGGTTCGCTTGGCTCAGAACAAACCTTCAACCCAGGAATCAGAAACGATGAATTCGAGATTTACCAGATTGGCCGGGCTTGGCGCTGTCGGCGCCCTGCTGCTCGTCGCGCCGAACGGTGCGCTGGCTCAAGCCACCGGCTCCATTCAGGGCAACATCATCTCCCACACTGGTCAGCAACTCGTGGTCCAGGCTGGTGGCGCCAACACCACCGTGACCCTGACCGACGCCACCAAGATCCAGGCGGTGGCCGGCGCTCTGGGCATACGCAGGGAGGATCATCCGCCGACGGACCTCATTCCTGGGCTCGCGGTCAATATCGACACCATCACCAATGGCTCCGAGGTTGACGCCGCCAGCATAACCTTCAAGCCGGGCGACCTGAAGACGGCCCAGGCTGTTCAGGCCGGCACCGAGGCGGCGAAGGCGACGTTCAGGGCCCAGCAGGCACAGAACGAGAAGCGCCTCAGCGAAGTCGGCCAGTTCGTTCAACAGGGTATCACCCGGGTCTATTTCGCGACCGGCAGTGCGGCGATCAACGCGGCCGGCAAGGAGAGCCTCCAGGCTATCGCCGCTCAAGGCATGGCGATACCGAGCGGTCTCTTCCGCGTCGTGGGCCACACCAACTCCACCGGCAGCGCCGCTGTCAATCAACGTCTGAGCGATCAAAGGGCCAGCGCCGTGACGGCTTATCTGCTGACCAATTGTAACGTTCCCGGCAACAAGATCATGTCGGCCACCGGCGTCGGCTCGGACCTCCCGCAGGATACCGACGACATGGGCGGCGCGAAGAACCGGCGCGTGGCGGTGATGATCATGGTGAGCAAGGCCTCTATGGACACTTCGTCCAGCGGCGGATCGTCGAGCTCGCCGCAGCAATAGCTAGCCAAACCCGGCCGGCGGGGTCCCCTCCGGCCGGTGCCTGGACTTTCTAAACCTATGCCGAGCGCGGCCGGAAGCTCTCGCTGACCGCGTGCGGGTTCATCAAGTCTGGCGCCGCTTGAAGCGGGTCACGCTAATGACGGTCTGTCGAAACCGAGGCGATTAAGATCGTTTGGATTTTTCTCAAGTCCGCCGGTCCCCACCTCTGGCGTCACTTGACCGCGCCTAATCCCCCATCCAAGCTGGCCGCAGGGCTGGCGCGGGAAGGGGGAACCGATCCCGACCAGAGGACGGTGAGGTGAAGTGAATGACGACGTGTGCGTCGTGGCGCACCCTTCGCGGGCTTAAACCGTGATGTCCGGCGTAAAGACCAAGCCTCGACCTCGCGCGCGATCCGCCAAACGTGTGAGCCGGCGCCCGCCGGAGGTCGCCAGGCGGGAGATTCTCGATGCCGCCGCCTATCTGCTCCATCGTCAACCGTTCCGGGAAATCTCCATCGGCGACCTGATGGAGCACACCAAGATCGGCCGTTCGGCCTTCTACGTCTATTTCAAGGACATTTACGCCGTCGTCGACGAATTGGTGGCGGGCGTTCGCGATGAAGTCCTGAGCTACGTGGAGATCTGGAGCGCCGAGACGACGGCGCCGGCCGACGCGCTGCACACCTTTCTGACCGATACGGTCAACCTCTGGGCCGTGCGTGGCCAGATGATGAGCGCCATCATGGACGCCGCCGTCGAGAGCCCGCAAGTCGCGAAGACCTTCGCCGACATGATGGCGATATACCAGGATGTGCTGAAGGGGATTCTGGTCCGCGAGCACAAGGCGGGCCGCGTCCGGCTCATGGATTTCGAAGAGATCGCCGCCGTATTGGTGATCGCCACCACCGCCTACCTCAGGACGCGGCTGGGCCACGGCGGCCGACGCGATTCCCTGAAGGCGATCGCCACGCTTCAGGATCTCTGGAGTCACACGATCTATGGAGTCGTGAAGGCGGCTTGATCTCGCGGGTCACTCTGGCGCGATCTCGCCATGCTCCGCGCGCGGAGATATCATGACCAAAAAAGCGCCAAGGGAGAACGCCGTGTCCGACATTGTGACGATCGCCGATGAAGGCCACGTCCGCACCATCACCCTCAACCGGCCGGACAAGAAGAACGCGCTCAGCAACGCTCTGGCCTGGGGCGTGGTCGGCGCCGTGGAGGACGCGGCGCGGGACGATAACGTATGGGTCGTCGCCCTCACCGGCAGCGGCGACGCCTTCTGCGCCGGCCTCGATCTTTCCGGAGGCGACCGGTTCTCGCCGCTTTCCGCCCAGTCGGCTCAGCTCGACGACATAAGCTGGGTCGGCCAGTTCCTGCTCGCCATCCGCAAGCGCTGCGACAAGCCCGTGGTGGGCGGGATCAACGGCGTCGCCGTCGGCGCGGGTCTTGGCCTCGCCATGGCCACGGACGTTCGGCTCATCGCTCGCAGCGCGCGGCTGATGGCCGGCTATACCCGTATCGGCGGCTCACCCGACGCGGGCCTCACCATCACCTTGCCTCAAGCCATGGGCTATGAGCGCGCCATGCGCTTCATGATGGAAAACCGCACCCTCACCGGCGCGGAGGCGGTCGCGTGGGGCATGGCCGGCGAGGTCGTCGACGAAACTGGATTCTCCGCGCGCCTGGCCGCCTATTGCCAGGAGCTCTGCCAGTGGTCGCCGATCACGCTGCGCCTTCTCAAGCGCGGCATGGCCCGCTCGATGGAGAGCACCGACATGGAGCAGCAGCTCCGATACGAAGTCTCGAACATCCGCATGGCCTTCTCCAGCGAGGACGCCAAGGAGGCCCGCAAGGCCTTCTTCGAGAAGCGCAAACCGGTGTTCGAGGGGCGGTAGGGGCTGTTGCCGAGCCGCATTCTTCCAAAAAGCGCGAGGAGAGCTTAGAGGGCGTCTACCTTTGCCGCCGTTGGCGCGAACTCGCATCGCCGGCCATGAAGCGGCGAGCGCTCACGAGGACAAAATAGACCTTATGGCCCCCCTGCCTCAGTCCGCCGGCCGTCGGCGCCCCATGCGGTCTCGATTGCTGTTGACCGCGATCGTTGGGGTGATCGCGGCGGGTTTGATGTTTCCCCAGCGCGCCGACGCCGCCGCCCAGGTGTGGGCCTCCGCGCCCTCGCCGACGCTGCGCTGGAAGCCGTGCGCCGAACCGGGTCAGGCAGGCTTCGACTGCGCGACGGCGCAGGTTCCGCTGGATTACGCCCAGCCACTAGGCAAGACCATCACCCTCGCTCTGATCCGCCATAGGGCGACCGATCCGGCTCACCGCATCGGCTCGCTCTTTTTCAATCCCGGAGGCCCCGGGGGTCGAGGCACTATCGTTCTGCCTCTCTATCTCAATCAACCGATCGCCACCGTGCCGGTGATGTTCCCCACGGCGGTGCGCCGGCGCTTCGATATCATCAGCTGGGATCCGCGCGGCGTCGGCGCCAGCACTTCGGTGCAGTGCTTCGCCGACCTGCGGGACGAGGCGAAGGAAATCGCCAAGCTTGCCCTGGGAATCCCTGTGACCCTGGCGCAGCAGCAGGCCTGGATCGCGGGCTGGGCCTATATCGGCCAGCAGTGCGCCAAAAGCGACACCGCCTATCTGCTCTCGCACGTATCGACGGCCGACACCGCCCGTGACCTGGATTTGCTGCGGCGCGCCGTTGGCGATCAGATGCTGAGCTATCAGGGCAATTCCTACGGCACCCTCCTGGGCTCGGTGTACGCCAACCTGTTCCCGGACAAGGTGCGCGCCATGGTGCTGCTGGGTAACGACGAACCCATCGGTTACACGAACCTCGGCAAGGAGAACCCAGCCCTCGACACCTCTCTGCGCCAAGGCGTCGAGCAAGGCACGGCCGATACCTTGAACGCCTTCCTCGAACGCTGCGGCCAGGTCTCCGTTCGCCAGTGCGCGTTCTCGGCCGGCTCGGCGGCGGCCACGAAGGCCAAGTGGCGCCGCCTGTTGGATAACCTCCGCTACGCCCCGGTCACCGCGGGCGGGGTGAAGTACGACTATGACTTGGTCGTCACCCTGACGATCGTCTCCCTCTACGAAGTCTCGCCCGGGTTCATCGGCTTCGATTGGGATTGGCTTGGCAAGCTGCTCCAGGGCGCCTGGGTGAGGAGCGACAACCCCTACCGCTATCCGCCGTTCCCGGGCAGTCCCGGGGGTCAGCAGGCGACGCAACTGCTCGCCGTCGTATGCGCCGAAGCCCCGAACCCGCGTGATCCCAATGCCTATTTCGCCCTGGCCGATCAGGCCGCGAAGAGCGCCGGGGCCGTCGGGCCATACTGGGTCTGGCGCGACGAGGAGTGCGCCCAGTGGCCGGCCAAGGCGGCGGCGCCATACAACGGCCCGTGGAACAAGCCCACCGCCAGCCCGATCCTGGTCATCAACAACACCTTCGATCCGGCCACGCCCTATAGCGAGGCGGTCACCATGGCCAAGACCCTGGCCAATGCACGCCTGCTCACGATCGAAGGCTACGGCCATGCCGACGCCGCCGTCCCCAGCACCTGCGCCGACGCCTATGTCAGCGCCTATTTCATCGACGGGACGCTGCCGCCAAAGGGGACGGTGTGCAAACAGGACACCGCCCCCTTCGCCGACTAGCCTGTCAAACATGCGCGGAGGCGTCACCCCTTTACGCACACAACCTGCTTCAACGTGTGGACGATCTCGACATGATCGGCCTGGGCGGCCATCACGGCGTCGATGTCCTTGTAGGCCATCGGCGTTTCGTCGATCACGTCGGCGTCCACACGGCATTCCACACCGGCCACGGCCGCCGCGTGATCGGCCAGGGTGAATCGACGCTTGGCCTCGCCCCGGCTCATCGCCCGGCCGGCGCCATGCGAGCAGGAGTTCAGCGCCTGCATCGCCGCCTCGCCAGTCTTGCCGCGCACGATGAACGACTTGGCGCCCATCGAGCCTGGAATGATGCCGAGTGTGTCCGGCGTCACCTTCACCGCGCCCTTGCGAGTCACCATGACATGGTCGCCGAAGTGACGTTCCCAGGCGACATAGTTGTGGTGGCAGTTCACCGCCTCGCAATCGCAGACGAACGGCTTCGGCACGGCCACCGACAAGGCTTGCAGAGCAGCGGTCATCATCAGGTCGCGGTTGGTGCGCGCGAACCCCTGCGCCCAGCCTAGCGCCTCCCAATAGTCGTCGAACAGCTCAGAGCCCTGGACGACATAGGCAAGATCTTGATCCGGCAGGTTAATGAACCAACGCTTCATCTCGGCCTTGGCCTGCTCGATGAAATAGGTCCCGATCCGGTTGCCGATCCCGCGCGAGCCGGAGTGCAGCATGATCCAGACACGGTCCTCCTCGTCGAGACAGACCTCGATGAAGTGGTTGCCCGTCCCAAGCGTACCGGCGTGCGCCGGCGCCCGCTGCGCCGCCTGGGCGATCTTCGGGTGCTTGGCCGCGATCTTGGCCAGAGCCTCGGCGTGGGCGCCGAAGGCCTCCGCGTTTGCAGTGGGCAACTCGCGCCACGCGCCGCGGTCGTTCACGCCGCCATTGTCGGTGCGGCCGTGCGGAATGCGATCCTCAATCGCCGTGCGCAGGTGATGGAGGTTGTCGGGCAGATCGCTCGCCTTCAGCGTCGTGCGCTGGGCCGCCATGCCGCACCCGATGTCGACACCAACGGCCGCCGGGATGATGGCCCCCTTGGTGGGGATCACCGAACCCACCGTCGCGCCCATGCCCCAGTGCACATCGGGCATGATGGCGACGTGCTTGTGGACGAACGGCATCGCCGCGATGTTGTCGAGTTGAGCGCGCGCCTGAGTTCTCGACTTGGACCCCGTCGATCCAGGCCTTGATCAGTCCGCCCTTGGCGCCTTGGAAAACTTGCATGGAACGCTCCTTTCGAGCGTGGTTGAGCCGATATGGCTGGGATGGTGGTGCGTGGAGACGGGATCGAACCGCCGACGCGGAGGTCTTCAACCTCCCGCTCTACCGCTGAGCTACCCACGCGAGGGCGGGTGGCTCGCGCCGCCCGTCAATCGCGAGGGGTGGTAAAGCTCGCGGGGATTGGTTCGCGGGGAGCGACTCGAACGCCCATATGCCGCTTCAAAGGCGGCTGTCCTACCGTTAGACGACCCGCGAGCGCGGGGGTCTGTCGGACTATGGTTGGGTTCGAGCTCATAACGGCGCGGCATGTATCACCGGCGACCGAAGCGGTGAAGCACTAAGATCGTGTCGCGCCGATAGGTGGCTCAGGGATGCCTTTTTGCATCAGCGCGAACCGTCGTGCTTGGGCGCCGCGGGCCACGGGGGCGCATCGACCAAACGGCCTTCTGGCATAGGCAGCCGCCCGGCGGCGGGACTGGCTGGTGGATGCGACAGGGATTGAACCTGTGACCCCCTCGGTGTGAACGAGGTGCTCTCCCGCTGAGCTACGCATCCGGCCAGTCTTGGAAGGCCAATCTTTGAAGGGATGGGCCTATAGCGGCTGGGCCGGGGCCGGGCAAGGGCGCGTCGCGCCGGCGAGCAGGCGCTGGCAGGCGCTGGGCAGTTCATCGAAATGATCGATCAGGACGTCGGGATCGAGGTCCCTGGCCGGAATATCCGTATAGCCGAAGCTGACCAGGATCAGCGGCGTGTGGGCGGCCCTGGCGGCGCCGGCGTCGGAGACGGAATCGCCCACCATGACCGCGCGGCCCGCCTCTCCGCCGGCCCGTTCGATCGCCGTGATCAGGTGGCGCGGGTCGGGCTTGGCGGCGGGCGCGGCGTCGGCGCCCACGATGGCGGCGAAACGGTCGGCCAGACCCAGGGTCTCCAGCAGGGCCACCGAAAGATCGGTGCGCTTGTTGGTGCAGACCGCGAGCCGCGCCCCCGCGCCCGACAGGGTGTCGAGCGCCGGTACGACCCCAGGAAAGGGCCGGCTCTCGTCGGCGATATGCGCGAGATAATGCGCAATGAAACGATCGAACAGGCCCGCGAGCCTGTCGTCGCTAAGCGGCGCGCCGGCGGCGGCGAAGCCTCGGGCGATCAGGGCCCTGGCCCCGGCGCCGATCATCGTCCTGGCCTCGGCCAGCGGCAGTGGCGCTATGCCTTCCTGTTCAAGGAGGACGTTGAGCGTGCCCACCAGATCGGGCGCCGTATCCACCAGGGTGCCGTCGAGGTCGAAGACGATCACGGCGCCGTCGAGGTCGGTGAGGGGACGGGGCAAGGGCGAACTCCGGTCGATACCCTTCGTCTTTTTCGCTAAAGGCGAGTCAATGGCAAGCAGACGCCCGCGCCACCGTAGGATTCGCCCATGAACGATCGACCGGCTCGCGCCGCCGTGATCCTCGCCGCCGGAAGGGGCGAGCGGATGAAATCGCCCATGCCCAAGGTTCTGCACCCGGTCGGCGGCCGCGCCATGATCGACCACGCCATCGACACTGCCCTGACGCTCGGCTGCGAACGGATCGTGGTCGTGGTGGGCGCCCATTCGCCGGCGGTTCGCGCCCATGTCGTGGCGCGGCTCGGGGGAGGGGCCGTCGCCGTCCAGGATCCGCCGTTGGGCACCGGCCATGCTGTCCTTGCCGCCAAGAACGCTCTCGCCAGCTTCGAGGGCGACGTGGTCATCACCTACGCCGACGTGCCGCTGCTGACGCCCCAAACCCTCGAGACGGTCTTCGAGCTTCGGGCCCGGGATGATGGCCTGGCGGTGCTCGGGTTCGAGGCCGCCGAACCGGGCGCCTATGGCCGCCTCCTGATGCTGAGCGAAACCGGCCTGGCGCGCATCGTCGAAGCCAAGGACGCCACGGTCGAGGAGCTTTCCATCCGGCTCTGCAACTCCGGCGTCATCGCCGCCGACTCCGGCCTGCTGTTCAACCTGCTGGACCAGGTGGGAAACGACAACGCCAAGGGCGAATACTATCTCACCGATGTGGTGGGCCTCGCCGTCGAGGCCGCTCATCAGGTCAGCGTGACCTTCACCGACGAGGCGGAGGTGGCCGGGGTCAATTCCCAGGCCGATCTCGCCGCCGTGGAGGCCGCGTTCCAGGCCGGGCGCCGGGCCGCCCTGATGGCGGCCGGTGTGACCATGATCGCGCCCGATACCGTCCATCTGGCCTGGGATAGCAAGATCGCCGGCGGCGCCGTGATCGAACCCTATGTCGTGTTCGCGCCGGGCGTGACGGTGGAGAGCGGTGCGGTGATCCGCGCCTTTAGCCATTTGGAAGGGGCCATCGTGCGCGGCCAGGCGCTGGTTGGCCCCTACGCCCGCCTGCGCCCCGGGGCCGACATCGGCGAGGCCGCCCACATCGGCAATTTCGTCGAGGTGAAGAAGGTCAAGGTGGGCGCCGGGGCCAAGGCCAATCACCTCAGCTATCTGGGCGATGGCGAGGTCGGGGCGGGCGCCAACATCGGCGCCGGCACGATCTTCTGCAACTACGACGGCTTCGACAAGTTCAACACCCAGATAGGCGCGGGGGCCTTCATCGGCTCCAACAGCGCCCTGGTGGCGCCGGTCACCATCGGCGCCGGCGCCTACACCGGCTCGGGCTCGGTGATCACCAGGGACGTAGCCCCCGACGCCCTGGCTCTGGGACGTGGAACGCAGGTGGAGAAGCCCGGCTGGGCCGCCGCGTTCCGGGAGCGAAAGAGTCGCGAAAGGGCCAAGCCATGACCGCCGACGAACAGAAGCGCGCCGCCGGCGAGGCCGCCGCGGCCATGGTCGAGGACGGCATGGTCGTGGGCCTCGGCACCGGCTCGACGGCCGCCTGGTTCGTCCGCGCCCTGGCCGCGCGGGGCCTGGATATTCGCTGCGTGCCCACATCGGTGGCCACGGCCGATCTCGCGCGATCCCTGGGCATGGTGGTGATCGATCTCGACGATGCGGACCGCATCGACCTCACCGTCGATGGCGCCGACGAGATCGGTCCGGGCCTGGCCCTGATCAAGGGCGCTGGCGCCGCCCTCCTGCGTGAGAAGCTGGTGTGGACCGCCTCGCGCCGCTGCGTCTGCGTCGCCGACGCCAGCAAGACCGGCCACGCCTTCGGCTCTGTCTTTCCCCTGCCGGTCGAGGTGGTCGCTTTCGGGCACGGCAAGACGGCCGCTAGAATGGCCGCGCGCCTGGCGCCGTTCGGAATCGAGGCGGCGCCGGGTCTTCGCCTCAAGGACGGCGCGCCGGTGCGGACCGACGGCGGCAACCTTATCTATGACGTCCATTTTGGGGCGATCGCCGATCCTCCCGCTCTCGGAACCGCTCTGAAGGCCGTGACCGGCGTGGTCGATCATGGTCTCTTTCTGGATCTGACCGAGCGGGCCCTGATCGGAACCGACGACGGCGTGATCACCCTTTATCCGTAAGAGAAGGAGCCTTCGTGGCCCGATACGACTACGATCTCTTTGTCATCGGCGCCGGCTCCGGCGGCGTGCGCGCGGGCAGGCTCGCGGCCATGAGCGGCGCCAGGGTGGCCGTGGCCGAGGAGGACCGCGTTGGCGGCACCTGCGTGATCCGCGGCTGCATCCCCAAGAAGTTCATGGTCTACGCCAGCGAGTTTTCCTCCCACTTCAAGAGCGCCGAGGGCTTCGGCTGGAGCGTCGGCAAGCCGAGCTTCGACTGGGAGAAATTCCTGGAGCGCAAGGATATCGAGATCGCCCGGCTCTCGGGGATCTATGTCGCCAATCTGCAGAACGCCGGCGCAGATCTCATCCGCGCGCGGGCGACGATTAAGGACGCCCACACCCTCGCTCTGGCCGGGCAGGATAAGACCGTCACCGCCGGGAAGATCCTCGTCGCCACCGGCGGGCGGCCCACCGTTCCGGCCGATCTGCCGGGCGTCGAGCTGGCCATCACCTCCAACGAAGCCTTCCATCTCGAGAAACTGCCCAAAAGCATATTGATCGTCGGCGGTGGCTACATCGCCGTGGAGTTCGCCGGCATTTTCAATGGCCTCGGTGTGGAAACGAAGCTTGCTCTATCGCGGCCCCAACATCCTGCGCGGCTTCGACAACGATGTGCGCAGCCACCTGGCCAGCGAGATCGAACGCCAGCGGGATCAAGGTGATCCTGGGGTGCTCGCACGCCTCCCTGGAAAAGACCCCCGCGGGCGTCGTCAGCCAGCTTTCCGACGGCCACGCCGTCGACCACCGAGGTGGTGATGTTCGCCACCGGCCGCGAGCCCTACACCGAGGGCCTGGGCCTTGAGGCGGCCGGCGTGACGCTCAACGATCGCGGGGCGGTGCAGGTCGACGAATTCTCCCGCAGCAATGTCGAGAGCATCTGGGCGGTGGGCGATGTCACCGATCGGATCAATCTCACCCCCGTCGCGATCCGTGAGGCCGCCGCCTTCGCCGCCACCGAGTTTCGCGATACGCCGACAAAGTTCGATCACGAGATGGTGGCCAGCGCCGTCTTCTCCCAGCCGCCCGTCGGAGCGGTCGGCCTCTCCGAAGCCGATGCGCGCCACGGCGGCCGCAAGATCGTCATCTATCGCTCGGTGTTCCGCCCGATGAAGAGCACCTTCTATGGCGGCGACGAGCGGATGCTGATGAAGCTGGTGGTGGATGGCGAAACCGATCGCATCCTCGGCTGCCACATCGTCGGCCCCGATGCGCCGGAGATCATCCAGATGGCCGCCATCGCCATCAAGATGGGCGCCACCAAGGCCCAGTGGGACGACACCTGCGCCGTCCACCCCACCGCCGCCGAGGAGCTGGTGACGATGCGCGAGCCCTATGTGCCGATGGAGCTGTAGCGGCTTTGCCTTTTCCCCGCCTTTGAGCTAAGCCCGCGCCCTTCCTTTTAAAGACGAGTGCGATGAGCGAGCGTTGGACGCCGGCGTCCTGGAGAGCCAGGCCGGCCATGCATATCCCGACCGACTATCCCGATGCGCAGGCGGTGGCCCGCGTGGAAGTCGGAGCTCGCCGCATATGCCGCCGTTGGTGTTCGCCGGCGAGGCGCGGCGCCTCAAGGGCCTGCTGGCCGATGTCGCCGCGGGCAAGGCCTTTCTGCTGCAGGGCGGCGACTGCGCCGAGAGCTTCAAGGAATTTTCCGCCGACAACATCCGCGACACTTTCCGCCTGATCCTGCAGATGGCGGTGGTGCTGACCTTCGCCGGCGGCAAGCCGGTGGTGAAGGTGGGCCGCATGGCCGGCCAGTTCGCCAAGCCGCGCTCCTCGCCCACCGAGACCCTCGATGGCGTCACCCTGCCGTCCTATCGCGGCGACAATATCAACGGCATGGAGTTCGACGCCGCCAGCCGCACGCCCGATCCGGAGCGGTTGCTGCGCGCCTACGCCCAGTCGGCCTCGACGCTCAATCTGCTGCGCGCCTTCGCCGGCGGCGGCTACGCCGACCTGCACAACATCCATCGCTGGACCCTGGGCTTCGTCGACGACAGCCCGCAGGGCGCCCGCTACAGCGAACTCACCGACAAGATCTCCGAGGCCCTGACCTTCATGGAGGCCATCGGGGTGACGCCGCAGAGCCATCCCGATCTGCACCGGGTGGAGTTCTTCACCTGCCACGAGGCCCTGCTGCTAGGCTTCGAGGAGGCCATGACCCGCGTCGATTCCACCACCGGCGACTGGTACGACGTTTCGGCCCATCTTCTGTGGATCGGCGAGCGCACCCGCCAGCTGGACGGCGCACACATCGAGTTCATGCGCGGGATCAACAACCCGATCGGCCTCAAGGTCGGCCCGACCCTGGAGCCCGATGAGCTCCTGGCCCTGATCGATGCGCTCAATCCGCTCAATGAGCCGGGTCGCCTGACGCTCTATGGCCGGTTCGGTTCGGACAAGATCGCCGCGCGGTTGCCGAGGCTGATGCAGGCCACGCGCGCCGAAGGCCGCCAGGTGGTCTGGGCCATCGACCCGATGCACGGCAACACCCTGACCGCCAATAATGGTTACAAGACAAGGCCGTTCGACCGAATCCTCAGCGAGGTGAAGAGCTTCGTCGAGATCGCCGAGGCCGAGGGCGTACACCCGGGCGGCGTTCACCTGGAGATGACCGGCCAGAACGTCACCGAATGCGTCGGCGGCGCGAGGGCCCTGCGCGAAGGCGAACTCGCCGATCGCTACCACACCCACTGCGACCCGCGCCTCAACGGCGAACAGGCCCTGGAGCTGGCGTTCCTGGTCGCCGAGAAGCTGAAGCACGAGCGTCAGTCGGGGCTTACGCAGGCGGCGGAATAGGGCTCAGCCCCAGACCTCGCGGGCGAAGCGCAGAAAATTGAGGCCGAGGATCTTCTCGATCCGGCCGGTGGAATAGCCCTTGGCGGCGAGCAGGCGCTCCAGCTTGCGGAATTGATCCGGCCCGCGCAGGTCGACGACGAACGGATAGGCGTCGGCGCTCTCGCCTTTGGCCCCGATCCCGGCGGCGGCCCGGTCCGCCACTTCCCTGGCCAGATGGGCCTGGTAGGCGGTCAGGTCGTCGATGGCGGAGATATCGTTGTCGGCGCCCAGCCCCACATGGTCCTCGCCGCAGACCCTCACCGCGTGATCGATGTGGGCGACCACATCCTCGGCCCTGGCCTGACCGTCTGCCCTCAGGAAGGGCATGAAATAGATTCCGACGAAGCCGCCGCTCTCGGCCACGCCGCGCAACTCGGCGTCGGTCTTGTTGCGGGGAAGATCGGTGAGGGCCCGGCAACCGGTATGGTTGATCGAGATCGGCGCCTTGGAGGCGGCGATGGCCGTAAGGCAGGTCGCCTCGCCGCTGTGAGAGAGATCGACCATTATCTTGGCGGCGTTGAGCCGCGCCACCACCTCGCGGCCGAGCGGCGTCAGGCCCCGGTTCTCTGGCGCCATGCAGCCGTCGCCCAGCGCATTGGCTGGATTGTAGGTGAGTTGGATGACGCGAACGCCGCGCTCGGCGAAGGCGTCCACCCGCGCCGGATCGTCGCCCACCTGCACGGCGTTCTGGAAGCCGTAGATCACCCCGATCTTGCCCTCGCTTTCGGCGCGAACGATGTCGTCGGCGCGATCAACCTTGATCAGGGCGTCCGGATTTTGCCGCACGATCTCATCCCATACGCCGAGGGTCTCGAGCGTGTAGTCGAAGGGATCCCGCGGCCCGGCCACATAGCCCAGGGTGATGTTGACGGCGGTGAGGCCGGAGGCGCGCGCCTCGGCGAGAGACCGGGCGTCCACGTCCGGCCGGCTGGTGTCGGCGGCCGGGCCGCTCTCCCGCGCCAGCGCCAGGTTAGGATTTCCAAGGCCGCCCAGCGCATTGATGATCATTCGTCGCTCGTCATCTCGGTCGGGGTCACCGGCTTGTAGTCCTTGCGCCAATAGAGCACGCCTCGCTTGACCGTCAGGGTGATGGTCTTGAACGCCGCCACGTCCTTGAGCGGATCCTGGGCGACGAACACCAGATTGGCCAGCTTGCCCGGCTCGATCGTCCCCATCTGGTCCTGCAGGTGCGCGGTCATGGCCCCGACCAGGGTGGCGGCGCGAACCACGTCGGCGGGCTTCATGCCGGCCTTGTTCTGCATCAGAAGCATCTCATCCTGCAGGGCCGGCCAGGGATCGGGCTGAGGCGCGAAGCTGTCGGTGCCGGCCGAGATCATCACCCCGTCACGCCAGGCCTGGTTGGCCAGACGCTCGGCCAGGGTTTCGCTGCAATAGGGCGCCGGCCCCTTGGGATCCTCGGCGTGTTCCTTGGTCATCTCCTCATAGACGAGCAGGGTCGCATCGAGGATCGTGCCCCGGGCTCGCATATCCTTGAAGAGCTGGCCGACCACCGGATTGTCGCCGCTCGTGAACAGCGCTTCGTCCACGGCCGCGCGATGGTGATAAGCGCGGGGCATGACCGGCGAGGCCTGATAAGCCAACATGCAGACGTGGGAGACCACATCGGCGCCGGCGTCGATCACCTGAGCCGGGGAGGCGGGGAAGACCGCCGCGTGAGCCCAGACCAGCAGGCCCTGGCGATGGGCCTCGGCGGTGATGGCGCTGACCAGATCGGCGGGCAGGTCGGCGTAGATCTTGATCGCCGTCGCGCCGGTGCCCTTGGCTCTCGCCACCGCCAGCGGCAGATCGGTCTGGGGCGTGACCGCCTGCATCCACGGAACCTGGCCGGCGATGGCGCCGATGGTCGTCTGGTGGGTGCGCGGATCGTCGAAGAACTCGGGGCCGGCCATCAGGGCGGCGAAGTAGATGTCCGGGCCGGGGATTTCGCCGACCAGCGAGCCGCGCGCCAGATCGGCCACCAGGCGCAGATCGTCGGCCATGTCGCGTACGGCGGTCGTCCCGCCATAGACGTCGCGGCGCATCATCGCCTGCGCGAACGGCCGGTTCGGCGGCGTCGCCAGATGCTCGTGGGTGTTGATAAGACCGGGCGTGACGTAGAGGCCCGACACATCCACGACCTTGGCCCCGGCCGGAACGGCGAGTTGGGCCGCCTCGCCGATGGCCACGATCCGCTCGCCCTTGGTGAGGATCGCCATGTCGGCCCTGGCGGTCCCGCTCGCCACATCGATCAGTGTCGCCCCGCGATAGAGCACGAGATCCGGTAGCGGAGCGGTGTTGGCAGCCCGCGCCGCGCTCGCAACTAGGGCGAGCCCGATCACCACCGCGATCAGGGATCGCGGCCTCACGCGCCCAGGATCCAGCCTTCTTCGCGCTCGGCGTCGGTCACGAGGTTGGCGGCGACGCTCTTGGGCGCCGCGAAGAGATCACCGAGCTTGCCGGTCTCATCGAGCTTGGCGAGGTGCTCGGCCAAGGCCCGGACCTGGGCGGTGTCCTTGAGCTCGCCCGGCAGCGGAACAGCCTTGGCGAGGGTGGGAGAAATCTCTGCGGCCACCACGTCCACTTCCGACAGGCTAGCCTCGGTGAGCGCCTTCCAGCCGGTCTCGAAGGGCCAGACCGCCATCGTCTCGCCAAACGCCAGCTTCAGCCGCCGGGCCATGGGAATGCCCAGGATCGCTTGGCCGCCGACCGCGCCGTTATAATACAGCTTCCAGACCGGGTTGGCGCTCTTGAGGGCGACCTCGGCGTGGCGGAATTCCGGGATGTCGCCAGGCCCATGCTCGTGTCCGCGCTTGGGCTGCAGGGTGGTCAGGGTGTCGCGGGGCGGGCAGCCCCAGAAGGGGAACGGGCCGCCGGTCAGGCGCCGGTTGATCTCCGAACCTACGCCGAAGCGGTTGTTGGTGTTGTCGGCCTTGTCCTTGACCATCTTAGCGAGCTGGTCCCAGACCGCGCGCCACGGCGCCTCACCGGGAAGTTTCAGGCCGGCGGCCAGGCCGCGCGGCAGGCCGAGCGGAAAATCGAAACCGATAAGGGTCCGTTCGCGGCGCTTGGCCCGGTCCTCCAGGATCGAGAGGATCAGGGCTTCGGCGGCCGCCCGTGTCGGCGGATTGTGCGCCTCGAACGCCAAGCGAAAGCGCACATCGCGCTTGAGCACCCCGATCCAGACGGAGTCCGTCCCCGTGGTCGGCTTGGCCGCCGCGCTCCAGTGAACGATGACATAAGCGTTGAACAGACGGGCCACGCGGGCTCCTTATGAAAGCTAGTCGGCGACTTTCAGCCGCTGGAGAAGGCCAAGGCGCTTGTCGTGAAAGGCGCTCGCTTGGGCGCGCAGCTCCTCGAGGTTCTTGTCGGCGCCCTGGAGGATTTCCCCGTCCTTGATGATCGCCTGGTTCTGCTTGGCAAGGGTGCCCCAGACATCGACGGCCCACTCGGCCGGCCGCTTGAGGCCTCGCGTATTGGCGGCCAGGAACATCTGCTCGAACCGTCCGACGTTCACCCCTCCGCCCAGCACCGGCGAAGCCAGGCAGGTGATATCGCCACCCACCCGGGCGCGCTCGATCAGGGCCGCGTTGAGCCGCCGGCAACGCGGTTCGGCCGCCTCGATCTCGGCGTCCGACTGAGCGGTGTGCGCGCGCCCGGAGCCCACCAGCACCGCTAGCGCCTCGACCAGGGCGCCGGGAGGCAGGCTGGCCAGCTTGGGGCGCTCGGCCAGATCGCCGATCCGTTTGGGCGAGCCGTCATCCGCCGCCAGCTCTTCGACGATCGGCTTGTAGATTTCGACCTTGAGATTGACCTTGCCGAGGCCCGCGTCGGCTTCGAACGTCATGTCGTCGGCCTGGGCGGTCAGGGCGATACGCAAATCATAGATCCGTTCCTGCCGCTCCAGCGGCGACAGGCGTCGCGCGCCCCGCGTGTAGACGTCGCGTCGGAACTGCTGGTTGAGCATGTAGTCGCGCACGGTCTCGCGCAGCACGCTGTAGGGGATGGCGTTCAGCATCTCCTGCTGCGGGGCGGTAAGGTTGAAGGCGTCCATCTGGTCGAGCAGGGCGGCCGGGCAGGCGTAACCAAGCTTGGCGTCCGACAGCCATTCATGGGCGTCTGAGAAATACATCGGCGCCCAGTCGCGGTTGAAATACTCGTGGGCGACATAGTTGCGGTTCTGGCCGGCGATGGCGTCCAGCCGGCTCTTGGCGGTGGGATTGGCGGCGAAATAGCGCGCCTCGACCTCCGCCAGCTTGGCGCCGAAGGCCAGCGAGGCGTCGATCCGCCCGACCACGCCCTGGGCGTCGCTGCCCACGGTCTCGGCGTGCAAGGTCATCATGTGGCGCAGCGGCATGGCCACCGCCCAGCCGGGCAGGGTGTTGTAGCTCATATAGACCGTGCCGCCGACCTTCAGCCGCCGGCGGATGATCTCGACGATGGCGCGGCGGTTGTCGTCGCTGACCCAGCTCCAGACGCCGTGCAGGACGATGTAGTCGAAACTCGGCAGATCGTCGCGCGCCGCCATATCGGCGAAGCTGTCGTCGAAGAAGCGGCCGTCGGAGCCGGCGTGATCCGGGCCAGGGACTGGGCGTTGGCGGCATGGGCGGGGTTGAAGTCCGCGCCCCAGAACTCGCCGGCCACGGCGGCGGCATGGATATTGGCCGACAGGCCCTGTCCGTAGCCTAGCTCCAGATAGCGCAGCGCCGAGCGGTTCGGCGGTTCATGGCCGCTGAGCAGCAGGGCCAGATCGATCAGGCCCGGCGCGATCTCCCGGTAGTAGCCATGGGTATAGTCGATCTCGGCGACGTAGCCGCTGGTCCAGTCCATATTCGTGCTTTCGTTGCCGTCCCGTCAGACGCCGCAATCTGAGAGCCCGTGGCTGGCCCCATGTCAACGGCGTCTCAGGCGAGTTTGACCAGCATCTTGCCGAGGTTCTCGCCCTTGAAGAGCTTCAGGAAGGCGTCGGGCGCCTTGTCGATCCCTTCCTCGACCGTCTCGCGCCACTTGACCTTGCCCTCGGCGATCCAGCCGGACATCTCGGACACGAACGCCGGCATCATGTCGAAGTGGCTGGAGACGATGAAGCCTTCCAGGCGAAGCTGCTTGCCGACGGCCAGGATCAGGCCGCGCACGCCCTCGCCCATATCGGTCGCATTGTATTGCGAGATCATGCCGCACAGGGCGAAACGGGCGAAGGGCCTGGCGGCCATCAGCGCCGCCTCCAGATGTGTCCCGCCGACGTTCTCGAAATAGACGTCGATGCCAGTAGGCGCCGCCTTCATCAGCGCGGCTGTCAGGTCGGGCTCGGCCTTGTAGTCAATGACATGATCGACGCCGAGCTCCTTCAGATAGGCGACCTTCTCCGCCCCGCCGGCCGAGCCGATCACCGTGTGGCCCTTGAGCTTGGCGATCTGGCAGACGATCTGGCCCACGGCGCCGGCGGCGGCTGAGACGAACACCACGTCGCCTTCCTTCAGGGAGGCGATCTTGAGCAATCCCACATAGGCGGTGAGGCCCGGCATGCCGGCCACGCCCAAGAACGCCTGAGGCGGCAAGCCATGGGTATCCAGTTTTTGCACCGCCGCGGCCGGGGCGTTGAAGGCCTCGCGCCAGCCGAAGAAGCTTTGCACCGCGTCGCCGACCTTGAACGCCGGGTCGCCCGAGGCGATCACCTCGCCCACCGCGCCGCCCTGCATGGCTTCGCCCAACTGGAATGGCGGCGAATAGCTCTGCACATCGTTCATCCGCCCGCGCATGTACGGGTCGACCGTCATCCAGCTGTTGCGCACCTGCACTTCGCCAGGTCCAGGCGCCGGCAGGGTCACGGTGACCATTTCGAAATTGTCGTGCGTCGGCACGCCGGTGGGGCGGCTCTTGAGATGAATCTCGCGCGAGGTGGTCATGGGTTTCCTCTCCAAACGGGTCCCGCGGATGATCCTCCGCGCGGGTTCAAACGACCGTTTAGCCCGGCTGGGCGCGGCGCTCCAGTGGTGATCCGCCGCCAACGCGTGATAGGCGAGGGGCCATGACTTCGAAACTGAGAGCCGGCGTGATCGGGGCGGGCGTGTTCGGCGGCTATCACGCGGCCAAATACGCCGAGCTGGCCGACGTGACCCTCGCCGCCATCTTCGATCCTCATCCGGAGCGCGCCCAGGCGATGGCCACGCGTCTAGGCGGCCATGCGGCCGGCGATCTGGCCGAGTTCTTCGCCCGGGTCGATGTCGTCTCCATCGCCGCGCCGGCGACGGCTCACGGCGCCTTGGCTCTGGCCACCTTGAGGGCCGGCAAGCCGGTCTATATCGAAAAGCCCATCGCCACGGCGCCGGAGGAGGCCGACGCGATCGTCGCCCTGGCCGCCGAGCGGGGCCTGACAGTGGCCACAGGTTTTCTCGAGCGCGCCGCCTTCGCCGCCATGGGGTTGTTCGACATTCCGCGGCCGCCCCTGCGAATGGAGGCGGCGAGGCTCGGGCCGCCTTCGCCCCGCAATCTGGATGTCTCGGTGGTGATCGATCTGATGATCCACGACCTCGACCTGGCCCTGGCGCTCACCGCCGCCGCGCCGCTCGCCGTCGAGGCGGAGGGCCGCCAGGTCGCCAACAGCCTCCTGGACGCCGTGGAGGCCGAGGTGGTGTTCGAAGACGGTTTCACCGCCGATTTCCGCGCCTCCCGCGTCGCAGACGACCGCGCGCGCACCCTGACCCTCTTTTACCCGACGGCGAAGTTCGCCTCGATCTCCTGGCCGGGACCTTCGTCAACACCACGCCCTATCCGCTCAATGGGGAATTCGAGGCGACGCCGGCCGGCCGCGATCGCCTGGGCGCGAGCCTTGGCGCATTCCTGTCGGCCGTTCGCGGCGAGACGCCCAGGCCGCTTGCCGACGCCGCCGATGGCGCCAGGGCGCTCGATCTGGCGCTTGCGGTGGAACAGGCCGTGGGTGGATAGTCGGGCTCGCCATTCCCGTTTCCGGAGCCATCAACATGTCCAACGCCTACGATTTCAGCTTCACCAGCATCGACGGCGCGCCGCTGCCGCTGTCGAGCTTCAAGGGAAAGCCGGTGCTGGTGGTCAACACCGCCTCCAAGTGCGGCCTCACCCCGCAGTACGAGGGGCTGGAGAAGCTCTACGGCGACTACAAGGACAAGGGCCTGGTGGTGCTGGGCGTGCCCTGCAACCAGTTCGCCGGCCAGGAGCCGGGCACGGAAAGCGAGATCAAGGATTTCTGCGCCCTGACCTTCAAGGTCGACTTCCCCATGACCGCCAAGACCGACGTCAAGGACGACACCCGCCACCCGTTCTTCGCCTGGGCCGAAGAGAAGCTGGGCCCGAGCGCCGTGCCGGTTTGGAACTTCTCCAAGATCCTGATCGGCAAGGACGGCGAAGCCGTCGCCGCCTTCGGCCCCCGCACCGACCCGCTGGACCCGGAAATCACCGGCGCGGTGGAAGGCGCTCTATAGCGAGCTATCCCCGCGCGCGCCCTTCGCCCGCTCGATCCCCTCCAGCACCAGGCGCCTGGGCCTCCTCGGCGTCGCCCCAGCGCAGGATCTTGACCCATTTGCCGGGTTCCAGGTCCTTGTAGTGGGCGAAGAAGTGCTCGATCTGCTGACGCGTGATGTCCGGCAGGTCGGTGTAGTTGTTGACGCTGGTCGTAGCGCTGGGTGAGCTTGTGGCGCGGGCACGGCGATCAGCTTCTCGTCGCCGCCGGCCTCGTCCTCCATCATCAGCACGCCGACGATCCGGCAGCTCATGATCGCGCCGGGCACGATCGCCCGCGTGTTGGCCACCATCACGTCGCACGGGTCGCCGTCGCCGGACAGGGTGTGGGGGATGAAGCCGTAGTTCCCGGGGTAGCGCATCGCCGTATAGAGGAACCGGTCGACCATCAGCGCGCCCGGACGGCCTTGTGCATCTCGTACTTGATCGGCTCGCCGCCGATCGGCACCTCGATCACCACATTGACCTCGTGCGGCGGGTCGATCCCGATGGGCACGGCGTCGAGGATGCATGGCGGCTCTCCTTGAGCGCTGGCGCGCTTTGCGCCGGCCGCGGCGCTCGGCTAGGGATGCGCCTCTTTAAACGCGTGAGGCGACGCCATGACCAAGAAGCCCGACGGAACCTGGGACAAGTCCAGGCTGCCCAGCCGGCATGTGACCGAGGGGCCGGCGCGCGCGCCGCACCGCTCCTACTACTACGCCATGGGCCTGGGCACGCGCGAGATCGCCCAGCCGTTCGTCGGCGTGGCCTCGTGCTGGAACGAGGCGGCGCCCTGCAACACCGCCCTGATGCGCCAGGCCCACGCGGTGTCAGCGCAGGGCGTCAAGGCGGCCGGCGCGACGCCGCGCGAGTTCTGCACCATCACCGTCACCGACGGCATCGCCATGGGCCACGAGGGCATGCGCTCGTCGCCTGGTCAGCCGCGAGGTGATCGCCGACTCGGTCGAGCTGACCATGCGCGGCCACGGCTACGACGCCCTGGTCGGCGTCGCCGGCTGCGACAAGCGCCTGCCGGGCATGATGATGGCCATGCTGCGGCTGAACGTGCCCGCGGTGTTCCTCTACGGCGGCTCGATCCTGCCCGGCCGCTGGCAGGGCCGCGACGTCACCGTGGTCGACGTGTTCGAAGGCGTCGGCAAGCACTCGGCCGGCAAGATCGAGCCTGCGAGGACCTCTGCGACCTGGAGCAGCACGCCTGTCCCGGCGACGGCGCCTGCGGCGGCCAGTTCACCGCCAACACCATGGCCTGCGTCTCCGAGGCCATCGGCCTGGCCCTGCCGCTCTCGGCCGCCCTGCCGGCGCCCTATCGAGAGCCGCGACGCAGTACGCCGTGGCCTCGGGCGAGGCGGTGGTGCGGCTGATCGAGGCCAACATCCGCCCGCGCGACATCTGCACCCGCAAGGCGTTCGAGAACGCCGCCGTGGTGGTGGCGGCCACCGGCGGCTCGACCAACGGCGGCCTGCACCTGCCGGCCATGGCCCACGAGTGCGGCATCGAGCTTCACCCTGCGCGACGTGTGCCGAGATCATGCGCCGCACGCCCTATCTCGCCGACCTGAAGCCGGGCGGCCGCTATCGTGGCCAAGGACATGGGCGAGGCCGGCGGCGTGCCGGTGCTGCTGAAGACCCTGCTCGAGGGCGGCTACCTGCACGGCGACTGCATGACCGTCACCGGCAAGACCCTCGCCGAGAACCTCGAAGGACGTGAAATGGCGCGACGACCAGGAGGTGATCCGCCCGGTCTCCAACCCGCTGTCGCCGACCGGCGGCGTGGTCGGCCTGTGGGGCTCGCTCGCGCCCGGACGGCGCCATCGTCAAGGTGGCCGGCATGACCTCGCACCGCGCCCACCGCGGCCCGGCCCGGGTGTTCGACGGCGAGGAGGCCTGCTTCGCCGCGGTCGAGCGCGGCGACTACCAGGACGGCGACGTGCTGGTGATCCGCTACGAGGGCCCCAAGGGCGGCCCCGGCATGCGCGAGATGCTCTCCACCACCGCCGCGCTCTCCGGCCAGGGCCGGGGCGACAAGGTCGCCCTGATCACCGACGGCCGCTTCTCCGGCGGCACGCGCGGCCTCTGCGTCGGCCACGTCGGCCCCGAGGCCCAGGAGGGCGGCCCGATCGCCCTGGTGCAAGGACGGCGACATCATCGCCATCGACGCCGACGCCGGCACGATCGAACTGGAGGTCGATCCCGATCGAGCTGGAGAACCGCAAGCGCCACTGGGAGCCGCGCCAGACCGACTACGGCTCCGGCGCCCTGTGGAAATTCGCCCAGGGCGTCGGCCCGGCGCACCTGGGCGCCGTCACCCACCCCGGGCATGGAGGGCGAGCGGCACGTCTACGCCGACCTCTGATCCGTTCGAGTCGCCGATGAAGACCCTGGGCCTGATCGGCGGCATGAGCTGGGAGAGCACGGCGGTCTACTATCAGCTGCTCAACCGCCTGGCCCGCGAGCGCCTGGGCGGCCAGCATTCGGCCAGGCTGATGCTCTGGTCGGTCGATTTCGCGCCGATCGCGGCGATGCAGGCGGCGGGCGACTGGGCGGCGGCGACCGCGTTCTGGTCGACGCCGCGCGACGGTCTGGAAGGCGCGGGGGCCGAGGCGATTGCTGATCTGCGCCAACACCATGCACCTATGGCTGACCAGGTGAGCGCCGCGGTCTCCGTTCCGCTGATCCACGTCGCCGACGCCACGGCCGGCGGCGATCAAGGCGGCGGGCGTCGCGCGACCGCTGCTGCTGGCCACCCGCTTCACCATGGAACAGGCCTTCTACCGCGACCGGCTGCGCCTGGCCGGTGTCGAAGCCGTGATCCCACCGGCCGCGGCCCGCGAGCGCCTGCACGCGATCATCTACGACGAACTCGTCCAGGGTTGCTTCGAGCCGGCTTCGCGCGACGCCATCATCGCTATCGTCGACGCGCGCGATCGAGGATGACCGGGTTGACGGCGTCATCCTCGGCTGCACGGAGTTTGGCCTGCTGGTTGAGCCGGACGACTTCCCGGTCCCGATGTTCGACACCACCGAAATCCACGCCCAGGCGGCGATGGATTTTGCGCTAGATTGATGAATGTGGTCCTCGCCAGTCTTACACTTCGTGGCCGCTTGCCGAGGCAAGACGATTTTGACGTCATCGTTGAGATAGGCGCCCCGTACCAGTAAATGGCAATCCAGATGAATGGGCGTGCCCAGTGTCAGTCCACCCTTTCCACGCGGGGCTGCTCGACCAACATGGGATTGACGCCTTTCAGGCGTTATTTTTGTCCATGCGCTTGGCCGTCAGTCTCCTGAGGAATTTTACCAACAAGGAGGGCGCCTGCTCATGAATGACGAGGACTTTCCCGATCAGGATTTTCCATTTGAGGCCTACCGCTGGGTAGGTGGTCAGACCGACCGGCACCGAGAGCTGATTTCAGTCTCTGGTTAGGGTCTCTGACCGGTCAAACAGCCTTAAGTCCTGATCTCCGCCACCACCGGCACGTGATCCGACGGCTTTTCCCGCCCGCGCACCTCGCGATGGATCACCACGCTGTCCAGACGGTCGGCGGCCTGGGGCGAGAGCAGGAGGTGGTCGATGCGGATGCCGTGGTTCCGCGTGCCAGGCCCCGGCCTGATAGTCCCAGAAGGTGTAGCCGTCCGGCCTCGCCGTCGGCGGCCATGTAGGCGTCGGTCAGGCCGAGCCACTTCAGCGCGCGGAAGGCGCCGCGGCTCTCCGGCTGGAAGAGGGCGTCGCCCACCCAGGCGGCGGGATTGTCGGCGTCGTCGGGCTCGGGGATGACGTTGTAGTCGCCGGCCAGACACCAGCGGCTCCTCCAGCGCCAGCAGATCGCGCGCGTGGGCGTTCAGCCGCTCCATCCAGCGCAGCTTGTAGGCGAACTTCTCGGTGCCGATCGGGTTGCCGTTGGGCAGGTAGATGGCCGCCACCCGCACCGGCATGGGGCCGGAGATCACCGCCTCGATATAGCGCGCGTGATCGTCGCTCCATCCGTCGCCGTCGGGCAGGCCCCTGCGCACATCCTCCAGCGGCGTCTTGGAGAGCAGGGCCACGCCGTTGTAGGTCTTCTGGCCGTGGACGGCGACGTTGTAGCCAAGGCGTTCGAAGGCCTCGGTGGGAAACTTCTCGTCGACGCACTTGATCTCCTGCAGGCAGGCGACGTCGGGCGCGGCCTCCTCGAACCAGCCGAGCACCGTCTCCAGCCGGGCGTTGATCGAATTGACGTTCCAGGTGGCGATGCGCATCGCGCGCCGCAGGACTCAGATCGAGAAGCTGACGCCGCAGCCGCAGCTGCGACTTGGCGTTGGGATTGCGCACGCGGAACTCGGCCGCCGCCAGTTCGTCGACGAAATCGATCTCCGAGCCCTTGAGCAGGGCCAGGGAGACCACGTCGACCACCGCCGCGGCCCCGTCGCGCTCGATCTTCAGGTCGTCCGGCTTCGGCCGCGTCCACCAGGTCGAACCGGTACTGGAAGCCGGAGCAGCCGCCGCCGTCCACCGCCACGCGCAGCATCAGCGGCCTGCCTTCCCGCGCCGAGATGGCGTGGAGGCGGCCGCGCGGCGGACGGCGGAGAGGGTGATGTCGGCCTTGGCGAGGGTGTCGGTGGTCATGGCTTGGGAGTCTCGAAGGGTCCCCTCTATATGAGGGCGCGTTCGGCTCCTGCGCAAAGGGCGTGTTGCAGATCGGGGCTGCCCATGACCGGCGAAGCGAGCCCCAGACGGTCCCCTGGGCCGAAGACCCGGCCAGGTCCCGCGGGCGCCGTCATCCCGAGCCGCCCAGCGCCACCCGCACCCCCTTCGCCCGCGACCGCGACCGCATCATCCACGCCTCGGCCTTCCGCCGGCTGAAGGAGAAGACCCAGGTGTTCGTCGCCCACGAGGGCGACCATTACCGCACCCGCCTGACCCACTCGCTGGAGGTGGCGCAGATCGCCCGCTCGATCGCCACGGCCCTGCGGCCTGGACGCCGATCTGGCCGAGACCATCGCCCTGGCCCACGACCTCGGCCATCCGCCGTTCGGCCACGCCGGCGAGGACGAGCTGGAGCGGGCCAGATGGCCGCCGTTCGGCGGCTTCGACCACAATGTCCAGACCTTCCGCGTGCGTGACCGAGCTGGAGCGCCGCTACCCGCGACTTCGACGGCCTGAACCTGACCTGGGAGACCCTGGAGGGGGTCGATCAAGCACAACGGCCCGGTGACCGGCATGCTGGAGCGGCCGGCCTGGCGCGGCGATCGTCGAGTATCGACGCGCGACTATCGATCTGGGCCTTGTCGACCTGGGCCTCGGCCGAGGCCCAGGTCGCGGCGCTCGCCGACGACATCGCCTACAACAACCACGACGTGGACGACGGCCTGCAGGCCGGCCTGTTCGGCCTCGACGAACTGCTCGACGTGCCGCTGATCGGCCCGATCCTGATCGGGCGTGCGGCGGGACTATCCGGGCCTCGACGACCGGCTGCTGCGGCTGGAGGCCGTGCGGCGGATGATCGGGGCGATGGTCGACGACGTGCTGGCCGAGACCCGCGGCCAGCGGCCGCAGACGGCGAAGCTCGCCTCCGCCGAGGATGTGCGTGACCTGGGCCATGCGCTGGTCGCCTTCTCGCCGGACATGGCCGAGGACCTCGCGCCGGCTGCGCGCCTTCCTGCTACGAGCGGATGTACCGCCACTGGCGGGTCAACCGCACCCGCAGCCAGGCGCGGCGCATTCTGGCGCGAGATGTTCGCCGCTGTTTCTGGCCGAGCCGGACGTGCTGCCGGCCGAATGGTACGAACGCCTGCGCGATCTGGACGACGAGGGCCGGGCGCGGGTGGTCTGCGACTACATCGCCGGCATGACCGACCGCTTCGCCATCGAGGAGCATCGACGACTGTTCCAGCTGGAAAGCTGGGTCTGAATCTTAAGAACCGGGCATCGCCGGTTCTTGCAGGGGCGGTGGTTTAGTAAGCTCTCGTTAGTGATTCGTTGGCCCCTTTGGGGGGAAGGTCGGCGAAACTCACGGGAGATCCCATGTCCGACCCCAATCGCGCTTCCTATGCCCCCGAACGGCCTCTGGCGTTCGACGACTATCGCCAGCCTCGGCGTGGCGGACCGGCGCCCGTCACCCTGATCCTCAGCCTCCTGGTGCTGATGGCGGCGGGGGCGGGGTCTTCTTCCTCTATCGCGGCGGTCTTCGCCCGGCCGGCGGCCCGCCTCAGCCGGTCGGCGCGCCGGTGACCGATGTGCGCATCGCCGCCCCGCCCCAGGCCGCCCCGCCGGACCCGGCCGCCGGTCTCTCGATCTACAAGGACGATCCCAACGCCGCCGGCGCGCCCGCCTTCACGCCGCCGCCGGAACAGCCCGCGCCGCGCCCGACCGCCGCGGTTCCGACGACGCCCGTGGCCAGCGCGGCCTTGAAGCCAGCGACGGCGACCACCGCCGTGGCGGCGACCGCGCCGGCCAAGACGGCCGCGAAGCCAGCGACCATCGACAAGCTGTTGGCGGACGCCAACTCGGCGCCGGCCGCGCCATCGTCGACCCCTTCGTCCTCCGCGGCGGCGGCCGCCAAAGCGGCTCAGCCAGCGACTAAACCGGGCGGCTTTTCGGTCCAGATCGGGGCCTTCTCCTCGGAGGCCCTGGCCGACAAGGGCTGGAACCAGGCGGCCGGCGTCGCGCCCGGGGCCATGGCCGGCAAGGGCAAGCACGTCGCGCCCATAACCAAGGACGATGGCTCGACCCTCTATCGCGCTTCGATCACCGGCTTCACCAGCCATGATGACGCGGTGGCCCTGTGCGACAAGCTCCGCGCCGCCGGCCAGACCTGCTTCGTCCGGTGACCCAAGCTGACGATCTTCGGCTGCGCCGGGCCGGTCCTTGCCGCCGAAGAGCGGGCGTTCTTCCGCGACGCGCGGCCGTGGGGCTTCATCCTCTTCGGCCGCAATATCGAGACGCCCGACCAGGTGCGGGCCCTGGCGGCGGCCCTGCGCGCCAGCGTGGATCGTCCCGACGCGCCGGTGCTGATCGACCAGGAGGGCGGCCGGGTGCAGCGCCTGGGGCCGCCGCACTGGCGGCGCTATCCGCCCGGCCGCGCCTATGGCGAAGCCGGCGACCGCTCGTCGCGAGATCGCCCGGCTCGGCGCGCGGCTGATGGCCCACGATCTCGCTTGGCCTGGGGATCAACGTCGACTGCGCGCCGGTGCTGGATGTGCCGGAGCCCGGCGCCCACGACGTCATCGGCGACCGCGCCTATGGCGAGACCGCCGACGAGGTCGCCGTCCTCGGCCGGGCGGTGGCCGAGGGCCTGATCGCCGGCGGCGTCCTGCCGGTGATCAAGCACATCCCCGGCCACGGCCGCGCGCGCGCCGACAGCCACTGGAGCTGCCGGTGGTCGAGGCCAGCCTCGCCGAGCTGGAGGCGCGGCGACTTCGCGCCCGTTCCAGGCCCTGTCCGACATGCCGATGGCGATGACCGCGCACGTGGTCTATTCGGCGATCGATCCGGACCGGCCGGCCACCACGTCGCCGGCGGTGATCGAGACGGTGATCCGCGGCGCGATCGGCTTCGACGGCCTGCTGATGAGCGACGACCTGTCGATGAAGGCGCTGAGCGGCGAGCTTGCGATCGCGAGCGACGCCAGTCGCTCGCCGCCGGCTGCGACATCGTCCTGCACTGCAACGGCGACATGGCCGAGATGGCGGCGGTGGCGCAGGGCGCGCGGACGCTGGCGGGCAGGGCGCTGGCGCGGGCCGACGCCGCCCTGGCGCGCTTGCCGCCCGCGCCCGAGCCGTTCGACGCCGTCGCCGGCCGCGCCCGGTTCGATGCGGCGTTCGGCGGACGGTGCGCGGCATGAGCTGGCCTTCCAGCCTCAGACTCGACTTCGACGCCGCCACCGAGCGCGGCGCAGGACGGCGAGGCGCTGATCGTCGACCTCGACGGCTACGAGGGCCCGCTGCACGTGCTGCTGGCCCTGGCCCGCAGCCAGAAGGTCGACCTGCTGCAGCTGTCGATCACCAAGCTGGCCGACCAGTACCTGGCCTTCGTCGCGAGGCGCGCCGCCGGCGATTCTCGCTGGCCGCCGACTATCTGGTGATGGCCGCCTGGCTGGCCTACCTGAAGTCGCGCCTGCTGCTGCCCAAGCCGGCCAAGCCGAGCGACGACGAGCCGCCGGCCGAGGAGCTGGCCGCGCGCTGGCCTTCCGCCTCGCCAAGCTGGACGCCATGCGCCGCGCGGCCGAGGCGCTGCACGCGCGGCCGATCCTGAGGCGCGACGTCTTCGCGCGCGGCGATCCGCGAGGCGGTGACGATCGTCTCCGATCAGCGGCTCGAGGGCGATCTCTACGGCCTGATGCAGCGCCTATGTCGACCAGCGCACGCGCGACTCACGACGCCGCTACGCGCCCGGCCCCCGCAGGCCTATCCGCTGGACGACGCGCGCGACCGCCTGCGCGCGCCTGTTGCCGGAGCTCGACCGCTGGACGCCGCTCACCGGCGTCGGCGCCACAGGCAGCGAAGCGGAGGGCCGAGCCGCGCCTCCTGCATGGCCTCGACCCTGTCGGCCAGCCTCGAGCTGGTGCGCGAGGGCGAGCTCGAGGCCCGCCAGCTCGAGCCTTCGCCGACATCTATCTGCGCGCCCGCGCGAAGGCCGGCCGCATGAGCGATGCCGGCGTGAGACCGAGCGCGATGGTCGAGGCCCTGCTGTTCGCCGCCGCCGAGCCGCTGAGCGCGGCCGATCTGGCCGAGCGCCTGCCCGCCGGCGCCGATGTCGGCGCCGCCCTCGCGGCGCTGCAGGCGCGCTATGCCGGACGCGGCGTCGAACTGGTCTGCGTCGCCGACCGCTGGCGCTTCCAGACCGCCGCCGATCTGGCCTTTCTGATGACCGAGGAGCGCGAGGAGCCGCGGCGCCTGTCCCGCGCCGCCCAGGAGACCCTGGCGATCATCGCCTACCACCAGCCGGTGACCCGGGCCGAGATCGAGGCGGTCCGCGGCGTCCAGGCCAGCAAGGGCACGCTCGACGTGCTGCTGGAGCTGGGCCTGGTGCGCATGCGCGGCCGCCGCCGCACGCCAGGCCGGCCGGTCACCTTCGGCACCACCGACGGCTTTCTGGAGCACTATGGCCTGGCCAGCCTCGCCGACCTGCCGGGCGCGGCGGAGATGAAGGCCGCCGGCCTGCTCGGCCTCGACCTGCCGGCCGGCTTCCACGTGCCGGACGCGCCGGCGCGCGGACACCGAGGAAGACCTGCTCGACGAGACGGATGCGCCGGAGTTCCACCACGACTTCATGGCCGAAGGCGAGACGGCGCAAATCTCATGAGGTCGCCAGGCTCGGTGGACGCTCGTAAGCGTTCATTGGCGTTGCATCGGCGAATGGCCTATATTGTCGCTTCGATCGCGGCGCGAGGCGCCGGATCGGTCGAAGCGTTTAGGAGACGAGAGAATGGGTAGTTTTGGTCCCGTACATTGGCTGATCGTCGCCGTGGTCGTCCTCCTTCTGTTCGGCGGCCGCGGCAAGCTGTCGGGCCTGATGGGCGACGCCGCCAAGGGCATCCGCGCTTTCCGCGACGGCCTCAAGGGCGACGAGCCCACCCCTGCCACGCCGGTGGCCCCCCAGGTCGCGCACGAGCCGGAAAAAGACCCGATCGTCCGCTAGCCCTTTTCCTCCGGGCGCCGCGCGGAGGCCCACGAGCCCCTAAAAGAGCCTTATGTTTCCTGAAGGCCGGATCCTCGATTTCCTGATCGTCGGCGTGGTCGCGCTGATCGTGGTCGGGCCCAAGGACCTGCCGATGCTGATGCGCAAGGTCGGCCAGTTCACTGGCCCGCATGCGCGGCATGGCCGCCGAGTTCCGCGCCAGCTTCGACGAGATGGCCCGCCAGTCCGAACTCGACGAGCTGCGCAAGGAGGTCGAGGCCATGCGGGCGGGCAACGCCCCTGCACGCCGCGGCCGGTCTCGACGCCGGCGGCGAGGCTTCCAAGGTGTTCGACGACATCCACGCCGGCCTTCGCGCGAACGAGGTCCAGCTGCTCCGCTGGCGACCCACGAGATCCGCCGCGACCGAGGCGTCGGAGCCCGAGCTGGACTGCTCGGCGCCGCCGTCCAGCCGCCGCCATCCGCCGCCGACGCGCCTGAGGATATCTCCGCCGGCCAAGGCCGACCTCTTGAGCGTTACCGACGACGAGAGCGAGATCGAGGCCTCGCGCGCGCCGCTGCTCGAACACCTGGTCGAGCTGCGCCGGCGGCTGATCGTCTGCGCCGTCGCCCTGGTGGTCGGCTTCCTGCTCTGCTTCGCCTTCTCCGCGGCAGATCTACATCCTGCTGCTGCACCCGTTCGAGGTCGGCGCCGGCCTGCTGGCGGCGCAGAAAGCGCACGGCGCCCACCACGGCCCGTTCGACCTGCTGCTGACCCTGATCGGCCTGCGGCCCGCGCCGCACGCGCTCGAGCAGCTGCAGCTGGTGTTCACCGCGCCGCTGGAGTTCTTCTTCACCAAGGTGAAGCTGGCGGTGTTCGGGGCCATCGTCGTGACCTTCCCGGTGCTGGCCTGGCAGCTCTACCGCTTCGTCGCGCCGGGCCTCTACAAGCGCGAGCGCAACGCCTTCCTGCCGTTCCTGATCGCCTCGCCGGTGCTGTTCCTCATGGGCGCGGCGCTGGTCTATTTCGTCATGCTGCCGTTCGTGCTGTGGTTCTCGCTGAACCAGCAGATCGTCGGCGCGGGCAATGTCTCGGTCGCAGCTGCTGCCCAAGGTGTCCGACTATCTCGACCTGGTCACCACCCTGCTGCTGGCCTTCGGCCTCTGCTTCCAGCTGCCGGTGGTGCTGGCGCTGCTGGGCATGGCCGGGCTGGTCAGCTCCAAGATGCTGCGCTGCGGGCCGGCGCTACGCCATCGTCGGCGTGTTCGTGGTCGCCGCCATCGTCACCCCGCCCGATCCGATCAGCATGATCTCGCCTCGGCCCTGCCGATCTGCCTGCTCTACGAGGTCTCGATCTGGTGCGTCGCGCTGATCGAGCTGCGCCGCAGGCGCGAGGACGCCGCCGCGCGGGACTCGTCGCGGCCTGAGTCGGCGCGCGGCCTTGGCGCGCGTGAGCGACGCGCCTTAAGGGAAGGCCGCTTCCTCTTCGACCTCCGGCGCCTCCTCCATGCACGACATCCGAGCCATCCGCGACGATCCCGACCGCCTACGACCGCGGCTGGGCCGCGCGGGGCCTGCCGCCGCAGACGCCGGCGATCTGCTGGCGCTCGGACGAAGCGCTGCGCGCCGCCCAGACCGCGCTGCAGAGCGCCCAGGCCGCCGCAACGAGGTCTCCAAGCTGATCGGCCAGGCCAAGGCCGAGCAAGGACGAGGCCGAAGCCGCAGCGCCTGATGGCCGAGGTCGAGGCGCTGAAGGCGCGTGATCGCCGAGCAGAGCGACGGCGAGGCCGATCTCGGCGCGCAGGCTGCACGACGCTCCTGGCCGCCCTGCCCAACCTGCCGGCCGCCGACGTGCCGCCCGGCGAGGACGAGACGGCAATGTCGAGGTCCGCCGCTGGGGCGAGCCCTTCGCGCATCGAGAACGCCGAAGGACCACGTCGACCTGGGCGCCGGCCTCGGCATGATGGATTTCGAGGCGGCCGCGCGGATGTCCGGCGCGCGCTTCGTGGTGCTGCAAGGGCGAGCTGGCGCGGCTGGAGCGGGCGCTCGGCCAGTTCATGCTCGACCTCCAGACCCAGGAGCACGGCTACACCGAGGTCTCGCCGCCGCTGCTGGTGCGCGACGAGGCGGTGTTCGGCACCGGCCAGCTGCCGAAGTTCGCCGAGGACCTGTTCCAGACCACCGACGGCCGCTGGCTGATCCCCACCGCCGAGGTGTCGCTGACCAACCTGGTGCGCGAGCAGATCACCGCCGAGGAGGAGCTGCCGCTGCGGCTCACCGCGCTGACGCCCTGCTTCCGCTCCGAGGCCGGCGCCTCGGGCCGCGACACCCGCGGCATGATCCGCCAGCACCAGTTCTACAAGGTCGAGCTGGTCTCGATCACCACGCCCGAGCAGTCCGACGCCGAGCACGAGCGCATGGTCGGCTGCGCCGAGGCGGTGCTGAAGCGGCTGGAGCTGCCGTTCCGCACCATGCTGCTGTGCACCGGCGACATGGGCTTCACCGCGCGCAAGACCTACGACCTGGAGGTCTGGCTGCCGTCGCCAGGGCGACCTATCGCGAGATCAGCTCCTGCTCCAACTGCGGCGACTTCCAGGCCCGGCGCATGGACGCCCGCTGCCAAGACGGCCGGCGAGAAGGGCACGCGCTTCGTCCACACCCTGAACGGCTCGGGCCTGGCGGTCGGCCGCACCCTGGTGGCGGTGATGGAGAACTATCAGGACGAGGGCGGCCGCATCGCCATCCCCCAGGCGCTGCACCCCTACATGCGCGGCCTGACCCACATCGGCGGCGAAGGCTGATGCGGATCCTGCTCACCAACGACGACGGCATCCACGCCGAGGGCCTGGCGGCGCTGGAGCGCGATCGCCGCAAGCCCTGTCCGACGATGTCTGGGTGTGCGCGCCGGAGACCGAGCAGTCGGGGGCAGTCGCGCTCGCTGACCCTGTCCGACCCGCTGCGCGTGCGGCAGATCGATGCGCGCCGCTTCGCGGTGCTCCGGCACGCCCACCGACTGCGTGATGCTGGCGATCCAGGAGCTGATCTGGAGGGCGAGCGGCCCGACCTGGTGCTCTCCGGCGTCAACCGCGGCCAGAACCTGGCCGAGGACGTGACCATGTCCGGCACCGTGGCCGGCGCCATCGAGGGCATGGCGCTGGGCGTTCCCGCGATCGCCCTGTCGCAGATGATGAGCTATGTCGAGCGACGATCCGGACGCCGCCTTCGACGTCGGCCGAGACCTTCGGCGCCCGGCCTCATCCAGCGGCTGCTCGAGCTCGGCTGGCCGAGCGGACGTGATCATCAACGTCAACTTCCCCGCTCGGCCAGCCGACGAGGTCACCGAGGTCGAGGTGACCCGCCAGGGCTTCCGCGACGTGCGCACATCGCTACGCCGAGAAGCGCACCGACCTGCGCGGCCGCGACTACTACTGGCTGGGCTTCACCGCCGAGCCGTCGACGCCGGCGCGAGGGCACCGACCTGCGCGGCCGTCTATGACGGGCGCATCTCGGTCACGCCGCTGCACATCGACCTGACCCACATGGAGACCGTGCATGCCCTGAAAGGCGTCGGTGGGCGGCGCGCCGCCAAAGCTTCGGGCGAAGGCATGACGAAGAAGCCGAAGGAACCGGACGAGAAGGACACCCAGCGTGGCGCGGCTGGTCCTGGCCCTGCGCTCGCAGGGCGTCACCGATCCGGCGGTGCTGGCGGCCATCGAGACGCACCCCGCGCGACCTCTTCACGCCCGACCTGTTCAAGGAGCGGTCCTGGGAGGATTCGGCCCTGCCGATCGCCTGCGGCCAGACCATCAGCCAGCCGTTCATCGTCGGCCTGATGACCCAGGCCCTGACCCTGGAGCCGCGGGCCCGGGTGCTGGAGATCGGCACCGGCTCCGGCTACCAGACCGCCGTCCTCTCGCGGCTGTCGCGGCTGGTCTACACGGTCGAGCGCTACCGCACCCTGCTGCGCGAGGCCGAGGCGCGGTTCGAAGCCGCTGCAGCTGACCAATGTCATCACCAGGTTCGGCGACGGCGGCGCAGGGCTGGCCCGAGCAGGCGCCTTTCGACCGCATTCTGGTCACGGCGGCGGCGCCAGGATGAGCCCAAGACCCTGCTTGAGCAGCTGAAGCCGTCCGGCGTGCTGGTGGCGCCGATCGGCAGGGGCCCGGTGCAGAAGCTCTGCCGCTACGCCGGCGACGGCAAGGGCGGCTTCACCGTGGAGATCCTCTGCGAAGTGCGCTTCGTGCCCCTGCTCGACGGCGTGGCGCGGGAACTCTAGCCTTTGGCGAGTTGGGCGTCCGCGCGATTGTGGTTATGCTTGGCGGAACGGGCCGAGCAGTAATTGATTTACTCGCGCCGATGCATGATGGCGCGGGCAATGGAGCGGCGATGACGCGTTACATATTCAAGGCGATGCTCGTCGCCGCTTGCGCCGCGGGCGCCGCGGCGTGCGAGACGACCCCGAACTATCCGGTGCGGCAGGGCTATGTCGCGCCCACACCGATCCAGCCGAAATACCCCGTCCAGGCCCCACCCTCCGCGCCCTCTCCTCAATCCTCGGCGTCAGCGCCGTCCGCCCAGGCCCCCGGTGGTCAGGACGCCGCCGCCGCGCCGGCGCCAAGCGCCGTTCAGGCGCCAGCGCCGGTGGAAAGCCAGACCTTGCCCCTGTGGCCGCGCCGCCTCCGGGCTCGGAGAACCCACCTCCGCCAGCTGCGGTCGAGCCCCCTCCTGAAAGCGCGCCACCGGTCACCGAGCCGGCCGCCCTACACCCCCTCGCGGGTCAGCGAGCCGGCCCATTACATCGCCGATGGCAAGGTCATCGAGGCCAAGGGCATGTTCCGCGACTACGTCGTGCAAAAGCACGACCACCTCGACGCCATCGCCCGCGATCTCCAGACGACCCGGGCGGTGCTGTTGGAAGCCAACCATCTGAAGCCGCCTTATCACATGGAGCCCGGCCAGCATCTCCGGGTGCCGGTGGCCAAGGCCTATGTGGTCCAGTCCGGCGATACGATGACGGCGGTGGCCAAGCGGTTCGACGTTTCGGCCGCTGAACTGGCCGACCTCAACGATCTCCCCGTCCGTGGACGCTTGAAGGAAGGCATCGAACTGGCGCTGCCGGACAATTACCACGACCATGGGCCGATCCGGGTGACGTCCGCACCCACCGAAATGGCGACAACGCCGGCCTATCACCCGCCTCGCGGGCGGTCATATACGCCGGAGTACACTCCGCAGTCCGGTCGGTACGTTCCAAGCGCCTCGGCCCTCGCCGCGGGCGAGGCCTATCGCAACGCCCAAGGCGCGCAGGGCTCTCAAGGTTACGCCCCCGCGCCAAACCCGACACCCTACCGCAGCGCGCCCGAAGCGCCGGCGCCCAATCAGGCGGCGATTGTCGCCTCCGGCCGAGGTCTGTTCATCTGGCCGGTGAAAGGCGACATCATCTCGGGCTTCGGCGTGACCGGCGTCGGCCGGCGCAACGACGGCATCGATATCCGAGCGCCCATGGATACGGTGGTTCACGCCGCGGCGGCCGGCGAGGTGGTCTACGCCGGCAACCAGGTGCCGGGCTTCGGCGATCTGGTTCTGGTCAAGCACGCCAACGGCTGGGTGACCGCCTACGCCCACCTCGACAAGATCAGCGTCCAGATGCGCCAGACGGTGATGCAGGGTCAGGAGTTGGGTTCGGTGGGAAACACCGGCGGCGTGACCGAGCCTCAACTCCACTTCGAGATCCGCTACGCCGCCACGCCCGCCGACAAGGCGAAGCCCCTGGATCCGGCGCTGCTGCTGCCGCAGTAGGATCAGCTTGGCAGGGGTTTTCCCAATTCCCCGGCCAGGTCGCGGATGAACTGCCAGGCCACGCGGCCGGAGCGGGCGCCGCGCAGCTGCGACCATTGCAGGGCCCGGCGTTCCAGGTCGGGCGTTCCGAGGTCGAAGCGCTCGGCATAGGCGCGCACCGCCGCCAGATAGGTCGTCCTGGTCCATCGGCGGGAAGCCGATCCACAGGCCGAAGCGGTCGGAGACGCTGACCTCCTCCTCGGCGTCCTCGGCCGCGGCGAGCAGCGCCCCGGCTCTCGTCGTGGTCGCGCGGCATCAGGTGGCGGCGGTTGGAGGTGGCGACGAACAGCACGTTGTCCGGCGGCCCGGCGACGCCGCCTTCCAGCGCCGACTTCAGCGCCTTGGCCGCCGCCGCGCCCTCCTCGAAGGACAGGTCGTCGCACAGCACCACGAACCGCTCGGCGCGGCCGCGCAGGCGGTCGAACAGCGCCGGCAGGGCGGCGACGTCGTCGCGGTCGACCTCGACCAGCCGCAGCGCCGGCGTGGCCGCGCAGGCGGCCATGAAGGCGGCCTTGGCCAGCGAGCTCTTGCCCGTGCCGCGCACGCCCCAGAGCAGGACGTGGTTGGCTGGCAGGCCGGCCGCGAAGCGGCTGCAGGTTCTCGACGAACCGCGCCTTCTGGCGCTCGACGCCCGACCAGCAGATCGAGCGGCAGGGCGATAGTCCGGCGCGGCGACGAAGGCCGCCGCTCGCCGGGTCGTGGCGGAACAGCCGCGCGGCGTCGAACGACGCCGGCGCGGCCGCGGCGGGCGCCAGCCGCTCCAGCGCCTCGGCGATGCGGTCGAGGGCGGCGATCAGGGGTTCGTCCATGGGCGAGCTTCCTAGCCGGAGCTTCGGGCGAGTGAAGAGCGGCGCGCGCATTGCAAAAGGGCAGGCGAGCGCATAGCTTCCGCCGACTTTTCAGCGAGGGCCGCTACGGGCGCCGCGCCAATCCGCCATTTGGAGATCAGATGTTCGCCTCGCACGCCCTTGTTATGGCCCTCGCCCCCGCGCCGTCGGGCGGCATCGGCGGCTTTCTCGCGGGCCGCTGGCCAGTTCCTGCCCTTGATGGCGATCCTGGTGCTGTTCTACTTCATGATCTGATCGCCCGCAGCAACGCCGGGCCAAGGAGCATGCGGCGAAGGTCTCGGGCGTCAAGCGCGGCGACACCGTGGTGCTGTCCAGCGGCATGATCGGCAAGGTCGTGCGGGTCGAGGACGCCGAAGTCGGCGTCGAGATCGCCCAGAACGTCACCGTCAAGGTGGTCAAGACCATGATCTCCGAGGTTCGCGCGCGCGGCGAGCCGGCGCCGCCAACGACGCCAAATCCTAGCGGCGCCAGGCTGTCTTAAGAACCGATGCTCGCTCTCTCCCGCTGGAAGATCGTTCTGGTCTTGGGCTCACTGCTCTTCGGCCTGATCTTCACCCTGCCCAACCTCCTGCCGGACTCGATCCTGGCCAGCCTGCCTTCCTGGCGCCGCACCAGCGGCTGAACCTCGGCCTCGACCTGCAGGGCGGCTCCTACCTGCTCTATGAGGTCGATACCGCGGCGCTGAAGAAGGAGCGCCTGACCAACCTGACCGAGGATGTGCGCACCAAGCTGCGCGCACGAACAGATCGCCTTCACCGACCTGGGCCTCGTCGGCGAGACCATCAGCCGTGCGGATCACCGATCCCACCCAGGTCGACGCCGGCCTACAAGGCGCTCAGCGACGCCTGGGCGAGCGTCTGCAGAGCGGCGGCCGCGACGTCACGGTCGCGCACGGCGCCCGACCAGCACATCACCGTCGACCTCGTCGCCCAGGCCGCCGACGCAGGCGGCGGCGCGACGCGGTCGACCCAGTCGATCGAGATCATCCGCAGGCGCATCGACGCGCTGGGCACCAAGGAGCCGATCATCACCCAGCAGGGCGCCAACCGGATCGTGGTCGAGGCGCCCGGGCGAGAGCGATCCCGGAGAAGCTGAAGAGCGTCATCGGCAAGACCGCCAAGCTGACCTTCCAGATGGTCGACACCGACGTTGCCCCCGAGGACGTCGCCGCCGGCCGCATCCCGCCCGACGACGAAGTCCTGCCAGACGGACGACGAAGACGCTCCGCCGGATGGTGGTCAAGCGCCGCTCGCTGGTCACCGGCGAGATGCTGACCGAGCGCCAGGCCGGCCATCGACCGAGAACAACGCGCCCGACGTCGACTTCGCTTCAACGGCCAGGGCGCCCGCCGCTTCGCCGAGGTCGACCACCCAGAACATCGGCAAGCCGTTCGCCATCGTCCTCGACAAGCAGGATCATCTCGGCGCCGGTCATCCAGCTCGGCCGATCACCGGCGGCTCGCGGCCAGATCACCGGCAACTTCACCGAGGAATCGGCGCACGACCTGGCCCTGCTGCTGAACTCCGGCGCCCTGCCGGCGCCGCTGAATGTGATCGAGCAGCACACCGTCGGCGCCGAGCTCGGCGCCGACGCGGTCAAGCGCCGGCCAGATCTCCGTCCTGATCGGCGCGGCCCTGATCTTCGCCTTCATCATCCTGGCCTACGGCCTGTTCGGCGGCTTCGCGGCCATCGCCCTGGTCGTCAACGGCCTGATGATCGTCGGGCTCGATGAGCCTCACCCAGGCGACCCTGACCCTGCCGGGCATCGCCGGCCTGGTCCTGACCCTGGCCGTGGCGGTGGACGCCAACGTGCTGATCTATGAGCGGATGCGCGACGAGGTGCGGGCCGGCCGCGCCGCCGATGAGCGCGGCCGACGCCGGCTTCCGCCGGGCGCTGACCACGATCATCGACGCCAACGTCACCACCGTGATCGCGGCGGTGATCATGTTCCCCTGGGCGCCGGCCCGGTGAAGGGCTTCGCCTGGACCCTGTGCATCGGCGTGGTCACCTCGGTGTTCACCGCCGTGCTGGTCACCCAGGTGCTGATCGGCTGGTGGTTCCGCGCCTTCCGGCCCAAGACCCTGCCGATCACCGAAGGGACCGCCGCGCGTGCTGGCCCCTGATCAAGCTTCTGCCGCACGAAGACCAATTTCACCTTCGTCTGCCTTTGCGCGGCTGGCCGCCACCCTGTCGATCCTGGCGGTGATCGCCACGGCGATCGGCTTCTTCTATCCCGGCCTGAACCTCGGCATCGACTTCAAGGGCGGCACCGTGCTGGAGCTCAACACCGGCGCCGCAGCCGGTCGACCTGGCGCAAGGTGCGCGGCGCGCTGAGCGGCCTCAATCTGGGCGATGTCCAGGTGCAGACGCTTCGGCGCGCCCAACGACGCCGTGGTGCGCTTCCAGACGCCGACCGGCGCCAACCCGGGCGCGGTGGTCGACCAGTGTGAAGGGCGCGATCGCCCAGGCGCTGGGCCAGGTCACCTTCTCCCGCACCGACGTGGTCGGGCCTGAAGTCTCGGGCGAGCTGAAGGTCAAGGGCGTCGAGGCGCTGCTGGCCGCCATCGGCCTGATGCTGCTCTACATCTGGTTCCGCTTCGAGCTGCAGTTCGGCCTGGGCGCGGTGGTCGCCCTGTTCCACGACCTGATCCTGTCGTTCGGCCTGATCCTGCTGCTGCGGCTCGAGTTCAGCCTCAACCTGATCGCCGCCCTGCTGACCATCATCGGCTATTCGATGAACGACACGGTCGTCGTCTTCGACCGGCTGCGCGAGAACCTGCGCAAGTACAAGCGCATGCCGCTGCGCGAGGTGATCGACCTGTCGGTCAACGAGCGCTGTCGCGGACCGTCATCACCGGCCTCACCGCGCTGCTGGCGCTCTCCGGCCTGGCCTTCTTCGGCGGCGAATCCCTGCGGCCGCTGTCTATCGTGCTGCTGTTCGGCATCGTCATCGGCACCTATTCGTCGATCTATGTCGCCTCGCCGATCATCCTGCTGTGGGGCGTCAAGCGGACGACGAACCGGCCACGCCGATCGCGCCCCAGCCGGCGCGGCCTTAGAGCGGCGGCATGCGCCAGCCGCCGTCCATCGACGCCTACGGCGGCGGCGGGTTTCCGCGTCGTCGGGCTCTGGCGGCCCGGCTCGCTGCTGATCCTGGACGACGTGCCGCGCGACTGGCCGCCACGGCCGCTCGCCGACCTTACGGTCGAGGACTTCGCCGCGGTGATCGCCGGCCGGCCCGGCGATTTCGAGTTCGTGCTCCTGGGCACCGGCGCGGCCCAGGCGCTGCCGCCGCGCGCCGGTGCGCGAGGCCTCCGGGCCGCCGGCCTCGGCCTGGAGTTCATGTCCAGCGACGGCCGCCGCGCGAACCCACAATGTCCTGGCCTCCGAGGGCCGCCGCTTCGCCACCGCCCTGATCGCGGTCTGAGCGCGCCTCGGCGCTCGCCTTTTCGCCGTCGTTGAAAGGCGCTATGCGTCGCGTTTCAGGGACGCGACTTGCCATTCAAGAGGGGGCTCGAAATGGCCGGCTTACTTTCCAATTTCCGCAACACCATGATCCTCAGCGTCGTCCTGGCGCTGATCATGATCGTCGCCTATGCGCAGGTCAGCCCGCAGGGGCTGAACGGCATCTTCTGGCAGGCGGTGTTCCGCTGGATGCACGTGGTCTTCGGCATCCTGTGGATCGGCCTGCTCTACTATTTCAACTTCGTCCAGATCCGGAAGATGCCGGACATCCCGGCCGAGCTGAAGCCGGCGGTGTCGCAAGTACATCGCTCCCGAGGCGCTGTTCTGGTTCCGCTGGGCGGCGCTGTTCACCGTCCTGGCCGGCATCGGCGTCGCGATCCTGCGCGGCCAGCGCCTACGCCGAAAAGGTGTTCACCTTCGGCCTCGCCGGCGGCTGACGGCCCCGATGACCGCGGCTACACCCTGATGGGCATCGGCATGTGGCTGGCGATCATCATGTTCCTCAACGTCTGGGGCATCATCTGGCCGAACCAGAAGATCGCGCTCGGCATCAAGGACGGCGACGCCGACGCCAAGGCCAAGGCGGCGCGAATCGCCATGCTGGCCTCGCGCACCAACACCCTGCTGTCGCTGCCGATGCTGACCTCCATGGCCATGTACCAGACCCTGTTCGGCTAGAGTCTCGCGGGAGAACCCTTGGCGGACGACGAACTCGACGAGGCCGTCCGCCGGGCCGATCCGGATCGCTGGCTCGCCAGCCGCTTCATCGCCGATCGCGAGGCCCGCGCCGACGTGGTCGCGCTCTACGCCTTCGACAACGAACTCGCCCGGGCCGGCCGGCTCGCCTCCAATCCGCTGATCGCCGAGATCCGGCTGACCTGGTGGCGGGAGGCGCTCGACGAGATCTTCGGCGGAAAGCCGGTGCGCCGTCACCCGACAGCAACCGCCCTCGCTCGCGCCGTGCGCGGCCACTCGCTGCCGCGCGCGCCGCTTGAGGCCATGATCGATGCGCGCATCGATACCCTGCAGACAACCCGCTTCGAGTTGGACGCCGCCCATCTCTGGGCCGACGCGGTCGGTGGATCCGCCGCCGTCCTGGCGGCCCGTCGCCTCGATCTCGCGACGGACGCGGAGGCCGCCCGTCCGGCGGGCCATGCGTGGGGCCTTTTTCGGCTTGGCCAGGCCGGATTGGCGGCGGGCGATGATTTCGATCGCGGTCTCAAGGAAGCGCTTGGCCAAGCCGATCGCGCGGCGCGATCCTTGAGCGCCGCCGCCTATCCGGCGGCCGTCCACGCGACGCTCGCTCGCGCCGGACCGAGCGATGGCCAGCTATCCGGCGTGACGAAACGGGCGAGGCTGGTCTGGGCGATGATGCGGGGAAGGCTATGACGTCTGGGGCGGCGTCGGCCCCTGTTCTCATCGTCGGTGGCTGTGAGGATCAAGCCTCCGGTCGAGCTGGACCTTCGACCAGCAGGAACGCGCAAGCCGCCGCCGCGAGCGCGGCGCCCGCGCCGGCGAAGCCCGCGCCGCGGAAATTATCGATCAAGGTCTCACCCTTGCCGGCAAGCACCGACCCCAACAGTGCGGTCGCGATCAGGCCTCCGGTCCTGGCGAGGGCGCTGTTAAGGCCGGAGGCCGAACCGGTGTGACGCAAATCCACCGAGGCCAGCACGGCGGTGGTCAGGGGTGCGGCGACACCGGCCATGCCCAGGGAGACCACCAGCACGGCAGGCAGCACCGTTGTCCAATAATTTCCTCCGTCGCCGATCCTTGTGGCCAGCCCGACGCCAAGAGCGACAATCAGCGAGCCGACGGTCAGGAGCAGGCGCGAGCCGATCCGCCCGGCCAGGGCGCCCATGAACGGGGAGGCGATCATCAATACCAGGGGCAGCGGCAGGAGCGCCGCGCCGGCGCCGATGGCGCTATAGCCGCCCGCTGTAATCAATACGAAAGGCAGAAGCACCAGCAGGCCGCCGAGGACGCCGTATAGCAACAAAGTCAGCAGGCTGAGGCCGATGAAGGTTCTGGAGCCGAACAGCGCCAAAGGCGCCATAGCGCGGTCGCCGCGCCGCCACTCCACCCAGGCGAAGGCGGCCATGAGCGCTAAGCCGGCCAGGCTGGCGACCACCGGCGCCGTCGTCCAGCCGCCGGGACCGGAGCCGAGGGTGAGACCCCAGGCGAGGCCGCTGAGAGAGGCGGTCGCCAGCACGGCGCCGGCCAGATCGAGCGGTGTCCTTTCCGCGCTGGACTCGACCGGGACGGACACCCAGGCCAGGACGACAGCCGCCACGGCCAGGGGCAGATTCAACAGGAATATCGACGGCCAGCCTATGGTGTCGATCAGCCAGCCGCCCAGCACCGGTCCGATCGCCGCGGCCATGGCCCCGGCCGCCGCCCAAAGACCGATGGCCCGGCCCCGCGCCTCGCCCGAGAAGGCGCCGCCAAGGATGGCAAGGCTGTTGGGAAGCAGGATCGCCGCGCCGATCCCCTGCACGCCGCGCCCCAGCAAGAGCCAGCCGGTGGAGGGCGCGAAGGCGCACGTGGCCGACGCGAGGGCGAACAGGGTGACGCCGCTCACCAGCAACCGGCGCCGGCCGTATCGGTCGCCAAGGGCGCCGCCGAGAAGGAGCAAGGCGCTCAGCGGCAGGAGATAGGCGTTGATCACCCACTGGAGATCGCTCGCATCGGCCTTCAGGGTATGGCCGATCGCCGGCAGGCCGACATTCACCACCGAGCCGTCGATCATGGCCAGGCTCGAGGCCAGGATGGTGGTGAAAAGAACGAGCCGTGGGCGCTTAACGTCCGATACCTGTGTGGCGCCCATCGCCACGGCCGCGTCGCATCCGGGGTGGGCCGCCGACGTCACCTCGCGCCTCAGGCGGCCAGGCTGAGCGTGGCCATCCAGGCCTCCAGATCCGCCAGCGCCCGCACGCTCATCGCCCGCTTCCTGGCGCGTCCGCGGTCTCCGCGGGCGAAAGGCTTGCCGTCGGCCGGGCGCTTTGGCGCCTCCATGAGCGGCAGCAGGCCATAGTTGATGTTCATCGGCTGGAACGATCGCCCGCCGGTCTCCAAATGGCCACCGGTTATATGGCCGATCAGGGCGCCCATCGCGGTGGTTGGCGGCGGCGTATCGAGCCCGCGCCCGGCGCGCTCGGCGGCGGCGAGGCGCCCAGCGATCAGGCCGATGGCGGCGCTCTCCACATAGCCCTCGACGCCGGTGATCTGGCCGGCGAATCGCAGGCGCGGATCGGCTTTCAGGCGCAGGCGGGCGTCGAGCACCCTGGGGCTGTTGATAAAGGTGTTGCGGTGCAGGCCGCCCAGCCGGGCGAACACGGCGCGTTCCAGGCCTGGAATGGCGCGGAATATCTCGGTCTGGACGGCGTGTTTCAGCTTGGTCTGAAAGCCGACCATATTCCACAAGGTGCCCAGGGCGTTGTCCTGACGCAGTTGCACCACCGCATAGGGCTTCTCGCCCGGCCGGTGCGGATTGGTGAGGCCGACTGGTTTCATCGGCCCATGGCGCGGCGTATCGCGGCCTCGCTCGGCCATCACTTCCAGGGGCAGACAGCCGTCGAAATAGGGGACGTGTTCCCAGTCCTTGAATTCGGTCTTGGGGCCGGCCAGCAGGGCGTCGACGAAGGCCTCATACTGATCGCGGTCCATGGGGCAGTTGATGTAGGCGGCCGCATCGCCCCCCGGGCC
This sequence comes from uncultured Alphaproteobacteria bacterium, assembly GCA_963817995.1. Lineage (GTDB taxonomy): Bacteria > Pseudomonadota > Alphaproteobacteria > Caulobacterales > Caulobacteraceae > Acaudatibacter. The sequence goes on from CAWFQJ010000004.1 coordinate 149,454, forward strand.
TTCCTTGTCATAGCGCGACTGTTTCCACGCCACATCCATGTCGATGGTTTCGGCGTGGACGATCGGGGCGATGGCGTCGAAGAACGACAGCTCGTCTTCGCCGGTCAGCGACTGGATGGCCGTGGAAAGCGCCGGGGAGGTGAGGGGGCCGGTGGCGACGATCACCTGATTCCACGAGGGCGGCGGCAGTCCATCGATCTCGCCGCGTTCGATGGTGATGAGCGGATGGCCGGCGATTTTCGCCGTGACCGCCTCGGCGAACCCCTCACGATCCACGGCCAGAGCCCCGCCGGCGGGCGTCTGGCAGGCGTCGCCGCAGGCCATGATCAGCGAATCCAGCCGCCGCATCTCGGCGTGGAGCAGGCCGACGGCGTTGTATTCCCAGTCGTCCGATCGGAAGGAGTTGGAGCACACCAGTTCGGCGAGACGGTCGGTTTGATGGGCGGCCGTGGCGACGGTGGGGCGCATTTCGTGCAGGATGACCGGCGCGCCGGCGTTGGCCGCCTGCCAGGCCGCTTCGCTGCCGGCGAGGCCGCCGCCGATGACGTGAATGGGATTTTCCAGCATCACGGGGTTCTAGGCGTTGATCCGGCGGCGCGGAAGGGCGCGGGTGTGGCGCGAGGCGGGCAATTCCCCCTATGGTGCGTCACGCACGACGTGGGGAGCATGAGATTTGGCCAAGTTCTCGGTCGCCGAGGCCGCCTTTTCCGGCGTGAGACTGTTGGCGCGAAGGCCTCTGGCGGCTTTCGCCTGGGGACTGATCTATGTCGTCTTCCTGGTCGTGATCGTCACGCCCTTCGCCGGCGATCTGTTCGCCTTGTTTTCGGCCGTCTCGAAGATAAACGTCGCGCCGAACCCCGATGCTTTGCTGCCGCTCCTGGCGCCGGTGGCGGGGTTCTATTTTCTGTTCATCGTCGGCGCCCTTGTCGTCGTTTCCGTGATCTCATGTGCGGTCTATCGCGCCGAGCTGCGGCCAGAGGAGTCGGGCTTCGCCTATCTTCGCCTGGGCAGCGAAGAACTTTGGGTGCTGTTGGTGAATTTTGTCCAGACCCTGGTCATGATCGGCGCCCAGATCGCCATGGCCATTCCGGTGGGCGTCGTCATAGCCCTGGTTTCCATGGGCAATCTCGCCAGCGTGGCGGTGATCTCCAGGGTTGGCCAGGCCGTCGTCGATGTGGTGGCGATCTGGCTCTATCTGCGATTTTCGCTGGCCGGCCCCATGACCTTCGCCGATCGCCAGTTCCGCCTATTCGACTCCTGGATGCTGACCCGGGGCCTGGGCTGGCGTCTGCTGGGCGTCGGGGCGATCGTCGTGGCTTTGGCGCTGGCCGTCTACATGCTGATTCTCATCGTCGGCTTGGCTGCCGGTGTGAGCCTTTGGAACACCATGCCCCATCCCGCCAACCCGGCCACCCTGCTGAGCGCGCCACCGCAAGACTGGGCGAGCGAACTGGCCCCCATCCTCGTCCTCGGCGGTGTTCTGACCACCCTGGCCGGAACCCTGCTCATTCCGATCTTCATCGCGCCGTGGGCGCATATCTATCGCCATCTGCAAGGCTCTGGCGTCGCCGCGACATTTTCCTGACGGAGGGACAGAAGATGGCCGCCATATCGATCGGTGACTGTGTGGGCGAGGGTTTTACCCTCATTCGACGCCATCCCGGTCTCGGTTGTGTGCTGGGGTCTCGTACAGACCGCTTTGTTTGTCGGCGGCTTCGCCCTGATGGCGCCGTTTTACGGCGACCTGTTCGCGCGGATGGCCTCGGCCAAGGCGGGCGTTCCACCCACGACCGATATGGCCGGCATGATGCAGATGCAGGGTGTCAGCTGGCTCCTTAATCTTATCAACGCCTTTGTCGGCGCGGTGATCTACTGCGCCGTATTCCGCGCGGTGCTGCGCCCCGAGGAGAACCGCTTCGCTTACCTACGTGTCAGCGCGGCCGAGCTTTTCATCTTTGTTTTGATCATCGGCGCGGCCATCGCCTTCGGGATCGCCTTTGTCGTGGTGATGATACCGGCGGCGATCGTCGGCGGGATCGCCATCGCCGTCCACGCCGCGCCTCTTGGCATCCTTCTCGCGTTCGTTCTTGGAGTGGCTGGGCTCGTGGCGATGATTTATGTCGCTCTGCGTTTGTCCTTGGTCGGACCGATGACAGTTCACGACCGCCAGTTCCGCCTCACCGAATCCTGGACCCTGACCAAGGGCCATGTGGGCAGCTTGTTCCTTATGGCGCTCTGCCTCTTCGCCATCCTGTTTGGCGTGGAGATGATTCTTGGAATTGTCGGGTTGATTGTCGGCGCCGGCGCCTTGAGCCTGGCGCCGGGTGGCATGGCCGGCTTCTCGGAAGTCATCCAGCAGCACCCTGCCGAACTGCTTCAAAGCCTTACGCCCGCACTAATTGTCGGGGCGATTGTCGCGATCCCGTTTTTCGGATGCATCCTCGCCATCGGCGCGGCGCCGTGGGCCAAGGCCTACGAGGAACTCGCCGGCCCGGACATCGCGGCGACCTTCTCCTGATCTCGGCGGCCACCATCGGCGGGGCCTTAGCGGCGGCCGGGCGCTTCGTCGGGCCTGCGTGGCGTCACGCCTGGGCGGCGCTAGCGCTGGCCGGCCTGGCGACCGCCTTCTGGGCCTGGGTGACGCTTGTCCCTGAGACTGCCCATTGGCGGCCGGCGCTATTCCTGACCGCCCTGGCCTCGTGGCTCCTGGCGCAAGGCGCCCTGTGGCGCCGCGTCCTTGACCAGGGCGACGGCGGACTTCGGTTGGGCGTGGGGGAGCTGCGATTGCTGACCACCTGGTTGCTGGCCGCGGCGTTCCTGTTCATCATCGGTTTGCTGTTCTTCGTCGTCGTGCTGGGTTTCGCCTATGCGGCGGCCGCCTCGGGCAAAGGGTTCGCGGCCGCCGACGTCGCCACCTGGGCGGGCGCGGTCGACAGCCGTGGGCGGATCGTGGTCAGCGTCGTCGGCCTCGCCGCCGCCGCCACCCTGGTCTGGGCGGCGATCCGCATATCCCTGGCGCCGGCGGCGACCGTGGCGTCCGCGCGGGTGCGGATGCTGGAAACCTGGCCGCTGACGCGCGGACTCGTCTGGCGCATCCTGGTGGGTCAGGGGGTGATCGGCCTTGGACCCGCGGCGTTGTGGCTCTGGTCGGAGCGCTTCGTCCGGTCAACGCCGTTGAAGGGAAGTCTGGCGATTGGGCTGTCGGGTTTGAATGGCCTCGTCGTGGCCGGACTTTGGCTTCCCCTTAGCGTCGGACTCATGGCGTATTTCTATCGGGCCTCGACGGCCAAGCTCGAAACCTGAGAGATGAATTGACTTTCCCCGACTTCGGCCGCTCTGGAGGGCTTCCGCGTCATGCGCCGCGAGCCCAGGGCCGTGCTCGTGTGGATGCTGCTTTGGCTGGCGGTCCTATCGGCCGCCGCCTGGGCGGTGGCGATGGGCGCGCGGATCGACATCTCGAAACCCGTCGTCACCCGCAACCTTGCCGATGTCGCCCAGCGTTTTGGCCCCTTCGCGGTCGCGTTCATCGTGATGTTCCTGCTCGTCTGGGCCACCACCACGGTCGCCTCCTACCGCGCCGTTATTCGCCCGGACGAGAGAAAATATTTCTTCCTCCGCCTGGGCATGGATGAATTGCGCGTGGCGATCATGACAGTGGCCGCCTTCGTCTTGGTTTTGGTGTTTGGCGGCACGCCCGCCTATCTGTTGTACTTGATATTTACCCCGATAATGCAAGCGGTTCCCGCCCTGGCGCGGTATATCGAATTCGTCGGCGTGATGTGCACCGTCGCTCTGGAGGTTTGGCTAGGAGTCAGGTTGTCGCTGATTGCCGTGGAGACTTTCGCGGAGCGACGCTTCCACTTGTCGTCGTATTGGCCAGTTACACGTGGACGATTTTGGTATCTTCTTTCCTGCTACGTCGTATTGGCGGTCGTTATCGGCGTTTTGTCGATCGTTGTGTTCAGCCTCAACGGACTTCTATTCGAGATCGCCTTCGCGAGGGTCGGCGCCGGCGATTTTGTCCGGCGCCTGAGCGTCCTGGCCATCGCCGGCATCCTGGCCGTTCTCACGGCCAGCCTGTGGGTTCTATTCTGGACACTGTTCTGCGCCTGTCAGGCCCACGCCTTTCGCGCGATCGTCGGCAAGGGCAAGGCCGGGGTGGCCCTATAGGCTGGCGGTAGTCGCCGACGCCCCCGGGCTAGGCCGAGGCGCTCGGCCTCGCCGAAACCCGCTCATGCCAAGCCTTCAGGTGCGACCGCTCGGGATCGATCGGCAGGCCGATCCAGTCGGCGAAGTCGACGGTGGAGAGCGCGCAGATATCGGCCATGCTGTAGGTCTCGCCGGCGATGAAAGGACGGCCGGCGAGCTCGCCGTCCAGCCAGCGCTGGGCGTTGGCGTAGGTCTCGCGGTTCGCCTCGCCGAAGTCCTTGTACTGGGTCAGCAGGGCGGCGGTGTAGGGGTGGGCGTGACGCCAGAAATTGCCGACCGGGGCCATCATCTGGAACTCGATGCGCCGCACCCACATGTCGACCTTGGCCTTCTCCACGGGCGTCGCACCAAAGAGTTTCGGCTCGGGATGGATCTCTTCCAAATAACGGCAGATGGCGACCGTTTCGGAGATCGTGGTTCCATCTTCGAGTTCCAGCGTCGGCACCTGGCCCAGGGCGTTCCTGGCCCGATGCTCCGGCGCCTTGTGCTCGCGCTTTCTGAGATCCAACGGCGTTTCGGGAAGGTCGACGCCCTTCTCGGCCAGGAAGATGCGCACCCGGCGCGGGTTTGGAGCCGGCATCGGCGCGCCGTAAAGTTTCATTGAGCCGTTCCTCCCAGCCTGGCCCACCCTAGCCGACGGTGAACTTCACGGGGAGGGGCGATGCGCCTCAGGCGTCGGCCTTGACCCGGGCGCGCTTGGCCCGGGAAGGCGGGCTCGCGGCGCTTGGCGGCGTGCGGGCCCGATGGCGTTCGAACACCTGGGCGAGATAGCGGCCGGTCCAGCTGGCCTCGTCGGCGGCGATCGGTTCGGGCGTTCCGACCGCCACGATCTCGCCGCCGCCGTCGCCGCCTTCCGGACCGAAGTCGACCATCCAGTCGGCGGTCTTCACCACGTCCAGATTGTGCTCGATCACCACCACGGTGTTGCCCTGATCGACCAGTTCGTGCAGCACTTCCAACAGCTTGCGCACGTCCTCGAAGTGCAGGCCGGTGGTCGGCTCGTCGAGGATGTAGAGCGTGCGGCCGGTCGCTCGCCGCGACAGCTCCTTGGAGAGCTTCACCCGCTGCGCCTCGCCGCCGGAGAGGGTCGTGGCCTGCTGGCCGACCTTGACATAGCCCAGCCCCACCCGCTTCAGCGTCTCCATCTTGTCGCGGATCGGCGGCACCGCCTTGAACAAGTCGGCCGCCTCATCGACCGTCATGTCGAGCACGTCGGCGATGCTCTTGCCCTTGAACAGGATCTCCAGGGTCTCGCGGTTGTAGCGCTTGCCCTTGCAGACATCGCAGGTGACATAGACGTCCGGCAGGAAGTGCATCTCGATCTTGATCAGGCCGTCGCCCTGGCAGGCCTCGCAGCGGCCGCCCTTGACGTTGAAGCTGAACCGGCCCGGGCCATAGCCGCGCGCCTTGGCCTCCGGCAGGCCGGCGAACCAGTCGCGGATCGAGGTGAAGGCGCCGGTATAGGTGGCCGGGTTGGAGCGCGGCGTGCGGCCGATCGGGCTCTGGTCGATGTCGATGACCTTGTCGAAATTCTCCAGCCCCTCGATGCGCTCGTGCGGGGCCGGGGCGTCGGAGGCGTTGTTCAGCCGCCGGGCCGCGGCCTTGTAGAGGGTCTCGATGGTGAAGGTCGATTTGCCGCCGCCGGAGACGCCGGTGATGCAGGTGAAGGTGCCCACCGGGATCTCGCCGGTGACGTCCTTGAGGTTGTTGCCGCTGGCGCCGATCACCCGCAGCATCCGCTTGGTCGAAATCGGCCGGCGCTGGGCCGGGACGGCGATCTCGCGCGTGCCGGTCAGATACTGGCCGGTCAGGCTGCGCGGATCGGCCATGATGTCGGCGGGCTTGCCCTCGGCGACGACCTCGCCGCCGTGGACGCCGGCGGCCGGGCCCATGTCGATGACGTAGTCGGCGGTGAGGATCGCCTCCTCGTCGTGCTCGACCACCAGCACCGAATTGCCGAGGTCGCGCAGGCCCTTGAGGCTGACCAGCAGGCGGGCGTTGTCGCGCTGGTGCAGGCCGATGGAGGGCTCGTCCAGCACATAGAGCACGCCGGTCAGGCCCGAGCCGATCTGGCTGGCCAGGCGGATGCGCTGGCTCTCGCCGCCCGACAGCGTGCCCGAGCCGCGCGACAGGTTCAGGTAGTCCAGGCCCGACGTCGACCAGGAACCGCAGGCGGTCGTTGATCTCCTTCAGGATCCGCCGGGCGATCTCCATCTGCTTGTCGGTGAGCTGGCCTTCCAGGGCCTCGAACCAGTCGCGCGCCGGGCGGATCGCCAGGCAGCGAGACCTCGGCGATGTTGCTTGCCGGCGATCTTCACCGCCAGCGCCTCGGGCTTCAGCCGCGCAGCCGTGGCAGACCTCGCAGGGCGTCTCGGACTGGTAGCGGCCCAGCTCCTCGCGCACCCAGGCTGGAGTCGGTCTCGCGCCAGCGGCGCTCCAGGTTGGGCAGCACGCCCTCGAAGGTCTTGTTGACCTCGTATTTGCGGGCGTTGTCGTCGTAGACGAACTTGATCTTCTCGCTCGCCCGAGCCGTGCAGGATCACCTGCCGCGCCTCGTCCGGCAGCTTCCACCACGGCTCGTCCATCGAGAAGCCGTAGTGCCGCGCCAGCGCCTGCAGGGTCTGGGTGTAGAGCGGCGAGGGGCCCTTGGCCCAGGGCGACGACCGCGCCCTTGTGCAGGGTCTTGTCCTTGTCCGGCACGACCAGGTCGGCGTCGAACGCCAGCTTCATGCCCAGGCCGTCGCAGGCCGGGCAGGCGCCGGCCGGGTTGTTGAACGAGAACAGCCGCGGCTCGATCTCGGCGATGGTGAAGCCGGAGACCGGGCAGGCGAACTTCTCGGAGAACAGCAGCCGCCGCGGCTCGTCCTCGCCCTCGGCTCGCGTCGGCCCATTCGGCCACGGCGATGCCGTCGGCCAGGCGCAGCGCCTGTCTCCAGGCTGTCGGCTAGCGCGCTCTCCAGCCCGGCGCTTGGTGACCAGGCGGTCCACCACCACGTCGATGTCGTGCTTGAACTTCTTGTCCAGCGCCGGCGCGTCCTCGATCGGGATAGAACTCGCCGTCGATCTTCAGCCGCTGGAAGCCCGGCTGCTGCCACTCGGCGATCTCCTTGCGGTACTCGCCCTTGCGGCCGCGCACCACCGGCGCCAGCAGATAGAGCCGCGTCGCCCTCCGGCAGGGCGGTGATCTTGTCGACCATCTGGCTGACGGTCTGGCTCTCGATCGGCAGGCCGGTGGCCGGCGAATAGGGCACGCCGACCCGCGCCCACAGCAGGCGCATGTAGTCGTGGATCTCGGTCACCGTGCCGACGGTGGAGCGCGGGTTGCGGCTGGTGGTCTTCTGCTCGATGGAGATCGCCGGCGACAGGCCCTCGATCAGGTCCACGTCCGGCTTGCTCATCAGCTCCAGGAACTGGCGGGCATAGGCCGACAGGCTCTCCACATAGCGGCGCTGGCCCTCGGCGTAGATGGTGTCGAACGCCAGGCTGCTCTTGCCCGAGCCCGACAGGCCGGTCAGCACCACCAGCTCGCCGCGCGGGATGTCGACGCTGACGTCCTTCAGATTGTGCTCGCGCGCGCCGCGCACGCGGATGAACCGGCTTTGTTCGAACATCTGCAGCTTCTTGAAACCACCCACGCGGCCCGTCTGGGCCAAGCCCCCCAATCTAATAGCTCGAACTCGTCGTTACAGCAAGAACAAACAAAGAACTTGCGTGCGATCGGGCAGTGTTTATGAATTCGTGCCGTCGGCTGGGCGCCGGCGCCGCGGGAGCCGTCATTCATGACCAAGGTCATCGCCTTCTTTCAGCCCGGCTGGGCGGACTGGGAGGCTGGCTCGGTGCTGGCCTTTCTTCGCGAGCATTTTGCCGCCCAGATCGCCATCGCCACCCCGGACGGTGGTCCGCGGACCTCGATCGGCGGGGTGCGGGCGGCGGCGGATCTGAGCTTTAACGAGGCGCGCGCCGGCGAAGCGGATGTGTTCCTGGCCATAGGCAGCGACGCCTGGACCGCGTTTCACGATGAGGCCTTCTTCGCCCTGCTGCGCGAGGCCCTCGCGGCCGAGCGCATCGTCGGCGTGATCTGCGCCGGCACGGTGGCCGGCGCACGGGCCGGTCTCTTCGAGGGCCGCGCCCACACCAGCAATGGCGCGGCGTGGCTGGCTGGCGAGGCGCCCGGCTACGCTGGGCGCGCTGGCTATGTCGATACGCCCAGGGCCGTGACCGACGGCCGGCTGGTCAGCGCGCCGGGCTCGGCCCCGGGCACCTTCGCCAGCGCCATCCTCAAGCTGGTGTCGCCAAAACACGCCGCCGCCATCGCCGGCCTCGACGCCCAGATGGCGCGGGAGTGGGCGGCCTGAATTCGCCTTCGCGCAAGGCTTTCGCCTTGATCGCTCAACCCGCATTGCCCCGGCCTCGGGTTTTGTTATAAGCGCGGCGCCTCGGAGCCGGATGGCTCCGGGGGAGGACAGGGCGATGAGGCGTGAATGCAAACCTCTTCGGTGCGGTTGAAAGATCCCGACTACCGTCCCACCGAGGACGAGCCGTTCATGAATGAACGGCAGCTAGAGTATTTCAAACAAAAGCTCTTGGACGTGGAAAGAAGACATCCTCCGCGAATCTCGCGAGACGGTGACCCATCTTCAGTCTGAGACGGAAAATCATCCAGACCTTGCCGACCGGGCTTCTTCCGAAACCGATAGAGCGCTTGAGCTTCGCACCCGCGACCGGCAACGAAAGCTGATCTCCAAGATCGACGAGGCCCTGCGGCGAATCGAGGAGCGCAACTACGGCTATTGCGAGGAGACCGGCGAGCCGATCGGTCTGGCGCGCCTGGAGGCCCGGCCGATCGCCACACTGGGCCTCGAAGCCCAGGAACGCCACGAACGCCGCGAACGCGTCCATCGCGACGATTGACGCCAGCCGATCCAACTTCATCGCCGTGCGATTGGTCTTACCACTGAGGAACGAAGACCACGGAGGAGGGTTGAGACAAAGGGCCGCGAAGCCACGAAAAAGCCGACGGCTCGGAATTTTCTCCGGGCGCCCATCCGCGTCCGTGTTCTCCCGCCTCCGTGGTGAATCCGTCACCGCGCCAGCCGACCCCCATCCCACTTGGGATTGGCCCACCGTATCGCTAGATACCTCCCATGGCCCGCTCCGACTCCGCCGATCGCCTTGTCATCGCCTCCGTCCAGGCCAACCCCAAGGTCGGAGACATCGCCGGCAACGAAGCCCTGGCCCGACGGAGTGATGGCGGAGGCGACGCGCCCTGGGCGCCGACATCGCCCTCTTCCCCGAACTCTTCCTGATCGGCTATCCGCCGGAGGATCTGGCGCTCAAGCCCGCGGCCGTGCGGCGATGCGTCGCGGCCCTGGAGCGGCTGGCGCGCGACACCGAGGGAGGCTGCGCCGCCTTGATCACCCTGCCGTGGCCGCGGCGAGGATGGCCGGCCGCGCAACGCCGTGGCCCTGATCGCCGAGGGCGAGATCCAGGGCGTCACCTTCAAGGTCGACCTGCCCAACTACGGCGTCTTCGACGAAAAGCGCATCTTCGCGCCCGGCAAGGCGCCCAAGCCTCTTCGAGGTCAAGGGCGTGAGGATCGGCGCGCCGGTGTGCGAGGACATCTGGGGACCGGACCCGTGCCAGCGCCTGTGGGAGCGAGGGCGCGGAGATTCTGCTCGTGCCCAACGGCTCGCCCTATCCGCCGCACCTCCGACGACGAGCGTCTGACCGGTCGCCCGCGAGCGGGTGGCTCGAGACCGGCCTGCCGCTGATCTATGTCAACCAGGTCGGCGGCCAGGACGAGCTGGTGTTCGACGGCGGCTCCTTCGCCCTGCAAGCCGATGGCGAGCTTTGCATGAGCCTGCCGATGTTCGAGGAGGCCATCGCCTGTTCCGTCTGGGAGCGAAACGGGCGACGTGCTGGCGCTGCATCGAGGCGCCGACTGACGACCTGGCCCGAGCGGCCCGGAGGAGATCTACCGGGCCATGGTGCTCGGCCTGCGCGACTATGTGCGCAAGTCGGGCTTCCCCGGCGTGCTGCTCGGGCATGTCCGGCGGCGTCGATTCGGCCCTCTCGCGTGGTCGTGGCCGCGCGACGCCCTGGGCGCCGAGGCGGTTCGCGCTTTCATGCTGCCCTCGCGCTACACCAGCCAGCGAGAGCCTCGAGGACGCCGGCGGCCTGCGCCAAGGCGTGCGGCGTCGCCCTGGATGAGATCGCCATCGCCCCGGCGGTGGAGGCCTTCGACGCCATGCTGGCCGCCGCCTTCGAGGGCCGCGCGCCCGACATCACCGAGGAGAACATCCAGGCCCGCATCCGCGGCGTCACCCTGATGGCGCTGTCCAACAAGACTCGGCCTGATGCTGATGACCACCGGCAACAAGTCGGAGATGGCGGTGGGCTACGCCACGCTCTACGGCGACATGTGCGGCGGCTACAATGTGCTGAAGGACCTCTACAAGGTCGATGTCTACGCCGTCTGCGACTGGCGCAACGCCCATGTCGTCGACGGCGCGGCGCCGGCCCATCCGATCCCCGAGCGGATCCTCACCAAGGCCCCCTCGGCCGAGCTGCGCCCCGACCAGACCGACCAGGACAGCCTGCCGCCCTATGAGGAGCTGGACGCCATCCTCCACGGCCTGGTCGAAGAGGAGGCGACCCTGGACGAGATCGTCGCCCGCGGCCACGTTCCGGCCACCGTCGAGCGGGTCCAGCGCCTGCTCTACAATTCCGAATACAAGCGCCGCCAGGCCGCCCCCGGCGTCAAGATCGGCGGCAAGGCCTTCGGCCGCGACCGGCGCTATCCCCTGGTCAACGGCTTTAGGGACAAGGTGAGCGGGTAGGGGGGCGCGGTCCCAACCGTCGTGCAGGCCTCTCGAGGCGGGGATTGCCGGAGAAACCTATGCAGGGACGATGGATCGCTGTCTGGTGGATGCTCCCGGCGCTAGCGGCCGCGGCCCCGCATGGTGCGCCGGCTGTCGCGCCGACCGCCCAAACCTGGATCTGTCGATATCCGACGGCTTCCCTAACCGGCCAGTCGCGGAGGGGCGGGGCGAAAACCCCGACGAAGATGACCGTTCTCCTGTACGGGCCGGCCGCCACTCTGTCGATCAGCGGACGCCCCGTTGGCGCGCCGTGGCGGGTGATTTCCAATACGGACGCCGGCGCCGTGCTGGTCGAAACACACAATGGCGTCGAGGGGGACCGCTTGGAGGTGGGCGCCGATTTCTTTGTGATCGACAAGATCCACGGTGAAATGGCGCGCGGCCGGGTGTTCGCCCGCGGGCGCGACCGGGCGACGGTCAAAGGCTCTTGCGAGATCGGCGAGAGCGTACCGCGAAGCCGGGGCTGATGAAACGGTTCGCTTGGCCGCTAAGCCCTCTGTATCAGCGGAACATTAGCAGCCTCCGCCGCCGGCATGGCGCGGATGGCGGGCAGGAGGTCTTCGATCCGCTCCACCGCCCGCCAGCAGCCGGCGAATTCCGGCGGCACGAGCCGGCGCTCGGTGAACCGCGCGAAAAGGTCGAAGAGCGGGTCCCAGAACCCATCGGGATTGAAGAACACGATCGGCTTGGCGTGCAGGCCCAGGCGCCGCCACGACAGCAGTTCTATGGCCTCCTCCAGGGTGCCGATGGCCCCGGGCAGCACGGCGAAGGCGTCGGCCTCCTCGAACATCCGCATCTTGCGCTCGTGCATGGTGGTGACCACCACCGTCTCGATCTCGCTCAGCATCAGCTCTTCGCCGGTCAGGAACCTCGGGATAACGCCGAGCACCCGGCCGCCGGCCCCGTGGGCGGCTCGCGCGCAGGCGCCCATCAGGCCAACCCCGCCGCCGCCGTAGACCAGGCGCAGGCCTTCCCGCGCCAGGGATTCCCCCAGAAACGCGGCGGCTTCCAGATAGGCCGGCTGGGCGGCCTGGGAGGAGCCGCAGTAAACGCATACGCTATCCAGGCAGTGGCCGGCTCTCGACATTTCCGCGCCTCTCATAAGAGGCTCACCTCGGGGGGCTGAGCGTGCGATGATCGGGCGAGGCGAGCGACAAGAAGGATGGCGTGATTCAACTCTCGACTCTAGCGCGGACAGCGGCCCTCACGGCGTTTGTGATCCTGGCCGGCTGCGGCCCGCGCGGCGGTCCGGCCGATGGGTCCGGCGCCCCGCCCCCGAAATCGGATGAGCGCGGCTATCTCTCGCCGCCCTCGATCGAGGGCTCGCGCCGCGTGGCCGGCGGCCGGATTCTCCTCTTTGGACGGGGCCCGGCCGATTCGCGCGCGCGATTGGCCACCCCGGCGGGAGAGGTCTTCTTCGCCCCGATCGACAATACAGGCGCCTGGCGGCTGATTCTGGCCTCGCCCAGCGAACCGCGCCTCTACGGCCTGTCGGTCGCCCAGGGCGATCGAGCGATCCAGGCCCAGGGCTATGTCGCGGTGACCCCCGCCGGCGCCGCCCTGTTGCGCGCCGGCGCCGGCGCGGTCGCCTTCGTGGCTCCTGGCCGAAACGTACGAATCCTGGCGCTGGACTTCGACCGCAAGGGCGGCGCGGTCATATCCGGGATCGGACCGCCGAAATCGCCAGTGAAGGTGAGTGTCGATGGCGTGGCTGGCGGTTCAATAAACGCCGCCGCCGACGGCCAGTTTTCAGCGGCCCTCGATCGACCGCTCGCCGCCGGGGCTCATCGGCTGGATGTGGCGGGGGCCGGATCGAACGGTGTCGACGTCGATGTCTCCCCGGCGGTTGCGCCGGCCAGCGGCCCGTTCCACGGCGAGCGGGTGGCGGCCGGCTGGAGGATCGACTGGATGACCCCCGGCGGCGGCATGCAGACCACTCTGCTGTTCGACGAAGGCGCCGGCTGATGCGCGGCATGGCCGCCAATCCGGACGCCGACCGACGCATGGCCACGCCAGGGGCGATCGCGCCGGCGGCCTCGCGGTTCAACTTCTGGAGCTCCATGGCCGATCTGGTGCGGCTGGTGTTCAGGTCCAAGGCCCGGGGCCTGAAGAGCCGTCTTGGACTGGCCTTGGCGCTGGTGCTCCTTGGCAAATGGACCGGCGTCTTTGGCCCCTTGCTGATCCAGCGCGCCATCGACCGTCTGAACCACGGCGTTCACGGCGGCCCGGCGGTGTTCACCGCCTTCGCCGGCCTTGTGATCGGCTGGGTGGTCCTGCGATTCATCGCCGGCGCGGCCCCCTATCTGCGTGACGCCATTTTCACCCCGGTCTCCCAGAGGGCCCTGGTCCAGTCGGCCATGGAGGCCTTCGCCCATTCGCTGTCCCTGTCGCTCAATTTCCACCAGGGCAAGCGAACCGGAAACCTGTCGCGGATCATCGATCGTGGCGCCAGGTCCACCGATTTCCTGCTGCGCAGCGTGGTGTTCAATCTCGGCCCGACGGTGCTCGAACTGGCCATGGCCGCCTATGTGCTGACGACCCATTTCAACTGGCGCCTGGCGATCGTCGCCCTGGCCACCATCGCCATCTACATCGCCTTCACCTTCAGCATCTCCAACTGGCGTATCCATCATCGCCGGGCCCTGAACGAGGCCGATTCCGAGGCCGCTGGCCTTGCCGTCGACGCCCTGATGAACTTCGAGACCATCAAGACCTTCGGGGCCGAGACGCGCGTGGTCTCGCAATATGGCGGGGCCCTGGACGACTATGCCCGGGCCGCGGTCAAGGCCAACACGTCGCTTCAGCTCCTCAACGGCGTCCAGTCGGTGGTGCTCAATCTCGGCCTGGTGCTGGTCACCCTGCTGGCGGGGATGGAGGTGCTTCACGGCCGGATGAGCCTTGGCGGCGTCACCGCCTGCATCCTCATTCTGCAGCAGGTCTATGCGCCCCTGTTCAGCCTGGGCATGAACTATCGCGAGATACGCCAATCCTTCATCGACATGGAGCAGATGCTCGATCTCCTGGCCGTGACGCCGGAAATCGTCGAGGCGCCGGGCGCGAAGCCGCTGCCGCCGGCCTCGGGCAAGGGCGCGAAGCTGGTGTTTGAAGACGTCGGCTTCCGCCACACCGCCCGCTCGGTGGGCCTGACCGACATTAGCTTCACCATCGCGCCGGGCGCGACCACGGCCCTGGTCGGGCCTTCCGGCTCCGGCAAGACCACCATTGTCCGCCTGGCCCTGCGCCTGCTCGATCCGCAGTCGGGGAGGGTGAGCCTCGATGGGGTGGATCTGCGGGAGGTGCGCCAGGCCTCCCTACGCGCGGCCGTGGCCCTGGTTCCCCAGGATGTGGCCCTGTTCAACGACACCCTGTGGGCCAATATCGCCTTCGCCGATCCCGGCGTCAGCGAGTCCGCGGTCTGGGAGGCGGCCGAAGCGGCGGAGCTGGCGAGGTTTATCGAGGCGCTGCCGCACCGGATGGAGACCCGGGTCGGCGAGCGGGGGCTCAAGCTCTCCGGCGGCGAGCGCCAGAGGGTCGGCCTCGCCCGCGCCCTGCTGGCCAATCCAAGGCTGCTGGTGCTGGACGAGGCGACCAGCGCGCTCGACGGCGTCACCGAGGCGGCCATTCAGGCGACCTTGCGCAAGGTGCGCGCCGGGCGCACCACCCTGGTGGTGGCCCACCGCCTGTCGACCATCGCCGACGCCGATCAGATCCTGGTGGTGCGCCGCGGCCATATCGTCGAGCGCGGCGGCCATGCCGAGCTTCTGGCCAACCAGGGTGAATATGCGGCGCTCTGGCGGCGTCAGACGCGAGGGGAGGGCGCGTCTACTCAGCGGCCTCCGTTAGAGGCCGCGGCCGGCTGACGACCCCTGCCCTGGCGCCACGCCGACCTAATCTGGCGGAGATCGCCGCGAGCTGGGCGCTGAGCACCTTGGGCGCGGCCAGGGCGACCGGGGTGAGGAACAGCGTCAGCACCGTCGCGAAGGTCAGGCCGAACACCACCGTCGCCGAAAGCTGCACCCACCACTCCGATCCGGGCGCCTTGTAGTCGAACCCGCCGGCGCGAAAATCCGGATGGAGCTGGAACATCAGCGGCAAGAGCCCGATCACCGTCACCACCGTGGTCAGCATCACCGGCCGGAAGCGTTGGGTGGCGGCGCGCACCGCCGCGTCGTCGGCCTCATGGCCCGAGCGCCTGAGCTGATAGAAGGTGTCCACCAGCACGATGTTGTGGCCCACCACCACCCCGGCCAGGGCGACGATGCCGGTGCCCATCATGATCGCCGAGATGTAGTCGAAGGTGTGGGCGATGTTGAGATCGGCGCCAAGCAGCACCCCCACGGTCGAGAGCACCACCGCCGAGAGGGTGACGAAGACCCCATAGAAACTGTTGAACTGCCAAAGCAGGATCCCGCCCATCAGGCACAGGGTCACCGCCATGGCGACGATGAAGAACACGCCGGCGTTCTGGGTTTCCTCATCCGCGCCGCGGAATTTCCAGTGGACGGACGGATCGAGCGGCGCGTGCTCCAGCCACGGCTTCAGCGCGGCGATCTTCTGGCTCGCCGAGGCGCCCTGGACATTGCCCTGGACCAGCACCAGCCTTTGGCTGTCCCGCCGCACGATCGAGGTCACCTGCTGCGCCGGGGTGATCTTGACGAAATAGCTCAGCGGCACCGGCCCCTGCGGGGTGGATATCTTCAGGCGGTCGAAGGCGGCGATATTGCGGTCTTCCGGCGGAAACCGGACGCGGATATCGAGCTCGTCCTGGGCGTCCACCGGGCGGAACTTGCCGGCGAGGACGCCATCGGTGACGAACTCGATGGCGTCGCCCACCGTCGCCACATCGACGCCGTAGCGGCCGGCCGCCACCCGATCGACGGTGAAGTTCCACTGGATGCCGGGCGAGGTCCGGCTGTCCTCCAACTCGATCACCTTGGGATCGCTGGCGAGCTTGGCGTAGACCAGATTGGCCGCCCGATCGAGCGCGTCCGGATCGGCGCCGCGAAGCTCGACCTGGATATCCTTGCCCACCGGCGGGCCGCCCTGGGGCAGGCGCAGTTCGGTCAGCACGCCCGGCGTCTCGCCCAGGCGTTTGCGAATGCTGTCGGCGATCTGGCGCCCGGTCAGGTGCAGCGCCTTTTCGCCAGCGAAATCGACGAAATCGAGCTCGATGCGGCCGATGGAGTCGTTCGGCGGCCGGAACTGGCCGCCGCCGTTGCTCACCCCGGTGCGCGTATAGATCGCCTTGACCCCGGGGATGCCCATCAGGCGGTTCTCGACCTGGGCCACCAGGGCGTCCTGGGCCTCGACCGAGAGATTGCCGCGCGCCTTCACATAGACCGCCGCGTGGTCGGGGTCCTCGTCCAGGAAGAACAGCACATTGTGCGGCTGGATGGCGAACAGGGTCACGACCCCGGCCGTCACCGCCAGCGCCGCGCCGGTGATCATCCAGGGGTGGTGGGCGCCGGCGTGCAGCGTGCGCGCGTACCAGCCCATGAAGCCGCTCATGACGCGGGGATCGCCATGTTCCGACTTCTCGATCTCGGCCAGGTGCTTGAGATCGACGCCCTGTTTGCGGCCGACCAGGGACCCGAGCGCCGGGGTCACGATCAGGGCGACGAAGATCGAGGCCCCCAGCACGAAGAACAGAGTCAGGGGCAGGAAGCTCATGAACTTGCCTGGAATGGTGTTCCAGAACATGAACGGCACGAAGGCGCTGAGGGTGGTCAAGGTGCCGTTCACCACCGGCCAGAACATGCGCGTGCCGGCGGCGGCGAAGGCGGCGCTCTTGTCCAGGCCCTCGGCCATCTTGCGGTCGGCGTATTCGACGATGACGATGCCGCCGTCCACCAATATGCCGACAGCCAGAACGAGGCCGAACATCACCATCTGATTGAGGGTGATCCCCATGGCCTGCAGCATCAGAAAGGCCAGCAGGAAGCAGACCGGTATGGCCGCCCCGACCATCAGTCCCTGGCGTATGCCCAGGCGCGCCGATGATGATCAGCATCACCAGCAGGGTCGCGGTGATCAGGCCCGATTCCAGGATCGTCAGGGTCTGGGCGATGTCCTCGCTGTCGTCGAAGGTGTAGCTGGCGCGAATGGTCGGCGGCCAACGGCCCTGGTCGGCGCTCACCGCCGCCTTCACCGCCGCCACGGTGTCGAGCACATTGGCCCCGGGTCGCTTGACCACCTCGACGGTGAACGCCGGCTGGCCGTTGAAGCGGGTGATGTGGCTGGCTTCCTTGAAGGTGCGATGCACCTGGCCGATGTCGCCGACGGTCACCACCTTGTCGCCGTTGGTCTTGATCGGCAGGCGCAGAATGTCCTCGGGCGAGGCCACCACGCCCGGCAGCTTCACCGCGAAATCGCCCTGCCGGGTGACCAGGTCCCCGGCCGGAACCAGCTGGTTGTTGCGCCCGATGACGTTGGCGAGATCGGTGGTGCTGACGTTGTAGGCCTCCATCCGGGTCGGATCGACGGTGACCTCCAGCATCTCGTCGCGGCCGCCGGAAACCTCGGCGCGCAGGACGCCCGGCAGGGTTTCCAGGTGATCCTTCAGGGCCTGGGCCGTCGAATAGAGCGCCCGTTCGGGCGCCGGCCCGGCCAGGACGATGCCCAGGACCGGGTCGTCGCTAACGTTCTCCTCCTCGATGATCGGCGGCAGGGCGTCCGGTGGGAACAGGCCGCGCGCCAGGTCGACCTTGGCCCGCACGTCCTCCAGCACCTTGTTCTTGTCGAAATTGACCTCGAACTCGAGCGTCACCAGGGCCAGGCCTTCGTAGGCCCGGGCGTTCATCTCCTTCAGGCCCTGGATCGATTTCAGCTCGCGCTCGAGCGGTCGGACGAGCAGGCGCTCGGCGTCCTCCGGGCTGACGCCGGGGTAGGGCACCTGCACCACGATATAGGGCACGGTGATGTTCGGCTGCGATTCGCGCGGCAGGGTCAGATACGACCACAGCCCGAAGGCGCTCAGCACCAGGGTCACCGCCAATATGACCTTGCGCCGCTTGATGGCGCCGGCGATCAGGGCCTCGATCATGGCTTGGCGCCCGGGGTCGGCGCGAGGGCCACGCGCACCGTATGGCCTTCGGAAACATAGGATTGGCCGACGGTGATGATCCGCACATCGCCGGTCAGGCCGCTGACCCACACGCCGTCGGGGGTTTCCTCGAGCACCGTCACCGGCGCGAAAAACACGCGGTTGTTGAGATCCACATAACGGACGCCCTGACGTCCGGCGGCGTCCAGCACCAGGGCCGAGACCGGCGCCTTGTGCGCCGGGCCCACGCCGGCGTTGATCCGCACATCGGCCGAGAGACCGGAAGCCTGCTTATTGCCGGGGTTGGGTGCGGTCACTTCGATCCGATAGGTGCGGGTGGTCGGATCGGCGTCGTGGGCCACGAAGCGCACATGGCCGCTGATCGTTCCGCCGGAGACCAGCGTCGCGATCGCCCCGGCGCCGACCTTGATGCGGCCGACCTCGGTTTCGGGCACGTCGCCGACCACCAGCAGCGGGTTGAGCTCGATCATCGTGCCGCACGGCTGGCCAGGCGCGAGATAGGCCCCGACCTCGGCGTCGCGGTGATCGAAGACGCCAGCGAACGGCGCGACGATATTGATCTGCCGCAAGGCGACCTCGCCCTGGCGAACCGCCGCGGAGGCCTCGTCGAGGCTAGCCTGGTCGGCCAGCACCTGGGTCTTGGAGCGGAATCCCTTGGCCGCGAGATTGGACGACGCCTGCATCTGCAGTTGCTTGGCCTGGAGATTGGCGCGGGCCTGATCCAGCGAGGCTTGGCGCGCATCCACGGCGAGGCGGCAAAGCACCGTCCCGGCGCTGACCGAGGTGCCCTGGAGGATCGGCGTCGCGGCCACCACCCCGGCGGTCTCCGAGCGGACCGACACGGTCCTCGCCGCCTGGGTTCGGCCTCGAAAGGCCACCACATAGGGGTGGTCCACCTGCGGGGCCAGCGCCACCTCCACCAGCGGCGCGGCGATCGGCGCCGCCTTGGCGGCGGTGTCGGCCTTGGGCTGACCAAAGAACGGGCGCGCCAGCAGATAGGCGAAGACGGCCACGATGATCGCCGCCACCACCCAATAGGCGGGTTTCATGCCCGCCCGCCCGCCGTCTCTCGCACCGACCCCGCTCATGAGGCGGGTTTGTGCGGCGCACCGGGCGCTTAGGGCAAATGAATACGAAGACAGAATTGGCGTGGCGCGGTCTGATCGCTACATCAGGCGGCGCGAAACAATGCAAAAAGAGAGGCCGACGGATGCGATATCTTCACACCATGGTGCGGGTCACCGACCTCGATCAGGCGCTGGATTTCTACTGCGCCAAGCTCGGGCTCGAGGAGGTGTCCCGGTTCGACAATCCCGCCGGCCGCTTCACTTTGGTGTTCCTGGCCGCGCCCGACGACGTCGAGGCGGCCAAACAGAAGCGCGCCCCAACTGTCGAGCTGACCCACAACTGGGATCCGGAACCCTATGGCGGCGGCCGCAACTTCGGCCATCTCGCCTATCAGGTCGACGACATCTATGAGACCTGCCGCCGATTGATGGACGGCGGGGTCACCATCAATCGTCCGCCCCGCGACGGCCACATGGCCTTCGTCCGCTCTCCCGATGGCATTTCGGTGGAGTTGCTGCAGAAGGACGGATCCCTGCCCCCGGCCGAGCCCTGGGCGTCAATGCCCAACGTCGGGGCGTGGTAGCGAGCGGAGCCAGTTCACGGCCGCGACCACCCAGGCCCGGTCGCGCGCCAGGGGCGAGACGTGGCTGGCGCCCACCGCGTCCAGGATCCACGACTGCCGCGCCCGCTGCGCCGGGACGATCTCGCCCGCCCGCCAGGCCTTGGCGCTGAAGACGGCCGGATCCTCGTCGCCGACCAGCACGACCGTGGGGATCGAGGGCGGCGAGCCGCCGAGATCGTGGGTCACGGTGAGCCCCGGCACGATGGCGCGGTCCTCGTCGCGGGCCACGCGCAGGGCGTAGACATCGGTGAGCTGCCGCACCTTTCGCTTCGCCGCCTCGCCCTTCAGCCCCTCGGCGTCGACCACGACCGGGGCCACGAACGGGGCCAGGCCCATATCGGCGGCGACCACCGACAGATTGGCCAGGAACCGCTCCTCATCGAGATAATGCACCAGGATCGGATCGGTGAGATCATTGCTGGTGACGCCGTTGACGTAGACGAGCCCGGCCACCCGCTGGGGCCAAAGGGCGGCGAAGGTCTCGATATAGAGGGCGCCGTTGGAGTGGCCGACCAGGATCACCGGCGCTGTCTCGCCCATGGAATCGAGCAGGCCCGCCAGTTCCTCGGCGATCGCCTTGACCCCCTCGTCCCCAGCCCTCGGCGGCGACCAGCCGACGCCGCCGCGATCGTAGGCGCAGACCCGCCCGCCCTTGGCCAGGTCGTTCAGCACGAAGTCCCAGTCGGCCGAAGTGCCGAAGGCGCCCGATTCCAGGATCACCGTCGGCGCGCTGGTGCGCTCTCCGCGGCAGTCAACCCACAGTCGCGGCGCCGGCATCGGCGCGGACGGCGCTGGCGCGGCGACGCTCTGCGCAACCGCGTGGCCGCCCGACAGGATCAGCAAAAGGAACGCCAGCTTCCGCAACGGGTCGGGTCTCGAACGATCAGGAACGCCAGACCTAGACGCCTCTTACATCAGGCGCCAGTCGCCGTAGCCCCGGACGTCGGCCCTTGCGCTCAAGACGGCGGCTGCGTCTCCACATAGTTCTGATAGTTCAGGTCCTCGGGCGGATTGGGCGGGTTGGACTTGGCCTGCAGGGCCCCGCACCACGGCGTTGTCACCGGACAGTCAATGGGCGCGTGGCTTGGCGTCTTGGTCCAGTACGGCTTCTTGTTCAGCACGAACTGGTACGTCTTGTTGTTGCTGTCGACCATCGTCACCAGGATCGGATACCGCTCAAGATAGAGGGCGAAGGTGGCGTCGCCGTTCAGCGACTCTGTCGGCGCGCAGGTCATGCCGGGCGTGTAGCTCTCGCAGGCCCCCCAGTTGGTGAACTTGATGGGCTGGTTCTGGCTGAAGTTCACATTGACCTTGAACTTGGGATCGTACGGCTTGGGGTTGGGTAAGCCGCTGTCTCCGCCGACGGCGTAGATCAGGCCCGTGCCTTTCTGCAGCATGAACCCGACGGCGTCGTCGATCGAGAAGGCGTAGGCGTAGGGCATGTTGAGGAATTTTGCCGGTGGGGCGCCATGGATCAGCGCCACATAGGCGTTGAAGGCGGCCTTGTTGGGCAACACGCCGTCCGGTGTATATTGCAATAGTTTGTATTCGTTGACGATTCCTAGGAACTTGGAGGTATATTTGGGAGTCTTGTTCAGGTCGTTGACGATCTGGCCGCACTTCGCCGAGGGCGGAGTTTCATTGAAGGCGCTGAAGCCATAGACGTGATCGAGCAGCCAGTTGTAGTCATAGCCGGCGCCCTTTTTCAGTGGCCTAACCTTGCCCACGCACTTTTGCGCCGTCCATTTCTGGGCGTAGCTGGCGTAGTTGGCCAGGAACAGCCCCTGCACATCCCGGATCTGCACGCATCCTTCGCCCTGGTCCTTCTGGGTGAGGGTGCAGGCCTTCCAGTTGGCGATCATATTGTTGATCGTTACGCCGGGCTTGGAGACGATCGGCGAGGGTTGGGGCCCCGATTGCGAGGCGAATATGTATCCGGCCGACGGGACCTTCGCGATCGGCTTGTTGCTGGCGTCGAGAAAGGTCGGCCAGCCGGCATAGGCCGGCGTCTTCAGGAAGCTGTTTATGGCCCCGGTGAAGGCGGTGGTCGATTGGACCGTGCCGACATAGCCGATGATGGCGTTGCCATAGGGCTCCATCGCCACCGGCAGATAGACGCTGTCGACATAGGATATGTTGTAGCCGACCACCTGGTCGTTGATGGTGAACGGGTTCACGGTCTCGTTGACCACGGCCAGGGTGTACTCGGTCAGCTGGCCGTGGATATTCTCCAGGAAGGCGGCCTTGGCCCGAAACACGCGTTGCTGTGAGATATCACAGCCCTTGCACGTGACCATCGGCGAGCCCGCGATCGGGCCTTCGAAGTCGGTGTTGTTGGCGACATCGGCATCGTAGAGCTTCTTGACCTCCGCCTCGCTGTCGAAGAAGCCCAGCCTCTGGCCGTTCCACCAGTTGACATATTCGTCCGGCTTCGAGCCATCGGGGTTATCCGGGACGAGCTGAGACCACATCGGCAAGGTGACGGTCACGCTCCCTTTGGGCGGTATCCCGTTCACGCCGTTGATGTAGATACGGTAGAGATAGCTCTCCGGGTATTTGCGCGGCGATGACACCGGGTTGCAGACCTGGAACTCCGCCTGCATCCATTTGTCCCACGGCGGCTGGCCGGTGGAGATCACCGGATAGAGCGTTTTTGTTTCCGAATTGTTGTGGATCACGAAGGTCATCGGCTTGACCGGCACGGGCGCGGGGGCTGGCGTACACGCCGCCCCGGCGGCCGGCGCCGCCTCGTCCTGCGCGTAGGTCGCGCCGGCCCAAACGACGCCCGTCAAGGCCAGCAGCAGCGGCGCAAGCAGCGCGACCAACGCCGCGCGCGGCGTCTTCATGGCGATGGATTTCATGACATTGCCCCCGAACGGTACTTCGATAGCCCGGCGGCCGTTCGCGACGCCGCCCGCTTTATTCACCATGACATCGCGTCGGCAATTCGCAAGCAGCTGTTGGCGCCGACTCGGGCCGCGAGCAACATTTCGGTCGACCCAGAGGTGGATATCGCCATAGGCTTGCGGCATCGCGAGGCGAACGAAGCGTGGAAGTCTGGATGCGCGGATGATCAAGGAAGAAGACATCGCCGGTGGCGTGGTCCACGAATTGCCCATGGACTTCAGACAGGCGCTCAGCGCCAACCCAAAGGCGCTGGCCACCTGGAACGATATCACCCCGCTCGCCCGCAATGAGTGGATCTGCTGGATTGAATCGGCCAAGAGGCTGCCGACCCGAAGCAAGCGGATCGACTGGGGTTGCGAGAATCTGGAAGCCGGGAAACGCCGGCCGTGTTGTTGGCCGGGATGTCCTCATCGCCAACGTGGCGCTTCCGCGGCGGCTCTATCCGAGGCCGCCTCGTCCCCGACTTGATGGATAGGCGCGCCCGGCTCTTGCCACCCGGAAGCAACCACGGTCAGTTGGGCTGAAGGCCTCCGCCCGGCGGCGGCCGCAAATCGGAGATCAGGGTGCACGAAGCCCCAAACAACGGCCCCTTGGCCGATCTGCGCGTGGTCGAGATGGGCCAGCTCATCGCCGGCCCGTTCTGCGGCCAGCTGCTGGGCGACATGGGCGCGGAGGTGATCAAGCTCGAGGCGCCCGGCGCCGGCGATCCCATGCGCGGGTGGGGGCAGGGCGCGCCGGTCTGGTGGGAGGTGATCGCCCGCAACAAGCAGTCCGCCTCGGTCAACCTGCGCACGGCCAAGGGGCAGGACCTGGCGCGGCGCCTGATCGCCACCGCCGACGTCCTGATCGAGAATTTCCGGCCAGGGACCCTGGAGGGCTGGAACCTGTCCCCCGATCGGCTGATGGCCGAGAACCCCGGGCTGATCGTCGCGCGGATGTCGGGCTACGGCCAGACCGGCCCCTATGCCGAGCGCACCGGCTTTGGCCTGATCGGCGAGGCCATGGGCGGCTGGCGCCAGATCGTCGGCGAGCCGGACCGGCCGCCCTCGCGCATGGGCGTCTCCATCGGCGACACCCTGGCGGCGAGCTACGGCTGCATGGGCGTCCTGGCCGCGCTGCACGATCGCGAACGCACCGGCCAGGGCCAGGTGATCGACTCGGCCCTCTACGAGGCGGTGCTCCAGGTGATGGAGGCGATGATCCCCGAATACACGATCGGCGGCCACACCCGCGAGCGGTCCGGCGCCATCCTGCCGGGGATCGCGCCCTCCAACGTCTATCGCTGCAAGGATGGCGACTATCTGATCGGCGCCAACCAGGACGGCATCTTCCGGCGGCTGTGCGCAGGTCATGGGCCGGCCGGAACTGGCCGACGATCCGCGCTACGCCACCCACGCCGCCCGGGGCGAGCGACAGGCCGAGCTGGACGCCCTGATCGAGACCTGGACTCGCGGACACACCATCGCCGAGGTCGAGGCCTTGCTGATCGAGGCCGGCGTCCCGGCCGGCAGGCTCTATCGCGCGCCGGAGATGCTGGCCGATCCCCACTTCGCCGCCCGCGAGGCGATCGTGAAGCTGGCGCATCCGAGGTGGGGCGAGGTCGCCATGCAGAACGTCTTTCCCAAGCTCTCCCGCACGTCGGGCGCCGTGCGTTCGATCGCGCCCCAGAGCGTGGGCCAGGATAACGCCGCGGTCTGGGGCGGTATGCTGGGTCTGGGCGCCGAGGAAATCTCGCGCCTGACCGCCGAAGGGGTGATCTAAAGGCGCGGCGGATACCGCGCCGCCGAGAGTTAGTGCGGCGCCTTGCAGGTCGCGGTCTTGGCGATGCAGGTGTTTCCGCAGACCTTGCCGTTGGTGCAGTTCGGCCCCTTCGGCGGCGCGATATGGCAGGCCTTGCCCTTGGGGATGCAGGTGTTGCCGCAGGCGACGCCATTGGGACAGTTGGGCGCCGCGAACGCGGCGCCGGCGGCCAGCGTGAGAACAGAGGCGATGATGACGAACGGCTTCATGTCTTTCTCCTGATCGAGAGGGCGAGCCTGCCCTAGCGCTGGAGTCGGGGCAAGGGGCGTGATCCGACCCCGCGTTTTCGGTTTCAACCCTTGCGCGCGGCGGCGCGAGGCGGCAGCGTGGGTGAAAAGACCAAGGGAGGTCACCATGGATGCGCCCACCCGCGATGCGGACGATCAGGACTACTATGATCGCATCAAGGCCAAGTTCGCCGAGGAACGCGATCTGCGGCTGAAATACCGGCCGGAAGGCACGGCGCAATATACCTCCGATCTCACCGGCGCCCTGGCCAAATACGAGATCGATCCCCACGCCGACGACGGCGCCGCGCGCGAGCCGATCACCGACACCGTCGAATGCCTGTTCATCGGCGGCGGCTTTTCGGCCCTGCTGACCGCGGCGCGGCTGCGCGAGCGCGGCGTCGACCAGCATCCGCATCGTCGAGCGCGGCGCCGATGTCGGCGGGACCTGGTACTGGAACCGCTATCCTGGCGCGGCGTGCGATGTGCCGGCCTACGACTATCTGCCGCTGCTGGACGAGATGAACTATGTGCCCAGCCGCCTCTACGCCAAGGGCCCGGAGATCTTCGCCCACTGCCAGGCGATCGCCAGGCGCTACGATCTCTACGACCTGGCGGTGTTCCGCACGACCGTGACCTCGACGGTTTGGGATGACGCCGAAAAGCTTTGGCGGATCGGCACCGATCGCGGCGACGCCATGAAGGCGAGGTTCGTGATCTGCGCCAACGGCACGCTTTCCAAGCCCAAGCTATCGAAGATCAAGGGCATGGAGACCTTCGCCGGCCATTCGTTCCACACCTCGCGTTGGGACTACGCCTACACGGGCGAAGACCTTTCCAACCTCTCCGATAAGGTGGTGGGGATCATCGGCACCGGCGCCTCGGCGGTGCAGGCCATCCCGCGCCTCGCCCGAGCGGCCAAGGAACTCTACGTCTTCCAGCGCACGCCCTCGTCCATCGATCTGCGCAACGACCGGCCCACCGATCCCGAGTGGCAGGCCCGGCTCAAGCCCGGCTGGCAGCAGGCGAGGCGCGAGAAGCATCTTCGCGGCCGGGAGTCCGATCTGGCCAAAAAGGCCGAGCTCGCCGAACTCTCGCGCGAGGAGAAGATCCGCCGTCAGGAGAACGACAATATCGATCACATCATGCGCGTGCACCGGCGCATCGACGAGATCGTCCAGGACCCGGTCACCGCCCAGGCGCTCAAGCCCTGGTACATGTTCATGTGCAAGCGGCCCTGCTTCGATGACGAATATCTGCCGGCCTACAACCGGCCGAATGTCCATCTGGTGGACACCCACGGCAAGGGGATCGGCGAGATCAACGCGGCCGGCCCGGTGTTCGAGGGCCGGACCTATCCGCTCGACGTCTTGATCTACGCCACCGGCTTCGAGGTCCAGAAGACAGGCATCTACAACCAGATCCGCGGTCGGGGCGGGGTGGAGATCAACGAGACCTATCGCGATGGCCTTCGCACGCTCTTTGGCGTCCACACCCACGGCTATCCCAACCTCTTCATCATGGGTGGCTATCAGGCCTCGTTCCAGTTCAACCTGACCTTCATGCTGCAGACCCAGGGCGACCACATCGCCGAGTGCATCGCCTATGCCCGGGAGCACGGCTACGCCGAGATCGATGTCTCGCCCCAGTCGGAGGAATGGTGGGTCCAGGAGGTGATCGAGCATCGTGGCAAGACCAGCCGCAACCAGGACTGCACGCCCGGCTATTACAATTTCGAAGGCGAATTCAACCGCCGCCAGGACGGCAACTACAACGGCGGCTTCGCGCAATATTACGACCACATGCGCTCGATCCGCGGCGCCTTCGACGAGCACTTCGTGTTCGCCAAGGGGTAGGGCGGCGGCGCGCCCGATCCCTGGCGGTCAGCGTTCGTGCGGCGTACGGCTTTCCGATCGGCCGTTTCGGTTGGATTGACAGCGCCGCCGATTTCGATTGGCTTGGCGCCATTGCTTGCGCCCCTCACCAAGCTGGAGGGGTCGCGGTTCCACGACAACAAAAACGGACGCCCGATGCCAAATACCTTCAATCTTGGTGACGTCGTGAAACTGAAATCCGGAGGTCCGCCAATGACCGTGACCGCCATGGGCCGAGACGCCCACGGCAATCCGGAAGTTACCTGTAGCTGGTTCAACGACTTCAAACCGAGGTCCGCGGCATGGCCTCCCGAAGCCCTGGAACTCGTGACGGTTTAGGGGCTTCCAACGCACTTTCCGCTTATGGCGCACAGGCACTTCACGGGAGTCGTCGAACCCGTCATCATGTGTCACCGTCGCGTCTGAACACGGGAGGTGGTTGGATGGGTCGCGGAGTCTTGGGCCTTCTGGCGCTGATGCTGGTGATCGCCTCGCCAGCCATGGCGGCCAGTCATCTGTTTACCGACGATGCGCCCCTGCATCTCACCATCACCGCGCCGTTCGCCAAGCTGGCGCGCTTCGCGAAATACAACACCGACCCTTATCCGGCGACCTTGGCGTTGACCGACGACGCCGGTGGCGCTCAGACCTTCCCGATCCAGGTGCGCGCCCGCGGGGTCAGCCGACGCGAGCTCTATTGCGGCTTCCCGCCGATCTATCTGATGTTCGACAAGGAGGCGATGCACGGAACCCTGTTCCATGGGCAGAAGAGACTGAAGCTGGTTACCTATTGTCTGCCGCCACCCGATTATGAACAGAGAATCGTGCTCGAATACCTGATCTACAAGCTCTATAATCTGATCACGCCGGAAAGCTTTCGGGTGCGGGCGGCCGAGGTCACCTATCGCGAGAACGCCGCCGATCATGGCGTGACCCGGTTTGGCTATCTGATCGAGGAGGCCTCGGAGATGGCGAGCCGAAACCAGCGGGACGAGCTGAAGGCGGCCTCGCATCAGGTCTCGCTCTCGCAACTCGACGCCCACGCGGCCACCCGGGCGGCGATGCTCGAGTTCATGATCGCCAACCTGGACTGGGAGTTCCTGGCCAGCGTGCCGGGCCAGACGTGCTGCCACAACATCAAGCTGATCGCCGCGCAAGGCGCCACGCCGCAAACCGCCAGAGCGGTCACGCCGGTTCCCTACGACTTCGACTATTCGGGTTTCGTTGACGCCCCCTACGCCGGACCGGCGCCCGGCATTCCGACCGAGAAGACGACCGATCGGTATTTCCGCGGCTACTGCGCGATGGCGGCCGAGGTCCCGTCGGTGGCCCAGGAATATCTGGCCCGCCGCGCCGACATGAAGGCGATGATCGATAGCCAGCCCCAGCTCGCCCAGAAATTCCGCGACAAGGCCGACCGCTTCCTGGACGGGTTTTTCGACGTCATCAGCGACCCCGCGAGCCTGCGGCGCGAGGTGACCACCCATTGCCGCTAGTGCAGGACCATTGGGTGGAACCGCCTGAAATCCGAATCTCGCCTTGGATCCAAAAGATCATGGGCTAACTCAGCGATCGCGCCAGCCTGCTAGGAGGGCGATCGGCTCGCCGATGTCCCCGCGGCCGGGGTGACGTCCGTGTCCGGCTGGCCGTCCAGATCACACTTGGCCGCGGTCGCCGGGGCGGCCGCCTTGTCCAGCGCCGCGACCCGCGCCAGGTAAGCGTCTTGCGCCGCGCCGGAAACGCCGAGGGCGAGCGTGTGACCGCGATAGACGGTCGTCAGGGTGTCGCCCTCCTTGATCAGGAAAGCGTGCGGATCGGCGCATCGGCTGGGCGCGAGGACGTCGGTCAGCAGCACCTTGCCGCCAAAGCGGGCGTTCACTTCCGGATACTGTTTGGTGTGGCCGATGACGATCTGGCTGACGTGGCGGGGAGTCAGAATGGCGTCGACATTGGCCGCCTCCGCGGCTTCTTCATGCTGGGCGAGGCCGCGGTACCAGAGGGGTCCCTGCTCGTTCCAAAGAATATCATGCGGGCCGCCCTTGGCTTCCGGCTGATGGTTAAGTGCGGTGATCACCGCCTTGTTCATCACCTCATCGTCGAAAGGCGCGAACTCCGGGCCGAGGCCGCCGTGCATATAGAGCGCGTCGTCGATCCGGATGATCGCGCTGTGCGTCAGCACCCAACGGCCATAGACGCCGTCGGCCGACCACGCGATCTGGTGCTCGACCCAGCCCAGCGGATGTTCCGCGTCGAACTGCGTTCTGAACGCCGTGTCGAATTTAGGTTGGACCCCAGGCGACGGATGAGCCTTCAGCGCCGCGACCACGGCCTCATAGTAACGGTCGCGGACCGCGGCTGAGTCGCGCGTGGCGAAGGCGGCGAACTCTTCGGGCGTGGTGTAGCGCAGATCGCCCTCCATGTTCATCGCTTCGTGGTTGCCGATCAGCGCGTGCAAGTAGCCGCCGGCGCGACGCGCCTGGGGCTCAAGCTTCATCAGCAGGTCCATGATCTTGCGCGTATCGGGCGCTCGGTCGGGCACATCGCCCAGCTGCACAAGGTGGGCCTTGCCGCCGCTCCAGTTGTCGCGGGAATCGACCAGCCCGGCCTCGACAAGCATGTCGTGAAATTTGGCGTAGTCACCGTGCAGGTCGCCGAAAACCACGACGCGGGCGACGTGATCCCAGGCCGTCTGGCCCGCGAACGCCGGCGCCGCGGCGCCCACCGCCAGGGCGATCAGAAGAGGCGCCAGGAGCTTGGCCATCGGCGGCAACATACTCTGCCCACGGCATATTGCCATGGCCGCGCACGGCGAGCGCCGCCGCCTCCGCGGGTCGCTTGCCAAAGCCCATCGCCTCGGCCAAGTTGGTTCCGCGGGAGGCGATGCGATGGGCGTTCTGGGCGTGTCGGCCTTGCTGACGAAGGCTTTAAGCGGGGCGGCCCCGGGACTTTTTGGCGACTCGCCGAGCCAGCTTCGAGCGATAGGGTGGGCTGGCTTCCTCGACGGCCATTTCATGTTCGACTCACTGGCGGCCCTGCTGCTGGCGACTCTGCTCGGGGCGGCGATCGGTTACCATCCCAAAATGCGCCGGACGGTCGACTCGCTGACCGAAGCCGACATGCCCAAGGTGTACATCATGTACGCCTTCATCGGCGCGGTGATCGGCGTGACCGTGCGCGAGTTCGGCATGGTGATCGGGGTCGTGGTGTTCGGCATTGGCGGTTTGATCCGCTTCCGCTCCACCACCGATTCCACGCGAGACACCGCCAGGCTCATCGTCGTCACCCTGGTGGGCCTCGTCACCGGTATTGGCCTGCCGCATCTGGCCGCCATCACCGCGCTCTTCACCTTCGTGCTGATATGGCTGTTCGACTCGAGTCCCGCCTGTCGGGTGCGGGTCGATGCCCTGCCTCAGGCGCGCCTCGCGGAATGCGCCAAGATCTATCGCGAAGCCCTGGCCAGCCAAGGCTGTAAGATCATCAGCGAGCAAAGTTACTCTTCGAAAGGGCGTGTCGATTTCGTCATCCGCTTGCCGGGCAAGGCGACCCGCGAAAGCGTGAACGGCGCCCTCGGCGCGCTCCCACCGGACGTCTGCGGCGACATCGACTGGCAGATCGACTAGAGGCCGCGGATTTTCCTCCTCCGGCCCCCAGCGAAGAAAAGTAGACGCTGGCGCGGCGGCGCCGAAATCGGTTGCGCCGCCACTGGTCACTTGGTCCAATGTATTGGACCATCTTGCTTGGGTGAGATATGTAAACCCCATGACGATCCAGATGAACATCGCCGAGGCCAAGGCGCGGTTGTCCGAGCTGGTCGCCCGCGCCGAAGCCGGCGAGGAGGTGATCATCGCCCGGGGCGGCAAACCGGTGGCGACGCTGGCGCCTCGATCGCCGGGCCGCGGCGCGGCGCCGCGTCCGCTCGGTCTGTGGGACCATTACGGCGCCGCCATCCCGGAGGATCTGTTTCTGGCCCCGGACTCGGATACCGCAATGGCCGTCGAAGCGTGGGAGGCGGCGCCTATCGATCCAGCCGGATGAACCTTCTGCTCGATACACATGCGTTCGTCTGGGCGATCGCCAAATCGCATCTCCTGTCGCCCAGAGCGGCATCCTTGATCAGCGACGGCGCCAATGTCGTGCTCGTCAGCGCCGTGAGCGCCTACGAGATCGAATTCAAACGCCGTCGCGATCCCGTCCTGGCCGACCTTCCCGCCGACCTCGACGAGATCATCAGGCTTCAGCGCTTCCAGTGGCTCCCGCTTCAGGCCAGCCACGCGATGGCGGCCGGTCGATTGCCCAGGCTGCACGGCGATCCGTTCGACCGGATGCTGGCCGCCCAGGCGCTGGTCGAGCAAGCAACGCTTCTCACTCGCGATCCGCTGGTGGCGGCCTATGGGGCGGTGACGGCTTGGTGAGCGCCGCGATCGCGGCCGATATCGGCCGATTGACGAGGCCCCGCCCTCGCGGTTCAATCGCTCGCAACAGGGAGAGTTAAATGGCCAAGGCGAAGAATGAGGAATTCGACATCCGGGGGGTCAACCACCTCGCGCTGGTGTGCAAGGACATGGCGCGGACGGTGGAGTTCTATCGCGACGTCCTTGGCATGCCGCTGATCAAGACCATCGATCTGCCCGGCGGCATGGGCCAGCATTTCTTCTTCGATATCGGCAATGGCGATTCCCTGGCCTTCTTCTGGTTTCCCGGCGCGCCGGCGGCCCATCCCGGGGTTTCCAGCCCGGCGGCCCTGCCGGGTATCGGCTCGCTGGTGACCGCGCACGGCTCGATGAACCACATCGCCTTCAATGTGCCGGTGGAGAAGTTCGACGAATATTGCGAGCGGCTGAAGGCCAAGGGCGTGAAGCTCTCGCCGGTGATGAACCATGACAATTCACCCGCCCAGGTCAGCGCCACGGTGACGCCGGACGTCTTCGTCCGTTCGGTCTATTTCTTCGATCCCGACGGGGTGTGCCTGGAGTTCGCCGCCTGGACCAAGACCTTCGACGCCTCCGATGTGGCCCATGATCCGATGACGGCCGATGGCAAGAAGGCCGTGGGCCTGATCACCGGCAAGGAGACGCTGGTTCCGGCCGAGTGAGCGTCGAAGGGATCGAGCGCCGCTTCGTCGGGCTGGTTTCGCCAACGGCGCCCCGTATCGGCGCCGGCGCCCATCCCTGCCAGGGGCTCTATTGGACGCCGAGCGGGGCAAGCAGCCCAAGACGGCGCTGATCGCCACCCACTACAACGTCGATTTCACCGAACACTATATCGCCCCCTATTTCGCCCGGGCCGGCTTCGGCTTTCTGGGCTGGAACACCCGTTATCGCGGCGCCGAGGACCTGTTCATCCTCGAACACGCCCTGATCGACATCGGCGTGGGCGTGCGCTGGCTGCGCGAGGAGGCCGGTGTCGAGCGGGTGATCATCCTCGGCAATTCCGGCGGCGGCTCGCTGATGGGCGCCTATCAGGCCGAGGCGACGGTCCCCACCTTGGCGGCGGGGGCGGAGGGCCGCGTGGCCGAGGCGCTCGCCGCCTTGACGCCGGCCGATCTCTATATTTCGCTCAACGCCCATAAAGGCCGGCCCGAGGTTTTGACCGAACTGGATGGACGCCTCGGTGGTCGACGAGCGCGATCCGACGCTTACCGACGATGCGCTCGATCCCTTCAATCCGGACAACGGCCCGCCCTACAGTCAGGAGTTCATCGCCCGCTACCGCGCCGCCCAGCGCGCCAGGAACCAGCGGATCACCGACTGGGCCAAGGCCGAACTGGCGAGGGTGAACGCCGCCGGCGTTCCGGATGTGCTCTTTCCGCTCTATCGCACCTGGGGGGATCTTCGGTTCATGGACGGCGCGATCGATCCTTCCGATCGGCCGACACCGGGCTGCTACGCCGGCCACCCGGCCCAGGCCAACAGACGCCCCGGCATCGGCCGGTCGAATACGCTGAAGACCTGGCTTTCCATGTGGAGCCTGGAGACCTCGAACTGCCAGGGCGAGGCTCAGCTGGCCAAGCTCGCCGTTCCGGCCCTGGTGGTGCAGTCGATGGGCGACATGG
The DNA here is from genome assembly GCA_963817995.1 of uncultured Alphaproteobacteria bacterium. GTDB lineage: Bacteria > Pseudomonadota > Alphaproteobacteria > Caulobacterales > Caulobacteraceae > Acaudatibacter. The sequence goes on from CAWFQJ010000004.1 coordinate 182,157, forward strand.
GCGTCTTTCCCTCCGACGCGCGGGGAATCCTGGCCGCCATCGCCTCGGCCGACAAGCGCCTCGAGTTCGTCCCCGGCGCCCACTATTTCGAGGATTCCGAGAACAGCCGCCAGGGCGTCGTCGATCTCATGGTCGGCTGGATCGGCGAGAAGGGTTGATGGCGGAGGCCAGCCCCGAAGCGGGCGCGCTGGTCGAGACCCTGCGCGGGCTTGGTCTTGTGGACCCAGGCGAAGCGGTCGAATTGATCCCGCTCACCGGCGGCGTCTCTTCCGATGTGATCGCGGTGAAGGGGAGGGGCGGGGCGTTTGTGATCAAGCGCTCGATCCCGAGGCTGCGGGTGGCGGCGGAGTGGCTGGCGCCGGTGGAGCGGGCTTCGAGCGAGGTCCGGTGGCTGAAGCTCGTCCGATCCATCGATCCGCGCCTGGCGCCCGAGGTGATCGCCGAACTTCCCGAGCAGCACATCTTCGTCATGGCCTATCTCGATCCGGCGACCCATCCGGTGTGGAAGACCGAGATGTTCGCCGGCCGTGTCGATCCGGTGTTCGCCGGAAGGGTGGGGGCCGATCTGGCGCGCATTCACGCCTATGCCGCGGCGAGACCGCAACTCGCCGAGCCATTCGCCACCGAGGCCGCCTTCATGGCCCTGCGGATCGATCCCTTTCTTCTGTATACGGCTGATCGCCATCCGGATGTCGCCGATCGGCTGCGCGATCTGGCGGCTGACCTCCAGGTTCGAAAGACCACCCTGGTCCAGGGCGATATCAGCCCGAAGAACATCCTGATGGGTCCGGAAGGTCCGGTGTTCCTCGACGCCGAGTGCTCGGTCTGGGGCGACGGCGCCTTCGACCTCGCCTTTTGCCTCACCCACCTGCTGCTGAAATCGGTGTGGCTGACGCCCCATCGAGAACCGTTGCTCGCCAGTTTCGAGGCTTTGCGCGATCGCTATCTCGCCGGCGTGGAGTGGGAAGACGCCTGCGCGCTGTCGCGCCGGGCGGCGGCGCTGGTCGGCGGCCTGCTGCTGGCCAGGGTCGATGGCAAGTCGCCGGCCGGATATCTGGATGGGGCGGCGGAAGCGATCGTTCGGCGGCGGGCGAAGGCCATCCTTGGCGACGAGGCTCACGATCTGGCGGCCCTAGGCGACGCCTGGCGCGCGGGGGCGCTCGGGTGAAGACCACGGTCGAGCGTGTGTGGGCGCGCCAGGTCTGGGATTCGCGCGGGCGGCCCACGGTGGAGGCCGAGGTCAGCCTGGCGGACGGCTCGGTCGGCCGCGCCATCGCCCCGGCCGGGGCCTCGCGCGGCGCCCATGAGGCGCTGGAGCTGCGCGATGGCGGGCCGGCCTTCGGCGGCCGGGGCGTCGACCGAGCGGTCGAACATGTGCGCCGCGAGATCAACGACGCTCTGCGGGGCCTCGATGGCTCTGATCAGGCCGGGATCGACGCGAGTCTGATCGCGCTTGATGGCACGGCCAGCAAGGCCCGGCTGGGCGCGAATGCGCTGACCGCCGTATCCATGGCCTGCCTCCACGCGGCGGCGGCCTCGGCCCGCGAGCCCCTGTGGCGCTATCTGGCCGAGGGCCGCCCCGTGCGCCTGCCGCTGCCCGAGGTGCAGATCTTCGGCGGCGGCGCCCATGCCGGGCGGCGCACCGACGTCCAGGACTTCATGGTCATGGCCCCGCGCGCCGGCTCGTTCCGCCGCGCTCTGGAGATCACCGCCGAGGTCTATTTCGCCGCCGGCGCCCTGATGGAGGCCCGGGGGCCGCTGGCCGGCGTGGCCGACGAGGGCGGCTGGTGGCCGTCGTTCTCTTCGACCGAGGATGCGCTGGATGTCCTGACCTCGGCCATCGAGCGCGCCGGCTGGCGGGCGGGAGAGGACGTCTTCATCTCCCTCGATATCGCCGCCAACGAGCTTTACCGCGAGAGCCGCTACCAGCTCGCCGGCGACGGCGTGGCGCTGGATGGGCCCGGGATGGCGCAGCGCGTCATCGGCTGGGCGCGCCGCTGGCCGATCCTCTCCATTGAGGATCCCGCCGCCGAGGACGATCTGGCGACCATGGCCGCGGTGCTCGTTGGCCTCGATGGCCGCGTTCAGATCGTCGGCGACGATTTGCTGGTCACCCACGCCGGGCGGATCGCCCATGCGGTGGGGGAGGAGGCATGCAATGCCGCCCTGATCAAGGTCAACCAGGCCGGGACGATCACCGAGGCCAAGGCCGCGCTCGACGCCGCCCGCGGCGCCGGCTGGGGAACGATCGTCTCGGCGCGTTCCGGCGAGAGCGAGGATGTCACCATCGCCCACCTGGCGGTGGGCTGGGACGCGGGTCAGCTCAAGGTCGGCTCCTTCTCGCGCTCCGAGCGCATGGCCAAATGGAACGAGGTCCTGCGCATCGAGGAAGCCCTCGGCGCGCAGGCGGTGTTCGCCGGGGAGGGCGCTTTCTGCGCCTCGGTCGCCGGCGCCGTGGCGACCAAATGAAGGTCGTGCTGCAATATCGCGCCAGCGACGGCTTCCGCCGGCAGATCGCCGCCATGGCCACCTTTCCCGTGGCCATCGTCGATGAGGACGACAAGGCGGCGTTCCACAGCGAAATGCGCGACGCGGATGTGCTCTGGCACGTTCTTGAGCCGGTGACGGCCACGGTGATCGCGGAGGCGCCGCGCCTGCGCCTGATCCAGAAACTGGGCGTCGGTGTCAACACCATCGATCTGGAAGCCGCGAGGGAGCGCGGCGTCGCCGTGGCCAATATGCCCGGAACCAACAGCGCCGCGGTGGCCGAGGCGGCGCTTGGCCTCATGCTCGCGGTCCTACGCCGGACCCTTTATCTCGACGCCATAACCCGCCGGGGCGAAGGCTGGCGGCCGGATGCGGCGGTGCTCGACAGCGTCGGTGAAATCGGCGGCCGCACGGTGGGCCTGATAGGCTTCGGCGCCTCGGCGCGCAGGCTGGCCCCGGTGCTCACGGCCCTGGGCGCGCGGGTCATCTATACGGCGACGAGCGCCAAGGCCGACGCGCCATACGACTTCGTCGATCTGGAAACCCTGCTGGCTGTCGCCGACATTGTTTCCCTGCATCTTCCGTTGACGGAGGAAACAAACGGCCTGATTGGCGCCGAGGCCCTAGCAAGAATGAAACCCCGCGCGATCCTGATCAACACCGCTAGGGGCGGTCTGGTGGAGGAGGCGGCCCTCGTCGATGCGCTTGCCTCGGGGCGCCTGCGCGGCGCCGGCCTGGACGTGTTCGCCGCCGAGCCGGCCGGCGCCGCCAATCCGCTGCTTCGCCCTGCCCAATGTGGTGGTCTCGCCGCACACGGCTTGGCTGACGCCCGAGACCCTGGCCCGCGGCCTCACGGTCGCCGTCGAAAATTGCCGCCGGCTGGAGGCGGGGGAGGCGCTGCTCTATCGGGTCGCCTGACACCCGCTGGCCAAAGGCGCCCGGGCTCTTGACCGCGCGCTGATGATCGCCATTGCTTGGCGCCATGCATGGGCTCGTCATCGGATGGGCCGTGGCCGCGGTGGCGGCCGCGGGTCTGGGAAATGAAACCGGAGCGATACCCTCTCGCATGGGCCTCAGTTGCCAGGTGATCGAACGCTCGCTACCGCCGACCGCGCCGGGCCCGGACAGGTCCTATGTCGAGACCTATCAGATCGACCTGGCGCAGCAGACGGCTTGCTCGGACGACGGCTGCTTCAAAATCTCGGCCCTCACCGATCGCCTGATCCTTTTCGACGTCACCAATCCCGATCCGGCGGGATTGCAGCATCACCTGGTGATCGACCGCGCCACCGGCGTTTTCCACGAAACCATTTCGGATCTCAGTCGCCGGATCAATCTGCAGGCGAGCGGCGTTTGCCGGACGGCGCCCTACGAGCTGCCGCCGGCGCCCGGCTTCTAGCGTATGGAGCGGTCGTGAAATACGGCCTCGATATTGTGCCCGTCTAGATCCAGCACGAAGGCGCCGTAGTAGCCGGGATGATAGTGCGGACGCAGGCCCGGCGCGCCGTTGTCCGTTCCGCCGGCGAGGAGGGCTTCCCTATGGAAGGCGTCGACCGCCGCGCGATCGGGCGCGGCCAGGGCGATGTGGAGCTTTCCCGATGTCGGGTCGTGTTCGGCGATCCAGAACCACGGCCGCGTGTCGCCGTAGCCGGTCGCCTTTACCGGCGAGATATTGTCGTCGAACAGGCGTCGAACCCCCAGCGGCGCGAAGGCGCGGTCATAGAACCGCGCCGAGCGCTCGAAGTCGGAAACCCCGAAGGTGACGTGATCGAGCAAGTCCGGCCGCCTATTCGGCCTTCGGCCGCGGCGCGCTCAGGAAATCGGCGGCCTTGAAGCTCTCGGGGGCGGCGACCTCCACGATCGGATCGGGCCGGTCGTCGAACTCCAGGCGCAGGGCCTTGGTGATCACCGCGTGCATGTCATAGAGGCAGGTGATGTAGGTGAATTCGAAGATCTGCTCGTCGTTCCAGAAGGTGCGCAGCTTGGCGAACACCTGTTCGGGCACGCGGCCGCTGGCCTGGGTCAGGCAATCGGCGTAGGCCAGCACCGCGCGTTCCTGGTCCGAATAGACCTCGGCCACGGTCCAGTAGGGGACGGCGGCGATCTTCTCTTCCGAGACGCCCAGGCCGCGCAGGGATTTGCAGTGCTGCGAAAAGACAAACTGGCTGCCGCGAACCCAGCCGGCCCGCGTCTGGCCGAGCTCGCGAAGCACCGGATCGATCTTGCGATCCGGGTGGCGATAGACCGCGAAGCCGTCGACGGCGTGCTTGAGGATGTCGGGCGCCAGGGCGAACACCGTCCACCAGTCGCCGGGCGTGCCGGTGGCCGTGCCGGGCTCGCTCACCGGATCGCGATCGCCGAACAGCAGATCGTACATGCGCAGCACGATCTCGGCCTTGGCTTCGGCGCGGGGGACTTGGCGAAGAACGGGCATGGGCTCTCTTGTTCGGTTCAGGGAAGCAGGGCGTGGACCAGCTCCTTGGGCCGCGTCACCGCCGCGCCCTTGGGGGTGATCACGATCGGCCGCTCGACCAGGATCGGTTCGGCGACCATGGCGGCGAGGATGGTTTCGTCGGAGGTCTTGGGATCCAAGAGGCCGAGCGCCTCGGCGGGCGTTCCGCGCACGCGCAGGATGTCGCGCGGGCGCGCTTTCAGGGTCTCCAGCAACGACTTCAGTCGCGGGATCGTCCAGCCGGCCTTCAGATATTCCATCACCTCCGGCTCAAGGCCCGCCTCGCGGATGATCTCAAGCGTGTTGCGCGAAGTTCCGCAATTGGGGTTGTGGTAGATGGTGACCGGGAAAGCGGCGCTCATCGCGGCGTCAATCCGGCCGGCGAGAACATCCCCCAGCCACGCAGGGCGTTGAACGCCACGTTCAGCAGCGGGTTGGACCAGCCGCTGGTGGTGCTGAAATCGCGGGTGAGGGTCTCGTGGTGCACGGCGTGGTCGGCGGGCGTCATCAGGAGGCGCAGGCGCCGGGGCAGGGCGATATACCAGGGCGCATCGGCGCGATGCAGATAGCCGTGGAAATATTGCGCCAGCACGGCGCCGAACAGAAAAACCACCGTCCCCACCGCCAGCCAGCCGGGAACGACGCCCAGCCAGCAGCCGATGTTGAGCGCCAGCGCCGGGATCAGGGCCAGATAGATCGACGGCGAATTGACCAGATAGAGAAAGCTGCGCCGGCCCAGGGAGTCGGGCCGCGGGTGATGGAGCTTGAACTCGAACACCAGGCGCTCGAACGGATTGATCTGCCGGGTGATGCGTTTTTTGAAGGCGACGTATTCGTCCGTGCCGCGCGAGCCCTCATAGAAGAAGACCTTGTCCAGGCCGATGCCCGGCACGCAGGGGCGGTAGTCGAGATACATGTGCGCCGCGCCGGACATGAAATCGGCCCCATACCAGCCCGCGAGCGCCGCCGGGATCATCCACAGATCGGGCGTCCGGCAAGCCAGGATCAGGCTGACCAGCAGCGAGGGGAAGAACACGATCGTGGCTATTCGAACCGCCATGGCCTCTTCGGATCGCAATGGGCCGAGGGTTGCAAGCCCGACCCTCGATTCATAACGTGAGGCGCCGCGATCGACAACGTCGCGTCGGCGCGAATAGGAAGCCGGAAGATGGCCAAGGCCAAGATCGAGGCGCCGACCAAACCCTTCGCCGGATTCACCCCGGCCGCCTTGCGCTTCTTCGAGGACCTAGCGGCCAACCAGGATCGGGAGTGGTTCAACGCCCACAAGCACGTCTATGAAGACCAAATCCGCGCCCCGCTGGGCGCCCTGGTCGAGGCCCTGACCTTCGCCTTCGCCGCCCACGATATCCCGATCTCCGGCGATCCCAAGCGCTCGCTCTTCCGCATCCACCGCGACGTGCGGTTCTCCAAGGACAAGCGCCCCTACAAGACCAACGCCGGCGCCGTCCTTTCGAGGGGCGGCGACAAATCCACCTCCGGCATGGTCTATGTCCATATCGCCGCGGGCGACGGCGCCTTCATGGCCGCGGGCTTCTACGGCCCAAGCCCCGAGACGCTGGCCGCCCTGCGCCAGGGCATCGTGCGCGATCCGAAGCGCTGGCTGGCGGTGGAGGCGGCGCTGACCAAGGCCGGCCTCGCCCTCTCGCGCGATGGCGCGCGGGTGCGGATGCCCAGGGGTCTCGAAGCCCACGCCGAGGCGCCCATCGCCGAGGTGTTGAAGCTGCCCAACCTGATCGTGAGCCGTCCGATCGCCACGCCGGATCTCTTCCGCCCGGCCCTGGTGGACAATATCGCCGCCTTTGCTCAGGTCACCCTGCCGCTGCTGGAGTTCGGCTGGTCGGCGCTGGATCGCGCCCGCTCATAGAGTCGCCACAGCAGGCGAAAAGATGGTTAACGGTGCGAATCTTGCGTTTTCATCACCGCTTGGGGTTGCATTGTTCGTTAACCTGCTTCTGATTGGATGAAGACTTATTTCGGCCTGAGGGGTGGGCGGCCATGTCTGACGTGCGAGGCAAGTTCGGCGAGTTTCTGGCCAAGGCGGGAGATTGTCCCGCCTGTAGTCGCGGCGCGTTCGCCGGCGCGGTTGTCGGCTGGTGCCTGGTGGTGCTGACCATTGTCGCCGGAGAGTGGCGCCAGTTGGCGCTGGCCGCCGTGCTGGCCGCCTCGGGTCTAACCGCCCTTTGGGGCTTCCACAGGGTGATGCGAAGCCTCAAGGCCAAGTCGCCGATCCGGCGCGTCGATGACGAACCAGCTATCGCGCCATCGATAGCCGCCGGCATCCCTGAAGGCGCCGATTGCTGGCTGAGGCCGCACCGCGCCGCGGACGAGGTCGAGCGGTTTGAACTCACCGATCTGGAATGGGCCGTGATCCAGCCGGTGCTCGCCAGATCGAAACAGGGCGCGCGCCGGATCGACGAGAGAAAGGTCATGAACGGCATTCTCTGGCGGCTGCGCACCGGCGCCGCCTGGGCCGATATTCCCACCCGCTACGGGTCCAACAAGACCTGCTCGGTCCGCTTCAACCAGTGGCGCAAGGACGGCGTCTGGCGCGGCGTCCTCGAAGCGATCTATCGCATCTACGACGGCGATGTGGAGATGATCGTCAGCGTCGCCCCCGTCCCGCGCGAGAGCGTCCCCGCCGCCGAAGCCGAGGAGGCCAAGGCGCCCCGGATCGCCCTGGTCAGCAGTCGGGCCGCCTGAGCGCGCCGCCGCAGCCGCCCCGAGGTTCGCGGCGCCGATCTCGACGCAGAGACGCGCTGCGCGCACTGGCGGAGCCCCCTTGATGTTGTCGCCCTGAAGCTGAAATGCTGCGGCGTCTACTACGCCTGCCGCCAATGTCATGACGAACTGGCCGATCATGCCGCGAAGCTATGGCCGATCGCCGAGCGGGACCGGAAGGCGATCCTCTGCGGCGTCTGCGGACGTGGAGATGAGTATCCACGACTATCTGGCCTGCGCCGACCGATGCCCGGCGTGCGCCGCCCCCTTCAACCCCGGCTGCGCCAGCCACCATCATCTCTATTTCGAGGTTGCCTGAGCGCGCCTGGCCGCGAACGCCGCTTGCACCGAGGGCATGACCAGCCAGCCGATATCCTCGCCCACGGCGTCCAGCTCCTTGGCCGTGCTCGACGAGACGTGCAGGAACTGGGAATCGCAGATGAAATGCACCATCGGGATCGCCGGATCGATCCGGCCGGCCACGCCGTGCAGGTTGAACTCGTCGTTGAAGTCGCTCGCCTCGCGCAGGCCCCGGACGATGTGGGTCGCGCCGATCGATCGCGCATATCGGATCAGGCTCTGGCCGGCGAATTCGCTGATTTCCAGCGCGCCGTCGAACAGCACGCCATCGCCGCTCTTCGCGTCCGGCCACGCCTCGACGATGGAGCGGGCTATGAGCCGCAGGCTCTCCTCGACGCCGAACGCCCGCTGCTTGCGAACATTCGTGCCGATGGCGACGTGCACCGCGTCGAAGGTCATCAGCGCCTTGCCGATGATGTCGAGATGCCCGCGCGTGATCGGATCGAACGATCCGGCATAGAGCGCCTTGGTCCGTTCAGCCTTGCGCACGGCGTCAGCCGGGCGCCGATGGAAGGCGCGTGATCCTCATTCTCTTCGGGCCGAGCCATGGGCCGCGATGTCGTTGATCTCGTCGACCGACGGAGAAATTCCACGCTTCGGTTGGAGCATGCCGAAAATGCCCCAGACCAGAGCGACCGACTGATTGTGAACGATCGGTGTCTCGCCTGGCTGCACGCCCACGCGCCACGACAGAGCCTGGCGAAACGTGACCTGACCGTTGGCCGTAACCCTGAGTCTGCTCATGAAGTTGGACCTCCGGAAAGGTAACTAGGGCATGTTTGCCTTACGATCAAAGCGGGGCGGCTAGCCAGAGAGGTGAAGGAAGAATAGGCGCGCGGCACGCACAAGGCGATCGGCGGCGGGGCCAATTCGACGCTGGAGAGCTTGGCGCCGCTCCTGAGGGCCATGGGCGTGACGCTGACGGTGCGACGCCTGCACGACTAGAGCAGGATTCAGCCTTTAGGCGATTCCGCCTAAAGCCATCCTGGTCTAGGCCCGAGATCACGTCCGATCGCCGGTCCGCGCCAAGCAAATCCCAACCGGCTAGATCCCCGCGTACCACTCGTAGCCGCGGTCTTCCCAGAAGCCGCCTCGGCCGCCGCCGATGTGGTTGAGACGGTCGGTCGCCTCTACGGCCATCACATACTTGGCCTGCTTGTAGCCGAGCTGGCGTTCGACACGCAGCCGGATCGGGGCGCCATGGGGGACGGCGAGCGGCTGGTTGTTCATGGTGTGGGCGAGGATGGTCTGCGGGTGGAAGGCGTCGAACAGGTCGATGCTCTCGTAGTATTTGCCGGCGTCACCGGCGGCTAGATTGTCGGCGCAGTGGAACACCACATAGCGGGCGTGCGGTTGCAGACCGGCGGCATTCAGCAGGCCGCCCAACTGCGGGCCGGTCCATTGCCCGATGGCGCTCCAGCCCTCGACACAGTCGTGCCGGGTGATCTGGGTCCGGTTCGGCAGCGCTTTCAGCTGATCGAGGCTCAGCGAAAGCGGCCGGTTCACCAGGCCGCCCACCGTCAGCCGCCAGTCGGCGAATCCAGTCTGCTCCATCGCCAGATAGGACGGGTCGCTGGGCCGCAACGATCCATTGGCTTTGAAGGTCGGGGAGATATCCGAGACCTTGAACTCCTTCGCCAGGGGTTGGCCCGAGAGGACCAGACGCTGCGCGCGCATGGTTACGCCCTCGGCCTTGTCGATGAACTTCAGGGCTTCCGGCGCCTGGGAGAGCCGGTCGCAGCCGGAGAGCAACAGGCCGCCGAGCGCGGTCCCGGCGACGATCATGCCGCGGCGAGAAACGACGGCGTCGGTCATTGGCTCGCTCCGGTCCGGTAGGTGAAGCGTCCGGTGATCATCGAGCCAATCTCGTTGAAGACGCCGGCGATGAAGACCTCGGCCACGTGCACCAACACGAACAGGACGATCAGATTGGCGCAGATCCAGTGAATCGTCCGCGCCGACTGCCGGCCGCCGAACACCCACAGCATTCCCGGTGCGAAGGCGTTTATGCCGGGCGACATGGTCAGACCGGTAAGCACCATCAGCACCATCAGGAGGATGACCCCCAGGTAGGCGAACTTCTGCAGCACGTTGTAGGTCTTGGCGTCATCCCCGATCGGATGCTTGAGCCGGGCGTGATCGAGGATGTTTTGCCAGACGTGTCTGGGTTGAAGTTGCCCCTTGGTCGGGATCAGGTCGCGCCGGAAATGTCCGTTGAGGGCGCTTGAAACGAGGTAGACCAAGCCATTGAGGACGAAGATCCAGGCCATGAAGAAATGCCAGCGCCGACCCGTCGCCAGGTTTCGGCTGGCCGGTAGGGTCAGCCAGCTCGGATAGCCGCGGATCTCATTGCCCGAGACGCCCAATAGGCCAGTGGAGGTGAACTTGACCGGGCCGATCTTGGTTACGCCCCTTAAACTGTGGTCGGGCGCGTAGGCCGCGCCGAGGGACACGAACGGCGGGTCCGCGTCGGCGCCGTATTGGCCCCAATAGAGCATAGGGTGGGCGTTGAAGATCTGCAGCCCGGAAAGCAGCAGAAAGGCGAGGCAGACCGCGTTGATCCAATGGGTGATCCGCACGACGGCGGCGTGGCGGTAAATCGTCTGCGTCGGCGGCGCGGGAGCAGCCTGAAAATCCGCGCCATCGATCGGCATCACCGCGTCCGTCACCGTCGCTCTCCCAGGATGAACCGCATTAGCGCAACGTCGAGCTAATCATGAGTTCGGCAAGGGTGTCGAGTTGGTTACGTCCGATGGGCGCTCGGATTCCAAGGACGATCGACATCGAGCAGAACGCCATCATCGGGCGCGGCGAACGCCGTGGCGAGGGCGCCGTCGAGCAAAACGCGAGCGCGCGGTGGCGCAAGCGGCTTTCCCCCGCTGAAACGGGAACTGACCACGCGCCCGCGGCCAGGACGATCGCTTCCAAAGGCTTTGCTCTAACTGCACCCATGACCTACCACCGAGTTGGGCTGTATGGTCCGCGCCGTGATGCCTTATGCGCCTGCTCTCCCCGCGCCACCCATGCCGACCCCTGCTGGCGCGCGGCATGGGCCTGCGATAGTCGCGGGACGCCTGGACCGGTCGACTGAGACCGTCCTGAGCCGGCACGCAAGCTCATGAACCTGATCTTTCGATGTCTTACGATCCTGGCCATCGCGCTGGCCCCCGCGATCGGCCACGCCGCCACCACTGGCAATATGACCATCGCCGCCGCCGCCGACCTACACGAGGCCATGGATCACCTGGTGGCGGCCTACCGCCGCGATCATCCGGCGGCGACGATCAACGTCGTCTATGGATCCTCGGGCGTGCTGACGACGCAGATCGAACAGGGCGCCCCATTCGATCTGTTCTTTTCCGCCGACAGCGACTATCCGCGCCAGCTCATCTCCCATGGTGACGCTGGCGGGCAGGCTGTGCCTTATGCGGTGGGCCACCTGGTGCTCTGGAGCGCGAGCCTGGACATGCATGGCGTCAAACTGGCCGATCTCGCGGAGCCCCGCTTCGGCCGCATCGCCATCGCAAACCCCGAGCACGCCCCCTACGGCAAACGGGCTGAACAGGCCCTGCGCGGCGCCGGGGTTTGGATCGCCGTGTCGTCCCGGCTGGTCTATGGCGAGAATATAGCCCAGACGGCGCAGTTCGCGAGCAGCGGCGCGGCCCAGGTCGGCGTAATCGCCCTGTCGCTGGCGCTACGGCCGGAGATGAAAGGCAGCTATGCGCGCGTGCCAGATTCGGCGTTCGACCCCCTGCTACAGAGTTTTGTCCTGACCAAGCGTGGCGCGGCCAACAATCTGGCACGGGACTTCGCCCACTACGCGCAAAGCGCGCCGGCGCGCGCGATCCTCGCCCAATACGGATTCAGCCGGCCGGCCGGCGAACCCTGAGGCGGCGCGTGGCTGGTTTGTCTTCCGAAGACCTCGAGGCGTTTGGCCTGACGCTGCGGCTGGCCGCGACGGTCACGGTGCTGCTGCTCTTGCTGGGCGCGCCGCTGGGATGGTGGCTCGCCCGGACACGCTCGCGGCTGAAACCCCTCATGGCCGCGGTGGTGGCGCTGCCGCTGGTATTGCCGCCGACCGTGCTCGGCTTCTATCTGCTTCTACTGCTTGGCCCTGGTGGCGCGGTGGGTCATTTGATGTCGGGCCTCGGCCTTCACTTGCTGCCCTTCACCTTCGGCGGCCTAGTCGTTGGCTCGATGCTTTACTCCCTGCCATTTGTGGTGCAGCCGCTACAAAACGCCTTTGAAGCCGTTGGCGAAGGGACGTTGGAGGCGGCGTCATGCCTGCGGGCGCGGCCGCTGGACCGTTTCTTTTCCGTGGCGCTGCCGATGGCGGCGCCTGGGATTGTCACCGCGGCCGTGTTGGGCTTTGCCCATACGGTGGGCGAGTTCGGCCTTGTCCTGATGATCGGCGGCAACATTCCTGGTCAGACCCGGGTTCTGTCGATGAGAATCTATGACCACGTCGAAGCGGGAGACTATTCCCAGGCGCATACCGTGGCCCTTTGCCTTTTGGCGTTTTCGTTCGCGGCCCTGCTGGCGATGACCCTGCTACGTCCACGTCTGCCAGCCAATGGTTGAGTCCCTGACTGCCGAGCCGCCTGGACTGATCGCCGCCCTCGTCCGTGAGCAAGGCGCCCTGTCGATCGCCTTCGAGACAACCCTGCCACCAAATGGCGTCACCGCGCTATTCGGCCCTTCGGGGGCCGGCAAGACCACCTGCCTGCGGATGATCGCCGGCCTGGATCGCGCGGCCACGGGAGTCCTGCGTTTTGGTGATGAGGTCTGGCAGGAAAGCCGGCGGCGCGTCTTCATGCCGCCGCACCGGCGGCGAGTGGGATATGTGGCCCAGGCGGCCAGTCTGTTCGAACACTTGGACGTAGCCGGCAATCTCGATTTCGCCTGGCGGCGGGCCGGGCGACCTGTCCACCTGAACCGCGAAGCGCTGATCGACCAGTTCGGCTTGCGGGTGCTGCTCAGGCGTCGGGTCGGCGCGCTTTCGGGCGGCGAGCGACAACGGGTGGCTATCGTCCGCGCCCTCCTGTCCGATCCCAAGCTGTTACTGCTCGATGAGCCCCTGTCCGCGCTCGATGGCGCCGCCCGAGAGGACCTGCTCACGCGCCTGGAAGCGTTGCACGCGCGGTTGGCGATTCCGATGATTTACGTCAGCCATGCGATCGAGGAGGTCGCCCGTCTGGCCGACTACATCGTGGTTCTGGACGCCGGCCGCGCCACCACCCAGGGTCCGCTGAACGCCACCATCACCCGACTGGACTTGCCGCCGGCCTTGATCGAGGCGGCCGGCGCGGTGATCGAGGGCGTCGTGACGGCCTATGATCCGGCCGACCACCTGGCGGAACTGACCTTCGACGGCGGTGTGTTGCTCATGCCCCGCGACAGCGCCAGGGTTGGCGACCGGCTTCGCTGCCGCATCGGCGCCAGGGAGGTGGTGCTGACCCTGGAGCGCCAGTCCGGCAGCAGCGCCCTGAACCAATTGGCCTGCCGCGTCATCGCGGTTGCCGGCGCCGATCATCCGTCCCAGCGGCTCGTTCAACTCGACGCCGGCGGGACCACCTTGCTCGCGCGAGTCACGCTCCGGTCTTCGCGGGTGTTGCAACTGGGACCCGGCAGAGAAGTCTGGGCGCAGGTAAAGGCGACGGCCTTGGGCGGATGAGCCATGGGCGGCGGGCCGAGGCGGTTGTTAAGGCCCAAGGCGGTAACCATACTTTGACGATGAGAGGACCGCGCCCTGCTTGATCCCCAAGTCGCTCGCCATATGACCGACCTGATCAGCGTCGCCGAAGCCGAGGCGCTGATCGCCGCGCATCTGCCCTCATACCCGGTCGAGCAGGCGCCCCTGAGGGGCGCGATCGGGCGAGTGTTGCGCAAACCTGTGTTCGCCGAACGTGATCATCCGCCCTTCGATAGAGTGATGATGGACGGGATCGGGATCCGTTGGAGCGAGCCGCCGCCGACAAGTTTTCTGATCGCGGGCTCGCAGATGGCAGGCATGGAACGCATGGCCCTGAGCGGTCCCGGGTCTTGCCTGGAGGTCTCGACCGGCGCGATCACCCCGGCCGGCTGCGACTGCATCATACCCACCGAACAGATACGGCGGGATGGCGACCGGTACGTCCTGCTGGAGGGCTACCGACCCACCAAGGGCCAGTTCATCCATGGCCAGGGATCCGACTGTCGCGCCGGGTCCAGGGTGCTTGAGGCGGGCTTGCGCCTGGGCGCCCCGGAGATGGCCCAACTGGCGGCCAACGGCGCTGCAAGTGTCGAGGTCGCGGTTCCGCCCTCAATCGCCATCCTGGCCACCGGCGATGAACTCGTCGGCGTCGATGCGCCCCTTGGCGAGGGGCGAATTCGCCGTTCCAACGACATCGCCATCGCCGCCGCGCTGGCCGCCCGCGGCCTTGATCGGGTGGGCCTCCACCATGTCGCCGACGACCTCGGCGCGACCATCCGAACCCTGAGCGACCTGCTTGAATCGCGGGAGGTTGTGATCATCTCTGGCGGCGTGTCCGTGGGCCAGCGCGACCATGTTCCGGCCGCCCTGTCCACCCTTGGCGTCGAACGCGTCTTTCACCGCGTCGCCCAACGGCCGGGAAAGCCGATGTGGTTCGGCGTCGGGCCGAACGGGCAACTGGTTTTCGCGCTTCCGGGCAACCCGGTCTCATCCCTGGTCTGCGCCATCCGTTATGTCCGGCCGGCGTTGCTGACCGCGATGGGCCTGAAGGCCGATCCGCCGGACTACGTGTGTCTCGACGGCGCGGTTCAAAGGAGCCCGACGCTGACCTGCTTTGTCCCGGTTCACGTTCGCCAGGACACCACCGGCCGCTCCATGGCCCATCCCGTGGTGTCGGCTACCTCTGGTGACTTCTCGTCGCTCGTCCGCGCGGACGGTGTCGTCCAATTGCCGCCTGGCGAGAGCCCTGCGTTGGCGGATAGCGCGGCGGCGCTATACCGTTGGTGAAATGAGCGCGCCGCCTTCACCTTTTCAGCCCCTGGCGTCAGTAGACCGGCCGCACGACCAGCTTGGTCGTCCCCTGCACGACCTGCGCATCTCAGTGATGGATCGCTGCAACTTCCGCTGCCCCTACTGCATGCCGGACACGACCTACGGCGAGCATTTCCAATTTCTCCGCAACGACGACCGGCTCAGTTTCGACGAGGTCGAACGGCTGGCCCGTATCGCCACGTCCCTGGGTGTAACCAAGCTGCGCTTGACCGGCGGAGAACCGCTGCTGCGGCCTCGGCTGGCCGAGCTAGTCTCGCGCCTGCGGCGGTTGGACGGCGTAGAGGACCTGGCCATGACCACGAATGGGGTGTTGCTTGCGCGCCACGCTAAGGAACTGCGCGCGGCGGGGCTTGATCGCGTCACCATCAGTCTCGATACCCTCGATCCTGCGGTCTTCCATCGTCTGAGCGGTGGGCGCGGCGCGCTTGAGGATGTGACGGCCGGCATCGATGCCGCCCGATCGGCCGGCTTTCCGAAAGGGATCAAGCTCAACGCGGTGATCCAGCGGGGCGTCAACGACCATGCCGCGCTCGATCTTATCGAGCGGTTTCGCGGCTCCGGCATCGTCGTGCGGTTCATCGAATATATGGATGTCGGCAATCGCAACGCCTGGGCGTCCGAGGATGTCGTCCCCTCGCGGGAACTGATCGAACGCATTGACGCGCGCTGGCCGCTGGAGTCGATCGCGGCGCAACACCAAGGCGAGGTGGCCGCGCGCTATCGTTTTCGCGACGGGGTCGGCGAGGTCGGACTGATCTCCTCCATCAGCAACCCCTTCTGCGGCGGCTGCTCCCGCGCCAGGCTTTCGTCTGAAGGCGTACTCTACACCTGTCTGTTCGCCACCAGCGGCGCGGACCTGCGCAAGCCCCTGCGCGAGGGCGCGAGTGACGACGATCTGCGCGATCTGCTGCGCAAGGTGTGGCTGGGCCGGACCGACCGGTACAGCGAGGAACGCGCCGCGCGCCGGCGACAGAGTCCAAGAAAGATCGAAATGCACTACATTGGCGGATAGGCGTTTTTTGGATCGATGATGACCAAGTCCTCCGCACCCCTTGTCCAGACCCCGCTCTCCCATGTGGACGAGGCGCGGCGGCCGCGAATGGTCGACATCGGCGCCAAGCCGGTCACGCGCCGGACCGCGACGGCACGGGCTAGAGTGACCTTTCCCGCCGAGGTCGCCGCGGCGCTTCATGCGGCGGGCTACGTCACGCCGAAAGGCGCCTTACTCACCGTTGCCCATATCGCCGGTGTCATGGGCGCGAAGTCCACGTCTCAGCTGATCCCGCTGTGCCATCCGCTCAGCCTGGACAGGTGCGACATCGCCATTTCCATCGAGGGCGTCGACGCCCTGGTCGATTGCAGCGTCTCATGCCGCGGCTCGACCGGCGTCGAGATGGAAGCGCTCACTGGGGCCAGCATCGCGGCGCTCACGATTTACGATATGTGCAAGGCTATGTCGCACGATATCGTCATTGCCGAGGTGCGCCTGTTGACCAAGACCGGTGGGAAGAGCGACCTCGATTTCACGCCCCGGCGCGGCGTGTGAGCGGGCGGGGGACAAGTCCGCCGCCGATTTACGGCCTGCTGCTCAGCGGTGGCGCCAGCCGACGTATGCAGCGCGACAAGGCGCACCTGGAGTACGGCGGCGAGCCACATCTCCTTCGCGCCTGGCGGCAGCTGGGCGAAGTCACCGAGCGGGCCTTCGTCTCCGTCCGTGACGACCAGCGGGACGATCCCGTGCGTGCGGGTCTGCCGCTTCTCATTGACAGCTATGACTCGATCGGTCCGGCGGCCGGCATTCTTTCCGCGCAGGACGCTGTCCAGGGCGTCGCCTGGCTGGTCCTCGCCTGTGACCTCCCTCTCCTGGACCGGATGACGCTGGAAAGCCTGCTTGCCGAGCGCGATCCGAACGCCGACGCCACGGCCTTCGCCAGCCGGCACGACGGCCTGCCCGAGCCCCTCTGCGCCGTCTGGGAGCCCGCCAGCCGTGCGCTGCTTCTGCAGCGATACAAAGATGGACAATACTGCCCGCGCAAGGCCTTGATGCGGTCGAACACCAAGCTGCTGCCGGCCCCCGGCGAGGCCCTCGACAACATCAACACCATGGCGGACTTTGAAAAGCTGCGATTGACCATAGAGGCGCGGGCGTGACCACGGTGACCGTGCGGTATTTCGCCCAGCTGCGTGAACAGGCGGGCGTCGGCGCCGAGCAGATGGCCACCGCCGCCGCCTCGGTGCGGGAACTCTACGCGGAGGTCGCCGCCCGCCACGGGTTTTCCCTGCCCGTGGACGCCCTCAAGGTTGCGGTTAACGCCCAGTTCAGCGACTGGAGCCAGCCGTTGCGCGATGCCGACACGATCGTCTTCATCCCTCCGGTGAATGGCGGATGAGCCGGTTCGACATCTGCGGTGAGCCATTCGATCTGGCCGCCCTACGTGACGCGTTGCAGAACGCCGGCAGCGGCGGCTACTGCGCCTTCGAAGGGTGGGTGCGCGACAGCAACGAGGGCCGCCAAGTCGATGGCCTGGACTATGAGGCCTACGAGGATCTGGCTCGGGCCGAAGGTGAACGCATCATCCAGGAGGCGATCGATCGCTACGGCGTCGCCGGCGCGCGGTGCTTGCACCGGACCGGATCGCTGCGCGTCGGCGATCTCGCCGTGTGGGTCGGCGTGGCCGCCGCCCATCGCGACGAAGCCTTCCGCGCGTGCCGATACATCGTCGACGAGATCAAGCACCGCCTGCCGATCTGGAAGAAGGAACACTACCTCGAAGGCGACAGCGCTTGGGTGGCCTGCACCCACGTCCATCGCGAGCATGAGCACGACCATGTGCGGCTTGATCGGATCGCGCGGCCGTTTGCGCCGGACTACTCGCGCCAGACGAGGCTTCGGGAGGTCGGTGAGGCCGGCCAAGCGAAGCTCGCCGCTGCGCGGGTCCTGGTGATCGGCGCGGGCGGCCTCGGCTGCCCGGTACTGAGCTATCTGGCCGGCGCCGGGGTCGGAACGCTGGGTGTGGTCGACGCAGATCGGCTCGACGCCAGCAATCTGCACCGACAGACCCTGTATGATACGCGGGACATCGGCGAGCTGAAGGCCGAGTTAGCCAAACGTCGTATCGCCGCGCTCAATCCCACTGTCGCCGTTAGGACCTGGATCGAACCGTTGCATGCGGGGAACGTGACGGACGTCTTCGCCGAGTTCGATTTGGTGGTCGAGTGCACGGACGAAATGCGCGGCCGCTATCTCAGCAATGACGCGGCCATCCTTACCGGCACTCCGCTGATCCTGGCGAGCGTCTACCAGTACGAGGGTCAGCTGCAGGTCATCTCCGCAAGGCCTGGCGCGCCGTGCCTGCGTTGCCTTTGGCCGGACGAGCCGGCGCCAGGCGTGGCGGGAAGCTGCGTGGAGTCCGGCGTCCTGGGTCCTGTCCCTGGCGTGCTGGGCGCGATGCAGGCGGCCGAGGCGCTGAAGATCCTGCTCGATTTGCCGCGTCAGTCCGATGACGTGCTCCTGCTCTACAATCTGCTCGACCACACCAGCCAGCGCCTGGCGATTGATCCGGCGTCCGGGTGCGCCAGGCACGGCGGCTGCCTTGAGGTCGCACAGCGGGGGCTGGCGGGCGCGCGCGACAGTGTCAACCTTTCGCTTCATTTCGATCGGGTCGAAGACGCGGTTTCCGCCGGATTCAGTCTGGTGGACGTGCGCGATGCCGAGGAGATCAGAACCGATCCGCTTGGTGCGTCGGCTGTTCATATCCCAACATCCCGGCTTATGGACCGCATCGCTGACCTTGCCGGCCAGCCCGTATTGCTGATCTGCGCCAGCGGCAGACGCAGCGATCACGCCGCGCGATTGCTGCGGGAGAAGGGATTGAGCACAGTCCATTCCCTGGCTGGCGGGGTCAATTCCCTGAAGCGATCGGTCGACGTCGCGGCGACCGTCCCGAGCTGACACCGGCTTCGCGCTTCAATCGCCCTTAACAAACGCCCGCCCGCCCAGGCTGCTCGGCGATCAAGGGCTTCAACGCACCCATGCGGTGCTCGGGATCGACGAAAACTGCATCGCCCAGTATCGCTCTCTTTGCCAAGAGGGGGCGCGGATCGATGTCGATCAAAGCGTGGGGAAATATGGTGAGCTGACGCGCAATATCGCGCCGTGGCGCGCGAAAAGCGATGGCTCCCCGGGCAGGACTCGAACCTGCGACCCGCCGGTTAACAGCCGGCTGCTCTACCAACTGAGCTACCGAGGATCAGGAGTATCGCGAAGGCGGGCCTAATACGCTGGGCCGCCGGTGGGCGCAAGCGGCGGGTTGCCAGAGGCGATCAAGCGTTCATAGTGGGAAAAAATCGACCCTAGGGAGAGGGGCCATGGACTGGCGGCGGATCGGGCTTGGCTTGACGTACGGAGCGCTGATGCTCGCGGCGCCGATGGGCGCGGCCGTGGCGTCCGGCGGGGGCGGATCGGGCATGGGCGCCATGCCCAGCGCCTCGGTTCCGGAGTATGACGCCGTGGCCGAATACCAGGCCGGCATGGCCGCCTATCAGGCCGGCAAGTTCAAGGACGCCATCGAAAACTTCGAACATGTGACCGACGCTCAGCCCAAGGACGCCAACAGCTGGTACATGCTGGGCATGGCCAGGTCCGGCGCCGGCGACGCCAAGGGCGCGGTCAAGGCGCTGCAGAAATCCATCAAGATCGATCCCGCCCCGGTGGCGCCGCATCGCGCGCTGGCCATTGCCCTGGCCAATATGAAGGATGATCCCAAGGCCCAGGCGGAGCTGGGCGTGCTGCAGACCCGATCGGCGGCCTGCGCCGATGCGTGCCCCGAGGCGGCCGATCTGAAGGCGGCCATCGCGGCGGTGAACCAGGCGCTCGGCGTCGTGCCGCCCAACGCCTCGACCACGCCTCTACCCGATGGGGTCAAGTTCGCCGGCCTGGCGGGCGGCGACATGGCCTATGTGCGGGCCGTCAGCCTGATCAATGAGCGGCGATACGCCGAAGCCCTGGCGGCCCTGGACGCGGCCCAGGCGGCGTTCGGCCCGCACCCCGATGTGCTCACCTACAAGGGCTATGTCTGGCGCAAGCTGGGCGATCTTAACCGCGCCGAGGGCTTCTATCGCGCCGCGCTTTCGGTGGCGCCCGGCCATCGCGGGGCCACCGAATATTATGGCGAGCTGAAGGTGATCCGCGGCGATCTGGCTGGCGCGCGGGTGATGTTGGCCAGGCTCGACGCCCAATGCGGCTTCGGCTGCGCCGAGGCGGAGGATCTGCGGCGGTGGATCGCGCGCGGCGGCGATCCGGCTTCCTGATCGCCGGGGCCGTCATGGCTCTGGCGGCGGACCGCGCACCGCCGCCGCTTCACGCCTTGCGCTGGATCGCGCCGGGGGCAGATGCGGCGCGTATCCTCACCCACCGGCCGGTGGAGTGCCTCGCGCTTCCCAAGGATGGCGAGGCGGCGTGGCGGGTGGAGGTCGGCCGCGCGGCCTTCCGCACCCCGCTGCTGCTCGGCGGTCAGGCGGCCAGGGCCGGGGTCGAGTGCGAGACCTGTCACCGTAACGGTCGCACCAATCCCGATTTCGATTTTCCGGGGCTGTCCGGGGCGCCGGGCACGGCCGATGTCACCTCCTTCCTCTTCAGCGCCCATCGCGGCGATCACCTGGACGATCCAAAGCCGATCCCCGACCTGGGCGGGCCCAAGAGCCTGCTGAAGGTTTCGCAGACCCCCGGCTCGCCGGCCTTGGCGCTCTTCATTCACGGCCTGGTCACCGAGGAGTTCGAGGGCGCGCCGCCGCCGCCGGCCGTGCTGTCCGGCCTCGCCGCCTATGTTCGCGCCATGGATCCGGCCGCCTGTCCGGCGGGTGGCCTGGAGGCGGTGAGGGTAGGGGACGCCATCGAAGATTCCCGCCGCGCCGTCCGCGCCGCCATCGGGGCGCTGGATCGCAAGGACGCGCCCACCGCCATTCTGATGGTCCAAGCCGCGCGGTCGATGCTCGGCGACATCGCCGAACGCTACGCCGACGCCGCCCTGGCGCGGGATGTGGCCGGGGTGAAGGGCGCCGATCTCGATCTCGCCGCCGTGCTTGCCGACATCCGCGCCGGGTCGCCCACGGCTGGAGAAGGCCTTGCCGCGTGGCTGGCGGAATCGGAACGCTGGGCGGCGCCGCTGCGCGCGGACGAGCGCCGATCGCTCTATGACGGGGCGAGGCTGAGGGCGGCTTTGTAGACCCACACCCACCGGCGCCGCCCAGGCCGCCCTTACTGGCTCAGGCCGAAGACCTTCACCGTCCGATAGCCCGGGGCGTAGACCCGGCCATTAGCCTCCATGGGGGTCAGGAACGGATTGCCGTTGCCCTCGTTCGACCATGTTCCGATATCGGCGGCGAAGATCGGCGCGCCCAGGCCGCTGGCGTCATAGGCCTCAATTTCTATCGGGTCTGATCGGCGGATCAGCCACAGCACCCCGGTGTGGGCCGCCGCGCCGTTGGACGAGATGATGGGCAGGGAGCCACCATATCCCGCGCCCGTGGTTCCGCTCACACCCGCGGTCAGGGCGGGTGTCGCGCCGGTGGCGACCTGGAACGAGCGAAGCACATCGCCATTGATTTGCACAAAAACGGTCGGTCCGCCCGGGCCATCGTAGTATGCCGGCCCGCCCCACACACCGCATCCCGAGCAGCCGAGCCGGATGGATTGAAGAGCGCCGGCGTCGTGTGTTTTCACCAGCCCAAGATTGTTCTGGTCCAGCAGATAAAGCACCGCGTCCTTGCCGATCGCCACGGCCATGGGCGGGGCGATCTGTCCCGGCACGGGCGGAAGAAGCATCACACCGCCGGAACCGAAGTCGGTGTCGTTGTTGTTCAGCGCGCCATAGGCCGCCGGCTCGAACCGGTCCTTCACCGACGGCAGGGAAGAGAGGCGCAGCACGCTTTCGCCATAGTCCTTGGCGCCCGCGCCGGTGTAGTCGCCGTTGCCGGTGACGACGAAGACATCGCCGGTGGGTCCGATGGCCGGGGCGAAACCGGTCATCCAGATGCTGGCCAGTTCATAGCCATGCGGCGTCTCGATGGTGTGGAAGCCGTGCAGGTATTTCAGGGTGGTGCTATAGCGCAGCAGCCAGCCGGAGATGCCATAGGCGTTGTTGTCGCAATGCGAGCCGATGCCGACGTAGAGTGAGCCGTTGTTGTAGGCCAGGCCGGCCCGGCTCCACTGGTTCTGCGGGTCGAAGGTGAGGGTCGAGCCGTCCGCCAGAACCGCCGAGGGGGCGATTTCCACCGGGGGTTTCACGTCCGCGCCGGCGGTGAGACTGAGCGCATGCACGAAGCTATGGAACTCAAAGGGCGCAGGCTCCGTGGCCGAGACCACATAGAGGGTAGCGGCGCTGGCGCTGGTTCGCACGATCACCGGGGTCGAGGAGATGCCGTATTCCGGCACGACGTCGCCGCAGCCCACGTCATTGCTGTTCTGGGCCGCGCCCAGGTTCACATGCCAGAGCAGGGCATAGGTCTTGGCGTCATAGGCGTAGACGCTGTTGTGGCCGGTGGTGATGATCAACACGTCGTGGATCTTGCCGTCGGGCATGGGAAAGGCGGTGATCAGCAGCGGCTGGGCGAAGACGTTGCCATCGACGGCGAGGCTCCTGAGCAGGCCGAACTTGGCCGAGGCGACGGTGGCCGGCGTCAGATCGGTCTCGCTTGGGTTCCACCCCGTGCGATTGTTGTCATAGTGATAGGTCGTCACATCGACCGGCGTTCCGCCATAGGTCTTGGCCACGTCGGGCAGGAGCTGGGCGGGCGCCAGAAAGCTGCGCGGCGCGGCGTGCGCGGGGCGGTGCGGAGCGAGCGTCTGAGGCTTGCCGTTGGGCCGGCCCGAGGCGGGAAAACCCGTGGCGGCGTCCTGCCCCCAAGCGCACGCCGGCAAGGCGAGGGCGATCGCCAGCGGCCGCCAGGCCTTGATGAACGAGCCAGCCATCCGCGCCTCCCGGCCACACGGCGAAAATCCGCCGAAGGGCGGAGGCTAACGCCCTATTCGCCCCGGCCGCAATCGGCGAATGGTCCGCGGCGGCTAAACCCCTGATCGATGGGCCAGGGCGCCTCGGCGCGGCTTCTCCTTTGAGATAGTCGCGGAGGCTAGCTCAGAATATTCACCGCCCGCGCCGCCACCAGCCCCACCGTCAGCAGCGAGGCGCTGGCCTGGATGGTCATGAGCAGCTTGGCGCGGGGGCTGAGCGGCATGGTGTCGGTGGGGGAGAACGCCGTGGCGTTGGTGAAGGAGACATAGAAATAATCGACGAAGCCGGGCGTCCAGCGCGGGTCCTCGTCGCCCGGGCCCAGCATTTGCGGAAAGAGGAAATCGGGGGACGCGCGGGGCCACAGCCCGCGCATCGCCGGCCCGTCGCGGTCGATGTTCCAGTACCAGAGCGCGAAGATGACGACGTTGGTGAACCAGATGTTCAGGGCGTCGAGCAGCAGCGACTGGCCGCTCGGGCCCTTGGCGCCATGCAGCAGCGCCTTGGTGACCGAGAAGAGGGCGTCCAGGTTGATCAGCATGATCGCCGCGGTCAGCAGCAACGCCATCCAGCGGACGTTCCGCCGGTGGCGTCCGACCTGCAGCCAATGCTCGGCCTTGGTCGCTCGCCTTGCCCTGTCGTTGGTCCAGGCCGTGGCGATGGCGAGCGGCGCCAGCATCGCCAGTTCGAACGCCGGCGCCACCCAGCGCGGCCCGATGGTGATGTCGTTGTTGATGAGCAATAGCTGCAACCCGGCGATCAGGGCGATCGAGGCCCTGGCCAGCCAGAAATCGAAGGCGTGTGTGCGCAGGGTGGCGTGATCGGAGGGCTTGCGCCCATGGAGGGGGGAAGGGGGGTTGGCCGTGGACATCGGCCAAATCTACACCCGTCTTCCGCCGCCGAGGGAACGGGAATTCCACCGCGCCCATTGAAAGTCCCGCGCCGCTCGCTCCGCGCCACGGGGGCGGGAGCAAGCGGCGCGGGGGCCAGCCATCCGGGGGGAGGAGTGGCTGGCGTGGCGTTGGCCAGGGCCGCCGGAGGCCTGGGCCGGATTGTGGATGAGAACGCCCCCGCACAATCTACAAATCGAACATTCGGAGCGCCTGTCGTTCAGGCGCCCAGGTCATTGACGAGATTAGGCCAGCTTCAAGAATGCGCGCAGGTGCAGCGACATGCATTTTGGTGCACGCGAGGCTTTAGTGACCGGCGGGCGGCCCGGGATTGGCCCCGGCGGCCGGGGAGTCGTGAACGGCGTTGTCTCCAGGCCCACGCAGCATCGCGAACGCCACGAATAACAGGATCACCAGGGCGCCCAGGCCCATCCAGATCAGCGGCATGGTCGTTTGCCGGCTCTGGGCCTTGGCCTCCTCGCCGGTGGGCGGCGTGTCGTTCGAATCGGCGCTGGAGGGGGGCTGGTCTGCCATTGGCTTGGTTCCGTGGCTGGACCATGCCCCGCGGACGGACCGTGGCGGCCATGCGAGCCTCGCCACGGCCCTGACTCAGGCCCGGACCGGGGTCATCCGGGCGCGAGCTAGGCTTGCAACGAATGGGAGGCGGCAATGGTTGCGCCAATGGGCCAACTCCCCCTGGAGGCCTGGCCGGCAAGGTTGCTATTGCACATCGGAGAATTTTGAGGTGAAGGCGACATCGGCGACCTTCGTCGCCAATGTCTGATCGTTCATCAGGTCCCAGAAATAGGTGCTCTCTTTGAGCGCCTTGATCAGCGACTCTGCGTCCGACAGCATGCTGATGCCGTTTAGGTAGAAGTGCCCGCTCGGATCGACATATCGCTTGTGGACGATTTGAAGGAAGTCCTGAAGGTCGAGCCAAAACTAACTCCAGTCCGCATTGTCAGCCCCGCCTAGCGGCTGACCGAGCAGCACGGACTCCCGGTCTAGGTGACCGATGATCCTGTTTCTGGCGCCCACGATCTTGCCGCGAAAGGTATGCATGCCCGCGCTAAGCGCTTTCAGCTTGTCCAGATCGGCGTGGGCACCTTTGAAGTCAGAATTCTGGAGGATAAACAGGATCGTTAGGTTTTTTCGACTCAGAACTCTCTTCGGGGTCGGTGATCTTACAAATCTGCAGGATGAGATGTTCAATCAACAGGTGATTGAGGTCGCCGAAGAAGGTGGGAGCGATGTCTTGCAAGAGTTCTTGCTTCAGACGCTCCCCTTCGAAAAGGATCTGATAGTGCCTCCAGGTAGAACGGAGAGACACGCAGACATTGGTGAAGGCCCGTATGTCGTCAGCGGATACGCTGGTCGATCGCGCGGTCCTCATTGGCGCCCCGCTGCTACACTCGGTGAGATATCCCGCAACTGGACACCTCGCGAGGCGCAGGGGCCGCAGCGTATTTTGCTAGGTACATCGAGACCGAGTGAACAGAGAGGCCCGGCGTCGATGTCGGGCCGATATACACCTTAGGAAGGACCAGTCTGCCGTTGTCGGTCGGCAGTGGCATGTCAATGAAAGGGATCAGCATCGTCGCACCCGGCCTATAACGAATTGGCGGTTGAACGAAATTGAGAACGGGCAACGACACCGCGCGCCATTCACTCTCTTCCGAAAAGGCCCCGCTTTTGAAGAGCGGTGCAATTCGGAAAATCTGAGGCTCAAGCTCCTGGAAAAAGCCGTGAAAGGACTGCGTTGCTGGCAAGGCTCCATCAGGTCCGCGAGAATTTGCGGCCGCCAACAAAATTTTCAAGAAGTCATCGACGAGTTGAGTCTGTCTCCCCCCCTCATAAATGCAACGTCCGATCGTGAACGCCCGGTCTCGAGCCGCAAGGACCACCCTGTCCGGCGCGAAACCCAAGCTGACGCCCTGGCCGTGGCCACAATAGCCGCGCCACTGGCTCAGGAGGTTGCCGTTTTCGGTTAGCGATCCAACAAAGATCATCGGGCCAAGCGCGAGGCGTTCCCTCAGCCATTGGTCAAATTGCCCGAGGATGTCAGCGCTCTGCTGATGTGGCGTCGCCTCAAGTGCCCTGATGACCAGACTGTGAACGAGGCGCCCGAAGTGCTGAAGCTCCTGTGAGTCGTTGAGATATCGAATTTCGCTCGCCCAAAGAGCCTTCTCCTGGACGATGCCCATAAGGCCGGCGAACGAGGTGTAGTGGTAGAGCATCGCTTTGGGTTCTTCGGCATAGAGGCCGAGCGAAAATTCCGTCAATTCGGGGCAGGGGTCTGCTGGAATCATCCTCGACCTCCAACCTGACGAAACGCTGACAATGGAAATCCGGGGTTTTCACTGGCCCCGTAAGCCGTTGAAATCCCCTGGAGGCCTGGGCCGGAATCGAACCGGCGTGCACGGATTTGCAGTCCGCTGCGTAACCACTCCGCCACCAGGCCGCGCGGGGAGCGGTTGGCTAACAGATGCGCGGCGAGGCGGCAACCGCCCAGCTGATTGCCTAAGGCGGGGGGAGGGACCTATAACCGCCTCGCCCTCACGCCTTCGGAGATCCTGATGAGCGCCGATTTCGCCGACGCCCGCACGACCATGGTGGATAGCCAGGTGCGCACCCAGGATGTCACGGACCTCGCCATCCAGGACGCCATGCGCGCCGTGCCGCGCGAGGCCCTGGTCCCGGCCGGCAAGACCTGGCTGGCCTATGCCGACGCCGAGGTGGAATACGCCCCGGGTCGCTGGATGCTGCGGCCCAGGGACGTCGCCAAGCTGCTCCAGGGCCTGCGCCCACGGGCGGGCGAGCGGGTGCTGGCCATCGCCGCGCCCTACGCCGCCGAGGTGCTGGCCGCCATGGGTCTCAACGTGACCCGGCTGGATGAGGGCGATCTGAACAGCCCGGCCGGCGAATACGATCTCATCATCTGCGAAGGCGCGGTCGCCAAGGCCCCGGAGGCTTGGGTCGCCGCCCTGGCGGAAAACGGCCGCCTGGGCGTCGTCGAGCGCGACGGGCCGGTGGGCCGCGCCATGCTCTATCTGAGAAGCGCCGGCGATGTCGGCGCCCGGGCGATGTTCGACTGCACCCCGCCGGTCCTGGCCGGCTTCGAGGCGCAAAAGGGCTTCGCATTATGAGGCGCCGCGATGCACCGCCGGCCCGGCACGTGACGAAAGCTTAATCGGTTCAAGGCTGGCGGGAGGGCGCGGGGTCGTCCTATAGCGGAGTCGAGTCAAAGGCTCCGGGCGCCGCCGGGGCGCGGGGATTTCGGATGTCGCAAGCGAGCAGGATCGGGGCCATGACGGCCCTCGCGGCGATGGCCTTCGTCGGGGCCGGCGCCCCGCGCGCGCCGAAACCCTGGCCGACGCGGTGGCGCTGGCCTACCAGTCCAATCCCAATCTCCAGGCCCAGCGCGCCAGCCTGCGGGCCACCGATGAGGTCTATGTCCAGGCCCTGGCCGGCTTTCGACCCACCGCCAGCATCCAGGGCCAGGTCAACGCCGGCAACAGCACCGAGACCTTCGGCCAGACCATCACCGGCGAGAGCACCGCCTCGGGCGCGGTGGTCTCGCTGACCCAGCCGATCTACACGGGCGGCAAGGTCACCAGCCAGGTGACCGCCGCCATGGCCCAGGTGCTGGCCGCCCGCGCCGCCTTGCGGTCGCTGGAGCAGCAGGTGCTGCAGGCCGTGGTCCAGGCCTATTGCGATGTGCGCCGCGACCAGGAGAGCGTCGCCATCTCTCAGCAGAACGTCGATCTCCTCAAGCGCCAGCTCGACGAGTCGCGGGCCAGGTTCGAGGTCGGCGAGATCACCCGCACCGATGTCGCCCAGACCGAATCGCGGGTGGCCGCGGCCCAGGCCGCGCTCTCCACCTCCCAGGCCCAGCTCGCCGACAGCCGCGCCAGCTACGCCTCGGTGGTGGGCCAGAACCCCAGCGATCTGGCCCCCGAACCCTCGCTCGCCAAGTACCTGCCGGCCAGTGTCGATCAGGCCTATGAGGCGGCCGAACACAACAACCCCCTGGTCGTCCAGGCCGACTACACCGAGCAGGAAAGCGCGGCCAAGGTGGCCGCCGCCAAGGCCCTGCTGCGACCCACGCTGGGGCTGCAAGGGTCGATCGGCGGCCAGGGCGGAGCCTTCGGCTACGCCTCGCCGTTCGTCAATTTCGGCTATGCCTACAGCGCCGCCGTGGTGGCGACGGTGCCGCTCTTCACCGGCGGCCTAACCTCCTCCCAGGTCCGCCAGGCGGCCGAGAACAACAACATCGACCGAATCGGCATCGAGACCACCCGGCGCCAAGTGCTGCTTTCGGTGTCCCAGGCGTGGAACGCCCTGCTGGGCTCGCGGGCCGAGCTGGTGGCCAATCAGGAAGCGGTGCGGGCGGCCAACATCGCCTTCGAGGGCACGAGGCAGGAGGCGCAGGTGGGCCTGCGCACGACCCTGGACGTGCTGATCAGCGAGCAGGATCTGGGCAACGCCCAGCTGGCCCTGGTTAATGCCAGGCACGACGAATACGTCGCCTCCACCGCCCTGCTGGAAGCGATGGGGGCCCTTTTCGTGGAGGATCTGGCCACCGGCGTTCCCCACTATGATCCGACCAAGAACTTCAATGAAGTCAAGCACTCGTGGGGATGGACGCCCTGGGATCCGCTCGTCTCGGCGATCGATCGGGCCGGCGCGCCCAGCGTGATCCAGCGCCCGGCGCCGATATCGCCGGTGTCCGCGCCGTCGGCCTCCGCACCCGCGCCCGATCCCTTGGCGCCCACATCGACGGCGCGGTAAGATGTCGCGGTCAAGATTTGTTGCTGGAAATTGCGGGACCGGCGATAGACGAGTAGCTAAGGATCGCAATCCCGCTAGTTTCTGAGTCGTGAGTGCTCTGTAATGCCGGAACAGCTCGCCCCCGAGCCGACCATGGATGAGATCCTGGCCTCGATCCGCCGGATCATCTCCGAGGACGATACGCCGCCGGATACGGCCGCGCCGTCCCATGTTGCCTCCAGCGTTGAAACCCTCTCGCCACCCGAGCCGGTCGCGGAGCCGATCCATGCGGTGGAGGCGGCCTCCGAGCCGGAACCGGTCGCCCACTTCGAGCCGGTCGCCGAGCCTGAGCCTGAGCCCGAACCAGAGGCCAAGGCCGAACCGGCCATCGAGCCCGAGCCCGTCGTTGAGCCCGAGCCAGTGGTCGAGCCCGAGCCGGTCGCCGCAACCCATTCGGACGCCGTGGCGACCGCTGAACCGCAACCTATTGAGGAGGGAACTGAAATGGCCGGGGCCACGACGGAAAAGTCTGAAAGCGAACCGCTGGTGGATGACGGCGCCGCCGCCGCCGCCGCCTCCGCCTTCGACAGGCTCAATACGGCGGTGAAATCCGTGGCTCCCACCCCGACGCCCGGGCCGCTCATGCCGTCTGGCCTCACCCTGGAAGACATCACCAAGGATCTCCTGCGGCCCATGCTCAAATCCTGGCTCGACGAAAACCTGCCGATCATCGTCAAGGCCCAGGTCGACGAAGCCGTGGCCCGCATCACCGGCAAGGTAGGCTGACGCTTCCTGTCTCTTCCCCCGCTGGGGGAAGTCCCGGCGAAGCCGGGGAAGGGGGCTCCAGCTTGGCGTTTTCTTCTCAGCCCAGCTGACCCCCCCTCCACGTTGGCGTCGAGGTCCCCCTCCCCCAAAAGGGGGAGGAGATTGTTGTCCCCCGGACGTCGGCTTGGCGCTCGGCCTCCAATTCCCCTAATACACCCCCATGCTCGAAAAAACCTTCGATCCCAAGTCCGCCGAGCCGCGCCTCTATGCAGCAGTGGGAGGCGTCCGGCGCCTTCGCGCCGATGGACGATCCGGCCGCGCGAGCCGTTCTCCATCGTCATCCCGCCGCCCAACGTCACCGGCTCGCTGCACATCGGCCACGCGCTGAACAACACCCTGCAGGACGTGCTGACCCGCTTCGAGCGCATGCGCGGCAAGGCGGCCCTGTGGCTGCCGGGCACCGACCACGCCGGCATCGCCACCCAGATGGTGGTCGAGCGCCAGCTGGCCGCCGAGGGCAATATCGAGCCGCCGCGACATGGGCCGCGAGGCCTTCGTCGAGCAGGATCTGGGAATGGAAGGCCAAGTCCGGCGGCACGATCGTCAACCAGCTGCGCCGCCTGGGCGCCTCCTGCGACTGGAGCCGCGAGCGCTTCACCCTGGACGAGGGCCTGTCGGCGGCGGTGCGCAAGGTGTTCGTCACCCTGCACCGGCAGAAGCTGATCTATCGCGACAAGCGGCTGGTGAACTGGGACCCGCACTTCCAGACCGCCATCTCCGACCTGGAGGTCGAGCAGCGCGAGGTCGACGGCCACTATTGGCATTTCGCCTATCCGCTGGAGGATGGCTCCGGCGAGATCGTCGTCGCCACCACCCGGCCCGAGACCATGCTGGGCGACACCGCCGTCGCCGTGCATCCCGGCGACGAGCGCTACACGGCGCTGATCGGCAAATGCGTGCGCCTGCCTATCGTC
Organism: uncultured Alphaproteobacteria bacterium; assembly: GCA_963817995.1. Lineage (GTDB taxonomy): Bacteria > Pseudomonadota > Alphaproteobacteria > Caulobacterales > Caulobacteraceae > Acaudatibacter. The sequence goes on from CAWFQJ010000004.1 coordinate 212,624, forward strand.
GGCCGGCCGATCCCGATCATCGCCGACGACTACGCCGACCCGGAGAAGGGCTCCGGCGCGGTGAAGATCACCCCGGCTCACGATTTCAACGACTTCCAGGTCGGCCAGCGCCATCGCCTGCCGATGATCAACGTCCTCGACCCCACCGCGCCGCATCAACGACAACGCTCCGGCGGAATATCGCGGCCTGGACCGCTTCGCGGCGCGCAAGAAGATCGTCGCCGATATCGAGGCGCTGGGCCTGCTCCGCGGCGATCGAGCCGACCCGCCACGCCGTGCCGCACGGCGACCGCTCCGGCGCGGTGGTCGAGCCCTATCTGACCGACCAGTGGTACGTCGACGCCAAGACCCTGGCCCAGCCGGCGATCGCCGCGGTGGAGGACGGCCGCACCGTCTTCGAGCCGCGCAACTGGGAAAAGACCTATTTCGAGTGGATGCGCAACATCGAGCCCTGGTGCATCTCGCGCCAGCTCTGGTGGGGCCACCGCATCCCGGCCTGGTACGGGCCGGACGGCAAGATCTTCGTCGCCGAAACCGAGGCCGAGGCCCAGGCCGCCGCCCGCGAGCACTACGGCCGCGACGAGCCCCTGCGCCAGGACGAGGATGTGCTCGACACCTGGTTCTCCTCGGCCCTGTGGCCGTTCTCGACCCTCGGCTGGCCGGAGAAGACCGCCGATCTGGCGCGCTTCTATCCCACCAACACCCTGGTCACCGGCTTCGACATCATCTTCTTCTGGGTCGCCCGGATGATGATGATGGGCCTGCACTTCATGGGCGAGGTCCCGTTCCGCCGCGTGTTCATCAACGCCCTGATCCGCGACGCAGAAGGGCGCCAAGATGTCCAAGTCCAAGGGCAATGTGATGGACCCGCTGGAGCTGGTCGACGCCTATGGCGCCGACGCCCTGCGCTTCACCCTGGCGGCCATGTCGGGGCAGGCGCGGGACATCAGGCTTTCGGTCCAGCGCATTGAAGGGTATCGAAATTTCTCCACCAAGCTGTGGAACGCCGCGCGCTTCTGCGAGATGAACGGCTGCGTCGCCGTGGCCGGCTTCGATCCCGGCGCGGCGCGCCAGACGCGTCAACCGCTGGATCCGCGGCGAGACGGTGAAGACCGCCGCGCGCGGTCACCGCCGCCATCGAGGCCTGCGCCTTCGACGACGCCGCCGCCGCCCTCTACCGCTTCATCTGGAACGTCTATCTGCGACTGGTATCTGGAGCTGGCCAAGCCGATCCTGAACGGCGACGACGAGGCCGCCAAGGCCGAGACCCGGGCCATGGCCGCCTGGGTGCTGGAAACCATGCCTGAAGCTGCTGCACCCGGTCAGCCCCTTCGTCACCGAGGCGCTGTGGGACAAGACCGCGCCGAGTTCGGCACGCGCCGCGCCAGGGCCTGCTGATCAGCGCCGCCTGGCCCGATCTGCCGGAGAGCCTGGATCGATCCGGCCGCCGAGGCCGAGATCGGCTGGCTGGTCGATCTGGTCACCGAGGTGCGCTCAGCTCGCGCGCCGAGATGAACGTCCCGCCCGCCGCCCGGCCGGCCTTGAGCCTGATCGGCGCCGACGCCGGAACGCGCGAGCGCCTGGCTCGACACCGCGACGCTGATCCTCACCCTCGCTCGGCTCGACCGGGCGGAGGAGGCCGCCGGCGCCCCGGCCGGCTCGGCGCCCTTCGTCATCGGCGAAGCCACCGGCGCCCTGGCCATCGCCGATTTCATCGATCTCGCCGCCGAGCGCGCGCGCCTGGCCAAGGAAGTCGCCGCCAGGGCCGCCGACATCGACCGCACCGCCAAGAAGCTCGACAACGCCGACTTCCTGGCCCGGGCCCCCGAGGAGGTGGTCGATGAGAACCGCGACCGGCTGACCGACGCCCGGGACGCCAAGGCCAAGCTGGAAGCCGCCCTCGCCCGCCTCGACGCCCTGGTGTGAGAGGGCGCCGTTGGTCCGGCTTTGCGCCCCTCCGTCACGCTGCGGCTGTACGGGAGGAGAAGGTAAGACTTCTCCTCCCCCGTGCCTCTTCACGGGGGAGGTGGCGCTCGCTGAAGGCGAGTGACGGAGGGGGCGCAAGGCGGGTAAACCTCGGCTTGATCCCGACGAGGCTTCCGGAAGCGTTTTCGAAGACATCGTTCGTTGACCCAGCTTTGCGCCCCCTCCGTCACGGCGCAAGAAAGAGCGCCGCGCCACCTCCCCCGCGAAGAGGCGCAGGGGAGGAGAGGCGGGGTTTTCAGCGATGAAACCCGTCGTCCTCTCGCCCGAGGAGATCGAGTTCGCCCGCTCCCTGGTGATCTACCAGGACGCCGACGTCATCGCCCTGAACAAGCCCCCCGGCCTTTCGAGCCAGGGCGGCCGCATCGCCGTCCACACCCTGGATGAGTTGCTCGCCGCCTTCGCCAAGCCCAGCGGCGTGCGGCCGCGCCTCATTCACCGGCTGGATCGCGACACCTCCGGCGTGATCCTCACCGCCCGCAGCCAGCCGGCGGCGGCGTTCCTGGGCAAGGCGATGATGGCCAGGCGCGTGCGCAAGACCTATCTCGCCATCGTCGCCCCCGGCGCGCCCGATCCGCCCGCGGGAACCATCGAGGCGGCGCTGCGCAAGGAATCCCAAGGGCGCGAGGCCTATATGCGCGTCTCGCCGCCCGATCATCCTGACGCCCAGGCGGCGCTCACGCGCTATCGCACCCTCAGCGCCGACGACACAGCCGCCCTGGTCGAGCTGTCGCCCAGGACGGGGCGCATGCATCAGCTTCGCGTCCACCTGGCCTCCATCAGCCGGCCGATCGCCGGCGATCCGCGCTATGGCGGGGCCCTGGTGCTGGGCGGCGAGGCGGTTCCGAGGCTGATGCTGCACGCCGCCGCGCTCACCTTTCCTCACCCCGCCGGCGGCGAGCGCCGCGTCGAGGCGCCGACGCCCGCCGACATGGCCGGCCTCGCCGCGCGCATCCGGGGCTGACGCGCGCCGCGCGGCGCCGCTATATGACCCCATGGAGAAGCTGTTGCTGGTCGCCCTCGGCGGCGCTGTTGGATCGGTGGCGCGCTATTTCACCGGCGTCGGCGCCATGCGCCTGATCGGGCCGCGCTGGCCCTTCGCCGGCGCCTTCACCGTCAATATCGTCGGCGGCGCCCTGATGGGTTTTCTGGTCGGCTATCTCGCCCAGCGCGGCGGCGCCGACCAGGAGCGCTGGCGCCTGCTCCTGGCGGTGGGCGTGCTCGGCGGCTTCACCACCTTCTCGTCCTTTTCCCTCGACACCGCCCTGATGATCGAGAAGCGCGACTACGCCCTGGCGTTCGCCTATGTCCTCGCCTCGGTACTGCTCTCGATCCTCGCCCTGTTCGCGGGCCTGATGGCCGCGCGGCGACTGTTCGCCTGATGGGTGAGGTCAAGACCTTGAGCGTGGGCGTGGGCGAGGACGGCGTGCGCCTGGATCGCTGGCTGCGTCGCCGCTGGCCGCACCTGGGCCAGACCCAGATCCACAAGCTGGCCCGCGGCGGCCAGCTCCGGGTCGACGGGGCCCGGGTCAAGGCCGACACCCGCCTCGCCGCCGGCGTCGATGGTGCGCGTGCCGCCCTTGCCGGAGGCCCCGCCTCGCGAGGCGCGCGCCGGCATCTCCGAGCGCGACGCCGCCTTCGCCCGCTCCCTGGTGCTCTATGAGGACGAGGAGGTGCTGGCGCTCAACAAGCCGGCCGGCCTCGCCGTGCAGGGCGGCACCAAGACCAGCCACCATATCGACCGGCTGCTGAGCGCCTGGGGGGAGGGGCCAGAGCGTCCGCGCCTGACCCACCGGCTCGATCGCGACACCTCCGGCGTCCTGGTGCTGGGCAAGACGCCGGCGGCGGCCGCCAGGCTCTCCGGAGGCTTCGCCCGGCGCAAGGCCCAGAAGACCTATTGGGCCATTGTCGAGGGCAATCCCCGGCCGGTGGACGGAATCATCGAACTGCCGCTGGCCAAGGTCGGCGTCGGCGATCGCGAACTGGTGACCCCGGTGGATCCCAAGGATCCGCGCGCCCAGCCGGCGGTCACCGAATTCGTCACCGTCTCCCGCGCCGGACCGCGCGCGGCCTGGCTGGCGCTGCGCCCCACCACCGGGCGCACCCACCAGCTCCGCGCCCACATGCTGGCGCTCGGCCATCCGATCCTGGGCGATCCGAAATACAACAATGCGAAGTCGGTCGAATCCTCCGGCCCGCTGAAGCTCCAGCTTCACGCACGCCGCCTGACCATTCCCCATCCCTCGCGCGGCCTGATCGATATCGAGGCGCCGCTCGGCCCGGAGATGAAGGCCGGCTTCGCCCGGTTCGGCTTCGACATCCACGAGGCCGACGACGATCCCTTCAGCCGGCCCAAACGGCGGTAGGAGCAATGGCATGATCGAGGAAAACGCCAAGGTTCGCGACAGCGGCCCGGGCAGCCTGGTCGCCCACATCGAAACCGGCGCCGTCAGCTTCGCCGGCGACGAACCGGTCGACGTTGGCGGCACGGGCACGGGGCCTTCGCCCTACGACCTTCTCTGCGCCGCCCTGGCCGAATGCACGGCGCTCACCGTGCGCCTCTACGCCGATCGCAAGGCCTGGCCCCTCACCGCCATAGAGGTCGGCGTGCGCCATGAAAAGACTCCCGAGGAGAGCCCGCCCGACCTCTTTCATCGCCGCATCGCCCTCGAAGGCCCGCTCGATGACCAACAGCGCGCCCGCCTGTTGCAGATCGCCGAACACTGCCCGGTCCACCGCACCCTGGTCGCCGGATCGAGGATCGAGACGCGGGGGGAGGCGTAGGGGGTTACCCAAACACCTGCGTCATCCCGGGTGGAGTGGAGCGAAGCGCAACGGAAACCCGGGACCCAGGGGCCACATTCAGCGGAGGTTGACCGCCGCCGCGGTTGAAAGGTCCGTTCCAGTCCCCTGGGTCCCTGTGTATTGCGCTGTTGACCGGGTTGGGTCCTGGTTGGTGGCGGGCGTAGCTCGTTGGGTCCCTGGTCGCGAGACCGAGATGCCGGCGTGGGCGCGTCCGCCAGTCAGCTTATCCGAACAGTCGCATGGGCGAGGCGCAAGGCCGCTTCAGCTCGAACACAGGAGCGGATCTATGACGCAGATATGTGCGGCCGGCGTGGACGTCGGCCGGGATTTCTTCGATGTCGGCCTGGCGCCATCTGGCCGGGTGTTTCGCACGGCCAATGGCCAGAAGGGGATCGAGGCGGTGGTCTCGCGGCTGAGGCGCGAGGGCGCCAGCCGGGTGATCCTGGAGTCCATCGGGGGCTACGCCGCGCGCCTGGTGCGGGCTCTGGCCGACGCCGGCTTCGAGGTCGGGGTCATCGATCCCAAGCGCATTCGCGCCCTTCGCATCGCCGAGGGCAAGCGCGCCAAGACAGACGCACTGGACGCCAGGCTCATCGCGCGCTTCGCTCTGATCATGCAAGACGCCGCCCGCCCTGTGCCGAGCCCCAAGGCCTTCGAGATCCGCGCCCTCTCCACCCGCCGCCGCCAGCTGGTGGAGATGATCGCCATGGAGAAGGTCCGCCTCAAGCAGACCCTCGACGAGCCCATCGCCCAGAGCGCCCGCTTCGTCATCGCCACCCTCTCCGAAGAGCGGGAGCGCATCGAGACCCAACTGCGCGAGGCCCTGCTGGCCCAGGAGAACGGCAAGGCTCACGCCGAGCTTCTGCAGAGCATCCCTGGCGTCGGGCCGGCCATCAGCATGACCTTGATGGCCGATCTGCCCGAGCTCGGGCAGATCGATCGCAAGGCCGTCGCCAGCCTCGCCGGGCTCGCCCCCCATCCCAATCAGAGCGGAACCCGGACTGGACAGGCTCACATCCACGGCGGCCGGCCCTGTGTCCGCGCCGCCCTCTACATGGCCGCCGTCAGCGCCACCCGCACCGACAAGGGCTTCAAACGCGAGTACCTCGCCATGCGAGGCGCCGGCAAACCCGCCAAGGTCGCCCTCGTCGCCATCGCCAGAAAGATCGCCGTCGCCGCAAACGCCATCACCAAGACCGGCCAACCCTGGCAAAAACCCGCTTGATCAAACACAGTCGCCGGCTCTCCGGCCTGCAAGAGGGCGGCCTGCGGCCGGGATGACGCAGGTGGATTGGGAAGCTCAGGCCGGCGTTTTGGAAATCCCCGGCAGCATCTTCGCGTCGTCCTCCATGGGCGGTGGCGGTGAACTGGCCTTTGGCGGCGAGGCCGGCGGCGTCACCGTCGCCGGACGCTTCAGGCGCAACGAGCGCCCCTGGAAGAAGGCGCCGATCTCCATCGCCAGCTGCTCGTGGCTGATATCGCCATCCACATGGCAGGCGCCGTGCAGGCGCACCTGTTTGGCGGTGATCGAGCCGATCACCTTGCCGCGCACCTCCACCGACTCGGCGAAGACGCCGCCATCGACCTGGCCGGTCTCGCCGATGGTCACGCGCTCGGCGCGCACGTCGCCCTTGATCGCGCCATCGATCTGCAGCTCGCCGCCACCGGTGACATTGCCCTCCAGCGTCATGTCGGCGGCGATCACCGAGGGGCCCTTCTTCGCCTGGACGCCCAGGCTCGACGGGGAGGGGGCTGCGGGTTCGAGGCGCGGCGCCGGGGGCGTCTCTTGAGGCTGATTGCTGGGCTTGCTGAACATGGGCGGCCTCTACTGGAAAATGGCTTGGCCGTGAGCGTAATCCGGCTTTGAAAGCCGCGCCAGAGGCTGGGCCGTTCGCTAAAGCGATTTCGCCGCCGCCAGCACTTCGGCGACGTGGCCGGGCACCTTCACCTTGCGCCAGATCCGCCGCACCACCCCGGTCTTGTCGATCAGGAACGTCGAGCGGTCGATGCCCATGTATTTGCGCCCGTACATGCTCTTTTCGACCCACGCGCCATAGCGCTCGACCACATCGCCCTCGGCGTCGGAGCCCAGCAGCGGCGCCAGGTCATATTTGGCGCGGAACTTGGCGTGCTTGGCCGCCGTGTCCTTGGAGACGCCGACCACCACCGCCCCGGCGGCGGCGAAGTCGGCGGCCGCGGCGGTGAAGCCCTGGGCCTCGGCGGTGCAGCCGCTGGTGTCGTCCTTGGGATAGAAATAGAGCACCACGGTCTTGCCCTTGAGCGCGGCGAGCGACACCGGGCCGGTGTCGCCCGGCATGTCGAAATCGGGGGCCCTATCCCCGGCCTTAAGTTCGCCGGCCTTCAGTTCAGTGGTCATGATCGGTTCCTTCTAGCTTGTGACAACGAGGCGTTTGCGGGCGTTCCCCTTGCGAAGCTCCGCCTCCGATCCTTCGATGGACGCCGGCGCATTGGCGTCGGCCACCTTGACGCCATTGATACGGAACGCCCCGCCGGCGATCTGGCGGCGCGCGTCGCCGTTGGAGCTGGCGAAGCCCGCCGCGACCATCAGGGCGGTGTTGGACATCGCCGCCATCTCCCCGGCCGGGATCTCCACCGTCGGCAGGTCGTCCGAGAGCCGGCCCTCCTCGAACGCCGCCTTGGCCGCCGCCGGCCGCCGCCGCCGCCGCCTCGGCGCCGTGCAGCAGGGTGGTGGCTTCGTTGGCCAGCACCTTCTTGGCCTCGTTGATCTCGGCGCCGCTGCAGCGCCTCCAGCCGCGCGATCTCGTCCAGCGGCAGCTCGGTGAACAGCTTCAGGAACTGGCCGACGTCGGCGTCCTCGGTGTTGCGCCACATCTGCCAGTAGTCGTAGGGGCTCAGCCGGTCGGCGTTCAGCCACACCGCCCCGCCCACGGTCTTGCCCATCTTCTCGCCCGAGCGCGGTGGTCAGCAGCGGCGTGGTCAGGCCGAAGGCCTGCTTGCCGTCCACGCGCCGGATCAGCTCGACGCCGTTGATGATGTTGCCCCACTGGTCCGAGCCGCCCATCTGCAGGGTGCAGCCGTGGCGCCGGTTGAGCTCCAGGAAGTCGGTCGCCTGCATCAGCATGTAGTTGAACTCGAGGAAGGTCAGCGGCTGCTCGCGCTCGAGCCGCAGCTTCACGCAGTCGAAGGCCAGCATGCGGTTGATGGTGAAGTGCACGCCGTAGTCGCGCAGGAACTCGACGTAGCCGAGCTTCTCCAGCCAGTCGGCGTTGTTGACCATGATCGCGTCGGTCGGGCCGTCGCCGAAGCTCAGGAACTTGTGCGAACGGCCGCTGCGGATGCTGGCGAGGTTGGCGTTGATCACCGCGTCGGTCAGCAGCGGGCGCTGCTGGTCCTTGTCGGTGGGATCGCCGACCTTGGTCGTGCCGCCGCCCATCAGCACGATCGGCCGGTGGCCGGTCTTCTGCAGCCAGCGCAGCATCATGATCGAGATCAGGTGGCCGATGTGCAGGCTGTCGGCCGTGCAGTCGTAGCCGACGTAGGCGGTCACCACGCCCTGCGGCCGCCGCCGCGTCCAGCGCCTCGAGGTCGGTGCACTGGTGGATATAGCCGCGCTCCTGCATCACGCGCAGGAAGTCGGACTGGGGTTTGAACGTTCGGGGTCGTGCGGGGTCATGGACGGCTCCTTCAGTGGGCTTTCGGCCGGAGACCGTCTCCTTGGCGAGAGCCGCCGCCGACCGGTGGGCGGCTGGGCGTGACTGACCGGCCGCTCGCTAGATGGGCGAGCGGTAATAGCGGCGGCGAAGGGCGCGCGGTCGGTCATCGGCGCGCTAGCTACCGGGCCGTGGCCATGGCAGTCAAGGCGGCCATGCGCGTCCTCGGCTTCATGACCGGCACCTCGCTCGACGCCGTCGACATGGCGGTGCTGGAGACCGACGGCGAGGCCATCACCGGCTTCGGGCCGGCCGGCGAGCGCAAGCTGGCCCCGGAAACCGCGCGCTGTGCTGGAGGGCGACCGCCGCGGCCCTGGCCTGGGCGTGGGATGCGCCGGCGCCCGACGATCTTCGCCAAGGCCGCGCGGCGCCATCGCCGAGAGCACCTCGCCGGCGGCCGAGGCGTTCCTGGCCGAGCATCGGCCTCGCCGCCGCGGATCTCGATCTCGTCGGCTTCCACGGCCAGACGGTGCTGCACGAGCCGCCGACGCGCGAGCGCGCCCGGGGCCGCACGGTCCAGCTCGATCGACGCCCAGCGGCTGGCCGAGGGCCTCGGCCTGCCGGTGGCCTTCGACTTCCGCACCGCCGACGTGGCCGCGGGCGGGCAGGGCGCGCCGCTGGCGCCCGGTCTATCACGCCGCCCTGGCGCGCTGGTCCGGGCGCTGCCGCGCCGGTCGCGGTGCTGAACCTCGGCGGCGTCGGCAACGTCACCCTGGTGCGCGGCGGACGGCGAGCTGGAGGCCTTCGACACCGGCCCGGCCAACGGCATGATCGACCTGCTGGTGCAGGCGCAGAACCGGCGCGCGCTTCGACGAGGACGGCGCCCTGGCCCGGGCCGGAGCAGGTCGACGAGGCGGCTCTGGCCGCCTACCTGGCTCACCCCTATTTCTCGACGTCGCGGCCCGAAGTCGCTGGACCGGTTCGATTTTTCCCTCGACCGCGTCGCTCAGCCTGTCGCTGGAGGACGCCGCCGCGACCCTCACCGCCTTCGCCGCCGAGGCCGTGGCTCTGGGCCTGGCCGCGCTGGGCGAGACGCCGACCGCAGCTGATCGTCTGCGGCGGCGGCCGGCACAATCCGGCGCTGATGGCGGCGATCCGCGACGCGGCTGCCGATTCCCGGTGCTCACCGCCGAGGAGGTCGGCTGGCGCGGCGATTCCATCGAGGCCGAAGCCTTCGCCTATCTGGCGGCGCGGACGCTTCAAGGGCCTGCCGATCTCGTTTCCCGGAACCACCGGCGTTCCGCCGGCCGATGACGGGCGGCCGGATCGTCGAGCCTCAGATCGGCTCGGTCGGCCGAGGCGCTTGTCGAGATAGGCGCCCGACGCGCTTTTCCACCTCGGAGCAGGTTCTCGGTCCAGAAGTGGTCGGCGCCTTCGACCAGGTCGTAGTCGATGACGATGCCCTTCTGGGTGCGCAGCTTGGCGACCACCCGCTCGACCTCGATCGGCGGCACCACGGTGTCGGCCGAGCCGTGCAGGATCAGGCCGGAGGCCGGGCAGGGGGCCAGGAAGCTGAGAAGTCGTAGATGTTGGTCGGCGGCGAGACGGAGATGAAGCCGTCGGTCTCCGGCCGGCGCATCAGCAGCTGCATGCCGATCCAGGCGCCGAAGTCGAAGCCGGCGACCCAGCACTGCGAGGCGGTCGGGGTTGGTGGACTGCAGCCAGTCCAGCGCCGTGGCCGCGTCGGCCAGCTCGCCGATGCCGGTGTCGAACTCGCCCTGGCTGCGGCCCACGCCGCGGAAGTTGAACCGCAGCACCGAGAAGCCGCGCTTCATGAACAGGTGGAACAGCTGCACCGCCACCGGATTGTTCATGTGGCCGCCGGCCTTGGGGTGCGGGTGCAGGATCAGCGCGATCGGCGCGGTGTCGTTCTTGCCGGGGCGAATAGCGGCCTTCGATCCGGCCGGCGGCGCCGGTCAGAACCACTTCAGGCATGAGGTCCCTTGTCTCCAGATGCGAGGGGCCGGCGGCAAATACTTGACCACCGCGCTTGGTTTTCCTAAGTCCGCTGGACACGGCCGGCGAAGCCGGCCTCGCGCGAGGCGGCGGCTTGTAGCACAGAGCCGCGCCGCGAATGCGCGAGAAAATCAGCGACGGACCGCAAAGTCATGCAGCTCGAGCACCAAGGGACGCTACGCCGTGATGGCGATGACCGACCTGGCCGGACGCGCCGACGCGCGCGCGCGACGACCCTGGCCGACATCGCCGAGCGCCAGCAGATCTCGCTGGCCTATCTCGAACAGCTGTTCGCGCGCCTGCGCCGGCAAGGCCTGGTGCAATCGCGTGCGCGGCCCCGGCGGCGGCTATCGGCTGGCGCGGCCCGCCGGCGAGCCTGACCGTGGCCGAGGTGGTGGTGGCGGTGGACGAGCCGCTGCGCGCCACCCGCTGCGCCGGCGCACGGCGCCGGCTGCATGAAGGGCGGCGCGCGCTGCCTGACCCACGACCTGTGGGAAGAGACCGGCCGCCAGATCCAGCGACTATCTGGCCAGCGTCTCCCTGGCCGACGTGCTCACCGGCACGGCTGCGCCGCCAGCCGGAGCCGGCCGCATGAGCGGCCCGGTCTATCTCGACTACAACGCCACCGCCCCGGTGCGGCCCGAGGCGGCGGCGGCCGTGGCGCGCGCCCTGGAGCTCGGCGGCAATCCCTCGTCGGTCCACGCCGCCGGCCGCGCGGCGCGCGCCGTCGTCGAAGGCGCCCGGGCCGAGGTCGCCGCGCCTGGTCGGCGCCGGGCCCGAGGCCGTGACCTTCATCAGCGGCGGCACCGAGGCCAACGCCCTGGCGATCGAGAGCGCCATCGCCGCCGGCGCCGAGCGCATCCTGATCGTCGGCGCCACCGAGCACGACGCGGTGCGCGACCGCCGCCGAGGCGTCCGGCCTGGCCGGTCGAAGTCTGGCCGGTGGACGGCGAGGGCGTGGCCGACCTCGACTGGCTGGCGGCGCGCCTCGCCGCCGGCGGCCGCGCGCGCTCGTCTGCCTGATGCTGGCCAACAACGAGACCGGCGTGATCCAGCCGGTGGCCGAGGCGGCCGCGCTGGTCCGCGCGCGCCGGCGGCTGGCTGCACGTCGACGCGGTCCAGGCGGCCGGCAAGATCGCGATCGATATCGACGCGCTCGGGCGCCGACACCCTGGCGCTCTCGGCCCACAAGCTCGGCGGGCCGCAGGGCGTCGGCGCCCTGGTCGCCGGCGCCGCGCATCACGCTCACCCGCCGGCTGCACGGCGGCGGCCAGGAGCGCGGCCGGCGCGCCGGCACCGAGAACGTCCCCGGCATCGCCGGCTTCGGCGCGGCGGCGCGCCTGGCCCTGGCGCGAACTCCTCGCCGCTCGCCGACCAGGCCGCCTGGCGCGACGCCCTGGCCGACCGGCTGGCCTCGGCCGGCGCCGAGGTGCTGGGCGAGGGCGCCGACGCCTGCCCCAGACCCTGTGCTTCGGCGACGCCCGGCTTCGGCGCCGAGCTGCAGGTGATGGCGCTCGACCTCGCCGGGGTGATGGTCAGCGCCGGCGCCGCCTGCTCGTCGGGCAAGGTCAGGCCGAGCCAGGTGGTTCCAGGCCATGGGCCGCGCCGACCTGGCGCCCTGTCGCGATCCGCGATCAGCGGCGGCTGGGCCACCACGGCCGCCGACTGGGAGCGCTGCGGCGAGGCCTGGCTCGAGGCCTTCGACGCGCCAGTCGGCGCGCCGCGCGGGAGTTCGCCTGACATGGCCGCCGTCCAACAGACCGTCGACCAGGTCGCCGACGCTCGAACGCTACAAGCACGGCTTCGTCACCGACATCGACCAGGAGTTCGCGCCCAAGGGCCTCTCCGAAGACACCGTCCGCTTCATCTCGGCCAAGAAGGACGAGCCGGAGTGGATGCTGGACTGGCGCCTGGAGGCCTATCGAGCGCTGGCTGGCGCTGGACGAGCCCGACTGGGCCAGGGTCGACTTCCCGCGATCGACTATCAGGACGCCTACTACTACGCCGCGCCCAAGGAGAAGGACCGGCCCGAGCAGCCTGGACGAGGTCGATCCGGAGCTGCTGGCCACCTACGCCAAGCTCGGCATCCCGCTGAAGGAGCAGGAGGTCCTGGCCGGCGTCGAGGGCGCGCCGCAATATGCGGTCGACGCGGTGTTCGACAGCGTCTCGGTGGTCACCACCTTCAAGAAGGAGCTGGCCGAGGTCGGGGTGATCTTCTGCTCGATGAGCGAGGCGATCCGCGAGCATCGGCGAGCTGGTGCGCAAGTACCTGGGCTCGGTGGTGCCGGTGTCGGACAACTATTTCGCCTGCCTCAACAGCGCGGTCTTCTCCGACGGCAGCTTCGTCTATGTGCCGCCGGGCGTGCGCTGCCCGATGGAGCTGTCGACCTATTTCCGCATCAACGCCGCCGAGTCCGGCCAGTTCGAGCGCACCCTGATCATCGCCGACAAGGGCGCCTACGTCTCCTACCTGGAAGGCTGCACCGCGCCGATGCGCGACGAGAACCAGCTGCACGCCGCCGTGGTCGAGCTGGTGGTGCTGGACGACGCCGAGATCAAATATTCCACGGTGCAGAACTGGTATCCCGGCGACGCCGAGGGCAAGGGCGGCATCTACAACTTCGTCACCAAGCGCGCCGACTGCCGCGGCGACCGCTCCAAGGTGTCGCTGGACCCAGGTCGAGACCGGCTCGGCGATCACCTGGAAGTACCCGTCCTGCGTCCTGCGCGGCGAGGGCTCCAGCGGCGAGTTCTATTCGATCGCCATCACCAACAACCGCCAGCAGGCCGACACCGGCACCAAGATGATCCACCTGGGCGCCAACACCCGCTCGCGGATCATCTCCAAGGGCATCTCCGCCGGCCACTCGTCCAACACCTACCGCGGCCTGGTCTCGGCCCACCCCAAGGCCAAGGGCGCGCGCAACTTCACCCAGTGCGACAGCCTGCTGATCGGCAAGCACTGCGCCGCCCACACCACGCCCTACATCGAGGCCCGCAACGCCTCGGCCAAGTTCGAGCACGAGGCGACCACCACGCGGCTCTCCGAAGACCAGCTGTTCTACGCCATGCAGCGCGGCCTTTCGCCAGGAGGAGGCGGTGCAGCTGCTGGTCAACGGCTTCGTCAAGGACGTGCTGCAGGAACTGCCCATGGAGTTCGCCGTCGAGGCCCAGAAGCTGGTGGCGATCTCGCTGGAGGGGAGCGTGGGATGAGCCTCGAAGCCATCGATCACGTCCAACTGGCGATCCCGCGCGGCGGCGAAGAGGCGGCGCGCGCGTTCTATGGCGCATTGCTGGGGCTTGCCGGAACAGCCGAAGCCGCCGGAACTGGCCAAGCGCGGCGGCTGCTGGTTCGAGAGCGGGGAGGTGAAGGTTCACCTCGGTGTCGAGGCGCCGTTCCATCCGGCGAAGAAGGCGCACATCGCCTTTCGCGTCGGCGATGTCGCCGGATTGGCCGCCAAGGCCCGCGACGCCGGCTTCGAGGTGGTCGAGGATGACGATCTCCCCGGCCACGAACGCGTCTACATCTTCGATCCCTTCGGCAACCGCCTGGAATTCCTGAGGCCGGTCGGATGAGTACGCGCTCCAACACCCGTGCCGATACCCCACCCACCCGCGTCATCCCGGGCGAAGTGGAGCGGAGCGCAACGCAGACCCGGGACCCAGGGGCCGCATTCAGCGCGCGCTTCCACCGCCCGGGTTGAGAGGTGCGTTCCAGTCCCCGGGTCCCGCATCTCCACTTCGCTGCGCTCCGTTGCGTGCGGGATGACGCAGGTGGTGGGGCAGGTGTTTGGCTGTCTCCTAGAAAAGAAATTTAGATCAATGCTTTCCATCCAAAACCTCCACGTCTCGCGTCGACGGCAAGCCGATCCTCAAGGGCCTCTCGCTGGAGGTTCCCGCCGGCGAGGTGCACGCGATCATGGGGCCGAACGGGGCCGGCAAATCGACGCTGTCCTACGCCCTGGCCGGCCGGCCGGGCTACGAGGTGACCGGCGGCTCGGCGACCCTGGACGGCGAGGACCTGCTGGCGCTCGAGCCCAACGAGCGCGCGGCCAAGGGCGTCTTCCTGTCGTTCCAGTATCCGACTGGAGATCCCCGGCGTGCCGGCGCTGACCTTCCTGCGCACCGCGCTGAACGCCCAGCAGCAAGGCGCGCGGCGAGGCCGAGGTCGCCGCGCCGGAGTTCCTGAAGCTGGTCCGCGCCAAGGCCGCGGCGCTGAAGATCGACTTCGACATGCTCAAGCGCCCGCTCAACGTCGGCTTCTCCGGCGGCGAGAAGAAGCGGATGGAAATCCTTCAGATGGCGGTGCTTTCGCCGCGCCTGGCCATCCTCGACGAGACCGATTCCGGCCTCGACATCGACGCCCTGCGCATCGTCTCCGAGGGCGTCAACGCCATGCGCGCGCCCGACCGCTCCATGCTGGTGATCACCCACTACCAGCGCCTGCTCGACTACATCCGCCCCGACCGGGTGCACGTGCTGGCCGGCGGCCGCATCGTCGCCTCCGGCGGGCCGGAACTGGCGCACGAGCTGGAGCGCGAGGGCTACGACAAATACGCCAGGGCCGCCGCATGAGCCTGGCCCGCGCCATCGAGACCGGCGACCTGACCGCAGCTGCCGTCGCGCCGCGACGAGGACTGGCGCTGGACCGACCTGCGCGGCCTGATCCGCGACGCTGCCGCCGGCGTTCGCCGGGCCGAGGACGCGTCGTTGGCGCCGGACCGTTCGCGGGCATCGCCGGCGCGCGATGGTCGCGATCGTCAACGGGCGTGCGGCCGGCGCGGCTGCGATATCGCCGGCCGGCGATGACGCGCGGTCGCCTTGCGGTTCGTCGCCGACGCCGCGGGCCGGCGCTCACGCCGCGCGGCTGACCATCGCGGTCGGCGCCGGGCGGCCAGCCTGACCCTGCTGGAGAGCTATGAGGGCGGCGGCGCGACTATGTGGCCAGGCCGAGCTCGAGATCACGCTTGGCGCCGAGGCGCGCGCCTGGAGCGGATCGTCATCGCCGAGGATGACGCCGAGGCCGTGTCGGTCGTCCCAGGCCGAGGTCAGCGCTCGCGCGCCGGCGCGCCAATTCGCCCAGACCGTCCTCACCTCCGGCGCCCGGCGCCAGCGGATCGAGACCCGCGTCACGCCATCCCGGCGCCGGCGCCTCGGCGCGGCTCGACGGCGTCTATCTGCTCGCCGACAAGCGCCACGCCGACATCACCACCGTGGTCACCCACGCCGGCGTCGACGGCGACCACCGACCAGCTGACCAAGGGCGTGGTCGCGCGACCAGGCGCGCGGCGTGTTCCAGGGCCGGATCGTGGTCGCGCCAGGGCGCCGACCAGACCGACGCGCGCATGGGCCACCACGCCCTGATCCTCTCCGACCGCGCCGAGGTCGACGCCAAGCCGGAGCTGGAGATCTACGCCGACGACGTGGCCTGCGCCCACGGCAACACGGTCGGCGCCCTGGACGAGGAGGCGCTGTTCTACGCCCGCCAGCGCGGCATTCCCGAGCCGAGGCCCGCGCCATGCTGACCGAGGCCTTCGTCGGCGAGGTGGTCGACCGGATCGAGCACGAGGGCGCCCGCGAGGTGGCCCGCGCCTGGGTCGCCGAGCGGCTCGGAGCGTCGCGTCATGAGCTTCGACGTCGCCGCCGCCCGCGCCCAGTTCCCGATCCTGGCGCGCCAGGTGAACGGCAAGCCGCTGATCTATCTCGACAGCGCCGCCTCGGCCCAGAAGCCGCGGGCGGTGATCGAGGCCATGACGCGCGGCCATGGAGGACAGCCTACGCCAACGTCCACCGCGGCCTGCACACCCTGGCCAACGAGACCACCGACGCCTACGAGGCGGCGCGCGAGGCGGTGCGGCGGCTGATCAACGCCGCCAGCGCCTCGGAGATCGTCTTCACCAAGGGCGCCACCGAGGCGATCAACCTGGTCGCCGCCGTCCTTCGGCCGCTCGCTGCAGGCCGGCGACGAGATCGTGCTCTCGCGAGATGGAGCACCACGCCAACATCGTTCCCTGGCACTTCCTGCGCGAGCGCAAGGGCGTGGTGCTGAAGTTCGTCCCGGTCACCGACGACGGCGCGCTCGACATGGAGGCCTTCCGCGCCCTGCTCGGGCCCGCGCACCCGGATGGTGGCGGTCAGCCACATGTCCAACGTGCTGGGCACCATCAATCCGGTCGCCGAGATCATCGCCGAGGCCCACGCCGCCGGCGCCCTGACCCTGATCGACGGCTGCCAGGCCATCGTCCACCGCGACGTCGACGTGCAGGCGCTGGACGCCGATTTCTACGTCTTCTCCGGCCACAAGCTCTACGGCCCGACCGGCATCGGCGTCGCTCTACGGCAAGGCCGAGCGCCTGGCGGCCCTGCCGCCCTACCAGGGCGGCGGCGAGATGATCGGCACGGTCACCCTGGAGACCGATCACCTACGCCGATCCGCCGCACCGCTTCGAGGCCGGCACGCCGCCGATCCTGGAGGCCATCGGCCTCGGCGCGGCGATCGACTGGCTGGAGGGCCTCGACCGCGACGGCCGTCGCCGCCCACGAGCACGCGCTCTACGACCGGGTGAAGGAGCGCCTGAACGGCGCCAACTGGCTCACCGAGATCGGGACCGCGCCGGGCAAGGGCGCGATCTTCTCCTTCAACGTCGAAGGCGCCCACGCCCACGACGTCGCCCAGATTCTCGACCGCTACGGCGTCGCCGTGCGCGCCGGAACCCACTGCGCCGAGCCGCTGATGCGCCGATTTGGCGTCACCTCGAGCGCCCGCGCCTCTTTCGCCCTATATAACACCCTCGAGGAGGCCGACGCCTTCGTCGACGCCCTGACCAAGACCCGGACCTTTTTCGCGCTGATGGACGACGCCAGCCACACCCCCGACCGAAACCGCCTCCGCCATTCCGCCAGGCGGAGCTCGACGCCCTGACCGACAAGCTGATCGAGAAGCTGAAGACGGTGTTCGATCCGGAGATCCCGGTCGACATCTATGAGCTCGGCCTGATCTACAAGGTCGACGTCTCCGACGAGCAAGGACGTGGCCATCGACATGACCCTGACCGCGCCGGGCTGCCCGGTGGCCGGCGAGATGCCCGACTGGGTGCGCGACGCGGTGCTGGCGATCCCCGAGGTCACCGGTCCTGCAAGGTCGATCTGGTGTTCGATCCGCCGTGGGATCCGTCGCTGATGTCCGACGAGGCCAAGCTGGAACTGAACATGTTCTGATCCATGGAAACCGTCCTCCAGCCCCGCGCCCGCCGCCCCCGCCCCAAGGTCGTCACCCTCACCGACGCCGCCGCCGAGCGCGTGCGCGAGATCATGGCCAGGGCCGAGAAGCCCTACGCCGGCCTGCGCGTGGGCGTGAAGAACGGCGGCTGCGCCGGCCAGGAATATGTCCTCGAATACGCCGAGACGGCCGACGCCCTGGACGAGGTGGTCGAGGACAAGGGCGTGACCATCCTGATCGAGCCCAAGGCGGTGCTGTTCCTGATCGGCACCGAGATCGACTACGAGGTCACGCAAGCTCGCCGTCCAAGTTCGTCTTCCGCAACCCCAACCAGACCGACGCCTGCGGCTGCGGCGAAAGCGTCACCATCCAGCCGGCGAGCGCGGTCCCTTAAGGTTTCGAGGGCGTTGGTTTGACTTTGCTCGGCGCCTTTCTAGGCTGGCGTCGATAGCGCCTTCACCCGTCGGGAACAGTAGCCGCATGCCGCTTAGACGATTGAGCGCCGCCGAGGCCTTCGGCAATCTCAAGTCCAATCCCTATGGCGATTGGCCCAGGGCCGACGATCCGGACAACCGGTTCGCGGCCTTCGCCGACCCTTCCTTCCGCCCGGGCTTCCTGCTGGAGCCGGGCCAGAAGATCTTCACCATCGGCTCGTGCTTCGCGCGCAATATCGAGATCGCCCTGGCCCAGCGGGGTTTCGAAATCCCGATGCTGGAGTTCACCATCGACAAGGAGGAGTGGGGCGGCGATCCCCTGGCTGTCCTAAACACCTATGTGCCGGCGGTCATCGCCCCGCAGATCCGCTGGGCCTTCGGGCTCGAACCCTTCGATCTTAGCCGCCATGGCGCCGAGGTCCGGCCCGGAAAATTCGTCGACCTGCAGCTGACGTCCGGCTTTCGCCCGATGCCGGCCGAGCTGGTGATGGCCCGCCGCGAGCGGATCAATGCGGTCTACCGCAATCTCGCCGACAGCCATGTGGTGCTGATCACCCTTGGCCTTGTCGAGGCCTGGTTCGACAACCGCTCGGGAAGCTACATCAACGCCGCCCCGCCCAAGTCGGTCGCCGCCGCCGATCCGACGCGGTTCGAGCTGCATGTCATGGACCACGACGACGTCGTGGCCTCGCTGCATGACCTGATCGCCCTTTTGGGTCAGGTCTGCCCGGCCGACGTGCGGCTGATCTTCACCGTCTCGCCGGTGCCGCTCAATCCGACCTTTACCGACAAGGACGTGGCCGTGGCCAACACCTACAGCAAATCGCTGTTGCGCGTGGCCGCCGAGGCGGTGGTCTCGCGCTACGACCATATTGAATATTTTCCGTCCTATGAGAGCGTGATCCTCAGCGAGCGGGCCCTGGCGTTCACCGACGATCAGATCCACGTCAGCCCGGCTATCGTGCGTTTCAACGTCGACCGGATGATCCGCCGCTATGTCAGGTCAGCCGAAGAGGCGCCCAGCGAGACCGTGGCGCGGGCCCTGGAGGAGCGCCGCGCCGGTCGCCCGGGCGTGGCGCTCAAGGCGCTTCAGACCGCATGGGCGGCCGCGCCCGATGATGGCGATCTCACTGTCGCCCTGGCCGAGGCCCTGATCCTCAATCGCAATGGCGCGGCGGCCGAGAAGATGCTGCTCAAGCATCTGGAGAACCACGACAATCCCAAGGTCGATCTGCTGCTGGCTCGATACTACAATGATGTTGGCCAGTATCCAAAAGCGGCTGAGTTTGCCGAAAAGACCGGCGAGCGCTCGGTAATGGTATTGGGCGCATCGCTCCAGCGGATCATCGCCTACTATCATCTTGGGAGATACGACGAGGGATTGTCGATCCTCGAGAAGGTGCGCTACGCGCATGAGCGCGGTCCGCTGGTGATCTTCTGGAAAGCGCGCTTCAACGAAAAGCTGGCGCGCATTTCAGAGGCCGAGGATCTCTACCGGCAATGCAACGGCTTGGCCGAAAACCTCGACTATATGCTCGCCTTCGCGCGCTTCCTGTCGGCCCACGCGCGCTGGACGGAGGCGAATGAGTGGGTCGATCGGGCCATAATCTTCGCGCCCACCAACACCGACGCGCTCAAGATGCGCCGGGCGTTCCGACGCAAGGTTCCGGTGGGCGACAAGGAAGGCGATGAGGCCGGTCTTGGCGCGCGCATGCTTGACGCCTTGCGCGGTCCGGCCGCGAAGCGGGCCGTCGAGATTCTGGACGCGGGCGCCATCGGCGAGGCTGGTCACAGTCGATTGTAACCAATCCTAAAGGTCGGAGGCCTCGGCGCCCTTCGCCGCCTGCCAGATCGCTTCCATTTCCTCCAGTGTCGCGCTTTCAGGCGAGCGCCCTGAAGCCGCGAGCGTCTTCTCGATAAAAGAAAATCGCCTGACGAACTTGGCGTTGGTGGCGCGCAGCGCCTCCTCCGGATCGATCTCCAGCTCCCGGGCGATATTGGCGCAGACGAACAGCACGTCGCCCAGTTCGGCCCGGGCCTTGGCCTTGTCGCCGGCGGCGAGCTCGACCTCCAGCTCGGCGACCTCCTCGTGCAGCTTGGCGACGACTGTCGGCGACGTGCTCCCAGACGAAGCCGACCCGGGCCGCGCGGCTGGAGAGCTTCACCGCCCGGGTCAGGGCGGGGAGGGTGACGGCGACATCGTCCAGCAGCGCCGGCCGAGGCGGCCTTGGCGGCGCGCTCCTTCGACCTTGATCTCCTCCCAGGCCAGGGTCTGTTCCTCGGCGGTGCGCGCATCGGCCTCGCCGAAGACGTGCGGATGGCGGCGCACCATCTTGCCGACGATCGCCTGGACCACGTCGCCGAAATCGAAGGCGCCGAGCTCCCGCGCCATCTGAGCGTGGAACACCACCTGCAGCAGCAGATCGCCCAGCTCCTCCTTCAGATCGGAAAGGTTGCCGCGCTCGATGGCGTCGGCGACCTCATAGGCCTCCTCGATGGTGTAGGGGGCGATGGTGGCGAAGGTCTGCTCCAGGTCCCACGGGCAGCCGTCCTGGGGTCGCGCAGCCGCGCCATGATCGTCAGGAGCGCCTCGATCGAGCCTCCGCCGGCGTTGATCGGTCTCGGGCGCCAAGCGGGTCTAGCGGGCGTCGGCGAGGCGGTCGCGGTGGGAGAGCAGGCGCCAGCCCTCGGGCCGCAGGATCTCCATGGGCGAGAACCGCGACTTGTAGTCCATCTTCTCGCTGCCCCGGACCCAATAGCCGAGGTAGAGATAGGGCAGGCTCAGCTTCGCCGCCTGTTCCAGGTGATCGAGGATGATGAACGAGCCGGGGCTGTCGCGGGAAAGGCCCGGATCGAAGAAGCTGTAGACCAGCGACAGGCCATCGACCAACTGATCGACCAGGGCGCAGGCCACCAATATGCCCGGGCCGCCGTCGCAGGAGCGCGTGCGATATTCCACGATGTGCGTGCGCACCGCGGTGTCTTCGACCATGGCCACATAGTCCGGCCAGTTCATATCGGCCATGCCGCCGCCGGCGTGGCGCGAGGTGAGATAGTCGCGCAGCAGCTCGAACTGTTCGTGCGTGGCCTCGGCCTCGACCACATGGCGGGTCAGGTGGGCGTTGCGCGCCACCACCCGGCGCTCCGACCGGGAGAGCGCATAGTCGCGCACCGGCAGGCGGGCCGAGACGCAGGCGGCGCAGCTCTCGCACGCCGGGCGATAGGCGATGTTCTGCGAGCGCCGGAAGCCGCCCTGGGTCAGGGTGTCGTTGACCCCGGCCCCGTCGAGCATCGGCAGGTGGGCGAACACCTTGCGCTCCTCCCGCCCGGGCAGATACGGACACGGCGAGGGCGCGGTCAGAAAGAACCTCAGCTGGCGCGTTGGAAAGTGTTGCGTCACGGAACGAGGTGGCCCTTCAAATCGCCTCTCGAATGACGCGATTAGGGGCCATGGCGAGGTGAATCGCAAGATGCCCGGCGACGATTATCTGGGGGCGGATTTAAAGGGAGCCACGGCATGAAAATCGCCTTCATCGGCCTGGGCGTCATGGGCGCGCCCATGGCCGGCCATCTGGCCGCGGCCGGCCACGAGGTTGCGGTCTTCAACCGCACCCCGGCCAAGGCCCTGGCCTGGGCCAAGGCGCACCCGGGCGAGGCGGCCACGAGCGTCGCCGAGGCCGCGCGCGGCCGCGATCTGATCGCCCTTTGCGTCGGCAATGACGACGATGTGCGCGGCGTGGTCGGCGAGGCGCTGACGACCGCGCGCCGCCGGAGCGATCTTCGTCGATCACACCACCACCTCGGCCGTGCTGGCGCGGGAGATGGCCGCCAAGGCCGCCCAGCACGGCGGCTTCTTCCTCGACGCGCCGGTCTCCGGCGGCCAGGCCGGGGCGGAGAAGGGCCAGCTGTCGGTGATGATCGGCGGCGACGCCGGCGCCGTGGCCAGGGCCGAGCCGGTGATCGGCGCCTACGCCAAGGCCATCCGCCACATGGGCGAGGCCGGCGCCGGCCAGCTGACCAAGATGGTCAACCAGATCTGCATCGCCGGCGTGGTCCAGGGCCTGGCCGAGGCCGTGGCCTTCGCCGCCAAGCGCCGGCCTCGACCCCGATCTGGTCTATCAGGCCGATCTCCAAGGGCGCGGCCCAGTCCTGGCAGATGGACAACCGCTGGGCGACCATGGCCAGGGGCGAATTCGACTTCGGCTTCGCCGTCGACTGGATGCGCAAGGACCTCGGCCTCGTGCTCGACGAAGCCCGCGCCAACGGCGCCCGCCTGGAGATCACCGCCCTCGTCGATCAGTTCTACGCCGAGGTGCAGTCCATGGGCGGCCGGCGCTGGGATACGTCGAGCTTGGCGGCGAGGCTGCTGCCGCCGCGGGGCGCCCAATGAAATCCGGGAGCCAGCGGCCATGACGGCGCCAGCAAAACCCGCCCAAGCCATCCTGGCCCTGCGTCCATTCGTGCCGGCGAAGGATTTCGCGCGCTCGAAGGCTTTCTACCAGGCGCTAGGCTTCCGCATGGTCCGCGAGTTCAAAGACATCGCCATCTTCGAGCTCGGCGCTTTCGGCTTCATCCTGCAGGACTTCTACGTGCAGGAACTGGCGCACAACTTCATGATTCAGTTGATGGTCGATGATGTCGACGCCTGGTGGCGAACGCTGGATTGCCAGGCGCTCGTAAAGACCTTCGGCGCGGCGCCACCCCGCGCCCCGGCGATGCAGCCGTGGGGTCTCAAGGTGGGATACATTTTCGATCCTTGTGGCCCGCTTTGGCATGTGACCGAGCCCGCGGCGTGAGGGAGCGCTACGCTCCCAGCATCTTGACCGCCCTCGGCGCAAATAGGTGGTGATCCCGGCCGCTCCGAAGCGCTTGGGGATTACGGCGGCGGTACGCTAAAATAACTGTGATCGGCCGCGCTCACAGCCGGTACTTTGCACTCGCGTTCGACCGACGTGCTTTGGCTTCCCTAACCGCGAACCAGAGTTGCGGCGTCGCCGCCGCCTCCGCCTCACGGCTCCTGGGGGCGATGGAACGGGTTGAGCCATTTTACCCGCGTCCCGGTGAAATCCGCCGTGTTGCGGGTCACGACGGTGAGGTCGTTGACCAGAGCTATGGCGGCGATCTGTTTGTCGAGTTCGCGCTCGGGGTGGGGAACCCGCAGGCGCCCCAGACCTGGGCCGCATCGGTGTCAAAGGCCAGAATATTCCCACCGAACTCGGCGAGGACCGTTGTCAGCCAGGCCTCCAGCAGGTCCGCCTGGGCGCCGTCGCCGCGATGTCGGACCAGGTCCACCCCGCGTCGCAACTCCCCCACTGTGATGGCTGATAGATAGAGCGGTTCATCGGCTTCGGCGGCCTGGGCGAAGAACCCCCTGACCCCCGGATCGGCCCGTGTCCGCTTACGGGCTTCGCTGATGACGTTGGTGTCAATCAAATACATCCGGCGCGCTTCGGGCTGTCTGAACGCGTTCGAAATCGGAGTCATCTCCGACCTCCGGGATCGAAGCCAGGACCTCGGCAAGGCTCTTTCGCCGGGGGCTGGCCAGGGCGGCGGCCAGGATCGCCCGGTGTTCCGCCTCGGCGCTGCGGCCATGGGCGCCGGCGCGCGCCTTCAGCGCCCGCACGATCCCTTCATCCACACCCCTCACAAGCAGATCGGCCATGACAACGCTCCGAAGGCGAAATGATATCGTTGATATCATGGAGATCAGACGGGTGCTAGAACTGGACCGACTCTTAACTCGAAAATTGCACTATGCAATTATCACGCCGTGACCAGCGACGACTCCCCCACCGATCCCGCCATCCTCGCCGCCGAGCGCCAGCTCATGATGCTGGCGGAACTCGCTGAATTGGGGATGGATCTGGCGCGGCGCATTCACGCCGAAGCCATGGCCGATCTGGCGCCGCTCGGCGAGGGGGCGCCCACGCGGGCTTTGCAAAAACGCGATCCGGCCAAGTCCTTCGCCCGCGTCACCCGGGCCATCCGCCTGACCTTCGCCCTGGAGACCCAGACCCACCAAGCGATCGCCGGCTTGCGCGCGCCAAAACCTGGAAGCGCCCAGGACTGGCTGGATGACGAGCCGAACCTCGCGGATGCGCCCTGGATGAGCGCGAGGCGCCGGAGCCTCACCGCCCATGAGGCGCACCAGAAGAATGTGTTTGATCAGGTCGCCCGCGCCGTCAGCGACCAGGTCACCGATTACGACCAGGCGATGGAGCTGCTGGACGAGGTCCACGAGCGCCTCACCGAATACGAGAGCGCCGAGGCCCCTCTCTATCGCCCCTTGCGCGAGACCGTCGAGGCGATCTGCGATGATCTGGGGCTCAAGCCGGACTGGGGAAAATGGACCGGGGACGGCTGGGCGCCCCGAATGGAGCTGAGCCACTTCGATTGGGGTCCGTTCTGGAATCCCCATCCGGGGCGACGAGAGGCCAGGGAAACGGCGAAGGCCGCGTCCCCTTCCAGCGGATAGATCCCGATCGCCTGGTTACGCCCCCAGCATCCGCGCCGCCCTGGGCGCGAAATAGGTGATGATCCCGGCCGCGCCGGCGCGCTTGAACGCGCCCAGGCTCTCCAGAATGGCGCGGTTTTCGTCGATCCAGCCGTTGGCCCCGGCGGCGGCGATCATGGCGTATTCGCCCGAGACCTGGAAGGCGAAGGTCGGCACGGCGAAGGCCTCCACGACCCGCCGGACGATATCGAGGTAAGGCAGGCCCGGCTTGACCATCACCATGTCGGCGCCCTCGGCGATGTCGAGGGCCACCTCGCGCAGGGCCTCGTCGCCATTGGCCGGATCCATCTGATAGGTGGCCTTGTCGACGGGGTTTTCCACGGAGCCTGTGCCCAGCTTCCCCGAGCCGATCGCCTCGCGATAGGGGCCATAGAAGGCCGAGGCGTATTTGGCGGCGTACGACATGATCAGGGTGTCGCAGAGCCCCTCCGCCTCCAGGGCCTGGCGCAGGGCGCCGACCCGGCCGTCCATCATGTCGGAGGGGGCGAGGATATCGCAGCCGGCCCTGGCCTGCATCAGGCCCTGTTCCACCAGCCGCTCGATGGTGGCGTCGTTGACCACCTTGCCGGCCTCGATCACCCCGTCGTGGCCGTGGTCGGTAAAGGGATCGAGGGCCACGTCGCACATCACCCCCACCTCCGGCGCGGCGTCCTTCATGGCCTTGACGGCCCGGGCGATCAGGCCGTCGGGGTCGGCGGCGAGGGCGCCGTGGGCGTCCTTATGCTCACCGTCGATGTGGGGAAAGACGGCGATGGCCGGGATGCCCAGCGCTCGGGCCTCGCGCGCCACGGCCGCGGCCCCGGCGATAGAGAGCCGCTCGACGCCCGGCATGGAGGCCACCGGCGCGTGGCTCTCGCCGTCGTGGACGATGATCGACCAGATCAGATCGTCCGGCGTCAGAGCGCTTTCGCGCACCAGCCGACGGGTCCACGGCGCCTGGCGAAGGCGGCGCAGGCGCAGGGCGGGGTAGGGGGCCAGGGGCGCTCGGCTCAAGGCGATCTCCAGCGGTGGGGTTTGCTCGGCCTCCGGTCTCGCCGATGGCGGCGGCGCGGGCAAGCCCGCATTGGCGCTGACTTGGGCGCGGCGGCGGGCTAAGAGAAGCGCCAATGACTTATAATCGAGGAAGAAACGCCATGAAACGAAGCCTCTTCGCCGCCCTGACGGCAGCCTCCGCGCTCGTCGGAGCGGGAATGATTGCGAACGGCGCCTGGGCCGCCGCACCCGCCATGACGCCTGCCGCCGCCATCGCCGATCCGTCCCGGCCGGCGACCGACGTGGCGCTCGACGCGGAGCGCAAGCCCGCCGCCATCCTCGGCTTCATCGGCCTCAAGGCCGGCGACAGCATCGCCGATGTCTGCCCCGGCGCCTATTTCGACCGGCTGTTCGCCGACGTCGTCGGGCCTAAAGGCAAGGTCTATATGTATTTTCCCACCGAACTGGTGAAGGCCGAGCACATCAATCCGCCGCCCAACGGGACGTCTCCGTCGCCGGAGGCGCCGCAGGTCATCTCCCTCGTCGCGCCGATCAACAGCTTCGCGCGTTCCCGCAGCCGGTGAACGCCGTCTTCATCCGCCAGAACTATCATGACCTGCACGACAAGTTCATGGGCCCGGCCGATGTGCCCGGTGTTCAACGCCGCGGTGTTCAAGGCGCTCAAGCCCGGCGGCGTCTATGTCATCGTCGATCATTCGGCGCCGGACGGCTCGGGCCTGGCCGACACCGACACCACCCACCGGATCGACGCGGCTGCAGGTGAAGAAGGAGGTGACGGCGGCCGGCTTCGTCTTCGTCGGCGAGAGCGATGTGCTGCGCAATCCGGCCGATCCGCGCACCGCCCTGGTGTTCGACAAATCGATCCGCGGCCACACCGATCAGTTCGCCTACAAGTTCCGCAAGCCGGGCTGAGCGATGACCGCGATCGCCTTCATCGGCCTTGGCCATATGGGGGCCGGCATGGCGGCCAACCTCGCCAAGGCCGGCGCGGAGGTTCACGCCTTCGATCTCGTCGGCGCCGCGGTGGATCGCGCCGTGGCCGCCGGCTGCCGCGCCGCGCCCTCGGCGGCCGAGGCGGTCAAGGCGCGCCGATGTGGTCATCACCATGCTGCCGGCGGGAAGCCACGTGCGCGCCGTATGGAGCGCCGACATCGTCCCCAACGCGCGGCCGGGCGCCCTGGTCATCGACTGTTCGACCATCGACGTCGAGAGCGCCACGCGCGGTGGCCGAGCTGGCGGCCGGCGCGGGTCTTCGGCCCGCCGACGCGCCGGTCTCCGGCGGCATCATGGCCGCCGACGCCGGAACCCTGGCGTTCATGGTCGGCTGCGAGGACACGTTTGTTCAGCGAAGTCGAGGCGGTGCTGGCGCCCATGGCCCGGGCGGTGATCCACGCCGGCGCGGCCGGGTGCGGGGCAGGCGGCCAAGATCTGCAACAACATGGTGCTCGGCGTCTCGATGCTGGGCGTCTGCGAAGCCTTCGCCCTGGCCGAGAAGCTGGGCCTGGCGCCGGAGCGGTTCTTCGAGATCGCCTCGCAAGTCGTCCGGCCAGTGCTGGTCGCTGACCACCTATTGCCCGTGGCCCGGGCCGGTCCCCACCGCGCCGTCCAACCGCGGCTACGAGGGCGGCTTCCTCGCCGCCCTGATGCTGAAGGACCTGAAGCTGGCCCAGGAAGCCGCCGCCAAAGCGGCGCGGCGACGCCCATGGGCGCCCAGGCCGAGGCGCTCTACGCCCTGTTCGACAACCTGGGCTATGGCGGCAAGGACTTCTCCGCCGTGCTGCAACTCATGCGTGGACGGCTGGGGGAGCTGTAGAGCGCCACTGGCCGGCTGTGGCCGGGGTCACTACGTATTTCCACGGGATGACAGGCGTGGGTGTTTCATGCCAATAGCCCGCTGACACTTCGAGGGGTTCAGCAAGACGATGGACTACAAGGCCGCTTTCGCCAAAGCCGTCGACCAGGTTCGCGACGAGGGCCGCTACCGCGTGTTCGCCGACCTGAAGCGCCATCGCGGCGACTTTCCCGTGCGCCACCTGGACCTCGCCCGACGGCGCCGAGCGCGACGTGGTGGTCTGGTGCTCCAACGACTATCTCGGCCAAGGCCAGAATCCGGTGATCCTCGAAGCCATGCACAAGGCCATCGACGAGGCCGGCTCCGGCTCCGGCGGCACGCGCAACATCTCCGGCACCACCCACTATCACGTGGCCCTGGAAGCCGAGCTGGCCGATCTGCACGGCAAGGAAGCGGCCCTGCTCTTCACCTCCGGCTACGTCTCCAACGAGGCGACGCTGGCGACCCTGCAGAAGATCCTGCCGGGCCTGATCATCTTTTCCGACGAGCTGAACCACGCCTCGATGATCGCCGGCATCCGCAATGGCGGCGGCCCGCGCAAGATCTTCCGGCACAACGATCTGGCGCACCTGGAGGCGCTGCTGGCCGAGGCGCCGGCCGACGCGCCCAAGCTGGTGGCGTTCGAGAGCGTCTATTCGATGGACGGCGACATCGCCGACCTCGCGCGCCACCGCGGCGCTGGCCAGGCGCTACGGCGCCCTGACCTATCTCGACGAGGTCCACGCCGTGGGCCTCTATGGCGTGCGCGGCGGCGGCGTCTCCGAGCGCGACGGCGTGGCCGGCGAGATCGACATCATCGAAGGCACGCTTGGCAAGGCCTTCGGCGTGATGGGCGGCTATATCGCCGCCGACGCGGTGCTGGTGGACGCCATCCGCTCGCACGCCGGCGGCTTCATCTTCACGACCTCGCTGCCGCCCGGCCCTGACCGCCGGCGCCCTGGCCAGCATCCGCTGGCTGAAGGCGCACAACGAGGTTCGCGAGCGCCATCAGGAGCGCGCCGCGACGCTGAAGGCGCGCATGCGGGCGGCCGGCCTGCCGGTGATGCACTCGGTCAGCCACATCGTCCCGGTGCTGGTCGGCGATCCGGTGCACTGCAAGATGGTGTCCGACATGCTGCTGGCCGATCACGGCGTCTATGTGCAGCCGATCAACTATCCCACCGTGCCGCGCGGGACCGAGCGCCTGCGCTTCACCCCCACGCCGTTCCACACCGACGCCATGATGGACGATCTGGTCTCGGCCCTGGAGAACCTGTGGGCCCGTTGCAACATCCAGCGCCTGGGCGGTTACGCGGCCTGAGGGGCCGACGCCTTGACAGGCTGATATAAAGATATCTTTATATCTTAATTCCGACGTTCGAGACGCCGCGAAGTTCGTCGCCGCCGCTGGCGCCCTTAGACTGCAAGGATGCGAATCGTGAGCCTGACCGCCGAGGCGTCGAATGACGTTTCCGACCCCTTCTTCGCCGCCCCCTTGAGCGAGGCCGATCCGGCGGTGTCCGGAATGATCGGCCGCGAGCTTGGCCGCCAGCGCGACCAGATCGAACTGATCGCCTCGGAGAACATCGTCTCGCGCGCGGTGCTCGAGGCCCAGGGCTCGGTGCTCACCAACAAATACGCCGAGGGCTATCCCGGCCGGCGCTACTACGGCGGCTGCGAATTCGTCGACGAGGTCGAGACCCTGGCCATCGAGCGGGCCAAGGCCCTGTTCGGCTGCGGCCTGGGCCAACGTGCAGCCGCACTCCGGCTCCCAGGCCAACCAGGCGGTGTTCATGGCCCTGATGAAGCCCGGCGACACCTTCATGGGCATGGATCTGGCCGCCGGCGGCCACCTCACCCACGGCAAGTCGGTCAACCAGTCGGGCAAGTGGTTCAAGCCGGTGGCCTACACCGTGCGCACCCAGGACCAGCTCATCGACTATGACGGCCTGGCGGAGCTGGCCCTGGAGCACCGGCCCAAGCTGATCATCGCCGGCGGCTCGGCCTACAGCCGGGTCGATCGACTTCGCCCGCTTCCGCGAGGTCGCCGACAGCGTCGGCGCCTATCTGATGGTGGACATGGCCCACTTCGCCGGCCTGGTCGCCGCCGGCGTCTTTCCCAAGCCCGCTGCCGCACGCCCATGTGGTCACCACCACCACCCACAAGACCCTGCGCGGCCCGCGCGGCGGCATGATCCTCTCCAACGACCTGAAGCTCGGCAAGAAGATCAACTCGGCGGTGTTCCCCGGCCTCGCAGGGCGGCCCGCTGATGCATGTCATCGCCGCCAAGGCCGTGGCCTTCGGCGAGGCGCTGCCGCCGGAGTTCAAGGTCTACGCCAAGCGGGTGGTCGACAACGCCCGGGTGCTGGCCGACGCCCTGGCCGTCGTCCGGCTTCGACATCGTCTCCGGCGGCACCGACAGCCATCTGATGCTGGTCGACCTGCGGCCCAAGGGCGTCACCGGCAAGGCGGCCGAGGACGAGCCTGGAGCGGGCCAACATCACCTGCAACAAGAACGGCATCCCCTTCGATCCGGCCCCGCCGGCGGTGACCTCGGGCGTGCGCCTGGGCACGCCCGGCCGGCACCACGCGCGGCTTCGGCGCGGCCGAGTTCCGCCGCGTCGGCCAGCTGATCGCCGAGGTGGTCGACGGCCTGGCGGCCCATGGCGAGGAGGGCAACGGCGAGGTCGAGGCGCGAGGTGCGCGCCGAGGTGCTGGACTTGACCGCGCGGTTCCCCATCTACAGCTTGAACGCGTTCAGCTAGCTTCGGAAGGGGCCGGTCATGCGCTGCCCGTTCTGCGGCGAACTCGAAAGCCAGGTGAAGGACAGCCGCCCGTCGGAGGACGGCGCGGCGATCCGCCGTCGGCGGCTTTGCCCCGAATGCGGCGGCCGCTTCACCACCTTCGAGCGCGTGCAGCTGCGCGAACTGACCATCCTCAAGCGCTCGGGCCGCCGCACGCCGTTCGACCGCGAAAAGCTGGTGCGCTCGATCTCCGTCGCCATCCGCAAGCGCCCGGTCGATCCCGAGCGCCTGGAGCGGATGGTCACCGGCATCGTCCGCCAGCTTGAAAGCATGGGCGAGACCGAGCTCGCCTCGCACCGTGGTCGGCGAGATGGTGATGAAGGCGCTCAAGGCCCTCGATGACGTGGCCTATGTCCGTTACGCCTCGGTCTATCGCGACTTCCGCCAGACCGAGGACTTCGCCCAGTTCCTGAGCGACGAGGGCCTGGCCGACGAGAGCGAAGAATGAGCCGCTCGCCCCGGCAAGCGAGGTCCGTGGCGCGCCTCGCCGCCGTGCAGGCCCTCTATCAGATGGAGGTCGCTGGCCTGGGCGCCGAGGCCGTGGTGCGCGAATTCCGCGACCATCGCTTCGATCGCGACATGGAAGGCGCGCCCCTGGCCGCCGCCGACGAAGCCTGGTTCGCCGATCTGGTGAGGGGGGTCGTCGCCGATCAGGCCGACATCGACAAGGCGGTGGTGCGGCGGCTGGCGGCGGGATGGAAGCTCTCGCGGCTGGACGCCACGGTGCGCGCCATTCTTCGGGCCGGGGCGTTCGAGCTGATGCGCGCCGGCGAAATTCCCACCGAGATCGTGATCGACGAATATGTCGAGATCGCCAAATCCTTCTTCGAGGGGCCGGAGCCGGCCTTCGTCAACGCGGCTCTGGACGCGATCGCGACCGATGAACGGAGCGCCTGACGAATTCGCCTGGATCGCCGGCCTGCGTCCCCTGACGCGTGGCGACGCCCGCGCGCTGGACCTGAAGGACGACGCGGCCGTGCTGCCGTCTCGCCCGGGTTTCGATCTGGTGATCTCGCAGGACGCCATGGTCGAGGGCGTCCACGTGTTGGCCGGCGAGGCGCCCGATATCATCGCCCGGCGGCTGCTGCGCACCAGCCTCTCCGATCTCGCCGCCAAGGCCGCCGAACCGTTCGGCTATTTCCTGATGACGTCCTGGCCGGCCGATCGCGACGAGGCTTGGCGCGCCGCCTTCGCCAAGGGCCTGGCCGTCGATGGCGAGGCGTTCGGCGTCGCGCTGCTGGGCGGCGATACGGTTTCGACCTCGGGGCCCCTGACCGTCTGCGCCACGGTGCTGGGCTGGGCGCCGAGCGGGCGAACCGTTCTGCGATCGGGCGCGCGTCCCGGCGACGCCCTGATGGTCTGCGGTCCGATCGGCGATGGCTGGCTGGGCCTGGAGGCGGCGCGGGGGAGGGTGGCCGATCCGCAAGGCCGCCTGGCGAATCACTATCGCCTGCCCACGCCCCTGCTGATGCTGCGGGAGGCCTTGGGCGAATACGCCAACGCCGCGGCCGATGTCTCCGACGGGCTACTGGCGGACGCCGGCCACATCGCCGAAGCCAGCGGCCTGGGCCTCGCGATCGATCTGGCGGCGCTTCCGCTCTCGGCCGAGGCGGCGGCGTGGCGCGGGGCCCAAACCGATCCGGTCGCCGCCTTCGCGAAGCTTGCCACTGGCGGCGACGACTACGCCATCGTCTGCGCGGTCTCGCCCGAGCGCATGGCGCTTTTCGCCGAGGCTGTGACGGCCGAGGGGGTGCAGGTCGGCCGAGTGGGAACCTTTGTGGCCGAACCGGGCGTCGCCGTTTCGGTCGAGGGCGCGAGAGTCGAAATAGATCGCCTGGGATGGCGCCACTGAGCACCGGGACCGGACCCGCAAAGCGCTGACGCCCATGAAAAATCAGCGATGACTTGCGTTGTCGGGGCGGGTTTGGCAGTTTCCCGCGACTTTTCGGGAGGCGTGGGGCTTTCCGGTCATGATATTTGGGCTGCGGTCCGTCAGTCGTGCGGACGCGACGACGCCGGCCGCGCTCCATGAAATTCTAGAGGGTTTCTCCGAATGAGCTTGGTGCTTATGCTGGTGTTGGTCGCCGGCCTGTTGGCGGTGCTTTACGGTGTCGTCCAGACCGCTTCGCTGCTGCGGGCTTCGACCGGCAACGACAAGATGCGGGAGATCGCCGCGGCGATCCAGGAAGGCGCCCAGGCCTACCTTCGCCGGCAATACACCACCATCGCCATGGTCGGCGCCGCCATACTGGTGGTGATCTTCTTTCTGATCGGCTGGCGCGAGGCGATCGGCTTTCTCATCGGCGCGGTGCTCTCGGGCCTGGCGGGCTTCGCCGGCATGCTGATCTCGGTCCGCGCCAACGTCCGCACCGCTCAGGCGGCCTCGGAGAGCCTGGCCAAGGGGCTGTCTCTGGCGTTCCGCTCCGGCGCGGTCACCGGCATGCTGGTCGCGGGTTTCGCCCTGCTCGGCGTGGCCGGCTACTACGCCATCCTCACCGGCCCGATGGGCTTGGAGAACACCAGCCGCGATGTGGTCGATTCTCTGGTCGCGCTCGGCTTCGGCGCCTCGCTGATCTCGATCTTCGCCCGTCTCGGCGGCGGCATCTTCACCAAGGGCGCCGACGTCGGCGGCGACATGGTCGGCAAGGTCGAGGCCGGAATTCCCGAGGACGACCCCCGCAACGCCGCGACCATCGCCGACAACGTGGGCGACAACGTCGGCGACTGCGCCGGCATGGCCGCCGACCTCTTCGAGACCTATGCGGTGACCACCGTCGCCACCATGGTCCTGGCCGCCATCTTCTTCCGTGGCATGGCAATCGGTCGCCAACATGATGCTGCTGCCGCTGGCCATCTGCGGCGTGTGCATCATCACCTCGATCATCGGCGCCTTCGCCGTGCGCCTGGGCAAGAGCCAGAACATCATGGGCGCGCTCTACCAGGGCCTGATCGTCACCGGCGTGCTGTCGGTCGGCGCGGTGTGGTTCGTGATCCAGAAGCTGGTTCCGGCCGAAGGCGTCACGGTGCTCGGCAAGGCCGTCAGCGCCAACGCGCTCTTCTATTGCGGCCTGGTCGGTCTGGCCGTCACCGCCGCTGATCGTGGTGATCACCGAATACTACACCGGCACCAACTTCCGGCCGGTGAAGTCGATCGCCAAGGCCTCGGTCTCCGGTCACGGCACCAACGTGATCCAGGGCCTGGCCATGTCGCTGGAATCCACCGCCGCCCCGGCGCTGGTGATCATCGTCGGCATCGTGCTCACCTATCAGTTCGCCGGCCTGTTCGGCGTCGCCATCGCCACCACCACCATGCTGTCGCTGGCCGGCTTCATCGTCGCCCTGGACGCCTTCGGACCGGTTACCGACAACGCCGGCGGCATCGCCGAGATGGCGGGCCTGCCGGCTGAAGTGCGTGTCTCCACCGACGCCCTGGACGCGGTCGGCAACACCACCAAGGCGGTAACCAAGGGCTACGCCATCGGCTCGGCTGGCCTGGGCGCCCTGGTGCTGTTCGCCGCCTACACCCAGGACCTGAAGTACTTCTCGGCCAATTCCGATCAGTTCCCGTTCTTCACCGGCATGGGCGATGTGGCCTTCGACCTCTCCAACCCCTACGTCGTCGTGGGCCTGCTGTTCGGCGGCCTGCTGCCGTTCCTGTTCGGCGGCATGTCGATGACGGCCGTGGGCCGCGCCGCCGAGGCGGTGGTGGCCGAGGTGCGGCGCCAGTTCAGGGAGAACCCCGGCATCATGACCTACGAGGTCAAGCCGGAATACGGCCGCGCGGTGGACATCCTTACGAAGGCGGCCATCCGGGAGATGATCATTCCTTCGCTTTTGCCAGTGGCTTCCCCGGTGGTGCTGTTCTTCTTGATCGAATGGATCGCCGGCAAGTCCAACGCTTTCTCGGCCCTCGGCGCCATGCTGATGGGCGTGATCGTGACCGGCCTCTTCGTCGCCATCTCCATGACCTCGGGCGGCGGCGCCTGGGACAACGCCAAGAAGCTGATCGAGGAAGGCCACTTCGGCGGCAAGGGATCCGAAGCTCACAAGGCGGCAGTGACCGGCGATACGGTCGGCGATCCCTACAAGGACACGGCCGGCCCGGCGGTGAACCCGATGATCAAGATCACCAACATCGTCGCCCTCCTGCTGCTGGCCGTCCTGGCCCACAGCGCGGCGCATTGATGGCGCCTTGGCGCGCCGCGGTCGCCATTAGGGCCGCTGGCGCGTCAACGAGTCAGGGATAGTTCAGGCGGACAATTGCGCTCGATGGCGGGGGCTCTCGCCGACGAGCCCGTCAGTTCGGCGCGCCCCCTGAGCCTCTACGGACCGTTGCCGTGGCCCGGGCCGTTGTCGCTGGGCGGCAGGGCGCTGGCGGCGCTGATGCTGCCGATGAGTTGTTCTAGGATCGTCATCTCACGGCCGCGGGTGGGTGTTTCACGATCGTTGTAGGCGATGACCCGACCATCCTTGAGCGTGTAGTCGTTGACCGAAACCACCTGCTGGGTGGTCTTGTCGAAGGCGATTGCGACGACATCGCGCTTGGTCACCCGGGGGCGATAGAAAGCCGTGCGGTTGGTGACCTGCGAGAGGTAATACCAAGTCTCTGTATCGAATACCGATTTCTCGGTCGGCGTACCCAGGCGCGCAAGCACCGTGGCGCGGGTGTCGGTTCCGACCTTCACATCGTTAGGACTCGAGTCGATCGCCTGAAAGCCTTGAAAGCTGTTCGTCGGCGTACAGCCGCCAACGGCTAGAAGGCCGATCGAGGCCAGGATGGGGACGGCTTTGGAAAGCATGTGCGAACGACTCGGATCTTGGTAAGGGCAGGCGCCGCCCAGGGCTTTGACCTAGAGCGGAGCGGGGCCTAGTTCAATGCGCCAGAATAGCCGTTTGCGCGGCGAAAGCGAGGCAAGCCGATGAATCTCGCCAGGCTTGGCGCCCGTCGCCCGGTGAAAAGCGCGGGCCGCACCCTCTATGAGGGCGCCGTAAAACAGGCGCGGACGCCGGCCCTCTACGCCGCCATGAGCGCTCCCGACACGGTCGAGGGCCGATTCGAACTCCTGACCCTGCATGTGATCCTGCTTGTCGACCGGCTGATGCAGGCCGGCGAGGAAGCGCAAGCCTCGCGCCAGGCGCTGTTCGACGCCTATGTCAGCGACCTGGACGGCGCGCTTCGCGAAATGGGCGTCGGTGATCTGGTGGTCGGCAAGCGAATGAAAGCGCTTGGCAAAGCCTTTTACGGCCGCGCGGCCTCTTACCGTGACGCCTTCGCCGCGCTTCCCGAAAGAGGATTACTGGAGGATTTGATCGCCCGGACGGTCCTGGAAGGCGTCGCCGACCCGGATCCCGGCCTTCTGGCCGATTATGTATTGGCGTCTCGGGAGCGCCTCGCCACGCAATCCGCGGCCGGTCTCCTCGCCGGCGAATCCGCGTGGCTGGCGCCATGAAACCGGCTGCTCCCTGGCGCCACGAGATCGTCTGGGCGGCCGCCCTTCGTGGCGCCGCGCCCTTCAAGATGGTCGCCGACACGGAGGCCCGCGAACGGATCGCCCGGACGCTGCGTGAAGAGGCCGTCAAATCGCTCAGCGCTCTGGTGGCCATCCGGCCCTGGCGCGACGGCGTCGAACTGAACGGGCGGATCGAGGCGGTCGTCACGCGGCTATGCGGCGTCAGCCTCGAGGCGTTCGACGAGACGATCGATGAGCTGATGCATGTGAGGATCGTCCCCCCCGGCAGCGCCAACCTCCCCAAAGAAGATGACGGCGCGGTCGTGGTCGATCTGGAGGGCGACGATCCGCCGGATGTCATGAGCGGCGGCGCCGTTGATGTCGCGGCCTACGTCGTGGAGCATCTGGCTCTGGCCCTTGATCCGTTCCCGCGTAGGCCGGGCGCGGTGTTCGAGGCGCCGGCCGCTACGACGCCGGCCTCGCCCTTCTCGGTTCTCAGCCAGCTGAAGCCGAGCAGGGAGGGTGGCTGACCGCCTTGATGGCCGACAATCGCTACCGCAACGCCTCGCGCTTGCATCGCCCGTGCGCGGCTGTATCGTCCGCCGCCTTCCGGGTCCTCTAAAGGAGCTAGCAGCGCCGCCTTGTCCGACCCAGTGGTGATCTCCATCGATGCGATGGGGGGCGATCATGGCCCCGAGGTGGTGGTTCCGGGCGTGGCGCGGGCGGCCGCGACCATTGCGCCAGGCGCGGTGCGGTTCCTGCTTCATGGCGATCAGGCGCGTCTGGGCGACGCCTTGGCGAAATTCCCGCAAATCAAGGCGGTCTGCGAGATTCGTCATACCGACCTGGTGATCGCCATGGACGCCAAGCCCGCGCACGCCATGCGCCGGGGAAAGGGCGCCTCGATGTGGAACGCTGTGGAGAGTGTGCGAACCGGCGAGGCCCACGCCGCCGTCTCGGCCGGCAACACCGGTGCCTTGATGGCCATATCGCGTCTGCTGCTGCGTATGGTCGGGCTGCTCGACCGCCCGGCTCTGGTGGCGAATTGGCCGACCTTGACCGGCGTCACCGCCGTGCTGGACGTTGGCGCCAATGTCATGTGCGACGCCGAGCGTCTGGTGGAGTTCGCCGTCATGGGCGCTGCCTATCATCGTGCGATCCAGCATTCCACCAGGCCTACCGTGGCCCTGCTCAACATCGGCACCGAACACGACAAGGGCCATGAGGAGGTCAAAGGCGCCGACCGACTGCTCAGCGAACACCCCTTCGATTTCGACTATCGCGGTTTCGTCGAGGGCGACGATATCGCCAAGGGCGTGGTCGATGTGATTGTCACCGATGGTTTCACCGGCAATGTCGCCTTGAAGACCGCCGAGGGCCTGGCTCGCTTCTTCCGCGCCGAGCTGCGCAAGACCTTCACTTCCAGCGTGATGGCAAGGCTCGGCGCCTTAGTCGCCCGGCGCTCCTTGACGCAGATGGCCGAACGGCTCGATCCCAGTTCGATCAATGGCGGGCCGTTTCTGGGCCTGAAGGGAATCGTGGTCAAAAGCCATGGCGGCGCGGATGCGCGCGGCTTCGCCAACGCCATCCGCCTGGCGATCGACCTGGCGGCCAGTGACTTCGCCGGCGAGATCGATCGAAATCTGGAGCGCTTCGCCGCGGCCTCCAGCGAGGGGACCGAAGAAAGAGCGATGGCGTGACGCCTGGATTACGTAGCGTGGTGACCGGGGTCGGCGGCTTTCTCCCCGAAAAAGTGGTGACCAACGACGATCTGGCCAAGTTCGTCGACACCAGCGATGAGTGGATATTCGAGCGCACAGGCATTCGCGAGCGGCGCAGCGCCGTGGAAGGCGAAGTCACCTCCGACCTGGCGGTGGCGGCCGCCAAGGAGGCGCTGGCGGCGGCGGGGCGTACGGCAGCCGATATCGACCTCATCGTCGTCGCCACCACCACCCCCGACCTGACCTTCCCCGCCACCGCCGCGATCGTTCAGCGCAAGCTGGGCGCGCCGATTGGCGTGGCCTTCGATGTCCAGGCGGTCTGTTCCGGCTTCGTCTTCGCCTTGGCTGTGACCGACAATTTCGTCGTGCGGGGCATGGCCAAATGCGCCTTGGTCATCGGGGCCGAGACCATGACGCGGCTGATGGACTGGGAGGATCGCGGCACCTGCGTCCTCTTCGGTGACGGAGCCGGGGCGGTGGTGCTGGAGCCCGGCCAGGGCGGTGGGACTACGGCCGACCGCGGCATCCTCGGCTTCGCCCTGCGCACCGACGGCGCCAAGCAGGACCTGCTCTATGTCGATGGCGGCCCCTCGGCCACCGGCACGGTGGGCAAGCTGCGCATGCAGGGAAACCAGGTGTTTCGCCACGCCGTGGTCAATATCGCCGAGGCGGTGATCGCCGCCGCCGAAAAGGCGGATGTGGCGATATCCGACATCGACTGGTTTATTCCTCATCAGGCCAATCAGAGAATCCTGGAGGGAGTGGCGCGACGGCTGGGCATCGAGGGTTCGCGGGTCATCTCCACTGTCAGCCGCCACGCCAATACCTCGGCCGCCTCCATCCCCCTGGCCTTGGTCGAGGGCCTGCGCGACGGCCGCATCAAACCCGGCCAGCTTCTCCTGCTCGAGGCCATGGGCGGGGGCCTCACCTGGGGCGCGGTGGTGGTTCGTCTCTGACGAAAAATTGCATGTCCCGCGAAGCCGTTGACTTGACGTCACATTCGCGCCCATGCACCAATAATATCTGGCGGTATAGGGGGCCGGCGCATGCAAGATCATACCTTGACCCGGGCGGATTTGACCGACGCTCTGCATGAGGAAGTGGGCCTGACCCGGCAGGACTGCGCCGGTCTGGTCGAGCGCACCCTGAACCTCGTCGCCGAAGCCATGGCCAAGGGCGAGGACGTCAAGCTCTCCGGCTTTGGCGTCTTTCAGGTGCGCAACAAGCGCGAGCGCATGGGCCGCAACCCCAAGACCGGCGAGCCGGCCGCCATCCATCCCAGGCGGGTGATCGGCTTTCGCGCCTCCCAGGTGATCAAGGCCCGGATCGACCGCGCCCTTTCGAAATAGTCATCGCGGCGTGGCCAAGAGCGCCCGGGCTTTCCGGTCCATCTCCGAGGCCGCCGACGAGCTGGGCGTGGCTCAGCACGTTCTGCGCTTTTGGGAGACCAAATTCACCTTCATCAAGCCGATGAAACGGGCAGGCGGGCGGCGCTTCTATCGCCCCGCCGACATCGCCGTGTTGGCCACCGTCCGGCGCTTGCTCCATGACGAGGGCTATTCGATCAAGGATGTGCAGACGCTCCATCGAGCGCGGGCGTTGAAGCCGCTGGTCTTAGTGGACGAGACGAGCGCGACGGCTGAGCCCGTATCGCGGCCTAAACCCTCTCTAGCGTCCTCCAACGGGCTGCTAGAGGCGCTGGCGGCGCTGGCGGCGGCCAAGGCGCGGCTCGATCGGCTGCTGGCTTAACGGCCGCCTAACCACCGAGTTATAGCTGAACGCTAACGGCCGTCGCCTAGCGGAAAAGCCGCGCCGGTTTTAGCATTGCCGGGTTGGGGCGCCATCCCTATAAGGGCGCTCCTTCCTGCATTCGGAGCGTGGCGCAGCCTGGTAGCGCACTTGACTGGGGGTCAAGGGGTCGCAGGTTCGAATCCTGTCGCTCCGACCAGGAAGGCGTCACCCCAGTCGGTGCTTCCGCGGATGGGCGCAGCTTGTCTCTGGCCGTCCAGGGCGCTACCCCAATCCCATGAGCGATCCGATCGAAGGGGGCTGCCGCTGCGGCCGTGTCCGCTATCGGGCGCGGCTTGAGGCGCTTCCGCGCGTCTACGCCTGCCATTGCCTCGATTGCCAGACCTGGTCGGGTAGCGCGTTCGCCGTGCAATTCATCCTGCCGGAGGGCCAGCTTGAGGTGAGCGGCGAGCCGGGTATGTTTGAGTTGACCTCTCCGGATGGCTCGCGCACCTCGCGCCAGCACGGATGCCCGGTCTGCTTCACCCGCGTCTACAACACCAACACCCGTCGGCCGGGCCTCGCGGTCGTGCGGGCCGGGACCCTCGATGAAAGCGACGAACTGGCCATCGTCGCCCATATCTGGACCAAGCGAAAGATGGCTGGCGTCGAGATTCCCGAAGGGGTTCCCGCGTGGCCGGAGGGCGCGCCACCGGCCGAGTTCGTGGCGGCGCTCACGGCTTAGCCGGGCCGCCGCTGGAATCGGACCGAAACGAGAAGAAAGGCCGCGATGAGCGACAATATTGATCTGATCCGCCAGGAAGCGGTCGGCCAGGCGTTCAGCTTGCCGGCCATGGTCAAGGCGCGCGACCTGACCTTCGAGGCGGTGCGACGGATCGCCCAGGCGATTGGGCCGGGCGTCACCGAGGGCGAAGCGCACGAGGAGGCTCAACGCATCCTGGAGGCCATGGGCATGGAGCGCCTGTGGCACAAATCGATCGTGCGCTTTGGCGTGGGCACCATCGAGACCTTCCACGCCCCGATCGAGCCCGATCGAAAACTGGGAGCCGATGACATCTTTTTCGTCGATCTGGGCGTCGTCTGGAACGGCCATGAGGGCGACGCCGGCGACACCTTCGTGGTGGGTGACGATCGGGAAATGCAAGCCTGCGCCGAGGCCGCGCGCACCCTCTGGCACGATGTCGCCGACCGCTGGCGACGCGATGGCCTGAGCGGCGAGGCCCTCTATGACTATGCCCTCCAACGCGCCGAGGCGGCCGGATGGCGGCTGAATTGGGAGGTCAAGGGTCATCGCGTCAGCGACTTCCCCCACGCCATCTACAAAGCCGGCGACCTGGGCGCCCTCAGCGTCTGCCCCACCACCGGCCTGTGGGAGCTGGAGATCCAGATTAGTCATCCCACCCGCCCATTCGGCGCCTTCTACGAGGACCTGCTGATCTCGGAGGCGGTTGAGGGATAAGGCGTGGTGTCGATCCCCTGTAACGCTCGAGGCCGTCGGCGCGCCGACGATCCTCAGTCCGTGCATTCTGCCAGTCTTGCCATTCGTTTTCGCGCTGGTCCGGCAAAAAGGCCCCGTGGCCGACCATAACTTTGAAATCCAGTTCCTCGACCCCGGCGTCCAGGCCTTCGGCTTCACCTTCGGCTGACGCGCGTCACAGGGCAATTCACGCCAAGCCGATAGGCGGCCATTGCGTCGCCGTCTTTCTAGTGTTGTTTTTGCCCCAAGATCGAAAGGCGATAGCGCCTCGGTGTGGGCGACAAGGGACGGACACATGAGCAAGCGTTTCACTTCCAACCACTTGGAGACGTGGCGCCGCGAGGGCGGGGTGGTCATCGAGAATTTCTTCACGCCCGAAGAAGTGACCGCCGTGGTAGCTGATTTCGACCATGTCTTTGGCCGAGGCGAGGGCGCGGAGGAGGGGCTCGACAAGAAGAAAACAGGCGAGGTCGGTCGCTTTCACCCGGCCCAATTCACCGATATCCAGCCCGTGCCGATCGACTGTTCGCCGGCGCTGAACCTGATCGGCGTCCATCCGGCCCTCATCGATTTCGCCAAGGCGGCGCTGAAAACCGATGATGTCCATGTGTACCAATGCCAAGCCTGGGCCAAATTCACCGGCGACGCCGACTATGACCAGCCGTTCCACTGCGATTTTTCCAACCACACCCTGACGGCGCCGTCGGAGGATGCGCACCTCGGCTCAGTGACCATCCTCTGCTATTTCACCGACGTGACCGAGGCCCACGGCCCGGCGCACTACGTCAAGCGAACCGACAGCGCCAAGGTTGGCGGCCCGGAGCTGAGTTCTCTCGACGGACCCCGCCGTCCACGCGCGACTGCAAAAGGATCTGGCGCCCTATGAGCAGTCCACGGCGGCGCCGGCCGGCAGCGTCTTTCCCTACACCATCGACGTCTATCATCGCGGCACCAATCTCACGGCCCCCCACGGCCGGCGCTACGCCCTGATGACCTGCTTCAAGGCCGCGTCCAACGACGCCATCGGCTTCCACGCCTGGGCGTTCCATCACCAGAAACCCTGGCGGCGGATCTTCGACCACGCCAGCCCTGGGCAACTCGCCTGTTTCGGCGTACCCCGGCCCGGTCACGCGTTCTGGACCCCGCTCACCCTCCAGCGGGCCCAGATCCGTTATCCGAACTGGGATCTGACGCCTTATCGTCAGGCGATGGAAGCCGCCTCGGCGCCCGCATTCGCCCAAGCGAGCTGATGGGCCTGGACTTCGAAACCTACGACAAGCTCGGTCTCAACGCGCCGGCGCCGACGAGCCTGAATGGACGCAATCGGGATGCATTTGTAGCCACGCTGACGGCGCCGGGCGACATCAACTACAATCCTTGCCCGGAGGCTTTTCCCAGGCCCGGCACCCCGGAGGGCGGGTTGGCCCCCCACCCCGGTTGGGGCGGAGCAAAAGTGTTTCCAGGCACGGTGCGGGATGTCAGCGTCTACACGACGCCCGGTCTCGATCAGACGACGCCGGCCTCGTTGCTCGTGTGCCAGGACGGCGCATGGTACCTCGCGCCCAACGGGCCGGTTCGCGCCGGCAGGGTGCTGGACGTGCTCCACGCCAAGGGCCAGATCGGCCCGACCGTGGCGGTGTTCGTCAATCCCGGCCGCCTGACGGACTCGGACGAGGCGCCCGATATCCAGCGCAGCTACGAATACAACTCCATGACCCCGGACTATGGCCGGTTCCTTCTTGAGGATCTCCTGCCGTTCGTTGTCGAGGCCGAAGGGTTGACGCTGAGCGAGGATCCCGCGCGACGGACCCTGTGCGGCATTTCCAGCGGCGGCATCTGCGCCTTCACGGCGGCGTGGCATTTCCCGGAGGCGTTCGGCCGGGTGCTGAGCCACTGCGGGTCCTATGTGAATATCCGCGGCGGCCACAATTGGCCGTTCATCCTGCGGGCCACGCCGCGCAAGAACCTGCGAGTGTTTCTGCAGAGCGGGGAGGGGGACGGCGTCTATTTCACCGGCGACTGGCCCCTGGCCAACCAGACCATGGCCAAGGCGCTGGATTGGGCCGGCTATGACTATCGTTTCGAATTCGGCGTCGGCGGCCATTCGCTGCGCCACGGCGGCGCGATCTTCGCCGAGTCCCTGCGCTGGCTTTGGCGGCCCTGATCGAACTCAGCCGGCCGCCGCCAGCACGTCTTCCTTCGTCCACAGCCGCTTGGACATGACGCCCACCTCGGCCTCGATGGCCTCAGCCGCGTCGAGGGAAAGGTCTTCGCGATAGCGGGAGGCGATGAGCTGGGCGCCGACGGGGTGGCCATCGACAAGGCCGATGGGAACCACCGCGGCCGGCAGGCCCAGCACATTGATCGCCGAGCAGAACCGCAGGTCGTTCCAGAAGTGGGCGCGGAGCGTCTCGCCGCCGGCGAGATCGGCGTTGACCGCCGGCGTGGGCTTCACCGACAGGGGGGTGAGGATCAGCGGCCGCGCCTCCAGAAACGCAAGCCAGTTTCGGATCACCCGCGAGCGATGGGCGATCGCTTTCATATAGCCCTCGATGTCGAGGATGGTGGCCAGTTCCAGCATGCCGTTGATGGCGCCGTTGAGATCGGAGCTTCCCACCTCGCGCATCTGGGCCAGCTGCAGGGTCGACATCTCGGTGGAGATCAAATCGCACCATAACTGCCAGGTCCCGTTCAGGTCAGGAACCTCGGCCTCGACGACGTCGTAGCCGGCGTTGGCGAGATGGTCGGCGGCCCTTGAGATCAGCGCCATCACCCGCGGGTCGGCGGTCATGTCGTCAGGCAGCCTGGCCACCGCGACCTTGATCGGCCTCTGGGCCGGCGGTCCGACCAAGGGCGCTGGAACCCACCAGGGGTCGCGGGGATCGCGCCGGCACATCACCTCCAGCCCAAGCCGCACATCCGCCACCTCGCGCGCGAGGGGTCCCTGGGTGGACATGAACTGGGCCATCAACGGCCGCTCGGCCGGGGCGCTGGGATTGAAGGCGGCGATCCTTCCTTGGGTGGATTTGATGGTCGCCACGCCATTGCAATAGGCCGGCCAGCGCAGGGAGCCGCCGATATCGTTGCCGTGGGCGATGGCGCCGATGCCCGCCGCCACCGAGGCGCCCGCGCCGCCGGACGAACCGCCGCAGGTGATGGCCTTGTCCCAGGGATTGAGGGTGAGGCCATGCAGGCGGTTGTCGGTGAACCAGCGCATGGAGAACTCGGGGGTGTTGGTCATCCCCAGGATCACCGCGCCGGCGGCCGTGAGGTTGGCCGTGACCGGCGAGTCGCTGGGGGCGATGTTTTCGGAGAAGGCGACGACGCCGTTCGAGTTGGCCTGACCCTCGACATCGATATTGATCTTGATGGTCACCGGAACGCCGTGCAGATCGCCAAGCACGCCGCCGGCGGCCTGATGGGCGTCAGCCGCCTTGGCGGTCTCGAGCGCTTGCTCGGTGAGGTCCACGACCACGGCGTTTAGGTCCGGATTGGCGGCGCGCAGACGGGCGATGTGAGCGCTCGTCACCTCCTGCGCCGAGACCTTGCCCGCCTTGATGGCGGCGGCTGTTTGGACGGCGGACCACTGCCAGATCGGAGCCTCGGCCACGATGTTCCTCCAAGGATTGTCGCCACCGGGCCTATTGCTTGCCCATCGCCAGGCTCAGCCGCTGGGCCGGCGTGATCAGGTGGCTGTGGTCGTCGTCGCCGAGATCGATCTGCACCCAGTGGATCTTGCCGCTGAAGGCATTGCCGGTGGCGCCATATTCCGGCGAGGCGGGTGAACCGGTGTCCGATCCGACATCGCAGGCCTCATCGGCGGAATAGCCCATGGGCTGGGTCCTCTCGACCCGGCCGCTCCCCACCGCTTCGCCATCGTAATAGAGGGTGACATCGCCGCCCTTGGCGAGGCCGCCGCCGTCGTATTTGAACTCCATCCGCACCTGATGGTCACCGGCCGGGATCGGCCTGTCGGCGCCGATGATGAAGTGCTGGATGCCAAAGAAGTTGTAGCAATACCTGAGCTTGCCTTCCTTGGCGTAGAGGGTCCAGCCGCCGGCGAAACCGCCCTGGGTGACGATCACGCCCTGGGCGCCGCTTT
The DNA here is from genome assembly GCA_963817995.1 of uncultured Alphaproteobacteria bacterium. GTDB lineage: Bacteria > Pseudomonadota > Alphaproteobacteria > Caulobacterales > Caulobacteraceae > Acaudatibacter. The sequence continues at coordinate 257,355 of CAWFQJ010000004.1, forward strand.
GCGGCACGGTGAGCTGGGCCGTCACCGAATGGGACTTGTTCTTGAGGGTCAGAACACAGGCTTCGCTGACCCGCATGCCTTCAAACAACAGTTGGCTGTCGCCGGTAATGATCTGCGGCCGGCCGGCGATGTCAGGATTGATCCGCTCGAAGCCGCGATCGTCCAGCGGCACCACATTGTATTTCACCGCTTCGATCAGCCACAGGCGCTGCAGTTCGGCCAGCTTCTTGGGATTCTCCTTGGCCAGGTTGCGCGACTGGGTCCAGTCGTCGGGGGCGTAGAGCTCCCAGACGTCCTCATCGAACGGCGGAGGCGCGTCGGCCTTCCAAGGCGTGCGGTGCCGGGTGCAGGCGGTCCAGCCGTTATGGTAAACGCCCCTGTTGCCCATCATCTCGAAATACTGGACGAGGTGGGTCTCCGGCGCTTTGGCGTCGGTAAAGGTGGGCGTCATGCTGACCCCCTCGAACGGCGCCTGGGCGATGGAGTTGACGATCGCCGGCTCGGGTAGGTCGCAGACCTCGAGAATGGTCTTGGCCACGTCGATGACGTGGTGGAACTGGTGCCTCACCCCGCCCCTGTCGGTGATCTTCGCCGGCCAATGGACGATGGCGCCGTTGCGCGTGCCGCCCCAGTGCGAAGCGATCTGCTTGGTCCATTGATAGGGCGCGCAGAGGGCGTGAGCCCAGCCCACGGCATAGTGGTTGTAGGCTTTGGGCGTGCCGAAATCGTCGATCTTGCTCTTGAGGAACTCCACCGTCTCGATGCCGGCCATGCCGTTGAGGACGCACATCTCGTTGAAACAGCCGTTGATCGTACCTTCGGCCGAGGCGCCGTTGTCGCCGACGATCAGATAGATGAGGGTTTCGTCGAGGATGCCCAGGTCGTCCAGGGCGTCGATCACCCGGCCGATGTGGTGGTCGGTCTGCTCCATGAAGCCGGCGTAGATTTCCATCTGCCGGGCGAGAACCGGCTTGAGCTCGGACTCCATCTCGTCCCAGGCGGGGATTTCGTCAGGGCGGGCGGTGAGCACGGCGTCGTTCGGGATGACGCCCAGGGCTTTCTGGCGCGCCAGGCTTTCCTCGCGCAGCTTGTCCCAGCCGCCGTCGAACTTGCCCTTGTACTTGTCGGACCATTCGGGCGGCACATGGTGCGGGGCGTGGGTGGCCCCAGGGGCGTAGTAGACAAAGAACGGCTTGTCGCGCACCAGCGCCTTCTGCTGGCGGATCCAGGTGATGGCCTGGTCGGCGAGGTCCTCGTTGAGGGTGTAGCCTTCCTCGGGCGTGCGCGGCGGCTCGACGGCCTTGGTGCCGTCGTAGAGGCCGGGGGCGTACTGGTTGGCCTCGCCGCCGACGAAGCCATAGAACTTCTCGAACCCCGATCCCGTGGGCCATTGGGTGAAGGGGCCCATGGGGGAGACCTCCCAGAACGGCACCTCGTGGCACTTGCCGAACTGGGCGGTGGAGAAGCCGTTGAGCTTGAGGATCTCGGCCAGGGCCGCCTTGTCCTTGGGCCGAACGCCGCTGTTGCCGGGGGCTGAGGTGCCCATCTCGGTGATGGCGCCCATGCCCACCGAGTGGTGGTTGCGGCCGGAGAGGAGGGCGGCGCGGGTCGGCGAGCACAGGGCGGTGGTGTGGAAGCGGGTGTATTTGACGCCGTTGGCGGCCAGCTTCTCGAAATTGGGCGTATGGCACGGCCCGCCGAACACGGACGATGAGCCAAAGCCGGCGTCGTCGACCAGGAAGATGATCACATTGGGCGCGCCGGCCGGCGGCCGCAGCGGCTTTATCGGCGGATAGTGGGTGTTGGGGTCCTTGGCGTCGTAGGTGGTGAGGCCGACGTACTTGGCGTCGGGAATCGGCAGGATGGCGCGGGAGAAATCACCATTGGACGCGGGCATGCGGTTTCCTCATCTGGATTGTTCCACTGGCCTTACCAGCCGCCCGTGACCGCTTCAATCGAGAGGAAGGCGGCTTGCCCGAACCGGGGAGCGGCTTTAGGACGCCGCCAGGACAGGATCGACGTGAGCGCCACCGCCATCAGCAAAACAGTCCCGATCTCCGCGACCGGGGGATTGGCCAGCCAGGAGCGTTCGATCGCCACCGCCGTGTGGCTGTTCACGGTCGCCGCCATCGTGCTGGCCATGGTGGTCGTGGGCGGCGCGACGCGGCTCACCGGCTCGGGCCTTTCGATCACCCAGTGGGACCCGATCGCCGGGGCGATCCCGCCGCTGAACCCGCAGGCCTGGGCCCACGCCTTCGATCTCTATCGGGCGACGCCGCAATATCGGCTGGTGAACCGGGGGATGAGCCTTGGCGAATTCCAGTTCATTTTCTGGTGGGAATGGTCGCACCGCCTTTTGGGCCGGCTTCTGGGCGTGGTGTTCTTCGCGCCGTTCGTGGCGCTGCTGGCCATGCGCCGGCTGCCACGACGGTTGATCTGGCGCTGCGCGGTTCTCTTCTGCCTGGGCGGCCTGCAGGGCGCCGTGGGCTGGTGGATGGTCAAGAGCGGCTTGGAAGCCCGGCTCTCGGTGGCGCCGGAGCGGCTGGCGACGCATCTGGGCCTGGCGCTGATCCTGTTCGTCTCGCTGATCTGGATCGGACTCGAGGCCTGGAAGGGGCCGGCGCGGGCGGCGAGGCGCGACGGCTGGACCTGGGCTTCGGCCGCCTTCGCGCTCGGCGTTTTCCTGCAATGCCTGCTGGGCGCCCTGGTGGCGGGAAACAAGGCCGGCCTGATCGACAACGACTGGCCGCTGATGGCGGGCCGGTTTGTTCCGGACGACTATTGGGCGGGGGGGTTGTGGTCGACGCTCGCCCACAACGCCTCGGCGGTTCAGTTCAATCACCGAGTCCTGGCTTACACGCTATCGGCCGGGGGGCTGGCCATGGCGGTGTCCGCCGCGGGTCGCCGCACAACGCCGCCGCCGGTTCGGAGACTTGCGGTGCTGGCGGCAGGCCTCCTGACGGTCCAGGTCATGCTCGGGATCGGAACCCTTGTCTGGGGCGTGCCTCTGGCCATGGCCTTGGCCCACCAGGCGACCGCCGCGCTGTTGCTGGCGACGGCGACCACTTTCGCCTGGCGCGCCCGGCGAATTTAGACGGTATCATATTACCATATAACTGAAGATGCTGTTTTCTTTGGTGTTTATGGCCATGGCGCTGCAATCTTTTCCTTGACACCGCGCGGAGGCCCCTGTATCCGCCCGCCCTCACTCCGGCGTCCGCCCCATCGGTCGCGCCGCCGATCCATGGAATTTCGTCATGACCACCAAGACCACCAGCTATCTGAAATCCGCCGACGTCGAGAAGAAGTGGATCGTGATCGACGCCGAGAACGCCGTGGTCGGCCGCCTGGCGACCTTCATCGCCATGCGCCTGCGCGGCAAGCACCGGCCCGACTACACCCCGCACGTCGACTGCGGCGACTATGTCGTGGTCGATCAACGCCGACAAGGTGAAGTTCACCGGCCGCAAGCTCGAGCAGAAGACCTACTACTGGCACACCGGCCATCCGGGCGGCATCAAGGAGCGCACCGCCGGCGAGATCCTCGCCGGCAAGTTCCCCGAGCGCATCCTGGAAAAGGCCGTCGAGCGCATGCTGCCCAAGGAAAGCCCCCTGGCCCGCAAGCAGCTGACCCACCTGCGCATCTACAACAGCGCCGAGCATCCCCATGAGGCGCAAGCGCCCGAAGTCATCGACTTCGACGCGCTGAACGCCAAGAACGTCCGGAGCCAATAGAGCATGTCCGACACCCACGGCCTCGAGGCGCTGCAAGAGCCTGTCGTCCAATCCCGTCGCCGAAGCGGCGCCCGAGCCGCAGATCGACGCCCAGGGCCGCGCCTACGCCACCGGCAAGCGCAAGAACGCCATCGCCCGGGTCTGGATCAAGCCCGGCAAGGGCACGATCACCATCAACGGCCGCGACCAGGAAGTCTATTTCGCCCGGCCCGGTGCTGCGCATGATGATCGCCCAGCCGCTGCAGGTCTCCGACCGCCTGGGCCAGTTCGACGTGGTCGTCACGGTGCAAGGCTCGGGCCTCTCCGGCCAGGCCGGCGCGGTGCGCCACGGCCTCTCCAAGGCCCTGACCTACTACGAGCCCGGCCTGCGCGCCGTCCTGAAGCCGCACGGCTTCCTGACCCGCGACAGCCGCGTGGTCGAGCGCAAGAAGTACGGCAAGGCCAAGGCCCGCCGCAGCTTCCAGTTCTCCAAGCGCTGATCAGCGACTGATCTTCACCTGTTCACACGGGGCGCTTCGGGAGAACCGAAGCGCCCCTTTTCTCGTTCTGGACCACAACACGCGGAGGCGGACATGGTCGCGACCGTGTTCATCGATGGCGAGGCCGGCACCACGGGACTGCGGATTCGCCAGCGGCTGGAGGGCCGCCGCGACCTGCGGCTGCTTTCGATCGAGGCCGATCGGCGCAAGGACGCCGGCGCGCGCCGCGAGCTGCTGAACGCCGCCGACGCGGTGATCCTGTGCCTGCCCGACGACGCCGCGCGCGAGGCCGTGGCGATGGTGGATAACCCCGCCGTCCGCATCATCGACGCCTCCACGGCGCATCGGGTGGCGCCGGACTGGATCTATGGCTTTCCCGAGATGGCGGCGGGGCATGACGCGCGCATCGCCTCGGCGCGGCGCGTCTCCAATCCCGGTTGCTACGCCACCGGCTTCATCGCCCTGGTGAGGCCGCTGGTGGAGAGCGGCGTCCTGGCCAGCGACTGGCCCGTCAGCGTCAACGCCGTCTCGGGCTATTCGGGCGGCGGAAAGACGATGATCGCCGAATTCGAAGACGCCGGCGCGCCTGGTCACACGACATCAGTATTTCGTTCTTATGCCTTGAACTTGAACCATAAACACGTCCCGGAGATGAGGGTGCACGCGCGCCTGGATCGCTCGCCCTTGTTCAGCCCGTCCGTGGGGCGGTTCTTCGAAGGCATGGCGGTGGAAGTGCCTTTGCCTCTGGAGGCCATGCCCGGCCGGCCGCGCCTGGCGGATGTCCACGACGCCCTGGCGAACACCTATGCCGGTCAGGCTTTTGTCGAGGTCGCGCCCTTGGAAGAGACGGCCGCGGCCGCCGCGCTCGATCCGGAGATGCTCAACGGGACCAATCGCATGCGCCTGCACGTGTTCGGCTCGGAGGCGCTAGGGCAAGCCAGACTGGTCGCCATCCTCGACAATCTGGAGAAAGGCGCCTCGGGCGCGGCCGTTCAGAACCTCAATCTGATGCTGGGTCTGGCGCCGGAAACCGGCCTGGTCGACGGTATCGCCGCCTGCGGGTAACCTTCGGCGCGTCTCGTTCGTATAAGGGGCATGACCGCCTCAATGACCCCGCTCGATCGCCGCAACTTGCTTCTGAGCGCCCTGGCGCTCACCGCCCTCACGCCGGTCGCCGGCCTGGCGGCGCCGGACGCCTACGCCGCGTCTCCGTGGCGCAAGCTCACCGAAGCCGACTGGAAAAAGCGTCTTTCGCCGCCCGCGTTTGACGTCCTGCGGCAGGCCGGGACCGAATACGCCTTCACCAGCCCCTTGTTGAACGAGCATCGCGCCGGGACCTTCGCTTGCCTGGGCTGCGGACTGCCGCTCTTCAAATCGGAATGGAAGTACGACTCCGGCACCGGCTGGCCGAGCTTCTACACCGCCATCAAGGGCGCGCTCGGCAAGAAAACCGACTTCTCCCTGGCGTTTCCGCGCACCGAATACCACTGCGCCCAGTGCCTGGGCCACCAGGGCCATGTGTTCGAGGACGGCCCGGCGCCGACGGGTCTGCGCTATTGCAACAATGGCGTGGCGCTCAAGTTTACCGCGGCCTGACGCCGATCAGGACCTGACCTTCACGAAGCTGCCCGGCGCGTCCTCGATCGGCTTCAGCGGCCCCTTGGCCGGATCGCGGGCGGGAACCTTCTTGCCCGATTTCGGCGCCAGCCACGCTTCCCAGTGCGGCCACCAGGAGCCGGGATGCTCGGCGGCGCCGGCCATGCCATTCCTCGAGGGTCGGCGGCAGCGCGGCGTTGGTCCAGTGCTGGTACTTCTTGGCGGCCGGCGCGGTTGATCACGCCGGCGATGTGGCCGGAGCCCGCCAGGGTGAAGGTGACCGGGCCGCCGAACAGCCTGCGCGCCCTTGTAGACCGAGCGGGCCGGGCGCGATGTGGTCCTCCTTGCGAGGACTGGACGTAGATCGGCGTCTTCACCTTGCCGAGGTCGAGCTGCACGCCGTCGAGCACCAGCTCGCCCTTCGCCAGCGCGTTGTCCTGATAGAACTTGCGCAGATAGTACAGGTGCAGCGTCTTGGGCATGCGCGTCTGGTCGGAGTTCCAGAACAGCAGGTCGAAGGGCCTGGGCTCCTTGCCCATCAGGTAGTTGTTGACGAAGAACGACCAGATCAGGTCGTTGGCGCGCAGCGCGTTGAAGGTGTCGGCCATGGTCTGGCCGGACAGCACGCCGCCGCCGGCGTCCATCTGCTTCTCGAGGTCCTTCAGCCAGTCCTCGTTGGTGAAGAGCAGCAGGTCGCCGGCCTCGGAGAAGTCCTGCTGGGCGGCGAAGAAGGTGGCCGAGGCGATCGCGCTTGTCGCCGTCGCGCCGCCATGTGGGCCAGGGCGCAGGAGAGCAGGGTGCCGCCGATGCAGTAGCCGACGGTGTTGACCGTCGTCGACGCCGGTCTGGCGTCATCACCGCCTCGATGGCGGCGTAGATGCCCTCGTCGCATGTAGTCCTCGAAGGTCTTGGTCGGCGAGCTCGGCGTCCGGATTGACCCAGGAGGTGACGAACACCGTGAAGCCCTGGCCGGTCAGCCAGCGGATCATCGAGTTCTCGGGCCGCAGGTCGAGGATGTAGAACTTGTTGATCCACGGCGGGAAGATCAGCAGCGGGATCTCGCACACCGTCTCGGTGGTCGGCGAGAACTGCAGCAGCTGGATGATGCTCGTTCTGGAAGACGACCTTGCCGGGCGCGGTGGCGACGTTCTCGCCGACCTTGAACTGCTCGAAGTCGGTCTGGCTGATGGACAGCTGGCCGCCGCCGCGCTCCAGGTCGGCGGCGAAGTTCTCCATGCCCCTGCACCAGGCTCTCGCCGCTGGTCTGCCATCGACCTCGCGCAGGGCCGCGGGGTTGGAGAGCAGGAAGTTCGACGGCGAGAAGGCGTCGGTCAGCATCTTGGTGAAGAACTCGACCCGGCGCTTGGTCATCGGCTCGACGCCTCGACCCCGCCGACCAGCTCGTTCAGCCAGTCGGAGGTGAGCAGGTAGGACTGCTTGATCACGTCGAACACCGGGTTGTCCGTCCAGTCGGGATCGGTGAAGCGCTTGTCGCCCTTGGCCGGCGCCGCGACCGGCTCGGCGGTCTCGCCGCCCGGCCGCGCCGGCGCGGTGGCCTGCCACAGGTCCATGTAGCGGGCGAACAGGTCGGCCTGGGCGCGCATCAGCCGGTCGGGCTGAGCGGCCAGCCGGCCCATCACCTCGGTCAGCGCCGGGGCCGACGTGGAAAGGGTCGGGCGTCAGGGCGGCGGGCCGGTCGGCCTGGCGCAGCGCCGCCTCGGCGATGGCGCCCTGGGCGGTCATGGCCGCGCGGGCGAGGTTGAGCGAGAGCTTTTCCAGCGCCAGCGCGCTGATCGTCGGTCAGAAGATTCGAAGGCCTTGGCCGATGCTGCGGCGCCGACGCGCGAAGCGGACGCGGAGGTCGGCTCAGCCGCCGGCGCCTTGGCTTGAGCCTTGGGCGCCGCCGTGGCCCCTGCGGCGGGTCGACGGCGAGCCGATCTGGCCGGCTTCTCGGTCCTCGTGTCGCTCACGCTTGTCTCCCTGCATTCCTCTTCGGCCCGCTCTTCCGCCGAGCGCCGCCGTGGCCTATGGCTTTGCATCTAATGAAAGACCTTGCGCCTAGTTTTGCAATGACGCGCGCGATCTGCGTGCGGCCTGGCGTGGTGCGCGCTGGTCTCTCCGGCGCTGGCGGCCGATCCCTGCGCCACGCCCGCGCCGTCCAAGCCCGATCGCCGATCGTCGCTTCCGATGTGGCGCTCGCCCGCCAGGCAGGCCTATCCGAGCTTCTGCTCGATCCCGCCGGCGCCGACCGACGTGCGGACAGGCGGAGACTTCAAGGTCGCGGTGGTCCAGACCCGGCAGGCCGGCGCCTATGTCGTCGCCAGGACGGCGCCCAGCACCTTCCACCTTGACGGGGACACCGACCGCCTTCGCGAACCGCGCCAAGCGCCAGGCCGCGCCGCCGCCGCCGTTCCCGACCCCGGGCGACGCCGACACCCAGGCCTTCATCCGTGACGCCCGCGAGCGAGCTACGCCGCCCTCGCCGCCGAGGTGACCGGCGAGGGCTGAGCTCACCGCAAACCGGCTTGGCGGACTCCGCGCGCGAGTCTATCCATGCCCTTGGCCCAGTTGGGCGTTTCACGGCCCACGGGCCTTCCCACGAATCCCGCAGACGCCGCCGACCGGGCGGCAAAGGCTCATGACCCCCGACTTCCACCGCATCCGCCGCCTGCCGCCCTACGTGTTCGAGGAGGTCAACCGCCTCAAGGCGCGCCTGCGCGCCGAGGGCGTCGACATCATCGACTTCGGCATGGGCAATCCCGACATGCCGACGCCCAAGCACATCGTCGACAAGCTGATCGAGACCGCCCGCGACCCGAAGTCCGGCCGCTATTCGGCCTCCAAGGGCATCCCCGGCCTGCGCCGGGCCATGGCCGGCTACTACGACCGCCGCTTCGGCGTGAAGCTGAACCCCGACACCGAGGTGATCGCCACCCTGGGCTCCAAGGAGGGCTTCGCCAACCTCGCCCAGGCGCTGACCGCGCCCGGCGACGTGATCATCTGCCCCAACCCCGCCTATCCGATCCACGCCTACGGCTTCATCATGGCCGGCGGGGTGATCCGCCACGTGCCGGCGCTCTCGCCCGAGGAGTATCTCGTCCGGCGTCAGCCGGGCGGTGCGCCACTCGGCGCCGCCGGCCAGCGTGCTGATCGTCAGCTATCCGTCGAACCCCACCGCCCAGTGGGTCGACCTGGACTTCTACAAGGACGTGGTGGCCCTGGCCAAGAAGCACGACATGCTGGTGCTGTCCGACATCGCCTATTCGGAGATCTACTTCGACGACAATCCGCCGCCCTCGATCCTGCAGGTGGAGGGCGCGCAGGACATCGCCGTCGAGGTGAACTCGCCTCTCCAAGACCTACGCCATGGCCGGCTGGCGGGTCGGGCATGGTGGTGGGCAACGCGCGGATGTGCGCGGCCCTGGCGCGGGTGAAGTCCTATCTCGACTACGGCGCCTTCACCCCGATCCAGGTGGCGGCCGCGGCGGCGCTGAACGGCCCGCAGGACTGCGTCGACGAGATCCGCGCCATCTACAAGTCGCGCCGCGACGTGCTGGTCGCGTCCATGGCCCGCGCCGGCTGGGATATCCCGTCGCCGCCGGCCTCGATGTTCGCCTGGGCGCCGCTGCCCGAGGCCTTCCAGGAGGCCGGCTCGATGCTGTTCGCCAAGCTGCTGATCGAGGAGGCGGGCGTCGCCGTCGCGCCGGGCGTGGCGTTCGGCGAGTACGGCGAGGGCTATGTGCGCATCGGCCTGGTGGAGAACGAGCACCGCATCCGCCAGGCCGCGCGCAACGTGAAGCGGTTCCTCGACCAGTCCGGCCAGATCCTGAGCCGCGCGCGCGACAACGGCCGGAGGTCCCATGAGCGGCGCCAGGGAATGGCGGCTCGGCGTCGCCGGCCTGGGCACCGTGGGCGCGGGCCTGGTCGAACTATCTGACCGAGCGGCCGGCCTTCGCGCCGGCCGGCGGCGCGGTCACGTCACCGGCGTCAGCGCCCGTCGCGGCGCGACGACCGCGGCGGCCGGGATCAACGCCCTGACCTGGTTCGACGATCCGGTGGCGCTGGCGGCCTCGCCGGACAACGACGTCTTCGTCGAGCTGATCGGCGGCTCCGACGGGCGCGGCCAAGGCCGCGGTCGAGGCGGCGCTGCGAGGCCGGCAAGCCGGTGGTCACCGCCAACAAGGCGCTGATCGCCGAGCACGGCGCCGAGCTGGCGGCGCTGGCCGAGGCCAAGGGCGCGCCGCTGCTGTTCGAGGCGGCGGTGATGGGCGGCACGCCGGCGGTGAAGATGCTGCGCGAGGCCATGGTCGGCGACGAGGTCGACGCCGGTCGCCGGCATCCTCAACGGCACCTGCAACTACATCCTGACCGAGATGGAGGCCTCGGGCGCGCGCCTTCGCCGAGGTGCTGGCCGAGGCCCAGCGGCTGGGCTACGCCGAGGCCGATCCCGACCATGGACGTCGGCGGCTTCGACGCCGGCCACAAGATCACCATCCTGGCCGCCCTGGCCTTCGGCTGCGCGCCCGACCTTCGCGGCGGCCGAGATCGAGGGGATCGAGGCGATCGAGCTGCTGGACATCCGCCTGGCCAAGGACCTCGGCTACCGCATCAAGCTGGTCGCCTCGGCCGACGCGGTCGGCCGACGGGCGTCTCGGTGCGCGTGCATCCGGCGCTGGCGCCGCTCGACCATCCGCTGGCCCAGGCCGGCGGCGCGCTGAACGCCCTCTTCATCGAGGGCGAGCGGATCGGCCGCATCTTCGTCCAGGGGCCCGGGGCCGGCGGCGGCCCGACCGCCGCCGCCGTGGCCGCCGACATCGCCGACGTGATGACCGGCGCGCGGCGGCCGGTGTTCCAGGCGCCCGGCCGACGCCCTGCGAGCCCTTCACGCCGGTCGATGCCGCCACGGTCCAGTGCCGCGCCTATCTGCGCCTGATGGTGCGGGACGAGCCGGGCGTGATCGCCGCGGTCTCCGAGACCCTGGCCGAGGCCGGCGTCTCGATCGACAGCTTCCTGCAGAAGCCGGTGGCGGACGCCGGCGGCGTGCCGATCGTGCTGACCACCCACGCGGCGCTCGAAGTCGGTGCTAAGCGAGGCGGTGCGGCGCATGTCGGCCCTGCCGGCGTTGCTCGAGCCGCCGCGCCTGATCCGCATCGCGCGGATCTGAGAATCCCGACGCATGACATGCCGAGGCAGGGAGAGCACGAATGGCCGATCAGGTTCTTGACCGCGCGCTGGTGCATGGACGCGGTGCGGGTGCGCCGAGGCCGCCGCCATCGCCGCCTGGGCGCTGGCCGGCCGCGGCGACGAGAAGGCCGCCGACCAGGCCGCCGTCGACGCCATGCGCACGGCGCTGAACGAGCTGCGCCATCGACGGCGTGATCGTCATCGGCGAGGGCGAGCGCGACGAGGCGCCGATGCTCTACATCGGCGAGAAGGTCGGCAGGGGCGGCGGCCCGCGCATCGACATCGCCCTCGATCCCGCTGGAAGGCACCACCCTGACCGCCAAGGCCATGGCCAACGCCCTGGCGGTGATGGCCTGGGCGCCCGGCGGCACCATGCTGCAACGCGCCCGACACCTATATGGACAAGATCGCCTGCGGGCCGGGCTATCCCGACGGGCGTGATCGACCTGGACGCAGCGCCGGCGGAGAACGCCCAGGCCCTGGCCGAGGCCAAGGGCGTCGATGTCGCCGAGATCACGGTCTGCGTGCTCGACCGTCCGCGCCACGCCGAAATCATCGCCTCGCTGCGCGAGGTCGGGGCCCGGGTGCACCTGATCACCGACGGCGACGTGGCCGGCGTGATCAACACCGCCGATCCCGACACCGGCGTCGACATCTATGTCGGCCAGGGCGGCGCGCCCGAGGGCGTGCTGGCCTGCGCGGCGCTGAAATGCGTCGGCGGCCAGTTCCAGGGCCGGCTGGTGTTCCGCAACGCCGACGAGCGCGCGCGGGCCAAGGGCCACGGCATCACCGATCTCGACAAGAAGTACGACCTGCACGAGATGGTGCGCGCCGACGCCATCTTCGCCGCCACCGGCGTCACCAACGGCGCCCTGCTGGACGGCGTGCAAGATCGCGGCGGCTTCGTCCACACCCACACCCTGGTGATGAACTCCGCCACCGGCACGGTGCGCGAAGTGCGGATGAAGCGGCGCCTCTGATGGCGGCCGACGGCGGCGCAGAGCCGCCGGGCTTCCTGGGCGTCGCGCGCTCGCTCACCGGCCGGCGCTGGCGCGACGCGGCCGGCCGATCCGAGCGATCGTCCGCGAGCATCAGGCCAGCGCATCGGCCTGTCGGAGCCGCTGGCCCGGGCCCTGGCGTCGCGCGGGGTGCGCCGCCGAGGACGGCGAGACCTTCCTGCGCCCGACGCTGAAGGCGCTGTTTCCCGATCCGTCGAGCTTCGCCGACATGGACGAGGCCGCGCGCCTGCTGGTCGACGCCCTCGAGCAGCGACCGGCCGATGGTCGTGTTCGCCGACTACGACGTCGACGGCGCCTCCAGCGCCGCCCAGCTGGTGCGCTGGTTCCGCGCCATGGGCCAGGAGCTGCCGATCTATGTGCCCGACCGGCTGACCGAGGGCTATGGCCCGAGCCCCGCCGCCTTCCGCCGCCTGCGCGAGCGAGGGCGCCGAGCTGGTGGTCACCGTCGACTGCGGCGCGGCGGCCCACGACGCGCTGGCGGCGGCCGCCGAGATCGGCCTGGAGGTGGTGGTGATCGACCACCACCTGATGCGCGAGACGCCGCCGGACGGCGCGGCCCTGGTCAATCCCAACCGGCCCGACTGCGCCTCGGGCCAGGGCGTGCTGGCGGCGGCCGGCGTCACCTTCGTGCTGCTGGCGGCGCTCAACCGCGAGGCGCGGCGGCGGGGCCTGTTCGCCGATCGGCCGGAGCCGGACCTGCGCCAATGGCTCGACCTGGCGGCGCTGGGCGCCATCTGCGACGTCACCCAGCTGGTCGGCTTCAACCGCGCCCTGGCAGCCCAGGGCCTGAAGGTGATGTCGGGCTGGGCCAATCCCGGGCTGGCGGCGCTGATGGAGGTGGCCGGCGCCAAGCGGGCCGAGGCCAGCGTCTTCCACGCCGGCTTCATCCTCGGCCCCCGGATCAACGCCGGCGGGCGGATCGGCCGCGCCGATCTGGGCGCGCGGCTGCTCGTCCACCGACGATCCGGCCGAGGCCGCTGGCCTGGCCAGGCAGCTCGACGCGCTCAACGCCGAGCGCAAGGAGGTCGAGCGGCGGATCACCGACGCCGCCGCCTCGGCCATCGAGCCGCGACAGCAACTTCGATCCCGCCGCGCCGGCCATCGTCGTGGCGGCGGAGGGCTGGCATCCGGGCGTGATCGGCATCGTCGCCGGCCGCCTGCGCGAGCGCTACCGCAGGCCGGTGGTGGTCATCGGCCTCGATCGCGCCGCGGACATCGGCAAGGGCTCGGGCCGCTCCCAGCCGGGCGTGAACCTCGGCCGCGCGATCCAGGCGGCCTTCGACGAGGGCCTGCTGCTGGCCGGCGGCGGCCACGCCATGGCCGCGGGCCTGACCATGCGGCCCGGCGGCCGTCCCCGAGTTCCGCGCCTTCCTGTGCGAGCGCCTCGCCGGCGAGATGGCCGAGCGCCGAGGCGGAGGACGCCCTGGAGATCGACGCCCTGATCACGCCCGGCGCGCGCCGCGCGGCCCTGATCGAGGCGTTCCAGCGCCTGGCGCCGTTCGGCCCGGGCAATCCCGAGCCGATGTTCGCCCTGGCCGACGTGCGGGTCGAGCAGCGCCATGCCGCTGCGCGGCGGCCACGTCCGCTGCACCCTGGTCGACGGCGGCGGGCGCGGCGCTGCGGGCCGTGGCCTGGCGCGGCGCCGACACGCCGATCGGCCGAGCGCCTGCTGGCCGGCGGCGGCTCGCTGCACGTCGGCCGGCAAGCTGAAGGCCGACGACTGGAACGGCCGCGAGGGCGTGGAGCTGGAGATCGAGGACGTCGCCGACCCGCGCATGGTCTGACGGCGCCATAGTCGGACCGCAGGCCTGGCGCGGCTTGCACGCCCTGGGGTCGCGCGGATATATCCGCCGCTCCTCGCCGGCCGGGCCCTTCGTCTATCGGTTAGGACATCAGATTTTCAATCTGGGAAGAGGGGTTCGACTCCCCTAGGGCCTGCCACGATCCCCGATTTCTGGGTCATTTGACCCCTTTTGGGCCTCTGCGACCAATGCGCGCGCCCCCCATCCGCGCCGTTGACGCATAAACCGTTCCCGCAGAAATGTCCGCCAACCGCCGGGCTCAGTCCCATTTGTTCATTCCCCAGGCGGCGCCGAGGGGGCGATGTCAGATTACGATTTTGACGGCCCGGAGGCGCACGAACAGGTCGTGCGGATCAGCGGTCGCGTCAAGTGGTTCGACGCCGGCAAGGGATACGGCTTCATCGTGCCCGACGACCCTGGCCAGACCGGGCTCAAGGACGTGCTCCTGCACGTCACGTCCTTGCGCGCCATCGGCCGCGAGGCGCGCCGGCGAAGGCGCGATCATCGTCTGCGACGTGGTCAAGCGGCCCAAGGGCTGGCAGGTGGCCGAGATCGTCGAGCTGGACGAGAGCGACACGCCGCCCAGGGCGCCGCGCCCCGCCGCGTCTTCGAAGACGCCGGCGGCGCGACCGCCAGTTCGAAGACCGCGCGCCGGCGAGGCCCCGCGAGCGCGCCAACGGCCATGGCCTCGATAGCCTGCCGCCACGCCCCGCCGCCGCCACGCGGCCCGCTCGAGCGGGCCAAGGTGAAGTGGTTCAACCGCACCAAGGGCTACGGCTTCGTGGTCCGCGACCAGGCGCCCGGCGATATCTTCGTCCACATCGAAACCCTGCGCCGCTGCGGCCTGGAGGATCTGCAGCCCGGCGAAGAGGTGAAGGTGCGATTCGCCGAAGGGCCCAAGGGTCTGGTGGTGGCGGAGATCGAAGTGGGCCAGGGTTGAGGCTGTTCTTAGCCGCCCTGGAGCGCCTTCCTTGAGACCGATCCCCCACGCGTTTTCGCGCGCCTTGTCGCTGGTGCTGGCGACGCTCTTCCTTTCCTACGGCTGGTCGGCCCAGGCCGAGCAGACCCCGCTGGCGGTGGAACCGCTGCAGGTGGTGACGTCCAAGGGGGTGTTCGATTTCCAGGTCGAGATCGCCGACACCGACGCCACGCGCGAGCGGGGACTGATGTTCCGCAAGAGCCTGGCGCCGGACAAGGGCATGCTGTTCGACTTCAAGAAGGCCCAGCCGGTGGCGTTCTGGATGAAGAACACCCTCATCCCGCTCGACATGATCTTCATCGGCGCCGATGGGCGAATCATCTCCATCGCCCACAACGCCGTTCCCCTTTCGCAAAAGCCGATCGGTTCGGGCGGCCCGGCCTGGGGGTTCTGGAGGTGCGCGGCGGGCGGGCGGCCGAGATGGGCGCGCTACCGGGCGATCGGGTGACGAATCGGATCTTCCCGCAGTGAGCGAGGCGGCGCCGCCGTCGCCGCCGGCGGGGTTCGTTCCGTCCGCCGGGCGCGGCGCCTTCACCACCCACAACGGCCCCTACTATCATCGCGAGACGCGCGGAAGGCGACGACCCAGGCCTTCTTCGCCCTGCCGCGCCACTGCAACGGCGTCGGCCTGATCCACGGCGGCATGCTGTCGGCCTTCCTCGATGGCTTGCTGGCCGGCGCGGCGGCCCGGGCGAGCGGCGGCACGCCCGGTGACCATGCATCTGTCGGTCGACTTCCTCGACATGGGCCGGGCCGGCGAATGGGTGATCGGCGAGGCGCATGCTCACCCGCGCCACCCGCGACCTCGCCTTCGCCGAGGGCCGTGGCCAGGTCGGCGGCGCGCAACTGGCGCGGGCCAGCGGCGTCTTCAAGCTGATGCGCCGCCGGCCCGGCTGAGCGGCGTCCGTTGCGAACGGCGCGGACGCGTGGCAAGAGACGCGCCTCTTGCGAGGCCGACGGGGCGTAGCGCAGCCTGGTAGCGCATCTGCTTTGGGAGCAGAGGGTCGCAGGTTCGAATCCTGCCGCCCCGACCACCTCTTGCCGCGCCACCGGCGTGATTGGAGATGAACGGCGATGCTCGCGCGCATCTACCGCCCGGCCAAGACCGCCATGCAGTCGGGCACGGCCAAGACCCATGTCTGGGAGCTGGAGTTCGAGCCGGCCTCGGCGCGCGATGCCCGACCCGCTGATGGGCTGGACCCAGTCGACCGACATGAACGGCCAGGTGCGGCTGCGCTTCGACACCCGCGACGAGGCGGTCGCCTACGCCCAGCGCCACGGCATCGCCTTCGAGGTGATCGCCGACCAGGAACGCCAAAAAGATCATCAAGGCCTATGCCGACAACTTCGCTTCAGCCGCAAGCAGCCCTGGACGCACTGAGGCGTCTCTTCGACCCCGTAGCTCAACCGGATAGAGCATCCGCCTTCTAAGCGGACGGTTGCAGGTTCGAGTCCTGCCGGGGTCGCCATGGGCGGCCGCCTTCAGCTTGATGATCTGCGGACGCCAGCGACTCCCACCCGCAGGAACGCCCGATCGGCGAGCTGGCGACGGTGCGAGGAAAGCGCTGGCGAGAATCAACGTCGATTCCGCCGCGGCGTTGCCGAGGTCATCCACCAATAGAATACCGCTGTGCGGTTGGGAGTCGCGATGGACCAGGATGCCAATGTCGTGGTCCTTGGTAATGAAGACGCGTCCTTGAGCGGCAGCCTCGGCCAATAAAGCGGCATCGCCAGGATCGGACGGACGTTCACCCGCCGAAAGCACATCATGACCGGCTGCCCGCATATCGCGAACCGCCTGGGCGACGATATTGGAGTCGGCGAGGACGCGCACCCTATTCGGCGGGGATGGTGATGCCCTCGATGGCCGCGACCTCGCTCAGCCGCGCCGCGTAGAGCAGGCAAGCGTCGATGTCCTCCGGCTCAAGCACGGGATAGGCCTCAAGAACCTCCTCCCGGCTCGCCTCGTTGGCGAGCATGTTCAGAACCATGGCGGGCGTAATCCGTCGGCCGCGGATTGTGGGTTTTCCACCCATCTTCCCGGGTTCGAGCTTGATGCGGGCAAGAAGTACGGCGGCGTTCATCAACTGATCATACCACGCCTGGGCGCAGCGCCCTATCCGGCGGGAGCCCTGGCCAGCGCCTCGAAGCCGCGCTCCAGGTCGGCGATGAGGTCTTCCGGGTCTTCCAGGCCGATGCTGAGGCGGATGGCGGGTCCGCCGAGGTTGGGCGCCCATACGCGCTTGTCGAACTGGGGATCGCAGTTGAGGGCCAGGCTTTCGAAGCCGCCCCAGGAGAAGCCGAGGCCGAACAGGCGTCAGGGCGTCGAGGAAGGCGTCGACGGCGCCGTCGGAGCACGGGCTTGCAGGACGATGGCGAACAGGCCGGCCGCGCCGGTGTAGTCGCGCTTCCAGAGCGCGTGGTCGGGCGCGCCGGGCAGGGCGGGATGGAGCACCTCGGCGACCTCGGGCTGGTCGCGCAGCCACTCGGCGATGGCGAGGGCGCTCTGGCCGTGGCGCGCCAGGCGGGTGGAGCAGGGTGCGCAGGCCGCGCAGCATCTGATAGGCGTCCTCGGGCGACACCGACCAGCCGAAGTCCCAGATGGCGTGGTCCAGGCTCTCGGCGAGGACGGGATCGCGGGTGGCGGCGCAGCCCATGAAGACGTCGGAGTGGCCGCCGACATATTTGGTCAGGGCCTGGACCGATAGATCGACGCCGTGGTCCAGCGGCTTGAAACAGCAGGCCGGCGGCCCAGGTGTTGTCCATCAGGGTGAGGACGCCGCGCTCCCGCGCCAGGCGCGGCGATGGCGGGCGCGTCCTGCATCTCGAAGGTCAGCGAGCCGGGCGATTCCAGCAGGATCAGGCGCGTGGCCGGGCCGGCCATGGCGATGAGCTCGTCCGGCGCGAGCGTCGGCGGAAAGTAGCGGACGGCGACGCCGAACCGCTTCAGCACCCGGTCGCAGAACCGGCGGGTGGGGTTGTAGACGCGTCGGCGACCAGGACCTCGTCGCCGGCCTTGCAGCACCGCCAGCATGGCGCCGGTCAGGGCCGCGAGGCCGGAGGGGAAGAGCCGGACCGCCGTCGCGCCCTCCAGCTCGGCCAGGGCCGCGGCCAGCAGCGTCCTGGACGCCAGGCCGCCGCGGCCGTAGGTGACCGCATCGTCGTCGTAGAGCGCGGCGGCGTCGGGCATGAGCACGGTCGAGCCGCTCTGGATCGGCGGTCCGACGGTGCGCGGCGCGGCCCCGGCGCCGCGGCCGGCGTGGACCAGGCGGGTGGCCTCGCCGACGGTCTTGTCGCGCCGCGGCTCAAGCGCCGGTCGCCGACCGGGCGTGTCGGTCGCGGCGCGCCCCATTCGGTCCAGGAGCCGTCGTAGACCGCGACGTCGTCGCGGCCGAGCCGCGCCAGGGCCAGGGCCAGGAGGCGGCGCTGACGCCGGAGCCGCAGGTGGTGACGATCGGCGCGGCGAGGTCGACGCCGGCGCTCGTCGAACAGCTGTCGCAGGATCGCCGGCGTCGGCCATGAGCGTTCCTTCGGCGTCGACCAGGCTCGCCGAGGGCAGGTTGCGCGCGCCGGGCATGTGGCCGGCGCGCAGGCCGGCGCGCGGCTCCGGCGCCTCGCCGGGGAACCGCGCCGCGGCGCGGGCGTCGACCACCTGGGCGCGACCGGTCGCTCAGACGCCGCGCGCACCGGCCTCGAGATCGCGCACGAGGTCCGGCGTCGGGATGGGCCTTGAAGTCGCCGTGCGGCGCGCTCGCGCCAGCCGGTCTCGATCGGACGGCCCTCGGCGATCCATTCGGCAGGCCGCCGTCCAGCACGAAGACCTCGTCGTGGCCCATGGCCCGGAAGTTCCACCAGACCCGCGGCGCGGAGAACAGGCCGTGGGCGTCGTAGACCACGACGGTCGAGTCCGGCGTCGACGCCCAGCCGCCGCGCGGCCACGGCGAAGTCCGCCGGCTCGGCCAGCATGTGGGGCAGGGGATTGGCGTGGTCGGTGATCTCGTCGATGTCGAAGAACACCGCGCCCGGGATATGGCCGCTCGGCGTACTCGGCGCGGGCGTCGCGCGGCGTTCCCGGCATGAACCAGGTGGCGTCGATGACGACCAGATCCGGCGTCGTCCAGATGCTCGGCCAGCCAGGCGGTGGAGACGAGGGGGTCGTCATGGCGATCACAGCCAGGGCGGCGTCGGCAGGCCGCGTTCGCGCAGGAAGTCGGGGTTGAAGAGCTTGCTCTGGTAGCGCGAGCCGTGGTCGCAGAGGATGGTCACGATGGTGTTGCCGGGGCCGAGGTCGCGGGCCAGGCGCATCGCGCCGGCGACATTGATCCCGGTCGAGCCGCCCATGCACCAGGCCCTCGTGCTCGGCCAGGTCGATAGATCGCCTCCAGCATCTCGGCGTCGGGGATCCGGTAGGCGATAGTCGACCTTCAGGCCCTCCAGATTGGCGGTGATGCGGCCCTGGCCGATGCCCTCGGTGATCGAGGTCCCCTCGGCCTTCAGCTCGCCGTGGGCGTACTAGTTCGTAGAGCGCCGCGCCGAACGGGTCGGCCAGGCCGATGGCGATGTCCGGGTTGCGCTCGCGCAGGGCCATGGCGACGCCGGCCAGGGTGCCGCCGGAGCCGACCGCGCAGATGAAGCCGTCGATCTTGCCGCCGGTCTGGGCCCAGATCTCCGGGCCGGTGGTCTCGATGTGGGCCTGGCGGTTGGCGACATTGTCGAACTGGTTGGCCCAGATCGCGCCGGCCGGCTCGCTTGGCGGCAAGTTCCTCGGCCAGGCGCCCGGAATAGCGGACGTAGTTGTCGGGGTTGGCGTAGGGGACGGCGTCCACCTCGACCAGCTCGGCGCCCAGCAGGCGGATGGCGTCCTTCTTCTCCTGGCTCTGGGTGCGCGGGATGACGATGGTGGCGCGGTAGCCCAGCGCCGCGGCGACCATGGCCAGGCCGATGCCGGTGTTGCCGGCGGTGCCCTCGACGATCCGGCCGCCGGGCTGCAGCAGGCCGCGCCGCTCGGCGTCGCGGATGATGAAGAGCGCGGCGCGGTCCTTGACCGACTGGCCGGGGTTCATGAACTCGGCCTTGCCCAGGATCTCGCAGCCGGTGGCCTCGCTGGCGCGGCTCAGGCGGATCAGCGGCGTGTCGCCGATGGCGTCGAGGACGCTGGCCCGGATGGAAGCTTGGCTCATGCCGGCCTAAATCGCAGGCGCACGGGCTCCGGCGCAAGGGAAGACCGGCGTCAGGCCTTGGCGAGACTGAGCTGGACGACGTTGGTCCGCTCGGTGCGGAAGCCGGCCTCGCAGTAGCTGAGGTAGAAGCGCCAGAGCCGGCGGAAGCGCTCGTCGAAGCCGAGCGGGCGGATGTCGTCCCAGGCCGCCTCGAAGCGGCCGGCCCATTCGGCCAGGGTGTCGGCGTAGTCCTGGCCGAAGCGGACGATCGCCGTTCCAGTCCAGGCCGGCGCGGTCGGTCTCCTCCCGCAGGCGCGCTTCGCTGGGCAGCATGCCGCCGGGGAAGATGTACTTGCTGGATGAAGTCCGAGCGGCTGCGGTAGTCGCTCGAACAGCTCGTCGCGGATGGTGATGATCTGCAGGCCGGCGCGGCCGCCGGGCGCCAGCACGTCGCGCGATCTTGTCGAAATAGGCCGGCCAGTAGGCCTCGCCCACCGCCTCGAACATCTCGATGGAGGCGACGCGGTCGAAGCGGCCCTCGACGTCGCGATAGTCGATCAGGCGGATGTCGGCCTTGTCGGCCAGGCCCTGCTCGAACATGCGGCTTGCGGGCGAAGTCGTACTGCGCGCGGGAGATGGTGACGCCGGTGACCTTGGCGCCGACCTCGCGGGCGGCGAACTCGGCGAAGCCGCCCCAGCCGCAGCCGATCTCCAGCACGCTCGTGGCCGGGCTCGAGGCCGATGCTCGCGCGCCAGGGCTGGCGTACTTGTTGCGTCTGGGCGTCGGTCAGGGGCTGGCCCGGCGCGCTCGAAGCGGGCCGAGGAATAGGTCATGCTCGGGTCGAGCCAGCGGGCGTAGAAGGCGTTGCCGAGGTCGTAGTGGGCGTGGATGTTGCGCCGCGACCCGCCCCGGCTGTTGCGGTTGAGCGCGTGGGCCAGAAGGTTCACCGCCCGCATGCAGGCGTTGCCCTCCACCAGCTGCTCCAGGCGATCGAAATTGAGGGTGAAGGCTTCGAGCAGGGCGGAAAGATCGGGGGTGTCCCACTCGCCGGCGATGAAGCCTTCGCCAAAGCCGATGTCGGCCGAGGCCAGCACCCGGCGCACGAAGCGGTAGTCGTGAATGATCAGACGCCCTTGCGGGCCCGGCTGGGTTCCCTCGATCCGTATCTCCCCGCCCGAAGGGAGGACGAAGGTCATGTCGCCGGCGACCCAGTTCTCACGGGCGATGCCGATAGCTGCGCGAAAGGCGGCGGGCGCCTTGGCCAGATCGTCTTCCACAGTTGGCGTCTTCATGGCGGAGGGCTCCGTCTGGAAGCTTGGGCTCATAATCAATCAACGCCCCAATAAAGATCAAGGGTCCGGGCTGACCCACCTGAGTCATCCCGGACGGAGTGCGGCAAAGGGCGGAGGGCAATCCGTATCGGTGAGCGCGCGGCTGTGCGCCCCCTCCGGCTCGGCGCAAGAAAGAGCGCCGATCCACCTCCCCCGTAAGAGGACGGGGGAGGAGAGTCTTTTCTTCTCCTCCCACGTATAGCGGGGGAGGGGGCCGCCCGGCGTTTTCTTGCCGGGTGGTGGAGGGGGCGCAAAGCCGCGGCATGCCCCACAAGCCCGGGATGACGCAGGTTTGCGGGGATTTGGCGATGGAGAGGACTCCCGGGGCGGCATCGACCTTGCGTCGAAACCGGCTTGCTTCTACGCCGCGCCTCTGGCCCTGGATCAAGGATCGCTTTGGAATGCAGCCCAACGCCGTTGTGCAGGTGAACACCACGACCGGGCGCGCGGTGCGGATCGGCAACGCCGAGCGGCTGGCCTTCATCGCCGGGCCCTGCCAGATGGAGAGCCGCCAGCACGCGCTGGAGACGGCCCAGGCCCTGAAAGAGATCGCCGAGCGGCTGGGCGTCGGGCTGATCTACAAGACCTCGTTCGACAAGGCCAACCGCACCTCGGGCCAAGTCGGCGCGCGGGGATCGGGCTGAAGGACGCCCTGCCGATCTTCGCCGAAATCCGCGAGGCGACGGGCCTGCCGGTGCTGACCGACGTCCACGAGATCGACCAGTGCGCGCCGGTGGCCGAGGTGGTCGACGTGCTGCAGATCCCGGCCTTCCTCTGCCGCCAGACCGACCTGATCGTGGCGGCCGCCCGGACCGGGCGGGCGGTCAACATCAAGAAGGGCCAGTTCCTCGCCCCCTGGGACATGAAGAACGTGATCGCCAAGGTGACCGGCGCCGGCAACCCCAATGTCATGGCCTGCGAGCGCGGCGTCTCGTTCGGCTACAACACCCTGGTCTCCGACATGCGCGCCCTGCCGATCATGGCGCGGATCGGCTGTCCGGTGGTGTTCGACGCCACCCATTCGGTGCAGCAGCCGGGCGGCCAGGGCGACCGCTCCGGCGGCGAGCGCGAGTTCGTGCCGGTGCTGGCCCGGGCCGCCGTGGCCGTGGGCGTGGCGGCGGTGTTCATGGAGACCCATCCCGATCCGGACAACGCCCCCTCCGACGGCCCCAACATGGTGCCGCTGAGCGAGTTCGAGGCGCTGGCGGCGCGAGCTGCTGGAATTCGACGCCCTGGCCAAGCGCCGACGGCGGCCGCGCGCAACTGCCATGGACCTGGCAGAGCCTGCAGACATCTGCTGGGCGCCATGGCCGGCGTGCGGCTGGTGCGGTCGGCGACCTGATGGTCGACCGGTTCGTCTATGGCGAGGTGGACGCGGGTCTCGCCCGAGGCGCCGGTGCCGATCCTGGCGCGCTCGCACGAGAGCGTCGATGCTGGGCGCGGCCGGCAATGTGGCGCGCAACGTCGCCGCGCTGGGCGGCGTCGTCGCCCTGGTGGGCGTCGTCGGCGCGACGCGGCGGCCAGGGACGCCCTGGACCTGATCGCCGCAGGAGGCCGGCGTCGAGGGCGATCTGGTGACCGACGCCGGCCGGCCGACCACGGTCAAGACCCGGTTCGTCTCCGCCGGCCAGCAGCTGCTGCGGGTCGATCTCGAGGAAGCGCGCGCGGCCGAGCGGCGACATCGAACGGCCGGCTGATGCGCGCCATCGCCGACGCCGCGCGCGGCGCCAGGGCGATCCTGCTGTCCGACTACGGCAAGGGGGTCGTGACGGCGGCGGTGATCGAGGCCTGCCTGGCGGCGGCCAAGGCCGACGGCGCGCCGCTGATCGTCGATTCCAAGGCGCGCGGCTTCGCCCGCTACGGCGCGGTCGACATGGTCAAGCCGAACGCCGCCGAACTGGCCTACGCCACCGACCTGCCGACCGAGACCGACGACGAGGTCGAGGCGGCCCTCGCCAAGGCGCTGGAGCTGAGCGCAGGCCAAGGCGATCCTGGTCACCCGCGCGGCCAAGGGCATGAGCCTGGCGCGTGCGCGGCCAGGCCGGTGCGGCATTTCCGGCGGCCGCGCCGCCGGAGGTGTTCGACATCTCCGGCGCCGGCGACACGGCCCTGGCGGCGCTGGGCCTGGCCCTGGCGTCGGGCGCGGAGCTGGACGAGGCGGTCGAGCTCGCCCTGCTGGCCTCCGGCGTCGCGGTGGGGAAGGCCGGCACGGCGACGGTCACGCCCGACGAGCTGATCGAGGCCGAGCTCGGCCGCCCATCGCGCGCCCGCCGAGGCCAAGATCGTCACGCCGCCAGCGGATGGAGCCGCGACGCCGCGGCCGCTGGCGCGAGCGGGGCCTGAAGGTCGGCTTCACCAACGGCTGCTTCGACATCCTGCACCGCGGCCACGTCGCCTATCTGGCCCAGGCGCGGGCGTGGTGCGACCGGCTGATCGTCGGCCTGAACACCGACGCGCTCGGTGCGCGGCGCTGAAGGGCGAGGGCCGGCCGGTCAACGACCTGGAAGCCCGCGCCCTGGTGCTGGCCGGCCTGGCCTGCGTCGACCTGGTCACCGCCTTCGACGAGGACACGCCCCTGGCCCTGATCGAGGCGGCGCGGCCCGACGTGCTGGTCAAGGGCGCCGACTATACGGTGGAGGCGGTGGTCGGCACGACGAGGTGCAGGGCTAGGGCGGCGAGGTGAGGCTCGCCGACTTCGTCGACGGCCATTCCACCACCGCCACCATCTGCGAGCGCGCCGGAGGCCGGCCATGACCCGCCGGATCGATCCTCGTCACCGGCGGGGCCGGCTTCATCGGCTCCAACATCGTCGCCGAGCTGGCGGACGACCGCGACCTCGACGTGGTGGTCTGCGACCGGCTGCGCGGCGCCGACACGCGGCAAGTGGCGCAACATCGCCAAGCACCCGATCGCCGACTTCGTGCGCGCCCGAGAAGCATGTTCGACTGGCTGGACGAGCGCCGCGCGCGAGGTCGAGGCGGTGGTCCACATGGGCGCCATCTCCTCGACCACCGAGCCGGACGCCGACAAGATCGTCGCAGACCAACTTCGGCCTGTCGCGCGACCTGTTCCGCTGGTGCGCCGAGCACCAGCGCGCGGCTTCATCTACGCCTCCTCGGCCGCGACCTACGGCGACGGCGCCCTGGGCTTCGACGACGACAACGACTTCGAGGCCCTGGCGGCGCTGCGGCCGCTGAACGCCTATGGCTGGTCCAAGGCGCTGTTCGACATCTTCGCCGTGCGCGCAGGCGGCCACGGGGCTACGCGCCGCCGCAGTGGGCGGGGCTGAAGTTCTTCAACGTCTATGGCCCCAACGAGGAGCACAAGGGCGCCGATGGAGTCGGTGGTCGCGCAGATCTGGCCGCGACGTGGCGGCGGGCGAGGCCGGTGCAGCTGTTCAAGTCGCACCAGCCGGGCGATCGCCGACGGCGGCCAGCTGCGCGACTTCGTCTATGTGCGCGACATCGGTGAGGTGGTGCGCTGGCTCGCCGAAGGGCGGCGGGTGAACGGGGTCTACAACCTGGGCTCCGGGCGAGGCGCGCACCTTCAACGACCTGGCGGCGGCGGTGTTCAAGGCGGCGGGCCGGCCGGCGTCCATCGACTATATCGACATGCCGGAGGCGATCCGGGGGCGGTATCAGTACTTCACCGAGGCGAAGATGGGGCGGCTGCGGGCGGCCGGCTACGAGCGCCCGTTCACGGCGCTGGAGGCGGGGGTGGAGGACTATGTGCGGCGGTTTTTGTCTCAAAGCGATCCGCACCGCTGAGCGCGCGGCTTTGCGCCCCCTCCGTCTCGGCGCGATAGGGCGCCGATCCACCTCCCCCGTAAGAGGACGGGGGAGGAGGGTTATTCTTCTCCTCCCACGCGCAGCGGGGGAGGGGGACCGCCCGGCGTTTTCTTGCCGGGGGGTGGAGGGGGCGCGGACCTTCAACGATCTGGCGGGGTACGCGCGGCCGTTCACGGCGTTGGAGGCGGGCGTGGGGGATTATGTGCGGGGGTTTCTGTCTCAAAGCGATTCCAACCGCTGAGCGCGCGGCTTTGCGCCCCCTCCGTCTCGGCGCGATAGGGCGCCGATCCACCTCCCCCGTAAGAGGACGGGGGAGGAGGGTTATTCTTCTCCTCCCACGCGTAGCGGGGGAGGGGGACCGCCCGGCGTTTTCTTGCCGGGGGGTGGAGGGGGCGCGGACCAAGATCTGCGGCGTACGCGCGGCCGTTCACGGCGTTGAGCGGGGGTGAGGACTATGTGCGGGGGTTTCTGTGTCAAAGCGGACCCCTACCGCTGAGCGGGCGGCTTTGCGCCCCCTCCGTCTCGGCGCGATAGGGCGCCGATCCACCTCCCCCGTAAGAGGACGGGGGAGGAGGGTTATTCTTCTCCTCCCACGCGTAGCGGGGGAGGGGGACCGCCCGGCGTTTTCTTGCCGGGGGGTGGAGGGGGCGCAAAGCCGCGGCCTACCCCCCTGCGTCATCCCGAATGAGGACCCTGTGCGGCGGTTTCTGTCTCAAAGCGACCCCTACCGCTGAGCGGGCGGCTTTGCGCCCCCTCCGTCTCGGCGCGATAGGGCGCCGATCCACCTCCCCCGTAAGGGGACGGGGGAGGAGGGTTTTCTTCTCCTCCCACGCGTAGCGGGGGAGGGGGACCGCCCGGCGTTTTCTTGCCGGGTGGTGGAGGGGGCGCAAAGCCGCGGCGCCTCGGCCAGCCCCTCGCCCCTTTCGACCGTCTGCTGTATCGGCTTGCCCATGGCCCGGCGGCGTGGCGTTCGGTTTTGGGTGGGGGTAGGGCTGGGGGCGGTTGTGTGCCTGGTCGTGGGGGCGTTGTTGCTGTGGCGCGACGACATTCTCGAGGCCCTGCTGGATCCGCAGATCCCTTACGAGGTCTATCGGCCGCCGCCGGCGCCGGACTACGCCAAGGCGGCGGATTGGCTGATGCTGCCGCCGCGCGGGGGCGCCGGGCCTCGGGGGGTGGATGTGTTCTTTGTCCACCCGACCACCTTCGACGGCGGCAAGAACTGGAACGGGGCCATCGAGGATCAGGCGGCCGCCGCCCGCTTCAACCGGGTGATGGCCCCCAACTACGCCGCGCCGTTCGCCAGCGTCGGGCGGATGTTCATTCCGCGCTATCGCCAGGCCAGCCTCTACACTTCGCTGAGCGTGTTCGACGACGCCATCGAGGCGCGGGAGTTCGCCTATGGCGACGTGGCCGCGGCCTTCGCCTATTTCCGCCAGCATCTGAACGACGGCCGGCCGTTCATCCTGGTGGGGGTCGAGCAGGGCGGGAGCCTGGCGGCGCGGCTGCTGGCCGATGTCATCGCCCCCGACCCCGCCCTGCGCGCCCGGCTGGTGGGCGCCTATCTGGTCGACACCGTGGTTCCGGCCGTGGACTACGGACCGGGGGCGCCGGTTCCGGCGTGCGCGCGGCGCGATGAGGCCGGCTGCGTGGTCGCCTGGGTTTCGGTGCCGCGCGGCGAGTTCGGCAAGGCCAGCGAGATCGTGCGCCGGGCCCGGGTGTGGAACGATCGCGGACGGCTGGTGAGCCTGGCGGGCCGCGCGCCCTTGTGCGTCAATCCGCTGCTGGGCGCGCAGACCGACGTCGAGGCGCCGCCGAGGCTGAACCTCGGCGCCGCCAACGCCACGGGGCTGGAATGGGGGGTGCGGCCGGGCTTCATGGCCCGCCAGGTCGGCGCCCAATGCGTGGACGGCGTCCTGCGGGTGAGCCGCGCGCGGTCGGCGTCGCTGCGGCCCTCCGGCGACTGGATCGATCGCCTGCGCCCGCACGGCTACAACCTCTTCTGGGCCGATCTGGAGGCGGACGCCAAGGCGAGGGCAAGTGCGTGGGAGGCGCCTCAAAGCCCCTCCACCGCCTACCGTCATCACCGGGCGTCAGTCCCGGTGATCCATGATCTCGCGGCCTGCCTTGGACGTGCGTGCGCACGTCCACCCAGCGGAAGCGTGCGTATGGGTGGCCGGGACTAGCCCGGCCATGACGTTCTTTTAGGGGGTGAGGGGTTGGGGGGCGCCCCGTGTGGACGAAACGCCCCCGGAGCCAACTCACATGTGCGGCAGGGTGGTGAAGCGGAAGTTTACCTTGGCGAGGACGGCGCTGTCGGTGAAGTCCGGGCGGCTGGTTTGCAGGGCGCCGTTGGGGCCGGCCGAGCCATAGGCGATGTCGTAGGCGCCGACATCGGTGTAGCGATATTCCGCGCCCACCGAGACGCTGGGCGAGAGGGCGTATTCCACGCCGCCGCCGACCGTCCAGCCGGTGCGGGTTGGGTTATAGCCGCCGCCGTTGACGTAAGGCCCGAAGGTGACGCCGGGATTGGCGGCCACGACGGCGTCGGTCACGCTGGGGGCGTAGCTCGTGGTCCCGCGCTCATCGAAGTGCACGAAGGCGACGCCGCCGGTGCCATAGACCAGGAACCGATCCATGGCGAAGCCGAGGCGGCCGCGAATCGTGGCCTCCCACTGGGGTGAGAACTGGGCGTAGGTATTGACCGTGGCCCCGGTGGTGAGGGCGGTGGGGGCGAGGCTGTAGGACCCATACTGGCGATTGGTGGCCGAGAGGCCGTCGAAATCGCCCTCGACGCCGAAGACGAAGGCGCCGCTCTGGGCGTTGAAGCCCACCTGGCCGCCGCCGATCACGCCCGAGCCGTTGTTGGTGGTGATATTGGAGGGGAAGGTGGTGGCGGGAACGGTGACCGGTCCATCGCCGGCGTCGACGCCGGTGAGCTGGTTGACGGTGGTGTAGCCATTGCCGGAGCCGCTGCCGGCCCAGTTATAGCCAAGATTGACGCCAACATAGACGCCACTCCAATTCATGGGCGCCGGGGTCTGGGCCTGAGCCGCCGCGCCGACAAGCGCCGCTATACTGGCGCAACCGGCCAGAAGGATGATCTTCTTCATAAATGTCTCCGAGGATAGTGTTAGGCCCCGCAGCAGAATGGGCCGGCCTCGGATGGGTTCCGGCGATATGCCGACGGCGCGCGGAGGTGACAAATGCGCCACAGGCGGGCGGAGTGACCGCCAGCTAATCTTAGGTCAGGGCTGCCCCTGGCCGCCGCCGGCGCCGTAGATGTTGCCGGTGGCATAGCTGCCGTCGTCCTCCGCCAGGCGCACATAGATGCCGGCCAGTTCGGCCGGCTGGCCCGGCCGGCCCAGCGGCGCGGTCGAACCGAAGGAGACGACCTTGGCCATGGTCGCGCCGCCGGAAACCTGCAGCGGCGTCCAGACCGGCCCCGGCGCCACGCCGTTGACCCTTATGCCCTTGGGGGCCAGCTGCTTGGCCAGCGACTTCACATAGTTCATCGTCGCGGCCTTGGTCTGGGCGTAGTCGTAGAGATCGGGGGAGGGATCATAGGCCTGCTCGGAGGTTGTGCCGATGATCGCCGCGCCGGGCGGCAGGTGCGGCAGCGCCGCCTTGATGATCCAGAACGGGGCATAGATGTTGGTCTTCATGGTGGCGTCGAAATCCTCGTCCGTAACGTCGAGGATCGACTGGCGCGACTGCTGACGGCCGGCGTTGCAGACCACGATATCGAGGCCGCCCAGCTGGCGCACGGCCTCCTCCACCAGATGGCGGCAGAAGGCGGCGTCGCGCAGGTCTCCGGGAATGGAAAATCCGCGCTGGCCGGCCTGGCGGATCAGGGCGATCACCTCCTCGGCGTCCGGCGCCTCGGCGGGCAGATGGTTGATGGCGACATCCGCGCCCTCCCGGGCGAAGGCGATGGCGGCGGCGCGGCCCATGCCGGAATCGCCGCCGGTGATCAGCGCCTTGCGCCCGCGCAGCCGGCCCGAGCCCACATAGCTGGTCTCACCGTGGTCCGGCTTGGGATCCATCCGGCCGGCCAGACCCGGCCAGGGCTGCGACTGGGATTGAAAGGGCGGCTGGGGGTATTTGGCGCGGGGATCCTGCAGGCCGGCGGGCCGGGGCGGCGCCGGCTGGGCCGATACGCCGCCCGCCCCGGCGGCCGCGACGCCCGCGGCGGTGATGGTCATGATTTCTCGGCGCGAATTGGCCATGGTCAGCCCTCGATGATCGGCGCCCCCGGAGCCAAACCGGCTCGGCGGCTCAAAAGGTTGCCGGGCCCACGGGCGGCGCGGAGCGTTCGCCGCCGACTGAAACCCTTCCCCCAGACGTGACGTCGGGCGTAAGACCGAGGATCCATAAAACGCTCTTCTGCCCAGAGGGAGGACGAGCGCGCGCACGTCCATGGCAGGCCGCCAGCCCAATGGATGGCCGGTATTGACGACCGGCCAGGACGGTAGAGGGGTGGTGGTCGCAAGGTCCCGCTTGGGAATCCGCTTGCCGAGGGGCCGTTTGAGCCGAGGTGGATCGCCTAGGCCGGGGCGGGATCGGCGCCTCCGGCGCCGGACGGCGGACGGTGGGCGGGGGGTCGGCGTATTGGGAAATCTTGGCGCCGGCGAAGGGGCTGCGGGTGATCCACTCGCCGTCATCGGTCTGGACGCACCACTCGGGATCGAGGCCGAGGTCGTGGCAGAGCCGGGCGACGGTCTCGCCCACGGGCTTATCGAGATAATCCAGATAGTCGCCCAGATCGCTCAGCAGGGTGCGGACATCCTGCCTGACCGCCGCGGCGGCGTCTTCCGCGCCGTCGGCGAACTTCTCGCGGGCGGCCTGGGCGACCATGTCGGCGATCAGGTCCTGCTTGTTCGTATCGTGGCGCACCTGGGCCTCGTCGCAGGATCGATCGCGATCGGCCAGCAGGCGCAGGCTATCGAGGCGATGGTCTCTGCCCAGGTGGGCGTGCAGGGCGATGGCCCGGCGGACCACCTGGGAAATCTTGGCGAAGGCGGCGATATCGCCGGCCTCCACGGTCTTGGCCGCCTTCTCGCCCACCGCTTCGGCGATGGTCATGGCGATCTCGGCCAGACGGCCCAGCATGGCCAGATGATCGTCCCGCTCCGCCAGCTCGGCCTGGCGCCACTCCATCTGCCACGTTTTGGCCGGAGGCTCCGGCGGACCGCTCAGATCGGGGCAGGGGTAGTAGGGGATGTCCATGGAACGAAAGTAGAACATGGATATTGCATTATGTCAACACCCGCTTTCCTACCTGCCTCCCGTCCTGGCCGGTCGTCAGCGTGCTGGA
Source organism: uncultured Alphaproteobacteria bacterium (assembly GCA_963817995.1). Classification (GTDB taxonomy): domain Bacteria; phylum Pseudomonadota; class Alphaproteobacteria; order Caulobacterales; family Caulobacteraceae; genus Acaudatibacter. The sequence continues at coordinate 287,742 of CAWFQJ010000004.1, forward strand.
GGGCGTGGTCGCCAAGCGCTGGGACGGGCCCTATCTCGAGGGCGAGCGGGCGATGATCAAGGTGAAGCGGGCGCGCACGGCCGACTGCGTGGTGGGCGGGTTTCGCTATGAGACGGGGCGCGCCCTGGTGGGCTCCCTGCTGCTCGGCCTCTATAACGAGGCGGGCCTGCTCGACCATGTGGGTTTCACCTCGGGCCTCGCCGCCGCGGACAAGCCCGCCCTGACGAAACGGCTGGAAGCCCTGGCCGGCGGGCCGGGATTCACCGGCGACAAGCCGGGCGGCCCCAGCCGATGGGCCACCGCCCGCTCCAGCGAATGGACGCCCCTGCGCCCCGAGCTGGTGGTGGAGGTCTCCTTCGATCACGTCTCGGGCGGCCGCTTTCGGCACGGCACGCGGCTGCTGAGGTTTCGGCCGGACAAGGCGCCGAGGCAGTGTGGGATGGAGCAGATTGGGTGAGGGGGGGCTGCGGGCGGATCGATCAGGCGTTACCCAACGATCACCCCCAGTTCATACGCTACTGCCGATGGGCACGACCCTAAGCAGTGAAAGCCACCCCAACAATTTCGTAAACCCCACAATAGCTAGGATTACAGCTGTGTGGCAAAACGCTGGCTTGACGTAGCGCGAGCGCTACAATGGCCACAACGAGAAGGGGGTAAAATCTATGAGAGCGTTTCTCTCGCACTCCTCTTGCGACAAAGATTTTGTGGATGCGGTTGCCAGCAATTTGCGCCCTGGCACGTTTGAGCTCGATGCGCTCACGTTCGACAAGGGAATTCTGAACTCGCAGGCGATTATTCAAGCGCTCAATCGTGCTGATCTTTTTTGCCTGTTCCTCTCCGAAACATCGGTCGCATCGTCATATGTTCAATTCGAAACGCTGATGGGGATTGAACTGATCGCGAGCGGCAAGATGGCCGCTTTTTACAATTTGCTTGGACGAACCAGGGCGTTCGCGTTTGTCGGTGATAGTGTCAAAAACTTCAACATTGTTCGCAGAAACGTCAATCCAGAGTCTGCTGCCCGTTTGATACAAGGCGCGCTCCTTTCCGCCCATCAGCTGATCAGACGAGATGCCCACCCCTTCATTGGGAGAGAAGCCGGAATTATCGAGTTAGAGACTCAGACGACAGACCATTCTCGGCCCGAGACGAAGGCGATTTACATCTCCGGAAATGCCGGCTGTGGCCGTCGCACAATTGCGCAAAAATTCTACGAGTTTCAATTCCCTAACGTCACGCGCGTTTTCCCCACAATTAACATCGACGAATTCTCCGGACTGGATGAAGCTTTATCGTAAAATATTGGCTGCGATCAGACCAAACATGTCTGCCTCGGAATTAAGGACCCGTATTCAAGGATTTGCTAGTGCATCACAAGTTGAAAGGCCAAAGTTAATTGCGCAAATCGTAAATACACTTCCTTCGGTCAACGAAGCGGCCTTTCTAGTTGACAACGGTGGAATGCTTACACTTAGGGGCTTTTGTCTCGGAGATAGATCAAGTAATAAACTATCTTCACTCTCGGCCTCATCCGCCGGTCGCACTCATATCGACGCGCATGATTCCCAAGAGATTAAGAAGAGCGGCCGACGATTTAGCGTATCTAGCCGTTAGAACCTTGGATAGAGAGACCTCTACTCGCTTGATGGCTAAGCTCTTGCGCGACCAAAATCTGACCGCAGAGCCCAGTGTACTGGATGAATTGGTCAAGCTAGCTGACGGTCATCCATTTAACTTCTATCGGATCGTCGAGGAATGTAAAGAGAGAGGCATTGGACCGTTCCTTGCAAACCCTTTAGATTATATAGAATGGAAACACCGATATTCGTCAGAATACATAAGGAAGCTAAATTTTAACAATGCGGAAGTTGGAATTCTGGCGATATTGCTGACAGTTCCTGAGTTAGATTTTGACGCGATAGTCACTGCACTTCCGATGACGAGTGCCGATCTTAGCGATGCTCTGCAGAGACTGGGTTCACTCCATGTCATCGAAAGCAACGAGGATCGTTTCACCATAGCGCCAAATCTTGCATCGCGGTTGAGCGTGAGCGCAGAATTCGCCTTCCGGCCAATTTACAGCAGGACGCCGTCGAAAAGTTGGCACGGTCGCTCATTGTCAGGATCGAGGACGGGTCGGCCCAAGTTGCATTGGTGGACGCAGCCATACTCGCGACGCTTGAAGCTGGAAATCCACTCCACGGGTTTGCTGCAGTGTTCCTTCTGCCCTCGCATCACGTTTGGATGGCTAAGCGACACTATGACCAAAAACGTTGGGGTGAGAGCATCCGCGCATCCAAGGAAGCGATAAAAGGCGAGAATAATCTCTCTTATGAAGGGCGATCGCGGCCTATCGGTTCCTCTGTCTTTCCGCCGCGCGGCTGGGCGAGGAAGCTACGTTCTCTGACGGCGTTCGCGACCTAGAGCGTATTTCCAAGACCGATTGGGCAAAGAGCAATGCGGCTTTCCTCAGGGGCTTCAACGAACGACTGAAGGGCAACTTGCCGGTCGCAAGCGGTTCTTTGACGAGGCATACCGGCTCTCGCCCCGGCAACCTGTCTGCTGGCCGAGAGTTGGCGGCCGTCTGTCTTGCCCGTGGAAATTTGGATCGAGCGGAACGTTACGCGCGCGAGGCTCTTAGTCACGCACCAAACAACCCCTACAACCTCGATATCTTGATTGCTGTACTTATTCGGAAGCACCGGAAGGAGGCAAAATACAGCACTGAAATCGACACGCTCTTCTCAGCGCTCGAGGCGGACGACAAAGAGAGCGGACGTTCGTTCACGCGACCCGAAAGGCCCAGCTTGAACATCTTTGGGGGGACAATCGGGCTGCACTTTCGCTTATCGAACAAGCGATCAAGAGGACACCACGAATTTTTGAACCACATCACCTCAAGGCAGAAATACTACTAAAGCAAGGCAATGCTGCAAAAGCGTTTGAAGAGATCACACTTATGGGTGATATCGTCAACTCGCGTGATCCCAGCGAGAGAAGAAGTAATTTTCGACTTTATCGGGAAACTCTTGCTAATTATTACGTCGAAGTGGGTAGATTTGGAGATGCTAAAGAAATATATAGGGACTCATCTATATTTGACGACGACGAGCAGGCCAAGGGCATCAGAGATATCGATATTGTTCAGGGTTACAAATCCAAAAAATAACCCGAAAGTGAACAAATAGCCGAACAGGTAGGGACTCAGTCCGGCGCCTCATAGAGGCCTAAAAAAATTAAACTCCGTATTGCTCCAGGCTACCAATCGCCTTACCGCTCTTTGCAGCGTAAGCTCCGACAACCCAACCTACCAGGAGCACCCCCATGTCCCCCAAAGTCTGGTTCATCACCGGCACCTCCAAGGGCTTCGGCCACATCTGGGCCAAGGCGGCGCTGGCGCGGGGCGACAGGGTGGCGGCGACGGCGCGGGATGTGGCGACGCTGACAGCCGCTGGTGGAGCGATTCGGCGACCGGGTGCTGCCGATCACCCTCAATGTCGATGACAAGGGTGAGGTCGATAAGGCCGTGGCCGCGGCGATCGCGCGCTTTGGCCGGATCGACGTGGCGGTCAACAACGCCGGCTATGGCCAGTTCGGGGCCATCGAGGAGGTGAGCGAGGCCGAGGCCCGGGCGCAGATGGAGACCAATGTCTTCGGCGCGCTGTGGGTGACCCAGGCGGTGCTGCCGGCGATGCGGGCCCAGGGATCGGGGCACATCATCCAGGTCTCGTCGATCGGCGGGGTCAACGCCTTTCCGACCATCGGGCTCTATCACGCCTCGAAGTGGGCGCTGGAGGGGTTCAGCCAGGCGCTGGCGGCGGAGGTGGCGGGGTTCGGGATCAAGGTGACGCTGGTGGAGCCGGCCGGCTACGCCACCGACTGGAGCGGGCCTTCGGCCAAGCACGCGACGCCGATCGCCGCCTATGACGGCGTGCGCGCCGAGCGGGCGAAATTCCGCGCCTCGGTGACGCCCGGCGATCCGGAGGCGAGCGGGCCGGCGATCCTGAAGGTGGTCGATGCGGCCGAGCCGCCGCTGCGGGTATTCTTCGGCACGGTGGGGTTGCCGATGACCAAGGCGGAATATGCGCGGCGGATTGAGCGGTGGGAAAAGTGGAACGATCTGGCGGTGGAGGCGCAGGGGGACCTGGCGGGGCGGGTGAAGGGGTAGGGGGCAAGGCTCGTCACCATCAAGCTGAAGTTTACCCGCCTTGCGCCCCCTCCGTCACGGCGCAAGAAAGAGCGCCGCGCCACCTCCCCCGTGAAGGGGCACGGGGGAGGAGGGAGGGGTTACCCCGCTTCGCCGAGTTTCGAGGCCGCGCGCCAGTCGAACAGTTCCTGGAGGACGCGGACGGCGCGGCCTCGCTCGGAGGTGAGGGCGGGGTCGCGGGCCAGGATCAGGCGGGCGTCGTCGGCGGCGGCGGCGATCAGGTCGCGGTGGGCGGCGGGGTCGGCGAGGCGGTAGGCGGGAAAGCCGCTCTGCTTCAGGCCCAGCGGATCGCCGCCGCCGCGCAGCTCCAGGTCCTTCTCGGCGATGACGAAGCCGTCGTCGGTGCGGCGCAGGATGTCGAGCCGCGCCTGCCGGCGATCTCGGAGAGCGGCGGATCGTAGAGCAGGACGCAGCTGCTCTCGCCGCGCGCCGCGCCCGACCCGGCCGCGCAGCTGGTGCAGCTGGGCCAGGCCGAAGCGCTCGGCCTGTTCGATGACCATGATGGTGGCGTTGGGCACGTCGACGCCGACCTCGACCACGGTGGTGGCGACCAGCACCGAGAGCTGGCCCTCGGCGAAGTCGGCCATCACCGCGTCCTTCTCCGGCCGCCGGCAGCTTGCCGTGGATCAGGCCGACCGCTGTCGCCGAAGACCGGCGCGCAGGGCGGCGGCGCGGGCCTCGGCGGCGGCGAGGTCGACGAGTCTCGGATTCGGCCACCAGCGGGCAGATCCAGAAGGCCTGGGCGCCGCCGGCGACCGCCGCGCGCAGCCGCGCCGACGACCTCGTCGAGCCGGGGCATCGGCGCGGCGCGGGTGGCGACCGGCGTGCGGCCGGGCGGCTTCTCGTCGATGCGCGAGACGTCGAGGTCGCCGTAACAGGGTCAGCTCCAGGGTGCGCGGGATCGGGCGTGGCCGACATGGCCAGCAGGTGCGCCGCCTCGCCCTTGGCCTGCAGCCGGCCGCGCTCGGAGACGCCGAAGCGGTGCTGCTCGTCGATCACCGCCAGGGCCAGGGCGTGGAAGGCGACGTCGTCCTGGAACAGGGCGTGGGTGCCGACGGCGACCGCCGGCGCGGCCGGTGGCCAGCGCCGCCAGCTTCTCGGCGCGGGCCGCGCCCTTGTCGCGGCCGGTGAGCAGGACGGCCTGGACGCCCGTGGCTGGCGAGCGGGCGCGGCGAGGGTCTCGAAGTGCTGGCGGGCGAGGATCTCGGTGGGCGCCATCAGCGCCGACTGCAGGCCGGCGGCGGCGACGTCGGCCATGGCCAGCATGGCGACCACGGTCTTGCCGGAGCCGACATCGCCCTGGATCAGCCGCGACATCCGCTCGCCGGACGGCGAGGTCGCCGCGGATCTCGGCCAGGGTGCGGAGCTGGGCGCCGGTCAGGGTGAAGGGCAGGGCGGCCTCGACTCGGTCGGCGAGGTCGGCTGGCGGCGATCGGCGGCGGCGGGCTCGGCGCGGCGGGCAGCCTTGCGCTGGGCCATGGCCAGCTGGTGGGCGAGCAGCTCGTCGTAGGCGAGGCGGCGGCGGGCGGGGGACTGGGGCGAGAGGTCGGCCTCGCTCGTCGGGGCGTGCAGGGCGGCGAGGGCCTCGCGCCAGGCGGGCCAGCGCTTGCGCGCCGAGCCAGGCGGGGTCCTGCCACTCGGGCAGATCCGGCGCCCGCTCCAGGGCCTCCAGGGCGAAGCGGCGGACGGTGCGGCGAGGGCAGGCCGGCGGTGGCCGGATAGACCGCCTCGATCTCGGGGACCTCGGCGGCGCGCTCTAGGGGCGACGATGAAGTCGGGGTGGACGATCTGGGGCGCATCGGCGTAGCGGTCGCGCTCGACCTTGCCGCTGACCACGCGCACGGCGCCGGGCGGGTGGGCGCGCTCCAGGTGCGGGCCGTGGCCCTTGAACCACACCAGGGTGATGAAGCCGGTCTCGTCGAAGGCGCGGATGCGCCAGGGGGCGCTGGGGCGGGCGGGGCGCTCGTGCGCGTCGATGGTAAGGGTGAAGGTCTGGGCCTCGCCCTCGCGGCCGTGGCGGCGGTGGCCGGGCGTCGGCGGATCAGGGACTGGGGGCTAAGGAACAGCACGTCGCGCGCCAGCGGGCCGGCGAGCCGCTCCAGCAGGGGCGCGACCCGCGGGCCCACGCCCTTCAGCGACGTCACCGGGGCGAAGAGGGGGAAGAGAGCTTCGGGGCGCATTGGGGGGAGTATAGGGCAGGCGGGGTAGACAAAGTGAACACCGCTTTGCGCCCCCTCCGTCACGCGATGCGAGAGGGCATCGCGCGCCACCTCCCCCGCCGCGCTTCGCTTGCGGGGGAGGAGAGGGTTCTCCTCCCCCGTGCCTCTTCACGGGGGAGGTGGCGCTCGCCGGAGGCGGGCGACGGAGGGGGCGCAAGGCGGGTACACCTCAGCTTGATCCCGACGAGACTGCAGGAAGCATTTCAAAAACCGGCGTTCGTTGGCGCGGCTTTGCGCCCCCTCCGTCACGCGATGCGAGAGGGCATCGCGCGCCACCTCCCCCGCCGCGCTTCGCTTGCGGGGGAGGAGAGGGTTCTCCTCCCCCGTGCCTCTTCACGGGGGAGGTGGCGCTCGCCGGAGGCGGGCGACGGAGGGGGCGCAAGGCGGGTACACCTCAGCTTGATCCCGACGAGGCTGCGGGAAGCATTTCAAAAACCGGCGTTCGTTGGCGCGGCTTTGCGCCCCCTCCGTCACGCGATGCGAGAGGGCATCGCGCGCCACCTCCCCCGCATAGAGGCGGGGGAGGAGAAGGAAAGACTCTCCTCCCCCGTGCCTCTTCACGGGGGAGGTGGCGCTCGCCGCAGGCGAGTGACGGAGGGGGCGCAAGGCGGGTACACCGATCTCGCCATGCGATCCGCCAGTCACACTCACGCCTTCGCCAAGCGCCTTCGCCGGAACCTCTCGCCTCCTGAGATTCTCCTGTGGGTTCGGCTTCGCATTCGCACCCCCGATGGACCTGTCTTTCGCCGCCAGCATCCCATCGGGCCCTATGTCGCCGATTTCTACTGTCCCGCCGCGAAACTGGTTGTCGAGATCGATGGCGCTCACCACGGCGACGACGTTCAGCTTGATCACGACGAGATCCGCGATCGGTACATGGAGACGCGCGGGTATAGGGTGGTCCGCTATCCTGCCGCGGATGTGCTGCATGATCCTGATGAGGCCGCGAGGAGCATTTTTGAGACCGCCGTCTGGTGGCGCGATCGCGGGGTGCGTTGATGAGGCTTTGCGCCCGCTGATCCGAGGGTGCGTTGATGAGGCTTTGCGCCCCCTCCGTCACGCGATGCGAGAGGGCATCGCGCGCCACCTCCCCCGTGAAGGGGCACGGGGGAGGAGACTCTCATCTTCTCCTCCCCCGCAAGCGAAGCGCGGCGCGCTTTCTTGCGCCGTGACGGAGGGGGCGCAAGGGGGCTGGCCCGGCGGGGCGGTCGGGGGTATCAGCGGCGGCTTCACGATTGAGAGCGCCATACCATGAGCGATACGCCGCCCGATCGGCTCGCCGTCGATCCCGATAGTCCGTTTCACGACGCCAAGCTGCTGGAGCGGGGCGTGGGGGTGCGGTTCAAGGGGGTCGATAAGACCAATGTCGACGAATATTGCGTCAGCGAGGGCTGGGTGCGGCTGAGCGTCGGCTCGACGGTGGATCGGCGGGGCAAGCCGATGACGATCAAGCTGCAGGGGCCGGTGGAGCCCTATTTTCGCGACCTGGAGGCCTCGGCGGCCGAACCCGACCATGGATGAGCGGCGGGTCAACCGGGTGCGGTTCCGCGCCTGGCGGCGGGGGTTTCGCGAGGCCGACCTGATCCTGGGGCCCTTCGCCGATCGTCGGGCGCCGGCGATGAGCGAGGCCGAGCTCGACCGGTTCGAGCGCCTGCTGGAAGAGGCCGATCACGATATCTATAGCTGGATCCTGGGCGCGTCGCCGACGCCGCCGCAGTTCGACGACGCCCTGATGGCCGAGCTGCGCGCCGTCTCGGCCCCGTCAAGATAAAGAGCGAAGATCCTGTCGCAACCGACTGACATCAAACGCGTCTCCGGCGCGCCCGGGGCGCTGGAGCTGGCCGGCGCGCCGGAGGGCTTCGACGCCCTGGTGATGGCCGACATCGCCCGCGCGCGGGGCGGCCTGACCGTGTTCGTGGCCCGCGACGGCTCGCGGGCCTCGGCCTTCATCGACGCCATGGCGCTTCTTCGCGCCGGAGATCGAGGTCCTGATCGCTTCCCGGCCTGGGACTGCCTGCCCTACGACCGGATCGGGCCCGTCGGCGGGGGTCGCGGCCGAGCGCATGGCGACGCTGACGCCGGCTGGCGCGCGGGGCTCGAGGCCGGCAAGCCGGCGCTGCTGGTGACCACGGCGCCGGCGCTGATGCAGCGCGTGCCGCCGCGCGAGGTGGTCGACGCGGGCCGGCTACGGCGCCAGCGTCGGCCACAGCGTCGATATCGCCGAGCTGGAGCGCTATTTCGCCATCAACGGCTATCAGCGCGCCTCCACCGTCTCCGAGCGCGGCGAGTTCGCCATCCGCGGCGGGGTGATCGACGTCTTTCCGCCCGGCGCCGAGGAGCCGGTGCGGCTCGACCTGTTCGGCGACACCCTGGAATCGATCCGCGCCTTCGATCCGCGAGACCCAGCGCTCGACCCGGCAGCTGCAAGACCGTCGACCTGCTGCCGGTGAGCGAGGTGCTGCTGGACGCCGGCCGCGATCGCCCGGTTCCGCACCGGCTATCTGGCGGCGTTCGGCGCGCCGGGCGACGATCCGCTCTACGCCACGGTCAGCGAGGGCGGCCGGCGCGCCGGCATGGAGCACTGGCTGCCGCTGTTCTACGAGCGGCTGGAGACCCTGTTCGACTATCTGCCGCGACGGCGCCCTGATCGGCGCTCGACCATCTGGCCGCGCGAGGCGCGGGACGAGCGGCTGGCGATGATCGCCGACGCCTTCGAGGCGCGCGAACAGCGCCGAGCGCAAGATCCACTACCACGCCCTGGCCGCCGGACAGCCTCTATCTCGACCGCCGACGGAGTGGGACGCAGCGGCTGGCCGAGCGCCCGAGCCGCCGGTTCACGCCCGTTCCAGCGCGAGGCGGCCGACGGCGTCGTCGACATGGGCGCCAAGCTCGGGCGGAACTTCGCCGCCGAGCGGGCGCAGGACAGCGTCAACCTGTTCGAGGCCACCGCCGACCACGCCCGGCGCTGGCCGGCGGCCGGCAAGCGGGTGCTGTTCGCCTCCTGGTCGGAGGGCTCGTCCGACCGGCTGGGCGCCATGCTGGCCGACCACGGGCTGAAGGACGTCGCCTTCGCGCCCTACTGGCAGGCGGCCAAGGCGGCCGACCCGAAGAAGCCGCAGCGGGCGGTGCTGCCGCTGGAGACCGGCTTCGAGACCGACAACCTGGCGGTCATCTCCGAGACCGACATCCTGGGCGACCGGCTGGCGCGGCCGCGGCGCAAGCGGCGGCGCGCGCCAACTTCCTGGCCGAGGCCACGGCGCTGACGCCCGGCGACCTGGTGGTGCACATCGACCACGGCATCGGCCGCTATGAGGGCCTGAAGACCCTGGAGGTGCAGGGCGCGCCGCACGACTGCCTGGAGCTGCACTACGGCGGCGAGGCCAAGCTCTACCTGCCGGTGGAGAACATCGACCTGCTGACCCGCTACGGCTCCGAGAGCGAGGGCGTGCAGCTCGACCGGCTGGGCGGCGCGGCCTGGCAGGCGCGCAAGGCCCGGGCCAAGGAGCGGCTGCGCGAGATGGCCGAGGGCCTGATCGCCATCGCCGCCGCCCGCGCCACTCAAGACGACCGAGGAGATCGACCCGCCGCACGGCCTGTTCGACGAGTTCTGCGCCCGCTTCCCCTACGAGGAGACCGACGACCAGCTGAACGCCATCGGCGACGTGCTGGGCGACCTGGCCGCCGGCAAGCCGATGGACCGGCTGATCTGCGGCGACGTCGGCTTCGGCAAGACCGAGGTGGCGCTGCGCGCCGCCTTCGTCGTGGCCATGAGCGGCCAGCAGGTGGCGGTGGTCTGCCCGACCACCCTGCTGGCGCGCCAGCACTTCAAGACCTTCCAGCGAGCGCTTCCAGGGCTGGCCGGTGCAAGGTGCGGCCGGCTCTCGCGCCTGGTGCCCGCCGCGGAGGCCGCCGAGACCCGCGAGGCGCTGGCCAAGGGCGAGGTCGAGATCGTCGTCGGCACCCACGCGGTGCTGTCGAAGCAGGTCGAGCTTCAAGGACCTGGGCCTGGTCATCGTCGACGAGGAGCAGCACTTCGGGGTCAAGCACAAGGAGGCGCTGAAGGCCCTGCGCGCCGACGTGCACATGCTGACCCTGACCGCCACGCCGATCCCGCGCACCCTGCAGATGGCGCTCTCGGGCATCCGCGAGATGTCGATCATCGCCACCCCGCCGGTCGACCGCCTGGCGGTGCGCACCTACATCACGCCCGTGCGATCCGGTCGTCGATCCGCGAGGCGCTGCTGCGCGAGAAGTACCGCGGCGGCCAGGCCTACTACGTCGCGCCGCGCATCTCCGACCTGCCGGACCTGGAGAAGTTCCTGCGCGAGCAGGTGCCGGAGGTGAAGTTCGTGGTCGGCCACGGCCAGATGGCGCCGACCCAGCTCGAGGACGTGATGAGCGCCTTCTACGACGGCCAGTACGACGTGCTGCTGTCGACCACCATCGTCGAGATCCGGCCTGGACATCCCCACCGCCAACACCCTGATCGTCCACCGCGCCGACATGTTCGGCCTGGCCCAGCTCTACCAGCTGCGCGGCCGGGTCGGCCGGGCCAAGGCGCGCGCCTACGCCTATCTGACCACGCCGTTCGAGAAGCCGATCACCGCCGTCGGCGGAGAAGCGGCTGAAGGTGCTGCAGTCGCTCGACAGCCTGGGCGCCGGCTTCCAGCTGGCCAGCCACGACCTCGACATCCGCGGCGGCGGCAACCTGCTGGGCGACGAGCAGTCGGGCCACATCCGCGAGATCGGCGTCGAGCTCTACCAGCAGATGCTGGAGGACGCGGTCGCCGAGCTGCAAGACCAAGGGCCGGGCGCAGAGGCGTCGACACGACCGCGGCTGGTCGCCGCAGATCAACACCGGCGCGGCGGTGCTGATCCCCGAAGACTATGTGCCGGACCTCAACGTGCGCCTGGCGCTCTACCGCCGCCTGTCCGACGCCGAGCGGGCCGAGGACCGCGAGGCCCTGGCCGCCGAACTGATCGACCGCTTCGGCCCCCTGCCGCCGGAGGCCGACCAGCTGCTGAAGGTGGTGGCGATCAAGGGCCTGTGCCGCGAGGCCAATGTCGCCAAGATCGACGTCGGGCCCAAGGGCGCGGTGGTCAGCTTCCGCGACGACCACTTCGCCAACCCGGCGGCCCTGGTCGAGCTTCGTCCAGAAGAACGCCGATCGCCTGGCGCCTGCGGCCCGACCAGAAGGTGGTGGTCAAGGGCGAATGGGAAACCCCCGAGGCGCGGCTGGGCGCGGCGGAACGGATTCTGGGGGAACTGGCGAAGCTGGCGCGGGGGTGAGGGGGTCGTTGGCGTGGCCTTGCGCCCCCTCCGTCTCGGCGCGAGAGGGCGCCGATCCACCTCCCCCGTAAGAGGACGGGGGAGGAGAGCCTTTTCTTCTCCTCCCACGCATGGCGGGGGAGGGGGACCGCCCGGCGTTTCCTTGCCGGGTGGTGGAGGGGGCGCGGCGCTACCTGACGATCGGCGGGTTGGCGCCGGGCGAGACGGCTACGGCGCCAGCCTTGGCGGCGAGGGCTTCGGCCAGGAGGCGGCGGGCGCGGAGCCACATTTCCAGGCTTTGGGTGACGATCATGGCGCCGACCAGCAGGATCAGGGCGTCGGTGATGGCGGTGGCGGGCAGGCCGAGGAAGGCGTGGCTCTGCATCACCACGCCGCGCATGCCCATGCGCAGGGCCAGGATGGCGACGATGAAGATCATGCCCACCGGCGAGGCGGTGGAGGTGAGGTCATGGGTCTCGGGATGGACGTCGATGCGCATGAACCGGCCGCGCTGCCAGCCAAGGCCGGCGCCGACAACCACCGCCAGGACCATCACCGCCAGGGCGAGCGGCGCCAGCGGCGGCGGCGCGGCGGCCAAGGTCAGGGCGATGGCGACGAAGAACAGCACCGGGCGGATCCACAGCGCCTCGATGCGCAGCTTGCGGGGGCGGCGATTGCGCAGGAACAGGACGGCGATCACGATCACCACGGTGATGATCATGCCGAAGGCCGGGTTGGCGCCGTGGGCGGTGGGGAACATGGGGGCCTCGTGCTGGAGGGGTTGGCGTGTTGTATCCTGGTCGGATCAATTGTTGAACCACACGACCTATCCTCCCGCCCGCCGCCTTGCGCCCCCTCCGTCGGCCCGCAAGCGGGCGGGCCGCCACCTCCCCCGCGAAGGGGCGCGGGGGAGGAGAAGAAATCATTGAACTTTATCCGCCTTTCTCCTCCTCCGCCGCTATGCGGGGGAGGGGGCGCGAGGCGGCCGGCGCCGATCTCCGCCCTTGCCTGACGGTGGGGGAGGGGTGTGTTAGGTGGGAGACAAAAGAGGAGACGACCATGGGTCAGGGACCGCTTTCGGGGTTGAAGGTGCTGGAGTTCGCCGGGATCGGGCCGGGGCCGTTCTGCGGCATGCTGCTTTCCGATCTGGGGGCCGATGTGGTGCGGATCGACCGCAAGGGTTCGGGGCGCAGCTCGCCGGCCGACATCACCGCGCGGGGCCGCCGCTCGGTGGCGCTGGATCTGAAATCGCCGGCCGCCGTGGAGGCGTGCCTGAAGTTGATGGAAAGCGCCGACGCCCTGCTGGAGGGTTTTCGGCCGGGGGTGATGGAGCGGCTGGGGCTGGGACCCGACGTGGCGCTGAAGCGCAACCCCAAGCTGGTGTTCGGCCGCATGACAGGCTGGGGCCAGACCGGCCCCTACGCCAAGGCCGCCGGCCACGACATGAACTATATCGCCATCACCGGGGCCCTGCACGCCATCGGCACCGACGAGAAGCCGGTGCCGCCGCTCAATCTGGTGGGGGATTTCGGCGGCGGCGCGCTCTATCTGGCGTTCGGCCTGCTGGCCGGGGTGATCCATGCCCGGGCCACCGGCCAGGGCCAGGTGATCGACTGCGCCATGAGCGATGGGGCCGCCTCGCTGATGGCCATGTTCTATGGCTTCAAGGCGGCAGGCGGCTGGGTCGAGAGCCGCCGCTCCAACCTGCTGGACGGCGGCGCGCACTTCTATGACACCTATCAATGCTCTGACGGCAAGTGGGTGTCGATCGGCTCGATCGAGCCGCAGTTCTATGCGCTACTCCTTGAAAAAACAGGGATAACCGATCCCGACTTCAAGGCGCAGATGGATCGCTCCAAGTGGGGCTCCCTGCGCGAGCGAGCTGGCCAAGGTGTTCGCCCAAAAGACCCGCGACGAATGGTGCGCCATCATGGAGGCCACCGATGTCTGCTTCGCCCCGGTGCTCGATCTCGACGAGGCGCCGCGCCACGCCCACAATGTCGCGCGCCAGACCTTCGTCGAGGTGGCGGGCGTGACCCAGCCGGCCCCGGCGCCGCGATTTTCGGCGACGCCCGGGGTGATCTCCGGCCCGCCGCCGGCCATCGGCGCCGACAACGCCAAGGCGTTGGGCGACTGGGGATTCTCGGGCCCCGAGATCGAGGCGCTGGAGACGGCCGGCGCCCTCTGAAATCTGGAAAAACACAGGCTGGATCCGCGCCGCATTTCGAGCCCGCGACGCGGCGCCTTGTTTGGTCAGATTCCGTTCATCCTGGGTTCAGCGAAGCTGCAGCATCTTCGCGTCATCGGTTGGTGGTCGCGCCCTCCCGTCCCTCGTTGCGGCGCCGATCGATCAGGAGGATTGTTTCGTCCTGGCGGCGCGTCGTTCCCCCAACGGCGCGCCGCGCCTCCTTTTTTGGCCCCCAACGGCGCGCGCGCCTCCTTTTTGGCCCCCAACGGCGCGCCGCGGCCCAGTTCAGGCCCGCCGCTTTCGCACCCTGATAATCAGCAGACCGTCGTCTTCCTCGACGCCGAGCACCTCCGCGCCGACCTGGCCGGCGAAGTGTGGCGCATCGATGCGGGCCATGGGATCGTCGGCCATGAGGCGAATCACCGCCCCGGCGGGGGCGGCTTCCAGAGCCCGGCGCAGGCGCAGGGTGGGGACCGGACACCGATGACCCCGGGCGTCGACCACGATTTCACCGCTAGCGTCCATGGAGCGCGAGGCTAGTGGAAAGCGGCGCCGAGGCATACACGCCCCCCGATCCGTCGCGGCGGTTCGATATGGCGGGCGGGCCCTCAGGATCCGGCGAGCGCGAGGGCGGCGGCCCGCCCACGCCGCTGATCCTGGTGATCCTCGCCATGCTGGCGATCCGCCTGATCGTCGCCAGCCAGATCCATCTCACCGAGGACGAAGCCTATTATCGGCTGTGGTCCATGGCGCCGGCCTTCGGCTATTTCGACCATCCGCCGATGATCGCCTGGTGGATCTGGCTCGGCCGGCGGCTGGGCGGCGACAATGCGCTGGGCGTGCGGCTCATTCCGATCCTCGCCAGTGCGATCACGAGCCTTCTGGTCTTCGACATGGCGCGGCTGGCGGGGGCGAGCCGCCGCGATCGCCGGACGGGCGGGGATATGGTTCAACGCCATGTGGCTGACGGCCGCCGGCGGCTTCCTGGCCGTGCCGGATGCGCCGAACAGCCTGTTCTGGGCACTTGGCGCTGTGGGCGTCGCTCCGGGCGATGCGCGGGGGCGCCATCGGCTGGTGGATGGCGGCCGGGACGGCGGCGGGTCTGGCCACGCTCTCCAAATATTCGGCCCTGTTTCTCGCCCCCGGGATCGTCATCTGGCTGGCCTGGACGCCGAAGGGGCGGGCGGCGCTGCGAACGCCGGGGCCGTGGATCGCGGCGCTGATCGCCATCGCTCTGTTCGGCATCAACGTCGGCTGGAACGCCGGCCATCATTGGTTGACCTTCCACAAGCAGTTCGGCCGGGTGGCGGGCGCCCGGTTCGCGCCGCGCTATCTGGCGGAATTCATCGGCGGCCAGTTCCTGCTGCTCAATCCGCTGATCGCCATCGTTCATCGGCGCGGCGGTGGCGATCCGGGCGAAGGCGGGGACGCGCACGATCGACCTGGTTCCCTTCTTCGCCACCTGCGCGCCCCTGGTCGCCTATCTGGTGGTTCACAGCCTGCACGATCGCGTGGAGGCCCATTGGCCGGCGCCGATCTATCCGGCCCTGGCCATCGTGGCCGCGGTGGGGGCGGAGCGTCTGAGGGGTTGGAAAGGCTGGCGGCGCGCGGCCGCCGCCGTGCCGATCCTCGGCGTCGCCGTCATTGTCGCGGCCTTGGCGTGGTTGGCGGTTCCGGGCGCGGCGAAGGTCCGCGCCGATCCGGCGACGCCGGTGCGAGGTTGGCCGGCGTTCGCCGGGCAGCTGGAGGGATTGCGGATAGACAATCGCGCCGCCTGGATAGGAACCACCAGCTATGGCCTGGACGCCGAGCTTTCCACCGAACCCGCGCTCGCCGCGCCGATCTTCCAGATCACCGAACGCGATCGATGGAGGGATCTAGTCGCCGCCGCCGCCGGACCTTCGCGGCCCGGCCTGGTGATCGACCTTACCCGCCGGGTGAATCCCATCGTGCTGGATCGCTGCTTCGAGACCGTGACGCCGCTGGGCGTGGTGGCGCGAGACCACGGCGCGGCGGTCTATGGGGCCTATCTCGTGAGCCAGCCTCGTCACGACGTGGTGGCGCTGGGGTGTTGAGCGAGGCCTACTTCCGCAGCAGTTTCTGAACCGGGGTCTTGTGGAGCTTGTTGAGGGTCAGATAGCCGGCGCCGGAGGTGTCCAAGGCGGTGAAGTGATCATCGGCCACTTTCAGAAAGTTCTTCTTCAGGATCACGCCGTCGACGTTGAAATCGGCGGCCATGATCGGCTCCGGTTCCTCGAAAAGGCTGTAGGGCGCCGCGCCTTCGCCGGATTCGTCGAGGCCCTTTTTCGCTGAGGGGATGTCGGACGGCGACATCTCCAGGCCTGGATCCAGACCGTGCGACTGGGCCAGCCACAGGCGCGCGCCATCCCGCTCGCCGACATCGACCCGGCCGCCCAGGATCTCCGGGGCGATATTGTGTTCGTAGACCAGGACCTCGACACGGACCAACCGGCCGTCGTGGTTGAGGTCGAGGACCTCGAAGAAGGCCTCGGCGTCGGCGATGAATTCGGCGCGATCCAGCTTTCCATCGCCATTCTTGTCGGCCTCGCGGAACCAGTCAACGACGGGATAGGGGGCCGCGGCCTTGGCCCGGAACGGCTTGCCATGCGGGCTGATGAACACGTTGGGATAGTCGACGTTATCGTCGACCACCGCATGAACTTCCGCCGGCGCCAGGGCCGTCGCGCCGACAAGGCCCAGGAGGATCAATCCGGTTTGGCGGCGGGTGATTGGCATCGACGATTCCATCTGCGTCCGAGCCCCCTCAATAGGGAAACCGGACGCGCTGTCACCAAACAAAACGCCTTTTTGGCGGCGGATGACAGGGGGTTACGGCTTGGCGGAAGAGTCGGCCTCATCGAGGGCCGATCTTAGCATGCGAGCCCAACGCGTGGCGATGATCTGGGCCTGGTTGGCGTTCGAAACGCTGGACGAGCGCGTCATGACCCCGCCGTTGGTGGCCTCACGCCTGTCGATCAGGCGCGCGATAATCTCCCCGGACTCCGAATCGGCGAGTTGGGCCACCAGCGTCATCTGGCCGGCGCTGCGGGTATAGGTGCGCGTGCGCCCGGCGGTCATCACATCGGGCGCCGTGACGTAGAGATTGATGATGTCGACCTTGACCCTCAGAACCCCCGGTCCGGACGCGGCCACGATCGGATATCCCCCCTTGGCGGTCAGCGTCTTGGTGAACTGATCCTGGACGATCCTGGCGACGCCGGCGGCGATCCGCTCTCGATCGGTGGCGGAGATATTGAACGGGCTGCCGGGCTTCTTGGGGTCCCAGTCCTTGTGGAAGGAGACGGAGACCGGATCGAGGATGACCTGGGTGTAGCCGGCCAAGGAGGAGCCCGGCCGCACATAGGCCAGATCGACGCCCTTGACCGACGTCTTGACCAGGCCGTCGTAGCTCATCAGCTCGTCCATGGACCGGGCCGGGGCGGCCGCGACCGGACTGAAGGCCGCCGCCGCGCCGACCGCGGCGAGGAGCAGGAGAGTCTTATGGGTCTTCATGTGCGCTTTTCCCCAGCATGATCGCCGCATTCGTGGCGACGAACCGATCGCGCCGGCGGCTTGGCCGTGAGGATAGGCGCGCTCGGGAAGGGCTTCAACCAGGCTTGGCCGAAACCAGCTCAACATCGAAGATCAGGACCGAATTGGGCCCTATCTTGCCGCCGCCCGCGCCTGTCTCGCCATAGGCGAGGGTGGCCGGAACGAAAAGCCGCCATTTCGAACCGACCGGCATGAGCTGCAGGGCCTGGGTCCAGCCCTTGATGACCCCGCTGACGGGAAAGCTGACCGGGCCGCCATTGGCGTCGGAGCTGTCGAACTCGGTCCCGTCGATCAGGGTTCCGCGATAGTTGCACTGCACGGTGTCGGTGAGCTTGGGCTTGGGTCCCGTGCCAGCCTTCAGGATCTGATATTGCAGGCCGCTTTCGAGGGTGACGACGCCGGGTTTGGCCTTGTTGGCGGCGAGGAAGGCCAATCCGGCCGCCTCGTTGGTCTTGGCGTCCTCCGAGGCCTTGGCCTCGCGGTGTTGCTGAATATCGGCCTGCATGCGGATCATGATCGCATGGACCTGGGCGTCGGTGAGCAGCGGCTTGGCGTCGCTCATGGCGTCACGCATGCCCCGGGTCAGGGCGTTGGGATCGACGGCGGCGCCGTCGCGCTTGAACTGACGGCCGAGCGACAGGCCCAGGGCATAGCCGTTCTGGGCCTGGTAATCGCTGAGTTCCGGCGGGAAGTTGGGCGCGGCGTTGGCGGGGGCGGCCGCCGTCTGGGCGAGGGCGAGCGAGGGCGCGGCGAAAGCCAAGGCGAGGGGCAGAGCGAGGGCGGCTTTGTTCATTGAGAGGCGAATTCCTTGAGGGGCCACGAAGCGGCGGCCGCTTTGACCACATCAATGTGACAGGAACAACCGGCGGCCTCAGGCCTGTTCGGGGTGGAAACAAAAAGGACGCCCGAAGGCGCCCTTTCCGTCCAGTCTTGGAGGGAGTTTAGAAGCGGAACGCGGCCATCATGTCGCTGATCGCCGGGACGCCGTTCACCGGTATGTAGGGATTGACCCCGACGATGGGGTTGGGGAAGTTGTCGCGGCTGCGCGAGGTGATCTTCGGCAGTTTCCAGTTGGCCTCGATAAATTTCGGCACCGAAGCGTGGTCGCTGTAGACGTGCGAAACGTGTCCGCCCCGGGTGTACGGAGAGACGATGATCATCGGGATGCGGGTGCCATCGCCGAAGAAGTCCAACTGTTGCACATAGCCGGAGTCCCAATAGCCGCCGCCTTCATCGTAGGTGATCATGATGGCGGTGTTGCCGGCCAGCTTGGGATTGGCCTCGACGGCGGTGACGATCTTCTTCACGAAATCCTCGAAGAGCGAGATTTTCGAAGATTCCGGGTGACCATCGTTAAGGCCGCTCGGCTTCGCATAGGACACCGCCGGCAAGGTGTTGGTGGCGATCGCGTTATAGAGATCGGTGGTGTCCTTCAGGTTTTCGCTCCGATAGGGAACGCCCGTGGCCGGATCCACCCCGGTCATCACCGAGGTCGTGTAGAGGAACGGATTACAGATATTGCAATATTGCGCGCCGCCTGAATAGACGTCGGGGTCGGCCAGGAAGGCGTTCCAGCCCTCGCCGTAATAGGCCCAGGAGACCTTGTTGGCGGTCAGGACGTCGGCGATCGTCGGCTGCGAAACCGCCGGGATCGTATAGGGCCCCTGGTTGAACGGCCCGGGCGCGGTGGCAAGCTCGCCATTGCCGAGATAACCGGGGTTGAGGTTGTTGAGCATATAGTAGGCGCCGGGAACGCAATTGGGACTGACGCCGAGAGCGGACAGATAAGAGACGATCGGTCCGACCCCGGGCTGGCTGGCGTCGGAACATTCGCTGTAGGTGCCGCCCGAATAGCCGTCCTGGATCCACCAGTTGTTGGTGCCGGGCTGCGGGTTGGGGTTCTCGATCAGTTTGGCGGGGGGCGTCGCTATGTGGCCGGCGCCGTCGCTGAACCAAAAGGCGTCCGCGGCGCCGAGATAGATGCTGTCGGGGCCCGTGCCGCCTTTGATCGGCTGATGGTAGTTGTCGAGCAAGGTGTACTGCTTGGCCAGCTTGTAGAGGTAGGGGGAATCGCCAGTCTGGACGTTGTAGAAGCCCATGGCGGTCGCGCCTTCATGGGTGGACTCGTCGGTGAAGTGCGCCGGCTGAGGATTGCCATTGGTCCCGGCGCCCACCGTCACTTCAACCCAAGGAAACAGATCGGCTCTACAGCCGCTGGGATTGGCCTTTGTGGCGTAGGCGACGCTGCAGTCCAGCTGCTGGAACATCTGGTAGAAGCGGTGGACCGGGCTGTTGGCGTAGTCGTCGGAGTTCACGCCAGGGGAGAGCTGAAACGGCCCCGAGGGCAATTTGCGAACATTGGATATCCGCGTGTCGAGGGTCTGGTACGGCAGGCCCGAGGCGCCGGTCGTGCCGTCGACGAAGTTAGCTGGCAGGATGCCGTAGTCGTTGGCCGCAACCTGCGCCTTGGTCTGGAATGGCGCGGAAGCGCTGCTCTGCGCGTTTGGCGTATAGTTCAGATTAGGCGCCGGCAGCGTTGCATAGGCCGTGGTGATCTTCGGGCTGATGCTGAAGGTGGTGAGATCTCTGGCTCGCATCTGCGCCGCCAGGGCGTAATTGGGGCCGGGCGTGCCGTCGGCCTTGACCACGCCCTCCGAGAGGATGTTCATCACCGAGTCGCCGGAGGGCGCGACATAGGTTCCGAACTGGTGGTCGAAAGACCGGTTTTCGCCGACGATGATGATGACGTGTTTGATCGGCGTGGTCGTCTTGTTGTCGTTTGCGCCAAGCGGCGTCTGGATGTAGGCCCGAGCCGGGACCGACGGCGCCTTGCCAGCCTTCGCGACTCTTTCGCCGTGATAGGTCTGGGCGCTGGCCAGCACCGGCGTGATGACGAAGGCCGCGATCGCCACCGCGGCGACGCCGCCCCGCAACGACGATTTTAACGAATAAATCCTCGATTTCATTTTGATATCCCCTGTCTAAGCCGCTTACCGGGCCGGTTTCGGACCCACCCGACGGCAAGCATGGGGGGCGTGCGTTACCGTTCAGCGACACGGACATGACAATCGAATGAACCTTTTTGAGCCAATGGTGTTTTGCAATGCCGCAAATATAGGTTTGCGAATGCTTCCACGAAGTATGAAAAAACGAGCCAGTAATTTCGGATATCACTTAGAATATTACGTTTTCGGGCGCGGTAACATCCGCTTGCTGATCATTCCGCGAGATCGGCGGCAAAATTGGCTGAGAATGCGTCTCGTTATAGTTGGACGAAATCGCCCTGCGGTCACCCTCTGTTGAGCGCCTTTCGCGGCGGCGAGATTGGCGCACGGCGTCCGAGGACCGGCGGGGAGGGCGCTGGCCTCCGATAAACATCAAAGCGTCATCGGACGCGCCTAATGGACCCTCGGTCGAGTTTGAACCCGCTCTTGGCGGACGCGTCGGCGATGTCGCGTTCCGCCCAACCGCAGTCGAATCAAGAGGGTTATTGGATGCAGCGCGGCGTTTTCCTCATCCCGGCGACCATTCTCGCCATGACGATCAGCTTCGCCGGCCGCGCCGCCGCCGATGACGATGACTATCCAACCTGGCTCCCGTCGAGCGAGGCGGCCGTATCGGTGACGGGCCCGGTCATCCTCTTTCCCGACCGGTTCAACGCCGGACAGGCCAACTTCCCCTGGAAGGAGGACAGCGTCGTGGCGCAATTCAAGCCCGACCAGGGGCCCGATCCCGGCCCGCGTCTTCCAGGTGACCCAGACGACCAATCCGCCGCTGCTGAACGGCGCCAAGCTTTGCGGGGAAAAGGCGGTCAACTGGATCGTCATGGTTCCCGTCCCTCCGGGCGGCCTGGAGATCGACGCCTATAGCGCCGCCGACAAGCCGTCCTCGGCCAGTTCACCGGGCCTTTGCGCCACCTACGTCTACAAGCGCTGGTGAAGGTTTGCCGGACCGTTGCTGGCCACCTGGCGTGACGGAAGCACCCTGACGATCGCCATCATCCCTCCGTCCTCGTGATCGAGCATATGGCAGTGGTAGAGGAGGTCGCCGGCCGGGGCGCCTCTGAAATCGACTCGTACGGTGATGCTCGGGTAGGGGCCTTTACCCGTCCAGTACGGGATTTGCGTCGTATCGAGATACTGCCGCTGATCGAGCGGGACGGCCGCGCCATCGCGTTTGATCAGCTCGAAGTGAAGCTGATGGATATGGAACTCGTGCATTTCGCGCGAGCGGTTCTCGATGGTCCATTCCTCGACCGCGCCCTGGCGGGTGACGATGGCGGGGGCGTGGGCCGGGTCAAACGTCTCCGGCGTCGCCCCGTCCACGGTGATGAAATATTTCACCTGGCTGGACGGGTTGTAGGGGTCGGCCGGCGTCTCCGAGAAATAGAGCTGTCGCCGCGCAGTGAGCGGCGCGTCGGCGAGGTCGTCCGACGGGGCGCGCGGCGCCAGCGCGCCCGC
This sequence comes from uncultured Alphaproteobacteria bacterium, assembly GCA_963817995.1. GTDB lineage: Bacteria > Pseudomonadota > Alphaproteobacteria > Caulobacterales > Caulobacteraceae > Acaudatibacter. The sequence goes on from CAWFQJ010000004.1 coordinate 309,661, forward strand.
CTTCGGCATCGGCCGCAAGGCCGCGTCCGGATCGGACCGATCCGCCACAAGCAGCCGCGCCAAGGTTCGGGCCGGGTCGCTGTCGCCGTCCGGTCCCAGATCGACCGCCCGGGTCACCAGGCGCGCGCTGGCGATCTTGGCCGACGGCGCCCGGACGATGAACTCGGCGCGCGCGGCGGCGGGAATCAGGATGTGCTTCACGGTCAAGACCTTGCCCGACGGAGGCGCCATCGCCCGATCCGGTGGGAACGCCATCGAGGCCGACCACCTCCAGCGGCTGATCGGCGCCGTCGTAGACGAGGGCGATATCCAGCATCGTCTCGGCCGAGGCGTTCAGCACCCGCCAGAACTCCCGGCGGCCTGGCCTGACCGCGATCGTCGCCGGCGTCAGGGCCGGATAGGCGACCGGCACATAGTTGAGCGTGATGTCCGTCGATGGAACCGTGGCGCTGGGCTTGGGATCGCCGGCGACGGTCTGGTCGCGAACGACCAGGGTTCTTTCGGGCAGGCCGGCGACGGCCGGCTGATAGGCCTCGACGCCGTCGACCACGATGGCGCCGGACGCGCCGCCGATCACGGCCGCCTCGGTTTGTCCGTGTACGTGCGGATGGTACCAGTAGAGGCCGGGCGGCTGGGTCCTGGCGAACTTGACGTGATAGTCGAACGACTCTCCCGAATTGACCAGGGTGTGGATCACCTCGTCGGCGTGGCAGGCCGGCGATGTGGTCGCGCCGTGAAAATGAAGGTTCACGGAGGTGGCGTCCATGGCCGCGGCGCCGCAGCGGCCGGCGGCCGTCATCGACATCGCCATGGCCCCCGACCTTGGCGCCTGGGGGCCGGCGAAACGAGGTTCACCAGGCGGATGTTCAGCGTATCGCCCGGCCGCACATGCAGGGTCGGCGACTGGGCGCCATCCGGGGTCACGAAACAGAAGAGCTTGCGGCCCGCCTCATCCACCGAGGAAACATAGTCGAGCTCTACATCCAGCGCGCCGTGGCGGCTGAACAGCGCCGGAGGCTCCAGGACCAGGCTTCCCGCCGCCGGCCGGCGGCAGACGCTCGGCGGGCGATGGCGGCAGATGGGCGGCGCGCGTAGCGCCCGGGCGAACCTGACGTCGGCGCGACCTTCGGGAAATATGAACAGGATCGCCAACAACGACAGAAGCGTCACGGCGGCCGGGATCGTCCAACGAAACAGGGACCTGCTCCAAACGCATCTGGCGACAGGCGGCAGGATAGCAGGGGCGATCGAGGGTCAGCTAAAGAAGATTAAGTGACAATCCTTACCCGGACCATCGCCCCGATCCGGATCGATGTTCGCCGCCCAAAGGCCCGGATCGGCTCAAAGATCGGGCGCGATCAGGGCCAGTTTTGGAAAATAGGTGCGGCAGCGTGCGATATCGCGGGTCAGCCGGCCGGTGGCGCCGGACGGCCGCCGCACAGGCCGGCCATCAATCGTCCCGGGTCAGGGTCATGATCTGATCGACGCCCATCGGCACGTCGCCACGCCCTCGCAAATGAGCGACGAGACGGGCGCCTCGGCTCTGGGTCGCGCGGGCCTTGGCCCGGATAATGCTCACGACCCTGCCATCGAACTGGAAATCCACCTCGGTCAGCGGCAGCAGGCCTGCCCGTTCGCGGATGTCGGCCGGGATGGTCACCTGGCCCTTCGAGTTGATGCGCATGGCGGCCTTTCTCTTGGCCGTTTGTGAAAATGGGCTCGCGATCCGCACGCGACAAGTTACCCTACGGAAGGTTGACATGTGTTCTACATGTTTACATGTTACTTGCATGCCGGTGATGATCCAAATTCGCAATGTGCCCGAGCCGCTTCACCGGCTGCTCAAGTCTCGGGCCGCGCTGGCGGGCATGTCACTGTCCGATTTTCTTCTCCGCGAAGTCGAGGAGGCCGCGGATCGGCCGACCCAGGATGAGATGCGCGCGCGCCTGCAGGCTCGCCCGGGCTCGACCCTCTCGATCTCACCGGCCGATGCGGTGCGCGACGAGCGCGAGCGCCGGTGATCGTCGTCGATGCATCGGCGATAATTGAGTCACTGCTGCGGACGTCGGGCGCGGAGGCGATAGACCGCCGGCTGTTCAACTCGGGCGTCACGCTGCACGCGCCGCATCTGCTGGACATCGAGGTGGCGCAGACCATCCGCCGATATGTCGCCGCGGCCGATATCACCGTCGAACGCGGCGCCGAGGCCCTGGCCGATCTGGCCGCCTTTCCCCTGCGCAGGCACCCTCACGATCTGCTGCTGCCGCGCATATGGGCCCTGCGGAACAATTTCACGGCCTACGACGCCGCCTACGTCGCCCTGGCCGAAGCCCTGGACGCGGCGCTGCTCACCTGTGACCAGCGGCTGGCCTCGGCTGTGAAAGATCACGCGCTGGTGGGATTGGTGTGAGTGGCGGATGGGGTGGGATTCGAACCCACGGAGGCTCGCACCTCGCTGGTTTTCAAGACCAGTGCCTTAAACCACTCGGCCACCCATCCGGATCGGCGCTTCTAGCAGGAGGGGCGGGCGGCGCGCCACGCCTTACGCCACGGCGCTCTTGACGCGAGGCGCCATGCGCGGAACGCTGGCCGCCGGGTTTTGCAACGCCTCACCCGGCGAAAGATCGGGGCAGGGCGTGGAGGAGAGAGCGCCGTGACGGACAGCTTCGTGCTCGAAATTCCCGAGATGGTCGGCATCATCTTTCGCCCGATCGCAAGCCTCAGGCGGCGACGAAGGCCTGGCCGGCCGGCACCACCATCATCTCGGCCGACAGCCACATGCTGGAGCCGGATGCTGGGTCGGTCGCTTTCCCGAGCATCTGAAGGATCAGGCGCCGCGCATGGAATTCCGCGACGGCGGCTGGCAGCTCACCGTCGCCGGCAAGTCGATGACCCCGCCGCAGATCGCCGCCGACCTCTGCCAGGCGCTGGAATGCGCGCCGGGCCTCACCGACATCGCCGCCCGCCTGGCCGATCTCGACGTCGAAGGCGTGGAGAAGGAGCTGATCTTCCCGCAGCGGCTGTTCGGCCTCTTCATGTTCGGCAAGATGATGAACCGGCCCGAGACCTTCGCCGCCTATAACGAACACATCGCCGAGGCCTGCGCGGCCGGGCAAGGGCCGCCTGTTTCCGGTGATGGTGCCCAACTACTGGGACCCGGAACTGGCCAGGGCCTCGGTGGACCGCTGCAAGGCGCTCGGGCGCGCGCTGCCTGATGGTCCCGATCAAGCCCGGCAAGGACGTCGGACGGCGAGCCGATCCTCTACAGCGATCCCAAGCTGGATCCCCTGTGGGACGCGATCGCCGCGTCGGGCATTCCGCTCGTGCTTCCATATCGGCGAGGCCATCCCCTCCGCGGCGCCGGGCGCGGCCGGCACCTTCGTGCTCACCCAGATGCAGGGCTTTCGCCACATCTGGGCCCAGCTGACCTTCGGCGGCGTGTTCGACCGCTTCCCGGAACTGCGGGTCGTGTTCGTCGAGGGCGGCATCTGCTGGGTCGCCTCGATGCTCCACGACGCCGACATGATCTACAATTCCTTCCCCACGGCGATGAACCCCAAGCTCGCCCATCCGCCGAGCTGGTACTGGTTCAACCACTGCTATGCGACCTTCATGACCGACCCGGCCGGGCTGGAGCTGCTGCACCGGATCGGCGCCGACCGGGTGATGTGGTCGTCCGACTATCCGCACCAGGAAAGCACGTTCGGCTACACCCGCAGCGCCATCCAGGCCGTCTTCGACGCCACCACCGTGGAGAACGCCCAGATGATCCTCGGCAAGACGGCGCTTGAGGTCTTCGACATGCGGTAGAGGCGCAGGGCGGCGCGGCGCCGGCTGGCCAAAACCAGCCAAGCGCGTTAGGTTACATGTAACCTAATCGGAGACTTGCCATGGCCTCGGCATCAAGCCCAAGCCCTCGCGCATCAAGGTGCGGGAACATCGCGAGCGCCTGCGCGAGCAGGGCCTGCGCCCGATCCAGATTTGGGTGCCGGACGTGCGCTCGCCCGCCTTCCGGTCCGAAGCGCATCGCCAGTCGGCGGCCGTCGCCGCGAGCGCTCATGCGCGGAGGATCAGGCGTTCATCGACGCCGTGTCGGATTGGGGCGATGAATGAGGCGAGGCGAAATCTGGACCGTCGCCGGCGGCAAGGACTATGCCGGCAAGCCGCGCCCCGTCGTCATCGTTCAGGACGATAGCTTCGACGCGACCGACTCGATCACCATCTGCGCCTTCACCACGGACGAGACCGACGCGCCGCTGTTCCGCCTGCCGGTGGAGCCGAACGAGCGCAACGGCCTGCGCGCGGCGTGCCGCCTGATGGTGGACAAGATCACCACGGTCCCCAAGACCAAGGTCGGCGCGCGCGTCGGCAGGCTGGACGACGAGGATATCCTGCGGCTCAACCAGGCCGTTCTCGTGTTCCTCGGGCTGGCTGTCTCGCCAAGGACCGGCGGATGAGGGGGGGGGGGGGGGGGGGGGGGGGGGGGGGGGGGGGGGGGGGGGGGGGGGGGGGGGGGGGGGGGGGGGGGGGGGGGGGGGGGGGGGGGGGGGGGGGGGGGGGGGGGGGAAAAAAAAAAAAATGGAGGGCGCGGGGATAAACATGGCGCGCGCCGCCATGGTCGCGCTTGCCGGGGCGAGCCTGGCCGCCTGCGCCACCAGCCATGGGCCGCCGGGGGCGCCCTGGGCGTCAACGGCACGATGAAGCCCTATCAGGTCAACGGCGTCTGGTATCGGCCGGCCGAGCAGCCGGACTATGACGAGGTGGGCCTGGCCTCCTGGTATGGCCCCCAGTCGCACAAGCCACCACGGCCGACGGCGAGCTGTTCGACATCGACGCCCTCGGCGGCGCACAAGACCCTGCCGCTGCCCTGCCTCGTCGAGGTCACCAACCTGGACAACGGGCGCAAGATCCGCGTGCGGGTCAACGATCGCGGCCCGTTCGCGCGGCCGGATCATCGATCTGTCGCGCCGGGCGGCCGAGGACCTGGGCTTTCTAGCAAGGGGATGGCCCAGGTGCGGGTGCGCTATGTCGGCCCGGCGCCGCTGGTGGGACGTGCGAGACGGCCCGCTATGCCGATGGCGCCTCCACCGCCTGGCCCGCGCTGATCCCAGCCGGCGCCGGCTTAGCGCCGGCGCCCGTCGCCAGCGCCGCCTGTCGCATCCAGGCCGGCGCCTTCACCGACCGCGGCAACGCCGAGCGGGCGGCTCGCGCTGTCGGCGCGGGGCCAGACCAGCATCGAGCCGATGGACCGGGGCGGCGACCGCTCTACCGCGTGAGGTCGCCGGCGCGCCGGGCGAGACGCCGAGGACCTGCGCGGCCGGGTCGCCGCCCTGGGTTTCCCGGCGCCAAGGTGATCGGACCTTCCTGAGGCGCTGGCCGCCCTGGACAAGCGGGCCGAACCGGCCAATGTGCGGCGCGTGACGCGCGGGCTGTTCATCACCTTCGAAGGCGGGGAGGGGGCCGGCAAGTCCACCCAGGTCCGCCGCCTGGCCGAGCGGCTGCGCGCGAGCCGGCCGCGAGGTGGTGGCCACCCGCGAGCCCGGCGGCTCGCCCGGCGCCGAGGCCATCCGCGACCTGCTGGTCACCGGCGAGGCCGACCGCTGGTCGCCGATCACCGAGACCCTGCTGATGTACGCCGCCCGGCGCGACCAATCGAGCGCACGATCCGCCCGGCGCTGGCGCGCGGCGCCTGGGTGGTCTGCGACCGCTTCGCCGACTTCCACCCGCGCCTACCAGGGCGCCGGCGGCGGCGCGCCGCGGCGCTGATCGCGGCGCTGGAGCGGCAGGTGCTGGGCGAGACGCGGCCCGACCTGACCCTGATCCTCGACCTGCCGGTGGAGGTGGGCCTGGCGCGCGCGCGCCGGCGCGCGGCGGCGCCGAGGCGCGGTTCGAGGCCAAGGGCCTGGCCTTCCACGAGCGGCTGCGCGACGGCTTCCTGGCCATCGCCAGGGCCGAGCCCGACCGCTGCGTGGTGATCGACGCCGCCGGCGACCTGGACGACGGTCGGCGCGGCGGTCTGGGCGGCGGTGCAGCGCGCGGCTGGCGGCGTCATGAGCGAAGCGCCGCCGCATCCGCGCGACGACGTTCGAGGTCCTGGACGGGCGAGGCGCCGGAGCGCGCGTTCCTCGACGCCCTGGCGCGCGGCCGGCTGCACCACGCCTGGCTGCTGGCCGGGCCGGAGGGCGTCGGCAAGGCGACCTTCGCCTACCGCGCCGCGCGCCGGCTGCTGGGCGCGCGGCCGGCGCCCGAGCTTCGGCCTGCTGGGCGCCGCGCCGGACGATCCGGTGAGCCGCCAGATCGTCGGCCCGCTCGCACCCCGACCTGATGGTGCTGGAGCGCGACGCCGAGGACGGCAAGGCGCGCAAGGCGATCCCGGTCGACGAGGCGCGCGAGCTGCCGGAGTTCTTCTCCAAGTCGCCCGGCCAGCGCCGCCCTATCGGGTGGCGATCATCGACGCCGCCGACGACCTGAACGCCAACGCCGCCAACGCCGTGCTGAAGACCCTGGAGGAGCCGCCGGAGCGCGGCGTGCTGCTCCTGATCTCCCACGCGCCGGGCGGCCTGCTGCCGACCATCCGCTCGCGCTGCCGCCGCCTGGCGTTCGCGCCGCCGGAGCCGAGAGCGGCCGCCGCCTGGGTCGCAGCGACGGCCGGACGTGAGCGTCGAGGAGGCGCGCCGGCTGCTGGCCATGGCGCGCGGCGCGCCGGGCCGGGCCTGGCGGCTGGCGGCGGCCGGGCGCTCTGGCCATCGACGACGCGGCGCGCGAGCTGCTCGACAGCCTGCCGGCGCTCGACGACGCCGCGGCGCTGGCGCTGGCCGACGGCTTCCGCGGCGCGGAGGGCGCCGAGCGCTTCGACCTGCTGTTCGACCGGCTGGCCGACAGGTCCACGCGCGTGGCGCCGGACCGGCGGCGCACGGGCGAGCGGCGGCCGGCCGACCGCCTGGGCCGAGGCCTGGGAGCCTGCTCGACGACCTGCCGCGGCGAGGTCGAGGCGATGAACCTCGACCGCGCCGACGCCTTCTTCACCGCGCTTGCGCGCGCCTGCGGCGCGATCGCCTGAGCCGCATGCTGATCGACAGCCACGTCAACCTGCACGCGCCGCAGTTCGACGAGGACCGCGAGGCGGTGATCGCGCGCGCGCGCGCGGCCGGCGTCGGGCTGATGGTCACCATCTGCGACAAGGTCTCCAACTTCGCCGGCCGTGCGCGCGATCGCCGAGGCGCACGACGACATCTGGTGCACGGTCGGAACCCATCCGCACGAGGCCAAGGACAATCCGGACCTTAGCGCCGAGACCTGATCGAGCTGGCCGACGACCCGAGGGTGGTCGGCATCGGCGAGACCGGGCTCGACTTCCACTACGATCTCAGCCCGCGCGACGTCCAGGCCGAGGTGTTCCGCGCCCATATCGACGCGGCGCAGCGGACCGGCCTGCCGCTGGTGGTCCACACCCGCGAGGCCGACGAGGCGATGGCGCGAGATGCTGGAGGAGGCCTACGCCGCAGGCGCCGTTCAAGCTCCTGATGCACTGCTACACCTCCGGCGCCGGAGCTGGCGCGGCGGGCGGCGGCGCTGGGGGCCTGGTTCTCGGTCTCCGGCATCGCCACCTTCAAGGCGGCCGAGGAGGTGCGGCGGTGATCGGCGACATGCCGGCCGACCGGATCATCGTCGAGACCGACTGCCCCTATCTGGCGCCCGTGCCCATCGCGGCCGCCGCAACGAGCCGGCCTATCTGCCGCACGTGCTGGCCAAGCTGGCCGAGATCCGCGGCTGGTCGCTGGCCGAGGCCGAGGCGCGCACGGAGGACGCCTTCTTCGCCCTGTTCGACCGGATTCCCACGCCCGATGAGCCGGCCGTCTGGAGTTCACCATCCTGGGCTGCGGCTCCTCCGGCGGCGTGCCGCGCGCCGACGGCGACTGGGGCGTCTGCGATCCGGCCGATCCGCGCAACCGGCGCACGCGCTGCTCGCTGCTGGTGCGCCGGCTGTCGCGAGGCGGCGCCGGAGCTGCAGACCACGGTCCTGGTCGACACCTCGCCGGACCTGCGCCTGCAGACCGCCGGCGGCGGGCGCGAAGCGGCTGGACGCGGTGCTGCTGACCCACGACCACGCCGACCAGAGCCACGGCATCGACGACATCCGCGCCTTCTTCATGCGCCAGCGCGCGCCGGATCCCCTGCTGCATGGACGCGGCGACCCGCGGCGACGCCTGGATGCGCCGCTTCGGCTATATCTTCCAAGGCGAGGGCGGCTATCCGGCCATCGGCGACATCCGGCCGATCCCGCCGCACGGCGAGGCCTGGCAGGTCGACGGGCCGTCCGGCGCCGATCCCGGTCGTCGACCTTCGACCAGGACCACGGCGGCGTGCGCTCGGTCGGCTATCGCTTTGGCCCGATGGCCTATTCCAGCGACGTGGTGGACCTGCCGGAGGCGCGTTCGCGGCGCTGGCGGGCCTGGAGGTGTGGATCGTCGACGCCCTGCGCTACACGCCGCATCCGACCCACGCCCATGTGGACGCGGACGCTGGACTGGATCGAGCGGCTGAAGCCGCAGCGCGCGATCCTGACCAATCTGCACATCGACCTGGACTATGCCGAGCTGTCGCGGCCGGCTGCCGCCGGGCGTCGAACCGGCCTACGACGGCATGCGTGTTCACGCTGTTCGATAAGCGGGGCAAGCTCATGATCAAGCTGGGTTTTCTCGCCTCCGACAACGGCTCCGGCATGCGCGCCATCGTGGCCGCGATCGAGGCCGGCGAACTGGACGCCGAGGCGGCGGCTGGTGGTCAGCAACCGCCGGGCCGCGCCGGCGCTGGCGTTCGCCCGCGACCACGGCGTGCCGCGCTGTGCATCCCGACCGAGGCCGATCCGGACGCCGCCGACGCGCGGCTGGCCGCGGCGCTGCCGCGAAGCCGGCGTCGACTGGTGTGCTGTCGGGCTATCTGCGCAAGCTGGGCCGAAGACGCTGGCGCGCTACGCCGGCCGCATCCTCAACATCCATCCGGCCTTGCTGCCGGTTCGGCGGCCACGGCATGTACGGCCGGCGCGTGCACGAGGCGGTGATCGCGGCCGGCGACACGGAGAGCGGCGCCAGCGTCCATCTGGTGGACGAGGAATACGACCACGGGCGCGGTGCTGGCCCAGGCCGGGTGCCGGTGCTGGCCGGCGATACGGCCGAGAGCCTGGAGCGCGGGTGACGGCGGCCGAGCCGGGCCTGTTTGTCCAAACCTTGCAACGGATTGTGGCCGGAGCTTGCGGCTGTGAGCGATGCTTTTACGACCGGCGGCGGCTGCCTGTGCGGCGCGGTGCGCTTCACCTACGGCGGACCCTTGGGCGGCGAGACCGGCGCTGTGACCCTGTGCCACTGCGAACAGTGCCGGCGCGCCCAGGGCTATGGCGCGGCCGTGGCCCCGGCGCCGGCCGCCGGTTTCCGCGTCATCCAGGGCCGCGAGAGGATCGTCGAATACGTGAGCTCGCCCGGCAAAAAGCGAGCCTTTTGCGGCGCTTGCGGCTCGCCGCTCTATTGCGCCTGGACGCCCGGCCCGAAGCCTTGCGCCTGCGCCTCGGCGCCCTGGACAGCGTTCCGGCCGGCCTGGTGATCGAAGCCCACATCTTCGCCGAGGGCGGCCGGCCTGGACCGGCCCGGATGACTCAGCAAGATATCCCGGAAAGGAGCCCGGACGGCCTTAGCCCAGTTTCAATAGTGATATTTCCGATAATATATCTTAGACGCGAAATTGGTGTAGCCGCCATTTAGTAATGTCGCACCGTGCCATTTAGAGATGTCACCCTCTCTCATTTGCGCGGGAGGCCTCCAGGAGTGACGTTGCATTTCATGAGCGACAAGGAGCTGTCTCGGCTGGAGATCCTGCGCGATCTCGGTAGCGGACGCCTCACCACCTCGGCGGCAGCAGAGCTGCTCGGTCTGGAGCGCCGGCAGGTCCAGCGCCTGGCCAAGGCCTACCAAGAACAAGGCGCGACGGCGCTGATCTCCAAGAAGCGCGGCCGGCCGAGCAACCGTCAGGCGCCGACCGGCCTCAAGGACCAGGCGCTGGAGCTGATCCGCGCGAAGTACACGGATTTCGGGCCGACGCTGGCGGCCGAGAAGCTGCGCGAGGTCCACGGCATCGCCGTCGGCCGCGAGACGCTGCGGCTGTGGATGCTCGACGCCGGCCTCTGGGCGGATCGCGTGAAGCGCCGCGGCCGGGTCTACCAGCCGCGCTATCGGCGGGAGTGCGTCGGCGAGCTGGTCCAGGTCGACGGCTCGGAGCACTGGTGGTTCGAGGATCGCGGCCCGCAATGCACCCTGCTCGTCTTCATCGACGACGCCACCAGCCGGCTGATGCACCTGCAGTTCGTCCAGTCGGAGTCGACCTTCGCCTACTTCAACGCCACGCAGCGGTATCTGGAGCAGCACGGCAAGCCCGTGGCCTTCTACACCGACAAGCACGCGGTCTTCCGGGTCAACAAGCCCAGCGGCCTGCACGGCGACGGCATGACCCAGTTCGGCCGCGCCCTGAAGGCGCTGAACATCGAGATCATCTGCGCCAACTCCAGCCAGGCCAAGGGCCGCGTCGAGCGCGCCAACAAGACCCTGCAGGACCGCCTGGTGAAGGAGCTGCGGCTCGCCGGCGTCAGCACCATGGAGGCCGGCAACGCCTTCCTCCCGGCCTTCATGGCCGACTACAACGCCCGCTTCGCCAAGGCGCCGTTCAACGACAAGGATCTGCACCGGCCCATGCACGCCCAGGGATCGGCTGGACGAGGCCTTCACCTGGCGCGCCGAGCGGACCCTGTCGCAGTCCCTCACCCTCCAGTACGACAACATCCTCTTCATGATCGAACCGTCCGAGTTCGCCCAGGCCGCGATCGGCCAGCCGGGTCGAGGTCGTGGACTTCCCCGATGGCCGACTGGAGGTCCGCTACAAGGGCCGCAGCATGCCCTATCGGACCTTCGACAAGCTGCGGCGCGTCACCGAGACGGCCGTGCTGGAGAACAAGCGGCTCGGCGGCCTCCTCGCCCTGATCCGCCAAGACCAGCAGACCCAGCCGCCGGGCATGCGCACCAGCAAGGGCCCGAAGCGGCGCGATCAGACCGGGCACATGTTCAGCGTCGGTTGAGTTGTTGCCACCGCCGCCTCCTCGTAGGAAGTTGGCTGGCGGGAGGCTACATGTTCTCGAAATTCTTCAAACGGCCAGAACCGAACGACGGACTGCCTTCGGACGCCATCCTTGATGGTGCGTATCGTCGTCACAAGGAAGAAGACGTCGAGCACTTCACCCAACTGGCTCGTGAAGCTTATCCTAAATTTGCTGATCGGATTTAGTGCTTTGGTGCTAATTGGCTCGGCAACCAGTTTGCTTCCGACAAAGGCCGTGTTGTGAACGGCCTCCCCCAAGTTCTGCTGCTGGAGCCCGGCACAGGCGAAGCCCTGGAAATTCCGGCGGATGTGGAGTCCTTTCACAAGACCGAGCTGGTGGCCCAGGCGGACGCCGCAGTGGCTTTTTCATTTTACAAGAAGTGGCTTGCCTCTGGTGGCGCACGCCCGGGATACAACCAGTGTGTTGGCTACAAGAAGCCGCTCTATTTGGGCGGCGAAGACGAAGTGACCAACTTGGCTCTGAGTGACTTCGACGTCTATTGGACGCTGGCAGCTCAGCTTTTGGCAAAGGTCCGAGGTTTGCCGGTCGGTACGCCCATTGGACGAGTCTCCATCGGCGACTAACGCCTAGCGTCGCGCCCATGGCATCGAAGGCTTCACCTGTGAACGACTTGCTCACCGCTCTAAACTTGGCTGAACCTGCTTCGAAACAGGATATCGACGCTGCTGAAACAGCACTTGGCTTTGTATTGCCTGATGATTTCAAGGCGTTCATGTGCGCCAACGGGGCTGGTGAAGGTTTCGTCGGGGAACATTACATCATCTTGTGGAAGGTTTCTGAGTTGGCCCAATTCAATTCGGAATATGAATTCCCGATCTACGCCCCCGGTTTCATCGCTTTTGCCTCCGATGGAGGGGGTGAAGCTTTCGCGTTTGATACCCGCGTAGCCCCTCCGCCAATTGTTGAGGTGCCATTCATCGGCATGAGCCACGAAGACGGACGACGTGTGGCGGATAGCTTCACCCATCTCCTCCAGAGAATGCGCGACGCACCCAACTCCCTATTCTGAGGGTAGTCCCAGCGGCGCTCTCAGTGCCTCGCGCGCCTGCCGGCGCACTCGGAAAACAAAGACGAAGCTGAACAACCTGTGCGGAGGGAAGCGGTCGGGCTCTGCGCGTTGTGAGGGCTACGCGCCCGCCCGCTCCCCTCACCCATCCCTTGGTGACATTTCTATCTGGCGCCCAGCGCGACATCTCTAACCGGCGTAGACAATTGGTGCGCGACTTTGAGGCCTCCTATGCTCACCGGCGCAGACACTCGGATGCAGCGATCAGAAGCCTAAGCTTCCGCCCCCATAAATTGCGCCAGATTGCGCCGGATCCTCGCCTGCGACCGGCTCACCGGCGTCCGGCTTCACGAACGGCAGGCCGGTGATGGTCTCGAAGGCCTCGATGTAGACGTCCGAGGTCGCCAGGATGATCTCCTCCGGTATCTCTGGGATCGGGTCCTTGTAGGGATCGCACCGGGCGGCGACCCAGCTGCGCACGAAATCCTTGTCGAAACTGTCGGGGCGCTCGCCCTTCGCGAAGCGCTCCTCGTAAGTCGCCGAGCGCCAGAACCGGCTGGAGTCGGGGGTGTGGATTTCATCGGCCAGGACGATGCGGCCGTCCGTGTCCAGGCCGAACTCGTACTTGGTGTCGGCCAGGATCAGGCCGCGCTTGGCGGCGAGTTCGGCGCCGCGGGCATAGAGGGCCAGGGCCGTGGCGCTGAGCTCATCCCACTGATCGGCCGTCAGCAGGCCCTGCTCCAGGATCTGGGCCGGCGACAGGGGCGCGTCGTGGTCGCCGTGCGCCGCCTTGCTGGTGGGCGTCAGGATCGGCGCCGGCAGCGCCTGGTTGGGCCGCAGTCCGTCCGGCAGCCGCACCCCGTACATCTCGCGCTGGCCGGCCTGATAGAGGGTCAGGACCGAGGTCGAGGTCGTCCCGGCCAGATAGCCTCGCACCACCATCTCCACCGGCAGCATCTCCAGGCGCCGGCACACCAGCACATTGGGGTCGGGATAGGCGATCACATGGTTGGGGCAGATATCGCCGGTGACTTCGAACCCGTAGCGCGCCGTCTGGGTCAGCACCTGGCCCTTATGGGGCACCTCGCACAGGTTGAGGTCGAAGGCGCTCAGGCGGTCGCTGGCCACGATCACCCGGCGCCCGTCAGGCAGATCGTAGTTGTCCCGCACCTTGCCTTGGTAGGGGTTGGGCAGTTCCGGGAGGTAGGTCATGACAGTCTCTCGTGTGAGGTGGATGAGGTCGTCGACCGACAAGGTTTCGCCGCGCGCCAACCGCCGCCGCACGGCGAGCAACAACTCCAATCGGCCGGCGTCGTCCGCGATGCGGGCGCGAAGGGCGGTTTCCTGCAGCCGCAGGACCGCATCGAGGTCGGCCAACTCGCCGCCCAGCACCTCCCCTACCCGCCTGAGCGGCAGGCCGAGGGATTTCAGGGCGAGCACCTGATGAAGCCGGACCATCTGGCCCGGTCCGTAGGTGCGCCATCCCGTACTGGTGCGCATCGGCTTCACTAAGCCCAGCGCCTCGTAGAGGCGCAAAGCCTTGGTGCTGACCTTAAGCCGGCGGGCGGTCTCGGCCGGGCTGAAGAAACGGGGCGGTTGGCTCACGGGCAATACCTGTCTTCGACCCAGTCGTGTTTCGAGTTTGCCCCAGGGGCCAGGTCAAGAGGCTTTTTCCGGAGGGAAGCCGGTGAACCCAAGCGCCGTTTCTTCTCTACCGGCAACGTCTCTATCCGCGTAGACAATCGATATAGCCGCCAGCCTATTGCTGCAGCACGGTCTCGGGCGGCGTCCCGTGATCATTTCGATTCGTGGAAGCCAGCTTCAGACCTTTGTTAGGAGTTCAGCCCTGGGCGTTAAAGGCCGCGATCTGAACCATGGCCTATGGCTTGAGTACGCCACGCTCGGGTGGAATGTCGTCGGCGCGGTTTTTCTCATTTGGGCCGCATGGCGCGCGCGGTCGGTCGGTTTGGCCGGCTTTGGTCTCGACAGCCTGATCGAGATTTTCGCGTCGGTTGTCGTGGTTTGGCAGCTCAAGGGTGAGACCCAAGATCGAGAAGGCCTTGCCATGAAGCTTATCGGCGCCGCCTTCTTCGCGCTGGCGCTCTATTTGATAGGCCAGTTAGCGGCCGCCCTGCTCTTAGGAATCCGCCCCCAGCCATCGAGGTTCGGCGCGATCTGGTTGGCCGCCACTTGCGCGGTCATGGTGCTGCTGGCCCGCGGGAAGCAGGTTGTCGGCCGGCGACTGGGCAATCCTGTCCTGATCGCCGAGGCCCGGGTCACCCTTATAGACGCCGCGCTGGCCTTGGCCGTCCTGGTGGGTGTCGGCCTCAACACGGTGCCTGGCTGGTGGTGGGCCGATTCCCTTTCCGGCTTGGTTGTGCTCTATTACGCGATTAAGGAAGGCCGGGCGGCCTGGAACCATCACTAGCTCTGTATTTCGCGCGCCTGGGAGCGGCAGTCGAGTTCCGCTCGGTCGCGGAGGCCCACGCCAGATAACATCTCTATCTGACGCAAAACGAAACGACTGCCCCGCCTAAGCCCCCGCCCAGTCCATGCTTCGCAAATCGGTCAGCAGGTCCGGGCCGACGGGATTCCAGCCCAGTTGCTGGCGCGTCAGAGCGCCGGAGGCGGCGAGGTCGCTCATGGCGAGGCCCGCCAGTCCGCCGAAATACTCTGACGCTTCTTCCGGCGTGATCGACCTGACCGGCGCGCCCATGCCCGGCGCCGATCACCGTGGCGATATCGCGCAAGGCGACGCCTTCCTCGGCCACGGCGTGGTAGCGGGCGCCCGCCTGCCCTCTTTCCAGCGCCAGGCGGTATAGCCGCGCGACGTCGGTGACGTGCGCGGCGGGCAGGCGGTTTTCGCCGGCGCCGACATAGGCCACCCAGCCCTTCTGCCGCGCCAGCCGGATATGCAGGGCGATACGGCCCTGGTGGCGCGCATCGTGCGTCTGGGGCAGCCGCATCACCATCACGCGGCCGCCCTTGGCGATGAGCGCGTCGGCGGCTTCCTCGGTGGCGGCGCGCGGGGTGTCGGCGCAGGTGGCGTGGTCGTCGGTTTCTGTCGCCGGCCCTCCATCTCGCGATCGCACAAGGCCCGTCCCCGAGGTGATCACCAGCGGCCGGTCCGAGCCGGTCAGGGCCGCGCCGAGAGTTTCGATCACCTTTCGATCGCTCTCGCTGTGCTCTTTCAGATTGGCGAAATCGTGGTTGAAGGCCGCGTGGATGACGCCGTCGGCCGCCTCGGCGGCGGCGCGCAGATGGGCCAGGTCGTTCACGTCGCCGCGGACCACCTCCGCCCCGGCGCGGGTCAGGGTTTCGGGCCCAGCGTCCGAGCGGCTAAGTCCCGACCACATGATGGCCGGCGCCGATGAGTTCGGTGACCAGGTATGAGCCGATGAACCCCGTGGCGCCGGTGATGAATATGCGCATGCCGATCCTCCTGTCCGCGGGCTTAACCGGGGCCTGTCCCCTGCCCTGGCCGCCGAGGTCCAAGTTTTTGCTGAACCGGATGGACCTCTCGGGCGTTCAGCCGCCACCAATATGGAGATTCCATCATGAAAATCACAATCCTTGCTCTCGGCGCGGCGGCTACGCTGCTCGGCACCGCGGCTCTGGCTCAGACCGATAATGATCAGGCTCAGGCCGACTATCAGAATAAACAAGCGCAGTACCAGGATCAGAAGGCTCAATACGACGCCAGCCAAGCTCAATACCAGGGTCAAAAGCGCGCCTACCATCAAGAGATGGCGCGCTGGGCCGCCGGTCAAGAATGGCCGTCGCGCTATTGGGGCGATCAGTATGTGGTGAGCGACTGGGGCGTGGTTCACCTGCGCGATCCCGGCGCCGGCTATCGCTGGTATCGCGACGATAATGGCAACTATGTCCGCGTCGCCACGCGCACCCACGTGATCGAGGAAGTCTACGTCCGCTAGGCGGACGAATGAGGCCTAGGGCGCGGTCGGCGATCTGCCGGCCGCGACCCTCTCGGCCCAGGCCCGGGTGTCGTGGCAAGCGGCCATGGTCCGCTTGTAGCCATCGCGTGCGGTGGTGCGGGCCAGATAGGCCAGTTCCGGCTGGCCGAACGGATAGTCCACGTTTCTCTGAGCCAACTCCAAGGCATAGGTCACCGAGATATCGGCGGCGGTGAAGGCGTCGCCGGCGACATAGGGTGAGCGCGTGAGTTGGCGCGTCACCAGGCCAAGCCTTGTCTCAAACACCTCCATCGCCTGGCCCGCGCTCCAGTTGTAGCGTTCGGCCTCCGGGGCTAGGTTTCGTGCGCCGCTGACGAAATAGATGGAGGCCGCCAGCCCCGCTTCGCCGAGGTGAAGAAACTGCTGGTAGAGCGGGAATGCCGGGTTGGAGGCGGCGGGCGCGAGCGGCGTCGGCCCATGGCGCGCCATCAGATATTCCATGATGGCGATCAACTCGACCATGACGACCTCGCCATCCTGGAGCGCCGGGATGAAGCCGGCGGGGTTGATGGCCAGGAACTCTGGGTCGTTCTGAAGATCCTCCAGCAGGTTCACACGCCTCAGCGTATAGGAGAGGCCCATCTCCTCCAGCAGCCAGACGACCCGAAACCCCCTGCCCTCGCCCCAGACCTTGATCATTTTCCGCAACTCCTTCGCTGATCCGGCGCATTTCAATCGATCAGCCGCTTCCAACGCAACCATGACCGCGCTTCCAACTCGACCGCGCCGGTGCGCCCTAGTCGCGAGCGGGGCGCCACAATGGACCCACGGCGAGGAGCAGGACGACCACATTGAACGCCGCGTTGGAAGGCGCGCCAGACGCGATTGAGCCCGCGCTATCGAGGCAGAACCAGGCGAGCAGGCTGGCGACGACCGTGCGCCTGACGGGATCCGGCGCTATCGGATAGACCCATGAGGACAAACACCAGATCATGACGCCCCAGCCGAGCAGGAACCCACCGGTTATGGCGGACAGAAATCGCGTGTCGATCGCGTCGTAGTTTGTTGGGCGGTCCAGCCGCCACCCCAGGAGGTCCAACGTCAACCGCGCTGGCGCCGAGGTCGGCGTCATGGCGCCAAGAAAAAAGACGGGGCCAAACGATCCGACGATGATCGCGGTGATCTTCATCCAGAAACGGTGGAACGCGCGGCTCATCGGCCGTCTCCCGTGAAGGTCCAGGGCATCGCAAGCCCCGGCCGCGCCGCTCGAACGCTACCGCTCATGCCTAAGCCGTGGGCCACTGTGAAAGGATCGTCGCGGCGTCGAAATAGTCGCGCCAGTAGGTGATCTGGCCATCGCGCACCTCGAGGACTCCGGTCACGGGCAGTTCGACCCATTTGTCGGCCAGACGGTGGCGGTCGAGCCGCTCGATGAAGACGACGGACCCCGCCGACGACTCGCGCAGAATCTTCAATTCATTCTCAAGGGTCGGGGCGAAAAAGGGCTCGAGCAGGCCACGGACCGCTGCCGGCCCGCTCACGGCGCCCAAGGGCGGGGGGTTGATGTATTCGCAATCCTCCGCGATCAAATTCATGGCGGCGTCGTAGTCTCCACGCTCCATGTCGCTCATAAATTGACGGACGACATCCAGCGACGACGGATTTGTTTTGGTCATGGGCCTCTCCTGATTGGGAGGAGACTTTTGTTTCACCCCAGGGGGCCGCGCAATTACCTCAGGGGTTATCGCCCGCCGGCCTCGGCCATGTGGCGAAACAATGCCTCGGACTGCGGATCGGCTGGAAACAGCGTTTCTATGCGCAGCTCGTCGGCCGTGACGTCCTGCGCGGTGCCGAGGGTGGCGATGATCGCGAACATCGAGATCGCCTGGCCGCCCACCAGCATGTTGAAGGGCAGCACCGGCACCAGCGCTGTGTCCGCCGCCGACCAGAGAACGTCGGCGTCCTGGTGGGGGGCCAATTCAGCGAGCACCGCCTTCATCTCCTGGCCGCCGAGCATTTCCGCTTCGCGCCGCGCGCGCCGCCAGATCAGGGGGCCGACAACGGCCCAGTTGGTCACCAGGGGCCGAATGCCCTTGGGGTGGAAAAACAGGCGCATGAGATTGCGCTCACCGCCGCCCACCCTCTCCCACAGGTCCTCGCCAAGCATCCCGCCCAGGACGTCGAACGAACGGTTCGACATCCGCACGTTCCAGGCGCGATCCATGGCGATGGCCGGAAAAGGCTCGTGCGCCGCCAGCATCATCCGAACCGCGCTCATCACCTGCCCCATCTGCGGATCGTCCAGGGGGCGGGTGCGGAACAGAGGCGCGAAACCGGCCGCCGCCAGCCAGGCGTTCCGATCGCGCAGCGGCACGTCGAGCGTTTCACTCAACTGCAGGATCATGTTGCGGCTGGGATTGGCCCGCCCGGACTCCAGGAAGCTGACGTGACGCTGAGACACGCCCGACGACAGCGCCAGATCCAGCTGCGAGAGCCTGCGCTTGTGGCGCCACTCGCGCAGCAGGTTCGGAAAGCCGCTGTCCTTCGCCGCGGGCTGGGACTGTGCCGACATTGACAAGACAATTCTCCGAAGTTCGGAGCATTCGTCGCGCAGGCGCGACGGCGACGCAACGACCTCCAAGGTAATTGCCAGGTGTCAGCGCTCCGGCGCATTGCCACCGTTGAAGCGGCCGAACTGCCGGGCGGCGAAGAGGCTGATCAGGAACATGCCGAGCCCCAGGGCGGCGACATCCGGCAAGTTCCGCAGATCGAACGTCCCGACACGGCAGACGAGCAGATATCCAATGGCGAGATTGAAGAAGCCCCAGATCACGTTGACCGTGGAGGACGACAGGCCCTGCCCTGGCGGTTTGGCGAACGGGCTCTGGAACGGCCGGCCCATCATGCCGCTGACGGCGTGGGGAACGGCGTTGGCCAGGAAGGCGCCGCCGAAGAGATACGAAACGAGATGAAGCCACGGCATTTTCAGGCGCTCCTTTTCGGTAGCAGGTCGATGATGTCCTGGCTGGTCCCGGTCTCTCCCAGGCGCGGGAAGACGTTGCGCGATGCTGTAGGCGTGGGCCTCGGCACGGGGGTCGGTCATGGCGTCGATGGCGAGGCTCACGTTGAAGCCCGCCTCATAGGCCTGGCGCGCGGTCGCTTCGACGCCGGTTCCGGTGGCGACGCCGATGACGACCACCTGGGTGACGCCGATGGCCTTGAGGCGCGCCTCGATATCGGTGCTGGCGAAGGCGCCCCAGGTCCGCTTGGTGACGACGATGTCGCTCGGCTGCCCACCGAGTTCGGGAATGAAGTCGGCGAAGCCTTCCGGTAGCGTGTTCGGCAAACGGCGTGATTGTTCCGTACGGCCGGGCGCGCCGCCGACGACATTGATGAGCACGACCGGCAGCCGGGCCACGCGGAAGGCGTCGACGAGCGTCTTCGCCCGTTCCACCACCGCGCCGATGGCCTCGGCGGGCGCCATGGCCACGATGCCCTTCTGAAGGTCGACAACGAGAAGCGCGGTGTTTGGATCGAGGGTGGTCAGGGTCATCAAGGGTTTCCGTTCACAATGCGGTCAGTCATCGGCGAGCCGCTTGAGCAACTCGACGGCGGCGGCGAGGCGCTGCCGCTCCTCAGGCGACAGGTGGGCCTGGATCTTTCGTGCCAGCCAGTCCTGCCGCGCCGCCCGGCCCTCCTGGAACCATGTGCGGCATTGCTCTGTGAGCGAAAGCAGGATCCGCCGCCCGTCGGTCGGGTCCGGCGCGCCGCTCACCAGTCCGGCGGCTTCGAGCACGGCCACGATCGTGGCCATCGATTGCGGGCGCATCCCCTCGCCTCGCGCAAGGGCCGAAGTGGTGGCCGGCCCGTCCCGCTCCAGGCGAAGGAGCGTCGAGAGCTGGGACGGTGTGAAGTCTCCCACATCGGATTGCTCACGCAGGCGGCGCTTGAGCTTGCCGACGATGGCGCGGAGTTCGGCCGATACGGCCGAAGCTGTCGGGGGTTCAAGCTCGTCCGCGCGATCGGGCATGGCGATCGCATGGCATATATACAGGCTATCTGTAAAGACAGACTCTACAGTTTATCTGTCTAGTTTCCCTCGGCGGACTGCCGCTCGGTGAACACCGCCAGTTGGGCGGCGAAGGCCCGTTGGAACGCGGGCCGCGCTTCGCCGCGAGCGACATAGGCGGCGAGGTTTGGATGCGCCTCCAGGAAACCGTCCCCCTTCAACCTGTAAAGCACATTCACCATCATCAGGTCGCCGGCGGTGAAGGCCCCATCGAGCCATTCAGCCGCGCCAAGGCGAGCCGAAAGCTGGGCCAGCCGAACCCGAACACGATCTTCTAGCAGGGGCAGTCGCGCCCGATACCAGCTCTCGCCACTCTCCAGGATCCCGGCGAGTTCGAGTTCAAAGATCGGCGGCTCGACGGTGTCCAGCGCGGCGAACATCCACGCGATCGCCCGCGCCCGGGCGTTCGCGTCCTCAGGCAGCAGACCGCCATGGCGCTCGGCGATGTGCAGTACGATGGCTCCGGTCTCGAACAGGGCCAGATCGCCCTCCTCATAGGTCGGGATTTGCCCGAAGGGCTGAAGTGCGAGGTGGGCCGGTTCTTTCATTTGCGCGAACGAAACGAGGCGAACGTCGTACGGCTGACCGACTTCCTCCAACGCCCAGCGAACGCGCATGTCCCGCGCCAGACCCCGGCCCCGATCGGGCGAGGCTTCGAAGGCGGTGATGGTGGGGATCATTGGAAGGCTCCCGCCGGTTGCGCGCGAGAAGAGCACCACAAAGGCGCGAAGGATACAAAGGGCGCAAAGGGGCCGCGCGGAACCCCCTGGACCGCCGGCGTCCCCGCCGGCAGCGCGAAGCGCCGTCTTCCGTCGGGCAAAGACGCGGGCTGACGCCCGTGCCGGCGAGGACGCCGGCGGTCCAGAAAAGGCTGAGCTAGGCTTCCGCTCCGGCGAGGGGATCGAGGGCCCAGAGGCCGATTTGGGGCTCGGCGGCGGTCATCGCCAAGAGGTCGGCCGTGTCGCCGGTCTCGGTGCGGAACCGGGCGTAGTCGTGAAAGTTTTTGGCTTCGTCCCATTCCTCGATCAACAGGAACTGGTTGGGATCGATATCGCTCTTCAGGAGCCGGATACTCCGGAACCCCTTGTGCTGGCGGGTCACTGGAAACATGCCCCGCAAGGACTCGACGAAGGCGTCGGCGAAATCGGGCTTGATGGTCCAGGTCACGGTGATGGTGACACCCTTGGACATGCTCTTACCCTCCCACTCACGCCAATCGCGTAGCGACCGCTACATAGCAAGTTTCTGTAGCATGTGCTACGGAAATTTCATGAATATTCGCGACGACCGCCGGGAAGCCGCCATCGAGCGCATGGCCGATTACCTTCTGGCGAAAGGCCTGGCGGCGGCGACGCTCCGGCCCCTGGCGGCGGCGGCGGGCGCCAGCGACCGGATGCTGCTCTATTATTTCGCCGACAAGGACGAACTGCTCGCCGCCACCCTGGCGAGGATCGCCACGCGAATGATCGCCGAGCTGGACGGCGCCATTCCCGCCCAGCCGCGCCTGACCTTCGCCGCCTTGCTGGAGCGGGTCTGGGCGGCCATGGGGTCGGAGCGTCTGGCGCCTTTCATGCCGCTATGGCTCGATCTGGCTTCGGGCGCCGCCCGCGGGCTTCAGCCACATCGCGATATCGCCAGCCAGATCGCCGTGGGGTTACTTGAATGGATCGAGATTCGCCTGCGGCCGGGAAGCGACGGCAATCCGTCTCCCTTGGCGCCACTGTGCATGGCGGCCATCGAGGGGATGTATCTGCTCAGGGCCATCGGCCAGGACCCTATCGCGGATCTGGCGCTGCGCGAGCTGGTTTCGCGCTATGCCTGACAGGCCTGGGCGGCCCTCAGCGGAGGGCCTTGGCCAGGGCCGCCCGGCTGTCGCGCTCGGAGGCCTTGGCGATGTCCGAGCTTGCCGCCCACTGATAGCCGTGAACGCCGCCCGGATAGACGTGCAGTTCGACCGGTACGCCGGCGCGGGTCAGGCGGCGGGCATATTCCAGGTCTTCTTCCAGGAAGAGGTCCAGCGAACCGGTGGCCATATAGGTCGGCGGCAGACCGGCCAGGGTCTCGGCCCTAGCGGCGGCGGCGTAGGGCGACACCCCCTCGCTTCCCGGCGGGGCGCCCAGCAGGCTCGACCAGCCGAATTGGTTGCTCTTCGGGGTCCAGACATATTCGCCGACGTAGGGGTGAGGATCAGGATCGACGCAAGTGCGATCGTCGATCATGGGGAAGATCAGATGCTGGAAGGCCAGGGCGTATTCGCCCCGATCCCGCGCCAGTAGGGCCAGGGCCGCGGCGAGGCCGCCGCCGGCGCTCTCGCCCATCGCCCCGATCCGCCTCGGATCGACCTTCAGTTCATCGGCGTGGCGGAAGACCCAGGCCAGGGCGGCGTAGCAGTCCTCGACCGCGCCCGGAAAACGGGTTTCCGGGGCCAGGCGATAGTCGACCGATACGATGCAGCAATTGAGGGCGGCCGCCAGCGGGCGATGCCACGCCTCCTGGCCGGCGGCCGAGCCGGCGACATAGCCGCCGCCGTGGATGTGAAAGATGCACGGCAGCACGGCCGCCACGCCCTTGGGCCGATAGATGATCACCGGGACATCCGGCGCGCCCTTGGGCCCTGGAACCTCGCGGACCACCATCTCGGTGCGCTCGACATCCTCGGGCCGGACCGTGAATTGCGAGGGCGCGGCGCGCATCGCCGGCAGCATCGCCTCGCTGAGCTCCAGCGGCGGCAGGGTGTCGAGCAACGGCAAGAGTTGCGGGTCCACCAGGTGGCGGCTGCTGATCTGGCTCATTCAAGGCTCCTGCGATTTTGCGGTGACTTGACCCGGATTTCGAGCGGGATGCTAGCGCCATTTGGACCGCCGGCGTCCTCGCCGGCACGGGCGAAGCCCGAAGTCTTGGATGGAAGACGGCCGCCGTTCCGGCGCCTGCCGGCGGGACGCCGGCGGTCCAGAAAGCCAAGATCTAGGCTCAGGACTCATTGATCACAGCCAGAATATCACGGTTGCGGCGATGCAGATGGCGGAGAAGAAGGTGTGGGCGCATCGGTCGTAGCGGGTATGGATGCGCCGCCAGTCTTTGATGCGGCCGAAGGTGTTCTCGATCTTGTGGCGCTGTCGGTAGAGGACCTTGTCATGAGGGATGGGGACTTTTCGGTCTAGATTTCGAAGGGATGCAGGCCTCGATGCCGCGCTCGGCGAGAGCGTCTCGGAACCAGTCAGCGTCGTAGCCTTTGTCGCCCAAGAGGGCCTTGGCCGGCGGCAGGTCGTCGATCATCAGGGCGGCGCCCTTGAAGTCGCTCATCTGACCTTCGCTGAGCAGCATGATCAAGGGTCTGCCTTCGCCGTCGCAGACGGCGTGCAGCTTCGAGTTCAAGCCGCCTTTGGTGCGCCCGATACGTCGGGGAACAGCCCCTTTTTGAAGAGGCTCGCCGCCGTGCGATGCGCCTTCAGATGGGTGGCGTCGATCATCAGCCGATCGGGCTTGGGACCCTGGCCGGCCAGCTCGGCGAAGATCTTGTTGAACACGCCCAGCCGGCTCCAGCGGATGAACCGGTTGTAGATCGTCTTGGGCGGCCCGTAGTCCTTCGGCGCGTCCCGCCATCGCAGACCATTGCGGATCACAAACACGATCCCGCTGATCACCCGGCGGTCATCGACACGGGGCATGCCGTGCGAGAGCGGAAAATACGGCTCTATCCGGCGCATCTGCGCCTCGCTGAGCCAAAACAAATCACCCATGACGACGCCTCCTGACGCCGCCAATGAATCAGACCACCGCCGCCTTGGGAATCCCTTTAATGGGTCCTGAGCCTAGATATGCACCCCGCCGGCGACCTCGATCCGTTGGGCGTTGACCCAGCCGAGGTCGTCGGAGAGCAAGGCGGCGATGACCGGACCGACATCCTCCGGCGTTCCCACCCGGCCAAGGGCGGTGATGTCGGCGACGGCCTTGTTGATCTGGGGATTGTCGCGAACCATGCCGCCGCTGAAATCGGTGGCGATGGCCCCTGGCGCGACGACATTGACCGCGATCCGGCGCGGCGCGAGATCCACGGCCATATAGCGGGTGAGCGTCTCGACCGCCGCTTTGATCGAGCCGTAGCCGATGCGACCCGGCATGGCGAAGCGCGCCAGCCCTGAGGAGATGTTCACGATGCGGCCGCCGTCGTTCATCAGCGGCAGCAGCGTCTGGGTGAGGAAGAGCACGCCCTTGAAGTGGACCTGATAGAGCCCGTCCATCTCCGCCTCGGTGATGGTCTGGAGATTGGCGGCGGACGAGGTGCCGGCGTTGTTGACCAGATAGTCGAAACGCTCGGCCTTCAGGGCACCTAGCGCCTCCCCTACCCGCCGCGCAAAATCGGCGAATGTGGCGGCGTCGCCGACGTCGAGTTGCAGGGCGATCGCCTCCGCGCCCGCCTCTTTCGCCGACGCCACAACCTTGTCGGCCTCGGCGCGATTGGCATTGTAGGTGAAGATCGAGCGGACCCCGCGCCTGGCGAGACTGAGAACCGTATTGCGGCCGATACCCCGGCTGCCGCCGGTGACGATCGCGATCTTGCTGTCGGACATGATGGGCCTTTCTGGGCTGTCTCCATTCACAATGGCGCTGAAGCCTCAGGTGTGGAATGCCGGCGCCCTTCGATTTCTTGCCTATTCCTGTCGGGTGTGCGTAGTTCCGCCGACAGAAACGGCGGTGACGCAATGGAGCAACTGGCCGCGGCGCTGCTGCGCTATACCGATCGCCATCCGGGAATAAGCCCGCTAGGGACAGCGATCGACGGCATGGCCATCATGCGGTCGGACTATCCCAAGGCGCCGGCGCACATGATCTCCAGGCCGGCCCTGTGCATCGTCGCCCAAGGCGCCAAATGGGGAACCTTCGGCGGCAATCGCCTGGAATACCGGGCCGGACAGGCCCTGGTGATCGGGGTCGAGACCCCTTCGGTGGGCCGGGTGGTGGAAGCCAGCCCAGGCGCGCCTTGCCTGGTCCTCGCCCTGGAGCTTGACCTTGCGATCATGCGCGAGGTCGCCGAAGGCCTGGAAGCGCCACCCAAGGCCAGCGGCGAGCCGGGCCGCGGCGTGTTCGTCGCCGATTTCCAGGGGCCCCTGGCCGATTGCGCCCTGCGCCTCGTCCGTTTGCTCGATACGCCGGCGGCGGTCCCGATCCTCTATCCGGGCATCATGCGCGAGATCTGCTATTGGCTGCTCACCGGACCCCACGGTGGCGATATCGCCAGGCTGGCGCTGCGGAACAGCCCTTCGCAGCGGGTCATCGACGCCATGCACAGCCTGCGAGGCCGTTTCCGCGAGACGGTCAGGGTCGAAGACCTGGCAGGGGTCGCGCACATGAGCGCCTCGGCCTTCCACCGGCAGTTCAAGGCCCTGACCTCTCTGACGCCGCTGCAGTATCAGAAGCAGCTGCGGCTGCTGGAAGCGCGTCGACTGATGGTCACGCGCGCCGTGCGTGTCGAAGCCGCCGCCTTCGAGGTCGGCTATGAAAGCGCCTCCCAGTTCAGCCGCGAATACGCCCGCATGTTCGGTGCGCCGCCGAAGCAGGACTTGAAGCGGTTGCA
This sequence comes from uncultured Alphaproteobacteria bacterium, assembly GCA_963817995.1. GTDB lineage: Bacteria > Pseudomonadota > Alphaproteobacteria > Caulobacterales > Caulobacteraceae > Acaudatibacter. Next base: position 335,386 of record CAWFQJ010000004.1, read on the forward strand.
GGGGGTCTTTGTGGAGGAGCTGGTTCGGGAGGAAGCCGATGGGATCACGAGAGTGGCGGCATGAGCGGCGCCAAGGCTTGGCGCCCGCGGCGGATTGAGGAGCGAGAGACACCATGAAAAAAGAGAGCCCGACGACCACCGGCGGCGAGTTCCCTTCCCGCCTGATCGACGCGAGGATCAAGGAATTGGGCGACTGGCGGGGCGAGATGCTGGCCCACGTCCGCGCGCTCATCAAGGCAGCCGATCCCGAGGTGGTCGAGGAATGGAAATGGCGTGGCGTTCCGACCTGGTATCACAAGAAGATCATCTGCACCGGCGAGACCTATAAGAGCGTCGTCAAGCTGACTTTCGCCAAAGGCGCCGCGCTCGCGGATCCGTCAGGCCTGTTCAACTCCAGCCTGGAAGGCAATGTTCGGCGGGCGATCGATATTCGCGAGGGTGAGATTCTGAACGCGGCAGCCTTCAAGGCGCTGGTGCGCGCGGCCGTGGCGCTGGACGAAACGTGAAATTGTCTCCCCACAGCATGGTAATTATTGGGAAATCGAACCGATGACCATCCAAGTTTCCGCCTTTCGCTGGGTGCCGCCCGACGCCCAGGGCTATGTGCGCGACCTTCGCGTCCGCTGGGCGCTGGAGGAGGCGGGGCTGCCCTATGAGATCGTCTTTCTGGGCGGTCCGGGCCAGGGATCGGCGGAGTATCGCGCCTGGCAGCCGTTCGGCCAGGTGCCGGCCTATCGCGACGACGAAGTCGAGATGTTCGAATCCGGGGCCATCGTCCTGCACATCGCCGACAAGTCCGAGGCCCTGGCGCCCAAGGACCCCGCCGGGCGGGCGCGGGTGGTCAGCTGGGTGATCGCCGCGATCAATTCGATCGAACCCATCGCCCAGCAACTGATCGAGGTGGCGGAGTTCCATGCCGGCGAGGCGTGGGCCGACGAGCGGCGGCCGGGTCTCGAGGCTCTGTTGGGCGGGCGGCTGGCGGCGGTGAGCGAACGGCTCGAGGGCAAGGAGTATCTGGAGGGGCGGTTCACCGCGGCCGATCTGATGATGACCATGGTGATCCGTGAACTGGTGAACTGTGGCTTTCTGGCCAAGTTCCCGGTGCTGGACGCCTATCGCCAACGCTGCGAGGCGCGGCCGGGCTTCCAGAAATCGCTCGAAGCCCAGATGAAGGTCTATCGGGAAAACACGCCGGCATGAGCGCGAGGACAAGAACCGCGGAATGCCGGTGTGGGCGGGTGACTGCCGTCTGCCATGGAGAACCGGTGCGGGTTTCGGTGTGCCATTGCCTCGCCTGCAAGCGGCGAACCGGCAGCGCCTTTTCCGCCCAGGCGCGATTTCCGGTGGACGACGTGATCATCGCCGGTGAGGTCAAGACGTTCGAGCGCCAGGGCGACAGTGGCGCCATCCTCACCTATCGCTTCTGTCCGGCCTGCGGATCGACGATTGCCTATCAGATCGAGGGCTACGATCAGGTCGTCGCCATTCCGCTGGGCGCCTTCGCCGATCCGGACTTTTCACCGGCGCCGAAGTTCTCGGTCTATGAGAACCGCAAGCACGACTGGGTCGCCATCCTGGGCGAGGATATCGAGCGCCTGGGCTGAAATCTGGACCGCCGGCGTCCCCGCCGGCAGTGCGAAGCGCCGTCTTCCGGTGGGAACAGACGCGGGCTTGCGCCCGTGCCGGCGAGGACGCCGGCGGTCCAGGAGACTTCAGCGCTGCTCGACCAGACGGCCGTCCTTCAGCGCCAGGACGCGGTCCATGTGGCGGGCCAGGTCCAGGTTGTGGGTGGCGATCAGGGCGGCGACGCCGGTGGCGCGGACGAGGTCGAGCAGGTTCTGGAACACCGCCTCCGAGGTGGCCGGATCGAGGTTGCCGGTGGGCTCGTCGGCCAGCAGCAGGCGCGGCTCGTTGGCCAGCGCGCGGGCGACGGCCACCCGCTGCTGCTCGCCGCCGGAGAGCTGGGCCGGCTGGTGCTTGAGCCGCTCGGCGAGGCCCGAGCTGGCTCAGCAGGCTCGCCGCCCGCTCCGCGCGCCGCGCTTGCGGCTGGCGCCGGCGATCAGCGCCGGCAGGGCGACGTTGTCGAGCGCCGAGAACTCCGGCAGCAGGTGGTGGAACTGGTAGACGAAGCCGATCATGGCCAGGCGGATGCGGGTGCGCGTCGCGATCGTCCAGGGCGCGCGCAGTCCTCGCCGCTCGATGACGACCTGGCCGGCGGTCGGCTGCTCCAGCAGGCCGGCGGCGTGCAGCAGGGAGGACTTGCCCGAGCCCGAGGGGCCGATCAGGCCGACGATCTCGCCGGGGGAGACGTCGAGGTCGACGCCCTTGCAGCACCTCGCAGGCGTCCCCTCGCCGGTGACATAGGTGCGCCGCAGCCCCGCGATGACGAGGACCGGCTCACTCATAGCGCAGCGCCTCCACCGGATCGAGGCGCGAGGCGCGCCAGGCCGGCGGCAGGGTGACAGAGAAGGACGCGGCCAGGGCCCAGAAGCCGATGACCAGCGCCACCTCGCCCCAGTCGACCTTGGCCGGCACGTGGGAGAGGAAATAGACGTCGGCGTTGAACACCTGCACCCCGGTCACCCACTCGACGAAGCTCTGGATCGGCTCGATGTAGAGGCAGAACAGCAGGCCGAGGACCAGGCCGGCCACGGTGCCGGCCACGCCGATCGTCGGCCCCGGCCATGAAGAAGATGCGCAGGATCGCGCCCCGCGCCGCGCCCATGGTGCGCAGGATGGCGATGTCGCGGCCCTTGTTCTTCACCAGCATGACCAGGCCGGAGATGATGTTCAGGGCGGCGATGGCGACGATGAACATCAGGATCAGCCGCATGACGTTGCGCTCGACCTGCAGGGCGTTGAAATAGGCGCTGGTTCTTGTCGCGCCAGTCGGTGACCACGGCGCCGGGGCCGGCGGCGCGCGGCCAGGGCGCCTTGCATCGCCGGCGCCTTGTCCGGGTCGTCGAGCTTGACCTCGATGAAGTCCACGGCCGATCCGCGGCCGAAGAACAGCTGGGCCTGGTCCAGCGGCATGTAGATGAAGGCCTGGTCGTATTCGCTCATGCCGACCGAGAAGATGCCGCCGACGGTATAGGTCTTGCGCGTGGGCAGCTCGCCGAAGGCGGTGGCGCCGCCGGTGGGCGAGATCAGGGTGATCGGGTCGCCGGCGTTGACGCCCAGGTTCTCGGCCAGCTTCTGGCCGACCAGGACCACGTCGCCGCCGTCGTCGCCCTCGCCGAAGCCATGCAGCGAGCCGGCCTTGATGTTGCCGGCGATGATCGGGGTGGCGTGCAGGTCGGCCGGATCGATGCCGCGCACGACCGCGCCGGCCGAGGCCGCCCGGCCCCTGGGCCAGGGCCTGGGACTCGACCACCGGCAGGGCCTGAACCACGCCCGGGAACGGCGCGGATGCGCCTGACCATGGCGGCGCGGTCCTGTGGCGTCATGGCGCCGCCGACCACATAGGCGTGGCCGTTGAAGCCCAGGATCTTGGCGCAAGCTCGGTGCGGAAGCCGTTCATGATCGACATGATGATGATCAGGGCGGCCACCGCCAGGGCGATGGCGGTGAAGGAGATGATCGAGATCAGCGCCACGCCGCCGTGCCTGCGCTTGGTGCGCAGATAGCGGATGGCGATCGCGCGCTCCCAGGCGCTGAAGGGCCTGGCCACTATTGACGCACTAGCGCGCGTTCGGCGCCCGCCCCTTCCCTCACCCGCAGATCGCCTTGAGGGCGTCGTCCAGCGGCAGGCTCTGGCGCTCGCCGGTGGCGCGGCGCTTCAGCTCGACCACGCCGTCGGCGAGGCCCTTCGGGCCGATGATCAGCTGCCAGGGCAGGCCGATCAGGTCCATGGTGGCGAACTTGCCGCCGGGACGCTCGTCGGTGTCGTCCAGCAAGGGCTCCTTGCCCGCGGCGGTGAGTGCCGCGTAGGCGCGCTCGCAGGCCGCGTCGACGGCGGCGTCGCCGGGCCGCAGGTTGACGATGCCCACGCCGAACGGCGCCACCGCATCGGGCCAGATGATGCCGGCCTCGTCGTGGCTGGCCTCGATGATCGCGCCGACCAGGCGCGAGACGCCGACGCCATAGCTGCCCATCTGCACGGCCGCTCGACGCCGTCGGGGCCGGTGACAATGGCCTTCATCGGCTTGGAGTATTTGTCGCCGAAGAAGAAGACCTGGCCGACCTCGATGCCGCGGGCGGTCATCGCGGTCCTCGGGCCGGTCTCGCGCTCGTAGCGGTCGGCGTCGTGCACGTCCTCGGTGGCGGCGTAGAGGCCGGTCCAATCGCTCGATCACCGGCGTCAGGTCGCGCCGTAGTCGACGTCCTCGCCCGGCACGGCCAGGTCGAGCATGCGCCGGTCGCAGGAAGACGGCCGACTCTGCCGGTCTCGGCCAGGACGATGAACTCGTGGCTGAGGTCGCCGCCGATCGGCCCGGTCTCGGCCCTCATGGGGATGGCCTTCAGGCCCATGCGGTGCGAAGGATGCGCAGATAGGCGACGAACATCTGGTTGTAGGACGCCGCGCCCGCTTCCTCGTCGAGGTCGAAGGAATAGGCGTCCTTCATCAGGAACTCGCGGCCGCGCATGACGCCGAACCGCGGCCGCTGCTCGTCGCGGAACTTCCACTGGATGTGGTAGAGATTCTTCGGCAGGTCCTTGTAGGAATGGACGTAGGCGCGGAAGATCTCGGTGATCATCTCCTCGTTGGTCGGCCCGTAGAGCAGCTCGCGCTCGTGCCGGTCGGTGATGCGCAGCATCTCGGCGCCATAGTCGTCATAGCGGCCGCTCTCGCGCCACAGGTCGGCCAGCTGCAGGGTCGGCATCAGCAGCTCGATGGCGCCGGCGCGATCCATCTCCTCGCGCACGATCTGCTCGATCTTCTTCAGCACCCGGTGGCCGAGCGGCAGCCAGGCGTAGATGCCGGCCGCCTCCTGGCGCAGCATGCCGGCGCGCAGCATCAGCCGGTGCGAGGCGATCTGCGCCTCGGCGGGGGTCTGCTTCAGCACGGGCAGGAAATAGCGCGACAGGCGCATTCAGGTGGTCCTCAAGGCGGGCGGGCCGGTCAGATAGCCTCTGGCCCCAGACCTTGGCAACGGAAGGCGAAGGGGCGTCAGGGTGGCGAGGTCCGGGAAACTCGGCAGGGTCACCAGATGAAAGTGCAACGTCAGCCACAGAAGCGGCGAAGACGATCGCCGAGACCCAGGTGGTGGTGAAGAACTTGCGTTTCAGCTTGGGGTTCGACCGGCGAGGCCGGGATCGCCGCCGCCCGGCACCGTCTATGCCCGCCTCGGCGTGGCTGCGCACGCCGATCGGCAGGATGGCGAACAGCACCGTCCACCAGATGGTCAGATAGACGGCGATGGCAAGTGGCGAGTGCTCATCCCTAGTGACCGGCCTCCGGCGTTTGCCATCAGCTCGACCAGCACGCCGCCCATGTCCTTGGGGTGGACGAAGATCACCGGCACGCCGTGGGCGCCGATGCGCGGCTCGCCGGTCCCCAGCACCGTCGCGCCCTTGGCCCGCATGTCGTCGCGGGCGGCGATGATGTCCGGCACCTCGAAGCAGACGTGGTGCTGGCCGCCCTTGCGGGTTCTTGGCCAGGAAGCCGTGGATCGGCGAGTCCTCGCCATAGGGCTCGATCAGCTCGATCTGGGCGTTGGGCAGGTTGACGAACGACGACCCACACCCCCTGCTCCGGCAGCGCGCGCTTCTCGCGTGATGTCGCGTGACGCCCAGGACATCGCGATAGAGCTTCCAGGACTCCTCGATGGAGGGCGTGGCGACGCCGACGTGGTTCAGTTTTCCGATCATGACGGGCTCCTTGACAGCCCTGCAGCACCGTGGTCTCCACCACCGGGCGGCGCTTCCAGATGCGGAGGCGGCCTTCTTCACCGCGCGCGAGAGCGGCTTTCGACGGCGTGGTCGTCGTCGCGGTCGTCGTCGGAGAGCGCTTGCCATGGCGCGCTCGGCTTCGTCGGCCAGGTCGTCCAGGGCCTCGTCGAGCGGATAGTCGTCGTCGCCCGGCAGGCCCAGGGCGCGGACCTGCGGCCCCGAGGCGATCCGGCCGCGGCCGTCCAGGGCCACGCGAGACGGTCAGCACGCCGTTGGAGGCGGCGTGGCGGCGCTCGCGCAGGGCCTCGCCGTTCTCCGGCGTGACCACGCCGCCGTCGACGTAGAGCCGGCCGGCGGGCACCTCGTCGATGATCTCGGCGCGGCCGGGCGCCAGGCGCACCATGTCGCCGTTGCGCGGCGCGACCGCCTGGGCGACCTGCAGGTCGCGGGCGAGGGCGGCGTGCTCCAGCAGGTGGCGGCGCTCGCCGTGGGTCGGCACGGCGATCTGCGGCCGCGCCCACTGGTACATCTCGCTTCAGCTCGTCGCGGCAGGGGTGGCCGGAGACGTGGATGCCGGGATGGTCGCGCTCGGTGTAGAGGCGCACGCCGCGGTCGGCGAGCTTGTTCTGCAGGTTGCGGATCGGGATCTCGTTGCCGGGGATGACCCGCGAGGAGAAGATGCAGGCGTCGCCCTGCGCCCAGGCTTCACGTGCGGGTGGGTGCCGTCGGCGATGCGCGACAGGGCCGCGCGCGCCTCGCCCTGGCTGCCGGTGCAGAGGTAGAGGATCTTGTCGCTCGGGAAGTAGCCGGCCTCGGCGTCGGAGACGAAGGGCTGCATGCCCTCCAGCAAGCCCGACCGAGCGCGCCGCCGGCGGCCATGCGGATCATCGAGCGGCCGACCAGGCAGACCCGCCGGCCGTTGGCCTCGGCGGCGCGGATGATGGTGTCCATGCGCGCGACGTTGGAGGCGAAGCAGGCGACGGCGACCTTGCCCTTCAGCGTGGCCGATCAGGGCGTTGAGGGTCTCGCGGACCTCGGCCTCCGAGCCGGCCTCGCCGTCGACGAAGACGTTGGTGGAATCGCAGACCATGGCCAGCACGCCCTCGTCGCCGAGGCGGCGGATGGCGTCCTCGTCGGTGGCGCGCGCCGGTGAGCGGGTCGGGGTCGATCTTCCAGTCGCCGGTGTGCAGGATCGTGCCCAGCGGCGTGCGGATCGCCACGGCCGTTGGGCTCGGGGATCGAGTGGGTCAGGGTGATCAGGGTCAGCTCGAACGGGCCGAGGCTGATGGTCCCGCTGAGCGGGACCTCGGTGATGCTCGACCTCGTCCAGCAGGCCGGCCTCGCGCAGCTTCTCGCGCAGCAGGAAGGCGGTGAAGGGCGTGGCGTAGAGCGGCGCCTTGAGCCGCGGCCACAGCCAGGCGACGGCGCCGATATGGTCCTCGTGGGCGTGGGTCAGCACGATGCCGAGGATGTCGTCGGCGTACTCCTCGATGAAGGTCGGGTCGGGCAGGATGATCTCGACGCCCGGCGTGGTCTGGTCGCCGAAGGTCACGCCCAGGTCGACCACGATCCACTTGCGCGCGTGCGGCCGGGCCGAAGCCGTAGAGATTGAAGTTCATGCCGATCTCGTTCGAGCCGCCCAGCGGCAGGAAGACGAGTTCGTCGTCTGTTTGATTTTGTCATGTGCCCGCGAAATGGGGATTGCGGCGCACGATTTCGAGCAGGCCCCGGATGGTAAGGTCGTGAGTCGAAGTGGTCGATGGCCTCGGTGGCGCCCTTGAAACAGCGAGGCGACGCCGCCGGTGCCGATGACCGTCAGGGGCTCGGCGTACTCGGCCTTGATGCGCGCGACCAGGCCTTCGATCAGGGCGACATAGCCCCAGAAGACGCCCGACTGCATGGCCTCGACCGTGTCCTTGCCGATCACGCGGGCCGGCTTCTGGATGGCCACGCGCGGCAGCCGGGCGGCGGCGTCGTGCAGGGCCTGCATGGAGAGATTGATGCCCGGCGCGATGGCGCCGCCCTCGAAGGCCGCCGTCGGCGGCGACGATGTCGAAGGTGGTGGCCGTGCCGGAGTCGACCACCAGCAGGGCGCCCGGATAGGTCGATGTGGGCGCCGATGGCGTTGACCAGCCGGTCGGCGCCGGCCTCGGACGGCTTCTCGATGCGCACCTCGATGCCCAGCTCGACGTTCTCGCCGATCACCAGCGGCTCGACCTGCAGATAGCGCCGGGCCAGGTTGCGCAGGTTGAAGATCGACTGCGGCACCACGCTGGAGATGATGCAGCGCGTCGAGACCGCCCATGCGACAGGCCGCCCATGGCCAGGAGCTGGGCCAGCCAGACGGCGTATTCGTCGGCGGTGCGCGTCGGGTCGGTGGCCGCGCGCCACTGGGCGATCCAGGTCTGGCCGTCATGGACGGCGAAGAGGGTGTTGGTGTTGCCCTGTTCGATGGCCAGCAGCATCGGCGGCTCCTCCTCAAAAGAACACGTCGCCGGCGGTGATGCGGCGAACGGCGCCGGCGGCGGTGCGCAGGCGCAGCGCGCCGTCGGGGTCGAGGCCTTCGGCGACGCCGACCACCGTTTCATTGGCGAGGCGCGCCGTGCAGCGCTCGCCAAGGCCGTGAGCCCGCGCGGTCCAGGCCTCGGCGATCGGCGCGAAGCCCAGGCGCTCCCAGACGCCCCGCCACCGTTCGAAGGCCTCGGCGAGGATCGCCAGCGCCTCAAGCGGCGTCGGCGGCGCGGTTCGCATATGCTTCGCGAAGGCGGTGGCCGGGCGCTCGGGAATATCCGGGGCGTGCATCAGATTGACCCCGATCCCGACGGCGAGCCAGAGGCCGGCGCCGGCGAGCGGCCCGGACTCGACCAGGACGCCGGCGGTCTTTCGCCGTCGATCAGCGGATCGTTCGGCCACTTCAGGCTCACCAGAGTGTCGGGCACGAAGGCGCGGGCGAGGTCGGCGGCCGCGAGCGCGGCGACGAAGGAGATCTGGGCGGCCTCGGCCGGCGCCTTGGCGGTGGTGAAGAGATAGGTGGCGGCGAGGTTGCCCTCGCCCGTCTCCCAGGCGCGGCCGCGGCGGCCGCGACCGGCGGTCTGGCGCCTGGCGGTGATCCACAGCGGGCCGCCCTCCCCGGCCTCGGCCCGGCGGCGCGCCTCGGCGTTGGTGGAGTCGATCTCCTCGAACGCGTGGATCGGCGGGAGATCAGCCATCGGTGGGATAGGGCGAAGGCCCGCCCTCGGCGATGAATCGGTCGATTCTGGCCGTCACCACCGGCAGTGGCACCGAGCCCAGCTCCAGCACCGTATCGTGGAAGGCGCGGATATCGAACTTCGGGCCAAGCGCCGCCTTCGCCTTGGCGCGGGCGTCCATAATGGCCATCTGGCCCAGGTAGTAAGACAATGATTGGCCCGGCCAGGAGATATAGCGGTCGATCTCGGTGCCGACCTCGTGGTCGGAAAGCGCGGTGTTTTCCGCGAGATACACTCGGGCCTTATCACGGCTCCAGCTCTTGGCGTGCATGCCGGTGTCGACCACCAGGCGGGCGGCTCGCCAAGCCTGGTAGCTGAGCATGCCGAACCGTTCATAGGGGGTCAGATACATGCTCATCTCCTCGCCGAGCCGCTCGCAATAGAGGGCCCAACCCTCTCCATAGGCGGAGATGTAGCTCTTGCGGCGAAACTCCGGCTGGCCCTTGGCCTCGTCGGCCAGGGGTATCTGAAACGCGTGGCCGGGCGCCGACTCGTGCAAGGTCAGGGCGGTCAGGGAATAGAGCGGCCGGGACGGCAGGTCATAGGTGTTGAGCAGATAGACGCCTGGGCCGCCGCGGCCGGCGGTGTAGAACGGCGCGATATCGTCGGGCACCGGGCGTATGGCAAAGCGCGACCGCGGCAGGCGCCCGAACCAATCCTTGGCCTTGCCGTCGAAGGTCTTGGCGGTCCAGGCCGCGCGGTCGAGCAGGGCCTGAGGCGTGGTCACGTAGAATTGCGGGTCAGTTCGCAAAAACTTCAGAAATTCAGCTGTATCGCCGGTGAACTTCAACTCGCCCATCACCGCCTGCATCTCGCTGCGGATCTTAGCGATCTCGGCCAGTCCGATGGCGTGTATCTGCTCCGGCGTCAGGCTGAGCGTGGTGAATTCCTGGATCTTGGATTGGTAGTAGGCCGGGCCATCCGGCAGCGAATAGGCGTCGATCGCCACACGTGCGCCCGGGATATAGGTGTCGCGGAGAAAGATGAGCAGCGTCTTGTGCGCTGGGATCACCGCCTCGGCTATGGCGCTCTCGCCGTCGGCGCGCAGTTGCGCCGCGAGGGAGGTGTCGAAGCCCGACGGAAAGGTCTCGAAGGGTTTGTAGAAGATCGTGAGCTTGGGAGAGGCCGCCTGGGCCACGGCGGCAACCGACTTGTCCCTCCCCTGCAAGGTAATCTTGGGCGGTGTGAAGCCGCGCGCCAGACCGGCTTTCATATTGGCGATCTGGTCGTCGAAATAGCGCGGCGCCTGGCGCATCTGGGCGATATAGCCGCGGTAGTCGGCTTCGGTGCGGAAGCTGCGCTGGGCGGTTAGTGTCCAATCTCCCCAGAAGGAGGAATCCGAGTTGAACGGCGCCTCCCAGTCGCGGTAGGTCCAGGCGGCCACGAACGCGTCGATCTGGCCTTTATAGACGGCGAAGTTGATCTGATCCTCGGCGCCCAGGGCCTTGGGATCGACGGCTGCGAGCTTGGCCCGCACATCCCGCCAATAGGCCAGGCGACGCGCCTGGTTGGCGGCGGATTCGTCCGGCAGATAGGGCGCGATGGGCTTGGCCTCATCGCTATCGTCAGGAAATTCCTTCTGCCGCCAGGCCCATTCGGCGGCGTAGATCGCCTCAAAGTCCGAGGTCGAACCCGAAGCGGCGCTCGCCGGCGCGGCCGCCAGGACAGCGGCGGCCAGCGGAAGATTGGTGGTGACGACCCGTCTGGTCAGGTTGGCCAATCCTCGCGCCTCAGCCCACGATCGCCATCAGCGAAGGGCGAGGGCGGCGGCGGCGGCGTGGGCCGCCGGGTCGAGAAGCATCAGGGCCAGCAGCACCACCGGGAAGGCGAAAAAGGCGCTGGCGTAGGTCACGGCCACCGCCTCGCCGGTGGGCGCATCGGTATGGCCCGGCGCCGGATCGAACCACATGACCTTGATCAGGCGCAGATAGTAGAAGGCGGCGACCACGCTGCCGACCAGGGCCAGCACGGCGACCGGGGCCAGCCCGGCGCCGAGGGCGGCCTTGAACACGAAATACTTGGCCCAGAAGCCGCAGAAGGGCGGAAGGCCCAGGGCCGAGAGGGAAAACACCGTCATGGCGATGGCCAGCGCCGGCCGCTCCTTCATCAGGCCGGCGAAGTCGTCCATGGTCTCCATCGGCCGGCCGTCGCGCGACAGGGCCGCCAGGCAGGCGAAGAAGCCGGTCACGTCGATCATGTAGAGCACCATGAAGACCAGCATCGACTGGACGCCCACGGCGCCGCCGGCGGCGAGGCCGACCAGGGCGTAGCCGATGTTGGCGATCGAGGAATAGGCCCACAGGCGCTTGAGGTTGTTCTGCGCCAGGCCGGCGAAGGCGCCGACGGCCACGGAGATCAGCGCCAGGGCGATGAGCACCTGCCGCCACTGCTCCACCGCGCCGCCGAAGGCCTCGGTCAGCACCCGGGCGAACAGCACCATGGCCGCCAGCTTCGGCGCGGCGGCGAAGAAGCCCACGACCGGCGTCGGCGCGCCCTCGTAGACGTCCGGCGTCCACATGTGGAACGGCGCGGCGGAGACCTTGAAGCCCAGGCCGCAGATCAGGAACACCAGGCCGAAGAGCACGCCCGGTGCCGGCGCCCGATCGCACCGCGGCGGCGATGGCGACGAAGTGGGTCGAGCCGGCGAAGCCGTAGATCAGCGAGGCGCCGTAGAGCAGCAGGCCCGAGGACAGCGCGCCCAGCACGAAATACTTCAGGCCCGCCTCGGAGGCCTTGGCGTCGTCGCGGCGGAAGGCGGCCAGGACGTAGAGGGCCAGGGACTGCAGCTCGATGCCGACATAGAGCGAGATCAGGTCGCCGGCCGAGACCATCATGCCCATGCCGAGCGCGGCCAGGATCGATCAGCACCGGATATTCGAAGCGGGCGGCGCCGCGCCTGGCGAGCCAGCGATCGCCCAGCGGGATGGCGACGGCGCTGGCGGCATAGATCGCCACCTTGGCGAAGGCGGCGCCCTCGTCGGCGATCAGGCCGCCGGCGAAGGCGCGGCCCGGCAGGCCGCCACGCAGGCGGCCACGGCCGCGGCGGCCAGGGCGGCCAGCCGGCGACGGCGAACGAGGCTGCTCGCGCGCGCCGGCGAAGGCGCCCCCAGACGAGCAGGACGAGCGCCGAGAGCGCCGAGGATGAGCTCGGGAGAGCGCCAGCAGGATGGTCGGATCGAGCATCATCGCGGCCTCACCTTCCGGTCGCGGCGTGATAGGCGCCGACCAGGTGGTCGACGGCGGCGTCGGTGACGTTGAAGACCAGGTCCGGCTGGAGGCCGAGCAGCAGGGTGCCGACGATCAGGGGCGCGAAGATCAGCCACCTCGCGCCAGTCCAGGTCGGTGATGGCGGCGAGCTTCGGATTGGTGATCTCGCCGAACACCACGCGCCGATAGAGGGTGAGCGCATAGACCGCCGAGAGGATCACGCCGGTGGCGGCGACGATCGCCGTCCAGGTCGAGGCGCCGTAGGCCCCGGTCATGGTCAGGATCTCGCCGACGAAGCCGGAGGTGCCCGGCAGGCCGACATTGCCCATGGTGAACAGCATGAACACCGCCGCGTACCAGCGGCATGCGGTTCACCAGCCCGCCGTAGAAGGCGATCTCGCGGGTGTGCATGCGGTCGTAGACCACGCCGACGCAGAGGAAGAGCGCGCCGGAGATCACCCCGTGGCTGAGCATCTGGAAGATCGCGCCCTGCTCGCCCTGCACGTTGCCGGAGAAGATGCCCATGGTGACGAAGCCCATGTGGGCCACCGACGAATAGGCGATCAGCTTCTTGATGTCGGTCTGCCGGAAGGCGACCAGCGAGGTGTAGACGATGGCGATCACCGACAGGGCGAAGACCAGCGGCGTGAACTGCCAGCTCGCGTCCGGGAACATCGGCAGCGAGAAGCGCAGGAAGCCGTAGCCGCCCATCTTCAGGAGGATGCCGGCCAGGATCACCGAGCCGGCGGTCGGCGCCTCGACGTGGGCGTCGGGCAGCCAGGTGTGCACCGGCCACATCGGCATCTTCACCGCGAACGAGGCGAAGAAGGCCAGCCACAGCCAGGTCTGCACGGCGGGCGCGAACTTGAAGGCCAGCAGCTCGGGGATGCGAGGTGGTGTGGGCGATGCCGATCATGGCCAGGATCGCGGCCAGCATCAGCACCGAGCCCAGCAGGGTGTAGAGGAAGAACTTGAAGGCCGCGTAGACCCGGTTCTTGCCGCCCCAGATGCCGATGATCAGGAACATCGGGATCAGCTGGCCCTCGAAGAAGAGGTAGAAGAGGATCAGGTCGAGGGCGCAGAAGACGCCGATCACCAGGGTCTCCAGGACCAGGAAGGCGATCATATATTCGAGCACCCGCTTGGTGATCGAGCTTCCAGCTGGCCAGCGATGCAGAGCGGCATCAGGAAGGCGGTCAGCAGCACGAACAGCACCGAGATGCCGTCGACGCCCATGCGGTAGTGCAGGCCGGCGAACCAGGGCGCGTCCTCGACGAACTGGAAGCCGGCTCTGGCGGGTCGAACTGCGCCACCAGCAGGACCGAGAGCGCCAGGGTGGCCAGGGTGGTGGCCAGCGCGATCCACGCGCGGCGCTCGTTGATCGGCGCCGGATCGCTCGGCCTTGGCGAAGGCGCGCAGGACCAGGATCGCGGCGACGCCGACCAGCGGCGCGAAGGTGGTGAGGGAGAGGATGCCGATCATGGCACGTCCCCGCGCAAGGCCCACAGGGCGTAGGTGAGCAGGCCCGCGACGCCGAGCAGCATGACGAAGGCGTAGTGGTAGACGTAGCCGGTCTGCAGCCGGCCGGTCCGCCTTGCCGACCACGTACGAGACCGCGCGAGACGCCGTCGGGGCCGAGGCCGTCGATGATGCTTCTGGTCGCCGCCCTTCCAGAACAGGTCGCCCAGGAACGCCGCGGCCCGCGCACGAAGATGGCGTCGTAGAGCTCGTCGAAGTACCACTTGTTGTAGAGGAAGCGTCCAGAGCGAGGCCTTTGCGCGCGGCGATCCGCGCGCCCATGCCTTCGTGCAGCGATATAGACGTACCAGGCGCCGACGAAGCCGATGGCCGTGACCGTCAGCGGCGCCCAGGTCACCCAGACCGGCAGCGTCGCGGTGATCGAGCACATGGTTGGTCGGGCGGGTGAAGATGGCGCCGCGCCAGAACTCGGCGCGCTCCGGCGCCGACGAACTGTTCGACGAAGACGCCGCCCGCGGCGATCGCGCCGACGCGACAGCAGGAGCAGCGGGACCAGCATGACCCAGGGCTCTCGTGCGGCTTGATGGTCGTGCGCCGTGGTCGTCGAGCGGCTCGCATGGGTCTCGACTGGCGTGCGCGTGATCGTCGCCATGGCGCGTGATCGTCGTGGCCCCACTTGGCGTGGCCGTGGAAGGTCATGAAGATCAGGCGCCAGGAGTAGAAGGAGGTCAGGCCCGCCGCGAACACGCCGACGACGAAGGCGAAGTAGCCGAGCGGCATGTCGCCGTGCCGCGCGGCGATAGGCGGCGTTGATGATCGCGTCCTTGGAGTAGAAGCCGGCGAAGCCCAGATCGAGGCCGGGAATGCCGACGCCGGTGATGGCGATGGTGCCGATCAGCATGACCGCGTAGGTGATCGGCATCTAGCTTCCACAGCCCGCCCATCTTCCGCATGTCCTGCTCGTGGTGCATGGCGTGGATCACCGCGCCGGCGCCCAGGAACAGCAGCGCCTTGAAGAAGGCGTGGGTGAACAGGTGGAACATGGCGCGCCTGATAGGCGCCGACGCCGGCGGCGAAGAACATGTAGCCGAGCTGCGAGCAGGTCGAATAGGCGATCACCCGCTTGATGTCGTTCTGCGCCAGGCCGACCGTGGCGGCGAACAGCGCGGTCACCGCGCCGATCACCGTCGACGATCGCCTTGGCGACCGGGCGCATATTCGAACATCGGCGACAGCAGGCAGACCATGTAGACGCCGGCGGTGACCATGGTGGCGGCGTGGATCAGGGCCGAGACCGGCGTCGGGCCTTCCATGGCGTCCGGCAGCCAGGTGTGCAGGAAGAACTGGGCCGACTTGCCCATGGCGCCGACGAACAGCAGCACGCAGGCCAGATCGATCAGCCGCCAGCTCTGGCCGGCGAAGCTCCAGGTCATGGTCGGCGTGGCTGGCGACCTGCGGGAAGATCTCGGCGAACCGGATGGTGCCGAACATCCAGAAGACGGTCATGATGCCGAGCGCGAAGCCGAAGTCGCCGACCCGGTTGACCACGAAGGCCTTGATCGCCGCGGCGCTGGCGGTGGGCTTCTTGAACCAGAAGCCGATCAGCAGGTAGCTGGCCAGGCCCACGCCTTCCCAGCCGAAGAACAGCTGCATGAAGTCGGCGGCGGTCACCAGCGCCAGCATGGCGAAGGTGAACAGCGACAGGTAGGCGAAGAAGCGGGGCTTGGCTGTCGTCGTCGGCCATGTAGCCCCAGCTATAGAGGTGCACGAGGGCGGAGACGCGTGGTCACCACGACCAGCATCACCGCCGACAGGGTGTCGATGCGGACCGACCAGTCGGACTGGAAGTCGCCGACATCGATGAAGGGCGCGAGCTCGACGGTGAAATGGCTCGGCCAGCCGCCCCAGATCACCTGGATGAAGGTCAGCCAGCCGAGGCGCGCAGGCCAGGAACAGCAGGCCGGTGGTGACGGCCATGCGAGGCGATATCGCCGATGCGGCGGCCGAACAGGCCGGCGATGGCCGCGCCGAGCAGCGGCGCGAAGACGAGGAGGGTGACGAGAAGCTGAGGGGTCATGCGCCGGCTCAGCCCTTCATCACGAGGCGTCGTCCACGGCGATGTCGCCGCGGTTGCGGAAGAAGGTGACCAGGATGGCCAGGCCCACGGCCGCCTCGGCCGCCGCGACGGTCAGCACGAACATGGCGAAGATCTGGCCGACGACGTCGTGCAGGATAGACCGAGAAGGCCACCAGGTTGATGTTCACCGCCAGCAGGATCAGCTCGATCGACATCAGGATGACGATGATGTTCTTGCGGTTCACGAAGATGCCGAACACGCCGATGGTGAACAGGATCGCGGCGACGGTCAGGTAGTGGGCAAGGCCGATGGTCATGCGTCGATCCCCTCGCCGGACTTGATGTGTGACGATGCGCATGCCCTTGGCCGGCGTGCGGGCGACCTGGTCGGCGATATCCTGGCGCTTGCACGCCCGGCCGATGGCGCAGGGTCAGCACGATGGCGCCGATCATGGCCACCAGCAGCACCAGGCCGGCCGCCTGGAAGAAGTAGACGTAGTCGGTGTAGAGCACCCGGCCGATCGCCTCGGCGTTGGTCACACCGGTCGGGGCCAGCGGGCCGAGGGACTTCGACGCCGCGCCACGGCTGGCGACGGTGGCCGCGACGACGACCATCTCGACGGCCAAGACGCCGGCGACGGCGAGGCCGATCGGCAGATAGCGGGCGAAGCCCTGCCGCAAGCGCGGCGAAGTCGACGTCCAGCATCATCACCACGAACAGGAACAGCACCGCGACGGCGCCGACGTAGACCACCACCAGCAGCATCGCCAGGAACTCGGCGCCCAGCAGCACGAACAGGCCCGCGGCGGAGAAGAAGGCGGGA
Organism: uncultured Alphaproteobacteria bacterium; assembly: GCA_963817995.1. Classification (GTDB taxonomy): domain Bacteria; phylum Pseudomonadota; class Alphaproteobacteria; order Caulobacterales; family Caulobacteraceae; genus Acaudatibacter. The sequence goes on from CAWFQJ010000004.1 coordinate 352,053, forward strand.
TCAGGAACAGCACCGAGTGCACGGGATTGCGCGCCGAAATCACCGGCAAGCGCCGGCGGCAAGCGTCGCCGCGGCCAGCAGGTAAAAGGCGATCGCCTGCAAGGACCATGTGGGGCTGATCGGGCTCCGTCCTTTAGACCGGCGAGGACGGGCGGCGCGCGCGCGCGAACGGCCCCCCTGTCAGTCGCATCGGCGTCTTAGCGATAGGGCGCGTCCAGTTCCAGGTTCTTCGCGATCTCGCGCTCCCAGCGGTCGCCGTTGTCCAGCAGGCGCTCCTTGTCGTAGTAGAGCTCCTCGCGGGTCTCGACGGCGAACTCGGGGTTCGGGCCCTCGACGATGGCGTCCACCGGGCAGGCCTCCTGGCACAGGCCGCAGTAGATGCATTTGACCATGTCGATGTCGTAGCGGGTGGTGCGGCGCGAGCCGTCGTCGCGCGGCTCGGCCTCGATGGTGATGGCCTGGGCCGGGCAGATGGCCTCGCACAGCTTGCAGGCGATGCAGCGCTCTTCGCCGTTGGGATAGCGGCGCAGGGCGTGCTCGCCGCGGAAGCGCGGCGACTGCGGGTTGCGCTCGTTGCGGGTAGTGCACGGTCGCCTTGGGCCGCGACCATGTACTTCATGGCCAGGCCGAAGGCGCCGGCGAAGTCCATCAGCGCCGCGCCCTTGCACGGCCTGGTTGATCCGTGCGGACGAAGCCGTCATCGCTTGCTCGCTCATAGGCCCGGTCCGAAGACGCGCTAGGCGGCGACCAGCATGACCACCGCGACCAGCGAAGTCGGCAGGAACACCTTCCAGCCCAGGCGCATCAGCTGGTCGTAGCGGTAGCGCGGCACGATCGCCTTGCACCATGGCGAACATGAAGAAGAAGAAGAGGGTCTTCAGCCGACGAACCAGCACGAAGCCGAAGAAGCTGGCGGCGGTCAGGGCCCCAGTGCGGCAGGTGAACGGCGTCGGGAACGGCGCCTGCCAGCCGCCGAAGAACAGCACCGAGATCAGCGCGCACATCAGGACGATGTTGGCGTACTCGGCCAGATCATGAACAGCAGGTACGGGGTGGAGGAGTATTCGACCTGATAGCCGGCCACGAGCTCGGACTCGGCCTCGGGCAGGTCGAAGGGCGGGCGGTTGGTCTCGGCCAGGGCCGAGATGAAGAAGATCACCGCCATCGGGATCATCACCAGGGCCAGCGGCAGGTTCTTCAGCCCGCCGCCGCCCAGGACGTTCCAGTTCCAGAAGCCGCCGGCCTGTTTCTCGACGATGGTCTGCAGGTTCATCGAGCCGGACAGCAGGATCACGGTGATGATCACGAAGCCGATGGAGACCTCGTAGCTGACCATCTGCGCCGCCGAGCGCAGGCCGCCCAGGAACGGGTATTTCGAGTTGGACGCCCAGCCGCCCATGATGATGCCGTAGACGCCCAGCGAGGAGACGGCGAACAGGTAGAGGACGCCGACGTTGATGTTGGAGACCACCCAGCCCGGCGCGAGCGGGATCACCGCCCAGCGCGCCGAAGGCCAGGGTGAAGCTGATCAGCGGCGCCAGCAGGAAGACGAACTTGTCGGCCCCGGCCGGGATGACGATCTCCTTCAGCACGAACTTGCCAGAGTCGGCGAAGGACTGCAGCAGGCCGAACGGGCCGACCACGTTGGGGCCCTTGCGCATCTGCACGCCGGCCCAGATCTTGCGGTCGGCCAGCAGCAGGAAGGCCAGGGACAGCAGCAGCCAGACCAGTGACCAGCAGGATCTGGCCGACGGTCAGCAGGGTCCAGCCGCCGGGCGTGGTCCAGAAATCGTCGCGCCCATCCCCTACTCCGCCGCCATCTTGGCGCGCCGGCGGCCAGGGCCGCGCATTCGGCCATGGTCACGCTGGCCCGGGCGATCGGGTTGGTGAGGTAGAAGGCCGTGATCGGGCTGGCGAACGGCGCGTCGGAGAGCTCGCCCGTCGCGCCGAGGCCAGACGAGGTCGAAGCGCGGTCGGCGTCGGCGCCGGGCGCATAGTCGATCTGGCCGAAGGTCGGATGGTCGGCGAACAGCTTGGCGCGCAGCTGGTCGAGGGTGTCGTAGGGCAGCTTGGCGCCCAGGCGCTCGGACAGCGCGCGCAGGATCGCCCAGTCCTCCTTGGCCTCGCCCTTGGGGAACACGGCGCGTTCGCCGCGCTGCACCCGGCCCTCGGTGTTGACGTAGAGGCCGGCCTTCTCGGTGTAGGCCGCGCCCGGCAGGATCACGTCGGCCCGGTGCGCGCCGCGCGTCGCCGTGGGTGCCCAGATAGACGACGAAGGCGTCGGTCGGCCGAGAGGTCGATCTCGTCGGCGCCCAGCAGGAACAGCACGTCGAGCGCCGCCCTTGGCGACCATCTCCGCCGCCGTCTTGCCGCCTTCGCCGGGCATGAAGCCCAGGTCGAGGCCGCCGACGCGCGCGGCGGCGGTGTGCAGCACGTTCCAGCCGTTCCAGCCCTCGCGCACCACGCCGAAGGCCTCGGCGGCCTTGGCGGCGGCGGCCAGCACCGCCGCGCCGTCCGGCCGCGCCAGAGCGCCCTGCGCCGATGATGAACGCCGGCTTCTTGGCGGCCTTGAGCGCCTTGACGAAGGCCGCATCGCTGTCGGCCAGGCCGGCCAGCGCGCCCGGCGCCGGCGCCCAGATAGTCGTAGCCGGTAGGTCAGGTCGGCCGCCTCGCCGATCACGCCGAATCCGTCGTTCCCGCAAGCCAGATCTTGCGGAGGCGGGCGTTGAGCACCGGCGCTTCGACGCGCGGATTGGTCCCGATCAGCAGGATGGCGTCGGCCGCTTCGATGCCGGCGATGGTGGAGTTGAACAGCCAGCTCTCGCGCGGGCCGTCGCCCAGCGCCGCGCCGTCCTGGCGGCAATCGAGGCTGGTCACGCCCAGGCCGCCGAACAGGTCCAGCGCCGCCTTCATGGACTCGGCGTCCTGCAGGTCGCCGGCGATCACGCCGATCCGCTCGGGCGAGGCGGCCTTGATCTTGGCGGCGACGACGCCGAACGCCTCGGCCCAGGTCGCCGGCCGCAGCCGGCCGCCTTCGCGGATCATACGGCCGGTCGAGCCGCTGGCGCGACAGGCCGTCGCAGGCGTAGCGGGTCTTGTCGGAGATCCACTCCTCGTTGATCTCGTCGTTGATGCGCGGCAGCACCCGCAGCACCGCCGGGCCGCGCGCATCGACGCGGATCGCGCGAGCCCAGCGCGTCCATCACGTCGACGCTCTCGGTCTTGGTCAGCTCCCAGGGCCGGGCGTTGAAGGCGTAGGGCTTGGAGGTCAGGGCGCCGACCGGGCAGAGGTCGATGACGTTGGCGGACAGCTCGCTGGTCACCGCCTGGTCGAGATAGGTGGTGATCTCGACGTCCTCGCCGCGCGAGATCAGGCCGATCTCCGGACACGCCGGCCACCTCGGTGATGAAGCGCACGCAGCGGGTGCACTGGATGCAGCGGGTCATCACCGTCTTGATCAGCGGCCCCATGTACTTCTCTTCGACCGCCCGCTTGTTCTCCTCATAGCGGGTGGCGTCGCGGCCATAGCCCATCGACTGGTCCTGCAGGTCGCACTCGCCGCCCTGGTCGCAGATCGGGCAATCGAGCGGGTGGTTGATCAGCAGGAACTCCATCACCCCCTGGCGCGCCTTCTTCACCATCGGCGAGTTGGTGATGATCTCCTGGCCTTCGGCGGCCGGCAGGGCGCAGGACGCCTGCGGTTTCGGCGGCCCGGGCTTCACCTCGACCAGGCACATGCGGCAGTTGCCGGCGATGGACAGGCGCTCGTGGTAGCAGAAGCGGGGAATCTCCTCCCCGGCCAGTTCGGCGACCTGGAGAACGGTCATGCCGTTCTCGAACTCGATCTCGACGCCGTTGACCTTGGCCGTGGGCATGCCGGGCTTCAGCCTTCCGCGCCAAGGGCGCGGCCAATCGCGAAGGCGAGCGGAAGGATATGAGCGTGAGGATGGGCCATGGCGCTGCGGCGATAGCCCGCTACTCCGCCGCGATCAAGGTGGCGCCGGGGTGGTTGGCCCGCCGGGTGCGATAGTTGGCGATCCGCTCCTCGATCTCGGGGCGGAAGTGCCGGAACAGGCCCTGGATCGGCCAGGCGGCGGCGTCGCCCAGGCCGCAGATGGTGTGGCCCTCGACCTGGCTGGCGACGTCGAGCAGCATGTCGATCTCCTTGGGCTCGGCCTCGCCGGTGACCATCCGCTCCATGATCCGCCACATCCAGCCGGTGCCTTCGCGGCACGGCGTGCACTGGCCGCAGCTCTCGTGCTTGTAGAAGTAGGAGAGCCGGGCGATGGCGGCGACGATGTCGCACGACTTGTCCATGACGATCATGGCCGCGGTGCCCAGGCCCGATTTTCGGCTCGCCAGATCGTCGAAGTCCATCAGCGCGACCTCGGCCTCCTCGGCGGGAATCAGCCGCACCGACGATCCGCCGGGGATCACCGCCTTCAGGTTGCCCCAGCCGCCGCGCACGCCGCCGAAATGCTCGTCGATCAGTTGGCGCAGAGGGATGGACATCGCCTCCTCGACCACGCACGGCCGGTTCACATGGCCGGACGCGCTCATCAGCTTGGTGCCGGAGTTCTTCGGCCGGCCGAAGCTGGACGAACCACTCGGCGCCGCGCCGCAGGATCTCCGGGGCGACGGCGATCGATTCGACGTTGTTGACCGTGGTCGGGCAGCCGTAGACGCCCGGCGCCGGCCGGAAACGGCGGCTTCAGCCTCGGCTGGCCCTTCTTGCCCTCCAGGCTCTCCAGCAGCGCCATTTCGTCGCCGCAGATATAGGCGCCGCCGCCGTGGGTGACGCGGATGTCGCAATCCCAGCCGTGGATGTTGTCCTTGCCGATCAGCCGGGCCTCCTGGGCCTCCAGCAGAGCCGCCTCCAGGTGCTCGCGCTCGCGGACATATTCGCCGCGGATATAGATGAAGCAGTCGTGCGCCCGGATGGCGTAGGCAGGCGACCAGGCAGCCCTCGATCAGGCGATGGGGATCGCCGCGCATGATCTCGCGGTCCTTGCAGGTGCCGGGCTCCGACTCGTCGGCGTTGACCACCAGATAGTGCGGCCGCTCGCTCTCCTGCTTGGGCATGAAGGTCCACTTCAGGCCGGTGGCGAAGCCCGCCCCGCCCCGGCCCCGCAGGCCCGAGGCCTTGATCTGGTCGCAGACCCATTCCGGCGAAACGCTCAGCATGTCGGCGGTGCCGTTCCACACGCCGCGCGCCTTCGCCCCCTCCAGCCGCCAGTCGTGCAGGCCATAGAGGTTGGTGAAGATGCGGTCCTTGTCCTCTAGAATGCCGACCATGGGCTAACCGTTCGCATCGATGGGATGGGCGCGCGCATAGGCGGCGCGCTTGAACATGGAATAGGCGAACAGTCCCCAGCCGAAGACGATCACCGCGACGCCCACGCTGGCGAGCCAGACCGGCAGACCGGGGACAAAGCGGCCGGCGATCATCACCATCGCGCCGATCAGGCAGGCGACGAAGCCGGCGTTTCGTGTGCCGCGCTGGTAGGCGCGGAATGTCTCGGCCTCGGAGGCGGTGCTTGAATTATCCCCGACTCATGCCGGCGCTTTCTCCGGCAGGTTCGGCAGGGCCGAAATCGGCTTGGCGCGGGAGCCGTCATAGAGCGAGGGGTCGGTCAGGGTGAGCGGGCCGCCCTCGGGCGCGCAGCCGGTCCGTCCGGCGTAGGACCCCGGCGCCGGCGACTTGCCGGCGGCGAAGTCGTCCAGGATGCTCGTTAGCGTCTCTGGCGTCAGGTCCTCGTAGTAGTAGTCATTGATCGCCGCCATCGGCGCATTGGCGCAGGCGCCCAGGCATTCGACCTCTTCCCAAGAGAACCGGCCGTCGGCGCTGGGGTGATCGCGGTGACCGATCTTGGCCTCCAGCGCGACTTCTTCAGGTCGTTGGCGCCGCGCAGCATGCAAGGCGTGGTGCCGCAGAGCTGAACATGCGCCGTGGTTCCCACCGGCGAGAGCTGGAACATGGTGTAGAAGGTGACGTTTTCCAGCACCCGGATCACCGGCATGCCGAGCAGATCGGCCACCACGCGCAACGCTGGCTCGGGCACCCAGCCTTCCTGCTTCTGCACCAGCCAGAGCACCGGGATGACGGCCGACTGCGCTCTTCCTTCAGGAAACTTCGAAATCCACCAGCGCGCCTTCTCCAGCGCCTCCGGCGCGAAGGCGAAGGAGGCCGGTTGTTCCTTGGCGAGACGGCGAACGCTCAACGATCGATCTCCCCAAAGACGATATCGAGGGAGCCCAGGATGGCGCTGACGTCGGCCAGCATGTGGCCGCGGTTCATCCAGTCCATGGCCGCCAGATGCGGAAAGCCCGGCGCGCGGATCTTGCAGCGGTAGGGTTTGTTGGTGCCATCGGCCACCAGATAGACACCGAACTCGCCCTTGGGGGCCTCGACCGCGGCGTAGACTTCGCCCTCGGGCACATGGAAGCCTTCGCTGAAGAGCTTGAAATGGTGAATGAGCGCCTCCATCGAGCGCTTCATTTCGCCCCTGCGCGGCGGGCTGACCTTGTGGTCGTCGGTGAGAACCAGGCCGGCTGTTTTCCGCAGCATATCAGCACATTGCCGGATAATCTTAATGGATTGGCGCATCTCTTCCACGCGGCAGAGATAGCGGTCGTAGCAGTCGCCGTTGATGCCCAGCGGAATGTCGAATTCAAGCTCGTCGTAGCACTCGTAGGGCTGATTGCGGCGTAGGTCCCACGCCACGCCCGAACCGCGCAGCATGACCCCGGTGAAGCCCCAGGCCAGGGCCTCCTCCTTGGTCACCACCCCGATATCGACGTTACGCTGCTTGAAGATGCGGTTGCCGGTGATCAGGCCCTCGATGTCATCGAGCTTGGGCGGGAAGGCCACGGCCCAGGCGTCGATGTCTTCAATCAGCGCCGGCGGTAGGTCCTGGCGCACGCCGCCCGGCCGGAAATAGTTGGCGTGCATCCGCGCGCCCGACGCCCGCTCATAGAACACCATGAGCTTTTCGCGCTCTTCAAAGCCCCACAAAGGCGGGGTCAGCGCACCGACGTCCATGGCCTGGGTGGTGACGTTCATCAGATGGTTCAGCACCCGGCCGATCTCGCAATAGAGTACCCGGATGATCTGCGCGCGCCTGGGAACCTCGAGGCCCATAAGCTTCTCGATGGCCCGCACGAAGGCGTGCTCCTGATTCATCGGCGCCACATAGTCGAGGCGGTCGAAATAGGGCGTGTTCTGGGTGTAGGGCCGGGCCTCCATCAGCTTTTCGGTGCCGCGATGCAGCAGGCCGATGTGCGGATCGACGCGTTCGACAAGCTCTCCGTCCAGCTCCAGAACAAGCCTTAAAACACCATGAGCGGCAGGGTGTTGTGGGCCGAAGTTGATGTTGAACTTGCGCACGGCGGTTTCCGGGACCGGCGGCGTTTCATGGAAGATATCCAGCGCATTGGCCGGCGCGTTATCCCCGGTCATGCGCCCTTCTCCGCCTTTTCGTCGCCCGGCAGCTCATAGAGATAGCCCTGCCCCGGCTTGGCGTATTGCGCGCCTTCCCAAGGCGAGAGGAAATCCCAGTCGCGGAATTCCACGGATTTTACAGGCTCGTAGACGACGCGCTTGAGTTCATCGTCATAACGGACCTCCACATAGCCGGTCATGGGAAAGTCCTTGCGCAGCGGATGGCCGTGGAAGCCGTAGTCGGTAAGCAGGCGCCGAAGGTCGGGATGGCCGGAGAAGAAAATTCCGTACATGTCGAAGGCTTCGCGCTCGAACCAGTCGGCGACAGGGAACACGCCCGCCGCGGACGGCACGGCCGTATCCTCGTCGGTCTGGACCTTGACCCGAACGCGCCGGTTCTTGGTCATCGAGAGGAGATGATAGACGACGTCGAAGCGAAGCGGACGCTGTGGATAGTCCGCGCCGCAGATATCCATCAGCTGATGGAATTGAAGCTCTGGATCATCCCGCAGCCTGGTCAACAGATCGACGATTCGGTGCGCCGGCGCGGTCACGGTCAATTCCCCGTGAGTCACCTCGAAGCGCGCCTTCGAACCCGCTGACGATATGTTCGCCGAGCGCCGTCAGATCGCTGTCGGACACCCCCCAGTTCATCGCTCGATCGTCCCAGTCCGGCGAATCTTTTTCTGCAGTTGCAGCACGCCATAGACCAGGGCTTCGGCGGTCGGCGGGCAACCGGGAATGTAGATATCCACCGGCACGATCCGATCGCAGCCACGAACCACGGAATAGCTGAAATAGTAGTAGCCGCCGCCGTTGGCGCAGCTGCCCATGGAGATGACATAGCGCGGCTCGGGCATCTGGTCGTAGACCTTGCGCAGCGCCGGGGCCATCTTGTTGGTCAAGGTGCCGGCGACGATCATCACGTCCGATTGCCGGGGCGAGCCGCGCGGCGCGAAACCGAAGCGCTCAAGATCGTAACGCGGCATGGCCGACTGCATCATCTCCACCGCGCAGCAGGCCAGGCCGAAGGTCATCCACATCAGCGAGCCGGTGCGGGCCCAGTTGATCAGGTCGTCGGCGGCCGCCACCACGAAGCCCTTGTCCGCCAGCTTGCTGGAGACGCCGTCGAAGAACGGATCATGCGCCTTGGGATCGTAGGCCTCGACCGAGGCGCGGCCGGCGGTCAGGGCGGCCGGCTTGGAAGGTGTGATCACTCCCATTCGAGGGCGCCTTTCTTCCATTCGTAGATAAAGCCGACGGTGAGGACGGTCAGGAAGCTCATCATGCTCCAGAAGGCGAACTGGCCGGCGGCATGGGGCAATTTCATCAGCGCCACCGCCCACGGGAAAGAGGAACGCCACTTCCAGGTCAAAGATGATGAAGAGGATCGAGACCAGGTAGAAGCGCACGTCGAATTTCATGCGCGCGTCGTCGAAGGCGTTGAAACCGCACTCATAGCTGGACAGCTTCTCGGCGTCCGGCGCCTTGGGCGCGATGACCGCGGCGGCGAGGATGAAGGCCGCGCCGAGCACGGCCGCGATCCCGAAGAAGATCACGATCGGCAGGTACTGGAGCAGGAAGGCGTTCATGGCGGCTTTCGGCGCTTGGAGTCGGCAGAGGTTCTAGACCAAGGCGCCGCGCCATTCAAACGCTCGGCGCCGCGCTTGCGAGATGGCGCGCGCGGTTGACGAAACGGGCCCGGGCGCCTATCAGACGGTCCCTCGCGCACGGACCCTAAGTCCGGCGCCTATGCGCGGGTGTAGCTCAGTTGGTTAGAGCGCCGGCCTGTCACGCCGGAGGTCGCGGGTTCAAGTCCCGTCACTCGCGCCATAACTGTCATGACGGCCCTCACCTTGTGTCGCGCGTCGATGCGGCGCACAACTGTCGTCGGGGGTTGTCGCGACGACCGAGGGATTGGGAAATTGGCTGGGGCGCCATTCTCGATATATCTGATCAAGCCGACGCGTTATGACGACGACGGCTACCCCGTGCAGTGGTGGCGCTCGATCATTCCCGCCAATTCGCTCGCCTGCGTCACCGCCCTGGTGAAGGATTGCATCGCCCGGGGAATCGTCGCCGAGGCCGACACCCGCGTGACCGTCATCGACGAAATCCACACCCGGGTGCGCACCGATCGCATCATTCGCCAGATCGCCGCCGTGGGCGGTCCATCGGTGGTGTTCATGGTCGGGGTCCAGACCAATCAATACCCAAGAGCGCTGGATCTGGCGCGGCCCCTGCGGGCGGCCGGCGTTCCGGTGTGTATAGGAGGCTTCCATGTGTCCGGCTGTCTCTCGATGCTCGACGAGATGCCTCCGGAGATGAGGGAGGCAGAGGCGCTGGGGATCAGTTTCTTCGCCGGCGAGGCCGAGGAAGGCCGGCTCGACGAGGTGCTGCTGGACGCCAAGGCCGGCGCGCTCAAACCGATCTACAACCACGTCAAATCGACGCCCAACCTCGCCGGCGCGCCGACGCCCAAGCTCGACGCCGACATCGTCGCCAAGACTTTCAGCAAATACGCCAGCTTCGATCTGGGCCGCGGCTGCCCCTTCGAATGCTCCTTTTGCACCATCATCAACGTCCAGGGCCGTAAAAGCCGCTTTCGCACCGTCGAAGATCTCGAAAAGATCATTCGCGAAAACGCCGCCCAGGGCATCACGCGGTTCTTCGTCACCGACGATAACTTCGCCCGCAACAAGAACTGGAAGGCCTTCCTTGGGACCCTGGCTCGGCTCCGCCGCGAGGAAGGAATCGGCGTCCGCCTGATCATGCAGGTCGACACTCTCGCCCATCGGATCGACGGGTTCATCGATGCCTGCGTCGACGCCGGCCTTCATCAGGTGTTCGTCGGCCTTGAAAACATCAACGCCGACAACCTGGCGGTAGTCAAAAAACGTCAGAATAAAATCGAAGATTATCGGGAAATGTTTCTCGCTTGGAAGAAACATCCCTTAGTGATTATTTGCGGATATATCATTGGATTTCCACATGATACAAAAGACTCCATTCTTAAGGACATTGAAATTCTAAAGAATGAACTACCGGTCGATATTCTGTACCTGAACTATCTGACGCCGTTGCCGGGGAGCGAGGATCACCGCCGGATGATCGACACCGGGACCTGGATGGACGGGGACATGAACAAATACGACCTCAACCATCGGGTCACCCACCACCCCGTCATGAGCGACGAGGATTGGGAAAGCGCCTATCGCGAAGCCCACGCCAGTTTCTACAGCTTCGATCACATGGAGCGGGTGATCCGCCGCATGGCCGCGCTGGGATCAGATAAAAAGAAAACCACCGTAGGCCTGCTCACCGCCTATCGCGAGATGGTCAGGCTGGAGGGTGTGGCCAAGCTCGAGGGCGGTCTGGTTCGGCTCAAGGATCGGCGACAGCGGCGTCCTGGGCGCGGCGTCGAGGGCCGGCTGATCTTTTACCCCAAATACATCCATCATCTGGCCACGACACTGCCCGCGGCCGCCTACACATTCTTTCGCCTGACCCGGTTCATGAAGAAGACTCAGGCAAATCCAAACCGGTTCGCCTATACCGACGCCGCCATCGCCCCAATCGGCGAGGAGACGACGCCTTTGCACCTGCTCGATCAGACCCGCGGGTCCGAACTCGTCGAAGCTCGGCAGGCGCGAAAGGCGGTCTATTCGGTGGCGCCGAGCCAGGACCGTGTGAGGATTTCCGAACCGGAAGCGATCTGAGCAGGCCGATCTGAGGTTCAGGCCGCCGCGAACATCGGCCTTAGAAACCCTTCGTTTCCGGTGATTGCGCCGTAGAGTTCGCAAAGCCGCTCAAGCACCAGATCCCAGTCATGGCCCGTCACCACCCGTTGACGCGCGGCTTGGCCGATGAGGGCCGCATCGCGTGAGAATAGGGTCCGCACCGCCTCGGCGAAGGCTTGCGGCGTGGATTGATCGGCAAGTTGGCCGACCGCCTGGTCAACGCTCTCGGCTACGCCGCCGTGGGCCACGCCCACCACCGGCAACCCACACGCCATGGCTTCCAGCACCACCAGACCAAAGGGTTCCGCGTCATTGGCGTGTACGAAGGCGTCGCAACTAGCCAGGAGCGCGGCCAGCCGCCGCGGATCGGTTTCGTAGGGAAGTTCAAGCACGCGGTTGGAGACAGCCGTTCCAGCCGTCGCGCCGACAAGCAGCAGCACATAGGGATGGCCGAGGCGTTCGACCGCCTCGATCAGTACGTCGACACGCTTCTCCCTTGCCGGCCTGCCAGCGAACACCAGCAAGCGATGCGACCTATCCAAGCCCAGCCGACGGCGAAGCCCCTCCCCGTCTCTATCGCCTGGATGAAAGAGTTTCGTATCGACCCCAAGTGGAATCGCGATGGGGTCCTCGACGCCGGCGTCGGCCAGACGTCCGGCTATGAACCGGCTTGGCGCGATGACCCTATCAAAACGCCGGTAGATGTCCCCCCAGCGGCGACGCACCGGCGCCTCGGCCCACTCGCCCACGTGCAGAGCGGCAAGAGCGGCCACGTCGGTGTGGCAAAAGCCGATCACCGGCACGCCAAGCGTCTCACCCGCCTTCAGCGCCGCAAGTCCTGGCGTATAGGGATCGCCAGCCTCGATGAGATCAGGACGCTGGCGCAACAACCGCTTCATCCACGCAATCCGGCTGGCCGGCCACCGATATCCGTCGGCGAACGGCAAAGGGGCGGCGTAGATGGAAAGACGTCCCGCGCCGTCATATTCGTGCCGATCGCCCGGCACGACCAAGGTGTGCCGAACGCCGGGCCTGTTCTCGCCAAGCCACGCCTTCTTGGCGGTGAGGTAGCGCTTCACGCCGCCGGATCGAGGGGCATATAGCATGGTGGTGTCCACCAGTCTGACGCGGGCGTCGGCGGCGCCGCGGGCGGCCTGGGCCGTCCTGCCGTCCAACCGATCTGGCAAAATGCCGTAGGCCACTTCACCCCCATGACGCACCGCCCGACTCGCCCATTCTGGCGCCGTGTGAGAACGCGATACAACCCCGGGTGATTTTGGCGACCGGACTGAAAGTCCTCGGCCTCCTGAATAGGCGATTGCCGCGGCACGCCCGCTTATAAATTCCTTGACGGTTATATAGCTGAATACGAATATGTAGGCATGACCGATCCGTTCGAAGCCATCGCCGAGCCAAACCGCAGGCGCATCCTCGACATCCTCACCAAGGGAGAAACGCCAGCCGGCGCCCTCGGCGCGGCGCTCCACCTCAGCCAGCCAGGCGCCTCCAAACATCTGCGCGTTCTGCGCACCGCCGGCTTGGTCAAGGTGCGCTCCGAGGGCCGCCAGCGGCTCTACGCCTTGCGGCCGGAGGTCCTGGCCGAAGTTGACGCCTGGCTCGCCCCCTATCGCCGCTTCTGGTCCGCGCGCCTGGACGCTCTGGACGCTCACCTCAAGGAGGAGAACTAATCATGGATGGCGCAATCACCGCGGTGAACGGACGCTATGAGGTCCGCTTCGAGCGGGTCTTTCCGCGCCCAATCGAGGCGGTGTTCGCCGCTCTCACCATCCCCGAGAGGTTGGAGGCCTGGCTGGCCAAAACCGAAATCGAACCCAGGGCGGGCGGCGCCATGGTTCTCGATTTTTCTGATCCCCCCTACCGGATGCGTGGAGAAGTTCGCCGCTTCGAGCCGCCTACCCTGTTCGAATTCACCTGGCCCGAGGCGGATGCGCCGGAGCCATCGGTCGTGCGCTTCGAACTGGCGCCGCATCCGGAGGGCTGCGCGCTCACTCTCACCCAGACCTTCATCTCGCGCGGCGATCTGCCCAACGTCGCCGCCGGTTGGCACGAACATCTGGAGCGACTTGCGATCGCCGCCGATGGCGTCTCGGTCACCCACTGGAATCGACGCCGCGAAGCCACGCTGGCCGATCACTACCGCGCCATGATCAATGACTGACCAGCCTCCGGTGGTGGGCGGCGAGGGGTTCGAACCCCCGACCTCCTGGGTGTAAACCAGGCGCTCTGACCAGCTGAGCTAGCCGCCCATCGAGGCCATCGCGCCCTGGCGCGAGACCTCGTTTAGTTCAATGCGCCCTTGAGGCCTTCGCCGATCTTGAACCGCGCCGACCGGCTGGCCGGACTGCGCACAGGCGCCCCGGTTTTCGGATTTCGGGCCATGCGGGCGGCGCGCTGCACCGGCACGAAACTCCCAAATCCCACCAGGCGTACCTCGTGTCCCGCCTTGAGTTCGCCGGTCACGGAGGCGACGAACGCGTCCACCGCATGCTTTGCCTGAGCCTTCTGCAAACCTGTTTTCCGCGCAATGGCGGCCACGAGTTCTGCCTTGGTCATTGTTCTCTCCCCAACGACGGCGAGGCCATGTGTCTGGCGCCGCTCCGCGTCGAGGGAATTATCGCCGCAGAATTTCCTACGTCAAACAAGAGTGGCGCGGTTTTCACCGCGCCACTCAAGTTATCGCCGTTAATACTAGTGAGTGACGACTAGACCGCCCTCAGCATCGTCCGAAACGGCCGGCGGAGTCGGCGCTTCATCCTCCTCACGCCACTCGATCGGCGTAAGCGGCCCGGTCAGAGCCAGCAGCAGAACCTCATCGACCGTGCCCACCGGGATGATTTCCAGCCCAGACTTCACGTTCTCAGGCACCTCGGCGAGATCCTTGGCGTTCTCAGCCGGGATCAGCACGGTCTTGATTCCCGACCTCAGAGCGGCAAGGAGCTTTTCCTTCAGGCCGCCGATGGGCAGAACCCGGCCGCGCAGAGTGATCTCGCCGGTCATCGCCAGATCCTTGCGGATCGGGATTCCGGTAAGCACGGAGACGATGGCCACCGCCATGGCGACGCCGGCCGACGGGCCATCCTTGGGCGTTGCGCCTTCAGGCACGTGCAGGTGCACGTCGGTCTTGTCGAAGGCGCTGGGCTTGACGCCGAACCGCGTCGCGCGCGAGCGGACGTAGGACGCCGCCGCCGAGACCAACTCTTTCATCACCTCCTTGAGGTTGCCGGTGATGGACATGCGCCCCTTGCCCGGCATCTTGACCGCCTCGATGGTCAGAATGTCGCCGCCGAACTCAGTCCAGGCCAGGCCCGTGACGATGCCGACCTGATCCTCCTCGTCGGTGGCGCCGTGGTGGAAGCGGCGCACGCCGGCGTATTTGGCGAGACGTTCGTCATCGATCGTGATGGCCAGAACCCTTCCCGCGACATGTCGCGAACCGCCTTGCGGGCAAGATTGCCCAGCTCCCGCTCCAGCGACCGCACCCCAGCTTCACGGGTGTAGTAGCGGATCAGGTCGCGGATCGCCTGTTCGGGAACCGTCCACTCGCCTTCCTTAAGCCCATGATCCTTGGCGAGCTTGGGCAGGAGATGGCGCTTGGCGATCTCCACCTTCTCGTCCTCGGTGTAGCCGGGGATACGGATGATCTCCATCCGATCCAACAGCGGCTGAGGCATGTTGAGCGAGTTGGCCGTGGTGACGAACATCACGTTGGAAAGATCATAGTCCACCTCGAGATAGTGATCATTGAAGGTGGAGTTCTGTTCCGGATCCAGCACCTCCAGCAGGGCGCTGGAAGGATCTCCGCGCCAGTCGGCGCCCATCTTCTCGATCTCATCGAGCAGGAAGAAGGTGTTGGTGGTCTTGGCCTTCTTCATCGACTGGATGATCTTGCCGGGCATGGAGCCGATATAGGTGCGCCGGTGGCCTCGGATCTCGGCCTCGTCCCGCACGCCGCCCAGGCTCAGTCGCACGAACTCCCGGCCCGTGGACTTGGCGATGGAACGGCCAAGCGAGGTCTTGCCGACGCCCGGAGGGCCGACCAGGCAGAGGATCGGGCCTTTCAGCGTGCCGGTGCGGGCCTGGACCGCGAGATATTCCAGGATCCGCTCCTTCACCTTCTCCAGGCCGTAGTGATCCTCTTCCAGGATCTGTTCGGCGCGCGCCAGATCGATCGGCTTGGCCTTGCTCTTGCCCCAGGGGATCGACAGCAGCCAGTCGAGGTAGTTGCGCACGACGGTGGATTCGGCCGACATCGGGCTCATGTTGCGCAGCTTCTTGAGCTCGCCCTCGGCCTTGGCGCGGGCTTCCTTGGAGAGCTTGGTCTTCTTGATGCGCTTTTCGAGCTCGATCAGCTCATCGCGCGCGTCGTCCTGCTCGCCCAGCTCGCGCTGGATCGCCTTCATCTGCTCGTTCAGGTAGTACTCGCGCTGGGTCTTCTCCATCTGGCGCTTGACCCGGCTGCGGATTTTCTTCTCGACCTGCAGGACGCTGATCTCGCCTTCCATCAGGGCGAAGACCTTTTCCAGGCGCTTGCCGACGTTGAAGATTTCCAGAAGCTGCTGGCGATCGGCGATCTTCACCGCCAGATGGGCGGCGATATTGTCCGCGAGCTTGCCCGGCTCGGTGATCTGCGGAATGGCCGCCAGAGCTTCGGGCGGCACCTTCTTGTTGAGCTTCACATAGTTTTCAAACTGCTCGATCACCGCGCGCGACAGGGCCTCGGCCTCGTGGGGCGCACCACCCTCTTCGACGATCGGCGCGATTTCGGCTTCATAGAAAGCCTCGCGCGAGGTGAATTTCAGCACGGCGGCGCGTGAACGGCCCTCGACCAGCACCTTGACGGTGCCATCGGGCAGCTTGAGCAGTTGCAACACGGTGGCCAGGACGCCGATCTCGTAGATGTCGCCAGGCGCTGGATCGTCCTGGTCGCGGTCCTTCTGCGTAACGAGCAGAATTTCCTTGTCGGCCTTCATCACCTCCTCGAGGGCGCGCACGGATTTCTCGCGCCCTACGAACAGCGGCACGACCATGTGGGGAAACACGACAATGTCGCGCAGGGGGAGAACGGGAAGCGTTTTGGGTTCGCTCATTAGGTTTGCTCCTGGCCGGCGCCGCTCGCTGGCGCGCCTGGCCCTTGATGTGATCCAGGCCCGCTCGAAGATGGGCCGAGTCGCCTGGGTCCGTCCGCCCTGGCGGGCCTTCGGGTTCCAAATGTATGTGGATGTTCGACGGGCGGTGTTCAAGAATAAGGCTGAAACGCCGTGCCGCGCCGGCCCGCTAAGCGTCGAATAGGCGCTCGTATCGCTCTCTAAGCCGCGCCTTCTCAATCTTGCCCATCGTATTGCGGGGCAGATCGGTTACGAAAATCACCCGCTTGGGACGCTTATAGCCGGCAAGCGACTGAGCCAGCGCCGAGATGATCGCGGGTTCCTCTGGTGGGTTCGCCGCCTCGCCGATCGCCACCACGGCGACCACCGCCTCTCCGAGGTCGGCATGAGGCACACCGATAACGGCGCTCTCGATCACGCCCGAAAGGGCGTCCAACTGCTCTTCGACCTCCTTGGGATAGACGTTGAGGCCACCGCTGATGATCAGATCCTTCTCGCGCCCGACGATGGAAACGTAGCCGGCCTCGCCCACCACGCCCAGATCGCCGGTGACGAACCATCCATCGACAGTGAAGGCCTCGGCGGTCTTGGCTTCATTGCGCCAATATCCAGAGCAGACATTGGGGCCCTTGACCTCGATGACGCCCACAACGCCAGCTTCGACAGCTTGGCCGGTGGTCTGATCCACGATCCGCAGCGCGACGTCGGGCAACGGCGGCCCCACCGTCCCGGCGATCCGCTCGCCGTCATAGGGGTTGGAGGTGTTCATGCCGGTTTCGGTCATGCCGTAGCGCTCAAGAATGACGTGGCCAGTCCTGCGCCGCCAGGCCTCATGCGTTTGGGGAAGCAGGGGCGCCGAACCGGAGATGAACAGCCTCATGGCCGCCATCGTCTGTTGCGTGAGCGCCGGATGAGCGAGGAGCCGGGTATAGAAGGTCGGAACCCCCATCAACGCGGTAGCCCTCGGCAAAGCCGCCAGCACGGCGTCGGCCTCGAACTTGGGCTGCAAGATCATCGATCCTCCAGCCATCATGATCACATGCGTAGCCACGAAAAGTCCGTGGACGTGATAGAACGGCAGGGCGTGGATCAGCACATCGCTCGGCGTAAATCGCCAGAGGTTCACCAGGGTCTCGGCGTTGGACGCCAAGGCCGCATGAGTAAGCATCGCGCCCTTCGACCGTCCGGTCGTCCCTGAGGTGTAGCAGATCGCGGCGAGATCACCTTTGGCCCGCGCGACGGTCTCAAAGACCGGTGTCTGGCCGGACGCGGCGTCGATCAGCGAACCCCTCGCCGCTCGGTCCAGGGTTTCGATCGTGGCCGACCCCGCGATCGAGGTCACCTGTTCTCGAACCGCGGGATCGCACACCACCAGCCGCGGCTCGGCGTCGCCGAGAAAATAGCTCAGTTCCGACAGGGTGTAGGCGGTGTTGAGCGGGAGGTAGACCGCCCCGGCGCGGATCGCCGCGAGATAGAGAAACAAGTTGGCCGCCGACTTTTCCACCTGGACCGCGACCCGATCGCCGGGGCGAACGCCGCCGGCTACGAGGGCGTTCGCCAGACGGGCGGTTTCAGCCTCGATGTCGGCATAGGTGTATACCCTGTCGCCGGCCTCAGCCGCCGGCGCTTCGGAACGGCCGGTCGAGTGCAACGCATCGAAGAGGTGATTGGCCATCGCCGGAAAGGCGGCGCCCGTGCGCTCTAGGCCGAGGCCGCGCCGCTCTTCTTTTCGGCGTAGATCATCAACGGCTGGCCGCGGCCTTCGACGACTTCGGTGTTGACCACCACCTCCTCGACGCCCTGGAGGGTCGGAAGCTCGAACATGGTCTCCAGGAGGATGCCTTCCAGGATCGACCGCAGCCCCCTCGCCCCGGTCTTACGCAGGATCGCCTTGCGGGCGACGGCCTTGAGCGCGTCGTCGGTGAAGGCCAGGCCCACATTCTCCATGTCGAAAAGGCGCTGGTATTGCTTGACCAGAGCGTTCTTAGGCTCGGTCAGGATCTTGACCAGGGCGCTCTCGTCGAGATCGTCCAGGGTGGCGATGACCGGCAGCCGGCCGATGAATTCCGGGATCAGGCCAAAGCGCTGCAAATCGTCGGGCTCAACTTGTCGAAGCACTTCGCCGGTCCGGCGGTCATCCGGATCGGAGACCTTGGCGGAAAAGCCGATCGAGGTCCCTTTCCCCCGGCTGGAGATAATCTTCTCAAGGCCGGAGAAGGCGCCGCCGCAGATGAAGAGCATGTTGGTGGTGTCGACCTGCAGGAATTCCTGCTGCGGATGTTTGCGGCCGCCCTGCGGTGGCACCGAGGCCACCGTGCCCTCCATGATTTTCAGGAGCGCCTGCTGAACGCCCTCGCCCGATACGTCGCGGGTGATCGAGGGGTTGTCCGATTTGCGGCTGATCTTGTCGACCTCATCGATATAGACGATGCCGCGCTGAGCCCGTTCGACATTGTAGTCAGCCGCCTGGAGCAGCTTCAGAATGATGTTTTCGACGTCTTCGCCGACATAACCGGCTTCGGTGAGGGTCGTGGCGTCGGCCATGGTGAACGGCACGTCGATGATTCGCGCCAGTGTCTGGGCGAGCAGCGTCTTACCCACCCCGGTCGGTCCAATCAGCAGAATGTTCGACTTGGCCAGCTCGACGTCATTGTTTTTCTGGGCGTGGTTGAGCCGCTTGTAGTGGTTGTGTACGGCGACCGAGAGAACTTTTTTGGCATGTTCTTGACCGATAACGTAATCGTTCAGAACTTCCCTGATCTCGCGCGGCGTCGGCACGCCATCCTTTGATTTGACGAAGGCGATCTTCGTTTCTTCACGGATGATATCCATGCACAGTTCAACGCATTCATCGCAGATGAACACAGTTGGCCCCGCGATCAGCTTGCGGACCTCGTGCTGGCTCTTCCCACAGAAGGAGCAATAAAGAGTGCTCTTGCTGTCGCCGCTGGCGGCCTTGGTCATCGTCGCTTCTCACTCTCCGGAGCGCCCGCGAAAAATCGAACGCTGACTGCCCCCGGTCGCTTCAGATACAGGCCTGCAATGAGCCTCGCCACCCTTAGCGCCAAAGGTCACATTCCCCGATCCAAGCGCGGATCACAAGCCTATGATGGCCGAGATGACCAATTTGAAATCTGTGAGCGTGAATTTGCATCGGCGCGGCGACGACACTGATATGGGAAGCGCGATCATGCAATGCCAATCGGGCGCGACATTTCGCCCTCTGGTGGCTTTCGACTTCGACGGCACCCTCACCTCGCGAGACAGCTTTCAGGCCTTTCTGGCGTGGAATGCTGGGCCGGCGCGTTTTGCGCTCGGAATGGCGAGGCTCGCCGGCGCAACCGCGGCCTACGCAAGGGACCGGGACCGAGGTCGATTGAAGGCGGCCATGGTTCGCGAGTTCCTCAAGGGTCTGTCACGAGATGATCTGGCCAATCGGGCGCAGAAATTCGCTGCGTCTCAATCTCGGCGTTTGCTTCGGCCAGATGCGGTACGGCGGTTCAGGGCCTGGAAGGATAGCGACGCGCTGGTTGTCATCGTAACCGCGTCCCCGGAAATCCTGGTTTGGCCATTCGCTCGCGGCCTAGGGGCCGACCGGCTTATCGGAACGCGCCTTGCCATGGGATCGGACGACCGTGTCACCGGCGAACTCGACGGTCGCAATTGCCGGGGCGCCGAGAAGGTGGAGCGTTTGCGCACCGCTTTCGGCGACGATGTTCGCCTTGAAGCCGCCTATGGCGACAGCGATGGTGATGTGGAGATGCTGGCACTAGCCGAAGAACGCGGCATGAAGGTCTTTGGAGAACGGCCGTGAAACACGCCGGCGCCGCCGCGCTTGACCGACTATCCCCGCTCCTCCAAGCCATCCGACACATCGGAGCGCTGAATGAGCGGAGCCGGGGCGTCTTCTACCTGCGGTCCCGGGCGTTTTTGCATTTCCACGAGGACCCCGCCGGCCTATTCGCCGATCTGCGGTCAGCCAACGGCGACTTTGAGCGCTTTCAAGTGGACGCGGACGCCTCCATTCGAGGCGTTATCGACCTGGTGAAGCGCCGCGTGGCCGAACTCACCGCGATGGGCGGCGCATCCGGATAGCCCTAGCCGGCCGCCGAAGCCGCCGCCTCCGAAGCCACACGGCTTTCGTAGATGTGGTCGACGATGCCCCAGGCCTTAGCTTCCTCGGCGTCCATGAAGTGGTCGCGGTCAAGGGTGCGCTCAACCTCCTCGTAGGTGCGGCCAGTGTGCTTCGCATAGAGCTCGTTCAGACGCCGCTTGGTCTTCAGGATATCCTCGGCGTGGCGCTCGATATCCGACGCCTTGCCTTGAAATCCCCCGGAAGGCTGATGGAGCATGATCCGCGCGTTGGGCAACGCGACACGCATTCCAGGCTCTCCGGCCATCAGGAGGAACGAGCCCATGGACGCGGCCATGCCCATGCAGGTGGTCGCCACCGGGCAGCGGACGTATTGCATGGTGTCATAGATCGCCAGGCCCGAGGTCACTACGCCGCCTGGCGAATTGATGTACATATCGATCTGCTTCTTCGGGAACTCGGATTCCAGGTAGAGTAGTTGAGCGCAAATTAGCGCCGACATGCCGTCATCGACCGGTCCGTTCAGGAACACCACCCGCTCACGCAGAAGCCGCGAGAAGATATCGAAAGCGCGCTCACCCCGGCTGGATTGCTCGACCACCATGGGCACGAGATTGAGCGAGTGGGTGTTGGTGTCTGTCATGATGTCGAGGGTCCTTGATTGAACCCTCGATATCGCGTGGCCTCGGCCCAGTTGCAAGGCCGGTGGCTAGGACTTCGCCGGATCGGCTTTGGCCTTTCGCTTGGAGGGGGTGGCTTTAGGTTTGGAGACCTCCTCCTTGGGCGCTTCCGCCGTCGCGGCCTTTGGAGACGCCGCGGCTTTCGCCTTGGCGGACTTCGCCTTTGCCGGTTTCGCCTTCTTCCCTTCCGCCGGCCCGCTGATCCCTTCGGGAAGATCGTCCTCCTTCATCAGATCTTCCTTGGAAACCGCCTTGTCGGTCACCGTGGCGAGGCTGAGAAGGAGATCCACCACCTTCTCCTCGTAGAGAGGCGCGCGCATATTTGCCTGGGCCTGAGGGCTTTCGCGCAGCATGTCGAACATGCGCTGAGCCATGTCGCCATAGCGCATCGCTTCGGTACGCATGGCGTCGACAAGTTCTTGGTCGGTGACGCTGATATTATATCGCCGACCGATCTCGGCCAGCACGAGGCCAAGGCGAACGCGACGCTCGGCGATCCGGCGGTACTCGGCCTTGAGCGTTTCTTCGGATTTGCCCTCGTCTTCCGGCGCGGCGCCGCTTTCCGCCTGATCCTTCTGAACCTGTTCCCAGATGCCGGCGAATTCCGCCTCCACCATTCGCGGCGGCAAGGGGATGTCGTGACCGGCGTCGAGAGCGTCCAGAAGCGCCCGCTTCAGCTTGAAACGCGAGGTTTCGCGGTACTGTCCCTCCAGATTGGAGCGCACGGCCTCGCGCAAGGCCGCGAGATCCGCCAGCCCCAGGCTCTGAGCCAGGGCGTCGTCGGCCTTGGCCGCCTTCGGCGCCCGAACTTCCTTGATCTTGACCTCGAACACCGCCTTTTGCCCCTTCAGGCGCTCGACCTGGTAGGTTTCAGGAAAAGTGACCTCGACCTCGACCTCGGCGCCCGGCGCGGCCCCGATCAGTTGCTCCTCGAAGCCAGGGATAAAAGCGCCAGAGCCCAGGATCAGTTCGGCGTCATCGGCGGCGCCTCCGTCGAACGGTTCGCCATCGATGCGACCCACGAAATCGATCAGCAGTTGGTCGCCATCCTTGGCTTTGGCGGCCTTGCCGGTTCGGGGCTCGAACGTGCGGTTCTGGGAAACCACTTCGGCGAGGGCCTCGTCGATCTCCGTATCGGTCGGCTGGTAGACCAGACGGGTCAGGGAAACACCCGATACGTCCATCGGATCGAACTCGGGCATCACCTCCACATCGAGGTCGTAAGTAAGGTCTTCGTGGCCGGCCAGGACCTGTTCCATGTCGGAGGACGGCTTGAGATCAGGCTGGGCGGCAACGCGCAGCTTGTGGTCTTCCAGCACCTTTTGGGTGGTTTCGTTGATCGTCTTTTCGATCACTTCGCCCATCAAGCGCCTTGCCGTACATGCGCTTCACGTGACCAACCGGCGCCTTGCCCGGGCGAAAACCCTTCAGATTGAGCGTGGGGATGATTTCGGCGATCCGCGCGTCCAGAAGGGCGCCCAGCTCGGCTGCCGGCACCCTGACGCCATAGCTGCGGCTCAGGTCTTGGTGGGATGTCTCGGTCACTTGCATCGCGAATTCCTGGAAACGGGTTCCGACCCGCCACTTTGGGGGATGGTCGAACCAAAGAAAACGCCGCCGCTAGGTCCCTACCCGGCGGGCGGCGCGAAACGAGGGCGGGTTATGTCATGCGGGCCGCGGGCTCTCAACCCCTACGCGCAGTGGGAGAGGAAGTGGTGCGGATGAGAGGACTCGAACCTCCACGCCTTGCGGCGCTGGAACCTAAATCCAGTGCGTCTGCCAGTTCCGCCACATCCGCGCGGCAGGTGTCCTTATTCCGTTAGCCGTGGTAATGCGAGCCATGAAGGCGTCCGCCCTTCCACGCTTAGGTCCGCAGCCCAGATATCGCGGCCGCCCGAGCTTCGCCTATCAAAACGGCGCGGTCGCTCGGCAAGACCGCACGGACCAGCGCCGGCGCGAAAGATTCCAACAGCTTGAACGGTTCCACCGTCTCCGTCCCGGCGACAGAGAAACGCGCGAGAAGGCCGTCCGCGACGACGCCCGTCATGGCCGTGCGAAGCCGGTCCAGCTGTTGCTGTTTTCGGCTAGTGGGCAGGAACTCTCCCAGACGGGTCCAATACAAAATGGACTCTCGTCGATCCGCGGCGTCGGCGACGAGTTGCCGTGCGGGGATAGCGACCGACCCGGCCAAGGGGACTTCCACCTGATGATCCCCCGACAGAGCGAAGCCGAAACGCGGGGTAGCAAATTTCCGGCCGATGGAGTTGGAGATCGTCGCTCTGCGTATCGCCATGGGCCAGCAGCATCATCACTTCGGCGCCCATTGGGGCCTTGCCGATAAATGCGCCCAACGGTGGCTCCGTAAAGCCGCGCGGCCAGGCTGTCTTCCTCCTTCGGCGCCACCAGGTCACTCACATCGCGAGACGTCCAGCCACCGAAGGCCCGGGGGATGATCTTATCCAGGCGTTTGTCGCCCAATAGAGACACCCGCCGGCGGGGGATCAATTCATAGGCGACGCCGGCGGTAACCAGACACGCCGCGCCGAGCAACAGATCGCGACGATCCATCAGCGCGTTCTCCGGCGAGCCAAAACGCGGTGGATCAAGGTGTCAAGTGCGAACACAAGCGCCAGCGCGGTGGAAAACAGCACCAGGCCGGCGGCGAAATGCAGAAAGCTTTGAGCGACTTCGTCACCAAAGAAATAAGTAAGCAAAATCAATATCATGATGCGAATTATATTGGCGACGATGGCTATCGGGATCACGAGGCAGACAAGAAAAACGAATAGCGCCAGGACGAACCTCGCATCAGGTAGATGTAGAGCAGGCTCACGGCGATCAGGCCAACGATAGAGTTCATGCCCGAGCAGGCGTCTTCGACAAGCAATTGATATTGATCGACAAAGATCGTGACGCCTTGCCGGGCGACCGGTACGCCGAGATGATGCAAAGTATCGTCGCCGCCCAGGAGACGAATTCCTTCAGCGGCGCGGTTATATCCGCGAGCAATGTATTTGGAACCGGAATGGCGAAGGCAAGATACAAAAGGGGAAACCATGTAGCCGAGCATCAGCCGCAGGACCAACCTTGGCGTTGAGCATGGCTAGGCCGACGCCATAAACGCCAGCGGTCTCAAGGGTGAGGAAATCATAGGCCCGCCCAAAAACGTAGAACACCGCCGAAAGAGCCATGATGAGCCACGTCAGCCACGATCGGCCCGGCGCCGCCAGACGGCTTAGCTCGGGGATCTGCCGCCACAGCAACCACGCTCCGGTGGCGATAACTATCGGCCCATAGGCGCCGAAGTCGCGGGTCCATGTCTGCTGGGAAAGGCGGACTAATGTCGGAATTGCGAGAACCGCGAAACCGACGATCAATGGCCAGCTGCGATCTAGCCGAAACCCAGCCCGGCGGGCTGCTCCGGACGCGGCGAGGTCCATGTTTATCAGGCCCTGTTCAGAACCGTGCCGACGACCTTCGCGTGGCCCGCCTCGAGTTGGGAGGTAAGAATCTTGAGGTCGTTCACGAAGGTCTTGTCTCGCCGCGCGACGAGCAAGCTGTAACCGACCACGGTGCTGATCCGGCGCGCGTCCGCGCAGCTGTTTGCAGGCGGCGTATCTACGATGGTGACGTCGAAGTCCCGCAGACAGAAATCCATCAGTTCCTTGAAACGCTCTCCGGCCAGGAGCTCTTGCGCCTCGCCGGCAGGGCCGGCGGCATACATGACTGAAAGATAAGGAAGAATATCGGCGTCGACGCAAGCTGAGAAAGTGGTCTCTGGAGAGCCGAGGCACTGCGCCAAGCCCAGGCGGCCGGGGGCAGGCTTGATGAGGAGATCAACCCCCGGTGAACGCATATTGCCGTCGATCAGAAGAGTTTTGACCCCGATCTGCGCGAGCGACACCGCCAGGTTCGTGGCGATGAACGTGCAGCCTACGCTTTGGCTGGCCCCGCAAATGGCGAGAGCCCGCCGGCCAAGATGAACATGCTGCGCCATGATATCAGTGCGCAAGGCGCGAACCGCCTCCGCCGCAGCTTCCGTCGGACGGGAGAGCACGACCAAGGAGGCCGAATAGGTCCGCGTCGGCGTTGACGAATTCGCCTCGGCGGCCGGCGCGGGTTCTGGAGGCCGTTGAACCTCTATCGTATCGCTCATGCCGGTACCGGTTTACGTTGGATTGAAACATCAGGCTCGCTTGCGTGGCGTCCACGGACGGAGCGGCCAGATTTGGACGGTGCCGCGATGACCGCCAGAAGCGGGGCATCGACGGCCGAGCTGAGATCCTCTACACCCCGAACCCGGCGTCCAAACAACTCCATCAGCAGGGCGACAAGAACCCCCACGCCCAAGCCCAGGGCGATCGAACCGGGCACGATCAGCAGATAGTTCGGAAAGGCCGGCGACGCGAGGCGTGACAGCATCCGCCAACGGCGTAATGCCCGTTTCGGCCGAGACCGCTTGCTGGCGAAATTCGGCGGCGCGCGCGGAAGTCTTGTCAAACTCGTCTCGACGCAGATCGACCTCAGCCTGCAACTGTGTGAGTTTGCCGATCTTGTCGCTTTGGGCCAAGACGCGCGCCTTGGCCGCCGCCACGGCACGGTCAAGGGCGCCGACTCCGGCGGACGAGGCGCCGGCCGCCGCACGCGCCGCACTGCGCTCCTGTTCAGCGGTGACGGCCAGCGCGGCTCTCTTCGCCTTAAGCTGGATCATTGTTGGATTGTTCGGGCCGAGGTCTTTCGACAAGGTCTCGATCTGCGCGTCAACCTGGCCCAACTCCTCCGCGGCTGGAGAGGTGGCGGCGCTAGGCGCGATCATCGCCGGCGCGACCCCGCTCGCCCCGGCGAGCGCTTGAAGACGCGCGCTGTCCATATCCAGCTTGTCGTTGGCCATGACCAGAGCCATTGGCCTTTTCGTAGCTAGATTCGGCCGCTATCGCGGCGTCCATAGCCGCCTTGGCCTTGTCCGCCTGGGTGGAGAACCACTCCGCGTTACGTTCCGCCGTTTCACGTTTGAATGTCAGGCTGTAGTCGATATAGGCCTTCCTCAGAGCGTCCGCGACAGCTTTCGCATTATCCGGGGTCGGGGCCGTATAGGTTATTTCTAATATGTTGCTGTCTTGGAGCAATTTTGCTTTGGTATTGTCTATTATTAACTGCGCCGCCCAATGTCGAAAATCTCTTTTATCGCGCACGACCTCTAGCTTGATACTGAGAAATAAGTGCGGGATCTGATAATAAGCCGATCTGATCGGCAACCTGGCCGGCAACCGAATAATCGGTTATCAACTCCACCTGCGTGTCGACGTACATCCTGGCGCTGGGTCCAGCGATAATCTCGCCACTCACCGGGTCCGGCTTAAGAACATCAAGCATAACACGTGAGGACGCCTCCCATCTTGGGGGAAGCACAGCACAGACAATCATGGCGCCGACGAAACAGCTCGATTGTCGCCGCGACAATCAACAGGCGGCGAGCCCAAAAAATCCTAAGAAATTGAACGATGCTCATGCTTTGAAGCCTAGCCCTCTCGCGTCGCGATCGCCATCGCCCGCCTTTCTAGAACAGGCGCTCGCCAACCACCAGCACATCACCAGGCTGAATTTTCGATTCGAGGTCTATGTTTGTCAGCTTGACGCCATGCCGCGTGAGCTTGAGCTTCTTGTCACTGCCAAGCTGGTTGATGCCCCCTCCCCGCGCTATGGCCATCCGCACGGTCATGCCTTCAGTGATGGGATAGGCGCCGGGCGCGTTCACCTGTCCTGACAGGTAGAAAATCTCGGCCTTTGGGACAAATATCTTGTCGCCGGGGGTCACGTAGGGGTCCTGAGTCTCATCACCAGTCGCCAGATCTTTGATCGGCAAATGCCGTTCCGGACCGGTTGGCGCGCGTAGCACGACATAGTCGGCGCCGGTGTCCTTCACGCCGCCGACCCGCGCCAAAATCTCCGACAGCCGATAGGCCCGGTCCACCGGTATCAGGCCAGGAGAAGTGACATCGCCCAGCACCGTGACATATCGACTGGCGTAGGAGACGATTTCCACCTTCACGATCGCATGTGAATAGAAGCCGCCCTTGTTGAGAGCCTTACCCACCTCATCGGAAAGCTGGCTAATGGTTCTACCGCCGGCCGGGACGCTGCCTAGATAGGGGAGCCTGATCGTTCCATCTTCACCGATACGCCCGCGCGTCGTGAAATCCGCCTGCCCAAGAACGCTAACCTCGATAACGTCTGCCGGCCCCAGCATATACGTCTGATCGGCAGTCGCGACCTGCGGAGGCAAATTGGACTGCTGGGCGCTCGCTACGTTCGCCGACGAAAAAAGTCCGATCAAACAGATAAGCGTCAAACCGATCAGCGGGCGAAGGTTCATCCTTTGCTCTCCAGGTTGTCGCAGGTTGATCAAAATGGAGCGTTGACGCCGCAGGCTCACGATCGCAGCCGAATAACTCAGTCCCGCCTCATTTGCATCTCTTTGTTGCCAGCCGCCATTTAGCGTGAGCGACAGATGCTGGCTCGCCTTGAAGGTAGCGCCGAGGCGTTGATCCTATCGATCGTCTGTTCGGTCAGCGCCAGGGCGTTGTTGAGCGGGACACCCTCGAAGGTCTGGTGAGTGATCGAGCCGAGAAGCTCGAAGGTGAGGCGAGAACTTGCCAGATAATTCGCGTCGGCCTCATAGACTTCGCTCAGGGAGAAGGTTCCGTTCGTTTGGTTGGAAGGCAGCGTCGCGCGAGCGAACCGGGCGTGGGCCGTCAGACGCGGTCCCACCTTATAAGTGCCATCGAAAGAGTAGGTCAGCCCGCTAAAGCCCTGAGATCCTGGGATATACTCGACCAGGGAAATATAAGAAAGCGAGGCGGTTAGATCCAGGCGCGCACCTATATTGCGAGCGTAGCTAATTCCTCCTCCATAGATATTGTAGCCACTCGTCAGAGCTGTGCCGTTGAAATAAATCGGCAGGCTATTTGGAAAATTGGTCGCGCCGTATTCACCGAAAGCCGTGATGACGCCCAGGGCTGGTTGCCGATAGGCAAGCCCGGCCGTGGCGTTGAACGTCCCCGAGTTGGAGGCATTGAGCGTCTCCGCGCCGTTGATCCGCCAACTACCAGAAACAGAGGCTGTCGGCGCAAAGCCGATTGGCCGTCCGCAGGTCGCTGTCAGACCCACGGTTGGCAACTGGACGAGGTTCTTAACCGTGTTGGTCTGAGTATAATCCAGATCACCTTGTTGCAGCACGTAACTGCCGGTGAGCGTATCGTCGCAAGGACCCAACCGTCCACTTCAGCCTCCGCTAATATCTAAATTCGCCCGATCCAACACCGAGTTATGATCATAGAAATTATAGCCGGCCCCGCCCTGCAAAAACGCCAACTGCGAGCCGATATTCCGCGCAAGGGTGAAATTGATCGGCTGGATTGAATATTTCATCCGCCTGGGTAAGCCCGCGAGAGGCTGCGGAGGCCTCATTCGAGGCGGCGACATTCGAATTGTAAATCAGATTGGCGATCAGATCGACCGAGACTTCACGACCGCCCGGGACGGAAACCGGCGGAGGGATCAATTGCTGCGCCGCAACCGGCCTGGCCGCCGTGAGAACCGTGAGGGCCACCGCAGCGATGTAACGACCATAACCCATTGCCGCACAACTCCCCCTAGACCCTGGTCGCCCAGGGTGAACTATCATCGCAGACATGGACGAAAGATAAACGTCATCCGCGATAGAGCGCCGAGTCAGGCGCATCGGTCAACGCGTCCGTTGGTCACGCGTGGCAACGAAACCGCCGTCGCCTTCAACTCGGCTTCGAGGTCGGAGCCGGGGTCGCCGTTTTAGGCGGCGCGTAATCCTTGTTGAAAACGACTTGCCCCTTTGCCTTGGCCAGGATCTCGCTGAATTGGCGGTTGAGCGCATCTTGAGTCCGTTCACGCGTGATCACCTTCAGCGCATATTGAATCGCCGGCTCTCCGGTAAACGGCACGACTTGGGTCTGCTGGATCTGATTGAAGATCAATCCATCCCCGTTCGGGATGATGAAAATCTCATTGGGAGGAAGCTTGACTATGGCGTCGACCATCTTCGGATCCGCGCCAACCGCGTCAAAATTGGCGACGCCTTTCTGATAGGCCAGATGATCCTTGTCCAATTGGGCCGCGACTTCTTCCATGGTCTTCAACGGTTCGAACGCCTGCATCGCCGCGGCGTCGGCGGGCCGCGCCGAGCGGATCTGGTTGACCACGAAAACCTTGCGTTCGGCGAATATATCCGGGTGCGCGGCGACGAAGGCCTCGGCCTCATCACGAGTCGCTGGCGGAACGCTCGCCACGACCTTGTTCTGAAGGGTTTGAACCAGCAGACCTTGCATCGCCCGCTGCTTCTGCAATGCGAAGTCGGGCGTCTTATCAACGCCCTGGTCCACAGCCGCCTTCGCCAGGATCGTTCGCGCGATAATGTTCCGAAGCGCCGCCTGTTCGGCGAGCTTGCGTGTTTTGGGGTCCGGCAGATTAACACCGGCGAGTTCGGCGTTCAGTTCGCGAACCGTGATTTCTTGGCCGCCCACCGTTGCGACCACCTGGCCCGTCGGCGCCTTTCCAGCGCCAACCCAGGGCAGCCGGCAGCCAGCCAAAGCCAAGGCCGACATCGCGACCACAGCCAGTCCCCGTGATAATTTCATTGTTCTTTCGTCCCAGCCTGATTGCGTCCGATAGCTTTTTCTCGTCGACGAAATGCCTGTGGCAGCCCGAAGCCGCTCTATCTATCGCTATCTATTCGCCTCTTATCAAACATAACCACGGCCGTGAATCGAATTCACTTTGACGCCGACGCCCATCGGCCTAACCGATCACGTCTACGGAGAATAGACGATCTCTATTGGCGATGTCGAAAATTGGGCGCGGTTTAACGACGCACTTGCAGCGTCCGCACCCTCACTGCGATGCGGCGTCTCGTTCGGAGAAAGAATAATGCTGAAGGTCGACAAGAGCGATCTGATCGCGGTGGTGACGCTCGACCGGCCGGAGGCGATGAACGCGCTCTCGCGCGCCCTCAGGGCCGCCCTCCATGACGCTATGGTTGCTCTGGCCGCCGACCCCGAGGTGAGTGTCGTGGTTCTGACCGGCGCGGGCCGAGCGTTCACCGCCGGGCTCGATCTTAAGGAACTCGGCCAGCAGGGATTGGGCGCGGCCAACGCCACGGGGGCGAACGAGAATCCCGTTCAGGCCATTCTCGAATGTCCAAAGCCTGTGATCGGCGCGATCAACGGCGTGGCTATTACAGGCGGTTTCGAGCTCGCTTTAGCGTGCGACGTTCTGATCGCTTCGGCGAACGCTCGCTTCGCCGACACCCACGCCAGGGTGGGCATCATGCCCGGCTGGGGACTTTCCCAACGCCTGTCTCGGATCATTGGTCCCTATCGGGCTAAGGAGCTTTCTCTCAGCGGGAACTTCCTCGACGCCAAGACCGCCCTGGCCTGGGGCCTGGTGAACCGCGTGGTCGAGCCCGATGAGTTGATGCCGGCCGCCCTCGCTCTCGCTCGCGACATGGCGTCGATTCCCGTCGAGACCCTGAGCGACTACAAGGCGATCATCGATGGCGGATATGCGCTCTCATTGGCCGAGGGCCTAGCCTTCGAGCACCGGAACTCCAGCGCGCAAAACAGTTTGGTTAGCCCGCAAATGGTGGAGGCGCGCCGCGAAGCGATCCAGGCGCGAGGGCGCTCTCAGTAGGGCTGAGATCAATCTTCCTTGGGCGTCAGGATCTGACGGCCCTTGTACATGCCGGTTTTGAGATCGACGTGGTGAGGCCGACGCAGTTCGCCGGTGTCCTTGTCCTCGATGTAGCTGTTGGCCGGCAGGGCATGATGCGAGCGCCGCATATTGCGCCTGGACGGCGAGACTTTGCGTTTGGGGACGGCCATTGGGTGTCTTCTGAAGGCTGGAAATAAGGGAGCGCGGGTCTATGGAGCAAAACACCCGCCGCTTCAAGTCGCGGATTTGAGCCGACGGGCGCGAAAATTGGCGAACGATCGTTCCGACTAGACGAGACGACTTTGCTCCACCGCCGCGGCGATAAAACTCGCATAAAGAGGATGGGGAGCGAAGGGTCGGCTCTTCAACTCCGGATGGAATTGGACGCCGATGAACCAAGGGTGGTCTTCGCGCTCCACCGTCTCGGGCAGAAACCCGTCTGGCGAAACACCACTCATCTTCAATCCGGCCGCCTCAAGGGCTTGATGATATTCGATATTGACCTCGTAACGGTGGCGATGGCGTTCGCTGATGATCGTGTCGCCATAGATGGAGGCGATCTTCGAGCCCGGCGTCAGAACGGCGTCATACGCCCCGACCCTCATCGTCCCCCCTAGATTGTCGCCCTCGCCTCGGACTTCTCGTTCATTGCCTCGGGACCATTCGGTCATCAAACCAACGACCGGTTCGTGGGTCGGCCCAAACTCGCTTGAGGTCGCGCCCGGCAGCCCACCCACATTTCGCAAGGCTTCGATGACCGCCATCTGCATGCCAAAACAGACCCCAAAGTAGGGAACCGCGTGCTCGCGGGCGAAACGTGCGGCCCAAATCTTGCCTTCCGATCCCCTCTCTCCGAAACCACCTGGCACGAGAATGCCGTGAACCCCTTCGAGCCTTGCGGCCGCCGCGCCATCGTCACCCTCGAAGGCCTCGCTTTCCACCCAGTCGAGATTGACCTTGACCCGATTGGCGACGCCGCCGTGAATCAAGGCTTCAATCAAAGACTTGTAGGCATCTTTCAACACGGTGTACTTGCCGACGATGGCGATCGTCACCTCGCCGTCTGGCTGAACCAGACGGTCAGATATTGTCTGCCAGCGGCTCAAGTCCGGCGCCGGCGCATCGCGGATGCCAAAGACGTCGAGCACCTCGGCGTCTAACCCCTGGCGGTGATAGTCCAGAGGCACAGCATAGATATTCGGCGCATCCAGCGCCTGGATCACCGCCGAAGGGCGAACATTGCAGAATAGTCCGATCTTGCGCTGTTCCTCGGGCGGGATCGGCTGTTCGCAGCGACACAGAAGCACGTCCGGCTGGATGCCGATCGAGCGGAGCTCCTTGACCGAATGCTGGGTCGGCTTGGTCTTCATCTCACCGGCCGTCTTGATGAACGGCAACAACGTCAGATGGACAAAACAGGTGTCGCCGCGCGGCAGATCCTGGCCGAGCTGGCGGATCGCCTCGAAGAACGGCAGGCCTTCGATGTCGCCCACCGTGCCGCCGATCTCCACAAGGACGAAGTCGACGCCTTCTCCCGGATCGGCCAGGACGAAGCGCTTGATCTCATCGGTAACGTGCGGGATCACCTGAACCGTCGCGCCCAGAAAATCCCCCCGCCGCTCCTTTTCCAGGATCGTCTTGTAGATCTGGCCGGTGGTGATGTTGTCGGCTCGCGTAGCCGAAACGCCGGTGAACCGCTCATAGTGCCCCAGATCGAGATCGGTCTCGGCGCCGTCGTCCGTGACGAATACTTCCCCGTGTTGATAGGGGCTCATCGTGCCTGGATCGACGTTGAGATATGGGTCCAGCTTGCGAAGGCGGACCTTATAACCGCGAGCCTGCAGCAACGCGCCGAGCGCAGCGGAGGCGAGACCTTTTCCCAAGGAGGAGACCACGCCGCCGGTGATGAAGATGTACCGGGCCATGGGAGCTCAGGATATCACTGATTCGCCCGGCCGATAGCGGCCCCGATTCGACGCCAGCCTGGATGGGTTCAAGGCGCCGGCGATTTGCTGGGGGCGGTCGAGAGGGAGGGCAGTGTTATCGGATTGACCACTGGCGGCTCGTTGGGAGCCGGCTGGCTTCTCGACAGCGGAGGCAATTGGACCGGCGGCGGCGTGGCCTTATCCGGCGAAGCGCCGGGAGTTGGCGTCGAAGCGGGGGGATGGGTCACCAGAGCATCCGGATTGACTGACTGGGACTTCAGCCTCTGAAGAATGGCTTGAGAGGAACGTTCGCGACCGCCCAGCAGCGTCAGGGCGAGGCTGAGCGCCAGGAACAGTCCAAAAAGGACCCAGGTCGTGCGGGTGAGCAAATCGCCGGCCCCGCGCGCCGTGACCAGCCCGGTTGGACTGCCAGAACCCAGAGCGCCCCCCTCGGAGCGCTGCAGCAATACGACGCCGATCAGGGCGAGGCACACCAGCATGTTGAGGATCAACAAAAGATCGCGAAGCATGACAGGCCGATTTTCCTGGCGCCCAGAGGGTCCGGTTAAGGGAAGCGCGGGCTCTTAGCATCACGTCCTCGTCCACGCCAGCCAGAAGCTAGAGCGCCTCGAGAATGCCGATGAACGATTTCGCTTCCAGCGAGGCGCCGCCCACGAGTGCGCCTCCAACCCCGGGCGCAGCCAGGATTTCGCGCGCGTTGCCTGCGTTCACCGAGCCACCGTAGAGGATCGGGGTGACTTGCCCCACGGCGCCAAGCCGGTTGCGCAACGCGGCGCGAATGGCAAAATGGATCTCCTCGATTTCGTTCAGGCCGGGCGTTATCCCCGAGCCGATCGCCCAGACCGGTTCGTACGCCACCGCGAACGGCTTGTCGCCGATCGAACTTGGCAAGGAGGCTCGGACCTGGGCCGTCACGATCGAGAGGGCTTGTCCGGCCCGCCGTTGTTCCAGGCTTTCGCCGACGCAGACGATTGGCTCCAACCCGGCGGCCAGGGCGGTAGTCGTTTTCGCCGCCACCAGCGCGTCGGTTTCGCCGTAGCCTATCCGGCGCTCGGAATGGCCGAGGATGACCAAGACGGCGCCCGCATCGGTCAGCATCTCAGCGGAAGTATCCCCGGTAAACGCCCCCCGCGGCTCCGCTCGGCAATCCTGGCCGCCGACGGCGATCGTCGATCCCGCCAGCAAATTAGCCATCCGGTTCAGGAGGGTTGCCGGCGGACAGAGGGCTACGCGCGCGGCCGGGGAATGCGCATCGACCCAGGCCGCCAACAACCTCGCCTCATCGAGCGAAGCTTCCAGTCCATTCATTTTCCAGTTGCCGGCGATCAGGGGGCGAGGTGTCGTCAAGAGGCTGGGCTCCATGCGAACATTAAAGAACGCCGCCTAGGCCAAGCACGCGCGCCTGTCACCTTTGCTTGCGGCCGATCACGCGCCTCCACTATACCGCGTCTTCCCCGGGGCGGCGCGTCGCTCTTCCAGTCCAAACGGCACATCGAATCCATGACCGGAACCCTCCGCTCCACGGCCAGAAATCCCATCGCGATCGCGTTGATGGGCTTGTTGATCCTGGTGTTTCTGATCTTGGGTGTTGGCGGCGGCGGCCGGTTTCCGGACGCTTTCCGATCCATCCGCGCCGATTCGGTGATCACCGCCGGCTCGCATTCCACCAGCAGCCGAGAGTTCCGGCGGATATTCGAAGGGCAGAAAACCAAGTTCCAGGAACAAACCCAGCAGCAGCTGACCAATGAATTCCTCGTCCAGAACGGCGCCGATCAACAGATGCTCGGCCAGATCGCCTTGGAGCAATCGGAGCTTGAGATGCTTCAGCGCGCTGGGATTACGCCGGGTCCGCAATTGGTGGACGCCTTCATAAAACAGATTCCCGACGCTTTCGACCGGGTGACCGGCAAGTTCAGCGAACAGCAGTTCACCCAGCTTCTGGCCGCTCGCGGGCTGTCGGTTCGCGACGCCCAGGCGGAAATCACCGACAGCCTGGCCGAGCGGCAATTCGCCTACGCCATGGGGGCCGGATACAAAGCGCCGCGTCTATATGCGGCGGTTGACGCGGTGGCGGGTCTCGAAACCCGCGATGTTTCCTACTTCATCCTCGGCGTCGACGCTGTGCCGCCCCCGGCGCCGCCAACAGACGCCCAGCTGCAAACCTTTATCAAGGAGCATGCCGCGCAATTGATGCGCCCCGAAATGCGGGTCATCACCCTCGCGCGGTTTTCGGCCAAGGCCCTGGCGCCCAGCGTGACGATCGATCCTGCCGATGTGGCTAAGGAATTCGCCTTCAAGAAGGATTCGCTCTCCACGCCCGAACTTCGCACCGTGATCCAAATTCCGGTTAGGACCAATGCTGAAGGCGCCCAGGCCGCGGCGCGCCTCGCCAAGGGGGAGGACCCAGTCGCGATCGCCAAGTCTTTCGGGGCGGAGCCGGTGAGCTACGTCAACAAGCCACAATCGGCGATCGCCGATCCGAAGCTGGGGGCCGCGGCGTTCGCGCTCAAGGAAGGCGCCGTGAGCGGGCCAGTTTCGGGGACCCTAGGGCTGGCGGCGCTAAAAGTCGTGCAGGTCACTCCAGGCGCCTCCGCCACCCTTGAAACCGCGCGGCCTAAGATCGAGGCCGAATTGCGCGACAGGAAGGCGGCGGATCAAGCCTACGAGCAAAGTCAGAAATTCGACGATGCGCGTCAGGCCGGCGCCAATGTCGCCGACGCCGCGGCCAAGGCGGGTGTCCCCACCGAGACCGTCGGACCGGTGGCCGCCAACGGCATGGGTTTGGACGGCAAGCCCAATCCCCTTCTCAACGAGAAAATTCTCAAAGCCGCTTTCGCCCAAGCGGCGGGACAGGATGGCGACCTTACCGACGCTGGCCCGGGCGAATATTTCGCCGTGCGTGTCGAACGCATCCTTCCTCCTTCGCTCCCGCCTTTGACCGAAAACCGCGACGCTCTGGCCAGGGCCTATATGAACCAGGAACTCGTCAAGGCCGTTAAGGCCAAGGCCGATGAACTGGTCGGCAAAATTCGTGGGGGCATGACGCTTGAGGCCGCCGCCAGCCAAGTGGGGGCGGTGGTGACCCGGCAAACCGGGATGCAGCGCGTCAAGGCGCGTCAATACCAAGGACTGGGAAACCAATTTCTCCAGGAGGCTTTCGGCGCCAAGCCGGGGGAGGTTTTCGCCGCCGGCGGACAGGCGGGCATCTTCATCGCCAAGGTCGAATCCGCTCAACCGGCTGATCCAACGTCCACCGCCCAGCTTCTCGAGGCCCTTCGGGGCCGCGTCACTCAAGCTTATGTTGGCGATCTGATGAACGCCGTGCAGATCGCGGCTAGAGACCAGATCAAGCCAACATCAAACCTTGCCTTGGCGCGGCAGGCGCTCGGTGTCGATCCGTCGATCGTCGCCAAAACGGGCGCCGCGGGAGCCGGCGCTCCCAAGTGAGCGTCGAGCCCGACTATTCGACGTTCGAGGCCGCCTACCAATCTGGCCAGGTTCAGGTCGTCTGGATTCGGCTGATCGATGATCTGGAGACGCCCGTCTCGGCTTACCTCAAGGTCGCGCGCGGGCGTCCATACGCCTTCCTTTTCGAGTCGGTGGAAGGCGGCGCTTGGCGGGGCCGATACTCCATCCTCGCCATGAAGCCCAACCTCGTCTGGCGGTGCCGCGGCGACCAAGCGGAAATTTCCGAGGGCCCAGCGATCGAAGCTGGAGTATTCAAACCGCTGACGGGCGGCGCGTTGGACTCCCTGCGCGATCTGGTTGCCGACACGCGCGTTCACCTCCCCGCCGGATTGCCGCCCATGGCCGCGGGTTTGTTCGGCGTATTTGGCTACGACATGGTCCGGCTCGCCGAGCGGCTGCCGAATATGAACGCCGACCCGCTAAACCTCCCTGACGCCCTGCTGATCAGGCCGTCGATCGTGGCCATCTTCGATTCCATCGCCCAGGAGATCATTCTGGTCACCACGGCGCGGGCCGATGGATCGTCGGCGGAGACTGCTTACGCTCAAGCCAGTACTCGTCTTGAAACGGTCATTGCGGATCTAGCTAGTCCCCTGGCTCACGCCTCGCCTCACTCCGCCAAGCCAGCGGGCGAACTCGCCTCTCCCGTGGACAAGGCCGATTACGGCGTCATCGTCGAGCGGGCCAAAGAATACATAAAGGCCGGCGACATATTCCAAGTCG
Organism: uncultured Alphaproteobacteria bacterium; assembly: GCA_963817995.1. Classification (GTDB taxonomy): domain Bacteria; phylum Pseudomonadota; class Alphaproteobacteria; order Caulobacterales; family Caulobacteraceae; genus Acaudatibacter. Next base: position 389,012 of record CAWFQJ010000004.1, read on the forward strand.
TTCCCAGCCACCGTTTCTCCAGCCCCTTTGGTCTCGATCCCTTCGCCCTATATCGCTCGCTGCGGCGCACGAACCCTTCGCCCTATCTTTACTATCTGAACTTCCCGGACTTCCAGTTGGTGGGGTCCTCGCCTGAGATTCTGGTTCGCCTTCGCGATGGCAAGATCACGATCCGACCCATCGCCGGGACCCGACCTCGCGGCGAAACGCCGGAGGCGGATATTGCGTTGGAAAAAGAGCTCCTCGCCGACGCCAAGGAACGCGCCGAACATTTGATGCTCCTGGATCTGGGCCGGAACGATGTGGGACGTGTGGCCATGCTCCGCGAGCCAGGCCGGAACGTCGAAGCGCCTCGATCAACCGGCCCGAAGGTGCGGGTAACGGAAAGCTTCATCGTCGAACGCTACAGCCATGTGATGCATATAGTTTCCAACGTGGAGGGCGATGCCCCCGAGGGGCTTGATCCTGTCGATGTCCTGATGGCGGCGCTGCCGGCGGGCACCTTATCTGGGGCGCCTAAGGTCCGAGCGATGCAGATCATCGATGAACTCGAAGAGGTCAAACGCGGCGTCGCCTACGCTGGCGCCGTTGGCTATTTCGGCGCCGACGGATCGGTTGACACGTGCATCGTCTTGCGAACCGGATTGGTGAAGGACGGTGTCCTCTACGTCCAGGCCGGCGGCGGGGTGGTGGCCGACAGCGATCCTGACGCCGAATATGAGGAAACACTTCAGAAGGCTCGCGCCTTGCGCCGAGCCGCCGAAGAAGCTTGGCGGTTCGAATAGGTGCGGGTGCCGGACTTCCACCGGTCGGTTTGGCGTGGACGACTTCGGGCGTCGCTGCGGCAAGTTCTGAGCGCCGTAACAATATTTCTATGCGCCGTAACAATCTCGACCAACGGGTTCGCGGCGGAAGCCCCGAAGGAGCCGCCTGTTGGGGGAGCGGGAGCGCCGATGGCGATCGACGCCAAGTTCGGCAAAATCGACCAGCGAGCGATATACGGACCTCCAGGCGTCTATTTCCCCGAACAGGCCGTCCACAGCGGAATAAGCGGCGCCGCCGTATTGGAGTGCCGGGCGGGTGCGGATGACCTCCTCGACGCTTGTTCGCTCGTTTCCGAGAAGCCTGCCGGGTATGATTTCGGCGATGCCGCGCTCAAGATGGCGGTTGATCACGCAATCACCGCCGGCGTCGCCGCCAATGGGGCGAAACCCGCTCCCGGCCAACGCGTCCTGGTCCGCGCTCCGTTCGAGCTTCCTCGGTAATCGGCGCCTGTCCGCCGCGACTTGGCGCGGGCGCCCTCTCGGCCTAGAAGCGCGGCATGATCCTCGTCATCGATAACTATGACAGCTTCACCTACAATCTTGTTCACTACCTGAGCGAGTTGGGGGGCGACGCCGTCGTCTATCGCAACGACGCCCTCACCGTCGCCGAGGCCTTGGCCATGCGGCCGGATGCAATCCTGTTATCCCCCGGACCGTGCACCCCCAATGAGGCCGGGATTTGCCTTGGACTGATCGCGGCCGCTCCGGCCGACATGCCGATACTTGGCGTCTGCCTCGGCCACCAAGCCATCGGCCAGGCGTTCGGCGGGGATGTCGTGCGGGCTAAGACGCTGATGCACGGCAAGACGAGCGCTATCCGGCATAACGGGCAAAAACTGTTCGCCGGTCTTCCGGACGGTTTCTCCGCGACCCGTTATCACAGCCTCTCGGTGGCTCGCGAAACGCTTCCCGAAGATCTCGAAATAACCGCCTGGACAGATGACGGCGAGATCATGGGATTTTCCCACCGACATCGCCCAGTACACGGCGTTCAGTTTCACCCCAAGTCCATCGCCACCGAAGGCGGCCATCAGTTGCTGGGCGCCTTCCTCGATCTCGCCCGATCGCCTCGCTTGGCGACGGCTTAGGCGCTCCTCGATTGTCCGACGCGTTCAAGCCGCTACTGTCGCGCCTGGCCGATGGGGCCACGCTTGTCGGCGAGGACGCCGACGCATTCTTCGCCGCCTGTCTGCGCGGTGAGCCGACGCCGGCGCAGATTGCGGCCGCGGTGACCGCCATGCGGCTACGCGGCGAGACGGTCGGCGAAATCACCGCCTGCGCCAAGGCCATGCGACGGGCGGCGATGACCTTGGATCACCCCTACGAGGTCATCGATGTCTGTGGCACAGGCGGCGACGGCGTCCACACTCTGAATATCTCCACGGCCGTGGCCTTCGTCGCGGCGGGGGGCGGCCTGAAGGTTGCCAAGCACGGCAATCGCGCGGCCTCGTCCCGCTCAGGCTCCTCGGATGTACTGGCGAAACTCGGCGTGGATCTGACCGCCGACCCCGTTCGACAGCGCCGCGCGCTCGACGAGGCCGGCATTTGCGTATTGTTCGCTCCCGCTCACCACGGCGCCATGCGACATGTCCTGCCGATCCGCCAGGAACTCGGCTTTCGCACCATCTTCAACTTGCTCGGTCCGCTCTCCAACCCTGCCGGCGCTCAACGACAGGTGCTGGGGGTATTTAACGGGCGCTGGGTTGAGCCCTTGGCGCGGGTCCTTGGCGCACTGGGTACAGAGCGAGCGTGGGTGGTGCACGGCGAAGGGTTGGACGAAATGACGACCACGGGGAGCACCACCGTGGCCGAATGGCGCGATGGCGCCATGCGTCTCTTCAACGTCACGCCCGAGGCCGTCGGTTTGCCGCGAGCGGCCTTGGCCGATCTTCGTGGCGGAGATCCCGATGAGAACGCGACTGCGCTGCGCGATCTGCTGGCCGGCGCTAAAGGCCCCTACCGCGACATCGTGCTCCTCAACGCGGCGGCCGCTTTTCTCGTGGCTGAAAAGGTCGAGACTCTTCGCGACGGCGTGGTGCGCGCCGCCGAGGCGATCGATTCCGGCGCCGCCGCCCAAGCCCTCGCCAAGCTGGTCGAGGTGATGGCCGCGTCGGAATGACCGATATTCTCTCCAGGATCGCCGCCTACAAGCGCGAGGATGTCGCTCAGCGCAAAGGCCGGACGCCTCTGGCGGCGCTGGAGGCGCGCGCCATGAGCGCTTCGCCGCCGCGCGGTTTTCGCGCCGCGCTCGAACGGCGGCGCCATCCTGGCCAATTGGCGTTGATCGCCGAGATCAAGAAAGCTTCGCCTTCTAAAGGGCTCATCCGAGCCGACTATCAGCCTGCGGCTTTGGCGCGCGCCTACGAGCGCGGCGGCGCGGCGTGCCTATCGGTCTTGACCGATGGGCCGAGCTTCCAAGGCGCCGATGGCGACCTCGCCGCCGCCAGGGCGGCAACCGCCCTTCCCTGTTTGCGCAAGGATTTTCTCGTCGACCCCTGGCAGGTGGCCGAATCACGCGCGCTCGGCGCCGACGCTGTCCTGGTGATTCTCGCTCTGGCGGATGATTCGCTGGCCTCCGAATTGATTTCGGAGGCCGATCGGCTGGGAATGGACGTGCTCGCCGAGGCCCACGACGAGGCCGAGATCGAACGCGCGGCCGGCCTTGGCGCACGGATAATCGGGGTGAACAATCGCGACTTGAGAAGTTTTGTCACCGACCTCGCCATTACGGAAAATTTGGCTCAGAAAATCCCGGTAAATGCCTTATTGGTAACGGAAAGTGGCATCTTCACGAGCGAAGACGCGGCGCGCCTGGAACGGGCCGGAGCGAAGGCCATGCTGGTGGGTGAGAGCCTTATGCGGAAAGACGATGTGGAAGTGGCGACCCGCGCGCTTCTGAGCGGCGACTGACCCAAACTTGACATTCAAAGAGAACACTCTGAGAACATCGCCATGTTTTTGGTTTGTTCCCCAGTCACAGGGCCAGCGAGGCGGCGATGCTAACGCGCAAACAGCACGAACTGCTGATGTTCATTCACGAACGCATCAAGGAAACCGGGGTCTCTCCTTCCTTCGATGAAATGAAGGATGCGCTCGATTTGGCGTCGAAATCGGGAATTCATCGGCTGATCACCGCCCTCGAAGAGCGTGGTTTCTTGCGGCGGCTGGCTCACCGGGCCCGGGCGCTGGAGGTGATGAAGCTGCCCGAGCAGGCCACGGCCGCGGCGCCCGCCAAAGGACGAGCCGCCTTCCGTCCGCAGGTTGTCGAGAGCGGGGCGAATATCGCGCCCAACGCGGCGAACGAAACGCGCGAGCTTCCTCTGCTCGGCAAGATCGCGGCGGGCACGCCGATCGAAGCCATTCAACACGAACGCGATCGAATGTCGGTCCCGGAATCAATTCTCGGATCAGGTGAGCACTACATGCTTGAAGTGCAGGGAGATTCGATGATCAACGCCGGGATTCTGGATGGCGATTACGTTGTCATTCGAAAAACCGACACCGCGCATTCCGGTGAGATCGTGGTGGCTCTGGTAATGGGCGAAGAGGCCACATTGAAGCGTCTGCGCCGCAAAGGCGCGTCGATCGCATTGGAGGCCGCCAATCCAGACTATGAGACAAGGATTTTCGGGCCCGATCAGGTGGATGTGCAGGGCAAGCTGGTGGGGCTCATTCGGCGCTATCACTGACCGTCCAGGGTCGCTCGCCCCGGATCGGCTGCGCCCAGACCAGACGCCAGCCCCTGGCCGCCGGGTAAATTTCAGCCGACCCTCCCCGACTGAACGCCGCTCGATCGAGGATCAGCACATCATGGCAGGCATCTGGTAAGGTCACTTCGGCTCTCAGGATCAATATATCAGCCTGCTCACACATGGCGCCTAGGCGATCGGGCTTGGGAATTCGCTTGGTCCACCAGGCGGCGATACCGGGCCGCATGGCGGCATTGGGCGCGCAGCCGTTCCTGTCGCAGTCGAAGTTGGCCACCTGCGCGGCCGCCGGGTCCGCCGGCAGCGCAAAGGCGTGGCGCTGAGCCCACAATCCTATGGCGTAGGCGCGCATCGCCGGTTTGAGGGCGACGACCTGGCCATTGATCGCCACGGCCGCGTCGTCGCCATCGGATGCTATCCAGGCCACGGGCGGCGCGGGTCTTGGCCAGACCGCCACGGCCGCCGCCATCGGAATACCGATCCAGCGCAGCCTCCCCTTCCAAAGGCACGCGAACACGATGCCAAGGTAGGATATCGCAAGAGCGATCTCCGGCGCGGACGACATGGTGATCGCCGCGCCAGGCGCCGTGGCGAAGACATGGCCGATCCAGACCACGCCCTTGGCCGCCCAGCCGGCCACGGCGAATATCGGCGCCGCTACGGCATGGCCAAACCCCACGGCTTCAGCGATCAGGCATAGGGCCAGCGCTGGCATGAGGATGGCGCTGGCCAGGAAATCCGCGGTCAGATTGGCCAAGGCGCCATAGTTGGACACGCGGTTGAAGTGCTGGATGGCGAACGGCCCAGTGGCGGCGCCGGCGACGAGGCTGACGATCAGCAGGCCGACCGTCCAGTCCCGCGCGCCCTGCAAAATACGTCAAATACCAAGGAAGATTCCGCGTCGGCGGGTCCCGCCGCCAGATTTCCGCCAGGGCGACAAGGGACGCCGTGGCGCAGAACGACATCTCAAATCCTGGTTGGACGACCACGTCCGGCTCGGTCACCAGGATGATGAGCGCCGCCAGGGCGAGAGAATGAAGGCTGACGGCTCGGCGATCGACGAGAATGGCGAAGAAAGCGACGCTGGCGGTGATCGCCGCACGGCGCGCCGGGGGATGGGCGCCCGACAGCACGAGATAGCCGGCGACCACGATGAGGCCCGCGGCGGCCGCCACTTTCTTGCCGGAAACGCGCAAGGCCAGCCAGGGCCACGCCGCAACGGCGAAACGAAAGAAAAGGAACGCCGCCCCGCTGACCGCGGCCGTGTGCAGGCCGGCGATGGCTAGCATGTGCGCCAAACCCGATCCCCTCAGGTCGTCGCGGTGATCGGACGCCAGCCAATCCTGATGACTGGTGGTTACCGCAACGGCCAGACCCGCCGCGCCGCCGTCCTGATCGCCCATGACGGAGGAAATATCGCGGGCCAGCCGCTCGGCTACCGACCAGCGAAACGCGTTCACCGCCATCTCCAGGCGAAGGCGCCAAGGAGGTCGATCCAGCGAGATGAATTCTGGCGGCTTCATCGCCAGGCCCACCCCGCCTATCCCTTCAAACCATGCGTCGCGCGCGAAGTCATAGGCGCCGGGTGAAGCGGGCCCGGGTGGTGGATCGAGCAGGGTCAGGACATGGATCGGCGTGCCGGGCGCGGGGGTGCTCCGCGGACCCTCCGAAGACGGCGCGACGATGCGGATTCGCGCGGGGGTTTGCCATGGCGCCAGCCTGGAGATCGACACTGGCGCGATGAGCAGGCGTGGGCCTCGCTCGCTCGGCGATTCGATGTCGACCACCCAGCCGTCCACGCCGACAACGCCGATGTTCGCCGGCACGATCGGTGTTGCGACCGCACGGCTGTGAAGCTCGGCGACCAGGAAGCCGCAGGCCGCCGTCGCCGCCAGGCCCGCCGCCGCGATCGCCGGCTTAGCCGGCGCCAGCCAACGAACGGCCAGGGCGAGCGCCACGGCGGCGCTCGCCGACGTCCAGCCCAACCACAGCGGCGGCTCGACCTTGAGGCCAAGGTAGATCGCCGCGCCGATCCCAAAAGCCACCGGCGTCCAAAGCAGGATCCGATCCCATTGGGCCGCGATCTCCGTAGCCAGCTCGCGCGCCACCGCCCCTGGGCTAGGAAGCCGCCAAGGACCCGTGATAAGACCCGCCGCCCACCGTCGGCGCGCCGCGGCCCTTCCGTTCGAAGCCGCGCCGGCCCCTTCCTTCGGAACCTCAATGTCCTCGCCTGAGACGCCACCCGCAAGATCGGTCGTCACCCGTATCGCCCCATCGCCTACCGGCTCAATGCACATAGGCACCGCTCGCACGGCTTTGTTCAACTGGCTTTACGCTCGGCACTGTGGCGGAACCTTCCTCCTGCGTATCGAAGACACCGATCGAGAGAGGTCCACCGAGGGCGCGGTCCAGGTGATTTTCGACGGGCTGGATTGGCTGGGGCTGACGCCGGACGCGCCGGCGGTCTTCCAGCACACGCGCGCCGATCGGCATAAGGAAGCCGTTCGACAGCTGCTGGAGGCAGGACGCGCCTATCGTTGCTACATGACGGTGGAGGAATTGGCCGAAGCCCGTGAAACGGCCCGCGCCGAAGGCAAAGCCATTCGTTCACTCTGGCGCGATCGCGATCCGCCCACGGGCGACAACCGGCCACACGTGATCCGTTTCAAGGGGCCGATCGAGGGCGAAACCGTGGTGGACGACCTCGTCAAAGGCCGGGTGACGATTCGCCAACAAGGAACTCGACGATCTCGTCTTGCTGCGTTCTGACGGCGCGCCGACCTACAATCTCGCCGTGGTGGTGGACGACCACGACATGGGCGTCACCCATGTGATCCGCGGCGACGACCACCTGAGCAACGCCGCGCGCCAGACCCTGATCTATCAGGCGCTGGACTACGAACTGCCGGCCTTCGCCCATCTGCCGATGATCCACGGACAAGACGGCGCCAAGCTTTCCAAGCGCCATGGCGCCCAGGCGGTCGGTGAATTCGCCGACATGGGCTATCTGCCCGAGGCCATGCGCAACTATCTCGCCCGCCTGGGCTGGGGCCACGGCGACGACGAGATTTTCAGCGACGCGCAGGCGATCGCCTGGTTCGACGTGCGCGATGTGGTGCGAGGCGCCCGCGCGGCTGGATTGGGACAAGCTCGACTCACGTCAACAACCACTACATCCGCGCCGCGGATGATGGTCGGCTCGCGAATTTGGTGCTCGAAGTTTTGCGGAGCCGCAAAGCCGCTTTGCCTGAAGACGCGCAGGCGCGACTGATGGCGGTGATCCCTCTGGTCAAGGAAGGGGCCAAGACGATCCCGCATCTCGCCGACCTCTCCACCTTCGCCTTGGCCACGCGGCCTCTGGCGCTCGACGAGAAGGGGGCCGCGCTGCTCAACGAGGAGACCGTCGCTCGCCTGGAGCGACTGGCCAGCGCCCTCAGAATGGAGACCGATTGGGCGCCGTCGGCGCTCGCCCCGGTCTTGCGCGCGTTCGCTGAAGCCGAAGGCGTAGGGATGGGCAAATTCGGACCCGCGCTGCGGGCCGTCCTGTCCGGCGGCGCGCCCGCGCCTGACCTCGCCAGCGCCCTTTCGGCGCTTGGCGCGCAGAGAGTCTGGGACGCCTCGAAGATGCTCTTTCGCAACTGCGGTAAGGCGTCTATAAGGTTGCCGCCGAGGCAAACCAGGGTTCGCCCGTCCTGAACAGGGGATCACGACATGGCCGATCACGCCACGCTGACGTTGGGAAACAAGAACTACGACCTGCCGGTCATCAAGGGCACCACCGGCCCGATGTCGTCGACGTCCGCAAGCTATACGGCGACGCCGACGTCTTCACCTTCGACCCCGGCTTCACCTCGACCGCCAGCTGCGAAAGCAAGATCACCTATATCGACGGCGACGCGGGCGTTTTGCTGCACCGCGGCTATCCGATCGAGCAGCTGGCCGAAAACTCGAGCTTCCTGGAGGTCTGCTACCTGCTGCTGAACGGCGAACTGCCCGACGCGCGGCGGAGTTCGCCGACTTCGAGCACACGATCACCTACCACACCATGCTGCACGCGCAGTTCGACCGCTTCTTCACCGGCTTCCGGTCGGACGCCCACCCGATGGCGATCATGACCGGCGCGGTCGGCGCGCTGTCGGCCTTCTATCACGACAGCATCAACGTCGATGATCCCGAGCAGCGCGAGATCTCCGCCCACCGCCTGATCGCCAAGATGCCGACGATCGCCGCGCGCGCCTTCAAATATTCGATCGGCCAGCCGTTCGTCACGCCGCGCAACGACCTGTCCTACGCCGAAAACTTCCTGCGCATGGCGTTCTCGGTGCCGGCCGAGGACTGGAAGCCCAACCCGGTCCTGACCCGGGCCATGGACCGGATCTTCATCCTGCACGCCGACCACGAGCAGAACGCCTCGACCTCGACCGTGCGCCTGGCCGGCTCCTCGGGCGCCAATCCCGTTCGCCTGCATCGCCGCCGGCATCGCCTGCCTCTGGGGCCCCAGCCACGGCGGCGCCAACGAAGAAGCGCTGATGATGCTGCAGGAGATCGGCACGGTCGACCGCATCCCCGAATACGTCCAGGGCGTGAAGGACCGCAAGTACCGCCTGATGGGCTTCGGCCACCGGGTCTACAAGAACTACGACCCCCGCGCGACCGTGATGCAGAAGACCTGCCACGAGGTGCTCGACGAGGTCGGCGACAGCGACGATCCGCTGCTGAAGGTGGCGATGGAGCTCGAAAAGATCGCGCTCAACGACCCATATTTCGTCGACCGCAAGCTCTATCCCGAACGTCGACTTCTATTCGGGCATCACGCTGAAGGCGATGGGCTTCCCCATGACCATGTTCACCGTGCTGTTCGCGCTGGCGCGCACCGTCGGCTGGATCAGCCAGTGGAAGGAAATGTTCGAGGATCCGCAACGCAAGATCGGTCGCCCGCGCCAACTCTACACCGGCCCGCTGCGTCGCGAATATGTGCCGCTGGAGGATCGAGGGTAGCCCCCAGTCTCCTCGGTTCGGGGCGTCGACAGACATCGAGCCACCTCGTCAGCGGCTGCGCCGATTGGATCGTAAATGCCGCCGCGCATGATTTCCAACGCCTCGAACTGCGCCGCGATCTGGCGCGCGCGAAGCGCCGGATCGTCAAGTCTCAGCACCACGGCCTTGGCCAGCTTGGGGCCAGTGCAGTCATATTGCACCAATTCCGGCGCCACGAAGTCCTTGGCCGCGACGTTGAACAGCGTGATAAACCGTGTGCGGATCAAAAGCCTGACGATGGCGTAGGTGACAACGCCCAATCGGTAGGTCACCACCATCGGCGCGCCGCAGAGCGCCAGCTCCGTGGTCACCGTGCCGCTGCAGGCCAGAGCTACCGTCGCGCCGCGCATGGCGCTCAAGCGATCCGCCTCTCCCTGAACAAAACGCACCGGGTGGGCCCAGGCTTTGACTCGGGCGATAACCTCCGGCGCGACCGCGTCCGCGACGGCCATCAAAACCTTGAGATTCGGTCTCTGCCTCAGCAGTTCATCAACAGCCGACTCGAACTTCGGCAGCAAGCGTTCGATCTCGCTTCGGCGGCTTCCGGGCAGAAGCAGCAGGACCGGCGCGTCGCCGGCTATGCCGAGCCTGGCGCGCAAGCCAGCGGGATCGGCCGCGGAAAGGTCGCGCGCCAAGGCCGGGTTGCCGACAAAGGCGACCGGCAGGCCCGTACGCTCAAAAAGAGGCCCATCGAAGACGTGAATGCTCAGCAGGCGATCGACTGCTCGAGCCAGGGTCTTCGCCCTGCCCGGCCTGGTCGCCCAGACCTGGGGGGCCACATATTTTATGATCGCAAGATTTGGCATGACGCGGCGAAGCCGGCGCGCGACGCGCAGGTTGAAACCCCAGGAATCGATCAGCACGGCGACGTCCGGCCGCTCGCGAACGGCCAGCTCGGCTGTTTCGCGCACGCGGCGAAGCACGAGCGGATAGGCCCTGATCGCATTGAAGACGCCCAGGATGGCGAGACCGCTGATATCAAACGGGCTACGCACGCCTTCTTCGGCCATCCGAGGCCCGCCCACCCCGACAAAGCGGGCGCCAGGGCCCAAGCCTCTGGCGCAGCGCCGCCAAAAGACCCGCTCCCAGGATATCTCCAGAGGGCTCGGCGGCGACGATCATCACGCAGGGTTTGACCATCAGGGTCGCAGGGACGCCAACGACGAAAAGTCCCAGTCTATCGGCGAGTTCAACAACGGCGTCACGGTCAATCACCAGAACCAGGCCTGCCTCTCCCGCGATGCCCGCCAATCCGGCCTCGGCGGCGCGCTGGATCGTGGCCAGCCCGATGGTGGGAAGATCGATCCGCCTCTCTTGCACTGGCTTGCAGGCCTTGGCGAGGACGCCCCGAGGCTGGCCAGGCGCGCCACGAATGGCTGGCGCCAGCGTGGCGACGCGCCGCAACATCGCGTCCGTCCCCTCTTGCGCTTCGAGCGCCAGGACCAGCCCCTCGCAACATACCGCCGCCTGGCCGATATCCAGACCGCCGATCATCTTGGCGGCCATCATCGCCCTGTCGATATCCGCCTCGTGCTCCTGGTGCGGCGCGATGCGCGCCCAATGGGCCGGAAGGCAGCGTAAGATCGCTCATAACTTCATGGGCGCCGACGACTTCGAACCCCTCCTGTTCGAATTGCCGCAACAGATAGGTGAGCAGGCCATCGTCCCCTCCCCTGGCCGCGGCAAGGGCGCCCGGCATAGGCGGCGAGCCCGCGCAGATCGGGCTTAAGCTCAAGAAAATTTGGCCGCGCGACGCCGCCGGCGAAACAGACCGCCTCGCAACCGACGGCTCTTAAAGATGAAAAAGCCTTGCCGAGCTGGGCGAAGCCAATCTCACATCCATCAAATGCTTCGAGAATTGGGTCGGCGAACCCGCTTACGCGCAAAACAAACAGCAGGCTGCCGGTCGACTGGCAATGTCGGGCGAGGCTCACCGGCAGGAGACCGCTGCCCGCGATTAGTCCCAGCGTCTCCACCGCTTACGGTCAGACTTCCCGCTGCGGGGTGGTCAGCGGTCTGTTGGAGTCGGCTCGGATGAAATCCACGATCTCCATCACCTCTTCCGATCCGGCATAGGCGGCGGCGGTGTCGTCGAGCCGCTCTTGAAACGTGCCCTCTTCGGCGAACAGCATCCGATAGGCGGCCCGCAGGGTGTTTATCGCCTCGCGTGAAAAGCCGCGGCGCTTCAAGCCCACGAGGTTGAGGCCTTCGAGGTGGGCGTGGTTGCCCCACACATTGCCGAAGGGAATGACATCATGATTGACGCCGGCCATCCCGCCGACGAAAGCGTGCCGGCCGATGCGCGTGTGCTGATGCACCGCCGACAGGCCGCCCATAATGACGTGATCGTCGACAACGACGTGACCACCTAGCGTTGCGTTATTCGCCATGGTGACATGGTCGCCGACAATGCAATCGTGACCGATGTGGACGCCGACCATGAAGTAGCCGTCGGACCCCACCGTCGTCACCCCTCGACCGCCAGCCGTGCCGCAGTGCATGGTCACCTGCTCGCGAATTACGTTCCTTGAACCGATCACCAGGCGGGTCGGCTCGCCCTTGTGACCGGCGTGCTGCGGCGGCGCGCCCAGGCTTGCGAAGGGATGAACGACACAGCCTTCGCCGAGGGTTGTGTGGCCATCAATCACGACGTGAGAACAAAGCTTCACATTGGCGGCCAACACGACGTTGGGACCGACAATGCCGTAGGGCCCGATCTGCACGCTCTCGCACAGCTCCGCTCGCTTATCGATCAGGGCCGTGGGATGAATACGGCTCATTTTCGGGTGTCGAAAAGCATGGCGGCGAACTCGCAGTCAGCGGCCAGCTTGTCGCCGACCATGCCCCGGCCGCGGAACTTCACCACATCGCCTCGCATCCTGAGAACTTCGACGTCGAGCCGCAGAATATCACCGGGACGCACAGGATGGCGGAAACGGCATTTGTCGATCGACATGAACAGGATGATCTTACCTTCCGGATCAACATCCCACGATCTCGACATGAGAAGACCGCCGGTTTGAGCCAGCGCCTCGACGACCAAGACTCCCGGCATCACCGGGTTTCCCGGAAAATGGCCCTGAAAGAAGGGTTCGTTCATGGTGACGCACTTTATGCCCACCAACGATTTGTAAGGTTGAAAGTCCTCGGCCCGATCGACATAGAGGAAGGGCGGCCGGTGCGGGATACGCCGCATGATTTCCTCGGTGTCCATCTCTCCGCCGACACCCGACTCCGCCGCTGTCCCCGTCACGCCTAGGCTCCCGTCTTTTCACGCCCGGCCGCCATCTTTGACAGCCATGCGGTCTCTCGCATCCACTGTCTTATTGGGCGGGCGGGCGTTCCACCCCAAGTCTCGCCTGCGGGCACGTCTCTCATCAAACCACCGCTTGCCGCGATCCTCGCTCCCGCCCCGATCGTTAAATGATCCGCGATTCCCGCCCGACCACCGAACTGGCACCCATCGCCGACCACCACGCTGCCGGAGATACCGGTGAAGGACGCAAGAAGACAATTTCGCCCAAGAACCACGCTGTGGCCAATCTGAACCAGGTTATCGATCTTGGTATTTTCACCAATGATGGTGTCGCCATGAGCGCCGCGATCGATGCAAGAATTGGATCCGATTGTGACTCCATCCTGAATGATGACGCGCCCCAGCTGGGGTACGTCGATCACCCCGCGCGGCCCAGCCGTGGCGCCGAACCCGGCCTCGCCGATAACCGCGCCGGCATGAATGCGAACCCGATCACCGACCAGCGCGAAGCCGATGATGGCGTTTGCGCCCACATAGCTGTCTCGGCCTATGGCCACTCCGGGCCCAACGACTGACCCTGGCGCAAGATACGCGCCAGCGCCGATCTTGGCCCCTTGGCCGACGGTGACGCCCGGACCCAAAATGACGCCTTTCTCCAGCTCTGCTCCGGGGTGCACCGCCGAAGATCCGCTTTCGTGACGGATCGGGCGATGTAGTCGTTCCGCCGCGAGCACATAGGCCGCCTGTGGCGAAGCGACACGCAAAATGGCGCAGCCTCTTGGCGGTTTTCCGACCTCTGCTTCCATAAGAAAACAGGCGCCGGCCGACGTCGATGAGAGCGCGTGCGCGTGGCGACGATCACTCAGGTAGGTCACGCTACCGGCGTCGGCGCCAGTAAGCGATCCCACACTTTAAATCATAAGCGTTGGCTCAGCGCCCCCTTCCAGGGATGCGTTTGTTAGACGCGCCAACTCCTCCAGGGTGGCCGGTGGAAGAGCGTCATAAAAACGCGGATCGGGCACGATCAACGACGCAAAGAACCCGCCGTTAGCGGCCCGTTGAAGAGGCGGCCGTATCGAGATGCTCTCGGTCGAAGGCGAACTGCTGGATACGCGCGTTCAGCCCGGCAACAGCCTGCGAGGTGAGGTCCATATCCGGGCTGGCTATCATGACCGAGCCCTTATCGATCAGGATGCTGCAATGCTTTTGTTGATAGAGTTGGCGAGCGACCGGATCGAGTTCCTGAGAGATGCGATTGATCGCTTTCTGCTCGGTGGCCTGAACTTCCTTCTGGCGGAGATCAGCCTTTTGCCGGAACGCGTTCATCCGGGCTTCCAAAGCCGCCCCACGAGACTGAAGAGTCGCCGCGTCAAGAGTGGCGCGAGCGGCCTGGAACGCACGGCTCTCGTTGCTGAGCGCGGTATCCTCGGGCTGAAGCTCCGCCTTCACCTGGGCGACGATCTGGTTCATTCGCGAGCTTACGTATTGCCCGACGGCCGACTGGCTGATGGTCGCGTTGACCGAAAGCATGCACATGCCCGGGATGGTAGGGCCCTGGATCAAGGGAGGGGGCGCCGCCGGTGTCTGCGCGGTCGCCGAGGAGGCGAAAACCGCGACCGCAATCAGGCTTGAAGCGCCCAACGTTAGATATTTTTTATTCATAAGAATTAGAACCTTGTTGACGTGGAAAAGCGGAATAATTCAGTCTTGTCGTACGAGTCTTTACGGATGATTTGACTAAAATCGAACCTCAAAGGGCCCATCGGCGATTTCCAGAATACGCTCAAGCCCGCCGACATCCGAAATCCGAGATCATCCAATATGGTGGGAATTGTCTGCCCGTTGTTGGGGTTGATCGTGTCAGCTTTGTCCAACAAACCTAGCGTGCCGAAATCTGTAAATAGCGCTGTCTTGATACCGTATTGTGGGGGCAGATAATTGGGTATCGTCATCTCCGCCGTGCCAATGGCGTATAGCTTCCCACCCAATGCGTCGCCATACTGGACGTCCCTAGGGCCAATCCCCGCGATCTGGAACCCGCGGAAAGTATCTCCGCCCTCATAGAATCGGTCCGAGATTCGGATGGTGTTGCCGTTCCAGCCATCGATATAGCCCGCTGATCCAGTAAGGCTGAAAATATAATCTTTGTTGATTCCGTGATACCAGCCGCCGCGCAGATCGTTACGGAGGTAGTGGACGGTGCCCCCGAACCCCGCGATGTCCTGAGAAAAGCTCAGATTGTAGCCCCGCGTTGGCAGGACTGAATCGTTCCGACGATCATAGCCCAGGGTGTAGCCAACAAGAGACGTAAGGTAGGATCCCGCCTGCTCGCACAACGCGAGGGACACGGTATTGTTGCCATCGGGCAAGCATTCATACGCCGGCACGATGACATCGTCGGTTCGCAGCGTGTATCGTGTCGTAAGCAGGGCGTTTGGCGCCAGCGGGAAGGCCAACCGAACCGTGCCCCCGGCGGATGTCGTGTTATAGGATCCGTATTGCTCGAAATTGTACCGGTAGGCGTATAGATCCCAACCTGCCGACAGATTGCGATCCAAGAAATGCGGCTCAGTAAAGGAAAGATCCACCTGCTGGCGCAACGTGCCGACGGACAGTCTCAAGCTGAGATTTTGTCCACGCCCGCGGAAATTCGATTGGCTGATGCCCACGTCCCCGACAAGCTTATCGACTGAGCTATAACCAGCACTAAAGGAAAGCTGGCCAGTTGGTTGCTCAGTCACCCTTACAAGAAGATTAGTGCGGTCGGGCGACGACCCAGGCGTGTTTGTAATATCTACGTCTTTAAAGAACCCTAGAGATTTGACCGAATTCTTTGAGCGATCGACCAGGGCGCGGTTGTAGGCATCCCCTTCGGCCACGTTCAATTGTCTGCGGATCACATAGTCAAGCGTAGCCGTATTGCCGACAATATCTATGCGGTCGATATAAACACGCGGCCCCTCCCTCACATCGAAAGTGACATCGACCGTATGCTTGGTCGGATTGGAGGTGTAACGCGGCCGGACGTCGACAAAGGCGAACCCGGCGGCCCCGGCCGAAAAAGTCAACGCATCGGTTGCCTGCTCGATCTTGTCGTCCTGGTATATCTGCCCCTCATGGATGGGCAAAAACCGCTTAAGAATGTCTCCGTTGAGCTTCTTTAGCTGAGTGTTAACCGTGATCTTACCAAACCGATAGCGGGCGCCTTCATCAAGAGTATAGGTCACGGCAAACCCGTTACGATCGGGCGCCAGTTCCGCTACCGATGATATTATTCGAAAATCATAAAAACCTCGGTTACGATAATATTTACGCAACTGCTCTCGATCATATTCAATTCTATCAGGGTCGTAGTTATCGTTCGAGGCAAAGAATTTGTACCACTCGCTCTGTTTAGTAACGACGACATTTCGCAGATCACCCGCCGAGAATTGATTGTTGCCGAGAAAGTTTACGCGGATTATCCCGCTTTTCGGCCCTTCATAGATTTCGAACACCAGGTCCACCCGGCGCTGGGGCAACTCGATAATTTTAGGCGTCACCGTCGCAGAAATACGCCCTTCGCGGCGATAGAGTTCAACAATGCGCCCTACATCTTCCTCAACCTTTGATTTGGTGAAGACACCGCGCGGTCGAATTTGAATTTCGTCCTGAAGCTTGTCGGTCTTTATGTTCGAATTGCCCTCGAACAGAACCTGATTGATCACAGGGTTCTCAACCACCATCACAACAAGATCCGAGCCCTGAAGCTCGATCTTCACGTCGGAAAAGAGGTCGGTTCGGAAAAGAGCCTTCAGGGCCGTATCAATTTTGGCCGGATCGACAGTGTCACCCACCGCCAGCGGCAGGTAGGAAAGAATCGTCTCCGAATCGATTCGCTCATTGCCCTGCAGGGTAATGCGGCCGATGACGCCCGATTGCGAAGCCTGGGCGAACGCCACTAACGGCGAGACCATCGCTGTCCCGCCCAACAGGACGGCGAACGTCGAGGCAAGCGCGGCCCTGCGAGCCCGGGCATTTCTTATCGGATCAGCCATAAAGGGATGGTCGCCTTACGAAAACAAGCTGCCGAAGAAGTGAAACACCCGCACCAGGGGCAGATCGTGCAGGTTGGCGAACAACATCAAACACACCAGCAAAGCAAGCCCCAGGCGATAGCCGGCGGCCTGCACTCTGGCCGCGACAGGGCGCCGGGCGACCCACTCATAGGCGTAGAACAACAGGTGCCCGCCATCGAGGACCGGCAAAGGGAGCAGGTTCATAAAGCCTATGCTCACGGATATCAAAGCCGCAAAGCCGACGAGGTTGACGACCACACCGAGAACCTCATCGCCAAGGTCGTGCGGCGATTGATCGATCGCCTGTTTGGTGATCGCGCCGGAGGCTTTGGCGATCCCAACGATCCCGTGAAGCTGGTTGAGATTCACGTGGCCGGTGAGGATTCGTCCGAGATAGAAAGTGGTGGTGCTTAGCACCTCCCAGGTTTTCGACGCGCCCATGCCGATCGCGGCGATCGGATTTTGCCGCACATAGCGCCATGAGCCGTCCGGCCGGGGCGTAACGCCCAGCGATCCGGTGGTCTGAGTGGCGCCGAACAGCGTTGGCGTTTCGCGATGGCCCAGAACGGCGATCAAGGTCACCGGGCGGCCGTCGCGCTGCACATCGAAGCCAACCGTGACGCCATCGCGATAGGCGACATAGGAAACCAGATCTTCGAAACCTTCGATCCGATGGCCGTCGGCGGCGAGGATGCGGTCACCGGGCTTGAAACCCGCCCGCTCGGCGGCGCTTCCAGGCACGACCGTGTCGATCCGAAACGGTGTGGTCGGTGTTCCGACCGTGCCGAAGATCAGCGAAAACAGGACGATCGCCAGCAGGAAATTCGCCGCCGGGCCCGCGACGACGATCAAGGCGCGCTGCCAGAGCGGCTTGAAATGCAGATATTTGCGCTCTCCGCCGGGACCTTCGCGGGCAACGATGCCGGCGCGCATCTGTTCCAAATCTTCCTTGTCGGGAACGCTGGCCGCGTTTTCGTCGCCGGCGAATTTCACATAGCCGCCAAGCGGCATCCAGCCGACCCGCCATTCCACGCCCCAGCGATCCCTGAAACCGATGACGGCGCGGCCAAATCCGATCGAGAAACGATCAATAGCCACGCCAAAAGCCCGTGCGGTTAGAAAGTGCCCCAACTCGTGGACGGTGACGATCACAGTGATGATGGCCAGAAATGGCACGACAACGAGGATCGCGTTCTGCAGAGCGGCCATCATATGTGGGGGTCTCCTAGCGCCGCTCAGCCAATGCGCTCGAATCGCGACAGGACTTGGGCGGCGGTGCGCCTTGCTGAGGCGTCGACCATAAGCGCCCATTCCACGGCGTCATTGTCGTCGCACTCTTCAAGGCCGCCGGCGCCGTTCATTTTCGCCAACGTATCGGAGACCACGGCGGCGATATCCAGAAACCCTATTTCCCGATCGAGAAAAGCGCGCACCGCCACTTCATTGGCTGCGTTCATGGCCGCCGGCGCCCCGCCGCCCGCCTTGAGCGCCTCCCGCGCTATGGAGAGAGCAGGAAAACGCGCCGGATCGGGCGCCTGGAAGGTGAGTTCGCCTACCGCGGCGAGATCAAGTCCCGGAGCTTCCCAGGCCACGCGCTCGGGCCAGGCCCAGGCATAAGCGATCGGCGTACGCATGTCCGGCGGACCCAGTTGGGCGAGGGTCGAGCCGTCGGCATACTCGACGAGGCTGTGAACGACCGACTGAGGATGAATTAGCACATCGATCCGCTCCGACGGCATTTCGAACAGATAGGCCGCCTCGATCATTTCGAGGCCCTTGTTCATCATCGTCGCTGAATCGACCGAGATTTTCGCCCCCATATTCCAGTTAGGGTGGGCCACGGCCTGTTCGCAGGTCGCGCCTTTCATCGCGTCGAGACTCCAGGCCCGGAACGGCCCGCCTGACGCGGTCAGGATCAGACGGCGAATGCGTTCGATATTGACGCGCTCGTATACCTGAAAGATCGCCGAATGCTCCGAATCCACCGGTATCACCTGGCCGCCAGCGGCGCTGGCGATCGCGAGCAACGCTGGGCCCGCGCAGACGAGACTTTCCTTGTTGGCAAGACCGATGATCGAGCCCGCGCGGGCCGCCGCCAGGGTCGGCGCCAAGCCAGCCGATCCGACGATCGCGGACATGACCCAATCGGCGCCCTGCCCCGCGGCTTCCGTGATGGCGCCCGCGCCGGCGGCGGTGGCTATTCCACTACCACCCAGCCGCTGGCGCAATTCCGGGAGCCGGGATTCATCCTGGATCACGGCGACTCCGGGTCGCCACTGAAGCGCTTGCTCGGCCAGCAATTCGACGTTTGACCCGGCCGTCAGCGCCAGAACCTCGATCTCTCCGCCGACGCGGCCCAGCAGATCCAGGGTCGACACTCCGACCGATCCCGTGGAACCCAAAATTACGATCCTGCGCGCCATCAATGAGCCCAACCGAAGTGAACGACCAGGCGCGCGAGCACGAACACCATGACCGCAAACATCAGGCCGTCGACCCGATCGAGCAGTCCGCCATGACCCGGAATAAGGTCACCTGAATCCTTCACGCCAAAGCGCCTCTTCAACATCGATTCCCAAAGATCGCCAGCCATGGTGGCCAAGCCGCCCGCGAAGCCGATCGCCCCCGCTCCGATCAGGGATAGATGCATCAGAGCCGCCGCGACACCCACGGACGCGGCGACAGCGCCCACCAGGCCGCCGAAAAATCCTGACCAGGTCTTGTTCGGTGAATAACGTGGCCAGAGCTTTGGACCCTTCACAACGCTGCCCGTCAGAAAGGCGGCTATATCGGCTGCCCATGTGGTTGCGAAGAGCATGAGGGTCCAACCCGAGCCTTGCTTGGTTTCGATCAGCCAGACGAGCGCCAGACATGCCGGAGCGATGTATAGGACCCCGTAGGCCGCGTCGATGGATCGCGCCGATACGCCTTTGGCTACCGCCGCGGCCGCCAGGGCGCCTAGGACGACGCAAGCCCACGCCTCGTCATAGCGCTGTTGAAAGGCGAGCAGAATCACACTCACCACCGCGAGGGTGGTGACGACCGCGGAACGGGTCGGCGCGCTTGGAGTCGCCATGGCCGCCCATTCGATAGAAAGCAGGGCCCCGGCCACGGCGATCAGCACCAGAAAGGGCGCGCGCCAAAGCGCGCCAGACAACGGGAATATCCAAACCGCCCAAAGGGAGACGGCCGCCAGCGCGACCCCTGAGACCACACGGACACCGAGATTGGTCCAGTCGAAGCGTCTAGCTCGCGGCAAGAACGTCATCTATGGCGACGCCGCCGTATCGCCGCTCTCGGGATTGGTAATCGGCGATGGCGTCCTTGAGATGTTCTGGCCCGTAGTCCGGCCAATAGACGTCCTGGAATATCAGTTCCGCGTAGGCGCACTCCCAAAGCAGGAAGTTGGAAATGCGCTGTTCGCCGCTTGTGCGAATGATCAGATCCGGCGCCGGCGCCGTGGCCGTCGAAAGGCGCGATTCAAAAACGGCTTCATCCAGATCCTTGGCGCGCGCGACGCCGCGCTCGACATCGAGAGCGAACTTCTTCGCCGCATCGACAATGTCCGCCCGACCGCCATAATTGAAGGCGACCTGCAGATGGAAGCGGCTGTTGCGGGCGGTGCGAGCCTCGGCCCGCTCGATAATGTCGAGAATGTCGGCGCTCAAATCCGATCGCCGCCCGACGATCCTGACGTGCACACCTTCACGCTCAAGCCGCGCCAGATCGCTGTCGAAGTAAGCCTTTAGCAGGCTCATCAACTCGGAGACCTCTGGTGGCGGGCGTCGCCAGTTCTCTGTGGAAAATCCAAAGACGGTCAAACGATCGAGGCCAAGATCCATGGCCCCCTGAACGGTGCGCCTTAGGGCCGCGACACCGGCGCGATGGCCAAGCGTTCTGGGAAGCCCTCGTTGCTTCGCCCAGCGACCGTTGCCGTCCATGATGATGGCGACGTGCAAGCGCCGATCCGAAGATGGCTCGCCCGGCATCCTTTCGTGCATGCCGGTCGCCGGCGACATGGCTGGTTCCTCGGTCCTCGTCCTTAAACTTGCATGATCTCTTGTTCTTTGGTTTTCAAGGCCTCGTCCACGCGGCGAACCGCCTCATCGGTGAGCTTCTGGACCTCGATCTCCATACGCTTTTGTTCGTCCTGATTGATCACCGACGCCTTCTCCGCCTTGCGCAGATCGTCCATGGCGTCACGGCGCACGTTTCTTACCGCCACCCGCTGCTGTTCGCCGTATTTTCCGGCCAACTTGACCAGGTCACGACGGCGTTCCTCCGTTAGGGGCGGAACGGGAATACGCAGGTTTTGGCCCTCCACTACTGGATTGAGCCCCAAGCCGGCGTTGCGGATCGCCTTTTCCACCGAGACGACCAGAGCCTTGTCCCATACGCTGACGGTTATGGATCGAGGCTCGGGCACCGATACGGCGCCGACCTGGCTAATGGGCATGCGCGAGCCGTAGGCCTCCACCTGGACCTGGTCGAGGAGTCCCGAGGACGCACGGCCAGTTCGAAGCGAGGCAAACTCCTCCTTCAAAGCCGCCACCGCCCTGTCCATGCGGTCGCGATATTTTGGGAGGCTGGGCTTTTCCGGTTCCGCCATGGGAAGGCTCCTTGCTGTCAGGCCGCGTCGCGCGCTTCGATCGTGGTGTAGACGCCCTGACCGCGAACCACCTTCTGGAGGTTGCCCGGCTGGCGGATTGAAAACACCACGATGGGAATATCATTGTCGCGCATCAGGGCGATCGCCGAGGCGTCCATGACGCGAAGATTCTTCGACAAGACCTCTTGATAACTTAATCTTTCGTATCGCTCCGCATCCGGATCGATTTTTGGATCGGCGGTATAGACCCCATCAACACTGGTGCCTTTGAGCAGAACATCGCAGCCCATTTCGGCCGCCCTCAGGGCTGCGCCGGTGTCGGTGGTGAAGAAAGGCACGCCGACGCCGGCGGCGAAGATCACCACCCTGCCCTTCTCCAGATGACGCAGCGCCCGGCGCCGGATGAAGGGCTCACACACCGCGTCCATGGGGATGGCCGACTGGACACGGGTCTTCACGCCCGCCTTCTCCAGGGCGCTCTGCATCGCCAGGGCGTTCATGACCGTGCCCAACATGCTCATATAGTCGGCGCTCGCGCGCTCCATGCCCCGGCCCGCCATGGAGACTCCCCGAAAGAGATTACCTCCGCCGATCACGAGGCAAAGCTCTATGCCCTCGGCCACGATCGCGGCGACATCGGCCGCCACGGCGTCGAGCGTCGGCATGTCGATGCCGAAGGCGCTGTCCCCCATCAGGACCTCGCCGGACATCTTCAGAAGGATACGGCGATGGGGAGAACTCTCACCGGTCATCATGATCTCCCCTGCCGACTCGCCATCGGCGAGAATAGACCAAGCCGCGAGCGCGCATAGGTCCGCGGGCGAGGCTAGTCCATCTCTAGGCGCTGGCCATGGCCGCGACTTCAGCCGCGAAGTCGCCGGTCGGCTTGTCGACGCCCTCGCCAAGGGCGAAGCGCGCGAAACCGGTCACCTTCACGGGCGAGCCGAGGGTCTTGGCGGTCTCGGCCACCAGTTGCTCGATCGTCTGGTCGGGGTTGCGGACATAGGCCTGCTTCAGCAGCACCGCTTCTTCATAGAACTTGCGGATACGCCCCTCGACCATCTTTTCGGCCACGGCGGGCGGCTTGCCCGAGGCGATCGCCTGTTCGGTGAAGATCGCCCGCTCGCGTTCCACGGCGGCCGGATCGAGATCGTCCACCGACAGCGACAGCGGCGACGTCGCCGCCACGTGCAGCGCGATGTTGCGGCCCAGTTCCTTCAGCGCCGCCTGGTCGCCCGCGCCTTCGACGGCCACGAGCACGCCGATCCGGCCCAGGTCGGTCGCGCCGGCGATGGCGCCGTGGATATAGGCGCCGATCGCGCCCTGGCCAACGGCGAAGCGCGCCGAACGGCGCAGCACCATGTTCTCGCCGATGGTGGCGATCAGGTGGGTGATCGATGTCGGCGACCGCTCTCGCCGCCGGCGATCTTGGCCGCGCGCAGGGCTTCGACATCGCCATCGACCTCGAGCGCGGTGGCGGCGATGCCGCGGGCGGCGTCCTGGAACGGCCTCGTTGCGCGCGACGAAGTCGGTCTCGGCGTTCAGCTCGATCAGCGGCGGCGGTCATGCCCGCGCCGTCGTTGCGCACGGCCAGGGCGACCAGCGCCTTCGGCGGCGACGCGGTCGGCCTTCTTGGCGGCCTTGGACAGGCCCTTGGCGCGCAGCCAGTCGATGGCGGCTTCCATATCGCCGTCCGTTTCCTGCAAGGCCTTCTTGCAGTCCATCATGCCGACGCCGGACTTGTCGCGCAGCGTCTTGACCAGCGCGGCGGTGATCTCGGCCATGGTTTTAAGCTCCAGTCCAGGTTTCAGGTTCCCGCCCCATGTAGGGAGCGGGACCGTTCAGTTCGAGGCGACGCGGCTTTGAAGGCCGCGGACGAATTCAGCTTTCGCCGGTTTCGGCGGTCGCGGCCGGCTCGCCGGCGGGCTCGGCCTCATCGGCGCTCGCCGCGGCTGGCGCGAACGCCGCCTCCAGCTCCGGCTCGGGGGCCACGGCCGGTTCGACCTCTGCGCCGGGCTCAGCCGCGGCGCTCATGCGCAGGGCCGGCTCGACCGGCGCTTCCGAGGCGCCGATATCGACGCCCATCGCCACCTGGCCTTCGGTGAGGCCGTCAAGCACAGCGTCGGCCACCAGGTCGCAATAGAGCTGCAGCGCGCGCGCGGCGTCGTCATTGCCCGGGATCGGATAGGTGATGCCTGTCGGATCGCAGTTGGTGTCGAGGATGGCGATCACCGGGATGTTGAGCTTGCGCGCTTCCTGGATGGCGATCGCTTCCTTGTTGGTGTCGATCACGAACATCAGGTCGGGGATGCCGCCCATGTCCTTGATGCCGCCCAGGGACAGCTCAAGCTTGTCGCGTTCGCGGTTGAGCTGGAGCAGCTCCTTCTTGGTGCGGCCGCCGGCGTCGCCGCCATCGAGCACGCCCTCCAGCTCGCGCAGCCGGGCGATGGAGGCCGGAGATGGTCCGCCAGTTGGTCAAGCGTGCCGCCCAGCCAGCGGTGATTGACGTAGTATTGCGCGCAGCGCTTGGCCGCCGTGGCCACCGGCTCGGAGGCCTGGCGCTTGGTGCCGACGAACAGCACCCGGCCGCCCGAGGCGGCCACTTCGCGCACCTTCACCAGCGCCTGATGCAGCAGGGGCATGGTCTGCGAGAGATCGATGATGTGGATGTTGGAGCGCGCGCCGAAGATGTAGCGCTCCATCTTCGGGTTCCAGCGGTGGGTCTGGTGACCGAAGTGGGCGCCAGCTTCCAGGAGCTGACGCATGGAGAATTCGGGTAGTGCCATGAACCTTTGATCCTTCTTCCGGTTCGACCTCCGCGAGGCCAACCACTCCCAAGGAGAGGACCGGAACGGAAAGACGCGGGGATTTACCCGCCGCTCGCCGAACGCCTCGCGTGTGTGATGGCGGCGCTGATAGGCGAACGCGCCTAGAAAGGCAAGCGCGCCGCCTAGACGTCCTCCAGAGCGCGACGCCCGGGGCGATCTTGAGCGCGCCGCGCAAGGCGGAGTCGAGCTGATACCGGCCGGGCAGTTTCAGCTCCACCTCGCGTCCGCCGGCGAAGGCGGCGACCAGCATGACCTCGCCGCCGCTGGCGCCGGACGGCCCGAGGCGGCTCTTCAGCGCTTCCAGCTCCGCGACCGCGGGCGAGAGATGGATGCGCAGCCCGGCGGCCACCTTCTCGACAGCCTGGTCCAGCGGCTCGGCGTCGTCGCCGAAGAAGCGCACCTCGCCGTCGCTCGACCTTGGCGCGGACCTTGCAGCGACGACCGCCTTGCCCGGCTCCAGCACCTCGCGGCAGCGGCGCAGCGCCTCGGGCGGGAACAGCACCTCGTATTCGCCGGTGGGATCGGACAGGGTGACGAAGGCGAACTTGCTCGCCGCTGGCTGGCGCGGCCGCGCTCCTGGCGGCGGCGCACGACGCCGGCCATGCGGAAGGCCTCGGCCCCGGCCGCCGCCTGCGGCGAGCGCGTCGACGTAGAGGGTCGTGCGCTGGCGGCGCAGGACCTCGATCATGTCCTCCAGCGGGTGGCCGGTCAGATAGAAGCCGACCGCCGCCAGTTCCTCGTCCAGCTGCTCGGACCGGATCCAGCGGCTCGACGCGTGGGCAGGCGCGGCCGCGCCGCCTCGGCCTGCTCGCCGAACAGGCTGGCCTGGGCCGAGGCGCGCTCGGCGGCCACGCTCTGGGCATAGGCGATCAGCGACGTCGGCCGCGGCGACGATCTGGGCGCGGTTGCGGGTGGATGGTGTCGAAGGCGCCGGCCCGGGCCAGGTTCTCCAGCGCCCGCTTGTTGACCTGTCGCGGATCGACCCGCTCGAGCGAAGTCGAACAGGTCGCGGAACCGTCCGCCCGCCTCGCGCACCGCGACCAGATGCTCCATCGCCTGCAGGCCGACGTTGCGCACCGCGCCCAGGGCATAGAGCACCTCGCCGTCCTCCACCTCGAAGTCGGCGCCGGAGCGGTTGACGTCGGGCGGCGGATCGGCACGCCCGATGCGCTTGGCGTCCTGGTAGAACACCGCCAGCTTGTCGGTGTTGGAGATGTCGAGGCTCATCGAGGCGGCGAAGAACTCCACCGGCGCGTTCGCCTTCAGCCAGGCCGTCTGGTAGGCGATCAGGGCATAGGGCGCGGCGTGGCTCTTGTTGAAGCCGTAGCCGGCGAACTTGGCCACCAGCTCGAAGATCGCGCTCGGCCTGCTCGGCGCGGCACGCCCTTGCTCCGCGGCGCCGGAGAGGAAGCGGGCCTGCTGCTGGTCCATCTCCTCCTTCTTCTTCTTGCCCATGGCGCGGCGCAGCAGGTCGGCCTCGCCCAGGCTGTAGCCGGCCAGGATCTGGGCGATCTGCATCACCTGTTCCTGGTAGACGATGACGCCGTAGGTCTCGCGTCAGCACCGGCTCCAGCAGCGGGTGCAGCATGTCGATCGGCTTGCGGCCGAACTTGCAGTCGACGTAGGTCGTCGATGTTGTCCATCGGGCCCGGCCGATAGAGCGAGATCAGGGCGGTGATCTCCTCGATCGAGCCGGGCCGCAGCTTGCGCAGGGTGTCGCGCATGCCCTGGCCTTCCAGCTGGAACACCCCGACCGTCTGGCCCGAGGCCATCAGCTCGTAGGTCGGCGGCGTCGTCCAGCGGCAGCGGCGTCGAGGTCGACGCCGCGCCCCGCGCTTCTCCAGGTGCTTCACCGCGCGGTCGATGCACGGTCAGGGTCTTCAGGCCCAGGAAGTCGAACTTCACCAGGCCGGCGCTCTCCACCCACTTCATGTTGAACTGGGTGGCCGGCAGGTCGGAGCGCGGATCGCGGTAGAGCGGCACCAGCTCGGTCAGCGGCCGGTCGCCGATCACCACGCCGGCGGCGTGGGTCGAGGCGTTGCGGTAGAGGCCCTCGAGCTGCAGGGCGATGTCCAGCAGCTGCGGCGACCGCCTCGTCGTCGTCGCGGGCCTGCCTGCAGGCGCGGCTCGATCTCGATCGCCTTGGCCAGGGTCACCGGGTTGGCCGGGTTGTTCGGCACCATCTTGGCCAGCCGGTCGACCAGGCCCAGCGGCAGCTGCATCACCCGGCCGACGTCGCGCAGCACCGCGCGCGCCTGCAGGGTGCCGAAGGTGATGATCTGGGCGACCCGGTCGCGCGCCGTACTTCGCCTGGACGTAGGCGATCACCTCCTCGCGCCGCTCCTGGCAGAAGTCGATGTCGAAGTCGGGCATCGACACCCGCTCGGGATTGAGGAAGCGCTCGAACAGCAGGCCGAAGCGCAGCGGATCGAGGCCGGTGATCAGCAGCGACCAGGCCACCAGCGAGCCGGCGCCCGAGCCCCGCCCCGGCCCCACCGGAATGCCGTGCGCCATCGCCCACTTGATGAAGTCCGACACGATCAGGAAGTAGCCGGAGAAGCCCATCGGCTGGATGACGCCGATCTCGCGCTCCAGCCGCGCCCAGTAGGCGTCCTCGCCGTCCGGCCGGCGGCGCGGCGTCCAGGCGCGCGCGTCAGGCCCTCGCGGGCCTGGTCGGCCAGTTCCTCGTCCTCCGAGCGGCCCGCCCACGGTGGGGAAGCGCGGCAGGATCGGATCGCGCTTCTTGACCATGAAGGCGCAGCGGCGGGCGATCTCGAGGGTGTTGTCGCAGGCCTCCGGCAGGTCGGCGAACAGCGCGCGCATCGCCGCGCGCCGGCTTGAACCAGTGCTCGGCGGTGACCCGCCGCCGCTCCTCCTGGCCGACGAAGGCGCCGTCGGCGATGCACAGCAGGGCGTCGTGCGCCGGTGCAGGTCTCGGCCTTGGCGAAATAGACGTCGTTGGTGGCCACCAGCGGCACGTCGTTCTCGTAGGCCCAGGCGACCAGGCCCGGCTCGGCGGCCGCCTCGGCTCGCCAGGCCGTGGCGCTGCAGCTCGACGTAGAAGCGGTCGCCGAACACGCGCTGCATCTCGGCCAGCGCCGCGCGGCCCTCCGCCGCTCCGGCCGGCGGCGAACAGCGGATCGACCGGCCCGTCCGGCCCGCCGGACAGCAGGATCAGGCCCTCGGCGTGCTCGGCGACCTTGGCCCAGGGCACATGCGGCTCGTCGGTCGGCCTCGACCTCGAGGAAGGCCGCCGAGGAAAGCTCGCAGAGGTTGCGATAGCCGGTCTCGTTCTGGGCCAGCAGCACGATGGTCGGCGTCCGCGCCCAGCGCTCCGGACGGCCCTCGCCGATGCCGGTCACCGGCAGGGCGCAGCCGACGATCGGCTGGACGCCCGCGTCCTTGGTGACGACGGAGAATTCCAGCGCGCCGAACAGGTTGGCCCGGTCGGTCAGCGCCACCGCCGGCATGCCCGCCGCCGCCGCCAGCCGGCCGATGGCGTCGGCCTTGATGGCGCCTTCCAGCAGCGAATAGGCCGAGCGCACCCGCAGATGGACGAAACCTTCCGCGTCGATCGACATGCCTTGGCTCCTGAATTAGGCCCCCTGCGCGCCGGCGACTCAGCCAGCGAATTGGGCGACCTGGCAGACCATCCAAACGAAGCTGGCGACGGAAGCAAGCGCCAGAGATTCACGAACGAAGCGAAACATGACCATCACCTTCTCGGTAAAGCCGGGAGGATTATATGTTCCCTATTTGTTCGTCAAGTGTGCTCTAATTGTTCGACCACCCGCAATTGCCCGCCCCTGGTCAATCCTTGCCCGCGCTGTCCGCTACAGAAGGCTACAGACCCGGCGTGCGACCCACCCTTGTATCGCACGGCGGGCGCCGGTTCACGAAGTCTGGCGCGGAGCGTGGCGCCGGAACCTCGTGAGCCGCGTCCGGGAAGAGTCCCCCCTCGGTCCGGACGCGGCACCTTTTGGGCAGGGGCGCGACGGAGCGGCGAACTCAATGGCGAACGACGGCTCGATTTTCCGTTTCCACCCGCTCCAACAGCCAGCGTGGCCGGCCCCACCCTCCAGCAGTCCAAACACGTTCGGCGGGTCGAGCCTGATCGCCTGCCGGCGGATGCGCCCAACATCCTGATCGTGCTGCTCGATGACGTCGGCTTCGGCCTTCCCGACACCTTCGGCGGCGAGATCGCCACGCCCACCCTCACCCGGTTGGCCAGCGAGGGACTGAGCTACAACCGCTTTCACACCACATCGATCTGTTCGCCCACCCGCGCGGCGCTTCTGACCGGGCGCAACCACCACCGTGTCGGCTCGGGCACCATCGCCGAGCGGGCCTTGGACTTCGACGGCTATACCGGCGTCATTCCCAAGAGCGCCGCCACTCTGGCCGAGGTGCTCAAGGACTACGGCTACAAGACCTCGGCCTTCGGCAAGTGGCACAACACCCCGGCCACCGAGACCACGGCCATGGGCCCGTTCGAGCGCTGGCCCACCGGCTATGGCTTCGACTATTTCTACGGCTTCCTGGCCGGCGAGACCTCGCAGTACGAGCCGCGGCTGTTCGAGAACACAACTCCGATCGAGCCGCCCACGAGCGAGACCTATCACCTCACCGAGGACTTGGCGGACAAGGCCCTGGCCTGGCTGCGCAAGCACCGGTCCTTCACGCCGGACAAGCCGTTCCTCATGTACTGGGCCCCCGGCGCCGCCCATGGCCCGCATCATGTGTTCAAGGACTGGGCCGACAAGTACAAGGGCCAGTTCGACGACGGCTGGGACGCCTATCGCGAACGGGTGTTCGCGCGCCAGAAGGCCAAGGGCTGGATCCCGGCCGAGACGGCGCTCACGCCGCGTCCCGACACCATGGCCGCCTGGGACAGCATCCCGGATGCGGAAAAGCCGTTCCAGCGCCGCCTGATGGAGGTGTTCGCCGGCTTCGTCGAGCACGCCGACGCCCAGGTCGGCAAGCTGGTGGACGGGCTGGAGCGACTGGGCCTGCGCGACAACACCCTCATCTTCTATATCTGGGGCGACAACGGTTCGAGCGCCGAGGGCCAGAACGGGACGATCAGCGAGCTGCTGGCCCAGAACAGCATGCCGAACACGATCGCGCAGCAGATCGCCGCCCTCGACGCGATCGGCGGACTGGACGCGCTGGGCGGGCCCAAGGTCGACAACATGTACCACGCCGGCTGGGCCTGGGCCGGCGAGCACGCCGTTCCAGGTCCACCAAGCTGGTCGCCGCGCATTTCGGCGGCACGCGCAACCCGATGGTGGTCTCGTGGCCCAAGGGGATCAAGCCGGACGCGGCGCCGAGGCCGCAGTTCCATCACGTCAACGACATCGCCCCGACGCATCTACGAGCTGCTCGGGCATCAAGCCGCCGGACGAGGTCAACGGCGATCGCGCAGGACCCGATCGACGGCGTCAGCATGGCCTACACCTTCGCCGACGCCGACGCGCCCGGGCGAAAGACGACCCAGTATTTCGAGAACAACGGCAGCCGCGGCATCTATCGCGACGGCTGGTATCGCCTGCGCCTTCGGCCCGCTCATCCCCTGGCTGAACGTGAGCCCGGGCTCGCGACCTGGGATGCGAACAAGGACGTGTGGGAGCTGTACGACCTCACCACCGACTTCTCGCAGGCCAACGACCTCGCCGCCCAAGCACCCTGACCGCCTGGCTGAGCTGAAGGAGCTGTTTCTCACGGAGGCGGAGGCCAACAAGGTGTTCCCGGTCGGCGGCGGGCTCTGGACGCGCCTCCATCCGGAGGACCGGGTCAAGGCTCCCTACAGCCACTGGACCTTCGACGCGACGACCACCCGCATGCCCGAATTCGCCGCGCCGGGCCTCGGCCGCGAAAGCAATCAGGTTACGGTGGAGCTCGAAGTTGGCGAGAACGCTTCCGGCGTGCTCTATGCCTGGGCGGCTCGGCGGCGGCCTCACGCTCTACTGGACAACGGCCGGCTCGTCTACGAATACAACATGATGATGATCGAGCGCTACATCGGGCGCTCGGCCGGAGCGCTCGGCGCCGGCAAGCATCGGATCGAGGTCGACACCGTGATCGTCCAGCCCGGCGCGCCCGGCGGCCGTGTCGATCACCGTGGACGGCAAGACGGTCATGACGCGACGATGTCAAGCGGACCGTGCCGGCGGCCTTCTCCGCGAGCGAGACCTTCGACGTCGGCGTGGACCTCGGCTCGCCGGTGTCGCTCGACTATTTCGACCGCGCGCCGTTCCGCTTCGACGGAAAAATCGGGACGGTCGAAGTCACCCTCACCTAGCCGGCCCCGCGCGGCCGCCGCACGGAATCCGCCCAATGGCCGAACTGATCCACCTCACCATCAAGGCCAGCATCCTTCTTATGGTGTTCGCCCTGGGCCTGAGCACCCGGCCCAAGGACCTGGTTTATGTCATCACCCGGCCGGGTCTGCTCATCCGGTCGGTCGTCTCGATCAGCGTCATCGTGCCGGTGGCGACCGCGGTCATGATCGCCATCTTCGACCTCAAGCCGGAAGTGAAGATCGGCCTCATCTGCCTGGCGGTGTCGCCGATCCCGCCCCTGCTTCCCAAGAAGGCGGCCAAGGCCAGCGGCGATGGCTCCTATGACGTCGACTCTTGATGGTCCTCGTGGCGCTTCTGGCGATCGTAACCGTGCCCGTTTCCGTTCATCTGCTCGCGGCACCTTTGGCCGCGACGCGGATTTCTCGTTCAAGGCCGTGGCGATCATTATTGCCGAGAACGTCCTCGCCCCGATCGGCGCCGGCCTGATCGTGGGGCGACTTGCCCGCGGATTTGCCGATACCATCGCCGGCCCGATCTCAAATTCGCGCCGATCCTTCTGATCGTGGCGGTCGTGCCCCTGCTGATCAAGGCGGCGCCGGCCATGCTCTCGCTGATCGGCAGCGGAACCCTGCCGGCCATCATCGCCTTCATCCTGGTCGGGCTGGTCAGCGGCCACCTGCTCGGCGGCCCGGAACCGGCCAACCGGACCGTCCTGGCGATCGCCAGCTCCTCGCGCCACCCCGGGATCGCCATCGCCATCGCCGGGGCCAACTTCGAGCGGGGCAAGCTCGCCATGGCCGCCATCCTGCTCTACATTCTCATCAATATCGTTGTCGCCATTCCCTACCGCGCCTGGCGCAGGCACGCCTTTGGCGACGCCGCCCAGGCCTGATCGGCTCCAGGGCCTTACCTCTCAGCGGTCCACTCCATATCCACGGATATTGACCACCGGTGGGCAATCGTCATGGTGGCCCCGAACAGGGCGGCGTCGCGCCGACGGTGGTCACGGTGATGGGGGACGAATACGCGGCGATCCTGGCCCAGACCGGCTGGCTCGCCGGAACGCCCGCGGAATTCCAGGCGCGATTTTGCCGCCAGTCTGGTGTCACGCCGGCAGGCCGGCCAGCCTTTATATCATAGCGGCGACGAGGTTGGCGGCATGTTCGGTGTCTGCGCAGGGGCGATCGAGATCGCCACGCCGCTCGGCAATCCAGACGCCTATATCGTCCATGTCGGCCAGCCCGGGTTCTGGTTCGGGGCCGGTCCGGCCCTGACGGGCGTATCGCGACGCATAACCGTCGCCGCGCGCACCGATTGCGTCTTCGCCCATCTGCCGCTGACCGCCATCCAGAGGATGACATCCAACCGGCCAGAGTGGTGGCGTCATATCGGCGCGTGGCGGTGGAGAACATGCAGATCGCCATCGGGGCCGCGGCCGACCTGTTGATCCGTGATCATGAACGACGCTGCATCGCCGTGCTGCTTCGACTCTCCGGCGCCCGCTATGAAGAATTCGGCGCTGGCCGAAGACCTGAGCGCCGAGGTGTCCCAGGCCGAGCTCGCCGCCATGGCCCATCTGTCGCGCAACGCTGCCGGCGCGGATCCTGCGCCGGCTAGAGGATCGGCGCCTGATCGATCTTGGCTATCGCGCCATTACAGTGCGCTCCGCGGGTCGGTTGCGCGCCATGAGCAAGACCTACGTAGTCGAGGCGGGCGGAG